>JAEUQK010000014.1 GCA_016789265.1 Blastocatellia bacterium
CTAGCCGCGACTGAGCGAAAGGGCCGCCAGCGTTCGGCGATTACAAGAAACTCGTCCGACGACGGTTTTGGCTTGCCTGATATCCGATGCCATGCGGTATGAAGAGCGATGTCGCCTTTCGGCATTATGTCCGGCCTTAGAAGTGCCATCAGCAGATAGATGTCGCTCGTCCATTCACCGACGCCTTTGAGTTTCATCATCTCTGCCTTTACATCAGCATCCTGCAGTTCGTGGAGGGAATCGAGGTCGATACGTTGTTCCAGAACCGCCTCGGAAAGATGCCGTGCATACGCGGCCTTTTGCCGGCTGAAGCCGATCCGTTTCAATTCGGCATCATCAAGCGAAAGTAAACTGCCAGGGGAAACATGGCCGATCCGTGCCGAGAGTTTGTCAAAGCAAGCTTTTGCTGAAGCGAGCGAAACCTGTTGTTCGAGAATGATCTGAAGGAGCGTTGCAAACCCGGGCTCACGGTCCCAAAGCGGCGGCGGCCCGTGACGTTCCAGCACCATACGAAGAAATACGTCGTTCTTAGCAAGATGGCGGCTGGCCTTTTTCAATCCGGTTTCCGTAAGCGGTGTGGACATCACTGATCGCGGCTGTTAAATTCCTTCTCGAAAGATAATAGCAATCCGATGGAAAAGGTTCGAACGGCAGCCGCTTCATATTATTTGATACAGGGCCTGGCGGTCATTGGTTGGTGGATGTTGTTGGTCATCCGTCCAGACACTCAAAAGTGGTTCGAGCTCGAATCTAGTTCGTTGACGACACTTTGGGCTTTCTGGCTGCCTGATCTATTGATCATCGGGCCGCTTTCACTGCTTGCCGCGATACTGGTCTTGCAGCGAAACCGGTACGCCACGTCTGCAATGTGGCTGGTCACCGGTGCGGTGTCGTACGCGACGCTCTATACGCTTGCGATCGTTATGATGACAGACCACGGCTGGCTCGGAGCCGTTCTCATGCTGCCGGCAACCTTATGGTCGGGTGTCTTTGCGATGGCCTTAACGGTCGAACATGCCATGTTTCGTGAAGCAAAGCCGTCCTCTACGCGTTACATATTGATAAAGACATTCACGCAGATCATCGTTGTCTGGTCGATGATCCTCGTCGTTATTCCGTTTGTTATCACCATTTTCGAGGATAGGCTGACGATCGTACGATTTTCGTTTGAGGGCCAGAGGACGATCGGATTGGTTGTGTTCGCCCTCACGAGCATTCCTGGCGTATGGTCGGCCGTGTTGATGTCGCAAGTCGGCAAGGGAACACCGCTGCCGCTCGATCATGCTGCGAAATTAGTAATTGCCGGGCCTTACAGATACATTCGAAATCCAATGGCATTGTCAGGAATCGGGCAGGGATTTGCCGTAGCACTATTTCTCGGGTCGCCGCTGGTCGCGGTATATGCACTAATAGGTTCGGCGATATGGCAACTTATATTCAGGCCTTTGGAAGAAGAGGATCTTGCGAGAAGGTTTGGAAGGGAATTTGAAAGTTATCGAGCAGCGGTCAGATGTTGGATACCTCGACTAAAGCCCTATCGTGCGATCCCAGAGCGGCAATAATTCACCAGATCGAGGGAACCTTTGATTCGTCGAATTCAATGGAGCGGGCATCGGGAAGTATGTGGATGATCCTGTCGACGCCTTTCGCGCGAAGCATGGGGGCAAGCATTCCAATGCGATGGCAATTGGCACGCGGTATCTTGTGAGCCGATAGCGGCTGCGATTCCGAACACATCATCACCGTCCGCACGTCCGACGCGATCTCGATGATCCGGTCGACTCCGCGGGCTAAGTCTTCGGGTTTCGGTCTCGTCTTTCCGCCGGTCTCGGGCAAATGCTCGTACCCGATCCCGTGCTCCGCCAACAACTCCCTCAACACACCACCATTGAATTGCGGCCACCGCGACCTTGCCACGCTCCGCACATCGCACAAGAACTCGATCTCGAATTGCCTCAACAATTCGAGAAAGTAATTGAACGCATGTCTCCCGTGGCCGATGGTGTAGATCGTCATCAGAATCCAGTCCGGTCGGCTACTATGCTGCCATCGACCTTTACAATGTATCTTTGCGGCCTCAAACCACCGAAAAAGCGTGGACGGCTGTGCTCGATCTCGATAAGGTGTTTGGTGATCTCGCCAATTTCGACCCTGTAGTTATGTGTCGTGGCGAGTGCAAAATGTGTTCCGAGGGCGAGAGGGCTTTTGATCTCGTGCTGACGGCCATTCGCCTTGCAGGTAAAGCTTCCGGTGAACCAATTACGGTCTATTTCAACGTCGATCGGCTCAGGGACCGGAATGGTGAATTTGATGTTCATAAAATCTGCGAATCTATGATCTGTTGATCTTGGCGTGGATTTCTGGTGTCAGGCTTTCAAGAAAGTGACCGTTTCGCCAAGCGGTCCATAGTTCGAGTGCCTCTCGGTAGTTCTTTGCCCGGCGGCGGACAAACTCGCCAAGGAGCCATTCAGCGGCGAGAAATTCGGGAGTTGTTTTTTCTCCTTTTTTCAAATATTTCTTAAGGTTTTTGCGAAGCTCGAAGATCCATACATCGCAGTCGTGCATGTCGCCGAGATGATCCTGCATAACGGCAATTCGTTCGGACGGGGTTTCTTCGGAGTCGGACAGAAACCGGTCGAAAAGTTCAACCGAATAACGAAGGCGTTTCGCAGCTATCCGAAGTTTATGGTGGCCATTAATGTCCAATGGGTCGTAAAGACACGAAGCAAGCTCAAGGAATTCAGAACGTCGTTCCCGGATTACCGTGTCTGCCGCATCGTCTCTTTTCTTGATATCGGCCGCAGCCTCCAATGTAAGCAAACGAATGGCGGCTGAGAGTTGTTCGGTCCTTTCTGAAGTTAATAGTTCGGCAAGCGATACAAGGTCCGCTTCTCGGCGTTTGCGCCGCCCCATGATCATTTCGTTCAAGCCTTTGAGTATCAAAACGTCGGTTAGATCGGCCGAGAGCTTTGCGAGGACATCCAATGCGACGTCGTGATCACGCACCCTGCCAGCAATCGCGGCAATTGATTTGAGTTCCTCATCAAGTCGGCGTGTTTCCTTCTTATCAGATCCGAGAGCGAGGTCGCGCATTGCGGTTCGCAAACGGCGGATAGCTACGCGAAGGTCGTGGATCCCGTCGGCATTATCGGGCTTTTGAGCCGCTGTAAACTGCGCGATGACATTCTCCCCGCGTTCCAATAAGATCTTGGCCGCGTCGCGAGAGTGTTCGCGGTCTTGTTCGCCGGTTTCGATCTTGGTTTCGGGAGTCATTTATTCAATTTTACCCTTTATGTTCGCTGGCAGCGGCAATTTCTTTAACGGCCTGAGGGTTTTCAAGGGCTGAAAGGTCGCCAGGGTCTTCGCCCAAGTATGCCGAGCGGATAACGCGCCGCATTACTTTGGCATTACGCGTTTTTGGCAGCGCGGAGACGAAATGGATCTTCGAGGGGGCGAGCGGTTTGCCCATGTCCTTGGCGACGAGGGAACGAAGCTCGGATTCCAACTCCGAATTTCGAATATCGAATTTCGAATGTTCAGAAGGGCCTGGTTCGACATTCGATATTCGATATTCATGATTCGTAACCACGAAAGCTACCATCGCCGTTCCCTTGACCTCGTCGGGGACGCCAATGACCGCCGCTTCGGTAACGAACGGATGGGCGACGAGGAGGGATTCGACCTCGGCCGGGCCGACACGCTTGCCCGCGACCTTTAGAGTGTCGTCGCTGCGGCCGAGGATGAACCAGTGGCCGTCCTTGTCGCGCATCGCCCAATCGCCGTGGACCCAAATGTTTTTGAATCTGCGCCAGTAAGTCTCAAGATAACGTTCTTTCTCTTGCCAGAATCCCCGAGCCATGCCGATCCAGGGCTGCTTGATCACGAGTTCTCCGACCGTTCCGTCGGGAACCGGCTTGCCTTCTTCGTCAAGGATGTCAACGTCCATTCCCGGACAGGGCGCGGGAAACGAACACGGCTTGATCGGCAGCAGCGGATTCCCCATCAAGATGCCGCCCGCGATCTCAGTGCCGCCCGAATAATTGATGATCGGCAATTTCGAGTTTCCCACCTTTTCGAACAACCACCACCACGGCGCGGGGTTCCACGGCTCGCCCGTCGAGGCGAAAATGCGGAGCAATGAAAGGTCGTGCCGTTCGTGCGGAGCGAGGACACTCTTGTCCTCATCGGCGGTTCCTCCGCCGAAAGTATTCTCGGACGACAAAGCGTCGCCCGTGGGCACAGAAGTGTCCCCGCTCCGACCGGCCCATGAGCTTGAAAACCTGTATGTTTCCTTGTCTTTGCTTAGCTTCGAAACGACCGGATTATTTTGTATGTACTGAAATACTCTGGAATAATGATCGCCATCACGGATATATCTGTCGAAATAGTCCTCCTGCCAAAGCTGGCCTTCGCGTTTTAGTAATTGATTGATCCTTCGAGCCGAAATACCTTTGACACGTTTCATCAACGCAGAAAGGTCGTGGCCGTCTAGCATCCGCAGCAAGATATGAGCGTGATTCGGCATTATGACCCAGGCTCTAAGGTCGCATGAAGAACCGTTTTCGCGGAGTAGTATTTCCTCAAGGATCTGTGCGGCTCGCGGATCCTTAAGAAGACATTCGCCGGCTCCCTGATCGAGATAATCCTCAACACGCCGCCTGAATTCTTCGGAATCATCCGCGAGTTTATCGTGAACAAGCTCTTCTCTTAATCGGTCAAGGATAGTCTTTGGCAATGAATCTCCAAGCCGAAAGGTTACAAACTGCGTAACTTCGCCGTCAAAATGCGGAAGTTTCCCCGATCGGCTCCAGCCTTTACGTAGCGAAGCCACGACACTCTTGTCCTCATCGGCGGTTCCTCCGCCGAACGTCTTTTCGGACGACGAAGCGTCGCCCGTGGGGACAGGAGTGTCCCCGCTCCGCTCTGCTGACGCAAGCGCTCTTACTAACGTCGGCGAGATGCCGAGGACCTCAACCTTGTGTTTCGCGCAAAATTCCCACATCCGATCAGGCGTTGGGTAGTCGGGAGCTCCGTCGTAGATGCAGATCGTCGCGCCGTTGATGAGCGCGCCGTAGATCAGCCACGGCCCCATCATCCAGCCAATGTCCGTATACCAGCAGATCCGCGTACCACGGCCCACGTCCGTCCCGAACGCCATATCCTGCGCCGCCTTGATCGGAAAACTCGCATGCGTATGCGCAATGCCCTTGGGCTTGCCTGTTGTGCCGGAGGTGTAGAGGATAATGAGCGGATCTTCGGCGGAGGTTGGTTCTGGCTCAGATTCGAGTAAAAAATTCCCGGAGTGAAGCAAGCTAAACCAGCCGACTACCTTTTTACTTAAAGGGTCCGGAGCCCCGAACATCTCCAGACGCTCGGAGGCGTCCGCGATCATTGCCGTGCCGCACTCTAAAAGTTCTACCGGCTTGAAGCCCTCACCAAATTCGGAAACGACAAATACTTTTTCAATGCTTGGAACGCGGTTAACTGCCTGCATTGCAACTTCGCGAGCATTAACCGCCTTTCCTCGACGCGTGTAAGGCGCGCAAGTGAAGAGTGCCTTTGCATTGACCGCCGCCATCCTGCTCGCGATTGCTTCGACCCCGTAGCCCGAAAATACGGGGACCGCGATCGCGCCGATCCTGCCAATCGCAACCAGAGCCACAACGGTCTCGATCGCCATCGGCAGATGTATGCCGATCGCATCGCCACGTTTAAGCCCGTGAGCGGTCAGGCCAGTCGCGCATTTATTAACGGCCCTCGCCAACTGTGCGTATGAAACGGAAATTTCATTGCCCGTCTCGTCTTCCCAAATAACCGCTTCAACGATTGTGGAGTTGAGCGACTCAGCCTCTTCCCATTTCCCTTCGTCTCCAAGTCTGTCGTAGGCGGGTAAAATCTCTCGCTCTATCCTGACCCAGCGATCCAAACACATTTCGGTGATGTTGAGGCCGGCACCGGCGAGCCACGTCGGCATTTCGACGCCGTTTGAGGTGTCGAGTAGCTTTTCGTACGGCGGGTCGAATTTTATGTCGAGGAATTTGAGGACCTCTACGGTGAATTTCTCGACATCGCGGATCGAGAATTCGTACAGCTCGTCCCAGGTCGAGACGCCGACTTGTTTCATAAACCGCGTGAGCTGCGCACGTTCGATCACGTCGGGCGTCGGCGTCCAGGCGATTGGTTGATCTTCGAGGAGATGGGTGTCTTGCATAACGGAACTTGGACGGTGAATTACGCGACAAAACGCGAATATGGCTGGTCCGGATAGTATAGATTTTCTTACATAGTTGAAATTCGTGCAATTCGTGGCAATATATCGGAAATGACAGAAATGCCGGTCGACATCCAATTACCTTCGAATCTATTTGCGGGAAAGACCGCCGTCGTAACAGGTGCGTCCAGAGGTGTGGGACGTGCCACGGCTCTTAGACTTGCTGAGGGCGGTGCGAATGTTGTCGTCAATTATCTCAGTAATGACGGCGAAGCCGCGGAAACGGTGAAAATGTGTGCGGACAAAGGCGTGAAGGCAATAGCTGTCCGAGCCGATGTATCGGAATTTGCCGGTGCGGCTGATGTAGCCAAAGCGGCCGTCGATACCTTTGGGCGGATCGATCTACTTGTGTGCAACGCAGGCATTTGGGAAGGTGCCCCGATCGAGGACATGACCGAAGAGATCTGGAACAAGGTCATCAATACGAACCTCAAGTCCGCGTGGGCGATGACCAAAGCCTGTGTTCCAGCGATGAAAAAGCGCGATTCAGCGGCGATCGTTATGGTCTCGTCGACCTCGGGACAGCGCGGCGAGGCAAATTATTCAAATTATTCAGCGTCAAAAGGCGGCCAGATCTCGTTCACCAAAGCTCTGGCGACTGAACTTTGTCCGAAGATACGAGTAAACGCTGTTGCTCCGGGCTGGATCGAGACAGCAATGGTCCGGCCGGTTTTCGACGATCCGGATTACCATAAAAGCGTGATCCGTTCGATCCCGCTTCAGAGAATAGCGACCACCGACGACATCGCTCTGGCTATTTGTTTTCTACTTTCCGATTGGTCGCGTCATGTGACCGGCGAGGTCATGAACATAAACGGCGGGGCCGTTCTCTGCGGTTAATATCTGAAAATGTGACTCAAAACACATTTTTCGCTTTCCGAATGTGGTATGCGATTGGTATAGCGTATTCGCGCGTTATCGTATATGAACACGAACAGCCTCGCCGATTTTCAAGGGCATTTTGCCGCAACACCGGTCAGCACTTCATACGTTGAGAACCTGATCGGCAATACGCCGCTGCTGGCGATCCATTTTCATTTCAAGGGCGAACGCAGAACCGTGTTCGCTAAGGCCGAACACCTCAACCTTTCGGGCAGCATCAAGGACAGGATGGCGTTTCACATCCTGAAGACCGCTTACCGGGACGGCCAAATACGAAAGGGCGACACTATTGCCGAGGCGACGAGCGGAAATACGGGAATTTCATTTGCTGCGCTTGGACACGCTTTCGGCAATCCTGTGCATGTTTTTATGCCGGACTGGATGAGCCAGGAGCGCATCTCTTTGATGAAAAGCTACGGCGCGGATGTGACGCTGGTCTCGCACGACGAAGGAGGTTTCCTTGGCAGCATAGAAAAGGCCGACGCGTTCAAATACGAGCGCGGCAGGGTCTTTCTGCCGCATCAGTTTTCCAATTTCGCCAATGCCGAGGCTCACTATCAAACGACCGGCCCTGAGGTGTGGGCACAGCTAAACAAGGTCGGGTTTGAACCGGACGCGTTCGTCGCAGGCGTCGGAACCGGCGGGACGATCATGGGCGTCGCGTGTTACCTGAGAGAAAAGAATCCTGATATAAAACTGTATCCGCTTGAGCCGGCTGAATCACCAACGCTTTCGACAGGGCACAAGGTCGGCAGCCATCGAATACAGGGTATTTCGGACGAATTCATTCCGGCTATCTGCGATCTTGGGAAACTGGATGAAGTAGTTAGCGTTTCGGACGGAGACTCGATATTGATGGCTCAAAAACTAGCGGCGGAGCTTGGACTCGCGGTCGGGATCTCATCGGGAGCGAATTTCATCGGGGCGTTGATCGCAATGGAACGGCTGGGGAAAGACGCGATAGTCGCGACCGTCTTTGCCGATGACAACAAGAAGTATCTGAGTACCGATCTTGTGCGAGAAGAGCCGATGAAGCCCGAATATCTTTCGCAGTACGTGCGGCTTTTCGGTTATCAGACCATCGGGCGGGCGGATCAAAATCCGGATACGGGCGAGTCGTCTGCGTTCCATCAGGCAAACTTGACAATGCCATAAGAAACGGTTGAACTCTTACTAATTTTGAGCGAGAGTTTTACCCCGACAGTCATGAAGTTTGGCGGGACGTCCGTTGGCGACGTTGCCGCTTTCGAGCGCGTTTTCCACGTCGTTTCCTCTCAGATTGATAAACATCCTGTCGTCGTTGTCTCGGCAATGACAAGAGTCACGGACGCACTGCTCGCCGCATTTGATCATGCAAAGAAGGGAGATCATGCCGCAGCGATCGCCTCGCTCGAACCGCATTTTGAACGGCACGTCGAGGTGGCCCGCCATTTCATGCCGGATGGGTCGGCGGTCTTTGATTCGGAGTTGAAGTTTGCGCGGGAAGAGCTTTCCGATCTTCTGATGCGAGCCGCCCGCAGGTCACTCCCGCTTTCGATGCTGAAGGACGCGATCGTCAGCTATGGTGAACAACTTTTGTCGCGTTTGTTGGCCGAGGTTCTCAAAGCTAAGGGCCTGAACGCCCGCCAGTTCGATTCGCGGCGGTTGATAATGACCGACGATGAGTTTGGAGCCGCGCAACCCCTGATCGACGAAACGAATGAGATCGTTCGGCTAGAGTTGGAGCCGTCGATAAAGGCCGGGGAAGTGCCCGTTATGGGCGGATTTATTGCCGGTAACCGCGCAGGCGAAACTACAACGCTGGGACGCGGCGGTTCTGACTATTCCGCTGCGATCGTCGCGGCGGCATTGCACGCATCCGAGTTGCAGATATGGACCGACGTCACCGGCGTGATGACGTGCGACCCGCGAATTTGTTCGGATGCATCGACAATTCCGGTGCTTTCTTACGAAGAGGCGGCCGAGCTCGCATACTTTGGAGCGAAGGTCCTTCATCCTAAGACCATAAAGCCCGCGGTCGATAACTCGATCCCGGTTCGCGTCTGCAATACGTTCAAGCCCGACGAGATCGGCACGATGATCCTTGCCGAATCCGGCGAGGCCCCGAACAAGATCAAGTCGATCGCAAGCAAAAAGAACATTACGATCTTGCGCATCTCGTCCGCACGGATGCTCGGCGCGTACGGTTTTATGAGTGCGGTCTTTCAGGTCTTTGACAGGCACAGGACCGTGATCGACGTGATCTCGACGTCCGAAGTCTCGGTCGCGCTCACGCTCGATAATTCCGATAATATCGACAAGCTTGTCGAAGACCTCCGACGGCTCGGCGATGTAGAGGTCGAAACCGGCTACGCAGTCATCTGTGTCGTCGGCGAAGGCCTACGAGCCTCGACCGGCCTGGCATCTAAGATATTCTCGACAATTGACGACGTGAACGTAGCGCTTGTCTCACACGGAGCTTCGGCAGTGAATCTTACGTTTGTAGTTCGTGAGTCTGACGCCGCGGATGTGATCAAGAAATTGCATGAGGAGTTTTTCTGATTGGACATATACGAACTAACAAGATCACTGATGGATATCCCTTCCACTTCCGGCGAAGAGGAAGCGGTTGGATCCTGGTTGCGTGACTATCTGGAATCGCTTGGTTGGACGGTCGAGCTTCAGCCGGTGAGCGAGAATCAGAACAACGTCATCGCGACGTTGAACGACACGCCTAGGGTCTGGTTTTCGACGCACATGGACACGGTGCCGCCGTTCATCCCGCCGACCGAGGACGACGAGAAGATCTACGGTCGCGGCGCGTGCGACGCCAAGGGTATCATCGCTGCACAGATAACGGCGGCTGAACAGCTAAGAACGGAAGGCATCAACGACATAGGGCTTGTTTATACGGTCGAAGAAGAGCGGGCATCGACCGGTGCAAAAGCGTTGAATCTGCATCCTCTCGCTGAAAAATGTGAGTACATGATCAACGGCGAACCCACGGATAACGATCTTGCGGTTGGTTCGAAAGGCACGTTTCGATTGATCTTAAAGACCCACGGCAAGGCCGCGCATTCGGCTTATCCGGAAGAAGGTGATTCTGCGATCGAAAAACTGTTGGATATTCTCGAAGATGTCCGACATACGAAGTTCCCAAACGATGAATTCTTTGGCGAGACGACCTTGAATATCGGCACGATCGAAGGCGGACTCGCATTGAATGTCATTGCGCCAACGGCCGAAGCAGGACTTGCGATACGCTTGACGACCAAGCGGCAGCCGATCGAGGATGCTCTTCGCAATTTGATTCGGGACCGCGGAGAGATCGAGGTTTTGTCGTGCAGTGAGCCCGTAAGAATGCTAGAGGTCGACGGTTTCAGACAGAAGGTTGTGCGTTTTACGACTGACATCCCGCACATGCCCAACTGGGGCAAACCTCTTCTCCTCGGCCCGGGTTCGATACTGGTCGCACACACGAAAGATGAGTTCGTTCTCAAGAAAGACCTCGAGACGGCGGTGGAATTGTATTATTCGCTCGTCAAGCATTTATTAACCACATAGAGACGAGGACACATAGCCACGTCTCCTGTATTGAAAGAAACGAGTTTTTCAGTGTGCTGCCTGAGGAATGAATACATCTTAATTATCTATGTGTTCTATGTTTCTATGTGGTAAAAATCTTAAACCATGCAAATAGCACTTATCGGTTATGGAACGATGGGTAAGCTGATCAAAAGACTGGCTGTTGAGAAAGGCCACGAGATCGGCGTCATTATTGACGATTCCGATGCCAATCTGTTTCCCGGTGAACTTGCCGAGAAGTTAAAAGGTAGCGATGTCGCGATCGACTTCACGGTTGCGATGGCCGTAAGGCGAAACGTCGAGGCATGCGTTAAGGCGCGTGTTCCCGTCGTGGTCGGAACGACGGGTTGGAACGATCAACGCCCCGAGATCGTGCAAGTCGTAAATGACGGTGACGGCACTCTGGTTTTTGGGGCGAATTTCTCGATCGGTGTCAATCTTTTTTACAAGATCGCCGGTTTTGCTGCCGAACTGTTTTCTAAATTCTCGGACTACGAAGTGTTTATCGAGGAACAGCATCACTCGCGTAAGAAGGACGCCCCGAGCGGCACGGCGTTAAAGATCAAAGATATCGTTTCCAGGCACGTTGAGGTTGGTGAGATCGCTGCGACAAGGGCAGGTAACATCCCGGGAACTCATCGCATCGGGTTTGACGGTTCCGCCGACCAGATATTGATCGAACACACGGCCCGGTCTCGCGAAGGGTTCGCGCTGGGGGCGATAATGGCGGCGGAATGGATAATCGGGAAGAAAGGATCTTTTGAATTTGGGGATATCATTGATGAGGCGGGCGGCCTATGACTACTAGAGTTGAATGGATGCGCGGTTGCGCGACTGCATTGGTGACGCCGTTTCGAAAAGACGGATCGATAGATGATGCGTGTTTCACGAAGCTCGTTGAGCGGCAGATAAAAGGCGGCGTTAACTTGCTGGTCCCATGTGGGACGACCGGCGAAAGTGCGACGATGAGCGAGGCTGAGCGGCTGCATGTTATTCGCTTGTCGGTCGAGGCTGTGAAAGGTACAAAAGCCAAGGTGATCGCGGGAACGGGAAGCAATAGCACCGCGTCAACCATAGAATTCACCCGAAAGGTCCGAGAGGTCGGTGCGGATGCCGCTCTGATCGTCGCCCCTTATTACAACAAGCCGACGCAAGAAGGGATGTTCGCGCATTTCTCGGAAATTGCCCGGTCTGTCAAAGGCTTTCCGATAATGCTCTATAACGTCCCGTCGAGGACCGCGTCAAACATATCCGCCGCCACGACGCTGAAGCTGGCCGCGGCTCACGAGAATATCGTCGCGACCAAGGAAGCATCGGGAAACTTTTCTCAAGTTATGGAGATAATCGCGGGCAGACCGAAGCATTTCAAGGTCTTTTCCGGTGACGATGTGACGACGGTTCCTTTGATCGCTCTTGGCGCCGATGGCTTGGTCTCGGTCTGTGCGAACGAGATACCGCGACAGACCTCGAAAATGGTCGAGTATGCGCTTGCAGGTTCCTTTCATTTTGCACGAAAACTCCATTACAAGATCTTGCCGTTGATGGAGGCGAACTTTATCGAATCTTCTCCGGCGCCTTGCAAGTTCGTGATGAAGGAGATGGGTCTGCTCGAAGAGAATTTACGGCTTCCGCTCGTGCCGGTGACGGCGGAAACACGCAATAGGTTAAAAGCAGTGATGAAAGAAATCGGTATCTGACCGATCATATGGAAGCGACGTCGATAACACGGATCTGGCACGGCCGAACAAAGGCGGAGCATTCGGAAGAATACCTGCAGGTTTTGATCGACACTGGCGTGCCGGATTACCGATCAGTGGATGGGAATCTCAGCGTTGAGATCTGGCGTAAGACCGAGGATGATATTTGTCATTTTTGGACCGTTACGAAGTGGGACAGCTACGAGAACATTAAGAAATTTGCCGGTGAGGATATTTTGAAGGCAAAGTATTACCCGCAAGACTCCCTCTATTTGCTTGAGTTTGAGCCGGAAGTCCGGCATTGCGAGACATTTGAGTTTTGATCACGAGTTTTTAATATGAGACGAATTTTAACTAGTTTGGTTTTTGCTATAGTTCTGATCCAAACTGTGTCCGCTCAGACAAAGCCCCGAGCCCGCGATCTGGGCGTGCCGTTCGACGGAACGCCCGGTGCCAACAACGCGATCACTGACGTGAAAGGTGTCGAGGTTGGCTACACGACGCTGATCTCGGGCGATGGCGATAAAGCTATTCGAACCGGCGTCACGGCGATACTTCCTCAGGGAAAGCAGTTCAACGGAAGGCTTTTCGCGGCGTGGCATACGCTCAACGGCAACGGTGAAATGACCGGCACGACATGGATCGAAGAATCCGGAGCTTTGGGTTCGCCCATTCTGATCACAAACACCCATAGCGTCGGCATCGTACGCGACGCGGTGATCGAGTGGGGCGCAAAGAAATATCCAGGCGGTGGGTATTCAGGCGATTTCAGCCTGCCGGTCGTCGCAGAGACATACGATGGGTTTCTGAATGACATCAACGGGTTTCACGTCAAGAAGGAGCACGTATTCGCCGCACTCGACGGTGCGAAAACGGGACCCATCGCCGAGGGGAACGTTGGCGGCGGGACCGGCATGATCGCACATGGCTTCAAAGCCGGGACAGGAACTGCATCGCGTGTTCTGGAGGCAAGATTCGGCGGTTATACCGTCGGAGTTTTGGTCCAGGCAAATTATGGCTCCAGGCAACTTTTTTCGGTGGCGGGTGTCCCCGTGGGCCGGGAGATAAGCGATCTTCAGCCAAAACGCGGCGATCAGACCTCTTCGATGGGCGGTAAGAAGATCGGTGAAGGCGATGGTTCGATAATCGTAATTCTTGCAACGGACGCCCCACTTCTGCCACATCAACTAAAACGGATCGCTCAACGCATCTCGCTTGGCATCGGGAAAGTCGGAGGACGCGGGGAGAATTCATCGGGCGATATCTTCCTTGCATTTTCGACAGCTAACGCGGCTGAGATCGGCAAGGATGAAGGGGTCGCGAACGTTCAGATGCTGCCGAACGACCGGATCAATATGCTCTTCTGGGCGACCGCACAAGCGACCGAGGAAGCGATCGTAAACGCACTTGTCGCCGGAGAAACTACGACGGGATATAAAGGAAATACCGTTTTTGCACTTCCGCATGACCGGCTGCGTGACACGTTGAAAAAATACAATCGGTTGAGTCCGGATAAGAAATAGGATCGTTTGTTATGAAACTTGATGACCTGAAGAATGTCGGCGGAACGCCGGGCGGGCTCTGGGAATTCTTGATCGGTCTCGCGATGGCAGTCGCGGGAGGCTATATGCTCATTAGCCGCGTCACCGTTTCGAGCGGATTCTGGAACTGGGGCGGCTACAACACCTTCGGACTGTCGCTTATCCCGCTCGTTTTCGGCATCGGGTTCGTATTCTTCAACGGACGTTCGCTAGTAGGATGGCTGCTTGTATTCATAGGTTCGATCATCATCGTTTCCGGGATCATCATGAATTTACAGGTCTATTTTCAGCCGACAAGCCTTTTCAACACGATCATCATGCTGGTTTTGTTTGCAGGCGGGATCGGCCTATTGGCCAAATCGGTTAGAGAACATGCTTAGCGCTTAGGATCCGTCGGGCGTTGAGGGAATCGAATACACTGATCAATGTCACTTAAACAAAGCATCGAAGGGCTCTTTTCTAAGAACGAGTTTGACGTCGCTGACCGCCATATCTATGAAGAATTCAAGGCCGCTCTTCGACACGGCGAGATCCGCTCTGCGGAGAAAGATGCCGAGGGAAACTGGCATGCGAATCCGTGGGTGAAGCAGGGGATCTTGCTCGGGTTTCGAATGGGAAGAATGGTCGAAATGTCGAAGGAAACTGAGACACTACAGTTCTTTGACAAAGACACTTTCCCATTGAGGCCGATGTCGCTCGACGACGGCGTGCGGATCGTGATGGGTGGTTCTGCTATACGAGATGGCTGTTATGTGGCACCCGGTGTCGTCGTCGTGCCGCCTGCTTATATCAATGTTGGAGCCTTTGTTGACGAGGGCACGATGGTCGATTCACATGCGCTTGTCGGATCGTGCGCACAGATCGGGAAACGCGTGCATCTTTCGGCGGCGGCTCAGATCGGCGGCGTGCTCGAGCCGGTTAATGCAACGCCGGTGATCATCGAGGACGATGTCCTGGTCGGCGGCAACACTGGCGTTTATGAAGGCACGATCGTCCGTGAGCGGGCGGTCCTCGCGAGCGGAGTGATACTTACGCGATCGACACCCGTTTTTGACCTTCCCAATGAACGAATAATCAAGGCCGAAGCGGGCGGCTCGCTCGAAATTCCCGCAGGTGCCGTGGTCGTGCAGGGTTCGCGTTCCGTTTCGAGCGGCTTTGGAAAAGACAATGGGCTTTCCATTTATTGTCCGATCATCGTGAAGTACCGCGATGAGAAGACGGATTCATCGACCAAACTAGAGGATTACCTTCGATAGTCCGACTTACGATTTGATTGGCCTCTTCAGGCTGTTAGAATTAACCAACATGAACCAGGAAAACAACGAACCCAGCGCGACCGATAGCAGTACCGGCGGTTTGAAAGAGAAGATCGGCGGGCTTGGCCAGAAGATAATTGGCGAGATAGAGACAATTGGCGGTATTTTGACGGGTGACCCGAATACCGCGGCCGAGGGCGAATTCAATCTCGAGGTCGGCGACGTGCGAGGTGAGGTCGAAGACGAGTTAGAAGCTGGTCGAACGTCGGGTGAAGAAGAGGTGAAATGAGCGCTGTGGTTGAATCAAGCAGAGGCGAAGATCTTGTTTTGCCGAGGCGAATGCGCGGACTTCAGCCGACGCTTATCAGGCAGTTTTTCGAACGTGCATTGCCGGATAGTATCAATTTCGGCCTTGGCGAGCCTGATCTGCCGACGCCTGAATTCCTTAAGGTGGAAGCGGCCAGGATAACGATCGAAGAACAAAACGGTTATACGTCGCACCCGGGCCTGCCTGCTCTTCGCGACAAAATAGGTGAGCAATATCCGCACCTGGAACTTCCGCGTACGGGCGTTGTTGTCACGTGCGGTTCGCAGGAGGCAATGACCGACGCCTTTATGTGCGTTGTCGATGCGGGCGATGAGGTACTGCTCCCGGACCCGAGTTTTCCGGCGTACGATGCTTGTACACGGATCGCACAGGGTGAGCCGGTTTATTATCGAATGCCCGCAAGTGAGGATTTCGCGTTCGATATCGATGACTTTAAGGCTAAGATCACCTCAAAAACAAAGCTTGCGGTTGTTATCTCGCCTTCGAATCCAACCGGGAAGATCCTAACCGAGCAAAATCATCGCGACATTGCCGAGGCGCTCGACGGCACCGGGATCTGGCTCATTTCGGATGAGATATACAGTGACCTGTATTTCGGAAAACGCCCGAGATCGGCAAGCGAGTTTTACGAGAGGACGATAATCGTCAGCGGCCTTTCAAAGTCGCTTTCGATGACAGGTTGGCGATTAGGCTGGGCTGCGTGCAAAAACCCGGAAATGATCAATGCGATCCAGGTGTTGCATGGATTTACAACGGTTTGTACTTCGACGATCTCGCAAAAAGCTGCGTTGCTTGGTTGGTCCGAAGAAGCGGAAACCGCGAAACAGCACGCGCGAGACGTTTATAGACGACGCGGCGAGTTTCTCGTGGACCTATTCAAAACAGAAATGGGCCTGCATGCTACCGCCCCTGAAGGAGCCTTTTACACGATGCTTGACGTAAGTTCGCTCGGCGACGATATCGAAGTTGCTGAGAAATGCTTGCAGAATCGTGTTGTCACTGTTCCCGGCATCGCCTTTGGGCAAGAGGCAAAGGGCTTCTTGCGTATTTCGTTCTGTAACACGGAGGAGCGAATGGCAGAAGGCGTCCGGAGGATGAAAGAAGCCTTGTTATAAAAGCAAAAACCGCATTCCTATTCGTCACCTATAAACCATATCGGAGGTGGCGACAATGGTGAGATTCCCGCTTGAATACAACCAGATCCTAAATAGCAGTAAGTACAATACTTTTGGCTGGGTTAGAAAGTACGCGGACGGCACGCCCCGCTTCCATAAAGGCTGGGATCTGGTTGCGCCAAAAGGCACTTTGGTGTTGCCGGTCGCCCCCGGAAAGGTCTTTAGTGTGGAAAAAACCGATAAGGGAAAGTACGGGAAGTTCATCAACTTCCAGTTCGATCTAAACGGAAAAAAACGCTATGCGTTTTACGCCCATTTATCCGAAGTATTCGTCAACGCCGGCGACGTCATCGAATCAACTAGTACTTACATTGGCGCCGTTGGCGATACCGGCAACGCAAAGGGAATTGCCGCAGACAAGGTACACCTCCATTTCGAGTTTCGTACTGATGCGTATGGCGGGAGCGGTTCGGAAGATCGGATCGACCCGGAACTCATACTTGGCAGTCCGCCCTATCACGGTCTCTATTATTTTGAAGACGAGCCTATCTGAGTCGGTCCGCAGAATTATCCTCAGAAAGCCGCGAGTTATGGTCGCACATGGCTTTTGCTCTATTTTGCCTAAAGTGAGAACATAAGTACTTCTTTTAGGGCTTATGGGAAAGAAATATAGGGTTGGGATTCTTGGGGCGACGGGTACGGTCGGACAGCGTTTCATCCAGCTTCTTCAAGGTCACCAGCAGTTTGAAATTACGGCGCTCGCAGCTTCCGATCGTTCCGCGGGAAAGCCTTATGCCGAAGCATGCGCCTGGAAATTGACCGGATCGATCCCCGAAAATGTTCGCGAAATTGCCGTAATGCCGATCGAGCCGCCGCTTGATTGCGATATCGTCTTTTCGAGCCTTCCATCGACAGTGGCGCGTGAAACGGAGGAAGCTTTTGCTCGTGCGGGCTATCCAGTGATCAGTAACTCGTCAAGCTATCGAATGGACGAGGACGTGCCCCTTCTCATTCCTGAGATAAACGCGGATCATCTTGGCTTGCTCGAAACTCAACGTCAGAAACGAGGGTTTTCCAAGGGCTTCATCGTCACAAATCCCAATTGCGCGGTTATGAGCTTCGCACCGCCACTTGCAGCTCTTCATCGGAAATTCGGGATCGAATCGGTCGTGGTGACCACGATGCAGGCGATCTCAGGTGCCGGTTATCCCGGAGTTTCTTCCATGGATATCACCGACAACGTTCTGCCATATATCGCAGGTGAAGAGCCGAAGGTCGAGACCGAGGCGCAGAAGATACTTGGAACATTTGCGAACGCATCGGTCGAGAAGGCGGATTTTTCGGTCTCGGCGCAGTGCTTTCGGGTAAATGTTCTGGACGGGCATACGGCTTCGGTCCGTGTTGATCTTAAACAAACTGCCACGCTGGAAGACGTTGTAGAAGCAATGACCGAGTTTCCGTCACTTTCGCTCCATTCGTCGCCAGAGAAATTCATCGAATTTACTGACGAACCGTCCAGGCCGCAACCCCGCCTCGACCGTGACAATGGGAAAGGAATGACCATAACCGTAGGCCGGGTGTTTCCCGATAATGTTTTCGATTACCGATTTGTCGCTTTGAGCCATAACACGGTACGCGGAGCGGCGGGTTCGGCGATACTAAATGCCGAGCTTTTGATAGACAAAGGCATTATCTAATTTCTGAAATGATCGCACGATACACATTGCCCGAAATGGCGGCCATTTGGTCGCTTGAGAATAAGTTCCAAAAATGGCTCGACGTCGAGATCGCGGTTTGCGAGGTCCACGCCGAAGATGGGACGATCCCGGTCGATGCTGTAGAAGAGATCAAATCGAAAGCTGCGTTTACGGTCGAACGCATCAATGAGATAGAAAAGACCACCGACCATGACGTTATCGCGTTCACAACGAATCTCGCCGAAAATATTGGAAGATCCGCCCGATTTGTTCATTACGGCCTGACCTCAAGCGATGTGGTCGATACGGCAAACGCTCTGCTGCTCAGAGAGTCTTGCGACGTTTTGCTCGCAAAGATAGATGAAATGCTGCCGATTCTCAAACGCAGGGCATACGAATTCAAAGACACGCCGCAGATCGGACGTACCCACGGAATACACGCAGAACCAACCTCATTTGGGCTTGTTTGGGCGCTATGGTATTCCGAGATGGGGCGAAATCGTGAAAGGCTTGAGAGAGCGAAAGCTGCGGTCGCTGTCGGAAAGATCAGCGGTGCGGTTGGAGCATTTGCTCACCTGTCTCCGGATGTTGAGGAGAGGGTGTGCAAGCGATTGGGGTTAAAGGCTGCCGATGTATCGACTCAGGTTATTCAACGGGACCGATATGCCGAGTATTTATCGACACTTGCTTTGATCGCATCGACCCTCGAGAAGATCGCTTTGCAGGTGAGGCATTGGCAGCGGACCGAAGTTCGTGAAGCACAAGAAGCGTTCAAGATAGGACAAAAAGGTTCGTCCGCGATGCCGCATAAGAGAAATCCAATACTTTCGGAGCGAATTTGCGGAATGGCGAGGACCGTACGGGCCAACTCGATCGTTGGGCTTGAAAACGTGGCCTTGTGGCATGAGCGAGATATTTCGCATTCGTCGGCAGAACGGATCGTCCTACCGGATTCGTCAGCCACGCTCGATTATATGCTCGCGAAGGCGACGTCGCTTTTGGACACATTAGTCGTTTATCCGGAGAACATGCTTAAGAACCTGAATCTGACCCGGGGACTGGTGTTCAGCGGCCAACTGATGCTTGCGCTGACACACAAAGGTGTATCGAGAGAGGACGCCTATGTCTTTACGCAGCGTAACGCAATGTCGGTCTGGGACGAAGGCGGCGATTATAAGGAGCTAGTAATGAAAGACGCGGATATCTCTTCTCGTTTATCACAGGAAGAAATTGGCCGCGTCTTTGATCTGAAACACTATTTACGAAATGTCGAGAAAGTATTTTCCCGCGTTTTCGACTAACCGGCCCATTTTTCAGCTAACGAACCGATAACCGGGAACTTGAAGTTTGCACCTTGGTATGATTTGACAGCACCGAAGATCATACCGCCAAGCCACACGAGCCAGAGCGGCAAAAGAAGCAGTCCCAAGAAGCCGAGTACGCTCGATATCTGGGCGAGAATCGTCACAAAGATCGCCAGCACAAAATAAATGACGAAAAATCCGACGTGGAAGAGAACCGACTGGATAGCTTGAAAACGCACGAATTTGTTTTCTTTCTCGATGAAAATGAGAACCAGGGCGACGATACCTATGATCCACCCGAGCAGAGCGGCGATATTTCCGTCAAGACCTATTGCCGATTTTTGGTTTTGCATTGATGTGAAGTTGTCTCCTTTGAAGTTTTATTGAAACGTACGGATACCAGAAGAAAATCTTTCTGCGGAAAGTTACCATAAGACGTTGAAATAAACAACGTTTTGCGTTAAGTTCTACAATTTCTTTCGGAGCAATAAATGAAGGCAAAAGTTTACGTTACTCTCAAACCAAGCGTTCTCGACCCGCAGGGAAAAGCGATCCACCATTCCGCCGAGCAATTGGGCTTTCAACATATCACTGATATCCGTCAGGGCAAGTATTTTGAACTTGCTCTGGAAGACTCGGTAGGCGAAACCGAGGCTCGCGAAGCCGCGGAAAGGATCGCCGCTGACGTGCTTGCAAATCCGGTTATCGAAGACTTCAGAGTGGAGATCACTAATTAATATGAAGTTTGGGGTTGTGGTATTTCCGGGTTCAAATTGCGATCACGATGCCTATCACGTGATCTCGAAACACGTCGGCCAGCCGGTGGATTTTATCTGGCACAAGGAAACCGACCTTTCAGGCTACGACGCGGTGATCATCCCCGGCGGCTTTTCCTACGGAGATTATTTGCGTGCCGGAGCGCTAGCGAGATTTTCACCTGTGATGTCGGCTGTTAAGGATTTTGCCGCTCAAGGCAAATTTGTCTTCGGAATATGCAATGGCTTTCAGATCCTTTGCGAAGCGGGGCTTCTTCCGGGGGCATTGATCCGAAACGCCGGGCTGCACTTTATTTGCAAACACGTCAATATCCGGATCGAGAACCAATACACGCCATTCACAAACGAGCTGAAATACGGCAACATCCTGTCGATTCCGATCGCCCATGCCGAGGGGAACTACACTTGCGATGACGCCACCTTTGAGATGCTTGAGGAAAATGATCAGGTCGTTTTCCGCTATTGCAACGAAAGCGGCGAAACCACTCCGGAGTCCAACCCGAACGGAGCCCGATCGAATATCGCGGGTATTTGCAATCAGGACCGAAATGTACTTGGAATGATGCCGCATCCGGAACGTGCCTGCGAGGAACTGCTTGGCTCAAATGACGGCCGCAACATCTTTCGTTCACTTACCAACGCCATAGCTGCGATCGAGAACTGAACCGCTCATAACGTTACAAAAAAGAAGGTGCCGAGCGGATTCGACACCTTCTTTCCGTGTCTTTTTTAAGGTTTCGATGTTTATTCGTATGAAGTCGAGCCGATCTTGATCCCGCCGTTAGTGGTGACGACTCGGATGTTCGCGCCGCCGCCGTTCATCGTGGCACGCACCCTTTTGCTTCGTGACCAGTTGTCTGTCTTTCCGACATTATTTTCTTCGGTCACCTCCAAAGACGGAACGCTACTCTTAAAACCGCCGTTGGTAGTACCGGCTTCAAAGTTTGCCGAATAATTCTCTGGTACCGAAAGGTTGACGCCGCCGTTGGTGGTCGTGACGTCGAGACCGGATCCCTTCCAGGTGCTGCCGGTCAACGATACGTTCAGGCCGCCGTTGGTCGTGCGACCGCGGACATCGCCGGCGAGATCCGACAGATTAACTCCTCCGTTGCTCGTCTCAAAAGATATGTTGCCTTCAACAGAACTTATTCCGATTCCGCCGTTGGTCGCTCTGAGTTCCAGGTTTGTATTCCGAGGGACGAGAACTTCGAAGGAAACCGACCAATTCGAATGGTCGCGGTTTTCGGGGCCGTCGGCCTTTACCGTTCCGCCAGTGATTATCTTTACGCTATCGACGATCGACTTGGCTTCCGCTTCGGTCGATCCCCAAGCGCTGACGCAGGCACGAACAAGAATGTCTGAGCGGTTTTCGCCCTTTACGCTTACCCCGCCATTCTTTCCGCCGTCAACGGAAAGGCTGCCGGTGGAAGCTACGGCTAATTCACGAGTTTCTTTGAATGAAACATTGTCGCCGTTGCCGTAATTGTTCCAGGAACAGAACCCTTTGTCCTTATGTTTCGCTTCAGCTTTGTTTTGTGCAATAAGTGGTGAGCCACCAAGGATATAAAAAGCCGCCAGGATTGCTACGAATGGAAAGACGCGTAATGCGGTCTTCTTCATGATTTGTCCTCCGAGATGATGGATTTGATCGAATAAACGATATTCGAAATGGTAAACACCACTGCGAACTGGAATATGACAAGAAAAGTGGAGTAAGGCAGCAGAGTGCGATTAATGGAAACCGATCAGATCCGAGTTCGACCGCTAAAGTGTAAACAGCCGAGACCAGCGCTCAAGTAGTCACTTCCAAGATATCTCCAGTTGGTATTCTTTAGCTCCGCCGCTGTTGTCATAGATCTCGACGATCGCGGTGAAACCATTATCTGCGGTTGGCTGCTGGATCACAGTTATCTTTTTGCTTCGACCCTCGATGCGCTTGACGCTGACGATCACGGGTTGATCAGGAAGCGGCGCCGTGAAACTGAACGTTCCCGGTGGTTTCTCCTGCCCAGAAACTGCTTTTTGTTCTAGTGTGGTGCCTTTTACGACCAGATGGACCTTGTCATCGACCACTCCGCGCCAGAACACTTTGCCCAGCGGTTCGTTTTCCTGTGAAGATGCGCTGGAGACAAGGAAGATCAGCAAAACAGGGAGAATAAGCAGTACCCTTTTCATAGACACCTCCGATTTTCGTTTGGTGAACAGCGAGGCGGCTATTTTAAGCGAGTTCGGCTCGGACAGCAACAAAAATACGTCGATCTCGGAGAAGTTCTTCTTTTGATCAGTAAGAGGTATCTTAGGCTCGGTTAGCTCACATCTATTGTGAGGCCTTGGCTGTTGATCCTCCATTGAAGTACTTCGGCATTCTCCTCACTCGAAAGGGCATTTTCAACGTCCGCCTTACGGACCTCCTCGCAAAAGAAAGCGATGCAGCCTCCGCCGCCGGCACCGCAAACTTTTGTTGCGATAGCACCGTTTGCCTCGGCGACCTCGATCAGATGGTCCATATGCGGCGTGGTGATGTTCGGGGAAAGCCGCTTCCGGGCGGGGTGAGCCTTCTTCAGGATCTCGCCAACGTCATTCCATCGGTTTTCCAGCAATGCGTCGCGAAGTTCCACGGCAGAATCGCGTATGCCTTCAAATATGTCGAAAAGTTCCTTGTCACCGTCGATGTGACGCTTGGTTATCTCCCAGTTGTTGGTGCCCGAATTTCGAGGTTCGCCTGTGTATAACACTACGATACGGGCTTCGAGAGTTTTGGCATCAACGTCCAAAGCCTCACGGGACATGCCGTCCGGGGCGAACTTAATACTTGCTACACCGCCGTGCTGAGCCGAATAGTAATCCTGATAACCTGCCGGGACCTTTATGACCGTCGTTTCAATGTTTGCAGCGATCGGGATGAAGCGGTCTGGAGAATAACGGTCACCGACAAGCTTATTTAGAGCGCCGATGCAGGCAATGTTCAATGTTGAGGAACCTGCAAGGCCGGCACCCGCCGGCGCTTCGGATTCGGTTATCATGTTGAAGCCGGTTTCGGGCTTAAAGAAATAAACTAGCTTTGAAAGAAGTTCGAGCCGCGGCTCGTTTTTCAGCTCATGCATCATTCCAAGTGTAGTTTCGAAACTAACATTCCGGTCGATCGATTCGAGCCGGATCACATCATCGTCGCGCGTCTCGATACGACACTTGGCAAGCATATTTACGGCGAAATTTACGGTGGATGCGCCCTCATGGAACAAAAAGAGGGGCGGAATGTCAATAGTTCCTCCGGCTAGATCGACCCTAGTCGGGGCGGACGTTTCGATTATCACTAATTGTTGACCTCTTGATCTGGCAAATTGAAATGCTGAATTGAAGGGATATATTAACGCATTCGGGAAACCATTCCGTAATCCAAAACCTATTTTTTGCTGGAAATTACAGTCTCAGGTTTTGTATCTTGCTTTGATCTCTCCTTATCTTCCTTGATAGGTTCGCGGGTCAGATGAAGACGTTCGCCAAGGTCGTGCAATTTCACTTGTGCAACTTCCTCGACCGCAAGGAGTTTTTCTTCTATCTTCTGAATTGTCTCCGGGTTGGCTTCTTCCACTTTCTCCGAGAGCCAGAATCGCTCTACGGAATAAAGTACAATAACGGCGAACAGGATGATGAAGAACAATGCGATGCCGATCTGTTGGAAATCGCCGATGATAGATGTGATAGCTCCACTGAAGAAATAGCCGGTACCGGCGAGTACGATCACCCAAAGCCCGCAGCTTACAGAATCAAGGAAAAGGAATCTGTAGAACGGCATCTTGCCGATCCCGTAAAAGACGCACATCGCAGCCCGGATACCGTAAATATATTTCGAGATGACGATGGCAAAGCCGCCGAATTTGGCGATGAGACTCTCAATTCGAGGCTGCGCCATTTGATAGAAACGATAATCTTTGGCCTTTTCGTGAAACACCCTGCCGATCGCATAGCCGATGCTGTCTCCGACCATGCCGCCCAGAGTTCCTGCCAGAAAGACCTTGATGAAAGAATACCTGCCAAAAAAACCGCTATGGGCCATGGCGCCGGAGATCAAAAGCGTTATGTCGCCCTCAACGGTACAGAGAGCAAAAACGGCATAGATACCATATTGCTCAATGACCTGTGACAGCTGATCCATAAAGACGCGACAAAAATGCGGCTAGGTACGTATGAAAGAAAAGATTAACTTTCCGGCGTAATCGAGTCAATCAATAGGAGCCAAAGATTCAGGCATAGCATCAAGTGAAACCGTGCTGTTAACAAAGCGCGGCTCTCGCGTTAGCAAAGGAAATCGAATCGTGTTGACACCTATAAAAGAGGTGACTACAATCGCCCTGTCCTTGGAGACTTTATGGCAGAAATTAGTGAAACAGCCGAAAACCACGTTGGGGTCGAGATAACCTCGACGAGGTTTCTGGCGGTGAATGTGGGGAATGATCACAAGATCGTGGAAACATACAGTGTTGATCGGGACCGTTCGCAAGAGCCTGCTGAACAAGTGGCGACGTTCACCCGAGAGGTCGCAGATAAGTTCGGAGTTGGAAAGGTCGGAATTGCCGTTCCGGGTTTGATCAGCCGTGAATCAGGGAAGGTTATATATTCAGCACAAATGCCGGAGAACACCTCGGTCGATTTTGCGGAGGCGGCTCGGTCTGTGGGCGTGGAAGCCTTGGTAGAAAACGATGCAAATGCAGCAGCCTACGGCGAATTCAAGATCGGAGCTGGTCAAGGCAGTTCGAGTATGTTCTACGCGACGATCGGCGAAGGCGTGGGCGGCTCGTTCATCCTTGACGGAAAAATATGGCATGGTTCGGGCGGATATGCGGGCGAATTCGGTTATGTAGCGATCAACTCAGACGGGATGAGACTCGAGGACGTTGCTTCCTCCGCTAACATCGTTCGGCGAACACGTAACCGGTTCAACCGCGACAGCACGTCGTCGCTTGGACGCCTAACGGAGGAGGAAATAGGCCTTAAAGAGATCGTTTCCGCCGCTGATGACGGAGATGATTTCGCAAAGCTTATGCTGGAAAGGACCGGCCTCTACATTGGAACAGCAATAGCTACGGTCATCAATTTGATGAACTTAGACATGGTCGTCATCGGCGGTGAGATAATGCATGCCCGTCATTTTGTGATCGATGCGGTTATCGGCCGTGCCCGGGAACTCTCGTTTTCCCCATCGTTCGAATCGACAAGGATCCTTGCCGGCCAATTAGATGAGAATGCAGCGGCGATCGGGGCCGCATTGATCGTTGCAGGATCATGACAGCTGAAGAAAGCTTTATCAGCCAAAACAGTTTTCCTTATTTCCTTTCGATTTGAAGAAATGGGCTAGTAAGGCATACTTTTCGTTTGATGTGAATTTGCGGTTTGCAGAAGTTTTAGTAGAATCGATGCAGTTTAGCGGTAGTTCTTCATAGATTTAGTTCAAAAGTTTGGCCGAACGCATTCAGGCTTCAGAAACGAGGTCCGGGTCGCGTCGAACTTTAGCATTTTCGAGCCGTAGGGTTTGAGGACCTTTTTAACATGGCACAATTTTTCCATCGAAGCGCGAATAACATTGCCAGGATCAGCATGATACTGGGCGTGATCCTTGCCGGGACCGCGTTTTACGTTTACACGCAGGTTGCCCGTTCCTCGTACTTGACTGGCAGGTACGTGGAAAAACAACAGCCGGTTCAATTTAGCCATAAACACCATGTGGGCGACGACGGGATCGATTGCCGTTATTGCCATACTCAGGTTGAGACGACCGCCTCGGCTGGAATGCCGCCCACACAAACTTGTATGAATTGCCACAGCCAGATCTGGGCAGACAGCCCGTATTTGGAACCCGTACGTGCAAGTTACCGCGACAACAAGCCGATAGAATGGGAGCGTGTGCACGACCTTCCCGAGTTCGCTTATTTCAACCACAGCATCCATGTGGCAAAGGGCGTAGGGTGTTCTACATGTCACGGCCAGATCGACAACATGCCGGCAGTTTATCAGGAAAACACGCTTCAAATGGAATGGTGTCTGGCGTGCCATCGGGAGCCCGAGAAATTCATTCGCCCGAAATCCGAGATCTACAACATGAAGTGGCAGGATGCCGATCTCGACGCGAAAGAGCGGTTGGACCTAAAGGCGAAATACAAGATCAGAAGCAAGGAAATGATGACAAGCTGTTCGGTTTGCCATCGATAAAGCAAAGAAGAGGAAGCACTTAAAAAGATGCCGATTCCGGAGAGTACAACTAGTTTTGCGCAGACCCGCAAAAAGATCCTTTCGCAAAGCGGAAAACAATACTGGCGCAGCATCGAGGAATTTGCCGATTCGCCAGAATTTGAGGACAAGATAAAGGGCGAATTTCCTTTGAGCGTCGAGAATTGGGACGATTCGCTCAGCCGTCGGAACTTTATCAAGGTCATGGGGGCCTCGCTCGCCCTTGCCGGACTGTCGGGTTGTGTAATTCAGCCGCCGGAGAAGATCGTTCCTTATGTACGGCAACCCGAAGACATTCTCGCGGGTAAACCGCTTTTCTTTGCAACGGCAATGTCATTGGGCGGGATCGCAACAGGTCTTTTGGTCAAGTCGTTTGACGGCAGGCCGGTAAAGATCGAGGGAAATCCGTCCCATCCGGGAAGCCTTGGCTCAACAGATGTCTTTGCGCAGGCGTCCTTATTGGGACTCTATGATCCGGATCGTTCCCAGGAGGTCCTTTACCGAGGGACTCCGAAGAACTGGCAGGAATTCGTTACAGCGGTTCGAGCGTCGGTTGCTGAAAATGCAAAGGACGGCGGTGCCGGTCTGCGGATATTGACCGAGACCGTTAATTCGCCGACTTTGCAGGACCAACTCAAGCGTCTCTTGACCGAGTTGCCAAATGCAAAGTGGATCCAGTACGAACCAATAAACGGCGACAACGCTATCGCGGGTGCGAAACTGGCTTTCGGAAGCCCGGCAAACACGGTTTATAAATTCGACGAAGCGGAGCGTGTCCTGACGCTCGATGCCGATATCTTTTCCGGATTCAACGTGCGTTATATCGCGGATTTTGCCAAGTCGCGTGCGCTGTCTGAAGAAAAGAAAGAGATCAATCGGCTTTATGCGATCGAGACCACGACGACTCTGGCAGGTGCCAAGGCCGACCACAGGCTTGCGGTAAAACCCAGCCAAATGCCGGAGATCGCGAAGGCGATAGCAAAGGCACTGGGCGTGTCCGGAGCGAATTCGACCTATACGGAAAACGCGGCGTGGATCGCTGCATTAGCTAAGGATCTCCAGGAGCACAAAGGCAAGTCGATCGTTATAGCCGGAAGCAATCAGCCTCCGATCGTACATGCGTTGGCACATGCGATGAATTCCGCTCTTGAGAACGTCGGCAAAACAGTCACGTACACAGATCCATTGACACCGTACGATCGAACTCAGGCCGAACAGTTAAAGGAACTAGTAGCGGATATTGATAAGGGAGTAGTAAAGACGCTGGTAATACTTGGCGGGAATCCGGTTTACAACACCCCATCTGATCTCAAGCTTAACAAAGAGAGATTAGACAAGGTTCCGCTCCGTATTCACCTTGGTCAGAACGTGGATGAAACAGCAGCCGTCTGTCATTGGCACGTTTCTGAGAAGCACTTCCTGGAGTCTTGGAGTGATGCCAAGGCCTATGATGGAACTGTTTCCATTGTGCAGCCTCTCGTTCAGCCGCTGTATGACAGCAAGAATGCCCATGAGGTTCTCCAGCTTTTCTTTAAGGAGAACTACGATAAGAAAGATTACGACATCGTAAGAGAGTATTGGCAGAAGCAAAATATCACTCCTGCAGCTTCGGTGCCGACAAAAGGTGAGGAGAAAAAGTCAGAGCCTGCGTCCGAGGCGAAGGCGGGAAACGAGGGCTCTAAGAATAATCCTTCGGTTGCGAGCGTCGCACCGGCGGCGTCACCGGCCTCTGTTCCTGCCGTTTCGGCAGCAGCCCCGAAAACTTTCGAGGATAACTGGAGAAAAGCTGTGCACGACGGAGTCGTCCCGAATACGGCTCTTCCGCCCAAGACATTTTCAGTAAATACAGCTTTCCTGAGTCAGCCGGACGCAAAACCCGCGTCTTCAGGAGATCTTGAGATCGCGATAATGCCGGACCCGACGATCTATGATGGCCGTTTCGCCAACAATGGATGGCTGCAGGAACTCCCGAATCCGATCAATAAGATAACTTGGGAAAACGTCGCTCTTGTTAGCCCGGCCACGGCCGCCAAACTTAGCGTCAATCGCGGAAACGACCCGGACGAGATATCCGGCGGCGAGCGCGGAACGGCTTTCATCAATACGCACGGAAACAATATGTCGGCCGACCTGGTCACGCTTAAGTTCCAGGGGTCAGCCATCGAAAAGCCCGTTGCAATGTGGATCTCGCCCGGCCAGCCGGACGACGTTGTCACGATCTTTATGGGTTATGGCCGAACGCGGGCCGGAAAGATCGGTACGGGCCTCGGTTACAGTGCATTTGATGTTCAACGTTCGGATGCGATGAATTTCGGTTTTGGAGACATTTCCAAGACCGGCGAAAAGACCGAGATCGTCTCAACGCAGATCCATTTCAATATGGAAGGCCGCGACATTCTGCGGGTCTTCGATGTCGACGTGTTCGAGGCTAACCCAGCGATGGGCCACCAGCCGGATGAATACGGCAAGACGATGTATGATACCGCCACTGGAACGGACGTATTTCAGGCTCAATATGCGGTCAACCACAAGTGGGGAATGACGATCGACCTTAACTCATGCGTCGGATGTAACGCGTGTGTTATCGCCTGCCAATCGGAGAACAACATTCCGGTTGTCGGCAAAGAACAGGTCGCAAGGAGCCGGGAAATGCATTGGATACGCGTCGACGCCTATTATTCGGGCAATGACGTCGACAATCCTGGCGGCGTGGCATTTCAGCCGGTTATTTGCCAGCAGTGCGAACAGGCCCCGTGCGAAGTGGTCTGCCCCGTGACAGCTACAGTTCACAGCCCGGAAGGCCTGAACGACATGGTCTATAACCGCTGCGTCGGAACTCGCTATTGCTCAAATAACTGTCCGTACAAGGTCAGGAGGTTTAACTTCCTTCTTTACCAGGACTGGGATACGCCCCAGTACAAGCTAATGCGTAACCCGGAAGTTTCGATCCGCAGCCGCGGTGTGATGGAAAAGTGTACCTATTGCACTCAGCGAATTGCCGCCGCAAGGATCGAGGCCGAAAAGGATGGCCGACGCGTACGCGACGGAGAGATACTTACGGCGTGCCAATCAGCCTGCCCGGCAAACGCGATCATCTTTGGCGATATGAATGACCCGGCAAGCAAGATCGCTGCGTCGAAGAAAGACCATCGCGACTACAAGCTGCTGAACGAATTGAACACACAGCCCCGAACAACATATCTGGCGGGCCTGAAGAATCAAAACAAGGAAATGCCCGATTACAAGCCGCTTAAGGTGCCCAAATCCCACGGCGCGCCGAAGAAAGAGGAAGGTGAGAAGAAAGCGGGAGGCGAAGCACACTAAATGCAGGACCTGGAACGAATTCAGAAACGAATTTACCCGCCGATGGTCGAAGGCGACCATACGTTGGGAAGCGTCTCCGACAAGATCGGTGACGTCACCCTCAAGAAGAAGACGCCGTTTCACTGGTTCATCGGATTCGGCATTGCGTTCATGGTCGCTCAGCTTTTGCTGTTCGCTGTCGTCACGCTTCTTGCGAAAGGTATCGGTATTTGGGGTAATAACCAGCCGGTCGGGTGGGCTTTCGATATCATCAATTTCGTATGGTGGATCGGCATCGGCCACGCCGGAACCCTGATTTCCGCGATCCTGCTGCTTTTAAATCAGAAGTGGCGCACGTCGATCAACCGGTTTGCCGAAGCAATGACCCTTTTTGCCGTGGCTTGCGCCGCGATGTTTCCGCTTTTGCACACCGGACGCCCCTGGCTAGCGGCTTACTGGCTGTTTCCGTATCCCAATGTAATGGGAATATGGCCCCAGTTCCGCTCACCATTGATATGGGACGTTTTTGCGGTATCGACCTACGCGACAATCTCCCTTTTGTTTTGGTATGTTGGGCTGATTCCTGACCTTGCGACTCTTCGCGATCGAGCGAAGAACAAGTTTTTCAAATTAGTTTACGGGGCCCTTTCTTGGGGCTGGAGAGGCTCGGCCAGACATTGGCATCGCTATGAGATCGCCTACCTATTGCTCGCCGGACTCTCGACACCTCTAGTGCTTTCAGTACACTCGATCGTGTCATTCGACTTCTCGGTGTCACAGGTACCGGGCTGGCACGCAACTATTTTCCCGCCATATTTCGTCGCGGGTGCCATCTTCGCCGGCTTCGCAATGGTCCTGATCCTCTGTATCCCGCTACGTGTCTGGTACAACATGAAGGATTTCATCACCGACACCCATTTGATCTATATGGGTAAGGTGATGCTCGCGACAGGGTTGATCGTAGTTTACGGATACGCAATGGAAGCGTTCTTTGGTTGGTACAGTTCGTCGCAATACGAAGTGTTCATGGTCAAGAACCGAGTCTGGGAAGGCCCGTATTGGTGGTCATATTGGCTGTTGATCATCTGTAACGGATTGTCGATCCAACTCCTTTGGTTCAAGCGGTTTCGTGAAAGCCCGTTCTGGCTGTTCATGATATCGATCGTGGTCAGTATCGGCATGTGGCTCGAGCGGTTCGTGATCATCGTGACCAGCTTGAACCGCGACTTCCTGCCGTCCTCGTGGGCGATGTACAGCCCGACGATCTTCGACTGGTCGATGTTTATCGGAACGATCGGATTCTTCTTTACGCTTATTTATCTGTTCGTCAGATTTCTTCCGATCATCTCGATCTTTGAGGTTCGGACGCTGCTGCCGGAGGCGAATGTTCACGGCCGTCAGCAGGATTTTGACGAAAGCGTACTCGAGATCGAATACACATACGAGCGTACGGATGCTCCGAATAAGGAGTCCGAGGGTTAAGGTTCACGGTAAATTTGTATGGAAAAGCAACTATACGGATTGATGGCAGAGTTTGACACGGCGACCGAATTGGTCGATGCCGCGAGGTCTACCCGCGACGCCGGGTATAAAAGGACCGATGCTTTCTCGCCGTTTCCTATTCACGAGATCGACGAAGCTCTTGGAATTAAGAGAAGTATTCTTCCGGTTTTGGTGTTTTTCGGCGGCATTACGGGACTACTTTCCGGTGTCAGTCTGCAGGTATTTGTTCATTACATCGATTATCCGCTGAACATCGGCGGGCGGCCGTACCTTAGCTGGCTATCGTTCGTGCCGCCGTCGTTCGAACTTACGATCCTATTGGCCGGATTTACGGCAGTCTTCGGAATGCTTTTCCTTAACGGTTTGCCTCGGCCCTATCATCCGGTCTTCAATGTCCCCAGATTTTCACTGGCAACTCGGGAAAAGTTCTTTCTTCTTATAGAGGCCGCAGACGAGAAATATAACTACGATGAAACAAAGGCGTTTTTGGACAGCCTTAAGCCGCAGGAGGTGTTCGATGTCGAGGAATAGCCGAACTGCGGAAGTAGAGGTCATAAACGGAAAAGTGTCGATGAAAGGGCGGAGGTCGGTTTTTGCCCTATGCCTTCTCGCTTTTGCCTTGCTGACCGGCTGCGGCGTGCGTTTCGATATGCAGGATCAGCCGCGATATAAGACCTATAAGAAAAGTGATTTCTTTAAGGACGGCCGGGCTTCGCGTGACCTGCCTGAAGGCACGGTTGCTCGCGGATTGCTGAAGGATAACAAGGCGTTCTATACCGGGAAGATCGACAATCCGGACCCAAACGTACAGGTCCAGACGACGACCGATCCGACCGGAAACACACTTGTGTCCAGCTTTCCTAACGACATCACCGAGTTTCCGATCACGGTGACAAAGGATGTTATTGACCGGGGACAGGACCGTTTCAACATCTATTGCATCGTATGTCACGGGCCGGTCGGGGCGGGCGACGGTATGATCGTTCGCCGCGGTTTTGTCAAACCACCAACTTACCATGACGACCGGCTTAGAAATGCCCCGGTCGGACATTTCTTTGATGTGATGAGCAATGGCTGGGGAAGAATGAACGGCTACGCGGCGCAAATATCGGTGGCAGATCGTTGGGCAATTGTTGCCTATATACGGGCGCTTCAGGCGAGCCAGAACCCCACAGAAATAATGAAGATGAATTCTACCTCTCCAGCAAAAACGGGGGAAACCTCGGCTGCGGAAACGCATGGAGGTGCCAAGTAATGGCAGAGAATTATCAGGCACCTGCGGAGCTTGCTAAGTATCGCAACATCGCACTCGGCATCGGCGGCATTGGTGTTATTGTCTGGGCGGCCGGGACGTATTTTAACGTCGAGCAAGGACTGCGTTCCTGGCTTCTTGGTTTCATATTCTGGGGCGGAATTACGATCGGCGGAATTGGCATCACGATGCTCCAATATCTGACCGGCGGAGCGTGGGGCGTTGTGATCAGACGATTTGTCGAAGCGGCTTCCCGGGTTTTGCCCGTAGTTTTCATCATGTGGCTGGTGCTTGCTTGGGGAACCTATTCGCATAACCTTTACGAATGGTCACATTTGCCTCCCGACGACTTTACTATGATCCAACGCGGCGCCTACCAGACGCCGATCTGGTGGATCATACGCGGCATCATCTACTTTGTTCTGTTTGGCGTGATGGTCTATTTGCTCAATGATTGGTCCGCAAAGCAGGATAGGTCGGCCGACCATGAAGAAGCGGCAAAGTGGTTAGGTAAGGCGACCGCGTTCTCGGGCCCGACGATGGTCATTTACGTGATCGCGATCACGCTGGCAACTGTCGATTGGGTGATGTCGCTCGATCCGCATTGGTTTTCAACCATCTGGGGGCTGCTGTTCGTTGCCGGCTGGGCATTGAGTACTTTTTGCTTCTCGATCCTGATGTTCGCATTGCTGGGAGGGAAGAAGCCAATGGACCACGTACTCGGCAAACGTCATTTCCACGACATCGGAAAACTCATTCTGGCCCTGGTGATGGTGTGGGCCTACTTCAACTTCTCGCAGCTGTTGATCATCTATTCGGGCAATATCCCCGAAGAGACAGGTTGGTACCTTACACGAATGACGACGGGCTGGTTCACGGTAGGCATGATCCTGGTTTTGTTCCATTTTGCGTTCCCGTACCTTTTCCTTCTCAAACAGGATTGGAAAAAGAATATCAAGATGCTCGCGTCGATATCTCTTTTCATCTTGTTCATGAGATTAGTGGACATGTTCTTCTTGATCAGTCCTAATCCTAGGATCGCGACCCATGGCGAGAGTCTCATACTTTCTGAGAGTTTCAGCTGGCTGGATATCGCCGGGCCGGTCGCCATCGGCGGCATTTGGCTATGGTATTACTTTGGCCAATTGATGAAGAGACCGCTAGTTCCTGTCATGGATCCTTTCCTCGAAAAGGCGATCGAACACGGACACGGACATTGATCCGAGTAGTTTAAGAGTAAGATTATGAATTCTGGGAAAAACAACAACTCGGCGGCCTTCGATAAGGCTTACGAAGAGAATGAGATAGGTGTTAAAGGGATCGCCTATTTCGGGATCGGCCTGTTCATACTCATCGTAATTACGTTTGGATTGATGTGGCTGTTGATGGGAGTCTTGGAAGACCGGGCGAAAGAGACCAAGTCTTCAGACAACCCAATGGCAATGAGTGACAAAGAAAGGCTTCCGGCTGAGCCTCGGCTTCAGGCAGCACCCGGGTTCGGTGTTGATGGCCCGGATGGCCGGGTAAACCTTGAATTAAGGGCTCCTCAGTCCGAGTATTGGGAGCTTGAAAAGCAGTGGAAAAAAGAATGGGCTGAAGGTATGAAGGACTCAAAGACCGGGGCCGTTACGTCCATGCCGATCGAGAAAGCGAAAGAGATCGTTCTCGCGCAAGGGTTAAAGTCAAAGACCGGGCCGGAAGCCGAAAAGCTCTTTACCGAATCAAAACTAAGATTTTCCGACGCTAGTGCCGGACGTGTTGCAACAGACAGGAAACGATAATGAAGTTTAATAATGGAACAAAAAGCCTGAGAGCGGCCATCGTGATCGTCGCGGCGGCGTTTGGAGTTTGTTCCGAAGCCGTGGGACAGAAGAGCGAGCACTATAATTCGCCGCTTTACTCGCCAAAATACTATGATCCGTCACAGGGGACTTCGAACGGTTTGCCGGAAGCTCTTCAGAAAGTAGGAATAGAACAAAAACTAGGTGAATCGCTTCCGCTCGACGCGGAATTCAAGGACGAAGACGGTAAACCCGTAAAACTGGGGGACTATTTTGCAAAGGGTCGTCCCGTGGTGCTGGCGTTGGTCTATTTCGAATGTCCGATGCTCTGTAACCAGGTCCTGAATGGGATGACGGGTTCGATGAAAGGGATCTCGCTCGACGCGGGAAAAGACTTTGAGGTCGTAGCGATAAGTTTTGATGCCCGTGAGAATGACAAGCCGGACCTTGGGAAGAACAAAAAGGCCTCCTACCTTGAGAGATATGGACGCCCTGGGACAGAAACGGGATTTCATTTCCTGACCGGAACTCAATCGTCGATAGATGCTGTTACAAAAGCAGCGGGTTTCAATTATGAGTGGGATGAGAAGAGTAATCAGTTTGCTCACGCCAGCGCGATCATGATCGTAAATCCTGACGGGAAGCTTTCGAGATATTTGTACGGGATCGACTATTCGCCAAAAGACCTGAAGTTCGGGATCATCGAATCGGCCGATAACAAGGTCGGATCCGCGGCCGATCAACTGCTTTTATACTGTTACCACTACGATCCCGCAACAGGTAAATATGGATTTGCGGTACTCAGCGCAATGCGAATGGGCGGTATATTAACATTGCTCGGATTGGGTGCGATGGGATTTGTTTTTTGGCGGAGAAACAAGAAAGTGAGAAGTGAATAGTGAATCAGGATCGATGATACGTGGGCTGCACGGCCGCTTGCGGATCTCGGTGAAAATTTACTAACAAGATTATGCAAACGAGTTCATGGGTTCCCTTATTTCCTGATTCTGCGTCGACTTTTTCGTGGCAGGTCGACGCTCTATACGCTTATCTGATACTGATCAGCGTGGCGTTCACGATACCTATCGTGGTCGCGATATTCTTCTTTGCGATAAAGTACCGCGAAAGGGAGAAGTACGCGACCCCCGAGGAAATGCATGGCTCGATAGTGCTTGAGACGGTTTGGTCGATAATCCCATTTGTGATCTCAATGACGATATTTCTCGGCGGGGCGATCGTCTATTACGAACAGTACCGTGTTCCGGACGATGCCATGGATGTCTACGTTGTTGGTAAGCAGTGGATGTGGAAGATCCAGCACGGAACAGGCCAGCGAGAGATCAATGAACTTCATGTTCCGGTCGGACGAAAGGTCAAATTGACGATGACCACCGAAGATGTACTTCATGATTTCTCGATACCGGCATTCCGAACAAAAGCCGACGTCGTGCCTGGGCGCTACACTTATATGTGGTTCGAGGCCACCAAGCCGGGCAAATATCACCTTTACTGCGCGGAATATTGCGGATTGAATCACTCAGGAATGGGCGGTTGGGTCTATGTAATGGAACAACGCGATTTCGACAACTGGCTGGCCGGCAATGTATCGGGTCAGACACCGGTCGAGCAAGGTAAGGATCTGTTTCAGAACAAACTCGGCTGCGCCTCGTGCCATGCCGGCGGAGCTGACCAACGAGGTGCCAAGTTGGAGGGCATTTTCAACAAGGACGTTAAGCTTGTCGGCGGTGCTACGGTGAAGGCCGATGAAGCTTACATTCGAAACTCGATCTTGAACCCGAGCGCTCAGGTGGTCGAAGGCTATCAGCCGATAATGCCCACATTTAAAGGGCAAGTGACCGAAGAACAGCTGGTTTCCTTGGTCGCGTATATAAAGTCTCTGAGCGGCGACACTTCTCCTACTAGCCAGTCACAGGCAGCCGCTCCTGCCGCAAACACGTCGGCAGCAAACACAGTCGCTCCGGCAAAGCCTGCGGCAAATGCAAACAAATAGGGTATTGAAGGATTATGCAAAACGTTGATGCGATCGAATCTGGAATTTCAGGGCAGCCAAAAGTGAACTACCTCACAAACGGTTTCACTTTGAAATCGTGGCTGCTGACAAAAGATCACAAGCGGATCGCGATCATGTACTTGATCACGATCTCGCTATTCTTTCTTGCGGGCGGGCTTTATGCTTCGGCGATTCGCCTTGAATTGCTTACCCCGGAAACAGATCTTTTGACCTCGGCGACGTACAACAAAGTCTTCACTCAGCACGGGATATTGATGATCTTCTTCTTCCTGATCCCGTCGATCCCGGCAGTTCTTGGGAACTTTCTATTGCCCATAATGATCGGCGCAAAGGACCTGGCATTGCCGCGTGTTAATCTTCTCAGTCTCTATATTTATTGGGTTGGCGGCCTTCTGACCGTTTACGCTTTGCTGCAGGGCGGTGTTGATACCGGCTGGACGTTTTACACACCGTACAGTACGACTTTTTCAAATTCGTATGTGATGGCGGTCGGGCTCGGGATCTTCATCAATGGCTTTTCGTCGATACTTACGGGCCTTAATTTCATCGTCACGATCCATACGATGCGTGCGCCCGGAATGACATGGTTTCGCTTGCCGCTTTTTGTCTGGGCGAACTATGCGACCAGCCTCGTCATGATCCTTGGAACGCCGGTAGTCGCTATCACCGTTCTGTTGCTCGCGATCGAGCGCACGGTCAAAGTCGGGATCTTCGATCCGTCGATCGGCGGCGATCCAATTCTGTTCCAGCACTTGTTCTGGTTCTATTCGCATCCGGCGGTTTATATCATGATCCTGCCGGGAATGGGTGTTATCTCGGAGCTGATCTCGAATTTCTCCCGCAAGAAGATCTTCGGATACGAGTTCATCGCCTTTTCGTCGATCGCTATCGCTGTATTTGGCTTCCTTGTATGGGGACACCATATGTTCGTCAGCGGACAATCGATCTATGCTGGCCTCGTCTTCTCGTTTCTGACAATGGTGGTTGCCGTCCCGTCTGCGATCAAGATGTTCAACTGGACGGCGACACTCTACAAGGGATCTGTTTCATATGACACGCCGATGCTCTACGCCCTTGGCTTTATGGGGTTGTTTCTGATCGGCGGTTTGACCGGGTTGTTCCTTGGGTCCGTTGGCCTCACGGTCCACCTGACCGATACCTACTTCGTCGTTGCGCACTTTCACTATGTAATGGTTGGCGGCCAGGTTATCGCATATCTCGGTGGTATTCATTACTGGTGGCCAAAGATGACTGGGAAGATGTACTCGGAATTCTGGGGCAAGATCTCAGCGATGCTTGTTTTTATAGGATTTAACCTTACGTTCTTTCCGCAGTTTATCCTTGGATATCAGGGAATGCCTCGGCGATACGCGTCGTATCCGCCTGAGCTTCAGGTATTGAATATCTTCTCAACGGCAGGGGCCTCCGTTCTCGGTGTTGGTCTTTTGATGCCCGTTGTCTATCTGGGACATTCTTTGATAAAGGGTAAGCCTGCCGGAGACAACCCATGGATGCTTCCTGGATTGGAGTGGAGGACCAGTTCTCCGCCACCGACCGAAAACTTCGAGAAAATGCCGGTCGTAACGTGGGAAGCTTATGAATTTGGCGAAGAAAGCGGTCTTGATCTCGAAAGTGCCAGAAGCAGAAATTCAGCGGCCGTTGTAAGTTAATTTATTGAGTATGCGGGTATTTTGCCCCGCGTAATATCTATGTCGTCACACGCAGACACACACGAAGAATTCCATTACCACGCACCGGGGCTTCAGCACCAGTTCGAGGACATGAAGCAACAGGAAGAGAGCGTCTCGATAGGGATGTGGGTCTTCCTGGTGCAGGAGATCATGTTCTTTGGCGGATTGTTTACGGCGTATCTCGTTTTCCGTTCGCGGTTCCCGATGGCGTTCGCCGCCGGAAGCAATCACTTAGACGCGTTCTGGGGCGGCCTAAACACGCTTGTTCTGATCGTTAGCAGTCTGACGATGGCGTTGACGGTTTACTACGCACAAAAGGGTAACCGGAATATGCAGGTCGTGATGATCGTTCTCACGATGTTGTTTGGCACCACATTTCTCGGAGTCAAGGTCATAGAGTACCGCGACAAATACGAGCACGGCCTGGTTCCAGTCCAGGGCTGGAATAAGAAGGTTAAGGAAGGAGAACATAAGGAAGCCGCATCAGTCGTTCTCCCGTTCGAGACCCGAGCGTTTGCTTCAGAGGCCCAGACGGAGGCTCCTGCGGTTCACCATTCAAATCCAAAGGGTGAGTTTCAGATCGATGTCGAAAAGGACATGAAGCTGCCCAAGATGGCCGAGGACGGCAAGTTTCTAACTCAAGCCGAGCAGGTTGGCTATTACTCTAACGGAAAACTCGATCCGGAGAAGTTTCGTGACAAGGTGCGGATCTTCTTTTATATCTACTTCGTCATGACCGGCCTGCACGCTCTCCACATGATCGTTGGGTTAGGCATAATGGCGTGGCTGCTTTGGATGGCCTGGAGGAACTCTTTTAGCATCGATTATTATATGCCGGTCGAAATGTCGGGACTTTATTGGCACTTTGTCGATATCGTCTGGATATTCCTGTTTCCTTTGCTTTATTTGCTCGGCAGGCACTTTTTACATTAATCACAACGTATGTCAGAAGAACACATCGAACACGATCACATGACCATACCCAAGTACCTCGCGGTCTTTGCCGTCCTGGTAGTTGGAACGATCTTAACCTATTACGCCGCAACCGTGGATATGGACCACATTTTTCCAGGGGCTAATACCTTGGTCGCCTTGGGCATCGCGCTAACAAAAATGTCGGTCGTCATGCTTTTTTTCATGCATGTTTACTGGAGTCCGCGGCTCATATGGCTTTGTGCGGTAGCGAGTTTTTTCTGGCTTGCGATCATGTTCGCATTCACAATGCAGGACTATTTGACGCGCATTTCAGGTGTGTTTTCGGTCTAGGGCCCATAAAACGAAAGGGCGCGGTCGCGAAGCGGGTAACCCCCTTCGCGACCGCGTCTTTTTCAGGTTAGGAATCGCGAAATCTGCGTGTTATCATTTTCGATTTGATACGTTTATTGAGTATTATTCGCGATATTTTGTAGTGCAACAGAGTGTTAGGCATCAACATCAGAAAACGAAGATGTTATTTAGCAAAGTCATTTTACGATCGTTGATCCTTATTCTAGCTGCGTCCGCTCTTTTTGTTTCTGGCTGTGGGGTAAAGACCAAGAATAAGACCGCGATCCTGCTCAAGACCGAAGATGCGACTCAAACAGACCTGATGAATGAGGTGAACCGGTTTGCAAAGGTCGGCTCCATGCGGGCGAAGATGGATCTGAAGTTTGAGGATAACTCTTTTGCGCAGTTTGGTTCAAAGGAGGTATACCGTTCGGCGGACGGGGAAGTTGTCGTGCAGCGTCCGGCTAGTATTTTTCTCAAGGTCCAGGTTCCGGTGATAAAAACGGATGTTGCCCAGATGACTTCTGACGGGGAGAAGTTTCGCGTTGCGATACTTCAGGACGGAGGCAGCGGAAGGTATAAGAAGTTCGTCATCGGTTCCAACAATGCCGATTATTCGAAACTTCAAAAAGGACTTAATACTGCTGATGGCGAAATGCCCGGAGAAGTGAAACAGAACGTTAACGCTTTTGCCAATCTGCGGCCGCAGCATTTTACCGATGCCATGTTGGTCAGGCCGACCGACACCGAGCACTTATATACTCGAAGTACGATCTTTCAAACCGAAGAGGTTGAGACTGACAGTACTAAGTCGTCTACTCGCAAGGTTGTGCGTGGTTATTACCTGCTTGATGAATTTCTCCGGACTGCTGGAGGAGAACTTTTAGTGACGCGCCGCTTTTGGTTCGACCGGGTAGGCGGGATCAGACTCGCAAGACAACAATTATTCGACGTTCATGGAGAGATCGAATCGGACATTACCTACGGACGTGAGGGAAACCTCTCCTCAACAAGTGAATACGCAAGATTACCGCTGCAGATCATCGTTACCAGGCCGCAGGAGAAGTACTCGATGCGGCTCACCTATCAGACACCTGAAGCGGTCACGATAGGTAAGACCTATCCGGCGTCGGCATTCGTTTTGCAGAACACATGGGATCTGGAAGAGGTGGATCTGGATAAGAAATTACAGGAATTTAACGCGCTGAGATCCAACGATAAACCGCCGGCACCGGCACGGATCCAGTAGATTTTAATGAGCACGATATTAAAGACCGAAGATCTAAAGAAGTCATATAAGATCGGAAAATTAGATGTACCCGCACTACGAGGCATTTCGCTTGACGTTGAGGAAGGCGAATTTGTCGCGATCATGGGCCCATCCGGCTGTGGGAAGTCGACTCTGCTGCATCTGCTTGGCGGATTGTTAAGTCCGACTTCGGGGTCGATCATTATCGACGGTGAAGACCTGGCAAAGGTCTCCGACGCTCAACGCACCGATATTCGGCGAAGAAAGATAGGTTTCGTTTTTCAGCGATTCAATCTTTTTCCAACATTGACCGCTGAGGGCAACCTAAAGCTCGCCGAGAAGATCCACCTTGGGAACGGTGCCAAGAGCAATGTGAACCGCCGCGAGATCCTCAAGATGCTTAAGCTTGAAGACAAAATGCACCATAAGCCGCTTGAACTATCAGGCGGTGAGCAACAGCGAGTTGCTCTTGCTAGAGCAGTGATAAATCGTCCGGCCATAATTCTGGCGGATGAGCCGACCGGAAATCTCGACACAGAGAATTCTGAGATCGTGCTTGAGATGTTCAAGGAACTCAACGAGAAATATAATCAGACGATCATAATGATCACGCACAATCCCGAGGCTGCTGCGGTATGTTCCCGGATCATTCGCATGCGTGACGGCCATGTCGTTGACCAATAACGATGCCATTTTGGAAGCGATTCATTCTTTGGGATTTCAGCCGCGAAACATCGGTCTATGTCATTTTCTGCCTTTTGATCGTTGCTTTCATATTTTTGACTCCGAAGTCATGGTTTGATAAGCGGGAAAGGCTTGCAACCCAAATCTCGCGTCTGAACGTCCAATCTTCTGATTTTTCCTCCGAGAAAAGCGTTCTCGAAAAACGCGTAAGGGAGCTAAGCGGTGACCCGGATGCTGTTGTTCTAGATTGGAGCAAGAAAACGAACGAGAAGGGCGAGGTGTTTTACGAGGTCGAAATTCGCTGATCGATTCGATGGGCATTAAAGGTAATTTTTATGAAGTTTATTAACAGAGCATTTCTCATGGCTTTGTTCGCAGTGGTCGTCGGATTCGCGGCCGCTTCGCAGGCGAGTGCTCAGGGAATATTAAGTGACATCCTCAAACGGATGGACACCAACAACAAAGGCTTGAAGTCGCTTCGTTCGAATATTAAGATGAGCAAGCACAATGCTCAGCTTGACGAATATGATCTTTACGAAGGGACCGTCCAATATCTGCCGGCTCCTGCTAAGGAGAAGATACGGGTTCGTATCGATTGGACAAAGCCGGTCGAGGAGCAACTCGCGGTTGGCGGAGGGAAGTACATACTTTATCGTCCTCGTTTGAAACAGGCGATCGTGGGCAATGTCGATAGCGCAAAGGGAAATGCTGAGGCAGGTGGTGCTCTTGCCTTTATGAGCATGAGTCGCGAACAGCTGAAAGCGAATTACGACGTCGCTTACATCGGAGAAGAAACGGTGAATGGATCTGTGCGAACCTGGCATATCAAGTTGACGCCGAAATCAGCAACATCCTATAAAGGAGCCGATCTTTGGGTCGATGTTAACGGAATGCCGGTTCAAGCAAAAGTGATCGAAAAGAACAATGATTCGACTACAATTCAGCTTACCGCGATCGACAGGAATGCAACGGTCAAGGCTGACGATTTCGTTATCAAACCGCCCAAGGACACTAAAATAATTCAGGGGTAGAGAATCAAATAGACCGAGATTTGGCCTTGATCTTGACCGGTCGAGGCCATTTTGTTGGTTTGAAATGGCGGTTTCGAACCACTATAATCGAACGTTTAAAGATATGCCAAAAGCAAGCAGTTTCAGCAGGTTCACACGCGGGGTAAAGCATACGGTCAAGGCGTTTGCCTCGACCAAGCATCCCGTTTTGGTGCACATCGTGCCGATGCGGCGGTGCAATCTGGCATGTACCTACTGTAATGAATTCGACAAGACGAGTGATCCGGTGCCGATCGACGAAATGCTCGCGAGGATCGACAAACTGGCCGAGTTCGGCTCGTCTGTGATCACGATCTCCGGGGGCGAGCCGATGATGCACCCGCAGATCTTCGACATCATTGCCCGAATTAGATATCACGGTATGATCGCGGGCCTGATCTCGAACGGTTATTACTTTCAGGTTGACAAGATCAAGAAGCTTAACGAAGCCGGACTGGATTACCTTCAGATCTCGATCGACAACGTGACGCCTGATGAAGTTTCGAAAAAGAGCCTTAAGGTGCTCGACTCAAAGCTCGTGAACCTGCGTGATCACGCGAAGTTCAAGGTCAATATCAACTCGGTCGTCGGCGGCGGTGTGGCAAACCCTGAAGAGGCATTGATCATTGCAAATCGGGCGCGAGAATTGGGATTTTCTTCGACGGTGGGCGTTATTCACGATGGCGACGGGCTGAATAAGGGACTGACCGAGCGAGATAAGGAAGTCTATTACGAGATAAAGAAGAAAGGGGCTCGTTCGTATGCCCGCTGGAACTGGTTCCAGGACCAGTTGGTCGAAGGCGGCGAGTACGAATGGCGATGCCGTGCGGGCGCACGATATCTATATATCGACGAGTTTGGAATGGTTAACTGGTGCTCGCAGCAGCGTGGAACGCCTGGAATACCGCTTTTGGAATATACACTCGAAGATATGGAACGCGAGTACATCACGGAAAAGTGGTGCGCTCCGACATGTACCATTCAATGCGTTCATCAGGTCGGCCATCTCGATGCATGGCGTGACCCGCAGATCTCGCTTTCTGACTACAACAAGCGAAACGGAAAGGGCCTTAAAAAAGAAACCGTTGCCCATGTTCTCAACGCTGAATAACTCCGTCCGATCGGGTTCAGAAAGGGCCCAAGTTTTATCTCCAGCTTGTTCAAATCTCAAAACTACTCTACCATTTCGGTACCTTGATTGATGATGTGTCCGTTAAGGTCAATGTCGAATTTATAGGGGAGTATTGGATGAGCGTATTTGAATCGAAGAATCTTGAGGAGCGCCTCCTGCAATTGGAGCGTAGAGTATCAAAGCTGGAAGACTATCAAGCCTTTCGAAAGCATTTTATTTCGCTAAATGAGGGCGAGGTTGTACTTCAAAGTATGGGTGGGGGAGCGAAGATCGTTCTGAAGAAAAATGGTGAGATCTCGATCACCGGAAACAGCAAGATCGCAATTAAATCGCGTGGACGGTTGTTCATTGTCTCCGATGGCGAAATGACACTGAAGGGTTCTAAGATCAGCGAGAATTGACCACCTGAATGACGCATAAGTTAGTTGCAGACTGGCATCGTGTCGTCGCAACCGGCAAAAGGGAACTGCTGGACGAAATCCTTTCAGAGGATGTAGTGTTTCACTCGCCTGTTGTCCATTCGCCTCAAAGGGGAAAGGAACTAGCGATCAAATACCTATCAAGCGCATTCTATGTTATTAAGAACGAATCGTTTCGATATGTGCGCGAGATCGTGGGCGAATGTGATGCTGCTCTTGAGTTTGTAACTGAGATCGACGGCATCGTCATCAACGGTGTTGATTTGATCAAATGGGACGATGAGGGGAAGATAGTCGATTTCAAAGTAATGGTCAGGCCGTTGAAAGCCATTAACCTTTTGCATCAGAAAATGGCTGAAATACTCGAGAGGTTTAATTTAGGGACTGCGTGATGTTTGTCACTTTTTGAATTGGTCTTTCGGACTTATACTGCCCCTGTTTTCGTTATGATCAGGAGCAACTGGGGCGAAACCGGATATGAGCAGCAAGACGATCAGAGTTTACGATTACGTCAATCACCCCTACGACAAAGTTCGTGCGGCCATCGATTCTGACGCGAACGAAGTTTTCAGGAACGCAACCAAGGTCGCGGCCTTGCGTGCAAAGAGTGTTGCCTCAGAACTTCATGTCAACATCGCCGGGATCGAGGTCGGAGCCGACATTGAGATCACTGTTAAAAGTATCGAGGAAACTCAGAAGACTGTTACTGCGCCGGAGACAACCCGAATTGAACTCGAATGGGAGGCGGCAAAGATGCCCCGCCTGTTTCCGTTCATGAAAGCAGAGTTGGCGATATATCCGTTGACCTCAACAGAAACTCAGCTTGATCTAAGAGGGAATTACGAACCGCCGCTCGGAATTGTTGGGAGCGTGATCGACGCTGCAGTCGGAAACCGCATTGCTGAAGCGTCCGTCCATCAGTTCATTTCAGATGTCGCCGCATATCTTCGAAATGAATTGAGCTAGTTCGCCCGTGGTGCTTTCTCATACCAATCCTCGTGAAGCGACCAACGGGCGCAATGCAAACAAGCGGTCCATCTCCATTGATGAGCACAAGTCGGGCATATACCTTTCGTCTCAAAAGTGTTCCAAGACGTACCACAGCCATTGTAAAAATATTCCGGAGCATCGCAATCCCAACATGTCCAACGGCTTGAAGAGGCTGGCTCCCAATCGCATAGCGGACATCGGATCTTAGAGTCCGTCGAAGCATCGAACAGGTCGGGTTCACGAGCAACAGGACGATCTTCAGGTATCGTTCGACGAAAGAAAAGCCATAGATCCAAACTTGAAAGCTGGTGCATCTCGCATATAGTATTTCCCATTCGGAATAATATTGAAACTGCAAGGAATGGCTGAACATGGCTGAAGAGAAGCTTTTCATACCTCTGGTGTTGGGCACGAATCGAAAAGAACGCTCAAGCGAGGCCGTTGCAAGGTGGGTTTTCACGCAAATGCAGGGTCGCGAAGAGATCGAATCGGCCTTTTTTGACGTTCGTGATTTCGCATTGCCGCAGGATCATTACGGGACGGAGATCGGCCATTTGTTTCCTGAATGGAAAGCCGCGATGACCCGAGCGGACGGTCTTGTGATCGTTAGCCCGGAATACAACCACGGATATCCGGGGATACTAAAAAGCGTACTTGATCTTCTACTTAAGGAATACATCCACAAAGCCGTTTCGTTCGTAGGCGTGTCTGCCGGTCCGTGGGGCGGAACCCGGGTGATCGAAGCGATGCTTCCCATGGCACGAGAACTAGGGCTTGCCGTTACATTTTCTGATCTCAATTTTCCGTCGGCATCATCTAAATTTGACGTGGACGGCAATCTACTCGATACTGCATACGAAAAACGCGCCAAGGGATTCCTGGATGAACTTGTCTGGATGGCGACAACCCTGCGTTGGGGACGAGAATACGTGCCGTCGAGATTTCATCAAAAATGACCGATCGACGGCGTGTAATTGCAGCATATGCGCCATCGCGAACAACATCGAACCTCACGTGTAGGCGGCCTGCGGGCCGCAGTTCTTGGAGCAAACGACGGTATTGTTTCCACGGCCAGCCTTATCATCGGGGTCGCGGCCGCCGAAGCGGATCAGTCCGGCGTCCTTGTCGCCGGTCTTGCCGGCTTAGTGGCCGGCGCGATGTCAATGGCCGCAGGCGAGTACGTTTCGGTCTATTCTCAGGCCGACACCGAACACGCCGACATTGAACGCGAGACCAAAGAACTGAAGGCGGATCCGGACGGTGAACTAATGGAGCTAGCCGGCATTTATGTAGATCGGGGACTGGACCCAAAGTTAGCACATGAGGTTGCCGTACAGCTCACAGCTCACGACGCGCTCGCGGCCCACGCCAGAGATGAACTCGGCATTTCGGAAGAACTCAAGGCCCGTCCTGTTCAAGCGGCGATATTCTCGGCCGTCAGTTTTGCGATCGGTGCCGCGTTGCCGCTGGTCATCGCGATCCTTTTGCCGGGATCGTATTTGATATGGGCCGTCGCCGCCGGTTCGCTGGTTCTGCTCGCCGCATTAGGAGGAGTAGCAGCTCACGCGGGTGGAGCGAGCATCTACAAAGGAGCTGTCAGAGTTCTTTTTTGGGGAGCAATGGCGATGGCCGCAACGGCCGCGGTCGGGAAGCTGTTTGGAACGAGCGTGAGTTAGGCGTCATCGCCGGGGCATTTCCTCCCCGATCGTCCAAACGATTACGGAACTCGAAAGGCCGTGGCCCGACAATCGGCCCGCCATCATGATGATGGTTTCACCAGGCGTCACGACGTTTGCATTCAGCAGCGTTTTTTCCCCGACCTTCAACAGATCGCCCGTTTTGTCTTCCTGCGTATTCAGGAGATCGAGCATGGTGCCCTCGCCGATATGCGGTTCTTCGCTTCCGATCTCCAGATCCTGGTGAAAGAAGGGTGTGACGCCCCAAATTAGGGAAAGTTGGTGCTGCACATCGTTTGAGGTCGTGAGCGCAAACGTTTGCAAACCGGAGCGAACCGACGAAAGCCGGAGTGCCATCAGTCCCGATTCGGTAAAGACGGCGACCTTGTCCGTCATCATTTCCCTGGCGGCGTACGCGGCTGCTTTACACAATGCTTGGCTGGTACGTCCGGTCGGAGCCTCAGTAAGCTTCACCGGTTTTCTCAGTTCTGAAGGCCGAACCGTCTCGGCTGAATCGATGATGCGTGCCATTGTCTGCACGGTCTCGATCGGATAGCTGCCTGACGCGGTCTCTGCGGATAACATCACCGCATCGGTGCCGTCCCAGACGGCATTGGCAACGTCGGAGGCTTCGGCCCGAGTGGGATGCGGACTGTCGATCATTGATTGAAGCATCTGGGTCGCTGTGATCACGAATCGATCGTTGGCGATCGCCTTTCCTATGATCCGTTTCTGATACACGGGCACTAACTCAACACTGGTTTCGACACCGAGGTCACCGCGAGCGACCATTACACCGTCAGTTTCAGCAATGATCTCGTCAAGATTCTCGATCGCCTCAGCCTTTTCGATCTTTGCGACCAGCAATGCCCTTCCCATTTTCCGGCGATTAAGGCGTTTGATCTCATTTTTGACCTCGCGGCAATCCTGTGCGGTGCGAACGAAAGAAAGAGCGATGAAATCGACGTTTTGTTCCATTGCCCACTTAAGATCCGCGTGATCCTTTTCTGTCATCGAAGGTATCGGCAAAGGCGTATTCGGAAGATTGATACCTTTTCTTTCCTTTAATAGACCTCCGACTATCACGCGGCAAAGAACATCGGTTCCGTTTACGTCTTCGACCCGCAATTCCAAAGCACCGTCGTCCAAGAGTATTGTGGTGTCAGGCTTTACGGCTTCGGGCAGTTCGGCGAAGTTAGTTGAGACCAATTCCGCGGTGCCTTCGACCTCGCGAGTAGTGATGACAATTGAATTCCCCGGGATGAGTTCCACTGGAGCCCCGTCTTTAAGAGTTCTGGTACGTATTTTGGGTCCGGAGAGATCGACGAGTATTGCTAACGGCAGTCCTAACTTGTGGGCGGCCGAGCGAGCGGTGTTTATTGCTGTGGTGTGCTCCTCGTGCGAACCGTGCGACATGTTGATCCGTACAGCGTTCACGCCGGCGGTCAACATTGCCTCAATTGTAGACTGGCTGCTCGAAGCAGGGCCGAGCGTGGCAAGGATCTTAGCTTTTCTCATTTATTGAATATTAAACCAGGAACACATCGTTTGAGAATTCCACACGAACATCGGCTTTTCAGCCAAAACTCTTGAGTTTTTCCAGATACTTAGAGACCGTCGCGACAAATGTTGAGTGTGACCAGGTCAAAGGCGACACGGAAACGTGTTCGCGTGTAATGGGGTCGAGCTGCTCGGCAAGAACGCCCGACGGCAATGCACGATCGACGACCCATTCGATCACATTCAAAGCCCTTCTTAGATCAACAGCCGATCTTGCGGAAGAAATAAAATAATCTGCCATCCAAAGGGTACATATAAACCACGGGTTTCCGGTGATCGACTCAGATACACGCATATAGCCGTCATGATCAAACCGTGCGACCCCACCGTCCACATTCAAATGTTCCGACACCGCTTTCATGGTGTTAACGACCATCTCGTCGTCGGGCGAGAAACAGCCAAAATAGAAAATGCCGAATAGAGAAGCGTCGATGGTCGAGTCCGGCTCTAATCTGCCATCGCCGGTCGATCGAAGAGATCGAAGAAACCGACCGATCTCTGCGTTGTACAGATGCACTCGCATAGACGCGACCATTTCGTCCGCAACGTTGCGATACTTGATCGCTCGGTCGAACTCAGCAAATAAAGCTGCAAAATTCGCCGCCGCTCTTAATCCGGCAACGACGGTGGAACAAGTGAAAGTGTGCACTCCAAGCCTGTCTTCCCATAGATTCCAACTTGGTAATGGAAGTCCCGTCTCGGGGTCACGGTGACGAATTAGGAAATCGGCACAGGATATAGTGAGTTTCCTGTAAAGGCGATGTGCGAATTCGATATCTCGGTATCGATCGTAGTGCTCCCAGAGAGCCCACAAGACAAGAGATGTCTCGTCTTCCTGGATCGGAACGAGTTTCGTTCTTTTGTGAATATCCCACGACGCATGCCAACCAGATGCGACAGTGCCGTCCGAGTTGTACTTCTGAAGAAAATACCCGTCCTTATGCACGATGCGGCTGCAGAAATCAAAAAACTTCCGGGTCAGGTGGGAGTAACCGGCAAGGTCGAGAGCATTTGCTACGAACGCTCCGTCGCGGGTCCAAAGGTAACTATAATGATCGGTCGCACGCTCGGTCACGTCGTAATCGTTCGCGGCGAGTATCGCACCATCACTATCGATCTGCGTATGGACGATCAGCAGTGATCTCTTGTAAAGTTCGACGACCCGTTCGGACAGACCGTCCAGATCGGTATCATTTTTGTTTACCCACGCGCGCCAGTAATTCGCCGTGTAGTCTAAGTAACCCAATGGCGTTCGATCAACGACAAGGTCATTTAGCCTAACAACGTCTTCATACGAAGTTCCCGCGGCGATCCAATAGTAGAATTCAAATTCCGATCCGGCGTTGAGCGAGAAATGAACCCCGATAGTCGAATCTACCGATCCTTCGGTGATCGCTCCGCCCTGAAGATAACCGTCCTCTGCGTCGCGCCATGTACCTTCGCTCCCTTTGAAAGCCTTTCGCCCGGTTGCGAATGAATCGAAATGCGGTTCCGTGTTGATCAGAAAGTACCGGTGCTTCTTGTAATGTATGATCGCATGGGTTTCGGGATCGTAAAGCGCCGTGTCGCCAAAAGGGTTTTCGTAGATCCGAAGATCATGGTGAAGGAAAACTCTCAATTCTCGCGGCCCGCCTGCCTTATTGATCACGCGAATGCGTCTCAGGAAAGTATTCTCATGGCTTGCTACCGTGTCACTACAATGGATCTCGGCTTTTAGGGAATCGTTGACTAGCCGGACATCGGTTACGAGGGTCTCGGGTGAGTACCTGAGATCCCGCTTCCAATCTTCCGAGTCTATCCACGAAAATACGCCATCTACCCAAAGTCCAAACCGGCATGGGTGCCCCTCGGTGTGGTTCTCCTGGCCGACGTGAGGAAAATAGATGTCTCGGATCTGGTATTTGTCGTCGAAATTGACCAGTAAGGATCCGTTACCGACCGGAATGTCTCGCATAGGACTTTATTGACGGTTCAAACGAAATAAGACGGGATCATTTTCAAGGCTTTCGTTGCTACCTCTTTTTCGTTTTCAAACTCGAGCATTTTTATGGCTCGGCCACTTTCGATCCATATTACTTCTTCGACCTCATGGTCGTGATCGAGTACATTGCCGGAAATGTATCGCATCAGGAAAAAGTGTACTTGCTTTTGGTAACGCTTCCGAATCCCGCTGTAGTTTGCAAAGAACGAATATTCGATCGTGCCGACAGGTGCGAGTATCTCGCAGACTATACCCGCCTCTTCGCGGACCTCACGCAAAGCGGTTGCCTCGACGGTCTCGCCCGGATCCATCAGTCCTTTTGGTAACTGCCACTTACTTTCTTCAGAAGTTTTGATCAAGGCGATCTCGATCGTCGCATTTCGGCGTCGAAATGCTACCCCGCCGGCCGATACAGCATATTCGGTCTCAATATCGGGCGGTTCCATTTCCTCGCTCATCGCTGGGACACGGTCTTTTCTACCGTTTCGTCCAGTTCCTTCTTGATCTCGGGACTGAAGCCGACGATCTTCTTGACCAGTCTTCCGCTTCGGTCGAAGATCGCCGTTTGAGGAATAGCCGTTTCCTGCCCAAAGATGTATGAGGTAAGCGGATCTTCAGGGGTTGCGAGCGGATAATTTATCTTTAATCGCTCCACGAATTCGGGAACCTTCGGCCTGTCCTCTTCACCGCCGACGTGAAGTCCGATCAGCACCAGATCGTCGCCGTATTTAGCCTTGAGATCCATAAGGTGCGGGATCTCTTCAATGCACGGTGGGCAATATGTAGCCCAAAAATCGAGGATCACGACCTTGTTGTTAAAATCTTTCAACTTCTGCACCTTGCCCTCGAACGTGGTCCAGTTCATCTCCGCTATTGGTTTCAACGGACGGGTAGGGGCATCTTTGAGCGGCTGGTCATTGATAGAAACCGGTTTACTGCCCACCGATACCGGCGGCGCAGCACCACAGCCTGCTATCATCAAGGCAAGACATCCGATGCCAATGGACTTTAGTTTCATTGGTGCTATTTTACCCAAATAAGGTAAAACTGCTAAGTGCAGTATGGAATATGAAATTCGGCTGCGCCGAGACTTCTAAAATGACGATCGCTTAATGTCAATTTATCCGGAAGAAATAGCGTCCAAGGTGACATCACTTAGGAATGCAGGGCGATGTGAGCCTGAATCATCATCAGGTAAGGCCGTTAACTTTGACTGCGGTAGTTTTATTCAAGTATCTATCTTGGTCTCGCACGGCGAAAAGAGGATCGAAGGAATGCGATATGCGACTAACGGCTGCGGATTTATGATCGCTGCGGCGGAGACGATCGTCGAGGTGATCTCGCAAAAGACTCTGCCGGACCTGCATGGTTTTGACATGGCAGAGTTCTTGACATTGGTTGAAACTAGATCGGTCCGGTTTCCCGACAGCCGGAAGTCATGTCTTACAGCGGTCCTGGAGGCTACGCGCGGAGCCTTGATAGCCTTTCGTGAAAGACTGATCGAAGAATTTTCCGGTGAGAAGGCGCTTATCTGCACCTGTTTTGGTGTTTCGGAGGAAATCATTGAGGAATTTATTCGATCGAAAGCGCCGAGGACGGTCGACGAAATTACTTGTGAAACCAGGGCTGGTGGCGGATGTGGTTCTTGCAGACTGCTTATACAGGAAATGGTCGATACTCATTTGCACCTCGGACATGAAAACCATATTGGGTAATATGCTATACTTTGCGTTATTTGATGCGGTCCGCAAAGGAGGTCGGAACCGCATTTGGAAAGGCTTACTATTTTTTATTACATCGTTGATCAATGGACGACCCTGCTAGTTTATCGACCCTTCTCTTCTTTGCTGATGCCTCAGCCGTTGAATCACCAACTTTTGGTTGGACATTCCTCAAACTTTTCTCTGTCGTTGCGCTAGTACTCGCTAACGGTTTTTTTGTTGCGAGCGAGTTTGCACTGGTCGCCGTGCGCAAATCGCGTATTGAGGCATTGGCCGCCGAGGGGGATTCATCCGCGATCCGACTTCTTGGCATGCTTAACAACCTGAATGCGTACATTTCTGCAACGCAATTAGGGATCACACTTGCCTCGCTTGGCCTTGGCTGGATTGGAGAACCGGCGGTGGCCGCGCTGCTTGATCCCGCGATGTTATGGCTTTCAGAGCTGACCGGCTTAGCACTTCTTCAATCGCCCGCAATTTTGCATTCCATTTCGTTCATTATTGCGTTCGCATTCATTACGTTTCTCCACATTGTATTTGGTGAGTTGGCGCCGAAGACCGCTGCGCTCGAGCTTGCAGAACGCGTTTCATTCTTTATTGCCATCCCTCTGCAGCTCTTTTACAAGGTATTCAATTATCCGATACGGGTGCTTGATTGGGCAGGGACACGAACCGTGAGGATGTTTGGACTTCACCCATCCAGCGAACATGGCTCGAGCTACACCGAGGAAGAGATACGCCAGCTGATCCGCGTTTCGCAGGAAAGCGGTCACCTGAATGAAGAGGAGCAACGACTCATTAATCAGGTCTTTGAATTCTCTGAAACGACGGTAAAGGAAGCAATGATACCCCGAACGGAAATAGTTGCCGTTCCCGAGACAAGTTCGCTCGAAGAGATCGCACAGGCGTTCCATGAATACGGATTTTCGCGACTTCCCATCTTTCGAGAATCGATAGATGACGTGATCGGCATAGTGCACGTGAAGGACGTCCTTCACTCTATGCTGCGGTCCGCATCATTTGATCTGGGACAGATCATGCAAAGGCCGAACTACGTGGTCGATACCGCGCGGCTCGAGGACGTGCTTAGGCAAATGCAGCAGGAGAAATTTCATTTCGGATTTGTTGTTGACGAGCATGGCGGCATAGAGGGGATCATTACTCTGGAAGACTTGCTCGAAGAGATCGTCGGCGACATATCTGACGAGCACGACGAAGAGGTCAACGAACAGATAAACGAACAACCGGACGGAAGCTTTGTGCTTGACGGTGGCTTGGCGGTTCGCGATCTAAACAGGCGACTTGAGATGAATGTTCCTGTTTCAGACGGTTATACGACAATTGCCGGATTTCTGATGTCAGAGGCCGGAGAGTTATTGAACGAAGGTGACATGGTTCCGTTCAACGGCCACGTCTTCAAGGTCGAGAAGACGGAGAAGAGGCGAATAATGCTGGTAAGAATGGAAAAAACGAAGCATGAAGCGGCGGAGATCGCGGATTGAGGCGTTCGAAAGAACGCCGTTTTTGTTTTTACATTGAAATCGAGATAAATTAACTATCTCGAACGTTTACAGAACAAGAAAGGAAAATTTAATGAGCTATATCGAACAGGTTTGGGCACGAGAGATACTGGATTCCCGCGGAAATCCCACGATCGAAGCAGAGGTCATCTTGGAAGACGGTGTTACCGGACGCGCTGCGGTTCCGAGCGGTGCTTCGACCGGTGAAAACGAAGCGGTCGAGCTCCGTGACGGTGACGAACTCCGTTACCTTGGCAAGGGCGTACAGAAAGCCGTTGAAAACGTCAACGAGGCGATCTTTGCTGAGATCCAGGGCCTTGACGCACTAGACCAAACACTTGTTGACGAGACAATGCTCGCGCTCGACGGGACTGCAACGAAATCAAATCTCGGGGCGAACGCGATACTCGCTGTTTCTCTCGCAACTGCGCGAGCCGCTGCGGCTTCGCTCGAGATTCCGCTTTACCGGTATATCGGCGGCGCTAATGCCAAGACTTTGCCGGTTCCGATGATGAACATCCTTAATGGCGGAGCGCATGCGGATAATAACGTGGATTTTCAGGAATTCATGGTAATGCCAGTTGGGGCCGAATCTTTTGCTGAAGCTCTTAGGACCGGGGCTGAGATCTTTCACAATCTCAAGGGTGTTCTTAAGTCCCGAGGTTATTCGACGTCGGTCGGTGACGAAGGCGGCTTTGCCCCGAATCTTAAGTCAAATGAAGAAGCCGTGGAAACCATTCTTGAGGCGATCGAGAAAGCAGGTTACAAGGCAGGCGAGAATGTTATGATCGCTCTCGATCCGGCGGCGAGTGAATTTTACCAGGACGGCAAGTACGTCTTTAAGAAGTCGGACAAGCGTGAACTTTCGTCCGACGAGATGGCCGCATACTGGACGGATTGGTGCGACAAGTATCCGATCATCTCGATCGAGGACGGCATGGCCGAGAACGATTGGGAAGGTTGGGTAAACCTGACCGAACAGGTCGGTGATCGCGTTCAACTTGTCGGAGACGATCTTTTTGTTACAAATGTCAGATTTCTCCAACGCGGAATCGATGAGGGGGCTGCAAACTCGATCCTGATCAAAGTAAACCAGATCGGGACGCTGACCGAAACGCTCGACGCGATCGAACTCGCACGCACAAACAACATGACCGCGGTCATCTCGCATCGTTCAGGTGAAACCGAAGATACCTTCATAGCCGACCTTGCTGTTGCGACTAATGCCGGACAGATCAAGACAGGCAGCCTCTGCCGGTCGGACCGAATAGCGAAATATAACCAGCTTCTTCGAATAGAAGAAGATCTGGGCGAATCGGCACGCTACCCGGGCCGCAAGGCGTTTTATCAGATCAGTTAAAAGATGTCGGTCGTCCAGTACGTCACATATCTCGTAGCAGGATTCATTCTGTTCTTTGTGATGGCCTTATACATGGGTGTTGCAGCGGGTGTTAGCGTACTGGGCGCGGCCATGTTCTTCGCTCCGATGTTTTTGTTTGGATTTGTTTCGGGGCTTTCGTTCTCTTTTCCGAGGATGGCCGCTATCTTGGCCATTTTTCTTGTATCACCGTTCCTTTACGTGGGCGGATTCGAGGTTGTTTACCCGTCTCCTGCGTCTGAGCCGATGTTAACATTGTTGCCAAGTTTGATCATCGCCGTAGTCTCTGGCCTCGTCATTTGGATTTCGAACAAATCCGTGTGGTCGAAAGTAAGCAGCACGGGAGGTCGAACTGTAGTGTTGATCGCCGCATTGGCTCCTGCTTTGTACACAATGTGGGTACTAGTTAGGTTCTTTAGCAGGGTTACCTTTGTTAGAAATTCTTAACTGATCCGATGAAAACGAAACATGGGAACTTCGAGATCGACACGGACCGAAAAAGGCTCGATGTCGGGCTTATCCAAAAATTTCTCGTCGAAGATTCTTACTGGGCACGCGAGCGGACCGAGGAACAGACGCGAACTGCTATCGAAAACTCGATCTGCTTCGGGCTGTATATCGGCGATAAGCAGATCGGATTTGCCCGAGTGGTGAGCGATAAGGCGACGTTTGCTTACGTCGGCGATGTTTTCATAGTAAGCGAATATCGCGGGCAGGGTTTGAGCAAGTGGCTGATGCAGGAGATCGTCGATCATCCTGAACTGCAAGGTTTGCGGCGATGGGTCTTGGCGACTCGAGATGCTCACGGACTTTACGAGCAGTTCGAATTTGCTCCGCTTCGCCATCCGGATCGGTGGATGGAAAAGACCGCGCCAAACGCCTATTAGAAAAAGGTTTCTATCGGAAGAAAACTCCCAAGAACAGAAAGAGCCAGAACAGTATCAATCCGAAGAGCGGCAGCATCATCAGCAATAGGCATCCGACGTTCGCCCAGCTTTCCTGGTTCCAAGTTATCGGTTCCGGACAACTGGGACAGAACTCCTTTTCAGCGAGGTATGGCTTCTTGCACTTCGGACAGAGCTTGAGTTTCACATTAGAAGCATAAGGCTTTCGATGGCAAAGTAAAAAGGTGAGATCGTCACCGGTTTAACAGTGAGATCGGTGATCACGATCGGATCGTTCACGGTGGAAACCGACTTCAAACTTTTCCAAGGTTCAACTTTTACGCCTTTCGCCAATTTCGCCTATAATCGACTTTTACAAACCTTATTTATGGTCGAAGAATTTGCGTTCGATAACACTGAAGAACGCCGCAAGAGCCGTCAAAACGGTACGGGTTGGATAGAGGTGATCGTTGGGTCGATGTTTTCTGGTAAATCCGAAGAGCTGATCCGAAGGCTTAATCGTGCCCGTATCGCGCGGCAGAAAGTACAGGTCTTTAAACCCTCTATTGATGCCAGATACTCAGTTGAAGAGATAGCGTCACACTCGGGACATAAACACGATTCAAAACCGGTATCGTCCACGGCTGAAATGCTCGCGTCTATCATGCACGACACTCAGGTTGTTGGTATCGATGAAGGACAATTTTTTGATATGGAACTAATCGAGGCGGTGAACAGGCTGGCCTCGGAAGGAAAACGAGTAATTGTTGCCGGATTGGACCAGGACTATACAGGAAGGCCATTCGAACCAATGCCCCAGCTGCTTTCGGTGGCCGAGTTCATCACCAAGACTCACGCCATTTGTGTGAAATGCGGGTCAACGGCAAATTATTCTCAACGAACTGTGGAATCCGAGGCCCGCGTAGAGGTGGGAGCGAGTGATAAGTACGAGGCCCGCTGCAGAAAATGCTTTGTCCCGCACAGCGATTCGCCAACCATTCACGAATAGAAAAGGCCCGGTTTGAGCCGGGCCTTTTTTCGTTATCCTTTCGCGATCTTGATCGAATACATTATCGAAGCAAAGGTATCTGCCTGTTTTTGGAAATTGTTTCCGTTCGTGGAGATGATGATGTTCAGCTGTTGGTTTTGTCCCTGATATTTGCGGAAAGCGATCCATTGATGTCGCCTTATACCGTCTTTGTCCTCAGGAACTGATTCGACCCACTCAACGCCTTTTACTCCGTCGAGCTCAAGCCAACGTACCTTTTCATACTTTCCTTGCTTTAGCTGTTCGAGTGCTGCATCGTAAGTCGCCTTGATGCTGACATCGGCCGGAAAGCTGTCAGGCATAACTGAGATCGAAGCGATCAGGAAACCGTTTGCAGGTGAGCCGTAATTGAACGATTCCTTCATGACCTGCATCTTTGGCCAGCCAACCGGCAGTTTCCACGAAATTCCCTGGTCATCCCACTTGGTTTCATTCGAAGCGTCCTGTATCGCCTGCTGTGAACTGGTTAGGGTCGGTTTCTCGGCTGTAGCGTCATTTGAACCAGTCTTCGATGAGCCAGTCGTCGACGAATTGGAATTTGATGAAGAGCCGCCCGAAATATTTTTCAGTTTGTCGCCAAGCCCGCAAAATGTCATTGCAAAAAGGGCCAAGGCCGCGGCAAGTGCTGATTTCATTTATTCTCCCCCGATTTGGATTTAAGTAAGACGCGGGTATTTTCGCCGTATTTGTAACAAAAATCAATTCTGGTCCGTTTCGTCAAATGATGCTTCCTCATTCACCGGTTCGGCTTGGTCGGTTTCCTCTGGTTTTCGTTTGAACCAATTAACGATTCGAACCGTGACATCGTAAATTCGCTCAGATTCTTTTGACAGGATCGGTGCTGCACTTGCGAGTATGAGTACATAAAGCGCGGCGAACGGTTGGACGATCTCCATAAGTCCGGCGGTAAACGCGAGCGAGGCAATAATGATCGAAAATTCACCGCGGGCAAGCAATGTAAATCCGATATTAAGCGAGCTGACCGTTGACATTCCAGTGCGTCGCCCAACTAGAAGGCCTGCGACGGTTACCCCTATCAGTGAAAGAACCGCGGCACCGAGCGAGAGCCATACGGCCCCGCCGAGACTGAACGGATCGATCGAAAGTCCAAAGCTGAAGAAAAACAATGAGCCGAAGAAGTCGCGAAATGGAACGACCATGCTTTCCATTCTCTGGCTATGTTCGGTTTCACCAAGTACAAGTCCAAGCAGCAGAGCTCCGATGGCTTCCGCGACGTGTATCGTTTCGCCCAAACCAGCCAGCAAGAAAAGGGACGCAAAGACCGAAACGATGAAGACATCACTGGATGCGATCTTGAATACTCGGTCCAGAAGCGGCTTTGCCCAACGACCTATCACCACGGTCCCGACGATAAAAGCGAGAGCGATCCCACCGGATGCCGCAACGCCGGCAACGGAACTTGCCTGGCTGAGAACTATCCCGGATATCAAAGAGAGATAGAATGCGAGGAACACGTCCTCGAACATCGTGATCCCAAGTATGAGTTCGGTCTCGGGATTGGCGGTCCTCCGATAGTCAAAGAGGATCTTTGCGACGATAGCACTTGACGAGATAGTGGTTACACCGGCGATCACAAGCGTCTCGCTTAACGGAAAACCATTGAAATACGCAAAGAAGAATCCGATGAGGAAATTTATCCCGATATATTTCGATCCGCCGATCACGATCGAGCGTCCGGCCTTGATCAGATGGCTGACATTCGATTCGAGTCCAAGATAAAACAGGAGAAACAAGACGCCCATTCGCCCCATGAAGGAAATGAGCGGTTCTGTGCTTATGAACCGGAAATCGAACATCGCGACCTTAGGCGCATGAGGGCCGACCACCATCCCGATGACGATCAAAAATGGCACCGTGGACAGCCCAAACCGGTTTGCGACAACCATCGCAAAGGCTATTAGTGCAAGTGCTAATCCGATCTCAAGAACAAGGTGATCCATCGATTACACGGTTCCGTTAGAGAGTAAATTCTTAAGTTTGACCAGGTTTTTGCGATCGCCGGCCAGGATCAATGTTGCTCCCGCATTGATCACAGTGTCGGCTTCGGGGTTGGTCCGCGTCTCATGGTTTGCTTCGATCAGCGAGACGATCGATGCGCCGGTCACGGTGCGCGCCGCAAGTTCCCGGATCGACTTGCCGACACTTGCAGCGTCAGCGTCGATCGTAAACCATTCGAGAACAAGATCGTCCAAGATCAGTTCGGTCGGAGCAAGAGCCCTTGGAACGTAGGATAGTCCGCCAATGATGCCGGCTATTTGACGAGCCTCTCCGTCCGTCAAAGTGACCACAGAATCCGGCTTGTTCAAGTTCTTTCTATCGAAATGATAGATCTCACGCTGTCCATCGTCGTGGATGACCACGATCAAACGGTCACCACTGATCGCTTCGATCTGGAACTTTCGGCCGACACCGGGCAAGTTCGATTCACTGATTGTTGACATTATTTACTCAATTCCTCGCAGGGGTTTTTCGTATTACCCCAATACTGTACATCGAAAACAAAGCACGGCTCGTTTCCAGCTATCAAAAATTCGCTTATGGCCTGGATATTCGCCACAAGATCATAGGGATCACAGTTCAAAAAGCGGCAACGCCTTGGCCTCATATGAGGGCATTTCACATTCTGAATAATTTTCACTCTTAAACGAGATGTCCACGCAAGAGACGATAAAACATCGCCTGAGCGCATGTGATGACCGCAGTGTAAGGCCGCGAGCTGATGCTCATCGCACAGACACAAAACCATCGAAACGGAGTTACCGGTCCGTTAGAGAGTCTGTGAACTCCCCATGGGGTTTCGGAATGACTTGAACGACCAACTAGGAAAGGAACTGAAAATTCGGCGGGCCTCGTTTTTCAGGGAGGAGCAACCTAAAATTAGGGGAAATGATCGTATTGGTGATATGGGAAACGGAATCGAATAATGGCGAGCCAGGTCTTGGCTTATAAACAAAAACTCCGTTAGAGACCATGGGCAGGGAATGCTTCTGATCCTTAACGCTCTGCGATTGACCTGACCGAGCGGTCTTTACACCAAAATTGTACCGGGCAAGTCCATTTGAACTGGCCGGAGCAACCGCACCGTCACTCACAATTGGCCGAGGACCCGGGAATGGAAGTAAATGGACTCCCTCCGAATTGGAAAAGAACAAGCCGATCAAAATACAGAACACTATGAAATGTCGATGTATTGGTCTTTGTTCGGGCCGGTTCATGAATGCTCGAGTATTCTGCTAATTTAGTTACCAATATTATCAGCAAGATCAAGAACCGGCAAAGCGATCGGTCTCTGATCTGGGATTCCAGACCAATGCACACTCCTCCACTTTTCAATGACCTGTTGATCATACTTCTCGTTTCAGTTCCGGTCGCGTTCCTGTGTCTCAGGCTCAAGCTGCCTGTCCTTGTTGGTCTTATGGTGACGGGTGTCGCCATCGGTCCGTACGGACTTCGCCTTATCAGCGATTTGGAAGGCATTGAGGTATTGGCTGAGATAGGGGTAATGCTCCTGCTTTTTACGATCGGACTGGAATTTTCACTTGCCAGGCTTCGTGAGCTAAAGCGGCTCGTGTTAATTGGCGGCGGATTGCAGGTACTTGGAACAATAGCAGTTGTTGTGGCGGTCTCAAGCTTTCTTGGCAGAGGGATCGGACAATCGGTATTCTTCGGATTCTTGGTGGCGCTTTCAAGTACGGCGATCGTACTGAAGAGTTACGTTAGCCGCAAAGAGATCGATGCACCGCACGGACGGGCGGGAATTGGAATCCTCCTATTCCAAGACATTTCGGTTGTATTCATGCTGCTGATGCTTCCGCTATTAGGCGGCGACGACATTGTCTCGTTCACTCAAATAGTGATCGATCTCGTTTCGTCGCTGCTTGCCTTGGTATTGATCGTGGCGGGGGCGTGGTTCACGCTGCCCCGGTTTCTGAAATTGATAGTCAGACTGCGAAGTCCCGAATTGTTCCTATTGACTGTCGTATTAGTTGCCTTGGGAATGTCTTGGGTCACAGCACATTTCGGGATGTCGCTCGCTCTCGGTGCGTTTATTGCGGGAATGGTGATCGCAGATTCCGAGTTCAGTCATCAGGCAACGGCAGAAATACTCCCGTTTCGCGACGTGTTCAACAGTCTGTTTTTCGTATCAATTGGAATGCTGCTGTCGTTTACGTCGTTGGTGCAAAACGCCTTCGTGGTGTTCGAACTGCTCGTCCTGGTCATAGTTGCCAAGGTCGTGATCATATGGTCGATCATTCGGATCCTTGGTTACCCGCAGCGGGTCGCGATCATGACAGCGATGGGGCTTGCCCAGATCGGTGAATTCTCATTCGTGCTTGCCCGCGCGGGACAGTCGACGAGCCTTCTTTCCGGTACTGATTATCAGAATTTTCTTGCCGCCTCGATAATATCGATGATCGCCACGCCGTTCCTGATCGCTGCGGCACCGCGGATCGGGTATTATTTTCAGTTCTTCAAGGACGGGAGTAGGGAAGAGGTTGGGAATATTGAAGACGAGGATATTCACCTAACTTCCAGCGGCGGCCTTCAGCAGCACGTTATCATTGTCGGATACGGGCTTAATGGACAAAACCTCTCGCGCGTTTTGCGGGCTGTCGGTATCCCTTATACGATCTTGGACGTCAACGCAGAGGTAGTGCGTGAGGCAAAAAGCAAAGGCGAAAAGATCAATTTCGGCGATGCTACCCGTCGCGAGGTCCTCCTCCATTCAAAGGTCGAAAAGGCGTTTGCGGTCGTGCTCGCGATGTCGGATGCTCAGGCGGCGAGGCGGACCGTAAACCAGGTGCGTTCACTCAACGAAGACGTTCATATCATTGTTCGAACCCGATACGTATCAGAGATAAACGAACTTTACGAACTCGGGGCCAACGAAGTCATTCCGGAGGAATTTGAGACGAGCATAGAGATCTTTTCGAGGGTTCTCCACAGATACGGATTTTCAAGGCAGGTGATCGAGGGCGAGATAGTGCGGATACGACAGCAGGGTTATGAGATGCTCCGCTCACAATCGCTTCCTGAGCCAAAGACGGCGATAAGTGCGGTAGAGGGGTCGGACACGATCACCTTTGTCCTGGATTCAGATTCGCCGGCCGTAGGCAAAACACTCGGCGAATTGGATGTTCGTGGCGAGAGCGGAGCGACGGTAATAGCCGTGATAACAGACGGAAAAACAAAGCTAAGCCCGGGTGCAGATTTCCGCTTGAGCGAAGGCGACACGGTCGTGCTGATAGGTTCGACAAAAAAGGTCGACCGAGCAATTTCACTTCTGCAGCCGACAGAGGGCGGCACTACAGGCTTTAATGCCTGAACAAGGATCACGCGGCAATGCTGCAAGATTCAGTTTTGTTCCACGTTCATTCCTTAGCAAATGAAACTCGTGTTTGAGTAAACCGATGAAAAAAGGAGTGAATATGAAGTACCTAAGCCGATCGAGCATTTATGCTGCAATATTGATAATAGCCATTGCTGTCGTTGGGGGCCACGCACAAGAGGCCTATAGGATCTCAGCACCGTATGCATATAAGAACCTGACCATCTTTCTTATACACGGCAAGAACGAAACAAGTAAGACAAATATAGTTACTCTTCAGGAAGCTATGAAAATGCAGATCCTGAGGGTCTATGAAACTTCAGATGTAAATGAATTGCAGGTTGAGAACATTTCCAAGCAGTTTGATGTGTTCATTCAATCGGGTGACATTGTTAAAGGAGGGAAACAGGATCGTGTGCTTGCGATCAGCATAATTATACCGGCTCGTTCCGGGCGAGTCTCGATCGAAGCCTACTGTGTAGAATCGGGCCGATGGGAAAAGCGGAAGAACGAGGATGCGAGGCAGTTCAGCTCGTCCGAAGAAAGGATCGTTTCAAAGGACCTTAAGGTAGCGGCAAACGGCGCCCGATCTCAGCAGGAAGTTTGGTCAAAGGTTGCCGAGGCACAGAAGAAGTTGAGCAGTAATGTCGGCGTCGACGTTACGGCGAATGCTTCGGGAACGAGCTTACAGCTGGCCCTTGAGAATGGAAAGGTTGCGGCATCGGCCGACGAATACGTTAAGAAACTGTCAAACTTGACCGCAGGCAAAACTGATGTGATCGGCTACGCATTTGCCATTAACGGCGAGATCAACAGCGCGGATATATACGTATCCAATGATCTCTTTAAGAAACTTTGGCCTCGAATGCTAAAGGCCGCGGCCGTTGAAGCTCTTGCAGAAGGGGATCGTGGTGGAAACAAAGCGTCGCCGAACCCTGCTTCGGTCGAAGCATTTCTAACCGACGCCGAAAAAGGAAAGGCCAAAGAACGACCGACAAGTGAAAGATCTAAGGTGGTCACGCGAGAAAGTAATGGAACCGCGGTATTTGAAGCGCGCGACAAAAGCGATCTGGTGGTCCACCGAAACTACGTGAAGGTTAACTAGGCTTAGGCGCAAGTCCTCGTTGATTTTCAAAATGGGCCGCGATATCTGTCGCGGCCTTCTTGCCGACGAACGGAGCCATGTCCGCAACTGAGAGTTTCGCGATGCGTTCGATCGAACCGAACTCTTTTAGGAGCTTCATCTTTCGTTTGTCGCCGATCCCGGGTATCTCGGAAAGCTCTGAGGTGAAATCACGTTTCTCACGTCGTTTGCGGTGAAATTCGACCGCGGTCTTATGCGTTTCTTCGCGAATCTGGAGTATCAACCGAAACGCGAGGGAATTGCGTTCAAATGGGATCGGCTGGTCTTCACGGCCTCGCACGATCAAGTGGGAGATCTCCTTATGCTTCTTTGGCGGTTTTACTAGACCTACCAACATGATCTGTTCCAGATCGAGGAGGTTCATCGCCGCCGACGCAGCCGAAAGCTGTCCTTTGCCGCCGTCTATGAATATCAGGCGGGGAAGTTGGCCGCCTTCGTCGAGTATTCGTTTGTATCGCCGGAGAACCGCTTCGTGCATTGACGCGAAATCGTCTTGGCCATGGACCGTTTTGATAATTAACCTGCGATACAGATTTTTCGCAGGTTTGCCGTTGTCAAATACGACGATCCCGGCGACATTTTCCGACCCGGATATATTCGAGATGTCGAACGATTCGATACGGTCAGGGAAGTGAGAAAGCTCAAGAACCTCCTGCAGTTCTTCCAGCACCTTTTGTGAATCAGGTTTGAGCACTCTAAAGCGTTGCTCGAATGCGATCTTTGCGTTGGTCTCAACAAGTTCAACAAGATGCCGCTTCTCTCCGATCTTCGGATGAAAGATCCTTACACGTCGTCCGCGGCGCTCGGTCAATAGTCTTTCAAGCGTAATTCTATCTTCGAAATCGTTTGGCACGTGTATCTCAAGAGGCACATAATCGGTCGAATAATATTGGATGAGTACCTCTCCGAGAAAATCCCCTGCGTCAAACGAATCGTCTTCCGGCAGATCTTCCCAAAAGAACTCGCGGCGGCCAACGATGCGTCCTTCCCGCATCGTGAATAGCTGCAAGGCAAGCCGCTGTTCTTCGCGGTAGAACCCGAAAATATCAACGTCGCGTTCCGCCGTATACGCCATTTTTTGTTGTTCGCCGAGAGCGATGACCGTATTCCGAAGATCGCGATATTTTGCAGCAAGCTCGTACTTTCCATCCTCGGAAAAACGCCACATACGCTGTTCCAGATCCGCGGCCAGTTCCTTATTTTTACCTTCAAGCAGTGTCTTTACGTCTCCGGCGGCTTCCTGATATTCGCCCTGTGTACACAGCCCTTTTACGCAGGGGCCGAGACATCGCTTCAGGTGATACTCCAAACAAGGCCGAGACAGCTTTCCGTCAATTTCAATATCGCAAGTTCGCAGCTGAAATGCTCGATTGACCAGATCCAGCGTTTTTCGTGCAAGCGATGCCGGCAACATTGGGCCGTAATAACTTGAACCGTCGCGAACGATCTTGCGTGTGATGACGACCTTGGGAAATGGCTCGTTCGTCATTTTCAAGTGCGGGTACTGCTTATCGTCCTTTAGCATGATATTGAAGCGGGGTTTATGCTTCTTTATCAGGTTAGACTCAAGGACGAGAGCTTCTACTTCGCTGTCAACTACGATGAATTCAAAATCAGTTATTTGTTTAACAAGTTGCCGGGTCTTGTAGTCGAGATTTCGGCTGGCTTGAAAATAAGATCGGACGCGATTGCGGAGGTTCTTAGCCTTTCCGACGTAGAGAATTTTTCCCGCCGTGTTTTTGTGCAGGTAGATGCCTGCCGAATTAGGCAAAGTTCTGAGCTTTTCTTCGATCGTCACAACCACGATTTTAACTTAGTGACGTTTAAATGGATAAAAGCCCGGAAGCCTCTATTGAGGCAACCGGGTCTCTGGGTGTGGGCTGGGCAGTTATTAGTAAATTCTTTGAACAGCCGGTAGAAGTAATCCGATAAGTACTGCAATGATCCCAACAGTTGTAAGCATGGTATTAGTTCTCCTAAATATTATTGCTGTTTCCGAACTCATTGCGGCCTCGCCGCTGTTTCGGTCACATTTGAAAGACGACGCTTTCGCTCGTTTTTGCGTTCTTTTTGGTTCTGAGTGAAAATTTTTTAATGGATACGATCGTCACGACCTCACCGACCGAGGCTGCAAAGTTCATCAGACGGGGCGGAACAGTTGCGTTTCCGACGGAGACCGTTTATGGCCTGGGTGCGAATGTGTTCGATGAAGTTGCGGTCTCCAAGATATTTAACGCGAAAAAGCGGCCCGCCGATAATCCATTGATCGCCCATATCGGTAGGTTGGATCAGGTCAAAACACTTGCGGCCGAAGTACCAGTGTTCGCCCAAAGGTTGATCGACGCGTTTTTCCCAGGGCCGCTTACAGTCGTCTTAAGGAAATCTGAAAAAGTGCCGATGATCGCTACAGCCGGTTTGGATACAATTGGCGTTCGCATGCCGCGGAACGAACTAGCACGTGAATTTCTGCTTGCTAGTGGAACTCCGGTAGTTGCACCGTCGGCAAATCTTTCGGGACGTCCCAGCCCGACTACCTGGCAGGCGGTTTATGAAGACCTTAATGGACGGATCGACTGCATCCTTCAAGGAGAGGCGACCGAGATCGGTTTGGAATCAACCGTTGTCGACTGTTCCGGAGAATCTCCCGTCGTCTTACGGCAGGGAGCAATAGCCCTTGATCAGATACGCGCTGAAGTCCATAACGCCGTACTCGCTGAATCAAGCGACGGAGAATCGCCAAAAAGCCCGGGAATGAAATATCGTCATTATTCCCCAACGGCTAAGGTTAAGATCATTGAGGCAGGGAATGGCATCCTTGATCCATTGACTTCTGCGTATATCGGTATTGTTGATCCGGAGATCACCCTCGGCATGAAATTAATTGTTCCTGATATTCAAGCGTATGCGCATTCTGTGTTTGAGTTTTTTAGAGAATGCGATCGCAAGAGTATCGGGACGATATACTGCGAGAAAGTGATGGACGAAGGGATCGGTGCTGCCTTGATGGACCGACTTCGACGCGCAGCACACGATTAAGGTGTATTCTCGCGTGCGGCGATGATCGAGGTTTCATTATTTTGAGCGATCAGTTCAGCTTGCAAAAGAGTGCTTTCTAGTGCCTGGTGAGCCCATTCGTTGGGCACGAGTATCAGGACTGCGTTCCCATTTCTTCTCCTTATCTCGTTCAAGATCTCATTTACGCCGTACAGCCTCATCTGTTTTCCGTCGGCCGAGCGCAACAATCTGCCGGCCGCGTAGAACTCTGCGTTATGATTTATCGCATGCTGGCTCAGCACTTCAGCGTCAGAATAACCGCGAGCGTCGGCCTCGGCTAAAAGACGTTTGACCGAGTCGTCGTCGGCAAATCTCGGGACGGCTGTTACCAACAGCATGATGACGACGCCAATGGTTGCAGCGGCAATTCCGACAATGTACGGTTCTCGACCCGGCCTGTTTTTCAAATAGCCAACGATCGCGACGGCTGCGAAAATCAATGCCGGCGGCAATGCCGGTAAAATATATCCCGGAAGTTTAGAACCCGAAAACGAAAAGAAAACGAGCGGTACAAGCAGCCAGGCCGCCGCAAATTTTAATAACGAATTGAATCGGGTATCAAATTCGTCACCTCCCTTAAAGACATTTTTTAGCGATCGCCATACGCCTGAAACAAAGAATGGAAGCCATGGGATCGTCATCAACGGCAAGACCCAAAAGAAGAAATAGAACGGCTGCGGATGGAAGTATTTGTTCGATGTGTATCGCTGAAAATGGTGCTGAATGAAAAACTCATCGATGAATTCCCAACCGTTCGTCAGGTACATCGGCAAATACCAAAGCGACGCAACAAGAAGCGAGACAACGGTTCCCCACAGGACACTGAACAAAACCTTGTTGCCCGGCCATTTCCACGACAATACGAAATAAAAACTGACGATCGAAAACGGAAATACGATCCCGATCAAGCCCTTTGCCAGCAAGGCCAGGCCAATAAAAACATAGAAACCTGCAAGAGGAACCAGTGAGTTTTGCGTCTGATCCCATATATAAAAGCAGACCAACGCCGCCGTCATCGGGAAGGTCAGGATAATGTCAAAACTTGCTCCTCGAGCGAACACTATTATCCCGATCGACGTTGCCGCGATGAGTCCAAGAAGTTTCCCAAAGTTCAGAAAGCCATCATTCGAGAGTTTCCCGTTTAACGATCGTCCGAGCAGCCACATGCTGAGCACCGTTCCCAGGCCGAACAATGCCGAGCCAAATCTCGCGGCAAACTCAGTTACGCCGAAAACGCGATAAGACGAGATCTGCAGCCAATATAGAAGAGCCGGTTTCTCAAACCAGTGGTAACCGCCAAGAGTGGGCGTTACGAAGTCGCCGCGTTCGAACATTTCGCGTGCGACCTGCGAGTAGCGAGGTTCATCCGGCCCTACAAGCGGAATCGTCAGGCCAAAAAAATAAACGGCAACGACGATGACCGCGGCGAACGCCCAAAATGTCCGAGAGTAAAACCAGTGATTATTTGAGCCGTTCTTTGTCATTTACAGCACGATGGCCGAAAATGATAAGTATTGCTGAAAAAGCGATTAGGTTCAAATAATGGCAGATAAACCGAAACTCAGGGCGGCAGCGATCGGCGTCGGCAGCCTCGGCCGCCATCATGCCCGGAATTATGCCGAATTGGCACGCGAAGGGCGGGTTGATCTCGTAGGCGTGTGTGATGCTAACTCGGAAACCGCTGCTCGGATAGCCGCGGATAATGGATGTGAAGGGTTCACGGATTGGAATGAGATCCTGAATCGGGTCGATCTGGTTTCCATCGCGACCCCGACAGAGACGCATTGCGAGATCGCGTGTGCGTTTCTCGAGAAAGGTATTCATACGCTTGTCGAAAAACCGATTGCGATGACATTGGACGAAGCGGACCGAATGATAGCTGCCGCTAAAAGTTCAGGGGCGAAGTTGATGGTTGGTCAGCTTGAACGGTTCAATCCGGCTATGGTCGCCCTTCGGCCGCATGTTACGAATCCGCTCTATTTCGAGATCCACCGAGTTTCTCCATTCCCTAACCGATCGCTGGACGTTGATGTCGTCCTCGACGTGATGATACACGATCTCGATGCGGTTCAATGGCTTGTCGGCGAAGATGTAGGAGTTTCGGCGATACATGCCGTAGGCATTCCGGTCATTTCAGAAAAGGTCGATGCCGCGAACGCACGGATCGAATTCGAGAATGGAGCGGTCGCGAATATTACCGCGTCGCGTATCGGTACAGAAAAGATCCGCAAGACCCGGTTTTATCAGACAAACGCCTATGTCGTGCTTGATTACGCGACGAAATTCGCATCGCTGACATCGTTGGATCCTGAAGCATCTCATCCATTGCTTGGAATTTCTATTGATCGGTTGGAAATCATCGACGTTGAGCCCCTACGGGCTGAAATAACCGCATTCTTAGATGCGATCGAACATAATACTGTCCCGCCGGTTACAGGGCACGACGGTCGCCGGGCATTGGCATTAGCGGTAGGAGTTCTTGAAAAGATCGAAGCCCATGTAAGGCGATTAGATGTGAGCAAGCAACTTTGATCTGAAGGCTGGATGTGTTCTGGGTCGAGCCGGAAAACGAGCTGGGCCGAACAAACGACTCGTTTGAACGGCCCATAATTTGGTTAAGAGAGGCGTAGACTATGCTCCCGCTTCTTTTGCTTGTTCAGCCATCTGCTCGTTGATCGACTTCATCCATTCACGTGTCTTCTCGAGTCGTTCTTTTCCGCCCGGCGAATTGTAGATCAGTTTCTCGAGATTTTTGAATGCATCAGGCATTTCCCATTTGGTCCTTAACTCTTCGATGAACGGTTCGATCTTTGCGAACACACCGATCTGTTCACCGGTCGTCTCATGAAACATATCGGCATCAATAGCTCCATGCCGAACAAACGTCGCCGCCATATCCCAATATGACAGGACCATCCGAAGATAGCCGCCGACTTCCGGATCCATCATTGTTCTTTCAATATCTTCCGAGCTCTGAGGATTAAAGGTGAACATCCAGTTGCGAGCCTTCCGCATCGTCTCTTCTCGCCGCAGGTCATATAGCTGCATTATCAATTCCGCCGAACGCGCGGCAGATTTTTCTTTACCCATAAAAATGAACCCTCCAGTGTATTAGTACGAGTGAGAAGTGTATTTTTATATCCTGCCCGTGTCAACTGATTTCTGCTTGGGTAACATATATACGGATGAACAAAGAGATCTCACAATTCCTTAGCGAACGAATAGCCGCAAATGATTTCCCATCAGCGGTTTACCTCGTTGCCGAGAAAGGCGAGATCGTTTATCAAGATGCCCTTGGCTACGCCGTCGTCGAGCCCGAACTCATTCCCGCAAGGCTCGACACGATATATGACCTAGCGAGTTTGACCAAGCCGCTTGTCACGGGACTGTTAACCGCCCAACAGCTAGAGGATGGCGAACTGGAGCTGGGATCGAAGATCGGCGAAGAACATATAGTGTTCAGGAACTCTGCTGTTGCCGAGTTGACCGTGCAGGAACTGGCCACTCACACTTCCGGGTTGCCTGCATGGAGGCCGTTTTATCTGCTTGCCCGATCGGCATCACCGATTGACCTCGGTACCATGATCAGGATGTTGGAGATCAGAAAGCCGGGTACAATTGTGGAGTACAGCGACCTGAACTTCCTTGCCTTATCGATCTTGATCGAAGAGGGTCAACCGGACCTTGAATTTGAGCTCGGAGTTGCGAATGAGCTCGGTCTGAATCGTACGTGCTTTAATCCACTTCAAAAAGGATTTGAACGAATTGAGATCGCCGCCAGTGAACTAGGAAACGAATACGAGAAACAAACCTGTGTCGAGCAAGGCTATCTTCAACCACCAGCTACCGCAGGCGAGACTGACCGGAGTTTAGTATTCCGTGATCATCAGATCTGGGGTGACGTCCATGACGGAAACGCATATTTCATGGACGGTGTCGCGGGACATGCGGGTTTATTCTCTACCGCTCCCGAAGTCTTTAAGATCGCTCTTCAGTTCCTCCCTCAACATTCCCAATTGTTAAAGCCGGGAACATGCGAACTGTTTCGCAAAAATTTCACTGAAGGAATGAACGAAGACCGTTCCTTCGCGTTTCAACTCGCCTCATCGGAAGGTTCGACCGCCGGGACCAACATGTCGCCGGAGAGCTTTGGCCACAATGGTTTTACGGGAACGAGCCTTTGGATCGACCCGGTAAACGACCGAATCTTCATTCTTCTTACAAATCGTACACATCATCATCCGCTGCCGTTCGTAAATATCAATTCCGTAAGACGCCGATTCCACGATCTCGCGATCGAAGGGTTGGACCGGCGGCGTTGACCAATAGGTGACGATTCACACGTTTTGTTCCAGGTTTCTCGCCAAAAATAGTTAGCAACGCGTCTAGAGGATTGATAATCATAAAATCGCTTTCCCCAAAGTACCTGTCTGCAAACGGAGATTTCGATGAAGAAATTCGCGTTACTTGCTGTGATCATTGGGGTTACATCAGTGTTTGGCTTTGCTCAGTCCACAAGGCCCCGTGTGGTTTCCACACCGACACCAAAACCGCCTTCAATTCAAAACGACACCGCCCGCCCGGTCGGCGAACGTAAGCCGCCCGTTTTTGCGAGTCCCAACGGTTCACGGCCGGCCGCAACACCAACTCCGTCAACAGATACAGTTATCGGCGACAGTGACGAGGAGATAAAGGTCGAGACAAACTTGGTCACAATGCCTGTCTCAGTTCTGGATCGGGATGGTCGTTTTGTGTCGGGCCTTTCGCAGCGCGATTTCGAGATCTACGAAAACGGCGCAAAGCAGAAGATCGAATATTTTCAGTCGGTCGAACAGCCCTTTACCGTCGTTTTGTTGATCGACGTCAGCCCTTCGACACAATTCAGGATCGATGAGATTCAAAACGCCGCGATCACCTTTGTGAACCAGCTCAGGCCGGACGACCGTGTGATGGTCATCGCATTCGATGAGGACGTGCGTGTTCTGACCGAACCGACAAACAACCGACGGCAGATCCAGAACGCGATCCGAATGGCTGAATTCGGAGATGGAACGAGCCTTTATGAGGCGGTCGATTACGCATTGAATCGAGAACTCAAGCGGATACAAGGCAGAAAGGCGGTCGTGATCTTTACTGACGGGGTCGATACCACTTCGCGACGCGCCAATTATCAAAGCACGATCGCCGACGCTGAAGAAGGCGAGGCGCTGATCTATCCGATCAGGTTCAATACTCAACGCGACGGTTTTGGCGGCGGAGGCGGCGGCCGCGGAATGGGTTATCCTCGAAGACGTCAGAGCACAGGGTGGGGAGGAATGATCGGCATAATCCTTGGGGGACAGTTACCACAAGTTCAGACGCGAGGCGCCGGGAGCAGTTCTCAGGAATATGAGACGGGTCGGCGTTATCTCGATACCCTGGCTTCAAACAGCGGCGGCCGGAAGTTCGAAGCTGATACTACCTACGACCTCGATGCAGCATTCTCCGGGATCGCTGAAGAACTGAGGCGTCAATATTCGGTCGGATATTATCCTGAATCCGTTGGGCAAAAGGGAGAACGCCGTCAGATAAAGGTCCGCGTCATGAGGCAAAACCTGGTGGTCAGAGCTAAGACCAGCTATGTCGTCGGAGATACGGACCGCAGGTTTGCGGGAAAATGATCAATTGATGACTTGGAAGGTGCATAGGGCCCGAACCTTCGGGCCTTTTCATTTGTGCTTTGTGCATCTTTTACTTAAGAGTTAGGCATCGTACAATCCGTGATGAAGCTCATTCAGAACAGATGAATTGCGATCGATCATTCATTGCCGCGATCTTTGTAACTCTCTTCGCGAGCGTTATATTCGCGCAAGCCGGTAAAAACCCACAGACAGGTAGTGGGAAGGCAAATAGTCGACCTCCGGCTGCGACGCCAACACCGACCCCGGGAAAGACGACGAACGTGCCAGCGGACGACACACCGTTGGACGGACCAGAGATCGTTGTCGATACGCGTCTCGTTACGATTCCGGTCCGAGTTCTTGACCGCGGTGGCCGTTTTCTTCCCGGGCTTGATAAAGACAACTTCAAGGTATATGAGGACGGCGTCGAACAGGAGATCGCGCTTTTCTCGAACGATACCCAGCCGTTTACCGTGGCTCTGGTGCTGGACATGAGCTATTCGGCGAAATTCAAGGCGACCGAGATCCAGAACGCGGCGATCGAATTCATAGATCAGTTGAGGCCGGAAGACCGCGTCACGGTGATCTCTTTCGCCGAAGACGTCGTAATACAATGTGAGCCGACCAACGACAGGAAGACCATCTACGCAGCCATTAAACGCACACAGATCGCGACAGGTACTAGCCTTTACGAAGCAGTCGACCTGACGATAAATGACCGCCTTCGAAGGATAGATGGCCGAAAGGCCATGGTCCTATTCACGGACGGGGTCGATACTTCGAGCCGGAGGTCGAACGATATTGATAATCTTCGTGATGCGTTGGAAATAGATACGATCATTTACCCGATCCGTTACGATACGTTCGCAGACGTTCAGCGGATCAAGAACAATCCGACGGGACAGCAGATACCAACAGGAATTCCGACTGGTGGACCGCCGATAGGTTCCACGCCGCCGGCAATTCCAACTGGGAATAAGACGAGCCCATTTCCTTTCCCGATTCCGACCACCGGTGTTGGCGTTCCTAGCGATAAGGGAACTACGCGTGAAGAATACAACAAGGGCGAGGAGTATCTGGATCAACTCGCTTTCCGCACAGGCGGCAGGATCTATGTTGCCGACACTCTGGGAAATCTGGGCAATGCGTTTTCCAAGATCGCAAGCGAACTTAGGGAGTTTTACAGCATTGGGTATTATCCGAACGGCGAAGCAGTTGCTGGTAAGGTTCGCCGTATCAAGGTAAAAGTGGACCAGGAGAAAGCGGCTGTAAAAGCGCGTGATAGTTACGTGATCGGCGCTAAGAAGAAAAGTTAAACCTCGGTACCGTCTTTGATCACGCCGTTTTTGGGGACGATGATTATTCCATCCCGAATGAAGTAGGAACCATCTTCGGCATCCAGGTTCTCGACGCCTGCTTGATTTAGAAGCTTTACGTCACGCCCTATCCGAACATTCTTGTCGATGATCGCCTTTCTGATCACCGTGTTTCGACCAATGCCGATACTCGGAGTCCCTCGGTCAGGGTTGGCTTTTATCTCCTCTATAGACTCGAAAAAGTCTGAACCCATGATGATCGAACTCTCCACGCGAACTCCAACGTCCATTCTGCTTCTGAGGCCGATGATCGAACTTCGAGCGTAAACTCCATTCAATATGCAGCCTTCGCTGACCATCGAGAGGTCGATATCGCAGCCTTGCAGCTTTGACGGCGGCAGATAACGGCTGCGTGAATAGATCGGAGCTTCAGTATTAAAGAAGTTGAACCTTGGGAGAGGTGACGCAAGATCGAGATTGGCTTCAAAGAACGCTCGGATGGTCCCGATGTCTTCCCAATATTCGTCGAAAAAGTGTGCCTGAACGTTGTAGTTTTTTATTGCCGCCGGAATGACCTCACCGCCGAAATCCACCGCTGCCTGGTCGGCATGCAGGAGATCAAGAAGTTTTGCATAATCGAATACATAGATACCCATCGAAGCAAGGAACGGCCGCTTCTCAGCTTCCTCGGCAGACAAGCCAAAACTGGAAGTATCGACCTGCATTGCCTCGAGTGCGTCGCCTTTCGGTTTCTCTTTGAACTCAACTATTCGGCCATCGGTATCGGCTTTGAGCAACCCGAATCCCTCGGCTTCCTCGCGTTTTGCCGGGATCACAGAGATCGTTACATCTGCGTTCGTGTCATAGTGACGCTGAAGGAACTTTCTATAATCCATCCTGTAGAGATGATCGCCCGATAGAATAAGAAGTGTCTTTATCCGCCAATCACGAAGGTGCGGTAATATCTGTCTAACGGCGTCTGCGGTTCCCTGAAACCAGTCCGGGCTGTCCTTACGTTGTTCCGCGGCAAGTATCTCTACAAAGCCCGATGAGAAACTCGAGAACCGGTAAGTCTGCGAAATGTGCCGGTTCAGCGACGCCGAGTTGTATTGTGTGAGCACGAATATCTGGGTGATGTTCGAATTGATGCAATTTGATACAGGAACATCTATGAGTCGGTATTTGCCGCCAAGCGGTACCGCAGGTTTCGAACGCTCGCGAGTGAGCGGAAACAGCCGTGAACCGGCTCCTCCGCCGAGAATGACTGCCACAACATTGTCGTATTGACCCATATCGATGGAAATTGAACTAATTGGATACCGCTCGAACAGAATAGCCGTAAACTGTGTGGCGGTTCAAGATATTTGTTTCATTTAACCGAAAAATAGGCTGCGAACGAACGTACGCGGCTGAAATATCGTATTATCTTTCTCAATATATCTCCTTTGCAGACGTGTTCTATGTGGTATTGGATAAAGATTCTCTCTCTCATCCTGGTCGGGGCGGTCGTGGGCTGGATCGTGTATGAACTAATCACCTTTCCTGGCATCTCCAGGCTGAAAACCGAGAATCCGACTACGACGTCAATGATCGAATTTCGCAAGGCGGAGGCCGCATCGGAGGGACGCGAACCGAAGCAGTATATGATCTGGATGCCAATGGAGCAGATCTCGCCAAATCTCCAGCGCGCCGTCCTGGCAGGTGAAGACGCGCGGTTCTTCGAACACAACGGTTTTGACTGGGAAGCTATCAACAAAGCGTGGGACGAAGCCGTTAAGGAAGGCGTGAAGGAAGCAAAGGAAGAGTGCGAGGCCGAGGCAAAGGCAGCGAACATCTCAAAGAAAGATTGCACTCCAAGCGATGATGATTGGATTCCTCCGATGCCGAGTTTCAAGAGAGGTGCCTCTACCATTACCCAACAGCTGGCAAAGAACCTTTATCTCTCCGAAGACCGGAATTTTCTTAGAAAAGGAAGGGAAGCGGTCTATACATATTTCATTGAGCGAAATCTTGCCAAGAAGCGCATCCTAGAAATTTACCTGAATGTGATCGAATGGGGTGACGGCGTTTATGGTGCTGAGGCCGCGTCAAGGACATATTTCAAGAAATCGGCATCCAACCTGACACCATCAGAAGCCGCATATCTCGCCGCGATGATCCCGAGTCCACTAAACGTCTTTAACCCGCAGAAGAATCCCAGAAGGCTTGCGCGGCGACAAAGAGTGATCCTAAAATACATTAACTCGATCCGGCTAGCATATTAGTTTTCAGGTATATGTGAGCGCTGTCACAACCGTACATCCGATTTCGGCGTATCATAAGTTAGCTCTCGATCTTTATATCGCCCGGCGAGGAGGAAACCAGCTATGAGGAGATTAATATTCTTTGGAACCCTAACGGTTTTTCTGGGCTTTGGTATCGCGGCCGTCGCGTTTGATATGTCAGCGGTGACCGGATCGGCCCAGACAATGCAGACAAAAACGATGCCCGAGGTCATCATCCTCGGCAAGGAAGCCAAACTCGGACAGGTCACGTTCAATCACGTGAAGCACAACGGGGGCGCCTACAGTATTGATTCGACCGGGAAGATCGCTTGCATTGCGTGCCACCACACGGCGCAGCCTGCATCCGACCTTGCCTTGCATCCTCCGCTGAAGACTGCCTGGCCGGCAGACAGAACGACCGTGCTCACTTCGGAACTTTTTACAAAGGACCCAACAGCAGCGGGGGTCGCGGCTTGCCGCGATTGCCACGCAAAGGTGAACACCAAGCCGAAACTTATCGCAGATATTCCGGTGATCAAACATGAGGCAAGCCCGGCGCTTATTACACTTACCAACCAATCAGCGTTCCATAGGGCATGTGACGGATGCCACGTCGAGGTCTTGAACACGAGACCGGATGCAAAGGTGCCAAAGGCCACACAATGTACCGCTTGTCATAAGCGGGCAGTGGAGTAACCCGGAAAATTGGAGAAACAAAAAGGACTGCCGATCTGGCAGTCCTTTTTATGTTGAACAAGCTTGGCTTCGTTAATTTGATGCTCGCTTGGCTTTTGGCCCGCCAACAAGACTCATCTCGTCAACGATCCACTTTGCCCCGCCGAACTTCTCGGTAACGAACAGTACAAACCGAATATCAACGGCGATCGTCCTATTGACGTTCGGCTCATAGTAGAAGTCGCCGCCCGTTCCTTCATAATTGCTATCGAACGCGAGTCCAACTTGTTCTCCGCTGCCATTTAGGACCGGAGAGCCGCTGTTGCCGCCGATGATGTCAACCGTTGAAAGGAAATTAACAATGACGCTGTCTCCTTGTCCGTAGCGGCCAAAATCACGGGCCGCCTGCAGATCCCTCAATTTCTGCGGAACGTCGAACGGGTTTTCGCCCGTGTCCTTTTCAAACATCCCTTTAAGCGTCGTGAACGGCGTCATAAACTCTGCTTCGCGCGGACTATAGCCCTTCACGTTTCCGTAGGTAAAGCGAAGGGTTGAGTTGGCATCCGGGTATGGCGTAACGCCATTCATTTCAGCCAAGCCCTGCATGTAGAGCAAACGAAGTCTATCGATCTTCGAAGCAAAAACAGCCGCGCGGGCGTTAGCCTCGTCCTTTGCCTTTTTCAACGCAGCAGCGAATCCTTTCACATTGTCGCGTTCGGGGCGGAAGTCCATCGCCTGCGGCCCATAGAGTGCGGCAACCGATTCCGCATTCCAATAGCTGCCTTCAGCTATGTTTTCGGCAAACGCCGCTTCGGCGGCACGTCGTGCGCTACCTTGGAACGTGCCGAACAGTTTCTCCGCGGCTTCAAATTTCTGGTTAGCGGGAAGTTCGTCAAATTTTCTTAGGTAAAACTTGATCAGTTCGCGCTCATATACCGGTTCGCGTTCTTCAAGAGCCTTTTTGATCTCTGCGAGTTTTGCCGCACGTTCGGAATCGCTGAGCATCTTGCCGGCTGCAATGGCCGTATAGATCTGGCCGAACATCGGCATCGTGGGGTCGGGCATTCGCCTTACGAGTATGTCCAGCTTGGCAGCCTTGTTAGATTCAGCCGAGACAGAGGCCAGTTCTGAGAGCACCGTGCCGTATTTCTTTTGCCGTTCGGGATTTGCTGCGACCCAGGTCGAAAACCTCGCCTCTTCCGCTCTGCGTTTCGCAACAACGTCTGCCAACCGTAGCCGCGTCATACGGCCTTCATAGAGCTTTCGGCCGTTGTCAAAACTGGCTATGTCAGACTGAAGGGCAATCCTCTTGTTCTCGTCCGATTCGCCGATCAATCTTAATGCCGCGATACGAGCTTTCAGCCAAGCCGCGAGAAACGGATAGTTGGCATCGCGAGCGTACTCGATCGACTGTGATTCGCGATAACGCGTAGTACCGCCGGGATAGCCAAGAATGAAAACGAAATCATCCTCCTTTAGGCCGCCGATGTTCATTTTCAGGAACTTCTTGGCTTTGTAGGGTACGTTGTTCGGCGAATATTCTGCGGAGGAACCGTCGGGAGCGGTGTACGCCCTTAGGAATGTGAAATCCCCGGTGTGACGCGTCCATTCGAAGTTGTCCGGGTCACCGCCGAACACGCCGATGTTTCTCGGCGGTGCGTAAACGACACGAACGTCCTTGATCTGCCTCGTCTGGAATAGGTAAACAAAGAAGCCATTGTTCATTACCTGAATGCGGATAACCGAGCCCTTAGGCGCCTTTGCCTGTTCGGCATCGGTCAATGCTTTGACCGCCGCCGCGAGAGCTTCGCCGGTCGGTTTGACACCGCCCGCGGCGATCTTGGCGGTCACGTCCTCGACGCGCTCGGTAATGAAGATCGAATAGTCCTTTGCGTGAATCTCGCCTGCGCGGTTGTCGGCCTTGAAACCGTTTTCGACGAGATCGTTTGTCGGCGTCGAAGCGGAAACGAGTGCGTCAAACCCGCAGTGGTGATTGGTCAAAATAAGGCCGTCCGGTGAGACAAACTCTGCAGTACAGCCAATGCTCAGGCGAATGACAGCGTCGGTCAAGCCGCCGCCGTTAGGGTTGTAGATCTCTTCGGGCTTAATCTTAAGCCCGCGTTTTTTCAAATTGCCGATGCCTGCGATCTTGTCCGGCATAAACATCCCCTCGTCCATGCGGGCGAAAGAGAATGAGACCGAAGAGAACAGGATCGCAAAAAGCAATAATCCCGATAACACAGATCTTCTTTCGATTGTCATATAAAGAGTTCCCTTGTAAATGGTGTATTCAGTAGCAGAACTTATAAGTATATAAGCTATCGGGGAAGAACGCTATTCGCTAAAAAAGCGAGCCGGGTATTCGACTCGCTCTATACGTTTAAGGTTGGATGCCGTTTTACTTCTCGGCCTTCTTGATCTCGGTCGGTTCCTGGGGTAGAAAGAACCGCGGGTTGATGGGCCGATCGTTTACACGAAGCTCGTAGTGAAGGTGCGGGCCGGTCGAGCGGCCGGTCGAGCCAACTTGTCCGATAAGCTGTCCACGAGTAACGCTATCGCCCTGAGCGACCTCGATCTTGGAAAGGTGGCCGTATCGCGTCGTCAAACCGTTGCCATGATCGATCTCGATCATGTTGCCGTAACCGCCTTTCCATCCGGCTTCGACTACTGTTCCGTTACCCGGTGCCACGACAAGATCCCCGCGTTCGCCGTCAATATCCATCCCGGCGTGAAACTCATACGTGCGTCCGCCAAAGGGATTTCGTCGGAACCCGAATTCGTTATTGATCTTTCCGGCGTGTGCCCAAATCGAGGGAAGATAGGCGGGGTTAGCGTTTGATTGGATGGACCGCAAAAGCCTTTCCAGTTCCGCACTGTCAGAATCCAGTTCGTCGGGATCCGCGGGGCCGCCGCTGTTCATCGCAAATTCGTCAGAGATCTCGGGTCGTGAATAGTCGATCTGAGCAGCCTCGGTCTTGACGGATAATTGGTTCAATGCAGGATTCGCAACTGATGCCGCTATATCGATGTTTGAAATAAACGACGACGAGAGCAAGCCATAAAGTCCCCCGCTCAACAGCCCTGCGAAAACAAAAAAAGCAGAAAAAAGAACCCCATTCTGAACGAGGCGTTTAGACACCTCTACCCGACGGATCCTAATTCTATTCTTAGATGATTGCTTAAAAAGAAAAGTAAAAAACTTACCGTTCTTCGTCATTATGCCTTAAAGCTCCTTAGCGATTGATCTCGTAACGGGAATCTATCGTCCCATCACACGGAATCACGCAAGAGTAGCCGCGAGCGACTAACGCGAAACCGGAATACTGACTGCAAATGTAATACTACTTACTCTGTGGGAATGGCGCGCAGACTACGCCTGATTCGTTCTAATAGTTTCGATTTTAGACAAATGCGTGGGCTATTGGCAAGCGGAGTGGGCGCCTTGCCGTTTAACATTCTACAACACAATGGAGGAGGAACCTAATCGCCGGCTCGTTTGCGTTCCGCAAGACCCTTAAATACAAGATAGCCGACCACAACGATCACGGCGACAAATGCCACGATAATGAGGATCTTGATCGCCCCTGTAATAAAACCGACAAACGCGATCAGACTCTTGACCAAAACGATCAATAGTGCGATCAAGGCTATAATACTGCCGCCAATACCGGCTGCTTTCATGATTGCCATACTCTAAAACTCCTTACTGAGTATATCGCAGTTTTTTCAACGATCGCCCCAGTTTCCGTATCGACGTTCCCGGGTCTCGGCCGATTGATAACCGTAATCTCCAGTTTCCTGTTTCGGCGGAAACAACTTTCCCGAAAATATCGGCGCCGGACGTGCACTGTCAAAATCAGACCATTTATCGTCCGCATCCTTGGGCTTGAAAATATAGCCGCGCAGAATATAGATACCGAACCCGATCAACATCGCGGGCAATAGCCCACGCATGATGTTTCTGAGGCCGAAGACATTCTGTAAGAGGAACGCAATACCCAAGACACTTAGCAAGATCCCCCATAGCTTCGGATTACCCTGGAATCGTCTTACAAGTACGTCCTCCGCAACATCTGGAGTGATCCCGGACCGGATCATTCGCGCGGTTCGCCAGGCGTCTAATCCGGCGAACGCCCACATACCCAGGGCTCCGAAAAAGAAAAGCGGAATGCCGCTAAGTATTGCGAGTTGAAACAGACCGATGAACACGCCAAAGTAAACAAGGGCTTTTACAGTCTGGCCATTGTAAGCCGCCCCCAAGCCCGGAACAACAGAAAGGATAAAAGCGATGAACGGGGACGTATTCTTTCGAACGTAAGGAGCATAGCCTGAATTCGAACTATTTTGCTGACGCAGCAGATCGACACCCATCACGATACAGTCCTGGCAATACGGAAACCCCTTAATGCGATGATCGCAGGCCGGGCACAGCGACTTGCCGCATCCGTTACACTGGACGACCGCACCATTTTGAGTATGGTATGCACAGTTCATTATTTACTGTCCTCAACGTTGGCGTTACCCGGTGAGGGCTCTGATGCAGCCGGAGCCCTTCCAGTCGCTTCATTAAGTACTTCCGCGCCTTGTCGATAGGTTTGTTCGGCGATCTGATAACTTTTATTGTAAACATCCGCCAAAGAACCGTCAGCGGAAACCGTCTGACTAAAGACCAAAAATGCTACCAGGGACATCAAAGCGACAGGGGCAAGCTGGGGGACCGAGATCGGGAAACTCAAGCTCCGAACCCAGTCGCGGAACTTCGAGTTTATCGACGGTCTCTTTGCCTTTGCACCTTCCGAACCGCTTGTTTGAGCGAGGATGCGTTGATGGAGTCCCGCAGGGACCGGCAATTCGTCGAGCTTATAGCTCACAATCGCGGCGAGCGATCTGACAACCATTCCGGGTAGGTCAGTGCACTCATCACAAAGAACTGCGTGACGTTCCCATCGGTGGAATACAGTAGCCGGAAGAAATCCGTCGAGATAATCAGTAAGATGTTCTTCAAATTCGGAACAGCCTACCGTCGCGTCCGGTACTGTCTTTGACAAGATCTTTGCTTCCAAACGCGTGACTGCCGTTCGCGGTTCTGTCATCTGCCGACAAGCCGCGATCGTTGACTTCACATCATTCATCAGCGAATGGCACAGCGGACACTGCAGAGCGTGTGCCGACATGGCCTTGCGTGCATCCGGATCGAGAGCTTTCTCGAGATAATCAGAAAGCGAATTCTCGAACGCCGTGCAGTCTATGAAGTTGTCGCGTTCAAATCCCATAACACTACCCCTTGATCAAACCATTTTCGTTATGACGGGCGAATCTACACATTTTGCTTCCGTTAAACCGTCACAACCCTCATTCTCTTCAATATCTTCGCCAGTTCGATACGGCCTCGGTTAATTCGCGACTTCACAGTTCCTTCTGGTATCTGAAGCATATCGACGATCTCCTGATAACTCAGTTCCTCGATGTCGCGAAGGATCACACATGTTTTCAGATCGGCCGGGAGTTTATCTATTCCTTCCTGGACCTGGACCGCAAGTTCACGGCGTTCCATCTCCTTATGGGCCGACGAACCGACCGCACGGAGATGATACTGGTGGTCGTCCACCGCATCTGCCATCGTATTTTGCGGATTTCGCTGCCGATGTCGGTAATCATCAATTATCAAATTTCGGGCCAAACGCATCAGCCAATTTGCGAGGTCGCCCTGTTTGGCGTCGTATTGATCCAGAGTTCGATAGATCCGGATGAATACTTCCTGCGTAAGATCCTCTGCCGCATCGGCGTTCGATGTGAATCGATAGGCGAGGTTGAAGATCCGGCGGGAAAAGAGTGTAACTATCTCTTCCCACGCGACGCCATCACCGCCGCGTGCACGCCGCACAAGATCAGCACCATTTATTTCCGCAGACGCCTTTAATGCTTCCAAGCGAGTTCTCTCCGATAGCAAATGCCCTGAAAAGGCAACAAAGCAATAACGCCCGCCTTGTCAAAGCTGATTTACGATACCAGAAAACGAAAAGTTCCGCTAAAGGCAGGAAATATGTAAGGGAGTTAGCCTTTCTCCCACAAATACAGTATCTTCGTGTGTTTGTTGCCTGTTCGGTCTGAGCAGGAGCAGGGTCACCGATATTCAAAATAGAGACGTTCGATTTGCGCAAGTATATTAAATTCACATTACTTCTCCTTTTCGCGGTCTTTTTGCTTTGGTTCTTTGGCAGGAACCTCGATTGGAAGGAGGTCGGATCAAGCCTTCGAAAGGCCGAACCCTTTTACCTCGGTCTCGCGTTTGTGGGCATTTGCATAGGTTATTTTCTTCGAGCTGTACGCTGGAAAGTTCTGCTTAGGCCAATTACCGAAGCAGATCTTCGAGAACTTTTCGCAACGACCACGGTAGGTTTTGCAGCAATTTTGATGGTCGGACGTGCCGGCGAGATCGTCCGTCCAATGTGGCTTCCGATGCGTGACAGGCGAGTAAGGCCAAGCGCAGCCCTTGTTACTATCTTTGTCGAACGAATGTTCGATCTCGCTTCTTTGTTTGTTTTCTTTTCGATCAGCCTGATCTGGTTTAAGGCTCCGGCGGGTCGGGAATCCGAATTCGCGTCGATAGAATTGGTCGGTAATCTGATGCTTGCGGCGACCATACTGGGCTTTGTCGCGATGTTCGTGTATCACCGGTTTTCAGCTCCGGTTATCTCGTGGTTCGAACGATTTACCGATAAAGCTTGGGTTCCGGGTCGGGTGCGGGCGTTGTTTTTGAGCCTTTTGCGACAGTCGGCGGCCGCTTTAGATATTTTGAAGAGCCCGCGCGAGATATTCTGGGTCATCTTCTGGACGACCGCTTTGTGGTTTGCGATCGCATTACCCACTTGGCTCATTATCCGGGCTTTCGGCCTCGAAATGAGTTTCATCGATTCGATCTTCGTAATGGGGGTCGCGAGCCTCGGGTCGCTGATACCGACGCCGGGCGGTGCAGCCGGTGCCTTCCATGCGGCCACGGCCGGAGCCCTTTTGCTGTTGGGCGTGAGTCAGGATGTTGCGGCGGCCGTGTCGATCATAATGCACCTGATCTATTTCGTACCGGCTGTGGTATTTGGGTTATATTATTTCTTTCACGGTGATATAAGCGTCGAGCGCTTTCGTAGCCTGCTCTCCAGCGAAAATGCGGAAAGGGAGATCGAAACTGATTCTCCCGATTTTGTTGCCGAAAACTAGGGTTTGCGCCTCCGACGCGGATTCATTATCTTAACCTTGGTCAAACCGATATTCTTTCAGGTCAACGATTATGCGCTGCCCATTTTGCGGACACATTGAAGATAAAGTAGTCGATTCACGCGAAGCCAAAGACGGCGATGCCATAAGACGTCGTCGAGAATGCCTGGGTTGCGGGCGGCGTTTCACTTCATATGAGCGGATCGATGAGATCCCCTATATGGTTGTCAAGAAGGATGGACGGCGGGAAACCTTCGATCGGAACAAGGTTTTGTCGGGACTTTTGCGAGCTTGTGAAAAAAGGCCGATCTCCACGCCTCAGCTTGAAGCGATCGTTGATGAGATCGAAAAGGAAGTTCAGGATTCTCAGGATCGTGAACTCGGGACGAACGACATAGGGAAACTAATAATGCGTCGCCTTAAGACACTCGACAAAGTTGCATATGTTCGTTTTGCCTCAGTTTACCTGGAGTTTGAAGATGTCTCGGCATTTATGACCGAACTCAAGGCGCTTGTCAATTCCCGAGCGCAGACCCCAGCCGCTCTCAAAAAGAAGAAAAAGAAATAATTCGATCCGAAAAGCCAGGAAATTGGAGAGAAAGTCATACGCTGCGGCGTTTGCAAAGTACCTTTGTCTGATGCGACCGAATTGCCGATTCAGCTTCAAAGACCTAAGATAGGTTTTTATGGCTGATTTTGAAGAATTCTCCGTTGGGCTCGCTGAATCTGACGCTATCGAACCGATGATGCAGATCCCGTCGGATCTGCCCGCGCTTCCATTAAGGGATATCGTTATCTATCCGTTCATGATCGTTCCGCTGTTCGTTTCGCGGGACAAATCGATAAAGGCTGTCGAAGAGGCGCTCAAGGATAATCGGATGATCGTCCTGGTCTCTCAAAAAGACCTGAACAAGGAGGATCCGAACCGAGAAGACCTTTTCGACGTCGGGACCGTAGCCATCATAATGCGAATGCTGAAACTGCCGGACGGCAGGATCCGCATTTTGATCCAAGGGCTTTCTCGAACCAAGATCGACGGGGTCAGCTCTGGCGGCGACCACGTTCGCGCGACGATCACACCGGTTTCGGAACCGTTGGCTCCTGAGAATTCGCTCGAGGTAGAGGCGCTCATTCGAAATGTCCGAAGCTTGATGGAACGAGCAGCGAGCCTCGGAAAGAACATCTCGCCTGAAGTTCTCGCGATCATCGCAAATCTGGATGATGCGGGCCGCCTTGCGGACCTGTCGGCATCTAATTTGGATCTTAAGGTCGAAGACGCTCAGAGCGTTTTGGACATAATCGATCCCGTTGCCCGTCTCCGAAAGATCAACGACCTGCTTAATAAAGAGATCGAGGTCCTGACGGTCCAACAGGAGATCAATACACAGGCTCGGGCTGACATTGACCGGTCTCAACGTGAGTTCTTCCTTCGGCAGCAGTTAAAGGCGATCCAGTCAGAACTGGGTGAAGGGAATGAGCTCTTTGAGGAGATCGAACAATATCGCGACAAGATTCTCAAATCGAAAATGCCCGAATTGGCCGAAGAAGAGGCTCTTCGCCAGCTCAAGAAGCTAGAGAGGATGCATCCGGATACGGCCGAGACAGCGACACTTCGGAACTGGCTCGACATCATGACCGATCTGCCCTGGTCGACGGCTTCCGAGGATAATCTGGATATAACGAAAGCTGAAAAGATACTTGACGAAGACCACTTTGGACTTGAAAGGGTAAAAGAACGCATTGTTGAGGCTTTGGCGGTCCGAAAACTGATGGAGAAGCCGAAAGGTTCGATCCTATGCCTTGTCGGCCCTCCCGGAGTAGGGAAAACGTCGCTCGGTCGATCGGTCGCTAGAGCCGTAAATCGAAAATTTGTGCGACTTTCGCTCGGCGGGCTCCATGATGAGGCTGAGATCCGGGGACACCGACGGACCTACGTCGGCGCGATGCCTGGGCGTATCATTCAAGCGATCCAGCAGGCGGGAACCAATAATCCGCTTATCATGCTGGATGAGATCGACAAGGTTGGGGCAGATTTCCGCGGAGATCCAAGTTCAGCACTTTTGGAAGTTCTCGATCCCGAACAGAACTTTGCATTTCGCGACAATTATCTGGGTGTGACGTTCGATCTTTCGAATGTAATGTTCATGACGACAGCCAATGTCCTGGATACGATCCAACCGGCCTTGCGCGACCGGATGGAGATCATTCAACTCTCAGGATATACCGAAGAGGAAAAGCTTGAGATCGCCAAACGGCATCTTGTTCCAAAGCAGATCGATGAGAACGGCCTTGCAAAAGACGATGTACGGTTTGACCGCAAGGCTCTTGCGAGAGTGATAAGTGAATATACCCAAGAGGCCGGCCTTCGTCATTTGGAACGGGAGATCGGGAAGATCTGTCGAAAGGTCGCCAGGAAAAAGGCGGAACTTGAAAAGAAGTTCAAGCCTGTAAAGGTTTCCGTTGAGAACCTTCGCGGATTTCTAAGGGCGCCGAAGATCTTCAATGAAGGAGCGCTGAAAAAGGACCAAATTGGAACGGTTACAGGACTGGCCTGGACGGCCGTTGGCGGCGATATCCTTTTTATTGAGGCCTTGAAGACCAAAGGAAAAGGGAAGCTGCTGCTTACGGGCCAGTTGGGCGAGGTGATGCAGGAATCAGCTCAAGCTGCTTTTTCCTTCGCAAAAGCACGTTCGAGAGAACTTGGTATCGACGATGAGATACTGGAGAACTTCGATATTCACATTCATTTGCCCGAGGGCGCTATACCCAAAGACGGTCCAAGCGCCGGGATCACAATGGCAACGGCACTTGTTTCCGTACTCGCCCAGCGCCCGGTGCGAAAGGACGTTGCGATGACCGGTGAGATAACATTGAGAGGCAACGTACTCCCTATCGGAGGTGTCAAAGAAAAGTTGCTTGCGGCCAGACGTGCCAAGATCAAGACTGTGATCCTTCCGGAACCTAATCGGCGAGACCTTGAGGATATGCCGAAGGAGGTTATGGAGGATCTGAATTTTGTTTTTGTTGACAATGTACTGCAGGTTTTCGAAACCGCTTTGCTGGAGGCAAGATCAGCGGGGAAAGCTTCGGCGGCAAAACGATCTTGATGGCATATTCGTTGACCGAAACTCGCGACCGTGCTAGCTTTACTATGGGGCTTTGTGCATTCGTAGTGCGCTCTTAAGGAACTTTTTCCGGACATGAGCGTTTCAGTCTTCGGATGAATAAACGTTTTCGCCCTTTTCTTTACAAACGATATCTTGGGTCCGGCTCAAGGGTATTTTTATTAAGTTCAATGAAATCAATCGGATATAAGGTTTTATCGATCACATTTATCTTCGTTCTTGGTTGGTCAGCCGTAACGGCTCAAACCGCCGAGATACTGGGAGCACAAGCCCAGATCAACAAGATCCTGGAGGACTCTGGAAAGCATTTCAAAGATGGAATGGCGGCCATGAAGGCCGGCCACAGGTCGGAATCCGGTGAAAAATTTGATCGATCTGTCGAAACGTTTCTCCTCTCGACGATAAACATTCAGCGGGATGCAAAGCTGCAAGCTTGTTATGCCCAGTTGATCGAGACCGTCTATCGGTTGGAATTTCCTTCCGATGCTCAGCCGCCGCAGTTTCGCGCTTTGTCCGCAACGTGTGGATGGAAATGGAACGAAGGTGATTTAAAGCTGGCTGATGAGGTGGCTCAACTCGTGAAGCCGGTCAAGAAAGTGCCGAATACCGACACGTCAGTCATTGCCGCCGTCGTGCCGGTAACCGGAGCGGTGGATCCGGTTCAGTTTGTAGGATTCAACAGCCAGAGTTTTGAGCCTTCGCCGCTTGATGAGCTTTCACGTCTTGAACTTACCGCAGACGAACAGGACATCGAAAATAACCCGATCGCTCAACAGCAGTATCAATACATTCAGTATGCGGTATCTAACCGGTCTCTGGGCTTTGCCTTTCAGGTCCACCCGATGATCCAGCAGTACATCAACTACTATCGCGGCCGAGGACGGACGACGATGGAAGTTGGGCTTTACCGCTCGGGAATGTTCATGTCGATGGCTCGCCGCATCTTTCGTGAAGAAGGAATCCCGGAAAACGTTGCTTGGCTCGGACAGGTAGAAAGCGCGTGGAAGCCCACGGCAATGTCATGGGCAGCGGCGTCGGGTCTTTGGCAGTTCATTCCGGGAACAGGCTCGCGTTTTGGCCTCCGACGCACCGCGCATGTTGATGAACGAAACAGCTTTGACGAAGCGACACGTGCATCAGCCCGCTATCTGAAGTTCTTGTTCAACCGCTACGGTAATTGGGAATTGGCAATGGCCGCGTACAACTGCGGTGAAGGCAACGTCGATCGGGCTGTCCGCCGCGCCGGAGTCGCTAATTTCTGGGCCGCTTATCCATACCTTCCGAAGGAAACGCGCAATTACGTCCCGAATATACTGGCGACGATCCTGGTGGCAAATAACCCTTCGCAATACGGATTCGGGCATGTTCGTCCGGCACCGTCGCTTCGTTACGACCGGATACGCGTACCGGCGTCGACCAATCTAAGTATCATTGCCCAAGCCTCGGACACAAGCGTTCAGTACATTCGTTACCTGAATCCGCATTTCCGCAGCAACGTCACTCCGCCGGAACCTTACATCGTCAATGTTCCGGCGGGTAAGTCGGATGAGGTGGTCGCGGTATTCAAGCGGCTGCCTGCTTCAAAGGTAAACAACACAAATCTCGCTAATTCAGTTCAAGGTGAAACGTGGCAGACCATCGCGAACCGTACAGGAGTTAGCATTTCGGACCTGATGGCGGCAAATCCGGGAATGAAGGAGCCGAAAGGCAAGGTATTCGTTCCTATGGCTGCGGGCAACCGCGTCGCGGCTACATCCTACAATCGCCCGGCAAGTTCCTCATCTGCGACGACTGCGAGCAATGTGAAGGTAGTTAAGGCTCAGGCGGGAGATACGGTGACGAAACTGGCGGTTCGCAATGGTGTCGATCCGACCGAGGTCGCCAAATACAATGGTCTTCTGCCGAATTCGGTCCTCGGTGCCGGACGCGAGATAAAGATACCGACCAAATAGGGTTCGCACAAAATAGTTTGTTAGGCCGGGGCAATTGACGTCCTGGCCTTATTGTTTTGCGATGAAGCTTTGGATCACGAGAAATTCAGAGATATCGATAAAGGATCAAATGGTCACACAGGTGCGCGTTGCCGTGGCGGCAGGTGATCTGAAGGCCGGCGACCGGTTGCCGAGCACTCGCGAGGTCGCCCGGAGGTTCTCTATTCATCCAAACACGGTGTCGGCTGCATATCGCGAACTTGCAGGCAGCGGGGATGTTGTCAAGCAGGACGGAAGCGGCGTGTTCGTAGCGGAATCGAACGTACGCACCGATGTTCTCGATAGGCTGATCAATGAGATGATCTCTAAGGCCGAGTCGTACGGGTTCGAGAAACAGGACGTGCTGAGGCGAGTCGGGCGGCGGTTGGAAAGCACGAGTGGATCAGTAGGATTTGCGCTTTTCGAACCCAATCCAAACCTTGCGGAGATCGTTGCGCATGAGGTTTCAACTGCTACGAGGTTATCGGTTACGGTAGTCGGAGCAGACGAACTCGCCGGTGTCCTCGAACGCGGATTGCGGTTGATCGCACTGGCGGATGAGAAGCCGAATCTTGTCGTATATGAATGCACGTTCCTCAATGCGAACTCGGTCGCGATATCGATGGCCGGGCAGACGAGACCCGCATCCAATGACATCGTCGCCATAGTCTCAGCGTGGGAAGAATTTATGACGTACGCACGCGTGTTCCTGATCGCCGCGAAGATTGACGCCGACTCGATCGTCGCCATTTCGACTAAGGACAGAGGATGGCGTTCGAAACTGCGGGCAGCGTCGGTGATCATCTGTGATTCGGTTGTCGCAGGCAAGTTGTCGTGCGATAAGCGTGTCCGAATCTTCCCGTTGATAGCGCGTTCTTCTCTCAGCGAACTCAATCCACCCGCCCTTGATCGCAAGGCTTAATAGTCGCGATGTCAGCCGCTATTGTTTTTTCAACGATTGAATGCCGACTGGTCTATTCCCAACTTTTAGAGATCCGACGCGCACACCTTGTTAAACTGTACTGTCGTTTAACCCTCCGCATCCGTTATTCGGTAGCCTATTTGATACGAGGTAACTTTGAATGAAAAAAGCGATCTTTGCATCAATTTTCACGTTCCTGATTTTTATCTCAAGCGGTCTGGCACAGTCGGATTGGAGCGCGGTGCGCGATCTTAGGCCCGGGACGCGGGTTGTAATTCTAGAACGCAGCGGAGCCGAAACGAAGGCTCGAGTCAGTCGTGCCGACGATACGATAGTATTTCTCGAAAAGGCCCGGACGATCGCACGCGATTCGATCACGCGGGTCTATCTAACCAAGCGCGGATCGATCTTGAAGCGTGCTCTGATCGGAGCGGCGGCTGGCGCCGGGATCGGTGTTGCGATCGGTATTGGGGTTACTGCCGCTACCAAGAGCAACGGGCTTGCGGCGGCCGGTGGATTTCTGATCGGGATCCCGGCCGGTGCCGCGGTTGGAGCTGCGACGGTCGAAAGAAAACGAGGAAGGCTGATCTATTCGGCGGACTGAAGATAGTACGAATCCGTATGATCACACTTGACTTTGTTTTGAATTGTAACTAGAATCGTTACAGTTATGGCGGCGAACAGTCAATTTTCCATGGCGGTACATGTGCTGTCGATGCTTGCGAGGTCGAAGGATGAAAATCTTAAATCTGACTTTATCGCGGGCAGCGTAAACACAAATGCGGTCGTGATCCGCCGACTTTTGGGTCAGTTGAGTCAGGCAAAGCTAGTGGTTTCGCAGACAGGAGCAAACGGAGGGACACGCCTCGCGCGGCGTCCTAGTGAGATCTCCCTTGCCGAGATCTACAAAGCAGTTAATTGCGGTGAGGTTTTTGCCCTGCATGCAAAGGAACCAAACAGGGACTGCCCGGTCGGCAGAAACATAGAAGCGGTCTTATGCTGCCTGCAAAAAGAGATCGATAAAGGGATTGTTGAGAAACTGTCTACATATTCACTTCAAAACCTGTTTGAAATGGTTGCAGAGAATCCGGCGTGAAATTTTTTTGAACGTATTTGTAGCAAGGATAGTTACAAAATTCACTTCGAACAAGGGGAAGTATTTCGAGCAAAGGGAAGGTTTTTATATGTTTGATGAAACTGAATGATTGTCTGGCGGTCGAGATCGGTCCGCCGCAGTTTTTGCTTAATGCGACGACCGGGATACTGCGGCTATATCCATTATTTTTGAAAGCAAGTCTGCTTCTTCAGCGCCTCGTTCAGTGATTGCTGAACTGGAAGATCACAAGGGGGTATCGAGATGAAACATTACTTAGAAAGGTCGATGTCGTTTGCGGAATACATGGCACTTATTGAAAGCGTGGTGATTGAGGGAAAGACGACAGGGCCGACCCAACTCGGGGCGCTTGCAGATTTTACAAGACTCAATCTGCAGAGAATGAAGCGACTCTCGAAGACGGTTGAGATAAACAATGGATCGAAAATCGCGCTGAAAGTAAACACCCGTCCCATTTACTGGTTGGTTATCACTGAAGCTTGGTGCGGCGACGCAGCACAAAATATTCCGGTGATTGAGAAAATTGCCGCCGAAAACGATAATATTGAAACACGTTATATCTTGCGTGATGAGAATCCTGAATTGATGGACCGGTTTTTGACCGACGGAACGCGATCGATCCCGAAACTCGTCGCAATGGACCGAGAAAGTCTGGAGATACTGGGGACTTGGGGACCGCGTCCTGTACAGGCTCGCCGGTTGTTTCTCGATCTGAAGGAAAAGGGGATCGAGAGGCCATTGATAAACGAAGAAATGCAGCGATGGTATAACGACGACAAGGGCCGGTCTATGGTCAATGAATTTGTGGAACTTCTTGCGGACTGGGGCGGACAACGCACGGTTCGTGCCCGGGCATGATAGTTAGATGGTAAACAAATCTATTCTTAGGAGACATTGAATGAAGTTGCTTGCGATCTTGGTACTTGGATTTACGTTATTTGTGGCGGCATGTGAAGATCCCGCAGCAAACAAAGCAAAAGCAACGGTCAATGAACCGTCCGTCACCAACAAGCCGGCCGATTCTGCACAGGCACCGGCAACCTCTGCACCTGCTGCAAAAGGCGAAGCGCTCTTGATCAATCCTGGTAACTCCAAGGTCGAGTTCACCGGTTCAAAGGTAACGGGCAAGCATGACGGCGGGTTCAAACAATTTTCTGGAGCGATCGACCTCGTAAACAATAAGGTTGACGAGAGCAGCGTTTATGTCGATATTGACGCGACATCCGTGTTTACGGATGCTGACAAACTTACCGAACACCTCAAGTCCGGCGATTTCTTTGAGGTAGAGAAATTCCCGAGAGCTTCGTTCAGATCAACAAAGATAGAGGCGGACACGACAAAGGGCGCGGGCAAATATTTGGTGACCGGTGATCTCACACTACACGGCGTTACCAAATCCATATCGTTCCCGGCCGAGATCAAGATCGGCGCGGATGACGTTTCGGTCTCATCGGAGTTCGCGATCAATCGAAAGGATTTTGGGATCGTCTATGCAGGAAAAGCTGACGACCTGATCAGGGATGACGTTGTGATCCGACTCGATCTAAAAACCCCAAGAAAGAAGTAAGAGTTCAACGCTTGCCCGCAGGGCTGGCCTGACGTTCGAAATGGATCTTCCTGTCTTTTCGATCTCGATCGTTCGGCTAGCCGTTGCGGGACCAATCAAATGAAGGCATACGAGATAGAAGAATTTGGCATTGAAAACCTTGCCATTTCAGAACGGGCCGAGCCTAAACCAAAGGCCGGTGAGATTTTGGTAAAGTTTCATGCTGCGTCATTAAACTACCGTGACCTAATGGTAGTCTCGGGAACATATAATTCCAAGATGAAACTGCCGGCGGTACCGCTATCAGACGGAACCGGTGAAGTCGTAGAGCTTGGAGACGGGGTGACCAAGTGGGCTATTGGTGACAGGGTAATGCCGATCTTTGCTCAGCGGTGGTATGACGGCGACTCGAGCGAGGAAAAGCGTAGAACCTCGCTGGGGGCCGGTGCGCAATGGGACGGAGTCCTTCGCGAGTATGGAACTTTCAATGAGGAATCGGTCGTTCGAATTCCTGACCATTTATCATATGAAGAGGCGTCGACGTTGCCTTGTGCCGCTGTAACGGCGTGGAACGCACTCGTTGTCTCGGGTAAGCTAAAAGCGGGTGAGTCCGTTTTAACTCTAGGAACCGGTGGTGTTTCAGTTTTTGCCGCGCAGTTTGCGAAGATGTTTGGTGCACGTGTGGTCTCGACTTCAGGCAGCGACGAAAAGTTAGAACGACTCAGGGAACTTGGAATCTATGAAACCGTCAATTATCGGGAACGTGAAGACTGGGATGCGGCGGTTCTTGAGATCGTCGGGAAACCGGGCGTCGATCATGTCGTCGAGGTCGGGGGTTCAGGTACCCTTGACAGATCAATAAACGCTGTCCGCATTGGAGGACACGTGGCTATGATAGGAGCATTGACTGGTGCTGCAGGTTTCAATCCAACTACGGTCTTTATGAAAGCTATCAGGCTGCAGGGGATATTTACCGGATCGCGACAGACCTTTGAGGATATGAACCGGGCTATTTCAGTAAACAAATTGAAACCGGTTATCGATCGTGTGTTTGAATTCGACGAAGTGCCCGAAGCATTCAGGCATATGGAAACTGCTTCGCATTTCGGAAAGATAGTCATCAAGATAAACAATTAGAAGAAGGAGAGATGTCTGATGTCAACTGATCTTTTTTCGATTCCTGTAAAGAAGATAGACGGAACCGATACGAATCTCGGTGAATTCAATGGCAATGCCTTGCTGGTAGTAAATGTTGCCTCGAAATGCGGACTAACACCTCAATATGAGAGCCTCGAGAGACTTTACGAGAATTATCGGGACAAAGGGCTTCAGGTACTAGGGTTTCCGGCAAATAATTTCTTGGCGCAGGAGCCTGGGACCGAAGAGGAGATCCAAGCATTCTGCTCAACAAATTATGGGGTCACTTTTCCTTTATTCTCCAAGATCTCGGTTACGGGCGAGGACAAACATCCGTTGTATGAAGCTCTGACCAAAGAAAGGCCAGGCGTTGATATCGATAACGGTGATTCGTTTCAGAAGGATCTTGAAGGTTACGGTCAATTCAAAGACGAACCCAGGGATATTCTATGGAATTTCGAGAAGTTTTTGATAGGAAAGGACGGGAAGGTTGCCGCTCGTATCGCTCCGGACGTAACTGTCGAAGATCCAAGGGTTATCGAGGCGATCGAATCGGCAATGGACGTATGATGTTCCAAAAAAGGAGATAATATGAAGATCGGGATTATCGGGGCAGGGCATATAGGTGCAAATGCTGCAAGGTTATTTGTTAAAGCAGGCCACCAGGTGGCGATCTGCAATTCGCGTGGGCCGGAATCGCTTGACCCGTTGATCGAGGAACTTGGGGACAACGCAACCGCTCAGCTTATAGATGACGTGATCAGTTTCGGTGACGTGATCTTTATTTCGGTTCCGTTCGGTAAATACACTGAATTGCCGGTGAATGGATTCGACGGCAAGATCGTCATCGATTCGAATAATTATTATCCCGAACGAGACGGAGCATTTCCCGAGATCGACGAGGGAAAGACTACTTCCAGTGAGTTGCTCGAGCGGCACTTAGGTGGTGCCAGGCTCGTAAAAGGATTTAACACAATATGGTTCGAACATCTTAAGTCTCAAGGCGATACTGAACTTCCGCTCGACGGCAGACGGGCGATTTTTATCGCTGGCGACGACTCCGGAGCTAAGGAAGTTGTCGCAAAGCTTATTGAGGAAATAGGTTTTGCGGCTGTAGATACCGGCTTTTTGAAAGATGGCGGACGGCTTCAGCAGCCGGGTTCACCAATCTATAACCAGGAATTAACAGCAGAGGCGGCCTCGGCCGTTCTTAGCCGGACACTCTAGATAAGTGTTTGTTCAAGTGCGCGTATTGGTCGGTTTCGTAGTATCAAAAAGTAAAGGGGACATACATAGATGCCAGAAAGAAAAGCAACAGCGATTTGGAACGGAAGCCTTAAGGAGGGCAAGGGAAACGTTGAACTGGGAAGCGGTGCGTTCAGTGGAGCGTTTTCGTTTGACACAAGGTTTGGTGAAGTGAAAGGCACCAATCCCGAAGAACTTCTGGGGGCCGGACTCGCCGCCTGTTACGCGATGGCGCTTAATGCAACGCTCGAAAAGGAAGAAACACCGGCAAAACGCATCAAAGCTGAAGCGACCGTATTCCTGGGGAAAGATGATGCAGGATTTAAGATCAACCGTATCGATCTCGTAACTGAGGGAGAGGTCGAAGGTTTTGATCAGGATCGATTTGCCGAAGTAGCCGAAAGGGTTAAGCAGGCGTGTATCGTGAGTCGGGCGCTTGCCGCTGTGAATATTAACCTAACGTCGAAACTCATCTAGAAATGGAATTCCATTTTCACCAGTCGACATAAGGACTTGACATTTGTAACTGTAATAGTTACAATATTAATTGTTCGGAATAAAAGATTCCGGCAGAGAGTTTAAGAGCTGAGTGTTTTGCGGCATTTTCGGGGGTAAGTTATAATTTCGCAATAATATCAGGAGATCAGAATGGGAAATTTTGCTAAGGAAATAACAGACACAAACTTTGAAAGCGACGTGCTGGGCTCAGACCAGCCGGTTTTAGTGGACTTTTGGGCTGAATGGTGCGGCCCCTGTCGTATGATCGCTCCGTCGGTCGAAGCTGTTGCGGAGGAATATAATGGAAAGGCCGGATTCTTCAAAATGAACGTTGACGAGAATCAGAATGTGCCGAACCGTTACGGTATTCGTGGCATTCCGACTTTGATCCTTTTCAAGGGTGGACAGGAACAAGAGCGAATTGTCGGAGCGGTTTCACGCGATGCCATCGCAAAAGTGGTTGGAAAATACGTTTGATCAAGCAGACGCTTCGTATTTGAAACGAAGCGTCTCTTTTTGCTTGCAAATATAACTACATACGCATATAGTTAGCATTTATGCCAAGAGAGTTGACGGTTGAGGCCATGGAATTGATCGCGGAACGGTTCCGGATCTTGTCCGAGCCGACTCGATTGAGGATCCTGCACACCCTTCGAAACGGCGAACTGACCGTAACGGAGCTGACGCGGGAGTTGAAGATAAGCCAACCTAACGCAAGCAAACACCTACGCACTTTATTAGAGTCAGGTATGCTAAAGCGGCGGCAGCGGGGCAATTCTGTCTTCTATGCGATCGCGGACGAGAGCATTTTTGCGCTATGCGAGGCCGTATGTGATTCGCTTGAAGAAAAATATAAAAAGCGGGCGAGCGTTTTCGCTTTTGCTTAGTTGAACAATGAGGAGAATAGGAAATGAGTGAATGCACGGTGTTGGGACTCAAAGAACAGTTGGAGAATGGTGAGATCCATTTGGTCGATGTGCGCGAGCAGATCGAGTTTTCTGGAGAGCGTGTGACGGGAGCGAGTTTGCTTCCGCTCGGCGAATTGGTCGAAAGGCACGAAGAACTAGACCATAGCAAGCCGATCTATGTGATGTGCCGCTCAGGTGTGCGTTCGGCGGAGGCACAAAGAAGACTGAAGGCCTTAGGGTTTGCAAACGTAATCAATGTAGTGGGCGGCATCGAGGCGTGGAAACGAGAAGGCCTGCCTATTGACCGAGGCTGAAAGTTATAGGTATTGCCGCAAAAGATACCAACGAAAGTCGGGATCAGTCAAACTTTATTGTGGAGATCAGAATGAATTTCAAGCAATTCTACCTTGGATGTCTTGCACATGCGTCGTATTACATTGGTTCGGGAGATGAGGCAGCGATCATCGATCCCCAACGGGATATTCAACATTATTTGGATGAGGCCGAGGCGAACGGGCAAAAGATCAAGTACATCATTGAGACCCACTCGCATGCCGATTTTGTCAGCGGACATTTGGAACTCGCGGGCGTGACGGGTGCTCAGATCATTTATGGCCAGCGTGCGAACACGGAATTCCCGACATTGAAAGTCCGTGACGGAGACAACCTGAACGTTGGTCATATCGAATTGACGTTTATGGAAACGCCCGGGCATACTCCTGAGAGTATTACGATCCTCGCGAGAAATACCGAATCGGAGGATGAGCCGCTCAAAATGTTTACCGGCGACACGCTGTTTATTGGCGACGTTGGCAGACCGGATCTTATCGGTTCGAAAGGCTTTACCGCAGAGCAGATGGGGTCGATGCTCTACGACTCTCTTCACAACAAAATAATGCCCCTCCCCGACAAAACTGAGGTATATCCGGCTCACGGTGCCGGTTCGCTGTGCGGTAAGTCATTATCCAAAGAAACGTGGTCAACGCTTGGAGAGCAGAGGAAGTTCAACTATGCGTTGAAACCGATGACCCGCGAAGAGTTCATCAAAGTCGTCGCATCGGATCAACCGGAAGTTCCGGCTTATTTTCCGGTCAGTGCTTCGCAAAATCTGAAAGGGTCTATAGCCTTGTCAGAATTGCCGGCACCGAAGGTAATGACGACAATCGAGGTTCTGAGCTTCGACGGCGTTGTTGTGGATGTAAGGCGAAGCACTGAATACGGGGCAGCCCATGTGCCTAATTCAGTGAATATTTGGCTTCAAGGTCAGTTTGCGTCGTGGGCCGGAACTATGATCCCGATCGGGACGCCGATCGCTATTGTCGCGGACACACAAGAACAAGTTGACGAGGCGTTCATGCGACTTGCGCGCGTTGGGCACGAAACGGTAAAGGGATACATCTTCATGTCGGATTTCGAAGGTGAAACGAAAACGACCGAACAAGTCTCGGTTGAAGAGGTGGCAGATCTAACCGAAACAGAGAAATTTCTTCAGTTCGTTGACGTGAGACGGTCCGCGGAGTATGCGAACGGCCACGCGATAAGGACCGTAAACATCCCGCTCGACCGTCTCCCACGCGAGATCGACCGACTCGATCCAAACGTGCCGACCTATGTGATATGTCAGAGCGGTTATCGTTCGAGTCTGGGTACCAGCATTATGGAGAACGCTGGTTTCAGTAAGGTCTATAACGTTACCGGAGGAACTAAGGCCTGGACCGAAGCCGACCTTTCAACCGAGGTTTCGGCGTCCGCCTGCACGGCTGGTTGATCGCCACTACTCGAACACTTGAGGGCGATCTTATTTACGAGGGGAGCATATGGTTGATCTGTTGGTAATTGGTGTATTTGTTGGACTCTGGCTGTTGCTTCAGATAGTTATTCTGCCGAGGCTCGGGTTTGATACCTGAATGCGCGGTAGGTGTGACGCCGGGTCTCGGCGTCGGGACGAAAATATTGATGAGCGATAATTCGAACAACACGGGAAAGACAAAACAGAAGATCGATCAAGGAGGTTGAAATGGAAGCAGCTAAGACAAAGAAAGAAGCCTATGGGTACAAGCGTGAACTCGAAATGCCATTTGAGGCTGCAATGGAAAGGACCCGCGAGGCACTGAAAAACGAAGGCTTTGGTGTGTTGACCGAGATCGACATGAAGGCAAAGTTGAAGGAGAAGCTAGATAAGGACTTCAGAGAGTATGTGATCCTGGGCGCATGCAACCCCGGATTTGCGTATGAGGCACTTGTAAATGACTTGGACATTGGTCTGCTTTTGCCCTGCAACGTGGTTGTGTATGCGGGCGATTCGGGAACTGTTGTTACGGCCATAGATCCCGAAATGGCAATGTCAGTTACTGGCGACGCGAGACTCGAGCCGATAGCAAAGCAAGTTGGCGAAAAGCTGCGGAAGGCCCTTGATACTATCTGATCCGATCAGGTCTTTCAGGATATAGAGACGGACGCGTATGAATCGAAAAGGACACTGGGAGAACCTATACAAAACGAGATCTGATCTCGAATTTAGTTGGTATCGGGAGCACCTCGATAGTTCATTCAAGATGATACTCAGCACCGGTGTCGGGAAGGACGCGGCGATCATTGATGTCGGCGGCGGGAGTTCGACACTTGTCGACGACCTTCTCGACCAAGGATTCGTCGACGTGTCCGTGCTTGATATCTCATCTGCGGCTCTGGAAAAAAGCAAGAAAAGGCTCGGAAATCGATCTGAAACTGTGGAATGGATGGCGGCGGACATTACCGACGTCTATCTGCCTGAAAATCGATTCGACGTTTGGCATGACCGGGCGGTGTTTCATTTCTTGACCGATGCTGAGGATCGTAGGAAGTATGTGGAACTTGTGATGCGTTCATTGAAGCCGGGAGGGCATGTCATTGTCGCGTCATTCGGTCCTCAAGGGCCTCAAAAATGCAGCGGACTGGATGTGGTCAGATACAGCCCGGAGTCGATTCACGATGAGTTTGGTTCGAGTTTCGAGCTGGTTGATAGTCTGGGCGAGACACACAATACACCGTTTGGCACAACACAGGAATTCACATATTGTTATTGCCGAAAGTCAGGTAAATCGACGTCGTAAAAACGAGTCCACGCTTCGCAAGATTCTGGTAACATATCCTTATCTCACCAGGATAGGCTAAATATGCGTATTCGTGTTGTTTCGTTTTCGCTGGTCATCGTCTCACTCTTTTTCGTTGTCGGCTCGATTTGCGCTCAAACAAAACCTGAGGACGAAGAGATCAAAGTCGATACGGATCTTGTCGAGGTCCCGATCGTCGTTTCGGATAAATTAGGCAAGCCGCTACTGAATCTCAAGAAAACCAGCTTCATTGTTTACGAAGACGGAAAGCCCCAGGAAATAGCGAGTTTTTCTGCTACAAGCGAACCATTTGAAGTTGCTCTTGTACTGGATACCTCGGGGTCAACGCTCGCCGAACTCCCTCTGATTCGTCGTGCTGCTCAGAATTTCATAGCTTCACTTCGGCCAGGTGATAGAGTATCGGTGATTGCATATAAGACTTTACGCGACGCGGGAAAATCGGTTCCTGTTTCCGAGGTCATTATTCCTCTCACCGACGACCGAACCAAACTGAACAAAGCCATTGACCTCGTTCAGACCAGTTTCGGTACGCCGTACTACGACAGTTTAGTTCAGGTGGCCGAACGCGTGTTCCGCGATCCGCCGACGGAGGTGTTTCGCGGACGGCGCGCGATCGTAGCCCTTACCGACGGGGTCGATTCTACGAGTGCTTCCGATTTTGAAGAGACAAAGGAACTAGTTGGTGAGACCGGAGCGGCGGTCTATTTCATCAAGATCGACACGCAGGAATTCTTTGAAGAAAATCTCTTGGGTGACTGTACCGTCTCGAAAAGGTTCTCGCAGTCCCAGATGCGGCGATATTACAGGAAATTCGTTTCCGGTCCAAAGGCTGAGAAGACCGCGAATTTCTGCGACCTTGGGGATTTTGAGAGGCTCGCGATCAGTAAAAAGTTATATGAACTTGCGGATTCCGAGATGAAGGACCTTTCAAAGGTGTCTGGCGGAAAGGTGTTTCCGATCGCGGATCTAAGCGAGGCAAGGGCAGCGTTCAAACAGGTTGCGGACGAGATCGGAACCAAATACAGCCTCGGCTACTATTCCTCAAATGAAAGGCGGGACGGAACCTATCGGAAGATTCGGGTAGAAGTGAAGGGAATGCCCGCGGGTACCATTGTCAGATTTCGCGAGGGATATACCGCACCAGCAAATTGAACGATATTGCGCCATGGTTGCGCCGGCGCGGGTGGCGCAGGTGGCGCAAGCCTGGCGCAGACCTTCAATCCCGCATTGTTTTGGCACGATACCGACATTAAAATGAAAGTATGACAAACAGATTTCGACGGGTCTGCCTTATGGTATTGGATTCGGCGGGTATTGGCGAAATGCCCGACGCTGCTGATTGGGGCGATGCCGGGGCCGACACACTAGGCAATATTTTCAAAAGCCGGATCGTCAGCGTTCCGAATCTGCAAAAACTCGGACTCGGTAACATCCGGCCTCTGAACGGAGTTCCGGTGGCGGAGTCACCGATCGGCTCATACGGTAAGTGCACATTAAAGTCGAACGGAAAGGACACGACGACAGGCCACTGGGAAATGGCCGGGATCATCTTGAAAAGGGCATTTCCCACGTTCCCGAATGGATTCCCGGGACGGATCATCGACAGGTTCGTTGCCGAGGCAAACGTCCCTGGCATACTCGGCAACATTCCGGCCAGCGGTACAGAGATCATAAAGGAACTTGGCGAGGAACATGTCCGGACTGGAAAACCGATAGTTTACACCTCTGCCGATTCTGTTTTTCAGATCGCCGCACATGAAGAAGTCGTCCCGATCGATCGATTGTATGAAATGTGCGAGATAGCCCGACGCATTCTGGATGGCGATGACAAGGTTGGGCGTGTAATTGCCCGGCCGTTTCTTGGCACAAACGCGGCCGATTTCAAGAGGACTGAGAACCGCCACGATTATGCGGTGCCGCCGCCGAGTGAAAATTTGCTGCCGATGCTGAACGATGCGGGCCTCGACGTTGTCTGTATCGGTAAGATCGCGTCGATCTACGATTCGTTAGGAGTTACAGAGGACCTTACTGCGAAGAACAATGATCAGACCATTGACCAGACCATTAAAGCGCTGAGTGCTGGATCACGCGGGTTGATATTCAGCAATCTGGTCGATTTCGATATGCTCTATGGCCATCGCCGCGACACCGAGGGATATGCGAAGGCTTTGGAACATTTCGACTCCCGTTTGCCGGAGATCATTGCTGCATTGCACGACGACGATCTGTTGATCCTTACCGCGGATCACGGCAACGACCCGACCTATAAAGGCTCCGATCACACACGCGAATACGCACCGCTTCTTGTTTACGGTAAAACCGCAAAACCCGGTGTAGATCTCGGTACCCGCGGCTCGCTCTCGGACATTGGGCAGACCATCGCTGAGAATTTCGGTTTTGATCTTGTTGCTGGAGATAGTTTTTTAGCCGATTTGAGCTAGAATAATCAAGTTTTCTCGACTTGCGAACCCATAAAAATTAGCAAATAGCTGTTTGCTGAATGCTAACAGCCGATTTTCGTATATCTAAAAGAGGGACCGACTATGAGATCAGCTGCCCGCGTCGTTCTATTTCTGTTTGTAATTACTTCTGCCGTCTCCGCCCAATCGGTTGATGCATATAACGAGCCGCCGTCGCGACTGAGGGGGATGATAGAGAAGTACGAAGAGGATTATGGCAGCCTCAATCGTTTCTACACGGCATTCACCTCGGCGAATCGGGCGATCCGGTTGCGAGAACTGTATCGCGAGTACCTCACCGCGTTGGACCGGCAAAATTTCGAATCGCTAAACCACGACGAGCAGGTCGATCATATTCTTTTCCGGAATTATCTTGATCACGAATTAAAGGAACTGGCACGCGGCGAAGCTCAGTTTGCCGAAATGGCACCGCTGATGCCGTTTGCAAAGACGATCAGCGATCTTGAGGATGCAAGGCGACGACTGGAGTTTGTCGATCCGGCAAAGTCGGCTGCCCTGCTCAATGAGCTTGCGAAACAGATCGCGGCCACACAAAGGTCATTTGACGGTCCAAATGCCCAGAAGCCGAAACGCACGGTTGCGAATCGGGCAGCCAGGACGGTTGACGGACTACGGCGGACCTTGCGTGCCTGGTACACCTTCTACAACGCCTACGATCCGAATTTCACGTGGTGGTGCGAATCTCCATATAAGGCCGCAGACGATGCTCTTGGCAAATACGTAAACTTCATTAGCGAGAAACTGGTCGGGATAAAAGCCGATGACCGCGTGACGATCATCGGCGATCCTATCGGCCGCGATGCGCTGATCGAAGAACTTCAGTTCGAGATGATCCCGTACACTCCGGAAGAATTGATCGAGATCGCGAACAAGGAATTTGACTGGTGCATTACGGAGTTCAAGAAAGCCTCACAGGAGATGGGTTACGGCGACGACTATATGAAGGCGATCGAAGCCGTGAAACAGAAATATGTCGAACCAGGCAAACAGCCTGAGTTGATCAGAGATCTCGCTCGCGAAGCGATCGATTACGTGAAGAAAAACGATCTTGTAACGGTTCCGAAAGTCGCGGAAGAATCGTGGCGCATGGAAATGATGACGCCCGAACGCCAGCTTGTCGCACCGTTCTTTCTTGGCGGCGAAACGATACTTGTCTCTTACCCGACCGATGGAATGACCCACGAGCAGAAGATGATGTCGATGCGTGGAAACAATCCACATTTCTCTCGTGCGACCGTCCAGCATGAACTGATACCCGGCCATCATTTGCAAGGATTCATGAACCGACGCTACCGGCCATACCGCGGATTGTTCAGAACGCCGTTTTGGACCGAGGGCTGGGCGCTTTACTGGGAGTTTCAGCTATGGGACCGCGGATTTTTTAAGACGCCGGAAGATAAGATCGGGGCGTTATTCTGGCGTTCGCACCGCGCGGCCCGCATCATTTTCTCGCTGAATTTTCACCTGGGAAACTGGACGCCCGAACAGTGCGTTGATCTGTTGGTCAATAAGGTCGGGCACGAGCGGGACAATGCCCTGGCCGAGGTTCGAAGGTCGTTCTCCGGTGATTACGGGCCGCTTTATCAGATGGCCTATATGATGGGCGGACTGCAGTTTTTTACACTTCATCGTGACCTTGTCGGTTCAAAAAAGATGACCGACAGGCAGTTTCACGATGCGATCTTGAAAGAAGGGGCGATCCCGGTCGAAATGGTACGGGCGATACTGACGAACCAAAAGCTGACAAAGGACCAAAAGTCGAACTGGAGATACTATCCCAGACTCAAAAACTAATTTCGTTCTAGCTGCGTAATAGACAACAATGATAATTCAACTTAGACGATCACCATTGATCGCCGCGGTCATAGTCGCGGCGAATCTTTTTGCCATTGGACAATCCGCAAAGAAGTCGGCGATCGACGAACGAAACGTTCGTGCCGAAATGCAATTTCTTGCCGGTGACGCACTTCAGGGACGCGGCAGCGGCACTCAGTTCGAACGAATTGCAGCCGAATACATCGGATCTCAGTTCATGCAATCTGGTCTTGAACCCGCTGGAGAGAACGGATCTGATGGTAGGCCTACCTTTGTTCAGACCGTGACGATAAATCGAAATAGTTTTGCCGGCAATCCATCGGTCAAGGTCGGCGGATCATCGTTTGAACATGGAAAGGAAATGGTCGTAATGCGAGCTAACTCAGGTGCCGCGACAGGTCCCTTGCAAAAGTTCGCTCAAGGGGAGAAGCCTAAAGATGGAGCGGCAGTCTTTGTCAGACCGAAGCAGGAAGATGACCCTCGTGCGGTCATGCAGTCTCTGCAATCGCTTTTGTCGTCAGGTGCGTCGATCGTGATGGTGGAAGAAACTCCGCAATGGAGGGCGAACTGGGCGAATCTTGCGGGACGACGTATTGGCTTTACAGGTGGTGCGGCCAAACCGGCAATTATGGTGATACTTAGCCTTGAAACTGCCGCCGTTGTCGAAAAAATGGAAAATGGGACAAAGGTCGAGTTCGGCGGGACGCTGGCGCCGGTTCAGACCAGCCTCACGTGGAACGCGATCGGGAAACTTCCCGGAAGCGACAAGAGACTGGCATCAGAGGTGGTCGTGCTTAGCTCGCACCTCGATCATTTGGGAGTTCGAGAAAACAACCCGGGAGCCGACAAGATATTCAACGGTGCGGACGACGACGCTTCCGGTTCGGTAGCTGTCATGGAACTCGCCCGTGTTCTCGCATCGGGCAAACGGCCAATGCGAACGGTCTATTTCGTTTGTTTCGGCAGCGAGGAGGCCGGCGGCTACGGCTCGAATTATTTTGCGGACAATCTTCCGTTTCCTAAAGAGAAGTTCGTTGCAAATCTTCAGTTCGAAATGATCGGAAGGCCGGATGCGAAAGTAAAGCCGGGAGAACTGTGGTTAACCGGTTATGAACGCTCGAACCTCGGTCCTGAACTCGCCAAACGAGGAGCCAGGCTCGTCCAGGATCCACACCCTGAAGAGAATTTCTTTCAACGATCAGATAACTACACTCTTGCGCGCCGCGGGATCGTGGCTCACACCGTCTCGAGTTTCGGGCTGCACACGGATTATCACCGGGCCAGCGACGAATTAAAGACAATTGATTTTGTTCACATGACCCGTTCGATAGATTCAATGGTGAAACCGGTAAAATGGCTTTTGAACTCGAACTTCAGACCGGCCTGGGTTCCGGGTAAGCAGCCATGATCATTTGGCGGCACGATAGCCAAGAAATGTAAACGGTAAGTAACAGAGAAATCCCGCTATCGTCACCCAGATCGGATGCGAGAGTTGTGTGATCGTGTATGCCCACCCGCACGTGCCGATCAATCCCATTACAAGCGGCAGCAGCATCGAATCCCATTTGGAGATCACCTTCATTAGGTAACCCGAACAAAACGATCCGACGATGTAACTGACCAACAACCCAATGAATGCTCCAACCGGCATCGATGTGACATATGCCTGCATCGCTTCCGGGCTGTTGAGTGTCTCAGGCTTAGGCATACCGAAGATCAACCCGTTTATCACCTGGACAACGGTCACAACGACGACAAAAACTACAAAACCTGCGATCAATCCGAGAATCTTGCGTAACATGGAGAACTCCTTTGAATAAAATGAAATGTTTCGGGTATAGGCTGGAATGGTTATAACAGAACTGGTATCGGGCTGACAAACTTTCGGGGAAAGCCTAATCTAACTCTATGAAGTCGATAATAGCTTTTATCCTGTTAGGACTGCTTGCTGTTTGCGAACGGCCGCCTTCCCCAAACATGGATCATTCGGCGCATGACCATTCGAATGCAAACGTGAACGAGAAGGCGATGGATCATTCTAGAATGGGATCTTCGCCAGGGGCTGCCAACGCTCCTCAGGAACTTCAGTTCATCGACACGATGATCGCCCATCACGAGGGAGCGATCGAAATGGCATTGCTTGTAAATAACCGTTCCCGTCGGCCCGAAATGCAGGAATTGGCAAAAGGCATCCTTGAAGCGCAGCGCGGCGAGGTCGATAAAATGCGGGAGTGGCGAATAAAATGGTTCGGGGACGCGAAACCGGCGGTGAATATGGATCTACCGGGTATGCACACCGGAATGTCCGGCATGGACCTCAAGAAACTCGAACTACTGAAGGCGAATGAGTTCGACGTTGAGTTTCTGAAGCAGATGATCCCGCATCATGAGGGGGCGATCGAGATGGCAAAAGCAATAAGCCCGGCTGATAAATACCCCGAACTGATCGAACTTCGTGAGGCGATCATGAGGACACAGACGGCCGAGATCGCAAAAATGAAGGCGTGGTTGATGGTTTGGTCAGGCGGGAAATAAGGCTCAGTTAGCGAGCAGCCATTTTTCGGCATCAGCCGCGTTTGAAAAGATCTGCATCACGACGTCCCGATTCCGAGCTAGCTTCTTTCCGAGTTCGTTTATTTCTTCGTGGTTGTGTCGATCGATGAACGCTATCTTACGTCCGGGAAGTAGTGCTCCAACATGGTCGGCCATATGCAGCATATCTGTCGGACCGACCGATTCTGGAAAATCCTTTTCGATCAATATCCTTCGACATTCGATATCGAAACACTTCCCGGCGATCTCATTCCAGTATGCTGAGGCGATCGTTGCCGTAAGCTGAGAACCGGATGCGAGCGCGTAAAGATACCCGTCGCGTTCTTCGAGCTGGAGCTTATATTCCTTTTCCATCACCGTCGTTTTTCCTTTCCGCCATAATATCGAATTGCCGGGAAATTTAGCAAGATTCTGTCGATCCTCTACATCTGTGTATTGTGCATCAAAACCATACGCTCGGCGTTCCCATTCATAACACCCGATCTCTTGGGTTGAAAGATAAATACTTGTATATAAACGAGTTGACGTAATGGTACGGCCTTTGCATTTACGAAAAGAGTAATAAAGAGGTATTCGAAAATGTCAAAGCAAGCGATCTCAATTGATGGCGAGGAACGGATGGTGAGAGAAGATACAGCAAAAGCATATCGCGGGGTGCGCTGGGCATTGCTGAGCATCGCAGCATTCGTTCTCATCATGGCGGCACTGTTTTTCAGCGGTGTGTTCAAGATGGCCTCGGATGGCGGTCTGGACCGCACTCCCGCTGATATCGAGCGGGAAGCGGGAAGATAAAAGGGAATTCAAATGTAACAAACGAACAAGGGGTTTCAAGGGGTAAACTGGTCGACGGTGCGAAAGCACTTAAAGACGATGCGGCGTCTGCGTTAGCAGGCGTCTTTTTTTCATTTTTGATAACCTGTTGTTGTGATCATTTTGGGTATTGAGAGTTCTTGCGATGAGACTGCGGCGGCCGTCGTGCGTGACGGAAAGGAGATCATGTCTTCCGTTATCTCGTCGCAAATAGCAAAGCACCGGCCGTTTGGCGGCGTCGTGCCCGAGCTTGCATCAAGGGAACATCTCAGAAATATAGAACCGGTCGTCAGTCAGGCACTTGGTGATGCCGGCGTGAGGTTTGACCAGATCGATGGGGTCGCCGTGACAAAAGGTCCGGGCCTGATCGGATCGCTCCTTGTCGGAGTTTCCTACGCAAAAGCGCTCGCCTATGGGGCCGGGAAACCGATCGTCGGCGTTAACCATATCGAAGGACACGTGTATTCGGTCGTATTCGAGAACCCAGAGATCATTTATCCCGCAATGGCACTGATCGTCTCCGGCGGGCACACAAACCTGTTTTGGATCCCTCAAGAGGGAAGTTATCAGGTGATCTCGCGAACCCGGGACGATGCGGCCGGCGAGGCTTTTGACAAGGTTTCGAAAATGCTGGGGCTCGGGTATCCGGGCGGTCCTGCTATCGAGAAGATCGCCCGATCCGGCGACCGAAATGCAATACGATTCACAAAGGCAAAGATCTCCGACGGAAGGCCAGACTTTAGTTTTAGCGGATTAAAGACCGCTGTTTCCAGACACATTAGGGAGCACCAGATAGAGCCCTTGGCTGATGGAAAGCTCCCGAGCCAGTCGATAAAAGATCTCGCGGCCAGCTTTCAGTCCGCGGTCGTCGATTCGCTCATCGGTACGATGGAGAAACAGGCGCTTGAACTAGGTCCGAAGACCCTGATCGTCGCGGGAGGTGTGGCGTGTAATCTCGAACTCCGCGAAGCAGCGACGAAGATGGCCGCAAGGATCGCCGTTCCGGTCTATTTCCCGTCAAAGCATCTTTCGACTGACAATGCAGCGATGATCGCAGGGGCGGGATATCGCAGGCTTAAGGCAGGAGAGTCCGATGACATGCATATGGCGGCGGACATTACTATGCGATTGCAGAATCTCGAGAATATCGACGACGAATTACGAAAAAAGAAGGTCAGATACAAACTCTAATTTTGTTGCAATAGCCGGTACGGCAAATGTAGAATTAGATTGCCCCAAGCTAATTTGAAAACAGGTACTTATCTTTTCTAGTTGATCAAACAGAAAGTTTTCCGTCCACAGTCCGTCCCGATTCGTCAGAACATTTAGACTCGAAAAAGGTTCGACAGCTACTTCTGTTCTCTCCAAAATGACAATGAAAAGTTTTATTACATTATTTTTTGTCGCGATCGCAGCCGTTTCATCCTTTTCTCAAGCACCATTCAGGCTTCAGACAGGTTTCATCACAGGGCTTAACTCGCCGGTATTTCTGACCAACGCCGGTGACGGTTCACGACGCCTTTTCATTGTTCAGCAGCGCGGCATCATCAAGGTCGTGCAGCCTGGATCAACGGTTCCAACTGACTACCTCAATCTAACGGCGCTGGTAAGTGCATCAGGAAACGAACGCGGCCTGCTCGGACTCGCGTTTCATCCCGACTTCGAAAACAACCGCCGTTTTTTTGTTTACTACACGAGAGCGACAGGTACTTCTTCGGACCCGATCGAGATCGCCGAATTCGAGCAGAACGCGGCAAATCCGAATATTGCGAATGCCGCTGCTGTTCGAACGATCATCTCGATACCGCATCCAGGCCAGACAAATCACAACGGCGGGACGATCGCATTCGGGCCCGACGGATATCTGTATGCGGGGACGGGCGATGGCGGTTCCGGAAACGATCCGCCAAATAACGCACAAAATATCAATTCTCTGCTTGGTAAAATGTTGAGAATAGATATCAACACGCCAGTCGGGCAAGTGCCTGCGTATAACATCCCTCCATCCAATCCGTTTGCGGGAGCAACGCCCGGTGCAGATGAGATCTTTGCGTATGGACTGCGAAATCCATATAGGTTCTCATTTGATCGAGGCGGGAGCAATCAACTGTGGGTAGGCGACGTCGGCCAAAACTCGATCGAAGAGGTCGACATCGTTACGCTGGGCGGGAATTACGGTTGGCGAGTCTTTGAAGGCACGCAATGTACGAACAACGATCCGTCATTGTGTTCGACCCTGACCTCGGTGCCTCCGGTCTTTCAATACAGCCGGATCGGGAATGGCCGATGTTCGATAACAGGCGGCAATATCTATCGCGGGCTGCAGCGGGCGCTCGTTACCGGATCATATATTTTCGGTGACTACTGTACTGGCGAGATCATTCGCTGGGACGGCGTTCAACAAACGGTCCTGCAAGATACGACGAACAACAGTCTGGTCGCGTTCGGTGAAGACGAGGACGGCGAGCTCTATGTGGTTCGTCAACATGACGGCAATTTTACGGCAAATACAGGTTCGATCGAACGTATCGTCGGAACACGCACCAACGCCGATTTTGACGGCGACGGCGGGAGCGAATATTCAGTATTTAGGCCATCGAACGGGACGTGGTATTCGGCTAACCCCATTAACAATTCGGTTCAGATCCTTCAGTTCGGATCACCGAACGATCTACCGGCGGCCGAGGATTTCGACGGCGACGGGCGTACCGACATTGCAGTTTTCAGACCTGTGGACGGGATCTGGTATTACATTCGAAGCTCGAATGGAACCGCCGGGATATTTCAGTGGGGATCGTTGGGCGACATTCCGGTTCCGGGAGACTTTGACGGGGACCGGCGTGCCGACCTTACGGTATATCGACCTTCGACGGGAGTTTGGTATTCGGTTCTTTCTTCGAACGGATCGGCTTCGATAACCCAGTTCGGCATCGCCGAGGATGTACCGGTAAACGCGGATTACGATGGCGACGGACGAGATGACATTGCGATCTGGCGGCCGTCCACCGGTGACTGGTGGCGTTTGAATAGCGGTAGTTTGACACTGTCTGTCCGTCAGATGGGTTCGCAAAATGACGCTCCGGCGATCGGTGACTTCGATGGTGATGGCAAAACTGACGAGGCCGTGTTCCGTTCGGTAACAGGCGTCTGGTACATCAGGAGGAGTTCAGACGATCAATTAACTATTTTGCAGTGGGGAATCGATGGCGATGTCCCTGTTGTTGGAGATTATGATCGCGACCGCCGCGACGACATTGCAGTATTCAGGCCATCGAACGGAACGTGGTGGGTGCTTAGAAGTTCCAACGGTAATTATCAGGCTGTCGGATTCGGGCTTCAGGGTGACATTCCGGCCCAAAACGCCGACCGCCCCTGATCAGTGACGACCTTCAACGGCGCGTGCCAGCGTGAGGACACTCACACTGGTCGCACCGTGTTTCTTTAGAATGTTCGCACATGACGAGACCGTGGCGCCGGACGTGAAAATGTCGTCGACGAGAATTATCGACTTGCCTTCGATAAATTTTGGACGTTTTACCTCGAATGCGTTCTTGACGGTACTCTCTCTTGCTTTTCTGTCCATCGCGGTTCGATGCATGGGTGTGTGGGCCTTTCTGACGAGACTAAATGCGTCCAGATGGTTTCCGGATAACCTGGCAACTGATCGGGCGAGGATCTCGGCCTGATTAAAACCGCGCTCGACCCTTCGCTTGGCTGAAAGCGGCACCGGGACTATCAGGGTGTTGGCAGAGATCTCCAGCATTTCCACGGTCGGCCGAACTAGCCGGTTCAATCTATCGGGTACATTGGGAGTCTTTTTAAGCTCAAGCAGGACAGCAGCTAAGGCGAGCTCATATACTCCGGCCGCGACTGCGCGATCGTAGTGTTGTTCAGTGCAGCGGTGACATGACGCGCTGTGGCGATTCGCGAGTTCGTCTAACGGATGGCTGCACTTTACGCAAAGGGCAGAATCTGCAGAGAAGTGTCGAGTCCGTGACCAGCACGAGTCGCAGGCAACCCCGTTCTCAAGAGATTCGACCGAGGTGCCGCAGATATGACAATTTTGGGGAAAGGCGATCGATGCGAGTGAGTTGATGATCGCCTTGACCATGGCCTAAGGATCGGGCCGTATGACCGGTTATTCTTCGTCGAGCAATCCCTGCTCGACCAATTCTTGACAGTCCAGGCAGTATCGTGCCCAAGGTATGGCGGCAAGCCGTTTGGGGTTGATCGGCTTTTCACAATTCTGACAATTTCCGTATTCGTCGTCCTCAAGACGAAGAAGAGCCTCATCGACTTCCGTTAGCTGGCGGCTCTCGTTCTCGGAAACGGCAAGCATCACATTCTTCGAATAATTTCGAACCGCAAGATCAACTGGGTCGGGCGTTTCGGAATCGTCGATCGAAAGATCATTCCCCTTAAGTTTTTCAATCAGCAACGTCCGCTCTGATTCCAGACGTTTCTTCAGGTCCTTCAAATTCAATTTGCTCATTTCTGGTAAGGAAACCCTTTAATTATCGAATATCCCCGGTATAGTTGCTCCAACAAAACTACACGAGCCATCTCGTGGGTAAATGTTAGAAACGATAAGGATAGCAAATAATCGGCCTTTCCCCTAATCTCCTCGCTTACACCATTGGCCCCGCCAATGATGAATGTGATCTCTTTCACTCCTCGATCCTGCCAATTTGAGATCAGATCAGAAAGGCCGTGCGACGAGATAGCCTTTCCCTTGACATCAAGCAGGACCGCAAAGGTCTTTGGATTCAATATTTCCAGGATTCGTTTGCTTTCGATCTCTTTACTTTCATTTCCGGTCGAGTCCTTCAATTCGGTTATCTCGCACTTAACAAAATGAGAAAGACGCTGCATGTATTCGTCTTGCAGCGCCTTCCAATTAGGATCTTTTGTTTTGCCTATCCAGACAAATTTGAATTTCATCAACTAGATACCATCCGGAAGTTCTACCCTCGTTGCGTCGCGCCACAACCGTTCAAGGTCGTAAAATTCACGGGCGTCCTTATCGAATACGTGAAAAATAAAGTCTCCGTAGTCAAGCAAGACCCATTCGGCGGCAGAATAGCCCTCGATCCGCACCGGGCTCCTTTTAAGCTGTTTCTTCAACTGTTCCGAGATCTCATCCGCTATCGCCTGGACTTGTCTTTGATTGGAGCCGGAGGCTATTACGAAAAACTCCGTAAAACTCGCGATCTGCCGAAGGTCCAATGCGACCATTTTTTCAGCCTTTTTGTCGCCGGCGCATCGGATAGCAAGCTGCAGTTCGGGATCGAGATCTTCGAATTTTGTTCGCTCTTTTGGTATTTCGATCGTCACCGATTCGCGGTGCATCGATTTTTCCTGTAGTTCTTCCATCACTTATAAAGTTTGTACTTTTCTATGTATTTTGCAACTTCGACGGGCACATCATCGGTCCGGTCAAGAACCGCGTCGTCTTGAATATCCTCGCGTATCAAGGTCGCGGAAACATCACGCTCGACAATGTCGGTAATAAAGATATGATGGCCGCCGCTCGCCTCGATCAGATTCGCTATCCGGTCAGAGTTCATTCCTCGAATGTCCACGATCCGCTCGCGAACCGACGGCGTCACGTGCTCAAAACCGATCTGGTAACCGGGCCTCGATACGATTATATGGTTGGTCAGCATCAGTACTCTTTCCCATTCATGCCACGTCGTGATGTCCTGCCACGAATCTGCTCCCATCACGAAGTAGATGGTGTTTTCGGGATCTTCGGTCTTTAGCTGTGTCAGAGTATCGAGACTAAAGCGTTTTTCACCCGATTCTATTTCCAATAGTGAGACGCGTATTTTCTCTTCGTTCTCCGTTGCCAGGCAGAGCATCGCATAGCGATGGTAGGCGCTCGTTGGCCTAGAGTCCGGTTTGTGTGGTGCGTGAAATGCCGGAATGAACACGAAATCATCAAGGCCGAACAGATCGACCAATTTTTTTGCGATATTGAGATGCCCGCAATGGAGCGGGTCAAAAGTGCCGCCGTAGTATGCGATCCGTTTTCCTTCAGAATGTGAGTTCAGATCATTCACGCGGCTGCGTTCACAGGTTTTTCAGTCAACACGTCCAGATGCTTTACAACTTCGAACAAGAGTTGGTCCACGCCCTCTCGCGTTGCGGATGAGATCGCGAGAAAAGGTTTCCCGTCGTTTACCGCCCGCTTCCGCAGATCTTCCAGTCTTTCCGGATCGTCGATCGCGTCGATCTTCGTAGCTACGACAATTTGCGGACGGGCCGCCAGATCAACATTATAGGCTGCAAGTTCTCGGTTTATGATCTCGTAATCACTCACCGGATCACGGCCCGAGAACGATGATACATCGACAAGATGCAGCATCAGCTTTGTTCGTTCTACGTGTCTGAGGAACCGGTCACCCAGACCGGCACCCTCTGATGCCCCTTCGATAAGTCCCGGTATATCTGCCACCACAAACGTCTTGTAGTCGCCCATATCGACAACACCCAGATTGGGTTCCAGCGTAGTGAACGGGTAATCCGCGATCTTTGGCCTTGCCGCCGAGATCACGCTGATCAACGTCGATTTTCCTGCGTTCGGGAAGCCTACGAGGCCGACATCGGCGATCAATTTCAATTCCAGCTGTAATTCTTTTTCCTGGCCAGGCCTTCCTTGGTAATGAAACTTGGGGGCTCGCCGTGTCGGAGTCGCGAAATGTGCGTTACCCCAGCCCCCTTTGCCGCCTTTTGCCGCAAGGAATCGCTGCCTGGGTTCGGTGAAATCAAAAAGAAGATCATTAGACTCGGCGTCGAAGACCTGTGTCCCAACGGGCACCTTAATTACTGCGTCTTCTCCATGTTTGCCAAATCGGTTTGAACCTTCACCATGTCGGCCGCGCTCGGCTTTGTGTTCAGGATTGAATCTAAGATGTAGCAGGGTATTAATGCCTTCGTCAGATTCAAGCCAAACGTCACCTCCATTGCCGCCGTCGCCGCCCGAAGGGCCGCCGCGGGGGACGAATTTTTCACGTCGGAACGCGGTAACGCCATTGCCGCCGTCGCCTGCCTTGATCTTGATCTTTACTCTGTCTATGAACACGTTGTTTAGGAGAGTTTAGGGTTTCAACCAGGCATTTACAAACCTGGAAGAGTCTTGCAGTGAAGTGAGGGTTTCGAATTGGCTTAGGCAAAAACTCAAAAGCGTCGCTTCGATTGCTCGGAGCGACGCTCTTGATTCCTGTTGAACGCCGAAGCGTTCTAAAGGGTTTGGCAGTTCTCGCATGTACACGTTCGAACCGCCGATTTGTATCCCGAAGAATCTCTGCGGGGAGCCTTCTCCGGTCAGCACCCTTCCTGTTTACACATTCCGTTCGCACTCAAAGTGCGTGGTGCCGTTAGGTTTTTGTTTTGGTGGCTTTTCCTCCACCGCCGGTTACGTTCCCGGCAACGAGGCTCGGCATCTTTCGACGCGAGCGGCGTAGCACCCATTCGGCTGATCACTTCCAAAGGGCGTTACTCGTTTTTATCCGAGCAACTCAGTTCGCATTGCTGCAAACCTAGCAAGCCTTTCGGCTTCGACTCTGGGCGTCCAGGACAGCGGCTTTCCGCTCCTTCTGTCCGCGAACGGTGTGTCACCACCTCCGTTCCACCTCCCGGTGTCGGTCAAGTTACCCGTAAGTAATCTCGACTGTGAAGCTATCTTACACCCGTTAAATTCTAAGTCAAGTAGAAAGTACTTTAACTATTCCCCTTATTTCATGCGGTCTTCACGATACGGAGTGGAAATCTTTGTGGAAAAGTTTGTGGAAATGTTGTGGACGTTTTGTGGAAAGTTGATAAGGTGCAGCAGATACCGCATGATCGGTCCTAAAGAGGCCTGACGTCCGAATTCAGGTAACTGTGGAAATCAATTTCGAAGCCACGAAAAAAAAATCTCTAATAGTCTGAATTTCATGAGAACAGCAGCCAATTTGGGTGTTATATTTCAACCTGATCTCATTTATTTTAGACCTTTTCGCTCTTAATGATGTCTAATTACGAATAATGGAGGCGATCTAAATGCAGGCTCGAGGTTTGATCTCAACTCTTCTACTTTTGGTTTTGACTTTGGGCGGCGTTCTTTTAGACCTTAGGGCTGAGTCCGCAAGCGGTAGCTACCTTTTGGCTCCGGACCCTACGCCGAGCCCGGTACGCAAAAAGCAACCTGCGGCTCCATCGAAGAGTCCCGCTCGGAGTGAAACAACTGGCTCGACCCAGTCAGAGACGGTCGGTCAAGCGAGATCGTTCAGTCTTCCGGAAAAGGACGATGAAGTGCTGATAAAGAAGCCTTCGGGCAGTTCTGGTAGATCGGCAAGGACTCGGCGCGGCCGTACCGAAACCGTGGACAACAATGAGTCGATAACAATAAACGGCGCGAAGAGTTTGTCGAAACCGGCACTGAAAACGAGAGTTAAACGCACTGGAGGTCAAGACATTGAAGTTGAAAACGACGAGACTCATGCAACCGGTGCCACTCGTCAATTAAAGAGTCCAGCGTCCGCGGGGCAGTTGCCGAATGCTCCCGTTGATCAACAGCGGGAGACGGCCGAGGGGTTTACCTCTGCCGAAGGGCGTAGTATGAGTTTCGAACTTAAAACTCAAAAACCCAGTGATCGCGTTTCAGGTGACAGATCAGGCCAAACGGCCCCGAAGATCGACGTGACCGAAAAGCGGAAGGTCGGGTATATTGGCGAAACGGAAAGGAATTTGAATTCGGCTCAGGAATCAGATCAGATAACGCCGCCTACTCCCAGGAAATCCAAAACGGGAGAGGTCGCCATAGAAGAACTTCATGTAAAAAAGACGGTCTCGAACTCTGATCCAGAGCAAAAACGACGAACATCAAAAGCAAGGAGATCCAGGCGTCCTTGATCGGGATCGCGAGCGAAACGATCTAAGTAGGAGAATTTTTAGACGGTACGCAAGGAAAGGAGCCGCAACGATGGCCTTTTTGGCTTTATTATAGAAACGGAGGAAAAATGATTCGTTTGATCATACTAATCGGAATGCTTGCGGTGTCGGCGATAGCCGGGGCATTGTTGACAGGGACTGAAGGCGAAACCGATCCAAGTTTCATTAGAGCGGAACCTACACCGCCGAGACGGGTTGCTCCAGGCAATACGGTCCGACGCACCGTAAATAACAATACTGCGTCCAACATGGAGCCTTTTATCGGCGGTACCGACGATGGTTCAAGCATTCGCAGAAAGCAGCCGAGAAAGCGGTCGACACGAAGGCCAAATTAGCAGGTTCGAACCCGGCACGTCCTCAAAACAAAAAGAAGCACAGGCCCTGTAGGCATGTGCTCCTTCGTATTGATGCAATTTGTTATGTTATGCCGCAGCGGGCCCGAGTTCAGGAGCTCCGACCACATAAACGCTGATAAACTTTCCTTTGCGGCCTTTGTCTTCAAACTTCACTACTCCCTCGATCAGCGAGAAGAGCGTGTCGTCTTTCCCGCGGCCGACATTTTTGCCGGGCTTCCATTTCGTGCCCCGCTGACGCGCAAGAATGTTGCCGCCGAGCACGTGTTGTCCGCCGAATTTCTTAAGCCCCAACCTTTGTGCCGCTGAATCGCGGCCGTTTCGCGATGATCCTACACCTTTCTTATGTGCCATTTTTCAATTGCGGAGTGCGGATTGCGGATTGCGTAAGTAATAAGGTCGCAGTTCGCAAACGATCTCGCCTATCCGTTTCCTCCTAGATCTTTTCTATTTTAATTTCCGTATAACCCTGACGGTGGCCCTGTTTGCGCTTGTACTGTTTGCGGCGTTTCTTTTTGAAAACGATCACCTTTTCGGCGCGTCCGTGGCCAACGACCGTAGCCGAAATTGTTCCGCCAAGCTTTGCGTCCTTTCCTTCGCCCAGTACCAAAGCCTCAATATCGACCTTTCCGCCCTCTTTGGCGTCGATCGAGGGCACGCGGACCTGTTCGCCTTCTGCGACCGCAAATTGCTTTCCGCCGGTTCTGATGATTGCGTAACTCATTGGTTATCTCCTGCGGCACGGACAACATTTTGCCCAATAGCCGAAAAGTTGAAATTATACGGATTCGAACGGTGAAGGTCAACCCGAAAGCTGTGATTTTGATGCCGTCCGCAATGGTCATCCCGCGATGAAAGATTGTGATATTATGGATTCGTTCCGCCTATCTGTAAATTAAAGGAGGATAAGGAAATGCAGGCAGCAGCAAAAATCCACGGGCCCGCGGACGAAGCCTATAAGATCCGCGAGATGCGCCTTGGGGCAAATTGGTTCTTTTGGGTGGCAATTGCCGGGGTCGCTAATTCCTTGCTCATATACTTCTTTTCAATATCGAGCCTCTTTTTTGGGCTCGGGATGACACATTACATCGACAATCACTTCACATTTGATGGCCTCGGGGGCCGATTTGTGACGGGTTTGTTGGCGAATATCGGCATCGCACTGGTATTGGCAGGGTTTGGTTACCTTTCACGGCGTGGTAACGACGTCGCGTTCATTATCGGGATGTTTCTCTACGTGTTTGACACGATCGTCGTGCTTGGCTATCGGGAATTCTTTGCGTTCGGCTTTCACCTAATGGCCCTTTTCTTTATGTTCAAAGGCCTTTTGGCGAGCAGACGCAGATACGATCCTTCGGTAGAGTGATCAGACGGCGGACGGGTCTTTGACGACCGCAATGAATGGAAGGTTTCGATAACGGCTCGCCGCATCCAAGCCGTAACCTACGACAAACCGGTTCGGTATGACAAACCCGGTGTAATCGATCTTTAGCTCTTTCTTTATTCGCGGTTCAGGCTTGTCGAGGAAACTGGCGAGCCTGATCGATCGTGCGCCGCGTGAGCCGAGTATCTCCAAAAGCCTGGACAGGGTCAGGCCCGTGTCCACGATATCTTCAACCACGATCACGTCCTTATCACGGATCGGGTTACTCAGATCCTTCAATATTTCCACGTCACCTGAGGATTGCGTACCGTCCTTATAGCTTGATACGGCCATGAAATCGATGGTAAGGGGCAGGTCGATGGCACGCATCAGATCCGCCATGAAAACGCACGAACCCTTTAACACACCGACCAGCACTAGTTCCTTGTCTGAATATTCCTCGGTGATCTGAGCCCCAAGCTCGGCGATCCGTTCACTTATCTGTCCGGCATTGAAGAGCACTTCGAGGTTAGGGTTGGTAAACTCGGTTGTGGCGGCGGCTGATGATCCTGCTGACATGTTTTCGAATGTTGATAGAATGGATTTTTAGCAATACTATTCAATCGTTGGTCATTTTTCAAACCACGCTCAAATGTCAATAGTCGATCAAAACACCAGAGAAAAGGTCAGAGAGCTTGTACGGGAAGTTTTGAGCAGCGTGCCAGATGACGCTGCCGAGGCCCGACACGAACCCGAGCATGTGATCGTCAATTCACTACGGGAAAGAACCGAAAGGGAATGGGACCGGGACGAGTCTGCAAAATTGCTGATAACCGAAGACGACCTTCGTGGACTAGACAGCGGTTCACGCGTCCGGGTGTCTGCAGATGCGAAATTTACCCCGCTTGCGAGCGATATCGTTTCGGACAAGCATCTGGTATTGATACGAAAAGAATCACGAAACATAGGCCTTAAGATCCACAGCGTCGCGATCGGAGCCGACCACGGCGGATTTCAGATGAAGGAACAGCTGAAGAGTTTCCTGTCGGAACTTGGCGTTAAGGTAAGAGATTTTGGTACGAACTCGGCAGATCCGGTCGATTACCCCGATTTCGCCCACGCGGTCGCAAAGGCTGTCGGGAGCGGGCAAGTCGATGGAGGTATTCTGGTTGACGGGGCAGGGATCGGGAGCGCGATGGCCGCAAACAAAGTGCCCGGTGTGCGTGCGGCGGCCTGCTATTCTGCGGCTCTGGCGAAAAACTCGAGGGAACACAACGGGGCAAATGTACTAACGCTGGGCAGCGGACAAAACGGTATTGATGAGGTAAAGGCGATCGTCGAAGCATTTATCACCACAGAGATCAGCGAGGCGAGACACAAACATCGGGTCGGGAAGATCGATTCCATCGACCGCGAATACAGGAAATGAACCCAAACTACGACAAATTGGTTGATCAAATAACGGATATAGTTCTTGCAAAGCTTGCCGGTGAGGAAAATTGCGGATCGTTCTGCACAGCCGATGTTCAAAGGATCGTTGACGCCGGTGCGGAACGTATCGGGATCGTATTGGGCGAAACAGCGACCGCTCACGATTGGGCGAGTCTGATCGACCATACACTTCTCAAACCGGAAGCGAGCGAGTCAGACATTCGCAAATTATGCGACGAGGCGGCCCAGTTTGGTTTTGCATCCGTTTGTGTAAATCCGGCTTGGGTCAAACGGGCATCTGAATTCTTGCGTGGAACCGGTGTGCCGGTATGTACTGTTATCGGCTTTCCTCTGGGCGCCACGCTTCCGGATGTAAAGGCATTTGAGGCTCGCAGGGCCATTTTCAATGGTGCCCGCGAGGTCGATATGGTGATCAACATCGGCGCGCTCAAATCGGGTGACGACTGTGCTGTCGAAGATGATATTCGAGCCGTCGCCCAGGCCGCACACGAAAACGGAGTGCTGCTTAAAGTAATTATCGAAACAGCGTTGCTTACGGACGAAGAAAAGGTTCGGGCATGTCTCGCTTCAAAAAATGCGGGAGCTGATTTCGTAAAGACGTCAACAGGTTTTGCCAAAGGAGGTGCCACGGTCGAGGATGTTTCTCTTATGCGCCGAACTGTCGGCAGCGCTCTCGGTGTAAAGGCATCCGGCGGCGTTAAGGGGATCGACGATGCGCGAGCGATGTTCGAAGCGGGGGCCACAAGGATCGGTGCGTCGGTCGGTGTGAAGATCGCTCAGGAAGCGATCGGCATAATATCAGGATCGTCCTCCGCGGCGTATTAGTAAGATCGCTGGAAAATAAGAAAGAGCCGCCAAAAGATCGGGCGGCTCTTTTTTTATATTATGCATTCCCTAGAGGCTAAAGTTGTAGCTAACTACGCCTTTTGCTTTGATCGGCAGGTCATTAAACATTGCCGGCTTGAATTTTGACCGTTTTGCCGCATCCTCGGCCGCCTGACGCAACATCGCAGGACCGGACGTAGCCTTTGCCGAGACGACATCGCCGTCAAGATCGAGTTCGACCTCGACAAGGACCTTACCCTCTATTCGTGATTGTCGGGCGATCTGTGCATATACGGGCGTGACAAGCCGGACCGCGTTAGCGGTCGTAAGATTGCCGAGATTCAAAAATTCGGGCCTTACAACCTCTACAGGCTTTACAGCGGCAGCCTTTGCTGCTGCTTCCTTGTCCAACTGATCCTGCAACCGTTTAGCCTCGGCTTTCGCGGCCTCGTTTGATGCGTCCAGATCCGCAGCCTTTCGATAATCGGCAAGGGCCTTCTGGACATCTCCGAGTTTTTCGTAGGATGCACCTCGGTTTAAGAACGCAACCGCAGTCTTGGGACTGAGTTCGATCGCCTTGTCGAAATCCTTGACTGAAAGGTCATAAGACTTTTTGGAGAACAACGCTTTGCCCCTGCTGACATATAGAGACGGATCGTCGTTCTTCATTTCGACCGCTTTCGTATAATCGGTCACTGCGGAATCGACGTCGCCTTTTTCCAGGCTGATATCTGCTCGTTTCTGATAATAGCCTGCATCCGGAGGCGTTGGTGTAGGAATAGGAGTCGCAGCGGGTTTCGGAGCCGGAGTAGCGGTAACGACCGGCGGGACAGGTTTGCTCTTTGCTCTTACGGCCGCGATAAGGTTAGCGTCGGCGCCGGTGGCTGTCAGTTCGTGCTCGATCTCGGGTGATGTTGCAAACGTCACTCCTCGTTCTTTGACCGCCGCAGTAAGTATTTGGTTTCGTTCTTCCAAAGTGACCTTCTTAGAACGCAGGCCGATCAAAAGGTCGGCAAGGCTAAGCGGTGGATTTTGGGCAAATGCCGAGAGCGACGTGACGGTCAGGATCGCAACCATAGCGATCGTGAATGACCTAAGGGAAAGGCGGGTCTTAAGGGCGGATTCGGTTCTCATAGGACAATATTCTATTGGGCTTGGAAGTTTGAGTGGGACTCCTAGTTGTCGTTGATCAGATCATCAACGGTGACTTTCTTCTTTTCCGGAGCCTTTGTTGGCTCTGATGTGGGTTTGGTCGCTTTCGCAGGGGCGGGCTTTGCCCCGGATTTACCGGGCGCCTCGATCTGAGACTGTTCGACCTTCTCGGGAGATGTGTCGGACAAAATGCCGGAATCGGTCGTCGCAGAATTCGGCTCGACAGGTTTTGGTTCTGAACTCTGAGGCGCGGCAACGGTCGTGGAGGCCGGCTGGACCGGCGGAGTCTCGACCGAATGTCCTGTTCCCGATCCTGCAAACATAAAATACCCGGCCACTGCTAAAACCAAAACCAAGCACGATGCCAAACCAGCAATAACGGGAATCGGGAGTTTCCTTCCGGTATCAACCGAAACACCGTAATCGAATGAGCTTGATCTCGTCGCAGGTGAATATTTTGTCCCTTCCGATTCGACCTTTGTCTCTTCGACAGTCTGAGTTGGCTCCTCGTTCACGACCGAAGCAGAAATTCCAGTGTCCACAAACCCGGGATCGGTCGCTACATTTTCCGGTGTCGATTCCTCGGTTGAACCAAGTTCAACTTCAGAAAGCGCCTGAGGGTCTTCTTGTTCGTGACTCGATAAAGGTACTTCTGCGAACGCGACAACTTCCTGTTCAGATCGATCGGGAGTGAATGACATGTCGAGTTCGAAGCTATCGACAATGGTATCGGGTTGGGCACTTGTGTGTACGTCAAGTTTGATCCCTAAGAGATCATCCTCAAACACGGGAACTGCGGATCTAGTCGGCTCTTGGGCAGATGGGATCTCATTTTCAATTGTCGTGCGTTGGGCTTCTTGTTCGCGCAAAAGACGCTCAGCTTCTTCCGCACGTCGTTCGGCTGCGAGCCTCAATTCCTCAGCCTCTCTCAGCTTTTGCTCCAGGAGTTCAGATTGGCGTTGTTTTTCTTCCTCAAGTTCTCTGGCTTTTTGTTCTACTAGAGCTTGTATCTGGTCTTGCCGTACCTTTTCTGCAAATCGAAGGTCTTCGGCGGCCTCTTCGAGTTCGCGAGCTTCCAGAGCGGAACGTTCCTGCACCTTTACAAATGAGGTGCGTAGGACCTGCCGCATAATTACGGCCGAATCGAAACGGTTTTCCCGCTTTATCTCCATCGCCCGCATTATTACGTCTGAGACCTCAGTGGGTATTGAGGGGTCGACCTTGTGAGGCGACTTTAACGGATCCGGTTTGCCCTCGAGGATCTCGATCGATCTCTCGAGCGGGTCGACGGGCATTCGGGCTGTCAATAGAAAGTAAAGTGTTGCGCCGACCGAGTAAATATCGCTTCGAGCATCCGGAGGAGATTTAAGAACTCGTTCGGACCTATCGTCATAATCGCCGAGTATGACCTTTTGAGAGGCTGAATCAAGGCCGTCCCAGATCAACTCCAACGGCGAGAAGTTCAGGATCCCATTTTCGATCGTGTCTTCGTTGATGCTCGTGTTCAGTGTGGGCTCTCCCGCACCGGTTCCATGAGCAAGTAATTTTACGTTCCCGTCCGAAAAGAGCCGCAAGTTCTTTGGCTGAACATTTTTGTGAATGATCGGTTCCGAAAGATTGTGAAGGTAATGAAGACCGTCGAGAACACGGTCAGCCCAGTCGGACACCTCAACCAGGGAAAATGGCCTTTTGTTGCGCGAGATCAGCGATTGAAGATCGTCTCCTTCGATCGATTCGAGAACGAGGTATTGCCGTCCGATCTCAGAAAAATAATCGTTTACGCGGACAAGCGCCGGATGTTTGACCTCTGACAGCACCTTTGCGTGGTTCGAAAATGCAAGCTTAAGCCCCTCCTGCTGTGAGAGGGTCGTGACCTTGCTTAAACGTACTGCGATCTCTTTAACTACGACCTTTGAATCGCTGACGGTATCGTAGGCCTGAAAGACCGAACAGGTTGAGGATTCGGATATGGGGTGGTCGATTCGGTATCGGCCGTCTTGTAAGAGTACGGAAGTGGAGGGCATATGTTCTTGGGTGTGCGGCAAGGCGGGTGAGCTGACTGCCATAACGATTATACTCAAAATCGTTAAAAAATAAAGTAGTTTGTTCAAAAAAATTAAACAATTTGGATTTCATTCGTAATTTGGTGATTTTGCCAGCAATAATGAAATAAAAAGCGGGTAATTCGGAATTATTAGAGGTTGAAGCGAATGATAGATGTTTGGCCTTGGAAGATCGGAAAAAGAGGATCGGTGGGAGAATTTCGAGAAGGAAGCGTTTCCGCACGTGCCTGACTTATTTCGTATCGCCATTTGGCTTGTCCGTGACCGGGCCGAGGCCGAGGACCTCCTTCAAGAAACGCTTTCACAGGCATTAAAGTCCTTCCACCGTTATGAGCAGGGCACCAACATTCGGGCATGGATGACCAAGATCATGTACCACGTGAACGGAAAGCGGCTGCGAAAGCTTGGAAGGCTGAGGTTGGTCGAGGATAAAGAGGAACTTATCGCTGAGACGATCGCTTTTGAACCGTCGATCGACCAGCATCTAACCGATAAAGAGATCCTCACCGCCATCAAACAGGTACCCGAAAAGTTCAGGGAGATCGTATTATTGGCTGATGTTGAAGAGTTCTCATACAAAGAAATAGCCGAAATGATGAGGGTGCCGATCGGGACAGTGATGTCGCGGCTTCATCGAGGACGGAAACTCTTTCGGCTAGAACTTGCGTCAATTGCCCGTCAATATGGTATTTTCCCCGCGGAGCGCAGGGAGGCGGAGCAAAGATGACTTGCAGGGAGTTCAGCGACATTATCGATTCTTACCTCAGCGGAGAACTATTGGTAGAGACGAATCATAGTGTGATACGGCATCTCGAACAGTGCCGGGATTGTCGGGAAATTCTGGCAGTTCGACGTGCGATTCGAGAAAGGCTGTCGTCGGCAGTAAGAAATACAGAGGAATCGATCATTGACTCGAGTTTTGCCGCAAGACTTAGATCAGATCTGCGAAGCAAAGCGGTGGGGCCGCGGTTCGGACCTTTCGCGTGGCAGCTGTTCTTAACAGGTGCGGCGTGCGTGATCATGATCACATTGGGCTCTGTGCTCCTTCTCAGTGACTACGGTCCAATGCTAACGGGGGTTTCGGTGAATCTACCGGAGCCGGCCATGACGAATCCAGTAACACCGGACACTATGACAAAGATAGTGCCGGCTGTTTTGGAAGAAGCTGCCGAAGATGCGATTGATGATCATTTTAAATGTGCTCTTTTCCATGATCTGCCAGAGCGACCGATCTCTCTCGAGGCAGCGTCGATCACCGTCGATCCGGTGAACGAAGGTTTTGACAAAGTCGTAAGTGAGGCTATTGTTGCTCATTTGGGCAAAAGTGCGAAGGTGATCGCGGCTCATCACTGCCTGATCAATGGTCGTCATTTCGCTCATGTGGTCCTTTTGGTCAATGAAAAACTGGTCTCGATACTTTTGACAAAAGTCGGAGATGTCGGGCAACAAAATGACGCGGCTTTGTGTACTAAGAAAAATGAGGTCGCTGCGGCGTGTTTTGGATCGAACGGCTATGGTATTTTTGTCGTCTCTGAGACGGAAGGCGAAAGCGTGAACGTGGCAAAATGGATCGGTCCGGCGATCCGTTCACACGTTTCTAAGAGAAGATCGAATGTGTGAAAAACAATGTCAGTTGAATAATAATGTCACAAAAAGCTGTCAAACCTAGCGAGATCACGCCCGAGAGTACCTATTTAAATCGTCGAAACTTTATCAGGGCCGGAATATTTGCGGGTACGAGTCTGGCGACCGGGCTGACCTATAGATACTTCAATCCGATATCGGAAAAGGAGCCTGCACAGACGGAGATATCCACCGTTTCCGCCCAAACCGAACAGTCGACCAAAGAGAAGCCCAATACCTTCGAAGAGATAACGAATTACAATAATTTTTACGAGTTTTCGACCAGCAAAGGCCGCGTTGCAAGCGCCGCAAAGGGGTTTGTTACTCGTCCGTGGACGGTAGAGGTAGGCGGTTTGGTCAACAAGCCCAAGGTTTTTGACATTGATGATCTTTTGAAATTCGACCAAGAGGAACGGATCTATAGATTTCGGTGTGTTGAGGCGTGGTCGATGGTCATTCCGTGGATGGGATTCCCGTTAAAGAAACTTCTCGATCAGGTCGAACCGCTCTCAGCCGCAAAGTATGTCGCTTTCGAAACTTACTATCATGGGAGTTCGACCAATCCCGACGTTAAGCTGCCCATCGGCCCAAACGGAATGCAATCGTCCTTTTCGGCAGGCATCGATTTTCCTTACGTTGAAGGATTGAGACTGGACGAGGCGTTGCATCCGCTAACCATACTTGCAACCGGACTTTATGGTAAACCAATGCCCAATCAAAACGGTGCTCCCATTCGATTGGTCGTTCCATGGAAATACGGTTTTAAGAGCATAAAGTCGATCGTGAAGATCACATTGACGGACACGGAACCGCCGACGACCTGGAACCTGGCTAATTCGGACGAATACGGATTCTATTCGAACGTTAATCCGGAGGTAGATCATCCAAGATGGTCGCAGGGGGCGGAACGGCGGATCGGCGAATTTTCGACTAGGACGACTTTGATGTTCAACGGTTATGCAGACCAAGTGGCCGGTTTGTATGCAGGTATGGATCTACGGAAGTATTTTTGATGAACGAAGTCAGGTTCAATAAGATCTTGGTCGCGCTCAACGCAATTTTACCGTTAGGTTTGCTTGGATACGATGCTCTCCGCGGTCAACTCGGCGCAAATCCAATTGAATTTTTCTTGCGGACGACCGGTGTCCTGACACTAGTTTTCCTCATCGTCACACTCTCCGTGACGCCGTTAAGAAAGTTGTTCGGATGGAACTTCGTCATCAAATACCGCCGAATGCTTGGGTTGTTCGCGTTTTTCTACGGCTTGCTTCACCTGACCACATATAGTGTTTTTGATAAGAGTTTAGACCTTAAATTGATCGGTGCAGACGTGATCCAGCGGCCGTTCATTGCCCTTGGAATGACGGCCTTTCTGATGCTTGTCCCCCTGGCAGTGACCTCTACGAATGGTTGGATCAAGCGTCTTGGCGGCAAGCGATGGGCGAGGCTACATAAGCTGATCTATCCCATCGCGATCCTGGGCGTGATCCATTTCTGGATGATAGTGAAATCAGACGTATTTTATCCGGCGGTTTTCGGGACGATCCTGACCGCACTTTTTGTCTTTCGGCTTTTTCCAAAACTGACGGCCGGAACTAACGCAGGTGACCCTAAGAAAGTCCGGCAGATCTGATCTTGTCAAAACTCTTGCGATAATCATTTCCGGACATCTCAACCGTTCGGCACATCTCAAACAAACGAGACCTCATTCTGACGCCGATCCGGTCTTCCAAAGTCTCTTCGCGGTCGTTCTTCCTGTCGTCAAGATAGTTTGTGGTGAAGATCGTGAGTCTTTGGTCGTTATACCGCGTGTTAATGATGTGGGCCATCGTATCTCTCACCCAGTCGGTCGGCTTCGAAGCACCGAGTTCATCCAGCACCAGCACGTCCGCATTAAAAACAGGGGCGAGCACCGTGAGCTCTGATGTTTTTGTATTTGAGTTGTAGGAATCCTGGATCTCTTTCAACAAAGAGCCAAATTCGTAGAAGAGACATTTGAATCCCCGTTCAGTTAGACCCTTTAAGACAGATACTGCGAGGTGAGTCTTCCCAACGCCTACAGAACCCATCAACAGAATTCCCTGGTCAACTGCCGGATACTCCATTGTAAGTTTTGACGCCAGCTTGAACGCACGATCTTGAGAAGGATTCTGCGGTTTGTAGTTATGGAAATGACAGCTTGCATAGCGATTGGGAAGCTTAACTCGGTTCAATGATGTCGAATGAGCATTTTGGGTTCGACAGCTGCAAGGCCTTGCTCCTTTTTCGGGAACGATCTCGATCCCTGTCCCGAAACAGGTCTGGCATTCATCGGCTCCGGAAGCCTCTAACGTCTCACCCGCGTCTTGCAAGTCAGATCTAGGTACTGCTTTCAAACGATTCGGTCGTGTCTTTTCGGTCGGCATTGAAGTGAAGTGAACAGAGTGGATTATAGCACCCGGAATTGACAACTCAAGCTGCAGGGATCTAAACGCGAGATCCACAGACTGCATATCAAGGTTCTCCATTGTGCTATATTGAGATTAGTCGGATATAGTGACAATAGACTGATGAGTTTTGTTCGTAACTTATTGTTGAGATTTGGGTTAGCTGATGCAAAGGCAGAGCGTACCCCGATAAGCGTATTTTTATTGGATGACGACGAACGACGACACAAGTGGTTCGAAAATAGATTTGCGGGTGACAGTCTGATCGTCGCGGAGACAGTCGCGGACGCAAAGTTGAAACTTGCTGAGTCCGCTTTTGATGCCATTTTTCTCGATCACGATCTGCTTCCACATCATTATGTTTCGAATGATCATGGCGATTTCGAAAACACGGGCTATGCCATCGCTGAGTGGCTGAACGAGAGACATGACATTCAGCGGGCCGCTACGATCATAGTTCATACACGAAACGCCGATGCGGCCATTCCGATGGTAATGAAACTAAGGGAATCGGGAAGGAATGTCGAGTACTGTGCGTTTCCGATGCTTGATCTGAAGATCAAGAATTACTGGAAACGATAAATTCACAAAATGAATGAGTCGAGGTCAAGAATATGTTGCTGGAATTGTGCGCCGCGGTTCTTGACCTCGAAAATTGGTCACTGCTTTTTACCCTGAGCGGATCTTAGATCATCAAGTTGTCTCTGGACTTCCTCGATCATCGTCTTCACGTCGGCTTTAATGTTCTCATTCTTGATAGCGTCAACCGACTTTTTAAGAGCCATCAGATAAGCGACCTTCAAAGCCTGTTCTCTAGGCACTTTTACATCAGGTTCGACGCCCGTACCTTCCCAATTGGTTTTCGATATAGGGTTAATGGCCCGGCCGGCCGGAATGAACACACCAAAATGTTCGCTCAATCTTTCCATGCCGCCGGGATGAGCCCCGCCACCGGTCGTTTCACCAACGATGACCGCACGCTTTAGATTTTTCAGGTTGTAGGTGAATTCCTCACCCGCTGAAAATGTTCGATTACTCGTTAGGACATAAACATCCTTATCAGGAAATTTCTTGGCGGCAGCCGCAGGTTTGGTCCAAAATTCGTCGGTGCGATCACCTTTACGCCAATATAGGTCGTTTAGATGGACGGGCTTGTCTCCGAATAAATATGAACTGATCAAGGCAACCATAAATGGGCTGCCACCGCCATTCTGACGAAGGTCGAAGATGATCGCTTCGGTATTCGCGAGGAAAGTCATTGCGGCGGCGACAGTTTCAGCACCTGCCTCATGATCGTTAAAGCCTCGAAGTTCGATGTAGCCGATGTTTCCGTCCATTCTTTCGACGCGATCGAAACCAAAATTACTTCGTTTGTTAAACCAGGATTGCTGGTCTCGCTCGGCCTGTGTCGGCTCGCCCCGCTGTGCGCGAACCGGGATCGGGTCCGTTGAGAACCTTATGCGGAGGTGTTTGTCTTTGCTGACGGATTGAAGGTCCTCAGTCAACTTTTGCGCAAATGCCCTTGAGGACTCGATAAGCTCATATTCTTTATTGGTCTGGCGGCGGCGAAGATCGGCCTCCATTTTCTTGGCAACGTCTGGAAACACGTAACCGTCATTTAGCTCCTTTATCAGATTATCGATCACCGAATTCCGAGTCGCCGCATCGAGCTCAATATCGGCCGCAGCTTGTGGTGATTGCGTCCAAATATTGATCGCTGCGAAAACGAACAATGCCAGAGTCGACAGTGCGGATAGGATCTTTTTGTATTGCATAGAAAGGACTCCCTTATGGATCAATGTTTTAGCAGTCCGTTCAATATCAGGTCAGCAATACGCTGCGACTTTTTCTCGATCTCTTTCCGGTCGCCAAGCTCATATGCACTGAGACTGTAGGGGAGAAGCGAATTGGTGGCATCAAGCAAAATCCGAGCAGTCTCAAGAGGGTCCTTTAGTGAAAAGATGCCTTGGCGTTTGCCATCGGCGAGAACCTTGGCAAACAGCTGTGCTTCTTCCTCAAAGTACCTCTTTCTCCTATCCAGCAGGCGGCTCCGAAGATGGGCAAGCAGCTCGTTCAGACTTTGGGTATAATGCTGGACGCTGTCGAAACGGAAGACCACCCGCTCGATGAGCATTTTTCGCAGCCGCGTTTCACACGATGCTTTTGACTCTGCGATGGCGAATAGCTTTTTCTTCAGCCTTTCGATGATCCCATCAATGTGAGAGAGCGCGATCTCCTCTTTGCTCGTGAAATGCAGGTAAACGCTGCCCTTACCAATGCCAACCTCTCGAGCAAGATCGTCGATGGTCATCTTTTTGTATCCGTATCGTGACAAGAGACGGTCCGTAGCGTCGAGAATTGCTTCGCGTGTAGTCTTGGGTTGTGCTGATCCTTTCATATTCTTACTGCTGACCAGAATACTATTATGGTCAGTCAATAAGACGATAATAACGCGGTGATTGTTTCACAATCAAGCGAAATTGAGTGCGTTGTTCTCAAAGGCCCGCCATATCCCATTTTCGGACGGTCTCAGTGATGAGGTTCGCAACCTTGTCGGTTACCTTTCTATAGTAAAGATCGGCCTTGGCCTGGTCGAATTTCGGATAACCCTGTCCCTTTTGATAGAGCCCGATCGATGAAGGAAAGGGAACCGCCGACCATGTGCCGGACGCAGGATAGGCGGTAGTAAGATCTTCTGTGTAACGCTCAGGATGGATCAATGTCGGATCGATCGCCTGGATAAAAGCGGTCTCATTCCAACCCGCATGTCCGCCATCTTCACCGAATACTTCTTTTGTCTCATCAGATGCGAACGACCACCAATTAATAACAAGCGTTCTTACACGTTTCTCGGATGCCACCTCGGCGGCAACCGATTGTAGGACCGCGGTCTGACCTCCGCCATGGCCATTCATTATTATGATGTTCCTGAAGCCGTTTTTCGCGAGTCCCTCAAGCACCTGCTTTACAAACGGTCGATACGCTGCTTCCGTGATCTGAAAAGCTCCCGGATAGGCTTCCATTGAACCTGTGATGCCATAGGGCAATGTCGGAGCGATCATCGCGTTGGTCCTACGGGCGATCGTTCGAGCCATTGCAAACGGAGCAGTATTGTCGGCACCGTTGTTTATCACTCCATGCGGTTCGAGAGTACCAGTAGGAAGGATCACGGTTTTGATCTTCGACGGGACCACTTCCTTGAATTCCATCCAGTTGATCCTCTCCATTTCTCGGGTTGAAACGATGTCTTTCTCGGTTTGTGAGAAAACCGTTGTCGAAATGGTCAGGTATGCGATGAGCAAGAATTTTTTCATGTTTATCTCCAACTATTGGTTATTCAAAGTAGCGCCGGCCTGAAAGCTTCTTTGGCAGCAGATCGTCGGGATCGCCATCGGACTTTTTGCCGTAACCCAATTCTTTCATGAGTTTCGTTGGTGCGTTCCGGATCTCCATTGGAACCGGTAGGTTGCCAAATTTCTTTACGTCTTCGATCGCGTTTCCTATTGCGGTGGTCGAACTCCGATCTTTCGCTGCATTTGCCAGAAAAGCTACGCCATGAGCCAGATTGTGGACGCATTCGGGCATTCCGATGGTCTCCACCGCTTGAAATACCGCATTTGCCACAACGAGTGCGGTAGGCTGTGCGAGGCCGATGTCCTCAGACGCGAAAATGACCATACGCCGGGCTATGAATTTTGGATCTTCACCCGATTCGATCATTCTGGCGAGGTAATACATTGCGGCGTCAGCCTTACTCGCCCTCATCGATTTTATGAACGCAGAGATGACGTTGTAGTGTTCCTCGCCTTTCTTGTCGTACCGTAGAAACTTTGACTGGAGCGTTTCCTTAAGCGTTTCAATCGTGATCTTGTCGTAAAGCCGGGATGTGTTTTCGATCATTGTGATCGCCTGACGGGCATCGCCGTTCGCCATTTCGATCAGCCAATTCTTCGCTTCAGGTCCCAGATCGTAACCGGTCCTATCGATGATCGCTGACATCTGTATCCCGTCAAATTCTTCCAATACAAATACGCGAAGCCGAGAAAGCAATGCAGGGATCACCTCGAAACTCGGGTTCTCGGTCGTTGCGCCGATCAGGACGAGTTCGCCGCTCTCGACAAATGGCAGCAAAAAATCTTGTTGGGCTTTATTGAATCGATGGATCTCATCAAGAAACAAGACCCTGGGCCGATCTCCTAAGCTGCGAGAATTTACGATCTTACGTATGTCTTCCTTTCCGGCCGAAACGGCTGAGAGCTCATGAAACTCGGCGTTTATCGCACTAGCGTAAATGCGTGCAAGTGTCGTCTTGCCTGTTCCCGGCGTTCCCCAGAGGATAAACGAGAAGATCAGGCCTTGTTCGATCGCCAATCTTATCGGTTTCCCCGCCCCGACAAGATGTTCCTGACCAATGTACTCGTCAAGGTTAACGGGCCTGATTCGACTTGCAAGCGGTTCCATTTCTCTACTTTGTCAAAATTTATCACACCGGCGACGAATAATTGGTGTGTGACGTATGACTTAAATCATATTTCGCTGCCACACCGGTTTCTAAAATCAGAGTTGTTTCTACTTATCGCACGGCAGCGGCTCGGTCAAACAGGCAATGGTACGTGGTTTGCGAAGCATAGTGCGATGTACGGCGAAATAGGTTTTATGCGGGCGGGATCGTGTAAAAGTTCACATTCTCGTCCGTAAACTCTCGCAGGTTTTCGGTGGGCGAATAAAATGCTACCTCTAAAGGTTCAAGTTCCCGACGAGGATTACCACAAGAATCTGATCTCATGCCAGGTCGCTTGTCCTGTGCACACTGACGCCCGTGGCTATGTTCGAGCCATTGCAGACGGAAAATTCGAGGAAGCTTATCTTATTGCCCGCGGGCCCAACCCTTTTGCATCGATCTGCGGCCGTATTTGCGGTGCACCATGTGAGATCGCCTGCCGAAGAGGAAAGATCCCGAAAGTCAACGATGACGGAAAGTTCGTCGGGCAAGATCGTCCGATCGCCATTCGTGCACTTAAGAGATTTGCCTGCGATCACGCCGGCCCCGAAACACGTCCCATCGGTGAAGTACTCGAGTCGATAGAACATTTCATACCGCCGATCGCCGCCGATGCCGAAGAAATGGCGGCACTTCTTAGATCCGGCACTCAAGGCTCTGTTGAGAAAGCTGACGGCCGATCGATAGCGATCATCGGTGCCGGTCCGGCCGGTCTTTCCGCTGCACATGATCTTGCTTTGATGGGATTCAAGCCCGTCGTTTTCGAGATCGAACCTGTAGCTGCTGGAATGCTGGCCGTTGGAGTGCCTGCATATCGCCTTCCGCGCGAATTGATAGCTAAGGAAGTTGCGGTGATCGAGGCTCTTGGCGTCGAGATCCGATGCGGCGTCCAAGTTGGGAAGGACGTTTCCTTTGCCGATCTCCGAAAAGACCACGAGGCTGTAATTATTGCGGTCGGGGCAAAAGGATCTCGCGGGATCGGTCTAACGGGTGAGAATGGCCCCGGTGTGATAGGCGGCGTAGATCTGCTGAGGGCGGTGTCATTAGGCGAAAAGGTTGACGTTGGCGACGAGGTCGTCGTGATCGGCGGCGGAAACGTTGCCTATGATGTCGCTAGATCGGTCGTTCGTCAGATCGCGTTTGATACTGCTCGGACGGCCGCCCGGCTTGCAGGAACGACGCGAGTTCACCTTGTTTCTCTTGAGAGCGCGGAAGAAATGCCTGCAGATACGATCGAGATCGTCGAGGGCGACGAGGAAGGTATCGAGCGAAGCAATGGTTGGGGGCCGACCGAGATCGTTCGCGACGAAAAGGGCAAGGTTACCGGGGTTAAGTTCCGAAAATGCCTACGCGTCTATGATGACGATCGCAAATTCTCCCCGATATATGACGATGCGTCAACACATATTGTCTCGTGCGACACCGTGCTTCTTGCAGTAGGACAGGCACCCAAGCTCGCATTTCTAGAAGAAGGCGGCGAGGACGTTGAGCGAATGCGGGGTGACTGGCTCAAGGTCGATCCGGCTTCTTTACAAACAACGGCCGACGGCGTATTTGTCGCCGGAGATCTCGCCCACGGAACGCGTCTGCTGATCGACGCCGTTGCCTCCGGCAAGGCAGCAGCGCGTTCCGTATATCAATACCTGACCGGCAATGTTCTCGATCATGAATTGGTGAAAACTCACGTTGTGCTTGATCGGTATCGTCGCGAACGCGGTTATGAATCGATCCGACGCGTTGAAGTGCCGACCATTGATCCGGTCGAACGTCTCGAACATCCCGAAAATGTCGTCGAGATCGGGTACAGCCGTGACGAAGCGATGCGCGAAGCATCGCGGTGTCTGGACTGCGGGGTTACTCCGGTCTTCGACGGCAATAGGTGCGTGCTCTGCGGCGGCTGCGCCGACGTCTGTCCGACCGAGTGTTTAAAGCTCATTTCGCTCGATGGTATTGACTTTGAAACTGATATTTCGGAGCTGATGGAACGGTCGATCGGTAAGGACGCGAGTCTTAGCGAAAACTCGGCGATCCTCAAAGACGAAGACCGATGTATTCGCTGTGCACTTTGCGCAATGCGGTGTCCGGTGGACGCGATCTCGATGGAACGAGTCACATTCAGGACGAATTGGAGCTCAAAATGACAACACACCCAGGTGAAAAGAAGTCACGTTTTGATCCGGATCCAATGCCGAGGCGGGATTTTCTCGGTCTGGCGGCACTCGGTTCTATGATGGCGGCATTTCTTTTGTCGATCTTTGGAATGCTGAAGCTGCCAAAGGCAGCCGTATCTGCGTCACCGGCAAAGAAATTCAACGTCTCGATACCGGACACCCTTCCCGAAGGCGAGGCGTTCATCCCTCCGGGCAGGAACGTTGCCGTGTTTAGGGACGCTGAAGGAGTGTTCGCAATTTCAACTGTATGTACTCATCTCGGCTGCATTGTAAAAGCGAGCCCGGCTGGTTTTGACTGTCCCTGCCACGGCTCAGGTTTCACAAAGGACGGCACAGTCAGGAAAGGCCCGGCTCCCAAGCCGCTTCCCTGGCTCAAGGTTTCGTTAAGCGGTTCGACCGTAACGGTCGATGAAGAGAAAACGGTGAAAGCCGGAACGAAGGTATAGGTTTATGCAAGCCGAAAACTATTCCGCATTACACGAATTTTGGACGAACCTGCGGGCTATCCCTAGCCACGTTTACCGTGCCATGTTTCGCGGCGGTCCGCCAAAGACCGACCGCACGCGATCGTCGTTCATCTTCGGCAATGTCTTTTTGCACCTGCATTCGGTTCGTACTCACCTTTGGAGCCTGCGTTGGAGTACGACAATGGGGCTCGGGATCGTTACGACGGCCGCCTTCCTTATTACGCTTGTGACGGGAATTCTGCTGATGTTCTATTACAAACCGTATCCCGACATAGCTTATCAATCGATAAAGGACATTCATTTCATCGTTCCAACCGGCCGCTTCATGCGAAACATACATCGCTGGGCGGCGAATGTGATGGTCGTAGCCGTGATCCTTCATATGGCTCGGGCGTTTTATACCGCGTCGTACCGAAAACCGCGTGAATTCAACTGGTTCATTGGCTGGGGGCTGCTTGTTACGACTTTAGGACTCTCCTTTACGGGATATTTGCTTCCCTGGGACCAGCTTGCTTACTGGGCGATCACTATCGGTGCCAATATCGCACAGTCGCCGCGTGAGATCACAGACGCAATGGGTATTACCCAATGGATGGATATCGGTGGTCTCCAGAGAGAGATACTCCTTGGTTCCGACAAGGTGGGCGAGGAAGCTCTCATTCGCTTCTATCTGCTGCACGTAATGATCCTCCCTTTGACACTCGCAATGCTGATGGCTGTCCATTTCTGGCGCATCCGCAAAGACGGCGGGCTTGCGAAACCAAAAGATGCCGATGAGCGTGTCGCAGAAGAGGCAAAGGAATTTTATCCGGTGTTCACAGACTCACCGGCAAAAACCTATCACCTTGCGGCGGTAGTGAAAGGGAAAACATCCGCCGTCGACAGCGGCCCGGAACATACAGTTCCGTCAATGCCGCACCTCTTTTATGCCGAACTCGGCGTGCTGATGTTAACGACTCTTATCTGCATCGGCCTCGCATTTATCTCTGATGCACCGCTTAAGGAACTCGCAAATCCACTTGTGCCGGAGAATCCGGCAAAGGCCCCATGGTATTTTCTCGGGCTTCAGGAGATCGTCTCCTTCTCCGCATTCATGGGAGGTATCGGAATACCGATGCTTTGTGTCATCGGATTAGGATTGATCCCATTTCTTGACCGCGAAAAAGAAGGTACAGGCGAATGGTTCGGCGGGCCCGGCGGATGGAAGCTCGTTAAATGGTCGATGGTCGTCGGTTTTGCCTCATCGATCCTCGTCGAAGCTTTTGCTATCAAGTTCGGCTGGCTTCGCGAATGGTTCCCGGACATTCCACAGCTGATCATCACATTCGTAAATCCGGGGACAGTGCTAACAGCGATCTATGCCGCATTCTCAATTTGGGCGGTACGCAAATATAACTCGACACGAGCGGGAGCACTTGCTTTGTTTACGTGTTTCCTGTGCGGGTTCATTGTGCTGACGGTGATCGGGACGTACTTCCGAGGTCCGAATTGGGACTTTTTCTGGTCGCCATCAGACTGGGGAGGCCATTGATGCTATGAACAAGAATAAATATTTGTTGATGGTCTCAAGTATTGGCGTGTTCATTCTGCTCGCTGCGGCAGCTGTCTCCGAGAATTTCTTAAAGGACTGGCACGGCATTCAAAACAGCGCGAAGACCAACGAGGGCCCGATCGATGTTCGGCTGAGGCAGATCGTAAATCCAAATTTAAAGGTCACCGACCGCTGCGTTACCTGTCATGTGGGAATGGCTTCCGGAGAGCAGATCTCGACCGATCTGAAAGTCGGAGCTGTTCACAAACCCGTAGTTCACAATCCAACCGAGATCGGCTGTACCGTATGCCACGGGGGACAAGGTCAGGCGACAGAAAAAGATGACGCTCATGGAAACGTTCATTTCTGGACGGAGCCCATGCTTCCTGCGAAATATGCGTATGCAAGCTGCGGCACCTGCCATACACCGCTTAACGTGCCGAACCTGCCGACGCTTGAGAATGCACGAAAAACGTTTGAGAGGCTTGACTGTTACGCTTGCCACCGTCTCGACGGAAAAGGCGGGACGCTTCGCCCGGGCGGTAATGTCACTGGAATGGAAGGTCCGGACCTTTCTCACATCGGCCTAAAAGGTTATAACGCCGAATGGTATTCGGCTCACCTTCAAAGATCCCAGCAGGAAACGAACGGAGCGTGGAAGACATCGTTCAGTGAGATCTCCGAACCAGACAGGGCCGCCCTGAAGATATTTCTCGACACACAAATGGGAGCGCCGAAACTTGTCGAGGCAAAGGCGCAATTCAACACATTAGGATGTGCTGGATGCCACGCGGTAGGTAATTTTGGCGGAGACGCCGGCATCAATCTGTCGCTCTCCGGTTTCAAGGACCCAAACCAACTGAATTTTACTCGGGTGCCGGGCGAACACACGCTATCAAACTGGATCGTCCAGCATTTCCGTTCACCCGCGTCGACCGTCGCAGGTTCGCAGATGCCCGTTCTTGGTTTAACGGATAACCAGATCGATCTGCTGACCCTTTACACACTCTCGCTTCGTCGTCGAACACTTCCGGACCTCTATTTGCCAAAGGATCGGGTTAGGGCGATGCGATTTGGCGCCCGTGAATTTGCGAACAACGGAGAGACCATCTACACCGCCGTCTGTTCGAGCTGTCACGGGGCGAACGGCCAAGGAACGCGGTTCCCGGGACTTGTGGCCAATCCGTCAATAACAAATCCCGATTTTTTGTCGCTTGCATCAGACGAATTCCTGATCCAAACGATACGGAGCGGGCGACCGGGCCGACCGATGCTTCCGTGGGGCGAACGCGAGAATGGTTTTACGCTGGATGAGATCCGCGGACTAGTTGCCTACATTAGGCAGCTTGGAGGAAACGTACAGGCGACGCCGGATACGCAGCCGCAGATCTGGGCCAAAGGTGACACAGCACTCGGGGCGAACCTGTTCACAGAGAATTGCGCCGGATGCCATGGAAAAAATGGAGTTGGCGGTGACGGCCCTGCGTTAGGGAACAAGGCCTTTCTGACAAATGTTACCGACACATTTCTTGTCGGGACCATCGGCCGCGGACGGCAGGGAACGGTGATGCAGGGATTCGCAAATCCGTCGCCGATCCGAAAGGTTCTAACACAGGCGGAGATCGAATCGATCATTGTATATCTGCGTTCATTGAACGCCAAGTAGCGGAGCGAAAACGAGGACAGTTATGAAAAACGAGATTTCCAGACGCGAGTTCATGGCAAGGATTTCGGCAGCCGGTTTCGGCGCACTAGTAGCGTCAACAACGAATGCATGGGGGCTTGAGGCCATCACCAATCCCCTCGCGGTCTATCCGAACCGGGATTGGGAAAAGGTCTACCGCGATCTATGGAAGTACGACTCCAGATACACATTCACTTGTGCACCGAATGACACTCATAACTGCCTCTTGAACGCCCACGTTCGGCAAGGCGTGATCACACGGATCGGCCCGACGATGAAGTACGGCGAAGCAACCGATCTATTCGGAAACGGGACTTCACATCGGTGGGATCCGCGTGTATGCCAAAAAGGCCTTGCGTTGACGCGCAGATTCTACGGTGATCGACGGGTCAATGGAACCATGGTTCGCGCCGGGTTCAAAAAGTGGTACGAAGACGGATTTCCGAGAGGCAGAGATGGCCGTCCGGATGAGAGCTATTTTAATCGCGGCCGCGATGAGTGGGTGCGAATGTCGCACGATGAAGGCGCGGCGATCGTGGCTGCCGCACTGAAGAATATTGCAGAAACTTACACGGGCGACGCCGGAAAAGAAAAATTGAAACAGCAGCACTATGACGAAGCAACTATCGAGGCGACTCAAGGGGTAGGCACTCAGGTGATGAAGTTTCGCGGCGGTATGCCCCTGCTCGGAATGACACGCGTGTTCGGGATGTACCGAATGGCAAACTCGATGGCGCTGCTCGATTCAAAGATCCGAGGCGTCGGCCCCGATCAGGCAATGGGCGGCAAAGGCTTCGATAACTATTCCTGGCATACCGATCTGCCGCCCGGCCACACGATGGTCACGGGCCAGCAGACCGTTGAGTTCGACCTGGCAACGGTCGAACAGGCAAAGACGGTTGTCGTCTGGGGAATGAACTGGATCACGACAAAGATGCCGGATGCTCATTGGCTGACCGAGGCGCGGATGAAGGGCACCCGCGTCGTGGTGATCGCGTGCGAATATTCCGCAACAGCGACCAAGGGCGATGATGTTGTCGTTGTTCGGCCCGGCACTACACCGGCCCTCGCGCTTGGTTTTGCCAACGTCATTTTGCAGGAAGGGCTCTACGACAAGGAGTACGTCAATCAATGGACCGATATGCCGATATTGGTCAGGATGGACAATCTCAAATACCTCAAGGCGGCAGAGGTTTTCGGCGGCCAGCCGGCCGAGCTAAAGCAGACCTTCATCGTGCGTGAGGGCGAAAAGGAACCCCCGCCCATCCAGCAGACGGTGCAAAATGTCGTGCCCGAAAAACTGCGAAACGAGTGGGGCGACTACGTTTGGTGGGACACGAAGGCGAACGCCGCCAAGCCGCTCACACGCGACAATGTCGGTAAGAATTCACAGGTTGAGGAGCCCTTGCTGGAAGGCGCTATCGAAGTGACACTCGCCGATGGAAGCAAGGTCAAATGCCGCCCGGTCTTTGACCTGGTCAAAGAATATGTTGCCCATTTTGATCCAAAGACGGTAGAGGAATTGACTTGGGCACCCGCAACCGCGATCCAGGCACTTGGACGGCACTTTGCCAAAGAGCCCGGCACCACACTTTTTGCGCTCGGCATGGGCCCGAACCAGTTCTTCAACAGCGACAACAAGGACCGCGCGGTTTTCTTATTGGCCGCGCTCACCGGCAACGTCGGCAAGATCGGCGGCAACGTCGGCAGCTACGCGGGCAATTACCGCACGGCGCTTTTTAACGGCTCGCCGCAGTGGATCGCCGAGAACCCTTTCGACATCGAACTCGATCCGTCCAAATCCGCACGTCCTAAGCAATACTGGAAGGCAGAGTCGGCCCACTTTTATAACCATGAGGACCACCCGCTGCGTGTTGGAAATAAGCTTCTCACCGGCAAGACGCATATGCCGTGTCCGACGAAGTCGCTATGGTTCGCGAACGCCAATTCCATTCTTGGGAATGTTAAGTGGCACTACAACATGGTCGTCAACGCGCTGCCGCGTATCGAGATGATCTGCGTCAACGAGTGGCATTGGTCGACGTCCTGCGAATGGGCCGACGTCGTTTTTGGCGTCGATTCCTGGGCGGAGCTCAAGCACCCCGACATGACCGCGTCATGCACCAATCCGTTCCTGGTCGTGTTCCCCAAGACCCCGATCGATCGGATCTTCAATACGATGGGTGACATCGAGGTTTTTGCTACGGTCGCATCGAAGCTGGCCGAACTTACCGGCGACAACCGTTTCAATGATTACTGGAAGTTTGTTCGTGAAGGCCAGACCGACGTTTACCTCCAGCGTATTCTCGACAATTCGACAAACACGAAAGGATATTCGTTCAAAGATCTTCACGAAAAGGCTTTGAATGGTGTTCCGTCCATCATGCTGAGCCGCACAACGCCGAAGAATGTTGGCTACGATCAACTTACAGACGCAACGCCCTGGTACACAAAGAGCGGCCGTCTCGAGTTCTATCGTGAGGAGGACGAATTTATCGAGGCGGGCGAGAACCTGCCTGTGCATCGCGAACCGATCGACTCAACATTTTACGAGCCGAATATCATCATCTCGGCACCACACGAAGCGCTCCGGCCGGCGGGGCCCGAGGAATACGGCGTCAGTCGTGACGACCTCAGCTGCGAGACTCGCTGCGGACGCAACGTCGTCTATACGTGGGCTGAAGCAAAGAAAACCGCCCACCCTCTGATGAAGGATGATTATAAATTCATTTTCCACACGCCGAAGACCCGACACGGCGCTCACACGACGCCGGTCGACACGGACATGAACGCGGTGCTCTTCGGTCCGTTTGGCGACATTTACCGGCGCGATAAACGAATGCCCTTCGTTACCGAAGCATATGTGGACATCAACCCTGCGGACGCTCGCGAGTTGGGCATCACCGACGGCGATTACATCTGGATCGACGCCGATCCCGAGGACCGTCCATTCCGCGGCTGGCAGAAGGACAAGACGAATTACGAATTAGCGCGGCTTCTCTGCAGGGCGAGATATTACCCCGGCACGCCGCGCGGCATCACCCGCATGTGGCACAACATGTACGGCACAACGCCCGGTTCGCAGCAGGGCCAAAAGGAACGGAAGGACGGCCTGGCAAAGAACCCGCGAACGAACTACCAGGCAATGTTTCGTTCGGGCTCGCACCAGTCGGCGACCCGCGGCTGGCTCAAGCCGACCTGGATGACCGACTCGTTGGTCCGCAAAGGAATGTACGGACAGGGCATGGGCAAAGGCTTCGCCGCCGACATTCATTGCCCGACAGGCGCTCCGCGTGAATCGTTCGTCAAGATCACAAAAGCTGAACCCGGAGGTATCGGAGATGAACCGCTATGGAGGCCGGTCAAACTCGGCATCAGACCGCATACAGAATCAGATGCAATGAAGCGTTATCTTGAGGGCGGATTCATCAACAAAAAGTGATTATCAATATGGATGTGCTTCAGGCTCATTTGCTGCTTAATTACTACCCTGCGATCGGAATGGTGGCCGGCGCTCTGATGATAATGGCGGGCTACGTATTCAGAAGTGAGGGTATCAAACGAGCGAGTCTGAAACTGTTCATTGCGATCGCAATACTCACGTTTCCGGCTTATGTGACCGGCGAGATTGGTGGAGCGCAAAACAAGGATAGTTACACAGGACCCTATGCCGAAAGTTTGCAGCGACACAAAGACGCTGCACGCCCGACCTTCCTTCTTGCCGAACTGGTCGGTATCACGGCCCTTACAGGCTACTTTCTTTTGAGGCGTGGTTCAGCAAAGGCCGGGTGGGCACTTCATGCAACCTTGGTCCTTTCAATTGCAGCGTCAGGTGCGTTGATCTGGACGGTGCTCGCAGGCAGGCACGTAAAATGGTCCGGTTCGTCAAAAACGGCCGTCAGCAGTCAAATGCAGGTCAGATGAATTCAGGAATGATCAATTGGAAAAAACAAAATGACACGGAGAAGAAACTATGGCACGCGTAAATAACTGGCAGCTTGGACGGGAGATGTCCTATTGGTATCCGGAGAGCCGGCCCCAAAAGCAGTTCGCCGCTGTTTTCGACACAAACAAATGTATTGCGTGCCAAACCTGTACCTTGGCCTGCAAGACAACTTGGACTTCCGGCAAGGGCCAGGAGTATATGCTTTGGAACAATGTTGAAACCAAACCCTACGGCTTCTATCCGCTGAAGTGGGATCTGAACCTGCTTGAAATGCTCGACGGCCAGCAATGGTCCGAACGCGACGGAAAACCGGTCTATGAAGGAAGCACTATCTTCGAGTCGGCCCCGGCGGGTGAACGCGTATTAGGTTGGCGGCCTGAATCAGAAGACTATGCCTATCCGAACGTCGGCGAAGACGACTGCGCGGGCGGCGTGAACGGCGGGGCAAGCCAGGAAGTGCCTCACCAGATGGCTTGGTTTTATTATCTTGCACGTATCTGTAACCACTGTACCTATCCTGCGTGTCTAGCCTCGTGTCCACGCGGTTCGATCTATAAGCGGCCTGAAGATGGGATCGTACTTGTAGATCAAGGGCGATGCCGCGGCTATCAGGAATGTGTCCGCGGATGTCCATATAAGAAGGTGTTCTTCAATCCCATGACCTCTACTTCTGAAAAGTGCATTGCGTGTTTTCCAAAGATCGAACAAGGGATCCAACCGCAATGTTTTGAGAATTGTATCGGAAAGATCCGAATGGCCGGATTCCTGAACACACCAGACAAGGCCGAGGCCGACAATCCTCTTGATTACCTGGTCCACATCAAGAAAGTCGCACTGCCGCTATTCCCGCAATTCGGCCTTGAACCGAATGTCTATTACATTCCGCCGATACACGTCCCGACCTCTTTCACCAGGCAGATGTTCGGGCCCGGAGTCGATAAGGCCGTAGAGGTCTATCGAAACGCTCCAAACGATCAGGACTTAACGAGCCTATTAGGCCTTTTCGGATCAAGCGAAAAGATAATGCGGAAATGGAAACGTGTGGGCGACAAGGCGATCGGAATGGATGAGAACGGTAAAGAACTTGTAAACGTACCGTTCAAGGAACCCGTCCACATTCGTCCGGCTTTCGACAAGATTTATCAGATCACGCGCACCAATTGCCCGTGAGGAGGTTTAGTATGCGATATATCACGATCGCTATCGTTGGCAGCATGATCTTCTTGCTTTCATGCCACAAAGCACAGGTGCCTACCGCCGAAGTAAATGTCGCCCAGGTGAAGGAGATCACCCTTGACCCGAACTCGTCGGCATGGGATCCCGTCTCGCTTCACGTTTCGAAACTCATTCTGCAGGATCTGGTAGAGCCGCGGTTAATGGAACCATCGACCTCCGAAGTACAGGTAAAGGCGATGACAGACGGAAACCAGATCGCAGTCCGGCTCGAATGGATGGACGAAAGCCAGAGCGACCTGCCTGGGCCAAGGCACTTTATTGACGGATGTGCCTTGCAGCTTCCGGCGAAGATCGATGTAAACGTGCCCGCCCCGCAAATGGGTGAAACCGGAAAAACGGTCGAGATCTCATATTGGCGGGCCGATTGGCAGGCCATCGTCGAAGGTAGGGCTGACACAATAAACAGCCTATATCCCAACGCGACCGTTGACCATTATCCTGCCGAAGCCAAATCGCTTGAGAATAACCCGCAGGCACAAAATGAAGCTGCCGCAAGGTATGCACCGGCGAGAAGCTTGGGAAACCGGCGGGAAGGCCCAAGGGAACAGCCGGTAGAGGACCTGATCGCCGAAGGTCCGAGTACGCTTTCGCCTGCGCCCAATGCGGTGTCGAAGGGCAAGGGAATTCGGACGTCAAATGGCTGGGCTGTGGTGATAACTCGGCCAATACCGGCGGGCTTTTCTGCCGCAGTCCCGTCGCAGATCGCATTTGCCGTGTGGGAAGGTTCGCATACTGAGGTCGGGGCGAGAAAGATGAGGACTGGTTGGGTGCCGCTCATACTTAAATAGTGATCCGACGGAAATATATGGTTCGAATTAACGATCTAATGAAGGTGCATCGGCTGATCGATGATATGTTTTTTGAACATCAGCGGGCGTTGCTGCATTTCGAGTTCGAAAAAGCACTAACGTCGCTCGAGGTCTATGAATCGACCCTTATTAGACACATGCAGGATGAAGAGGAGGTGCTGCTTCCGGTCTACGCGGAACTTGCCTCCTTACCGGGAGCAGGTGCAGCAAAGCTCTTCTTCGACGATCACGAGAAGATGCGTGGATACGTCGAGTCATTCAAAGAAAAGACAGCCCGGCTCGCGTCGGAACCCGACATAGATAGGGCATTGCTTCAACTTTTGGATCGGGAGGCATTCTACCTTAGGCTCTGCGGCCATCACGACAAGCGCGAGACCGAGTTTCTCTATCCAATCCTGGAAGATTCACTTTCCGAAACTGAAAAGGAAATGTTGTTATCAGAAATAGATCTTTCCGTTGGTTCCTCAGTCGAGGCCATTACGGCAGTTTGAGAGTTAATGAGGGAGTTTATATGGAATCAACAACTTTACGCGGCAACCTGTTGAACGAAGCGGCCGAATGGCGCCTCCTGAGCCTGTTGTTTGATTGTCCGAATGAAGGCTGGTTCGGCCAGGTGAAAGAACTTGGAGATCAAATATCAGACGACCGGTTAAAGCGGGCAGCAAGTTCAGCTCAAAGCGAGGCGACCGAAGGAGTGTTTCATTCGATATTCGGACCCGGCGGGCCTGCACCGGGAAGGGAGGTCAGTTACCGAGGTTGGGTGCAGCCCGGTTTCCTTCTTTCCGAGCTGAATGGTTATTACGACGCCTTCGCGTACAAGCCGTTGACACATGAGGTGCCCGATCACGTCGCGGTCGAAACGGGATTCATCTCATACATGAAGCTCAAGGAGCTGTTTGCTCTCGAATGCCGGGATACAGAAAATGCCGAGATCGCTTCGGAAGCGGCCTCGGCCTTTAAGGAAGAACACCTTTCAAAATTCGCACAGACATTGTCTAAACTTCTGGCCGCGTCCGGTTATGAATATCTGCAACTGGCAGGAGAAGTTCTTTTCGACCGGGTTGGGTCTGACAAAGATAAAGGCAAGCAGATCTTTCTTCCTGTGATCGAAGAAGATGACGATCCGAACTTTGAATGCGGGAGTTCCGCATTGTAAAGCGGCCGATTCATACCCCAAGGTGATAGCCAACGATCAAGGAAAGGGAAGTTATTACACCGAATACCACTTCCCAGACGCCGATCTGCATCGCTCGCATTTTCTTCCGTGTTGAAGCAAGGCCTTCGATCGCGCGTAGCGAAAGTAACGACATCGCGAAAACGGGGAGTAAAGGGATGATCCGAGTTAACGCAAGAAAAGCAACGATCACCAGTCCCGCTGCTTGAGCACTGAGCGTAAGAGCACGCGAATTTGCCTTGCCCTTTTCTAGTTTCAGACGCTCGCGAACATAGATGATCGAAGGGACCAGCCGGGCAATAAAGATCAGCCAAATTCCGACGGCATTAATAACATGAAAACCGCCTGCCAAAGCGATCGCCGCGGCAGAGGCCGAGATCGAGATGGCGCCAGCCAGTTCCGGCAACAGCTGTCTTCCTCGACGAAAGGAGTCGAAATATAACTGCGCAGCCAACAAAGGCGTGATAATTACAAAAGGCAGCAAAGGCGAGAACCCGACGGTCGCGAGTGTCCCGCCAAAGCCCATTGCGAAGATCGCTCCATAAAGTGAACCGAATTTGACCGCAGCCGCCGATAATTCGGGGTCTCTTCGTCCAAGCCGATTTAAAACAAACACTTTTACCGGCTGTCTGGAAAGGAAAGCTCCAACCGTCATTACTGCGATCCATATCCCGCCGACAGAAAACGCGATGGCAAGAGATGCGGCGATCGGTTCAAACAGAAATCCCCAAGCTCCGTGTTCGTTCGGCAATGCGACACTTTTCAATCGGAACTTAGGGCGTGAATCGGTGACCCGAAGAGCTTCATCCATAACTGAATCGATCACTACAGTAGCGCCGCTGAAAGAACCTTCTCTTCCAGTTGGATCGCCCGGGGGAAAAGCAAATTGTTCTCCAGATGGATATGCTCATGCAGATCTCTTTCGAAATCGCCAAGTCGATGGTAAAGGGCCGTAAAACTTGGGCAAGCTCCATCGGGCAAACTGTAGTCATTGGTCAATTCTCGCATCGTTGCCAACAGTTCACCAACCTCTTCGTGTTCGATCTGCATCATTCGTACCGGGTTGCTCACGGTACCGAACGCCGGCCCTCTGCCGCTGATCCGCAGCGCATGATTTCGCTCGAGCTCGACAATGTATGGGAAAAGAACCATCTCCTCCTTCATCATGTGCGGCCCGAGATCATCGCAGACCTGCTGAAACTTACTTTTCAGTTCGAGCAAATACGGGTAATGTTCTCCGTGCCGGCTCGCGACCTTCGCCATCAGCGGAGTTAAGTTCTCGATCTCGTTCTTTGTGTAAACGTGATGGGTGGAGAGTAAGTGATCGACGAGATCCGTCAACGACCTTTCGGTATGTCGCACTGATTCATTCAGTTCATCAGCTTCGAGAAGATCGTCGATCTTGTGCATTACCACATCCGGATCCGCGCCGATCCTCTGGCACGCATCGCGAAACGGTGTGTCGCCATGGCAGCAATAATCGATCTTGTATTCTTCGAAAACGCGCGTGGTCTTCGGTGCTTCAAGGGCTATTTCGCGAACCGTCTTGGTCAGGAATTGTTGCATTTCGTCCTCCAAAAATAATAAGACTCAGCAACAATTATCTATCTCTATGGCCGATTGAATATGATTTCAATCATAGGGTCTCGATCCGGCTTATCAGCAAGCCGCAGTGGACTTCGGATTTGGGAAGTTGTCTGATTCATCGCGTTCGCCCTCGCGGTTGAGGCACTCGAAATCCTTCTCGATAAGGATCTTGAGTTCGTCCCCGTCTTCAACCTCCTGCGAGCCTTTAAGGCCTACTTCGTCGCTTCCGACCCATTCGCTAACGATCGTATGCGGTACGTGTACGGTAATACAGCCATTATCAAAGATCGCATGGATTTCGTCGCGATCTGAGGATTGCAGCCGGTATCGTAGAGTTTCCGCGGGAATTAACCCAAAGGCTATACCGTCCTCGACATGGCCCATGCGGCCAAGCGTCTCGACCTCCGATCGTCCAACACGCAAACGAATGGAATTCCCTTTGATCCTGAGTTTCATTAGCTGGTACCTCCTATCACTATTTTATCCGATGCTACAGCTAAAATGGATGATTTAAATCACACAAGACGAGTGCCTCGGGTCATCGGACGAAATTGCGAAGAGGTTCGGTGGAGTCTAAATGGATCTTTCCCTGAATTATGGTCACGATCCCGCGATCGGCCAGCTTTCTGATCGAACGGATCGTGGTTTCGAGGGTAAGGCCGGACATTTCGGCTATGTCCTGCCTCCGATGCGTGATCTTCTTAACATTTCCGTTCTCGATCTCGCCGGCCAATCGCAGGATCACACTCGCGACGCGATGTTCGGCCGAAGGCGTTGAGAGTATCTGAACCGTAGCCGTTCGATCGCGAAGCAATCCGCACATTCGTTTCATGATCGTAGCGGAAAAAGATTCAGACGACGCCATCAAATTGACAAATTCCTTTCGAGGAAGAAGCAAAAGCTGACTTTCTTCGGCTGCAACCGCGGTCGCCGGAAACCGCTTTCCGTCCATGGCCGGCGGGATAGCAAAGATCTCGCCCGGGCCGAAATCTCCGAGGATCACTTCCTTACCGGCTTCCGGGTATCTGACCATTTTCACGCGGCCCGAGATCATGATCGGCAAGAACTCCGCAACGTCTCCCTCATCAAACACACTTTCGTTCGCGCCGAACGATCGCCTTATGCCGAGTTTACAGATCTTCTCGTTTAATTCGCTGTCGAGATCCATTAGGATCGGTCTAACTGCCATCATCGTTTTCCGCCTTTCTTTAGCACCAGTCGGTCAAAAGTTTGCCTAATCAGGCGCCAATATGACGTAAGTCATAAAAATATCATAGTTCTTTGAAAAACTATGTCCTAACGACCTTTGGACAATAAAAACGTCGTTAAGAGGTGGGAGAATGAACATCGGAAAGCGGCTCATTGTCATCGCGGCAATGATCCTGGCAGCGTCCGTTCTGACAGCGGGCCAAAATTCGGAAGGCGCAAAGATCGACGACCTTCAGAAAAGGATCGTGGAGCTAGAGGCACAGATCAAGCTGATCAGCCAGGAAATGGAAAGGCTCAAACCGAAGCCGTCGTCGCAGGTCCCATCTGCTGGTCAGGAAGTTGCAAAGGCGAGTAACACCTCGGAAACAAAACCGATCGAGTCGAAACAGGTCGAATCCGGCAAAGGTAAACCGATCGGGATCGACGTAGGCAGCGCTCGAATCACGCCTTACGGAACCATATTCTTTAACGCATTTGGAAACTCGGGCGGAACGAACAATACCGATGTGCCGATGTGGGCGACAGCAGGCACGAGCAATGCGAGCGCCAGTGTTCGACAAACCCGTCTTGGTCTTAAACTCGAAGGCGCAAAGGTCGGGCGTGCTCGTTTGTCCGCCGTGATGGAAGCAGACTTTTTTGGCGGATTTCCGGGGATCGGCGTTGGCGAGAATTTTGGCGTCGTAAGGTTAAGGCTCGCAAACGCCCGGCTCGACTGGGAGAAAACGGCAGTGACAGCCGGCCAGGACTGGATGGTTTTCGCTCCACAAAATCCCACGTCACTTGCCGCAGCCGCGATCCCACAACTTGCCTCTGCCGGAAATAACTGGGCTCGTCTACCCCAGGTCAAAGTTGAGCACAGGTTCAACACGAACATTACTTGGCAAGCGGCGGTTTTGGCACCACAAACAGGCGATTCTGCGACTTCTACATCGTTTCTCCAACAGCCGAATAGCGGGGCACTATCGCGGACACCATTCTTTCAAAGCCGGATAGCTTTTGGCGACAAGAACTGGTTCGGAACGAAGAAACCGGGCGCTGTCGGATTTTCCGGCCACTACGGTCGATCACGGGTATTTACAGGGGTCAACAGCGTGGAAAACAATGTTGATTCGGTTGGTTTCGCTATTGACTGGAATTTCCCGCTCGCAAAGAGAGTAGGTCTTGTAGGCGAAGTTTTTGCCGGGCGTAATCTCGGCGGATTTCAAGCGGGCATCTTCCAGAGCTACAACCCCGATTCGGCGTATCGTGTCGGCATTCAACTGGTCGCAGGAGGAGTACGTTCGATCGGCACTCGGGGTGGTTGGCTGCAGCTTGGCTTTGTGCCCGACATTGCGAAGGATCGCCTTAGCCTGAACGCATCGATCGGAATTGACGATCCTCGAAACGAAGACCTTCTTAGCCTGTCGTTACGAGATTGGCGAACTCGTAACCTTGCCGTTGCTTTCAACTCGATCTATAAAATAACGCCGCAATTCTCGATCGCGGCCGAGATCCGATCCTTCCGAACGAACTATTTCTATTCCGGCAGAAAACTCTCAACTCACTTAAACCTCAGCGCCGCGTATTCGTTCTAGATCCTGCTCAGCTAAACAAAGAAAGGGTTCTGCGATCGAGGTCGCAGAACCCTTTATTCTGGTGGCCAGGGACGGAATCGAACCGCCGACACGCGGATTTTCAGTCCGCTGCTCTACCAACTGAGCTACCTGGCCGCACTCGCACTGAACGTACGAGCAAAACTTGAGTGTAGAAAAGGGCAGAACTTATGTCAAATCGATCCGTTCCGGCCTGTGTCAAAAGATATTCGGCGTTGAAAAATGTATTGACAATACGATCGAGCAGCCTATAATCAAAATTTGCCGGACGTTAGCCTATGACGTTCGTGTCAACCTTCCGAAAACCGTTTGATACCTGCCCGTGCCGGTTCGGACGCCGTCGCTGACCTCCAGAGACGCTACATTCGAGCCGGCACAGCTATATTTAAATTACGAGGTACTTGTTAATGAGAAGATCAATTATCACCGCGGCTGCGTTTTCAACACTGCTTCTGAGCGGTTGCGGAGGTGCGGGCGGCACCAATTCAAATGTCGCGAATTCGAACAACAACACCAACGGGAACGGATTGCAGAAAGTCGATGCTAACAACCTTCCGCCTGGACTTTCCGCAAGCCCGATCACTCCCACTGCGAATGCGACGCCGGGTATTCCAGCTCCTGCAAATGCAAATGTTCCGAAGGGAGCAACACCGACGCCGGGTATTCCTGATCCCAAGGACATTGGAAAACCGCTGAAGCCCGGAGCTACTCCGACGCCCGGAATCCCCAGTCCCGAGGAGATCCGACGTCAGCTGCAGCAGCAGCGTCCGTCAAATGTTAATACGCCCGGGCCCCCGCCCAGTGATGGTTCAATGATGAAGAGCAGAAAAGAGCAGAGGCCGGTAAACAGGCCATAGCATGAGAAAGGGGAAGCAAACTCGCTTCCCCTTTTCGGTTACGCTTGTGCCGCTTCGGCTTTTGTCATGCCCAAGGCGGACTTTACATCTTCCTCGATCCTCTCACGAATATCTACCTTTTCCTTCAGCAGGTTCTTTACGTTTTCACGTCCCTGGCCAAGACGCTCACCTTTGTAGGAAAACCACGCGCCGCTTTTTTCCACGACGCCGTTATTTGCTGCCAGATCGATAAGATCACCCTCACGCGAGATGCCTTCGCCGTACATTATGTCGAATTCTGTCTCGCGAAACGGCGGGGCACATTTGTTCTTAACCACTTTCACCCGCGTTCTGTTGCCGACCACACGATCTCCTTCCTTTATTGCGCCTATCCGGCGGATGTCGAGTCGGACGCTGGCATAGAACTTCAACGCCTTTCCTCCGGTGGTAGTCTCCGGAGAACCGAAGAAGACTCCGATCTTTTCACGCAGTTGGTTGATAAAAATAAAGGTTGTCTTTGAGCTCGATACGATAGCGGTCAGCTTTCTCAATGCCTGCGACATCAGGCGAGCCTGCAACCCGGGAAGAGAATCGCCCATTTCACCGTCGAGTTCTGCCCTCGGAACAAGCGCAGCAACCGAATCGATCACTATCACGTCGACGCTGTTCGATCGAACCAGCGTTTCAGCGATCTCGAGAGCCTGTTCACCTGAATCCGGCTGTGAGATAAGCAGATCGTCGATGTTAACTCCTAGTTTTCCCGCATATTCCGGATCCATCGCGTGTTCGGCGTCGATGTAGGCGGCAATTCCACCCGCCTTTTGAGCAGACGCAACGACCTGCAGCGCGAGTGTGGTCTTTCCTGAGCTTTCGGGCCCATAGATCTCAACGATCCTTCCGCGAGGCATACCGCCGACGCCTATCGCGGCATCAAGGCTCAGGCAGTTTGTTGAAATAGCCCCTGCATCTTCGTGCGGCCTTTCGCCTAGACGCATTATCGAGCCTTTTCCAAATTTCTTTTCGATCTGAAGCAGTGCAGATTCGATCGCTTTTGCTTTATCCATATTGAGTTTGCGGGAACCTCCAGTTTCGTTGCGTATGCTGACAACTGTGATATTATCACGGTGATGCGTTTATAGCAACGCGTCTTATAGATGCAACAAGCCGATCTTTTGTCCAAATCTTGGGAACAGGATCGGGTCGATGCGACATTTGATTTGACCAAGTGTAGATCAAGAACGGTGTCTTATCAATCGTGATCTTTTGCTTTCGCAACTGTGTCCCATACGATCGAAAACATTCAGGTCAAGGATATCGTAGTTACTTGCTAAGCGAATTGAAAAACGGTTAGAGTTGGCTGGGATATTGTGAGAGAACTTGCCGAATTGGTCGGCCAAACACTTGACGAAAAGTACAGGATCGAACGCGAGCTCGGGCGCGGCGGAATGGGGACAGTGTATTTGGCGACCCACCTTGGTACTGAGCGCCCGGTCGCGATCAAGGTCATCTCACCGCAGTACATGGCCCGCCCGGAATTTGTTGAGCGGTTTCGACGCGAGGCTCGGGCTGCCGGCAGACTTAGGCATCCCAACGTGGTGGACGTCACGGACTTCGGTTTTGCCCATGCGGATGGTGGGCAGGTCGCTTACCTGGTGATGGAGTATCTCGACGGATGCACGCTTGGCGAGATACTTGAAGAGGAAAAGAATCTGCCGGTCGCCTGGACATTGGATATCCTGGAACAAGTGTGTTCGGCGGTACAGGAAGCTCATGAACAGGGGATCATTCACCGAGACCTAAAACCGGATAATATTTGGCTCGAACCAAATCAACGCGGCGGCTACACGGTCAAAGTTCTTGATTTTGGTATCGCGAAGCTTGAGACAAGTCCCGATCAGATACTTGGCGGCGACAGTCAAGAGATCGACATCTCGGTCGCACCGAACTCTTTACAGACTGTTTCCGATCGTTCGATCGAATCGACGATCCATGACAGTTCGAGTCCGACATTGATCTCAGAATCGTCGACGATGGCCGGGGCATCGGATGCCGGAACTGCTGTCATTGTTGTTCGCCCTGAGCCGGATAACAATGGCGCCGAAAAGAAGACCGCCATCATACAGCCGGCGGTCGAAACCGATCAGGACTCGATCGGGACCAAACTTCTTTCAGTAGATGAGGTTGAAGGATCGGCGGTTCCGTACACAATAAAACAGACCGGTTTTGATGAGCTGTCGGAAAAAGACCTTACCCGAGTCGGAGCCGTTCTCGGGACTCCGCTTTATATGTCTCCGGAGCAATGCCATGGCCTAAAGCTCGATGCCAGATCTGATGTTTACAGCTTGGGAGTGATCGCTTACCAGATGTTGTCCGGTGACACGCCCTTTCACGGAGATTTCACGTCCGTGATGGCGGCCCACAAGAATTCGCCTCCTCCTCCGCTAAAAACAAAGAAGGTCCGAAGAAAGTTAAAGCGAACGATCTTTTCCGCACTTGAAAAAGACCCTAACAAGCGTCCGCAGTCGGCGGAAGCGTTTGCGACGATCCTGCGTTCCAGGTCTGAGGGCATCTTGGGGCTTCTCAGGCGCTCCGGAATGATCTATACCGAACACATCTCCAAGTTCTTGTTATTGTCGGCGATCTTTCACATCCCGATGATCATTTTCACTGCGTCGGTTCTGGCGGTCTCATTATTGAGGGCCGTCGATATGCTCAATGATGCTTTAGGGAAGGCTCTGTCTGCCGTCAGTGGAATTCTGCTGGGTATCGGCACGGCGTTCGGTGCGTACCTGATCATTGGCACGATCTCTTGGATCGTCACTCAATCACTTGCGGTCCCGCTTCGTCCGATCAAGCTTAGGAACGCGCTCAAAGCTGCTCGTAAAAAATGGAAGCGATTTGCCGGAACGGGACTGCTTTCGGCGCTTCTTCAGTTTGTTGTCGGCGGTGCGGTATTGACCGTCTCGGCTATTGTCCTTGTCGTCATTTTCGGCTTGATCCTTGGTTTTTCTGAGGGGCCACTGGTGGCCGCAGGCATTATTGCAGCTGGTCTCGGAGCTCTCAGCTTCCTTGCCTTTAACGTACTGACAACGCTCGTCGGACCGGTCTTGATGATGGAAAACGTTAAGGGATGGAATGCCATCAAACGTTCTGCCGAACTCGTCCGTCGATCTCTATTGACGTCCATAGCCGCGGTCCTGATCATGTTCCTGATACCTGCTTTCGTAGCCGGGCTGACCTCTGCTGCCGTAAACCTTTCCGCAAGGGCGATATGGAAAGAGGTAAAGGACACCGAAACGGCCAATGAAGGTGATAAGACAAGTATTGAACGGGTTGGAAAGGAAGGGGCAGAGAGTGAACCGGGAATAAATGTGTCGTTTGGCAACAACGGGCGGCAAATACGAATGTTTGAAATGAGCTCGGATACGGAGAAGAAACTGCGGAATGCCATCCTTGAGACTCTGCTTCAAATTTTTCTACTGCCGCTGCAGATAGTGAGTACGTCATTCACTGCGATCATTGTCGCGTTGCTTTATTTGAAAACGCGGCAGGCCGGCGGTGAATCGCTCAATGACCTTCTCGAGAATTTTGAAGTGGGCGACCAACCGAAAAAGAAATGGCAGGAACGCGTTCGGCAACGCCTCATTCAATCCGGCCGTATGACGAGCAAACCTACTGGATGATGACCGATCTGGGAAAATATTCGATACTTCCGTTCGCTTTTTTGTTCCTTTTTTTCTCCTCAACGAACATCTACGCTCAGGGTCTGCGACGAGAAATATTGCCCGGTAAAGGCGGACTCGTTGAAGTGATAAATCGATACGGCCGCGTAGAGGTAACTGCCGTCCCCGAAAAGGAAAAGATCGAGGTCATTGCAACGGCCGCGACCCCGATCGCTGAAAGCGAGCTTGTAATTGCAGGGTCAAGGATCGAACCCAAACCTTCTCAAAAAAGTAACAGGATCGATATCTCGATCACCGTACCGGAGCGTATTGATCTAAGGATCGAGACCGGTGACGGAGAGGTCCGGGTCACCGGCCATTTAGGAAACATCCAGATCAAGACCGACACCGGAACTATCGCGACAAATATTCCGACCGACGACATCCGGTATGAACTGTTATGGACTGAATCAAAGCCCAGGTTCCTGAGCGACTTTGAATTGGAAAAGGTGAAGGAAGGGGCCGCCGGCAGGTTTTCCATCAAAGGGAAATTTTCCGCACCGAACCCTGAGAAGAGCAACCCTGCGAATGACGATCAGGGTGAGAAATCTTCTACAGGCGAGAGTGTTTCCGATCTTAAGTCCAAAAAGTCGGATTCAAAAGACGCGGCTTCGAAAGCGATCACTTTAAGATTCACGACCGCGCGCGGCATTGTGCTTCTGAACGTTCCTCCTAATGAGGTAATGAGTGACCTTCGCGAACGGCCGCTCACAAATGCAGCGAAAGCCGTGATCAGAAGCGGTGACACCCTTCTTACCGACGCGATCCGCCGCGCGAGTCCGAAGTATTTCGGCGAATATGCCCGCACGCTGGGGCCGCTTCGCCGCGAGCCTGGATTGTCCGTGCGGCAGGCGGTGCCGGAATCACAGGAATCGACGGTCAAAACGGCCTCGGTGCGCGTTACTGATCTTAAGAACCGTGCGGTGCCAGGATTGTCAAAGGACGATTTTGAGGCGACGGAAAGCAGCGAGGAGCGCGAGGTGCTCGCAGTACGGCCGTCGACGGCTCCGGTCAATCTGGTCTTGTTGCTCGACGTTTCCGGCAGTATTGAAAACTACGTGAATTTCATTCGCAAGGCCGCGAGGGCGTTTGTCGAAACTGTCGATACACACGACCGTGTCTCGATCGTGCTTTTTAACGAAGACGTGAAAACGCTTGCTGGATTTACAACCGATAAAGAAAAACTTTCGGAAAGCCTCGACACTTTCGATGCGGGCGGCGGTACGGCCTATTATGACGCGTTGGGCTTTACGCTTACCGAAACTCTCCGTCCGCTAAGGGGCGAACGTACGGCGATCGTCGTGCTCACCGATGGAGACGATAACCGTTCGTTCCTACCATTTGATTCATTAACAGGTTCGATAGAGGAAAGCGGAGCTTTGATATATCCGCTTTACGTACCGACGAGTCTGATCGCTCAGGCGTCGGCTGACGTCAATACTGCGGTTGACCCGCTAAGATCGCGATACCTGAGCAGCGACATCACATCAAAGGCTGCAAACGAAGGGAAACGGCTCGCGGTGATTTCCGGAGGCGTGTATTATCCGATAACACAGCTGTCACAGATCCAGGAAGCCTACGACGATATCGTTGTGCAGCTTCGTACTGCCTACGAAGTAACATTTAGATCGGAGTTATCAACTCAGGACGGAAAACCCTCACCGAGACTTAAGATACGTTCGAAAAAACCAAACACTTTCGTCCAGATCCGCAGTATCACAATTCAAAAATAGGCCGACTCTCGGGCGAATCCGATCGGCATGTTACAATCGCACCCGAATGGAAAGCCCCCTGCTCCAGTCTTTATTTGACGAAGAGGAACGTCTGCCATGGTCGGTCTCTGAACTGAACGCCGAGATCCGATCGGTGCTCGAACGCTCGTTCGGCAGCGTTTGGGTCGAGGGAGAAATAACGAACTTCCACGCTCATGGTTCGGGACATTGGTATTTTTCGCTGACCGACGGCGACGCCTTTATCAAAGCTGCGTGTTTCAAAGGACAAAACTACCGCATTCGATTCAAGCCGGAAAATGGTCTTCAGGTTCGTGTCCGGGGGAAATTAAGCGTTTACGGGCCGAGAGGCGAACTCCAGATAGTCGTCGAATCACTTGAACCAGTCGGCGAGGGAGCTTTACTGGTCGCGTTCGAACAAATAAAAGCAAAGCTGCTCAAAGAGGGACTCTTTGATGAAGCTTTAAAACGGCCGATCCCAACATTTCCCCGACGAGTTGGTGTGGTCACATCGCCTTCAGGAGCGGCCCTTCAGGATATCCTGACCGTTCTGGACCGCCGTGCGCGTTCGGTCAACATTGTTCTCATACCAACGTTGGTTCAGGGTGAACGAGCAGGCGAACAGGTCGCTGCCGGGATCGCCATGGCGAATGAATTTAGTTCGTCAGCGTCCAAGGAAGATCGAATTGACGTCCTTATCGTTGGAAGGGGCGGAGGATCAAACGAGGACCTTTGGGCTTTCAATGAAGAACAGGTTGCCAGGGCAATACGAGCTTCAAGAATACCGGTTATTTCGGCCGTCGGACACGAGGTCGATTTTACGATCGCTGACATGGCGGCCGATCTCCGTGCCCCGACGCCATCAGCCGCGGCAGAGATCGTAGCAAAGGCAGAGGCTGAGGTCATCGATCATTTGAAGCGGACTTCCGCCGAATTGATCAGGTCAGTCAGCCTGAGGATGCTTACCATCAAGGCCGATGTACAGAGACTTACAATGTCTTCGGTCTTTTCGAAAGTGCCCGGACGGGTTCGAGATCTTCGATACGAAACTGATGATCTATTATCGCGTGCATCAGAAGCGGTCAACCTAAATGCGAAAGTTAAGTCCAAGGTCTATTCCGGCGTTGCCGCCCGGCTGTCACCGATCGGCCTCTCGTCAAGAGTGTCCGAGATAAAGCGACGGCTCGGATTGCTTGAGCATCGTTCCGCGGCCGCAGCATCTGAAATGACACGGGGCCGACAGATCGAACTCGAGAAAGGAATGGCCCGTCTCGACGCGTTATCGCCGTTGGCAGTATTGACGAGGGGATATTCGATCACACAGAAACAGACCGGCGATATAGTTAGAGATTCGCGACAGGCAAACATTGGAGAACGACTGAACATCAGACTGTCGAAGGGAATGCTTCAGGCAGAAGTCAGCCAAATAGAGGAAGAGGCAGATTGAAGAAAACCGGTATTAATATCGAAAACGAAGGCGATACGTTTCCAATTGGTTTTGGAGGTTATACCGAGCCGCGAAGGCGTTCCAAGGCCAGGACGATCCTGGCGACTGTCGGCGGCGTATTATTTGTTCTCGCGGCTGTATCGGGCGTTGCTTTCTATTTTTATTGGCAGAGCCTGAAAAGCACGCCGCAGTATTCGCTCGCGCTTATAGTCGATGCGGCAAAGAGAAATGACGAGAAACAGCTGAACGAATTGATCGATATCGACGCCGTGGTTGAAGATTTTCTGCCGCAGATCACCGGAAAGGCGGTCGAACTATATGGGCGTGGATTCGGAAAGGACCTGCTTGAGAGGATCGCCCATATAGCCGCGCCGGTGATGCCGGCAGTCAAAGATCGAGCACGAGAAGAATTGCCGGGAGCGATCCGTCAAAAAACTTCAGAGTTTGGAAACGTGCCTTTCGTAGCTATGGTGTTGGCGGCGGACACATATCTTGATATCAAGCTCGATGGCGAGAAAGCGACGGTTCGCAGCAGACTCCCCGAGCATGTTTTCGAAGTGCAAATGAAACGTTCAGGCGAGCGGTGGAAGATCGTCGCGGTAAAGGACGAAAAGCTTGCAACCACGATCGCTCAACGAGTGGGACAAGAGATAATCGATATTGCGACGAACGGAATAGAGTCGCGACGATCCAGATTGGGGATCAAAAATATCAACGAACTCATTAACGAAGCGGAGAAGATATTTAGATAAGCATGGCAAAGTCATTTGAAGCGTCACTTAGCGAACTAGAACAGATCGTCAAGCAACTGGAAGACGGTGATCTGCCACTCGAGGAAAGCCTCAAGCTTTTTGAAACGGGCGTGAAGCTGTCGCGTGAGTGTCGCGAACGGCTTGCAAATGCGGAACGCCGGATTGAGGTGTTGATCAGGGAATCGGACGGTTCGATAAGTCTCGAGCCTGTGGAGACCGACTGAAGTCCGACAGCCGAATGACTAGACTCTAAGGGTCAGCAAAATACACCAGAGATCCAAGAAGCGGGAAAAAAAGAAAAACCAAGGACCGTTAGAAGGACCGAATAGATAACGATACCGGCCGTGTTCTCACGACCGGTTTTTGCATTGCAAGCGAGGCCGCATCGCGGGCGCTTTACGCAACTCAAGAGCTTCCGACCCAGCGATCCGCCCCACCAGGTTAAGTTCACTCGTTCTGCCCCGGTGGAATGGCATTTTTGGCAAGCGGCAAACTGGGCCGTTAGGGCTTGTCAGTGGGCGGCTTGACGACCAATTTCTTTTCCAAAAGGTCGCAAGCTTCATACGCACCAGTGGGGTCGATCGCAACTCCGCCAGCTTCTACCTTGGCGATCTTGCCTTCTTTGTCGATCACGAAAGTTGCTCTTCGGCCATAGCCGTTCGCCTCGTTGAACAGTCCATATTGCTTGGTCACTGTGCGATTCCAGTCGGAAAGGAACGGAACCGAGGTTACTTTGATCTGTTCTGCAAATGCCTTGAGCGACGGAGCAGCGTCCATGCTGATCCCGAAAACTTTCGTATTGGCGGCTTCAAATTTGGCGATATCAGCCTGATACGCCTGCATTTCCTTCGTTCAGCCGCCTGTAAAAGCGAGCACAAAGAATGCAAGTACCACATTCTTCTTGCCGCGAAAATCACTAAGTTTTATCTTGTTTCCGGCGGTATCCGGAAGGGTGAAATCAGGGGCCTCGTCACCGGCCTTTAACGTAAGCGGCGGTGGTGCCGGTCCGGCCTGTGCAAACAACGCCGCGGCCGATGCGGCGATCATTAGAAAGACAACAAAGATGCGTTTCATTGGATGGACCTCGTTTTGGTTTCAGAGCCCGAGGCAATTCTTTCGGACTCTGAAATATACCACGCATTTATCTAAGACCTAAACGCTAATCACGTGAACTGAAAATGCTCAAGATGTACCAAAACAACAGTGCGATGCTGGCAAAGAGAGTCAGTGACGCGGCGACGTGTTGCTCCGTATTGAATCTATGTAACACGTTCGAAGTTTCATAAAGGATCGCCGTGCCGGCGAATGCGACCATCACGAAACAAAACACGGTTCCAAGTGAAAATCCGAACAACGCGCTCGCGACGATGAAACCAAGAGCAGCAAAACCGCCAATCGTGAGTATTGGGCCGAGAAAACTAAAATCTGACCTCGTAAGAAACACCGTTGCAGTAATTCCAAGGAAGAGTCCCAGTGTGACCACGCCCGCTTTCATCAGCAGGGCGAATGGATCGTCCGACCTGATAGCCGCCACCGTGATAAGGGGAACAAAGATCACCGCCTCCCCGACAACCGCTAAACCAAGGCCAAGAAGCTGTGTTGACTTTGACGTTTCCGATGTCGCCCAATTACGAGCTATCCAGGAAACCGCCATGAAAAGGCCGAGAACAAGCAACCAGCCGATCGCTCCGCCGCGAAATACGACTGTCGCTATCAGTTCTGCTGCTCCGGAAGCAAACAAAAAGCCCTCGACAACGATGAAAGCAAGTATCGCCGCCGCGAGCAGGAGATAGGTCTTACGGATAAAGCGCGCCCGATCTGCCGGTAGAGCTTCAGCCGCCGAGTTACCAAATGATGTTGCAAATTCGCTCATATTTCGTTTTGTTTAGACTTTAATTCAGAGTGTTTCGTTTGCCGCGATCGATCTTTCCATTATATCCGAAGATGGCTATGATCCGGACGATAATTGATCGGTTTTTAGCCTTTCCGGGCCGTCGATCGGATGCTGGGCAAATGCCTTAGATGCAGGTTCACCGCCTGTCATCTGCATCGACACGATCATTGCCCTTGCCTCATCGCGAAGTCCAACAGTGGTTAGCCTGAAAACGATCGCGGCGATCACACAAACCAAACCGCCAAGTGCGACAGTTTGCGGAGCGCCGATGTAGCCGGCAAGCGTTCCGGCAAGCAATGCCCCTAATGGTGCCATTCCCATGAACATCATAGAGTAGACAGACATTACCCTGCCTCGTAGATCATCCGGGATCATTGCCTGGATCAATGTGTTAGACGACGACATCTGAGTCATCATTGCAAATCCTGCCGGGACGAGCAGAGCGGCCGAAAGCCAAAAATTCCGCGACAGCGAGAACAGAATGATCGAAACGCCAAATCCTGCACATGCGAAAACCACCCACTTTCCAAGCCCAAGGACATTTCGTCGCGATGCGAGAGCAAGAGCGGCGATCAACGCTCCGGTACCGCTTGCACCCATAAGAAATCCCAGCGTACTCGATCCGCCGCCAAGTATCTGGTCGGCGAAGATGGGCATTAACACTGCATAGGGCATTCCCATCAGGCTTACGAGTCCGAGCAGGAGAAGTAAGGCGAGAACCGGTTTTGCTTTGATCACATAGCCGAAACCCTCTGCGATCTGACTGATCGTCGAGCCTGCCCGAGGTCGGACGACCGGACTTATTTTCATCAGCAATAATCCCGATAACACAGCGACATAGCTGACTGCATTTCCAAAGAAACACCACCCTTCGCCTACCGCGGCGACCAGAATTCCGGCGATAGCAGGGCCGACGATCCTGGCACCATTGAACATTGAGGAATTCAGTGCGATCGCGTTTATAAGATCTTCTTTTCCTACCATATCGACGGCGAATGCCTGTCTTGTCGGAATGTCAAAAGCGTTTGCGATCCCGAATCCGACCGCAATGACAAATAGATGCCATATCTGAACCCGATCGGTGAGTGTCAGAAACGCGAGGATGAATGCCAATAGCATTGCCGCCGACTGTGTCAATACGAGTATTCGGTGTCTGTTGTGCCGATCCGCTGTGGCGCCGCCGATCGGCGTGAAGATGAATACGGGTATCTGAGAAGCAAACCCGATAAGGCCGAGCAGAACGACCGAACCGGTCATTCGATAGACCAGCCAGCTTTGTGCAACGCTCTGCATCCACGTGCCTGTAAGCGATATGAACTGGCCTGCGAAAAAAAGCCGGAAATTTCGATGCCGGAGTGCCCGAAACGTGTACGGAAGTTTCGACGGGCCGACGGTCGTGTCATCGGGCTTTGAGATATCGGTGTCACCCATGCGGCTCATTCAAACTACCTAACCAGACTAGACGAATGAACCGCCAACTGACAATCATCCGATATATTTCGGCGGTCCCATTTGTTCGCGTTAGGTTCGATAGCCGAAGATGCCTTTGTGTTTAAGACTTCCAAAAACGTAGTAATCCATCCCTCTTTTCACGTGTGATCCGCCGTTCGGATCCATTGCCCATATTTCGAAGTCTTTGTAATTGTAGAGAGCGACAGCATGATAACCATTCACGTTGATGTCCCAATAACCGCATACGATCGGCCCTTTTTTGAACGCTTTCTCGCACAGTTCCCAATTCATTGGGATCGCTGATATACGGTCGGTCATCATCCCCCATTTTGGATCTTCAAGCATTGCTTTGAAACCGTCAGGAAATTTCAAGCCGCCATCGTCCCCAGTTAGGTGATGGTACATTCCAAGGATCTCGATCTCGCTATGGTTCTTGACGGCCGGTATTGCCATGGTCCACCAGGACATTGCAGTTGACCAGCATGAAGTCCGGTCGGGCTGCTGCATCGCTGGTACGTAGTGGTAGCTTTTTGACATCATTTCCTCCGTATCACTTAAATTTGGTATCTAGATCACTGCTCCGGATCGATCTTTGCAAATAGAACGTGCCAAGTATCGAACCTTGTTAGGAGGAAAATAAACCAACAAGGTAACGGTGTAATTAGGGATCTATGAATCTTTTATGAGTTATTTTTGAGGAAAAGATTTGAGTACAGATCGAAATGAATAGAAAACGCTGACCAGAACAAGCCGGTCAGCGTCCACTTTTGGATCTCACTTTGAGTTAACCCTTGGCGACTGCCTTTGTCTCTTCCGAGGGCTCGGGTCTTGGAGCGGCCAGCCCGAGTTCTGGAGAACGCCAAAGATTTGAAACCAACAGTTCTCGAATGAACGTCATTTCCTTAGGCAGACGGTCATACAACTTAAAGAAAAGGTCGTCATGCATCGCGATCTCTTTCAGCCAGATGTCGCGGTCAAGGTTCATTACCTTTTCAAACTGGTCTTTGGTGAAATCCAGCCCGCGCCAGTCCATATCCTCGTATCGCGGCATCCAGCCTAACGGCGTTTCGATGCCTTTTGACTTGCCTCGTGCCCGTTCAACGATCCACTTGAGCACGCGCATGTTCTCACCATAACCCGGCCATGCAAACTTGCCGTTTTCGTCCTTGCGAAACCAGTTGACAGAAAAGATCCTGGGCGGTTCTGGTATTTGCCTGCCAAAGTCGAGCCAATGAGCGAAGTAATCGCCCATGTGATAGCCCGCGAAGGGAAGCATCGCGAACGGATCGCGGCGAACCTCGCCAATATTTCCGAATGCGGCCGCAGTCATTTCCGAGCCCATCGTGGCGGCCATATAGACGCCGAATGCCCAATTGAACGATTGCTGGATGAGCGGAACCACTGAATTTCGCCGGCCGCCGAATATGAATGCGGAAACCGGAACTCCTTTCGGGTTGTCGAAATCTTCATCGACCACCGGGCACTGAGTTATCGGGGCAGTGAAGCGGGCATTTGGATGTGCAGCGGGCTTGTCGCTTTCCGGCGTCCAGTCATTTCCTTGCCAATCGATAGCGTGTGCGGGCGGTTCGCCGTCCATTCCTTCCCACCAGACATCGCCGTCATCCGTCAAAGCCACGTTCGTGAAGATCGTGTTCTCCTTGATGGACTCCATTGCATTAGGGTTCGTCTTGTAGTTAGTTCCCGGTGCAACGCCAAAAAATCCGGCCTCGGGATTGATCGCTCGAAGCTTTCCTGTTTCATCGGGTTTGATCCATGCGATGTCATCTCCGACAGTCGTTATCTCCCAACCTTCCTCCTGAAACGGTTTCGGAGGAATGAGCATCGCGAAGTTCGTTTTACCGCACGCGGACGGAAACGCGGCGCAAACATAATCTTTCTGGCCGCTCGGCGATTTAACGCCGACGATGAGCATATGCTCAGCCAGCCATCCTTGTTCCCGTCCAAGCGTAGAAGCAATACGCAATGCCAAACACTTCTTACCGAGCAGGGCGTTTCCGCCATATCCAGAACCATAGGAAATGATCGAACGTTCCTCCGGGAAGTGGACGATGTATTTGTCTTTTGGGTCGGGCGAACACGGCCATGCGACGTCGGCCTGGCCTTCTGAAAGCGGCATTCCGACCGAATGCAGGCAGTGGACGAATTCACCTTCGCCCAATGCGTCCAGCGCTTTTTGACCCATTCGGGTCATTATCTTCATGTTGACCGCGACGTAAGGCGAATCAGTCAACTGAACCCCAAACTGCGATATCGGCGAACCGATCGGCCCCATGCAGAATGGAACGACGTACATCGTACGGCCACGCATCGAGCCTCGGAATTTAGGCGTCAGGATCGCCTTCATCTCGCGCGGCGCCATCCAATTGTTGGTTGGGCCTGCGTCGCCTTTTGAGAGAGAACATATGTATGTGCGGTCTTCGACACGCGCGACATCTGACGGATGAGAACGTGCCAAAAAGCTGTTGGGCCGCTTCTCGGGGTTGAGTTTGATAAAGGTGCCTGCGTCAACCATTTCCTGGCATAGCCGGTCGTACTCTTCGTCAGAACCGTCGCACAAATAGACTGCATCGGGTTCGCAGAGTTCGGCCATGTCGGTGACCCAGCGCTTGAGTTCTTCGTTCTGAATGTTTTCAGGAATAGTATATTTCGCCATATTTTTAGTTAATGGACTCTAAAATTTAGTAAAAGCTAATTGTAAATAAACCTAAACAGTCAATAAGGCCCTGTTTTTAGATGTATTCATAAAGGTTATCACAACATACATCGAATGTTAACAGAGACTAATACAGATATAAGTTGATTGGTATTACCAATTAAGGGCCAATCTTCCTCCCAAAGACCACAATGATATGAATTGTTGAATGACCTCGCGTTTGCAGGTGGTGAAGCACATTTTCGGGTGCGCACCGGAATATTATTCCCAATTCAAAAGGAGCTAAATACATGTCGTTTTTAGGAGGGATCGGAGGCGGCAGAAGGCCTGTCCCGAATGCACCGACCGCAGACAACAGAAAACTTGAGAAGGCCCAGACGCAGAGTTCGATAATCAGGTCGGCCAAATGGGGACGTGACCGGGCCGGCATAAATGACAACGTTTCGATAATCATCACGCTCAACAAGGCTCCGCAGAATGCCAATGCACGTGTTGAGGTGATCTTTAATAACGCCGGGAAGCCGCCTCACGGTTTTGATAACCCGATCACGATACCGATAAGCGGAATGGCAGCAACAGGTTATTGGCGAACGAAAGCCCCGAAAATGAATAACTGGACGCGGGGATATTTTACCTTTCGCGTCTGGGTTGACGGACAGATGGCGACCTCCGATGCGCTGGTCTTGACGGACGATCCCGTCGCACGCGCGGTCCGAAGGATAAATTCGGATGGCTTTGACCGCTAGATATCATTGGAGTCTGACCACTACTTGGTCCGAAGGCCGAAAAGTGACAACCTATTTCGGCCTTTTTTCGATCTCGAATGAGCAGATCGAACAGGCATTCAAGCATCTGCCTTCCTTCCGGAATACTGACGGATCGTGTGAACACCGATCGCCGAAATAATTACGATTCCGCCGAGGATCGCCCATTGCGACGGGCGTTCACCCACGAAGAGAAAGACCCAAACCGGATTGAGAAGCGGTTCGATAAATCCGATAAGGCTCGCGTCCAGCGGACGTGTACCCCCGACCACACCTTTGATGAACAAGATGTATGAAATGCCGATCTGGAAGATTCCTAAGAATACGACGGCGAACCAATCCATCGGTGTCATCGTTGGTATCGCGGCGATCCCCGTCGGGGCATTTACCAATGCGAGCAACAGGTTTCCATATATCACGGCGATCGCAGGATTAAAGCCCTTTCCGCGCGGATGCCTCAGCAGCATGATGTAGAGACCGAGGAAGATGCCGGAGAACAACGCTGCTGTATTACCCTGGTAGTCCTCGATACGAAGCTGTCCGACAAAGAATAAACTCATGCCAGCGAGCACGATCACCACGGTTACGAGATCTCGCCAGTGAAACTTCTCACCGATCAGAAACGGGGCCAGGACAAGGATATAGATAGGGGCAGTGTACTGAAGGAATATTGCATTAGCTGCCGTTGTCTTTTTCGTGGCCCATACGAAAAGGAAAAGAAGAAGTGCGTATATGACCGACGTGAGAATGCCAAATCCGTTGATCTTCAGGCCCGACTTTCGCGTGAGAATGAGTACCGTTACCGCGGCGAACAGGCTTCGGAAGAACGTGACCTGATACGCGTCGATCGTCGTTGACTTTATAAAAAGCCCGCCAGTGCTCCATAGGAAGACAGCGATCAATACAAGAGCGACCGGGGGGATTGTATTGATTTGGTTCTTCACTCGTTGTAGATAATAAAATATTGGCAACGGGGAGGGAATTCTCGGCTTCCAAAATTCTGGCTCTGCTCGTCGGCTCCCCAAGACTGACCTGAAAATAGAAAGTGCCGTTCACCGTGATGTGTTGTCCACGAACTCCGAATGTCATGCCGGCCCATTTATTGACCGGTACCGGCAGCAAAACGATCTACATATTATGCGTATCTACTTCACATCGATTGTCGTACTTCTAACTCTTGCGGTAGTTTCGTCGGCGCAGACGTCGCCAACCAGCTTTCCTAATATCAAGATAACTAACTTTGGCCAAATGGATGAACGCCTTTACCGTGGCGCTCAACCTGAACCCGGTGATTATCAGTCGCTTAAGGAACTCGGAGTGAAAACGATCATAGATCTTCGAAATGACCCGACCGATTATGAAAAAAGGATCTCCGAAGAGCTTGGAATGAAATATGTGAACATTCCGATGAGCGGGTGGAAAACCGCGGAAGATGAGACGGTTGCGGAATTCATGAAGGTAATGAACGATCCGGAAAGCGGTGTCGTTTACCTGCATTGTAAGGCAGGGAAACATCGGACAGGGCTTACCGGCGCCGTTTACCGCCTTGAAAAATACGGCTGGGATTTTGAAAAGGCCTATAAGGAAATGAAGAACTACGAGTATAGTTCATGGCCGGTACATTTCAACATCAAAGCTTATGTAAAGGACTATTACAAACGGTTCGGTGCCGACCGTCAGGCCGCGTTCAAGGCGGCGGCCGCAAAGTCCACGCTTGCAGCAGCTGCCGTGCAGGCAAATTGAACAGTTTTTCGCGCTGAAGGGAATGGCGGCCAGCGGCCGCCATCATCATTGGTAAATGTCCGTCGCACTCTTCGTCTTTGACCACTGGATACCTTCGACGTTTCGATCGATAGCCATTATCTTGTCGCTTAGATGGTCAGTGCTGTAGCTGAGCCGAAGATTAAGGTAATACTGAATCCGTCCGATCGGATTCGAATCGTCGGCCGGATCTAGCTGCCGCACCTCGGCGTCCAGTTTGTTCTTGGAAAATACCTTTCTCAGGAGGTTCTGCGTCACCTCGGTGTTTCTCGTTTTCACGGTTAGTTCCATCGATCGGAATGCCTGCTCCTGTTCCTTATACTCGAGGACGTAGAGCAGGACCAGCGAAAAGCCGCACAGTGCGATCCCAAGGTCCCACCGCCCGACACCCGAAGCTAATCCGAGAGCGAGACTGATCAAAAGTACGGTCACCTCTTTTGGATCGCGAATATTCGTCCTAAACCTCACGATCGAGACCGCAGCAAAGATCGCGAAGGCCCTGGCCGTGTTGTCACCGACGATCATCATCAATGCCGCGGCGACCGCTGCCAGCAGGATCTGAGTTTGTGCAACATAGAGATTGCGCTGGAATAACGGAAAGTTCTTTCGCGGCCTGAATGCCAGTGCCGCTGCGAGGAGAACGGCTAGGATAAGGTGAAGCACGATGGAAATCGCGGTCTCCACCGCAGATGCGGTTTCCGGAGCGTTCGTACCCGTTGTGCCTTCAAGGGCAGACAATAACGGATTCTTCGTCGCCTCCGGGGTCGGCTGTTCCTGCTGCGCCCCCGCTTTCGCCGGTGCGGCCGCTGCGAAGACGGAAACACCCTTACTGCCGGCTGCCAGGACCAAGACTCCAATACCGCTTACGGCGATAAGCAAGATCGTAAAGAGTTTTGTGGCCTGCATCATTTCTCCTTTTGAGCAAGGTTCTCGGCTCTAACGGCCTGTTGCAGTTCGCGGATCTTTCGCCGTACCGACGCAACATACATCGAGACCTCAGACGGCGAGAAGTTAGCCGCCCGAAATGCGTCGCGGATCTGATCATCATTCAACTTGCTCAGTCTCTCGCTCAGCCATTCGGCGTCGTCCACGGTGATCCCTTTGAACAATCCACGGTTCTTGCCTTTATATGACATCCGAACCTCACCGTTCTTTACTTCCTTGATAAAACTTGTCTTCGAGTAGACTCTTGGATTTCCAACCTTTCGCCCAAACCGGTATATGATCGGAAGATTATTGTTCCCAAGCTTTCCAAACGTCGACCCGAGATCGCTTATGATGTAGTGTTTTTCACCACCGAAATCAAGCACTTTGTTCTGGAGGTCGATGACGTCCCAGTTGGTCATAAACACCATCATTATTTTGAGACCCTGGAGTTCACGCGTTCCAACGAACGGATTCGATCTCCATTTCCATTCTTCGAGACGCTCAACGTTGTCCGGCCTCGCCTCGAGCCGAACATTCTTAAACGTTCCTTTTCCCGGAATGGTGATCGTCGGGACCAGATAATTGATCTCGGTTTTGTATCCAAGGCCATACAATAGCCGGGCCGCTGCGGTCTCAGGCCTTGCTTCGCGGCCGAGTTTTGCCACCCAGATTCGGCCCGAACCGTCCCTTATTCGATATTTCTTGTTGTGACCGTCTTTTTCTTCCTTGATCAGTTCGACACTGCTGAGGTCGGGTTTCATCTCGTCTCCGCCCGGACCGTCAAAAAGGTCGAGTGACGCGGAGTTTACAGGTTCCCACATCACGTTGCGTAACGCTTCGCCGTTCTGCGCGTAGGCCGGATGAACGACCGCCGCAAATGTTAATGCGGCTAAGAGTGCATAGCTTCTGAAGTTCTGTTTCATGTTCCTGTCCCCCCAAAGTTCGTTTCTAATGGTGCTCTTCCAATGTGCCCGAGCGTGTTATTTTTTGACTGAAATGACAATTGTGCGTCGAACTTCTCGCCGGCCGCCTCGGGCTTGAGATATGTCCCGTCAGGCTGAAGTACCCGCGCTTTCACATTGTCGCGGAGGTAAGACGGTAAATACTCTTCCTTGAGAAAGTCCCTAAGCTGCGGGTCGTCAACCGGAACGACCACTTCAACACGGCGATCGAGGTTTCGGGGCATCCAGTCAGAGCTTCCGATATACACCTGGTGATCGCCTCCGTTCTCAAAGAAATATACCCTGCTGTGTTCGAGCAATCGTCCGACAATGCTTCTGACACGGATCCTGTCGGAGAGGCCCGGAATACCGGGACGCAGGGTGCATACTCCGCGAACTATCAGGTCGATCTCGACGCCGGCCTGTGACGCTTCGTAGAGCCGGTTCACGATGTCCTGGTCGGCCAGGCGGTTGATCTTTGCAATAATTCGAGCTTTTCGCCCCAGTTTTGCGTGATCGATCTCGCGGTCGATCATTTCGAACATCCGTTGGCGAAGATTGATCGGTGCGATGAGAGCTTTATTAATGTGCTTTGGCTCGTGATAGACCGTCAGGTAATTGAACAGATTTGAAACGTCCTCGGCAATGCTTTCGGCACACGTCAGGAGGCCAAGGTCCGTATATACGGTCGAGGTCGCCGGATTGTAGTTTCCCGTGGCGAGATGCACGTATCGCTTAAGTCGGTCGCCTTCGCGCCTCACAATAAGTGTAGTTTTTGCATGTGTTTTCAGTCCGAGGAGTCCATAAACAACATGTACACCGGCCTCCTCAAGACGCCTGCCCCATTCGATATTTTTCGCCTCGTCAAACCTCGCCTTGATCTCTACAAGGGCCGTCACCTGCTTTCCGTTCTCGCTTGCTCTAATGAGAAGCGGAGCGATCGGAGAATCTTCGCCGATCCTGTAAAGGCACATTTTGATCGCAAGCACATCCGGATCGTCGGCGGCCTCGCGGATCATTTCCGTCACGGTGCTGTACGGATTGAACGGATGGTGAAGCAGTACATCGCCTTGTTTGATAATGTCGAAGATCGATTCATCACTCTTAAGGCGATCGGGTATTTGTGAGCGGATAGGCGCTTCCTTAAGGTCAGGCCGGTTTAGGTTTGCGATCTTCCAGAGGTCAACGCTTTTCAATGGGCCTTCAACCTCGTAAATGTCATCAGGCTCGATGTTTAGCGAACGGACAAGGTAATCTACCGTTGATCGAGGCATGAACTGCGAAACTTCGAGGCGAATGACATCTCCGAACCTACGTTCTTTTAGGTTCTCTTCCATCGTCTCAAGAAGATCTTCGGTTTCCGATTCTCTCAATTCGAGGTCGCCGTCGCGCGTGATCCGAAATACGCTGCAGTCGGCCGTTCCTTCGATCGGTACGATCTTGGAGATGTTTGCAATAACGATCTCTTCGATGAGCACAAAGCGGCTGTCCCCTTCGCCTGCGGGTACGAAACGCTGAAGAAACTCAGGTATCTCGATCCGCACGAAGAACTCGTCGCCGATCTTTGCGAATGCCCTTGCGACCCGCTTTGTCAGCCGTGGGCGAATAGAGAGACCGATGTTGAGCGTACCGCCCGAAATGTACGGGAACGGATGGGTCGGGTCGACGGCCTGCGGTGTTAGTACTGCGGCGATATGATCGTCGAAGTACTTATCCAATTCAGATCTCTCCGCAGGATGAAGCTGGCTGTACGATTCCAATGCGATCCCACAGTCGGCAAGAGCAGGGATAACCTCGCGATTCAGGCAATTGGCGTGAATCGCAGACAGTCTCACGACTTTCTTCCTGATCTCCGTGAGCAGTTCCGGCCTGGAATATCCGTCCGGCGAAACCTCGGAGCGAGTGCCGAGCTTTTCCTTCAGGCCGGATACACGGATCATGAAAAACTCATCCAAGTTAGAGGCGAAGATCGCCAAAAACTTAAGCCGCTCGAGCAGAGGGTTTGAGGAATCGAGTGCCTCATCGAGGACGTTGCCGTAAAACTCAAGCAAGCTCAGGTCACGGTTTATGAATCTTGCCTGTGCCGCTGCCGGAACGGTAGCGGATGGACCTTGCTGACGGTCAATAAGAGCCAGTTGGTGCACGGGTTTTGCCATATTTCTGTCGCGGCGGGTTCGAAACTAACGCCTGCCGGCGAAAACGAATTGGCAAACGGCGTGCCTGAAGCTTGACCATTGCGTAAAAGACTGATAGGAAAGCGCTTGTCGCGGTCATCACGCTAAGAAGGGAAGACTAAAAAGTGAATCAAAATCGTTCACTTTTTAGTCTGCTATGACTTGGTTTTGGTATTGGGCCTAAACGCGATCGAAAGACTGGCATGGGAACAATGATCGATCGGCCTGCTGTGCCGAAAGAACAGTTTCTATTCGCCCGAAGCGGCAGATGCTATCGTCTCCCGTAGTTTCTTGGCTGACGTCGTGGCGGGTTCGAGTTCGACATCTTCCACGTTTCCGCGAACCTTTTTGCCAAACACTGCGTTCCATGGCGGGATCACTATCGAAACATTGCCAGTGGCCTTCGCCTGACAGGCAAGTCGCATGAAAGGTTTCGTGTCGTCCGGCTGGTTGTACCCAAAGACCTTCATTTGTTTTCTTTCGCGGGCCGAAGGTTCGGAAAGTTTTTCCTGTCCGCCGACCACGCCGACCCAACAAGTTCCGCATGAGGCTGAAGTACATTCGATAGGCACCGGGCCGTCCCAGCAGCGGGAATCGAGCGATTGCCAATCGCGGGTGTGGTCTTTTTGCGACGCGGACGCGATCTCCTCTTCGTTGATGATCTTAAACTTGCCCGTTGAGGCAAATGCATCAAAAGCAACCGAGAACTGCTTATCAACAGTTTTCAGAAATCCAAAAATTCCTTGCGAATCGTCTTTCGCGCGTTCAGCTACTATCTCGTTCGGTGACTTTGTCATTATGCCTTCAGGTTTCTGGGCGATACCGGACGCGGCCTTCAGTTCATCATATCCAGCCTGTGCCAACGTCATAAGGCCGATCGCTGAAATAGCGGTTGTCAGAGATTGGTCCGCCTTGGAGGTTTTAGCAACCTCAGCGGCGATTCCTTTTATCTCCGCCGCGATGTCTATAAACGCAGCTGCGTTTTCGGCACGCGCTGTTATTGCCTGCTTGACCTGCGGCCAATATCGATGGCCGTAGAGAAAGCGGTGCGAGGTATCGATCTTATCGAGCACACCGAAATCGCCCTGCAAGTTGATGCCCTTCATAGCCTCTTCCACGTTCTCGGCCGATTCCAGATACCGAACGAGGTCCAACGGATAAAAGCGGAACCATATCTGTAGGGCGTTACGGTCAACTTCGTGAATCTCCGGCAGCAGTTTTGCAATGGCGGCAAGCCAATCCGCCTCGGTATGGCTCTCAACAGCTTCAATGAATGCAGTGTTCATAGTCTCGATCCTATTCGTTTAAGCAAACGAGTATTAAAGCAAAAAGATCTTGTCTCCGCAATCAGCACCCGTTAAGTGTGGGGGGGTGCCGGGCTGTGTGGCTTAAGTGCCGTGGAACATAGGTTCTCGGTATTCTCGTAAGGGACTTGTTTGGTGTTAGAATAGGGTGTTTTCTTCAATCCTCAATAGACCTAGCTACATATGAAACAAATTGCCCGTGTATTGACCCTTGCTGCGGTCATTGTTTGTTTTGGGACGTGCGTTGCGACGGCGCAGAAGCCGGACACGTATAAGGAGCTCGTAACGAAACTGAAGGCCGGCGACACTAAGATCGATTTCAAAGCGATCAGGATCGCAAGTCTCGATTCCGAAGAGAAAGACGCGGGCGAAGCCGACAAAGAACTGCGCCGAAAGGCGACCGAGGCATTGAATGCCAAGAAGTTCAAAGAAGCAATGAGGGCAGGCGAAGAAGCGCTCAAGGGGGGCTATCTGGACATTGATACGCATCTCATAATGGCGTTGGCCGCCCGGGGAGCCGGCGACAAGGCAAAATTCGAGTTTCATCAGGCCGTTTATGTGGGCTTGATCAACTCGATCCTGGGCAGCGGTGACGGAAAGTCAACGAAAACCGCCTATGTGGTGATCAATGTCGGTGAAGAATATTCGGTATTGGCGGCCCTTGAACTGAAGCGGGGCAGTCAGGCAGTTCTTGACGAGGGCGGCCATAAATACGACGTTCTGACCGCCACGGATCCGAAAACAAACGAATCTGAAAAGGTCTATTTCAATATCGACGCCGTTTGGAAGGGTTACGAAAAGGTTCTTAAAAAACCTTGATACATGTAGATTGTCATGGAGAAGAGAACAAACGAAACGATCGAAGATCACACAAAGCACAACATTCAGAAGGTAGTTGAGATCGAACAGAGCCACTTGAAGAGGCGGACGTTCGGTGAGCGCTTGGCGGAGAAGATCGCTGTTTTCTCAGGTTCCACTTGGTTTGCGATCTTAAATCTGGTTTGGTTCGTCGGCTGGATAGGATTTAACGTAGCTGCACCGGACGATCTGCAATTCGACCCTTATCCTTTCACCTTTTTGACATTGATGGTTTCGCTTGAGGCGATCTTTCTGTCGGTCTTCATTCTGATCGCCCAAAACCAGGAAGCCCGGCTCACCGAACATCGCGACCATCTCGATCTTCAGATCAACCTCCTTGCCGAGCAGGAGAACACGAAAATGCTCGAGCTGCTGGAGGCAATTGCAGAAAAAGTAGGTATAGAGTCTGATCACGAAGCGATAAGGGCATTGAAAGAGCCGGCCGAACCAGAAAAGCTCTCCGAACAGATCGAAAATTTCGAGAAAGGGAAAGTCTCCGGCCGGGAAAATTGACCACTTTCTTAAGTACCCGAAATTGTGTTCCCTCCCTTGACAGCAAATCGGTAAAATCATAATATCTAGAGTTTCGGACTTTGACGGTTCGGGTATTAGTGTGGCTGTAGGTGCGGCCAACACTCAGATTTTTGAAAGCTTTAACAGGAATTGTAGCGTAAAGGATGCCGCACCAACGGCGTTTGGGATCTCAACTGCAGACGGGGCGTCTGCGTTCCACATGCCACGCTACAGCAAAGTTCTGCTTTCGACTATCTTTCAAAATTACTAATTCAACCAGCAAGTGCTGCTTGAGCTAACTGCCGAACATGTTCGGCAAGAGTCAGGTGAGACGTTAGTTTTGCCTTTTGAAAGTCCGGCAAATTTGATTTTGCCGAAAAGCGAGCAACAAACTGAAGTTTGTTGGACAGATAAGATATGCCGACTATTAATCAATTGGTTCGCAAGGGCCGCGAGAGAGTCAAATACAAAACAGCCAGCCCGGCTTTGCAGGCAAATCCGCAAAAACGAGGGGTTTGCACGCGTGTTTATACTTCGACGCCGAAGAAACCTAACTCGGCACTTCGAAAGGTCGCACGTGTTCGTCTGACCAACCAGATCGAGGTAACCACCTACATTCCGGGTATCGGCCACAACCTGCAGGAGCACTCGATCGTGCTTATCCGCGGCGGCCGTGTAAAGGACCTTCCGGGTGTGCGTTATCACATCATCCGCGGAACGCTTGATGCCTCGGGCGTCGCGAACCGCAATCAGGCCCGTTCGAAGTACGGGGCTAAGCGTCCTAAAGGAGCTAAGTAATTAAGGTATGGCACGAAGAAGAGTAGCAGAACGCAGAGAGATCCTGCCTGATCCGATCTTTAACAGCCAGTTGGTGACCAAGTTCATCAACGGAATGATGTGGGAAGGCAAAAAGTCGGTTGCCGAGAGCATCTTCTACGGAGCGATGGATAAGATCGCCGAGAAGACGGGCGAAGAACCGCTAAAGGTATTCAAGAAAGCGATCGAGAACGTCGCTCCGACGCTCGAGGTCAAATCGCGACGTATCGGCGGTGCCACCTACCAGGTGCCCCTCGAAGTAAGCCGCGACCGCCGGAACGCACTCGCGATCCGCTGGATCGTTTCGAACGCACGGGGACGCAGTGAAAAAACGATGCAGGACAGGCTGGTTGGAGAGCTGCTTGATTCGAATTCAGGACGAGGCGGTGCGATCAAGAAGAAGGACGACGTCCACCGAATGGCAGAAGCGAACAAGGCGTTCGCGCATTACAGGTTTTAGTCCGACGAACTTCAGTTTGTCGAGGGTACAACAAACTAGGGTTTGTTGGACGGATTTATGGCTAACATAAGTTTAGACAAGTACAGAAATATCGGGATCATGGCCCACATCGACGCGGGCAAGACCACTACGACCGAACGCGTCCTGTTTTACACGGGCGTGTCGCACAAGATCGGCGAGGTCCACGAAGGAACTGCGACGATGGACTGGATGGAACAGGAGCAGGAGCG
>JAEUQK010000009.1 GCA_016789265.1 Blastocatellia bacterium
GGCCAACTTCGCAGGTCTGTCGAGTCAGACTGATCTCAACGGGAGATCCATACGGTCGAACAGCCGTACATTGCTGCGGAAGATCCTCTTTAAAAAGTCCCTGTTCTAAAGGCTTCGGTCAATGTGACCGAAGAATGAGTCAAACTGCACAAACTTGTTGACACTTTTTGTACATCGCCTTAATTTCACATTTGGGCGAATTTCCACCTCAATTATGCGCCCGTCAAGAAACTCCAACTCTCAATAAATTCCACCAACATTCAACGGAGACCTAGAATGAAAAAGTTTTGGATCCTTTCCCTTCTGATCGTAGTCGGCCTCACAACCGCATCAATGCTGCCGCGATCGACATCCGGTCAAAAAGTAAAGTTTCAGCAGTCAGAGAACGGCATTCCAAATCGCTACATTGTCGTTTTGAACGACAAGTTCGTCGATGAAAAATCGATGGCACCTGCCGTCGGTTCAGAAGCCGAATATCTGACCTACGTTTACGGCGGAAAAGTGGCGAACGTCTATGCGAACGCATTCAAGGGCTTCGTCGCCGAAATGAGCGAGGATGAAGCGAGAGCCCTCAGCAATGACGATCGGGTCGCCTTTGTCGAGCAGGACGCCGAGGTATTTCCTGCCGCCGTACAGACTGGCGCCACATGGGGCATCGACCGGATAGACCAGCGTGATCTACCTCTCAATACCGAGTATTCCTACGGCACCGATGCGTCGAACGTTCACGCTTATGTCATTGATTCCGGGATACGCTCGACCCACGTCGAATTTGGCGGAAGGGTAACGAAGGACTATGACGCTCTGACCGATGGACAGAACGGAAATGATTGCATGGGACATGGAACCCACGTTGCAGGCACTATCGGTGCTGCCACCTGGGGAGTCGCAAAGAACGTAAGGCTTCACGCCGTACGCGTTCTTCCCTGTTCAGGCTCCGGTATGACCTCGCATCTCATTATGGGTATCGATTGGGTGGCCGCAAATCACCAGAGTCCCGCTGTCGCAAATATAAGCGTTACGGCAAGCGGCACCTCGAACGCCATCGATTCGGCTATCCAGAGCATGATCAATTCGGGCGTTACGACCGTCGTTGCGGCCGGAAACAACAACATGGACGCTTGTAACTACTCACCGGCCCGCGGAGCTGATGTGATCGCAGTTGGAGCGACCTACAATGCCGACCAGAAGGCGACCTATTCTAACTTCGGATCTTGCGTTGATGTGTGGGCACCTGGCTCGCTGATCACCTCGGTCTCATACGCAAACGACACCGATTCCCGCATAATGAGCGGCACATCGATGGCTTCACCCCATGTCACGGGCGTTGCGGCTCTTTATTTGGCGGCAAATCCAAATGCTAGCCCGGCGACCGTTGCTCAGAATCTCTACAATACATCTACGCCTAATGTAGTGACTGGCCTGGACGCAGCATCACCGAACCGTTTGGTCTATAGCTGGCTTGGTTCGGCTCCGCCGGCCCCGACACCTACGCCGACGCCGGCCCCTGCGCGAGTCACGATCAAGAAACGCGCGAATGCACGTACGGAATCCACGCCTAATACGGACTTCCCGTACGACGCGACCAACTTCTCGGCGTCAAACTTCACTCTTCAGCCAAACAATCAGATAGACGATACCAACGTCACGGCGTTCGGAAGCTCGAACATGATAACGGTCACCGAATCTCAGGTTTACGGCTGGCAGCTGTCGTCGATCTCCTGCGTTGAGACGTCGGGCGGTACGCCGAACGTCGTGAACACGACCGTCGATCTGGCGAACCGAAAGGCCTTTATCATTCCGGAGGCCGGTGAGCAGATCGAATGTACGTTCACGAGCGACGAGATCGCACCGTCGGCGTCCTACGGGACCGTTACAGGCCGGATCCTCTCGTCCGACGGACGAGGCGTTCGCGGAGCGGTTCTTGAGCTCTTCAATGCCGACACACGGGAGACCTTTGTAGCAACAACGAACTCATTCGGATATTACAAATTCGACGGAATGCATGTTGCTAATTTCTACATAATGACTGCAACCCCGCCGAAGCGATATACGATCGCGGACAACGTGCAGGCATTTAGCCTTGAGGGCGACTTCGCTACGGTCAATTTCATCGCGAGTACCGGGCGTTAGCCGGCCGGACAAACAATTGATCATCTGTTGAATTGGGTCGGATCTGAATCCGGCCCATTTCTTTTTGTGCTTACGGCGAAGTTTTCCACACGAGCGTTGTGTAAGATCTTCGTGGAACCTGTGGTTACCAGATGAGTCTTGCCTGCATCGGCAGAACTTAATGGTGCCGGTAGGCTGCAGACTCCGGCAAATAAATCATGAAAAAGCTTGACTTGCCACCCAAATAATTGGTAAACAAGCAGTTATGCTTTCACGTATGTGTTAATTGCTTTATTACGGACAAGGTGATATCGGCCAGATTTTTTTGGAATTCCACCGTTATTGGTCATTTAAGCGCTTTATTCAAAGATTTTGACGAAGGCTTTTATTGAACAAGACTTTCGACTGATCAGCGGTGAATTAATTTCAATGCCCACACTCATACTTATGTTTAGAAAACCTGCAGTTGTTGCTCTGACTATTGCTGCGATGGTGTTTGCTGCTTCGGTGACCTCGACTGCCCAGCTACGCGAAGGCAAAGTAGCCCGCCCGTTTGAAAAAGGCCCGCCATCGCCAGATACGACGATTGCATATGTCACGGGCCGTGTGACCGACGTTTATGGGCGCGGTATCAGTAGGGCCCGTATCTCGCTCTTCGATCTTGATCGTGACGCGGAGTATACCGCCACGAGCAATGCGTTCGGCTACTATCGCATCAACGATCTGCCGGTAGGCGACTTCTACGTGATGTCGGTGGCACATAAACGCTACCTGTTCCTTAACGGATCGGTGTCGTTCATGCTCGACGATAACCTCACTGGTATCAACTTTTTAGGTGAGAATTAAGCAGCGAAAGCGATCCCGCTGTCAGAATTAAAGCACAAACCCCAAGGCCTGCCCTTTTCTTATTTGGAAATTAATTGAGCCATTCGGCCCGCCATCGCCCATCGGCTTGGCTCATCGCCGTTTGGCGACTGACCGGCAGGCATCAAGGAACGCCCTTTTTCGTAGGAAAGCGCTGCGGCGATCATTGCCATGTCCTTGTCGCTTTCCGATGGCTGAGTCAATTTTTCCCGCTCTCTGAATGCCGGGATAAACCCTGTATCGAGGTCGCCCTTTACGAATACATCGTCCTCCATCACCGCTCTGAAGAACGGAAGCGTCGTCTTGATACCGTCCACTCTATATTCCTTCAGAGCTCGCCGCATCTTCTCGATCGCTTGTTGACGGTCTCGGCCCCATACGGCAAATTTAGAGATCATCGGGTCATAAAATATCGAGACTTCTCCGCCCTCGTAAACGCCGCCGTCGTCGCGTACGCCCGGTCCCTGAGGTACATGAAGCCGCTCGATTCGGCCCGGCGAAGGCATAAAATTATGGTCCGGGTCTTCGGCGTAGATCCTGCATTCGATGGCGTGGCCGTTCATCTTCACGTCCTCTTGTGTGAAAGACAGATTTTCGCCCCACGCGACCCTTATCTGCTCGCGCACGAGGTCGATTCCGGTCACGAGTTCAGTGACGGGATGCTCGACCTGTAAACGGGTATTCATTTCGAGGAAGTAGAATGAGCGATCGAGATCCGATACAAGAAATTCGACCGTTCCGGCTCCGACGTAATCGACGGCTTTTGCGACCATTACGGCGCACGCTCCCATTTTCTCGCGAAGCTCCGCGGAGTTGATCGGCGACGGGGCCTCTTCGATCACTTTTTGATGCCTTCGCTGTATCGAACATTCGCGCTCGCCGAGATGAACGTGATTTCCGTGCTTATCCGAAAAGACCTGTATCTCGATGTGCCGCGGCCTAACGACCGCCTTTTCCATAAAAACAGACTCGTCGCCAAAACTCGACAGTGCCTCTGACCTTGCCGCATCCAGCGCCGACCTCAGCTCTTTTCCATCCGCAACGAGCCGCATTCCTTTCCCGCCGCCGCCCGCCGACGCTTTCAGCATCACAGGATAGCCGATCTGTTCGGCAGTGATCTTTGCTTCCTCAAACGTGGACAGAGGTTCATTCGTACCCGGAACGACGGGCACGCCGGCCTCGATCGCGATCTTTCGAGCGGAGATCTTTCCGCCCATTGCGTCCATCGCTTCCGGCGACGGCCCGATGAAGGTCAGGCCGGCTTCGTTTACGTGCCGTACAAACTCCGCATTCTCTGAAAGGAAACCATACCCGGGATGGATCGCTTCCGCTCCGGACGCCTTTGCCGCCTCGATAATACGCTCCCAACGGAGGTAGCTTTCCGACGAAGGCGGCGGGCCGACGTTATAAGCCTCGTCTGCCATTCGCACGTGAAGCGCGTCCCGATCCGCATCAGAATAGACCGCTACTGCAGCTATCTTCATTTCTCGACAAGCGCGAATGATCCGGCAAGCGATCTCGCCGCGGTTTGCTATTAGTATCTTATTGAACATAAATAGAACGGACTTTTCGACGGTTCTGGTATTGTCGGGAGTTCTCAAGGCCGTCTCCACATACCCGAAAGCTTTTCGTACGCCTCAATCTAGCATTGAATTGCCCTGATTTCGCGGGTCATAACGAACGCCGATCTTGGCACCCGGGGCGTACTTGAGCGGATCTCGACGTTGTTCTTCGGTGAGCAATTCTGACGATTCAAAATCTACCCCGTTCAGCGTATAGGTGTAAAACGCCACTTCCTGGCTGCGGTCATTCAAGATCGTGTCCAGGATGCGTCCGTCGGTTATACGGCCATGTTCCATTAGAAATCTGCGGCGAGCGATCTCCGGATCTTCCTTCGATTTCTTTTTCAAAAACCCAAACAAACCCATATTAGTCGACTTGAAGCGGTTCCTTTCCGTACTTTGCTCTGAGTTTATTTATCGCCGCCAGGACAGTTGGCCGTTGAATGATCTTTGCCTCGATAGGCCGTTTTCCCGGAATGTCGATCATTATCAGTCCGAGCAAAATGGTCAATATACCCTGTCCCGGAACTCCCGGCAGCGATAATGCGATACCAAGCAGGATCAGAAAGATCCCAAATAGATTCTTGACGATCACGGCTCCCCAGCGGACGAGCCACGGGCTGCCAGGAAGAAAGTCGCGCTTATAATGCGTGCTGAAATAATTCGACGGGATCTTTACCATTACGATCGCGATCGAGGCAAAACTCAATAGCAGCGAGCCAAGAAAGAGACCTACGCCAAGCAATACTCGCGACAACGTGAGCGATGCCCAAATTTCACCGAACCACTCACTCATTCGTTCTCTTTGACCCCTTCGAGCTTTTGAAACTCTTTCCAGATGTAATACATCCGGTGGACCAGCGTCCATACCGAACCGACCGCCAATACCCAGAGAACTTGAGGCATTCGATTGAACCAAAAATTATCCGAGTTCCAGTCCCACGTAGAAAGGGCCCCGATTATCAGCAGCACTATTCGTTCCGGCCTCTGCAAGAACCCGACGTTTGCCTTTACACCAAGTCCTTCGCTTCTCGCGGTCGTATAGCTCACCATTACTGAGGCGATCATGCCGACCCCGGCGAGGATGACATTTAGTATTGAATGTTGAGGCGTATTGCCCGCATAAAAGACCATTATCCCAAGGAACGCCACCATGTCCGATAAACGGTCAAGGGATGAATCGAGAAACCCGCCGAACTTCGTTACGTTACCTGTCTGCCTGGCGACATTACCGTCAAGCATGTCGAAAACATTTGCGACGATCAGTACAATTCCGGCCCAGAAAAACTCGCCGATGCCGAACAGGACTCCGCACCCGACGTTTATACAAACGCCGATCGCAGTGAGTATGTTCGGGTGTACACCGGCGGCAGCTAAACCGCGGACCATTGCATTTAAGATCCGCATTGCGCCGCGGCCGATACTAGCACCAAGCATCCCTTTATCCCTCGTCGTGAATGGTCGTTAACCGCGTGATCTCGAAATTTCTGACACCGGTGGGGGTTTTTACCTTTACTTCGTCGCCCTCTTCACGGCCCATCAATGCCTGGCCGATAGGCGAGACCGTAGAAATTGTCCCATTCTCCGGGTCGCTCTCTTCCGATGTGACCAGCTTATAGGTGACCTTCTCTTCTTTTTCAAGGTCGAAAAGGACGACCGTCGACCCGTAAGCTATCCGGTCCTTTGGAAGTTTCGAGATATCGATCGAGTCCACTTCCATCAAGCGCTGATGCAGTTGGCTGATCCGTGCCTGAACCATGGTCTGCCGTTCTTTTGCGGCCTTATACTCGGCGTTTTCCTTCAGATCGCCGAATTCCCTTGCGTGCTGAATGTCCTTTGGGAGCTTGAAGTTCAGCTCGTATTCAAGTTTCTCTATTTCTTCCTGAAGTTTCTTCTTTACTGCTTCCATATCTAACCTTTTGGTACTTCCTTTGGCGATCCAAATGTGATGCCTATGTCTCGTGCAGACCGGACGAGCTGTCCGTCAACGGGAACGGTCTTAAGGTTCGTGCACGCTTCCGAAAGCGGAACCGTCACGATCGTTCCCGCCTGAAGAGCGACCATCTTGCCCGTTTCGCCGCTTGCCAATGCTCTGACGGCACAGGCCCCAAAATTTGTACCGAGCATCCGATCGAATGCGTTTGGGCTTCCGCCTCGCTGTAGATGCCCCAACACGACACAGCGTGTCTCCTTTCCGGTTCGCCGTGCGACCTCTCGTGTGACGTATTCGCCGATCCCGCCCAATCTAAGTTCGCTGGTGTCCTGGTACATCTCATGCTTGCCGACTTCCATTGCGCCTTCCGCAACGACGATATTCGTAAAGCGCGAACCTTTGCTTTCTCTTTCCAGCACCTTGGCCACCACCGAATCGAAATCAAATGGAACCTCTGGAATAAGTATGATATCGGCACTTCCGGCAAGGCCGGCATGCAGCGCGATCCAACCGGTATTGCGGCCCATAACTTCGAGCACCATAACGCGGTCATGCGACGCCGCAGTGGTATGAAGCCGGTCAAGCGCCTCCGTCGCGATATCGATCGCGGTCATAAAGCCGAACGTAAGTTCGGTTGCGGCAAGGTCGTTGTCTATCGTCTTCGGAACGCCGATCACCGGAAAACCGCGTTTATGAAATTGTTCGGCTATCGCAAGTGTTCCTTCGCCGCCGAGAACGATCAAAGCTTCGATCCCGAGTATGTCCAGGTTCGCCAGCGCTTCCCCGATCGGCAATTCCGGATACACCGGTTTGCCGTCCACCATCTTTACGAAGCTCCCGCGGTTGCGTGTTCCGAGAATGGTCCCTCCGCGAGGAAGTATGCCGCTCACGGTCTTCTGTGTCAGCGACATCGTGTGAGTTTCACCAAGGATCCCTTCGAAACTGTCCTCGATGCCCGTGCATTTCATTCCGAATCGTCCGGTGGCGGTTCTCACCACCGATCGGATCACCGCATTAAGGCCCGGAGCGTCGCCGCCGCCGGTCAATATCCCAATCTGCTTGTACATATTTAAGGCAAAACTATATTTTAGTTGAAATCGTCAAAAGTGGAAATCAGGCCAAACAAAGAAAGACGAACCTTGTGAAAAGGTTCGTCCCGCACATATCAATAGCCGAAAAACCTTACTTCATCGCCAGGTTCGAATCAAGCATCTTCTTTGCTTCGGGCATCAACTCGACGGCTTTCAATATCTGTGGATCCACCTCAAGCAGCACCCTTATACCGGCTTCGTTCGAATAATTTGCGGTCGCAAGCTCCAAACGCAATCTCGTCTTCGCGAAATCCGGGTCTTTCATGATCGATTCAACCGTCAGGCCGCTTTGCTTGTCCGAGGCCGCATAGGACTTAAATGCCTCGAACAATCTGTCGTTGATCACAAATGCGGTCGGCTGTATATCGGCGGATTGATTCTGCCGTTCGACCTTGTACGATTCAAAACCTGCCACCTTTCCCGCGACCAACTGACGCACGAAGTAGAATGCAGAGTCGCCGATACGCGAACGGAGCGCGTTGAACTCCGACGGCTCAGCCTTGACGTCCGGCTCGATCCCACGGCCGCCGTACAGCGTTCTGCCATCCGGAAGCGTTACAGGACTTCCCGCCGGCTTTGGACCGCCGTTTCCATTGTCTTCAGCATCGTGGTGCGAATAATAATCGTAGATCGAACCGCTCGAATAATCTCTTTGAAGCGATCGCCCGAACGGCGTGTAATAACGTGCCGTCGTAAGCGTCAGTCCCGTTCCGTACGGCAGCCTGAAAACACGCTGGACCAGCCCCTTGCCAAAGCTGTCGGTGCCGACAACGAGGCCGCGACCGTAGTCCTGCATTGCACCCGCCACGATCTCCGATGCCGAGGCGGAACCGCCGTTGATAAGTACGACCAACGGAAAATTATCCGACATTCCGCCGGTGGAACGAAGTTCCCGCGTCGTCGAATAACTCGATCGCCCCTTCACCGAAACCACGGTCTTGTTCGAAGGGATAAAACGGCTTACGACCGATATCGCCTGCTCCAGAATACCTCCGGGATTTCCGCGAAGGTCGAGGATCAGGCTTTTCAATCCTTGCTTCTGAAGGTCGGTCACTGCATCACCGAGTTCGGCCGCTGTGGTCTCCTGGAATCCGCCTGTGAGTCCTACATAACCGACGCCGTTCGGAAGCATAAAGTAGTTCCGTATCGAGGGCAGCGGCACTCCACCGCGCACGATATCAAACTCGGTCGGACCCGCGGCCGCTACTCGTTCGATCTTCACCTTAACGGACGTCCCCTTTTCACCGCGAACATTTCTTGAGACCTCCGAGCTGGACCATTGTGTAGCGTCTTTTCCGTCGACCATGACAAATCTGTCACCATATCTCAAACCGGCTTTGTCCGCGGGCGTATTAGGAATTACGGATTGGATATAAACCCCGTCACGATGCTGCAGGATCGACACTCCTATTCCGTAAAACTCGGAAGCTTGTTCTTCGGAGAGTTTCCTGAACTCGTCTCGGGTAAAAAATGCCGAATGCGGGTCAAGCGTCCAGAGCATTCCTTGGATGGAACTGTCGGTTATCTTCTCGTGATCGACACCGGACACGTACCCTTTCTCGACCACATCGACCGCCTCACGGTAATCGGCAGAGATTCTACCGGCCGTTACCTCCGTGCCCGCCAGCGTTGAGATAGACGACCTGCCGAACAACCCGCCGATAACGGCCCCGATCGCGATTATCACGAGAGCGGCGATCCAAAACTTGTTACTCATCCTATACGACTCCAAACACCGTCGATAATACCATATTTAGGTGCTTATTCTCGTCTGGCGGTTGTCGCCGAACGATCTCAACGGTCCGCCCTGCCGTATCCGATTTACAATTACAAACCGACACCGTAAGATTTACCTTTTGCCCGGATGTTGCCTGACGTTTCCATCGTTGTCCCCGCGTTTGAGGAAGAAGATCGCCTCGGCTCGTCGCTTGCTAAGATCGCATCATACCTGATCGAGAGCGAAACTTCTGCCGAGATCATAGTGGTCGATGACGGCTCTGCGGACAAAACCGCCGAGATCGCGGAGTCGGTGCTTCGAAAAACTCCGGCTATCGCTTCACAAGTCATCCGTTATGAGCAAAATCGCGGAAAAGGTTTTGCCGTAAGGACCGGCCTTCAAGCGGCGGCCGGCGAGATCGCACTTTTCAGCGATGCGGACCTTTCGACGCCGATCGAGGAGATGCCAAAGCTGGTCGATCCGATTCTGACCGGCGACTTTGACCTCACATTCGGCTCGCGTGCACTTGATCGCTCGCTTATCGGCACTCATCAGCCGTGGCGTCGCGAGCAGGGCGGAAAGGTGATGAATCTCATTATTCGCGCCATGTCCGGGCTTCCGTTTGCCGACACCCAGTGCGGATTTAAGGCGTTCAGAATGTCAAAATTCCGGCCGCTGCTGGACGTAATGACGATCGACCGTTTTGGGTTCGACGTGGAATTTCTTTATGTCGCGAAATATCACGGTCTGCGGCTGAAAGAGATACCGGTGCGTTGGAACAACGTCGAAGGCTCAAAGGTCAACGTATTTCGCGACACACGGCGAATGTTCAGCGAGCTCAGTCAAATACGCCGAAATGCTCGAAAAGGAGTGTATAATCTGGAGAAATGACGGCCCGATTAAACGTGAACATCGATCATGTCGCGACTATTCGCGAAGCCCGTAAGACCATCGAGCCGAGCATTATCACAGCGGCCGTGATCTGCGAACAAGCGGGAGCGAACGGCATCACCGTTCATCTTAGACAGGATCGTCGCCACATTCAGGACAGAGACATCGAGTTGCTTCGGGACGTCGTCACCACTTATCTCAACGTCGAAATGGCGGCGACCGACGAAATGATCGCCATCGCCGAGCGTACCAGGCCGGATGCGGTTTCATTGGTCCCGGAAAACCCGAATGAGGTGACCACCGAAGGCGGGCTAGATGTCATCGGAAATCTTGAGAACATAGAGAAGGCGTCTGAGAAGCTGAGGGCCGCCGGCATTTTTGTCAGCATTTTCATCGACCCCGATGTCGATCAGATCGAGGCGGCGGCCAGATCAGGCGCTCAGCAGATCGAGATCTGTACCGCGGAATACGCCGAACTCACTTTAGCCTCTCGCGCCGTTCACGGCGAAGGCGAAAGAAAGGCGGCTGCCGAGGTTGACCGTATTCGTCGAGCCGCTGTACACGCGAAAGATAACGGCTTGATGGTCGCCGCGGGACATGGCCTTACATATCGAAACGTCGGAGCACTCGCGGCTATTCCCGAAATAACCGAATTCAATATCGGCCACAATATCATTTCAAGATCTGTTTTTGTCGGCCTCGACAAGGCCGTGCGTGAAATGATCGAAGCGATCTCACGCGCAAACTCATAGTTCAAACAAATCCTGCCAATTTTCTCGGACGTATAGTATTATTTTCTGGTCTCGCCCCGAATAAACTATTAACGGTCAGGTCCGTATCTTTGAGGAGCAAGTGATGGTACGTAAGGCATTGGCATTCTCGCTCTTTCTTTCATTCGCCGTCCCGGCTGCGGCGCAAGGGACTCCATCGACAAATACGGCGGTAAATGCGGACAAACTGGCGAAAAAGTCCGAGCTGATAGAGCAGATCCTTTCGGATGCACCCGGATTTCGCCTTGGAGAGAATCGCTCGTACACTTTCGCTCGGGCCGGAGCCGCTATCTGCAAGACCGACATTAAGACGGCTCAATCGCTTTTTCAGCGTTCGATCAACGATCTTCAGAACGCACAGATGCTCGTCGATACAGAAGACAAAAGTGGTGCCGGCCGATTGGAGTGGCAAATTAATCGGATCGCCCGGCCCAATATTTTGACGGTAATAGGCGGATGTGATGCCGAATTCGCTCTCGACAGCTTATTCAGGACGAGAACGATGTCGATCCAAAACGCCATCGCTCAAAGCTCCGAACCCTCCTCAAAGATCGACGACCCGAATCGGGCAAATTCTCAGGTCGCCCAAACGGAACTTAATCTCGAACAGCGGCTTACGCGATTAGCTGCAGATCAAAACCCCGAACTTGCGCTTAAATTACTCCAGGACTCGATCAAAAAGGGGCTCTCGCCTGAAACGCTGAATTCACTAAGGAAGCTGTTTGAAAAAGACCCGGAGTCTGCGAATTCATTGGCAACTGACGCAATGAGCCGTCTACTTTCCGCAAATTTTTCTTCAGACACGGATGATCGAGGTGAGGTGAATCTTGCAAACGCCATCCTTAATGATCAGATGCGTGTCCGTAAACCCGGTACAAAGGACCTTAAGTTTGATGATTCCCAACTGCGCTCGCTTGCGTCGAAGTATATCGCTTTCTCGATCGGCGAGTTGTCCCGGCGTCCCGGCACCAATTTCACTTCTCTGGTCCGTATAGCCGAAAAATTCGCACCGGGATCGGTTGCTGCTCTCAAAAAACTTGAACGTGAACGGACGCCTGCTTCGCTTCGAAACGTGATGCCTAATTCAGACACGAGGCGAGTCATGGAATCAAACATGACAGCACCGCAGATACTCGCCGAGGCTCGAAGAATGCCTGCTGATTCCCGCGGGCCGCTATATCAGAATGCAGCGAACAAAATGGCATCCTCCGGAGACCTTGACGGTGCGATGGCTTTGCTTCACGCAAACTTCACCGGCCGGGCCCTCGACAACGCCGTGAACAGTCTTAACTGGTGGTATGCCGGCGTCTTGATGAATCAGGGCAAGTTTTCAGAGGCCGAAGCGCTGATCGACCAGTTTCCGGAAAGCAACCGCCGGACTGCTCTGATGAATTTAGCGGCGAAGGCCTACGCCAAGGATAAGGTCGGAAACAAGGAATATGCTATCGGCGTCCTGAACAAGGCCCGAACGCTTATGCCGGATCGACCTGTCGACCAAACTACACTGGGACAATTCGTCCAGTTGACGATCGCCTTTGCCGAGGTGGACACGGATGAGGCATTCAATACATTTCAACCGGTAATTGGTCAGATAAACGAGTTGTCGGATGCAAACGCCGTGGTGTCAGGATTTCAGGGGACTGGCGTCGTCAGAAACGGCGAGTTCATTCTGCCGGCCAATCCAAACTTCGGTTTCCAGCTCGAGCCGAATCTGCTGCGTACGCTTGCAAAAGCGGACTTTGACCGCACCGTCAAGCTCCTCGATGGTCTGACCCGCCGAGAAGTCCGTACGCATTTCAAATTTCAACTAGTGGAATTGGGCTTGAACTAAAGCTTATTTGAGGAGGGCTTTTAATGCCTGTCCTGTGTAAGATCGTTTCACGCGGGCAACCTCTTCAGGTGTTCCTGTCGCAACGACCTTCCCCCCGCCTGCGCCGCCTTCAGGTCCAAGGTCGATGATATAGTCCGCCGATTTGATCACGTCCAAATTGTGTTCAATGACAATTACCGTATTACCCGTATCTACCAGCTTTTGCAGAACGTCAAGCAATTTGTGAACGTCTGCGAAATGGAGCCCGGTTGTCGGTTCGTCCAAAATGTAGATCGTTTTGCCCGTTGCGCGTTTTGAAAGTTCTTTAGCAAGCTTTATCCGCTGTGCCTCACCTCCGGAAAGCGTCGTTGAGGATTGGCCGATCTGTACATAGCCCAAGCCGACGTCGAGCAGCGTTTCCAACTTCTGCTTGATCTGCGGGATATTTTCGAGAATCGGAAAGGCATCCTCGATCGTGGTCCCAAGCAGGTCCGCGATCGACAGGCCCTTGTATTTCACAGCGAGGGTTTCCCGGTTATATCGCTTTCCGCGGCATATGTCACAAGTGACATAAACGTCCGGCAGGAAGTTCATCTCGATCCGCTTCATCCCGTCGCCTTCACAGCCCTCACATCGTCCGCCCTTTACGTTGAATGAGAATCGACCGGCCTTGTAACCGCGCGTCCGCGATTCGGGCAGCATCGCATAAAGTTCGCGGATAGGTGTAAACAACCCCGTGTAGGTTGCCGGATTGGATCTCGGCGTTCGGCCGATAGGCGACTGATCTATCTCGATGATCTTGTCCACGAGTTCCAGACCGTCTATCCTATCGTGCTCAAGCGGTTCTGTACTGGACTTGTAAACATAACGATATAGAGCCGGATAAAGTATGTCTTCGACCAATGTCGATTTGCCTGAACCCGAAACTCCCGTCACGACCGTCAACAGGCCAAGCGGAAACTCGACGTCGATATTCTTCAGGTTGTGTGCACGTGCGCCTTTCACGCGAAGCCGGCTTCCGTTCGGCAGGCGGCGAAGTTCCGGAACCTCGATCTTTAACTCGCCGTTGAGATATTTACCCGTCAACGAATTTTCTGACCTCGCGATCTGCTTTGGAGTTCCCGTAGCGACCACCTCGCCACCGTGCGTCCCGGCGAGCGGGCCGAGATCGACAACATAATCGGCATGTTCGATGGTCTCTTCATCGTGTTCGACTACCAGTACCGTGTTTCCAAGGTCTCGGAGTTCGTGAAGAGTATCAAGCAGTTTCCGATTGTCTCTTGGATGCAGCCCAATGCTGGGTTCATCCAACACATATAAGACTCCGCGTAGCTGAGAACCTATCTGTGTTGCCAGTCTGATGCGCTGCCCTTCGCCTCCGGAAAGCGTCGCCGACGCTCTGTCGAGGGTCAGGTAGCCCAAACCGACCGCAGAAAGGAAACGTAACCTGTCGCGGATCTCTTTCAAAACCAGCCCGGCGATCTTCTCTTCCCGAAGGCTCAACTTGATTCCGTCGAACCTGACGACCGCATCATCGATCGGCAGTCCTGTATATTCTGCGATCCCGAGCCCGTTGATCTTCACCGCGAGGCTTTCGGGCTGAAGCCGGGCACCGTCGCACGACGGACACGGTACCGGTCCGACCATTTCATAGAGAGCATCGCGGACTTTTTCGGACGGAGGATTTTCCAGCCGCTCTTTCATCGCCCGAAGAGCTCCTTTCCAATCGCTCTCGTATTTGTAATCGCCCTGACGAAAAGTCAAGCGCTTTTTCGTCCCATAAAGGAATGCATTTCTGATCTCTTCCGGAAGCTCGAAAAAGGGCGTCTGCGTTAAAGCCTGTCCCGCGTCAGACGGCGAGTCAACGGCAGATCTCTTTCGTTTTCCTTTCTTTCGTTCCCGCGCATTCTCTGCAGGCGGTTCCAGCGGGTCACCTTCGACAAATCGCTCTATGATCGCCATCAATGCCGACCTGAGAAATGAAGCTCCTGACCTGTCAGCACCGTTAAGGAACTCGATCTTGGTTGGAGTTTGAGACGGATCAGATACGATCTTGTTCGCATCGATCTCCATCACGGTACCGATTCCCTGGCAGCGTTTGCATGCCCCGTATGCCGAGTTGAACGAAAACGAACGCGGTTCGAGGGTCGCGATGTTGATACCGCAATTGACGCAAGCCATCCGCTCGGAATAGAGCTTCTCATCACCATCAACGATTGATATCAGCACTCCGCCGCCCGAGAGTTTTAGCGCGGTCTTTACCGATTCCGTCAGCCGATCCTTCACACCGTCCTTTATCAGCAATCGATCGACAACTACCTCGATAGTGTGGTTCTTGCGTTTGTCTAGTTCGATGTCCTCATCGAGCTGCCGCATCTCGCCATCTATCCGGGCACGGATAAATCCGTCTTTATGCAGCTTTTCCAGTTCTTTCTTGAATTCACCCTTACGGCCGCGAACTATCGGCGCAAGCACCATTACCCGCTCACCGTCCGGGAGGCTCAGGATCCCGCCTACTATATTTTCGACGGACTGTCTCGTTATCGGAGCCCCGCACTGGTGGCAATGCGGCTGGCCGATCGAAGAGAAAAGCAGGCGAAGATAATCGTAGATCTCGGTCACGGTGCCGACCGTCGAACGCGGCGATCGCGAAACCGTTTTTTGTTCGATCGAGATCGCCGGACTCAAACCTTCGATCGAATCGACGTCCGGCTTTTCGAGTTGGTCCAGAAATTGACGTGCGTAGGCCGAAAGAGATTCGACGTATCGACGCTGCCCTTCGGCATAGATCGTGTCAAAAGCAAGCGAAGATTTACCCGAACCGGACAGCCCGGTGATCACCGTGAACTTATCGCGCGGTATCTCGACATTTATGTTCTTGAGATTATGTTGGCGGGCTCCCCGGACGGTTATCTGCTCTATGCTCATTACGGTTAAAAACTGCTCAGTATGCCGAAACGAGTATTATAGCAAACACGGTTCAGACGATGCCAAGCACCGCCCAAAGCGAGACCAGCGAGATGACGATCCAAAGCAAAACGCCCTGGATCAACGGCCTTACGCCGACAGCTCTTAACGTTTCGCGGCTCAGGCTTGCACCGATGAGAAATAGCGTTACCGTCATTCCCGCCTTTGCCGCGCTTACAAGCGAATCGAAGATGCTGGGAAGTATGAACGCCGGAGCGTACGTTCTGAACGCGGCCGCCGCAACAAAGAGAAAAATGAACCAAGGGATCGCGATCTTTGTTTTCGATCCCGCGTCTGCTTTCCTGTACAGAAACGCGAACATGAATGCGACCGGTGCGATCCAGAGTGCTCGTGCGAGCTTTACCGTCGTCGCTATCGCAAGGGCCTGCTCGCCGAATGCCTGCGACGCACCTACGACAGAACTGGTGTCATGGATCGCAATGGCAGACCAAATTCCAAACTGATCCTGTGTTAGCCCGATCGCGTGACCGATGAGGGGAAAGGCGAAGAGCGCTACCGAGTTCAGAACAAATACGGTTCCGAGCGAGACCGACATTTCTTCGGGTTCGGCGTTGATCGCGGGCCCGACCGCTGCGATCGCGCTTCCGCCGCAGATCGCCGTACCGGATGAGATCAGGGCCGACGTTTTCCTTTGGACGTTCAAGAGTTTCCCGACGAAATATCCCAGGATCAACGTCCCGAAGATCGTCGCGATCGTGAAGAGAATGCCGTCTTTACCGGCCTTATAGACTGCCCCCAGATTCATTCCAAATCCGAGCAGCACAACTGAAGCTTGAAGAAGATACTTTGTCGGTTTACCCGTCAGCTTTGGAAATGGATTTGTGACCGTAAATGCCAGCACAAGCCCAAGCGCAAGTGCGATCGGAGGCGATCCGTAAGGCGAAAGGCAAAATAGGATGAGGATGATAAAGAAGGCTTTTTGCCAAGACATGTTTTGTCACCACCGCCTACGGTAGCTGGTGGTTAAATTTGATTCGCGTCGATCAGATAAGTCGATGATCCATGCTGAAACTTCACTGATCGGCAATGAATTACGATAAAGTCGAATCACCCGCTGCCGCACGTGGTACTCACTTTATTTAGCTTTTCCTTGATTTGCGACTGCTTCCTGAGCGGCTTTTATCGCGTCGGCGTCACCGAGATAGTAACTCTTTATCGGTTTCAGGCCTTCGTCGAGTTCATAGACGAGCGGAATGCCGGTCGGTATGTTCAGGCTGACGATCTCGTCATCCGAAATGCCGTCGAGATACTTTACCAAGGCACGCAGACTATTGCCGTGTGCCGCGATGATCAGCCGTTTGCCGTCCCTTATTTTCGGCATTATCTCGCTTTCCCAATAGGGGACGACGCGAGCGACCGTATCCTTCAAACATTCAGTTGCGGGAAAATTATCGATACCGGCATATCGCGGATCGTTTCCAAGATAACGATCATCCGATACGTCCAATTCCGGCGGAGGCACATCGTAACTGCGTCGCCAGATCAGGACCTGTTCGTCGCCGTACTTCGCGGCGGTTTCGGCCTTGTCTAAGCCCTGCAATCCGCCGTAATGCCTTTCATTCAGCCGCCACGATTTCGTCTCGGGGATCCACATCAGGTCCATCTCGCTCAAGACAGTCCACAACGTCCTGATCGCACGTTTAAGTACGGACGTGTAGGCTTCGTCAAATGTAAATCCTTCATCTTTGAGCAGCTTTCCTGCGGCCTTTGCTTCTTCCAGTCCCTTTTCCGAAAGATCAACGTCCTTCCAGCCGGTAAAACGATTCTCTTTGTTCCATTGGCTTTCGCCGTGGCGTATCAATACTAATTTGCGCATATCGGAACGCGGACGCCCTCGTCCGCAATCTTAATTATTCAACAACTTCTTAACTTCACCAACCAGATACAATGATCCTGTAACGAGTATCACTCCATCTTGCGTCGTTAGCTCCCTTGCTTTCTCGATCGCCTCGGCCACGTCGTCTGTCTTTGTGAGCTTGTCTGCCATGATCGAGTTCGGGGTAAAAAGAGCGAGTTCATCTACCGTCATCGCCCTTGAATTTGAGGGCCGAGTGAGAATGATTCTCTCCGCCCGCGGCCAAAGGATCTCAGCGATCTCGGCTACCGACTTGTCTCGCATCGAACCGAAGACGAGGGTTATCGGTTTTCTCTCGCTCTCATCGAGAAACTGTCTGAGAGCCGTCGCACCGCCGGGGTTGTGAGCTCCGTCGAGGAGTAAGTTATCGATGTACTCCAAACGTCCCGGATGCCTAGCCTTCTTTAGCCCCTCAACAATACGGACTTCCTCCTCACCGTCCTCGAACTTGAGGAACATTCCCTGAAGCAAAAGGGCCTTCGCTATTTGAAGTGCCGTCTGCGCGTTTTCGGCTTGATGCCGTCCTAGAAGGCCCAATCTAATCGGCTCATGGCGATACAGAGACAGTTCAACATTCACGGTCCCGTCGTCGTTAAGGAGAGTCCTCCAGGGCGCGTATTCATCGTTGAGCGGCTCGATCCCGAGATCTCTACAATGCTTTCTGAGTATCCGCATCACGTCTCGCGACTGTGCACCTAGTACAGCATCCTGAGTCTCAGAGGTGATGATCTCCGCCTTCTCCGCCGCGATCTCTTCGATCGTGTCGCCGAGGTATTCCTGATGGTCGAGGTCGATGCGGGTGATGGCGGCGATCTCGGCGTTTGCGGCGGTAACCGCGTCGTAACGGCCGCCGAGGCCGGTTTCGAGTATCGCGAGCTCGACGCCCGCATTCGCAAATGCCACAAGTCCGATCGCGGTCACCTGTTCGAAATACGTCGGCGTATGGGACAACTTCCCATTGGAAAGGAGCGATTCCGACGTCTCACGAACGATGGTCGCCAGCCTCGCAAATTCGCTCTCGCTTATGTCCTCGCCATTGATCTTAATACGCTCAGTGATCGAGATCAGATGCGGCGATGTGTAGAGCCCGGTTTTGATCCCGGCTTCGAGACATATCGAATTCAAGAACGCACAGACCGAACCTTTGCCGTTCGTACCGGCAACCTGGACCTTTATGTACTTCGTATTGGGATCTCCGAGTTCGGTGAGCAGCGTTGTGATATTTTCCAGCCCGAGCTTCATCGCCTCGACCTCGTTGCCGAGCGAATACAGATATGCTTCTGATTCGGGAAAATTCACGGCCCCAGTAGCCGCCGGTGATAGTTTATCTGTCCGAGGTGATAGTTCAGGTGCGTGGCCAGATGCGTTAAGAAATATGCGGTTGTCATCGGATGGCCGAAGACCTCGATGGGATAGGGCTTATCCAGATCTTCCTCGGTCAACTCTGCAAGTGTCGAGAGAACCACGTTTCGCACGGCGTCGATATCCGCGAGCATTCTTTCCAGACCGACATTCTTATTCGAAAACTCTTCGTCCCGATGACGCACATATCCTGAGCCGCCCAAAACGCCGCCGATAAAGTGATTTAGGTTTCCGATCAGGTGCAGACAAAGATTTCCGCCGGAGTTTGTTACCGTCCCTGAAGTCTTCCAGAGATCATTCTCATCAGCATACGACCCGATCTCCGACTTTAGTTTGTCGAGATCTCGTTCATAAAGTTCGGCCAGCACTTTCCGCAGCATATCAATCTCGCTTCTCCATCATGAAATCGAGCATTCGCACGATCGTGTCCTTCATTTCGCGGCGATCGACGACCATATCGACCATTCCATGTTCAAGCAGAAATTCACTGCGTTGAAATCCTTTCGGAAGTTTTTGTCGGATCGTCTGTTCGATCACACGGGGACCGGCAAATCCGATCAGAGCTTTGGGTTCTGCCAGAATAACGTCGCCGAGCATGGCAAAGCTCGCGGTCACGCCGCCCGTCGTAGGATCGGTTAAAACCGAAATGAACGGCAGCTTCGCCTCGTGCAGCATCGCGAGTGCGGCCGAGATCTTCCCCATCTGCATCAGACTCAACGTGCCTTCCTGCATACGTGCACCGCCCGACGCAGAAAAAACAACGACAGCGCCCTTATTTTCCAATGCGCGTTCGATCAGCCGAGTGATCTTTTCGCCCACGGCCGAACCCATCGAACCGCCGATGAACGACATGTCCATCGCGCCTGCGTAAACCAGATGGCCGCCGACTTTTCCCGTACCTGAAATTATAGCTTCAGGCAGGCCAGAAGACTTCTTCGCCTGTTCAATTCGGTCCCGATATGGCTTTGTATCGGTAAATTCGAGAGGGTCGGTCGATGTAACTTCCTCATCCAGCTTCTCGTAATTCCCCTCATCGAATAAGTCCGCCAGACGGTCACGCGCCGGAAACCGGAAATGATAACCGCAATGAGTACAAACCTGATGGGATTCGATCAGTTCTCGAGTATAGAGCGGATTTTCACATTCGGGACACTTGACGAATATACCCGAAGTATTCACGGTGCGTTCTTCGTCGGTACTCTGAACGTCGATCTTTGGCTTGTCTCGCTTGAACCAGGACATATAAAGTTAGCTACGCTTTAAAGGTTAGCACACGCTCGATCGATTGTCGCAAAGTGCTATCCGAGCACTGCCAGCATCTCGTTATGGATCCTGCCGTTGCTGGCACAGACCGGTGGACGATAGATCGAAAATTCCGAGCCGTCGTAGTTCGTTACCCAACCGCCCGCCTCTTCTATCAACAGTTTCCCTGCCGCCATGTCCCAAGGGTTCAGGCCTTCTTCCCAAAAGCCGTCAAATCGGCCGCAAGCGACATATGCCATATCGATTGCCGCCGATCCGTCTCTGCGTACTCCACGGGAATTGAGCAAAAAAGTTGTCAGATGGCGAGCAAAATCCTCACGGCGTTTTATGTCATATGGAAAGCCGGTACATATCAGCGAATTACCCAACTCATCCGTGTCTGAAACTCTGATCGACTTTCCGTCCAGTGTCGCCCCTTGCCCTTTTTCGGCCGCGAACAATTCGTTTCGCGTTGGGTCGAATGTAACCCCGACAACGATCTCGCCGTCGTGCTCTAAAGCAAGCGTCACAGCAAAGCACGGGTAGCCGTGTGCATAGTTCGTAGTTCCGTCGAGCGGGTCGATGATCCATTTCCACACCGTGTCACCACCGATAACGACCGCCTCCCCCGATTCTTCCGCGAGTATCGCGTGCTTCGGAAAATGAGACTTTATCCGTTCGATGATCAAAGCCTCAGAAGCAAGATCGGCCTCGGTCACGAGATTGATATCGCCCTTTTTGGTAATGGTCGTTATCCGGCCAAACTTCTCCAAAAGCAAATGCCCGGCATCCCGGGCTGTTTCGATCGCAAAATTAAGCATAAGGCTCAGCGGAAATATATATCAACGTAATCGGTTACCGGGTCACACGGATTGTCCATCTGCATCAGCCGCCAATATTTTCGCGTTCCGGTTATCTTGAACGTGAATTCCCCCTGTCTCGTACATGGCTGCCCGCCGTTTATGTGGCTAACCTGGGTCACGATCGTGCCGTCAAAAACAAACTCCTTGGTATCTATCGACTTGATCGTACCTTCAATGGTGACAAAATCGGTACTCTCACCGCGGCCGCGCTGCTCTCCGCTGATCGAATAAACGCCTGCCTTTCGTTTTACAGCCGCTTTTCCGTAATAGTCCCAGCTTATCCATTGAAGCGAAAAGAGGTGGCTTCCGCGAAGCATTGCCGCGGCATTCGCATCATTGATCTCGGTCGGTCCTTGACCCGAAACGACCAAGGAAAACAGAAGTAGAATGCCCGTCAAAACGATCGACTTCATATGATCAGTTCCCCGCGAACGTTCGATTCGCGATCCGCAAGAATTCCTGCACCTGCTTATCCCAATACTTCCAATCATGAACGCCGGGAAGCTGCCTGTATTCGTGCGGCACTTTCTTTTCGATAAGGAGATTCACAAACTCACGATTGTTTTGAAAAAGAAAATCTTCCGTTCCGCAATCGAGGTAAATGAAAGGAATGGCTTTCATCTTTTCCGGGCTCAGATCGCGGATGATCGAAAAAATGTCGTTCGACTTTCGGGTCTCAGAATCGGCCGGGCCAAATATTCCCTCAATGGTCTTCCCGATCGCACCCGGAAACTGTTTTTCGGTGATCTGTGCCGCACCGAGCGCACCGCTAAACGAACCTGCCAGAACGAATTTATCCGGATACTTCAACCCGAACTTGAGCGATCCGAATCCGCCCATCGATAGTCCGGCGATCGCCCGTTTCTCCCGAATTGCGAGTGTCCGGAATCTATTATCAACCTCAGGAATAAGCTCTTTGACGATGTAGCTCTCCCATTTTTCGTTAGCGGACGAAACGCTGTCCGTGTACCAGCCATCTCCGCCTTCCGGAGTAACGACAATGATGTCGTAACCTGCCAGATAATTGGCCAACTTCGTCAGTTCTGTCCAATTGTTATAATGGCCCGTTAATCCGTGTAACAGAAAAACGACCGGGTAGCGCGATTGTGCCGATTCGTTATAGCGTTGTGGGACAATAACGCGATAGGGCATATCCCGGCCCATCAATTTGCTTGTGAGCTTTTGCTCGGAAACAGTCGATGGTAAAGAAGGCTTTGCCGATACCTGTGCAGAAACGGCAGATACAAAAAACAAAGCGACCATGATCAGGATCGCTTTCGAAAATATCCGTCCCGGGCCTCGTTTCATTTCACACCTTTATTTACTACTTGAACAAGTTTCCAAACCAGCCGCTCCCACCTTCTTCCTTGGCCGCGATCTGAGCAAGTTCGCCTTCGTCGAGCCAAACGCCGGTACACTTATTACAAACGTCGATCGTGATATTGTCGTAAGACGTTTCCACTAGCGTACCGTCGCATTTCGGACACTTCAGATCAAGCGTCTTTGAGTCCTCGGCGGCGATCTTCTCCTTCATCTTTTCGAGAAGTTCCTTTTCTTTGTTGCGAAAATATTCGTTTTCCAGCGCACGTCCGCGCTCGTCAAGTTCAATTGGCATTCAGAATTGTTCTCCCTAAATTCGGAACCGCCGGCAAGCGCGGGCGGTCTGTAGTAGAAACTGAAGTGATTATAGCCGAGCACGACTTGGGTGGCTAATTCAATTCTTCGACGTTAGGTTTCCGTCTTGTGTATCGACCGGATGCGATTTCGGGCTTTCTTTGATCTTCTGATCGTCGGTTTTCGTTTTAGGCTGCCTTCGGCCCAATCAGAAACTTGCTTGAACGGATGCCATTCGAAATTTTCCAGCGGCAGAACTTCGCTCGATGCATCTTTAAGTCTCAAGGTACTGAACGCAACAAAGATAATAAGAAAATTAAATAGTGCGCCAACGGTTATCACTAACCAACCTGGCGCAAGCCCCACAGTGGCCCGGCTGACGAATATGGACCAGAAATTTTCCAGGTCCTGCGGCGTCGCGGCCGGGATCGGCGATGGATGAATATAGATCTTCAGCGTCCACGAAAGCGCGAGCAATATAAAGATCCAAAGGTAATTAGCACGAAGCCGACGTCCGACCGCTTCCCATTCGCTGATCGTAAAACGCGGCGAGAGCAGGTCCGCGGCAAGATGATCTGCCCATTCCTTATCGGGCGGGATGGTTCCGTGGGACAACATCGGCCCGAAGTATCCAGTTTCGAGCACGCGAACACGATTTGCCCAAACCTCGTAATAACGGTATCGACGGGCCTCCATAAAGAGGAAGATGGAAACCAGGATCGAATTGATCGGAATTGCAAAATGCGGGTTTCCCGCCGAACTGAAAACGAAGGAGAGTGTCGCACCTGCCGTGATCACGGCCCAGTTTGTGGTCGCGTCCAGACGGTTTCGCCAAATATTCGATCGCTGTATCTCGCCGCGATAAAAGTGCACCATCGCGGTGTTGAACTCTGCCGGCTGCAGCTTCTGCGCGATCGTCAGCGGTGTCGATTTGGTCTTTTGATTACGTTTCCTGACCTCGTCGGCAAATGCTCGAAAGGCCTCGGGAACGTTTGTGGTATGAATTTCTTCTTCGGCCGGCGGAGCACCAAACCGAATGTCTTCACTCATAAGGCGAAATTAAGAGAGTTGAAAAGGGACGCGGCGAGCGTAGCCGTCGCCAATTAAAGGTTTAACACGTAAATTTTCGTGTTGCAAGGTATTTCGCGATTCTGGAAATCAACAGCTTATTGAATACAATCTAACAGGTGAACGACTCTGACGAACATTATATGAGGATCGCTATCGCCGAGGCCGATATGGCTCGCGATCTTGACGAAGTCCCGATCGGCGCCTGCATTGTCGACGCCGAAGGCAATATTCTCGCGGCGGCCTCAAATCGCACTATAACCAATAACGATCCGACTGCCCATGCAGAGATCCTTGCCCTGCGGGCCGCTGCTGATAAGATCGGCAATTATCGCCTGACGGGAACGACGATGTATTCCACGATCGAGCCCTGCGTTATGTGTGCCGGTGCGTTGGTAAACGCTCGTGTTGCCCGTTTGGTATTCGGGGCCCACGATGAACGGTTTGGCGGGGTCGAGACCAAATTCCGCCTTTGCGATAGTCCGGATCTCAATCATCGTATCGAGATCGTTTCGGGAACTCTTGCCAATGATTGCCGCGAATTGATGCAGGACTTTTTCAAGATGAAACGCAGCGGTTCATAAGCCAGACGCCGAAGTGAGTTTGGGTAATAGTTGCAAGCCTAACTTGAAATTTCCGTTACCGAGACTTTAATATTGATGATTCGCATGCGGAGAGGTGCGAGAGTGGTTGAATCGGGCAGTCTCGAAAATTGCTGTGCCTTAACGGGTACCGTGGGTTCGAATCCCACCCTCTCCGCCATCGATTTCAAGAGTTATTTGATATTCTATCGTTAGAGTTTGCACCCCGTTTTCTGTTTTATACATTTTAAGATCAGGAGGAAGTCTTTATGCCAATGAGCAAGAGGCTGACCGCGGAGTTCCTTGGAACGCTGTGGCTGGTTTTGGGTGGCTGCGGAAGCGCGGTACTGGCAACGGCATATCCGTCGCTAGGTATCGGTTTTGCGGGCGTTTCGCTCGCGTTCGGTTTGACAGTTTTGACCGGGGCGTATGCCCTTGGTCATATTTCGGGTGGGCACTTCAATCCGGCGGTTTCGATCGGCCTTTGGGCGGGAAAACGCTTTCCGGCGAATGAGTTGCTGCCTTATGTCGTTGCCCAAGTTCTTGGAGCGATCGCGGGGGCAGGTATCTTATTCGTGATCGCCCGCGGCAAGACCGGTTTCAGCGCGGCCGGCGGCAGTTTCGCTTCGAACGGTTTCGATGCCCATTCTCCGGGAAGCTATACGGCATTAGCCGCATTTGTTTCGGAAGTGGTGATGACCTTTTTCTTTCTGGTGGTCATTCTCGGTGTTACCAGCAGGCGGGCACCAAAAGGCTTTGCTCCGCTTGCGATCGGCTTGTGCCTGACGCTGATCCACTTGATCTCGATACCCGTCACCAATACATCGGTCAATCCTGCGCGAAGCACTGGTCCGGCCCTTTTCGTTGCGATCGACGGCGCCAGTTGGCCGGTATCACAGCTCTGGATGTTCTGGGTGGCACCTATACTCGGTGCATTGCTCGCCGGCTTTGTATTTACCTGGCTGGATGGTGATGATGATACGGTCGTCGTCGAAACGGTAGAAGAGATCGTAGTTCTCGAAGATTAGTTCGATCTTTAACAATTCATTTTCGCGGAAAGGTGCAGGAGTGGTTGAACTGGCAGCACTGGAAATGCTGTGAACCTCAAAAGGGTTCCGTGGGTTCGAATCCCACCCTTTCCGCCATATCGTCTCAGAAAACCCCGGAATGCAATTTCGGGGTTTTTCCAATAGGTTCCCATGCGGGCATTTGATAACAAGTTCGAAGTGCTCGTATAGTGAACCAGAGGCTTAGAGGTCACCACACAAAAGTTGTTTTTCTCCGCAGTTCAAAACACGCGATCGGAAGAGAGGATGGACATGAAGTTGAAATTTGCGACTACGCTATATCTGATCCTAAATATTGTTGTGGTCAGCACGACGATGCCCGCCGCGGCCCAAGCCCAGGCAGACCAGGGTAAGCCGCAAGCCGAAAAGACTCAGGAGCTGAAGAAGGTATTCGAGAAAGAAACCGTAAAATTCAAGGCGGATTCTGCCGAGTTTGACCCCGTAAAGGCTGATCGTGAAAATGCACAGCAGCAAGCTCAGAAAAAAGGCTGGAGCAATACAAAGAAGACCCTTGTTATCGCAGCGGTCGCGGTCGGAGTCGCCGGACTTTTGTTTCTTTTGATCAAATACGGCAAGGAATGTCTACGGACCGATCCTGCAAACTGTAGGCTGGGCGTTGATGAAATTTGCGTTTGCCTGGAATACGAACGCCGAAATCCATAGAGATTTTACTTTTCTTCTTCTAACTTTTACCCTTATACATGGCTTCAGGCTCCGCACAAGGTTTGAGTTGTGAACTCCGCTAGGCGAGGAATCGAGCAACGGCAGCAATTTCAGCTTGTGTTGCGGTTAAGTCTGAAGCCGCCAAATTCTTAGATAAAGGCAAACGGCCAACGAAAATATTTTCGAGCCGCTTGCCTTTTTTCTTTGTGCCTTTTGCCGAAACCGTTGATCTCATCTTTATTTTCTTGTCCCTGAAAAATGTCTCTCGACCTTGAATCAACCAAGCAGATCGGCCACTACCGTATCCGATCAAAGATCGGGTCCGGAGGTATGGGCGATGTCTATCTGGCTGACGACACGAAGCTTGACCGAAAGGTCGCGATCAAGTTCCTGAACCAGAAATTCAGCAAGGACGAAAACCTTCTCAATCGCTTTATTTAGGAAGCCAAGGCAGCCTCTGCCCTAAACCACCCGAACATCATAACGGTTTACGAGATCGGCGAAACCGACGGGACGCATTACATGTCGGCCGAGTATTAGGATTTTTCGCGACTGCCGGTTGATCTGGCAACGCATACGAATGCGCGCGAGGTCGCCGGCAAATATGCGGCTGAACAGGCGGTCCGTGTTGTGTTTTGGAGTTCCGGAACCGGAATGCCTGCTAAGGATGACTCCACGCTGAGATCCGTTCTCAGAGCGCAAACCAACAAGGCCGTGAGCCTTGAGAAAGGGCAAATAGTGGTTATTACCGTTGCCCTTGCTCTCGCTATCGCGGGTCAGACAGATGAAGCTGAACGGCTGCTCAAGGAACTGCTTACTGAAAGGCCGAAAGACACTCTGCTCAAGCATCTTTGGGCCCCGACGATCAGAGCGGCGATCTGGTTTCAGGCAGGTAAGATCAAGGAAGCTATCGAAGAGCTTGAGATAACCGAACGTCTTGAAAAGGGAGGCGAATTTATTCCTCAATACCTCCGCGGGCTCGCATTTTTGAGACTAAACAGAAATTGGGATGCTGCGAGAGAGTTCGACAAGATACTAAACAATCGCGGCGAAGCTCCACTCTCGTCCCTTTATCCGCTGGCCCATCTCGGAAAAGCCCGAGCCACAAAAGACATCTCCGAATACGAAAAATTCTTCGAGATTTGGAAAGACGCCGACAATGACATGCCCGCTCTTGTCGAAGCCAGGAAAGAATACGAAGAATTATCAAAATAGAACTAAGGCGAGGATCTGATTCCCCGCCTTTGCTTTCCTCAACCCTGTCAGTTCACGTCACACGCCGATCGAGGCCTGCGCAGCTGCAAGTCTTGCGATCGGCACCCTGAAGGGCGAGCAACTCACATAATCCATTCCGATCTTATGACAGAAAGTAACACTGTCCGGGTCGCCGCCATGCTCGCCGCAGATGCCCACCTTTAGCTTTGGCTTGATCTTGCGTCCGCGGTCGACGCCCATCCGCATCAATTCTCCGATGCCGTCCGTATCGATCGTCTGGAACGGATCATACGGCAAGATCCCGAGATCCAGATACTTTGGCAGGAATCCGCCAATGTCGTCGCGGCTGAATCCAAAACTCATCTGCGTCAGATCATTGGTCCCATAACTAAAGAAATCGGCTACAAGAGCCATCAACTGGCCTCGTATCGCAGCTCTCGGGGTCTCGATCATCGTACCGTAAAGGTAAGGTATCTTTTTGACCTTAAGCCTTGAACACACTTCCTTGTAGACCTCGTCAACGATCAATTTCTGGTGCGAGAGTTCGTTGAACGTGCAAGTAACAGGAACCATGATCTCCGGCAATGCCTTCTTTCCGGCCTTGTTCAGTTCCGCGGCCGCTTCCAGGATCGCCCTGACCTGCATTTCGGTGATCTCCGGATAGCTGATGCCGAGGCGGACACCGCGATGGCCAAGCATCGGATTGTTTTCGTGCAGAGCGATCACACGCCGTTTCAGCACGCTCAGGCTTATGCCGAGCACCTCGCTTAACTCACGAAGTTTCTCTTTGTCGTGCGGGACAAATTCGTGAAGCGGCGGATCGAGAAGCCTGATAGTGACCGGTTTCCCGTTCATCACCTTCAGTGTGTCCTTAACGTCCTTCTTCACGTATTTGAAGAGTTCATCAAGTGCGGTCCGCCTTTCGGCTTCCGATTTACTGACGATCATCTTTCGCAGCAGGAACAGTGGCTGCTCGCCGCCTTCGCCATAAAACATATGCTCGGTCCGGAAAAGCCCGATCCCTTCGGCTCCGAATTTCAGTGCCTGTACCGCATCTTCGGGCGTCTCGGCATTGGCCCGGACGCCCATCGTTTTAACCTTATCCACCAGCAACATCAGGTCTTTGTAAGACTTATTCTTGCTGACGTCGATATCTACCAGATCCAGGCTGCCCTCGTAAACCAGGCCCTTTGTTCCGTTCAGGCTCAGCCAGTCGCCTTCGCGGATCACAACGCCGTCTTTGGCTTTAAACGTCTTCGCATCGTGGTTGATCTCAATATCAGCGCAGCCCACGATACAGCATTTGCCCCAGCCTCTCGCTACCAAAGCGGCGTGAGATGTCATTCCGCCCTTGCTGGTCAATATCGCCTGCGACTTGTGCATACCGTCAACGTCTTCAGGCGATGTCTCCTCGCGCACGAGGATCACCTTTTCTCCGCGTTTTGCCCATTCGACGGCCTCTTGCGAACTGAACACTACACGCCCTCTCGCACCGCCCGGCCCGGCAGGCAATCCTTTTGCGATCGGTTTTGTAACTAATTCGGCCTTCGGGTCGATCATAGGAAGCAGCAATTCGACAAGCTGATTCGGCGCGACACGCATCACCGCCGTTTTTGTATCGATCAGCTTTTCCTTATGCATCTCCGTCGCCATCCTGACCGCCGCAACACCGTTTCGCTTACCGACGCGGCACTGCAGCATATAGAGCTTTCCTTTCTCGACGGTAAACTCGATGTCCTGCATGTCCTTGTAATGACGCTCAAGCCGTTTCTGGTAATCAAAAAGCTCTTTGTAGAGCTTTGGCATCAATTTTTCGAGCGTCGTAAAATGATCGCTCTGAGCATTTTTCGAATACTCGTTCACCGGCGCCGGAGTTCGAATGCCGGCAACGACGTCTTCGCCCTGTGCATTAACAAGATATTCGCCGTAAAACTTGTTCTCGCCATTTCCCGGATTGCGTGTGAAAGCTACTCCGGTGCAGCTGTCGTCGCCCATATTGCCGAAGACCATCGCCTGAACGTTCACAGCCGTTCCCCAGTCGTCGGGAATGTTCTCGATCCGGCGGTATTCGACGGCTCGCTTGCCGTTCCAACTGCTGAACACGGCGCCGATCCCGCCCCACATCTGGTCCCACGGATCTTCCGGAAATTCCTTTCCGAGCACGTCCTTTACCGTCGTCTTGAATTCGCCGACAAGAGCTTTCAGTTCATCGACCGTCAACTCCGTGTCGCTCGTATAACCACGCTGCTTCTTTACTCTTTCAAGTTTTTCGTCAAGCACTTTGCGGATGCCTTTGCCGCCATGCGGCTCGAGGCCTTCACCTTTTTCCATCACGACATCGGCGTACATCATGATCAAACGCCGGTAGGCATCGTATGCGAATCTCGCGTCGCCGCTTTGCTCGATAAGGCCTTCGATCGTTTTTTCGTTCAGGCCGACATTGAGTACTGTTTCCATCATTCCGGGCATCGAACGCCTCGCACCTGAACGCACCGAAACAAGCAGAGGATTCTTAACGTCGCCGAACTTTTTGCCGGTAAGTTTCTCCATCTTCCGCAGAGACTCTTCGACCTCTGCTTTCACGGTCTTAGGATATTTCTTCGCGTGTTTGGTCAGGTAGGTACACACTTCCGTCGTTACCGTAAATCCGGGCGGTACGGGCAGCTTCAGCTTCGGATGGCCGGCCATTTCTGCCAGATTCGCCCCTTTGCCGCCCAAAAGGTCTTTCATCGACTCATTTCCGTCGGCCTTTCCGCCGCCAAAAAAATAAACGTATTTGTGTTTTTTTGCAGTTTTAGCCATAGAACAAGAATTCCCTCTCGTTCGATTCTATTAAATATCGCTTTTCTCAGTTATGACGGTTATCACACAAGCTCACTTTTTCACGTAGCGGCGACACTCCTGTCGCCACGGGTGACGCTTCGTCGCCCGAATGCGTTTCGAGGCTCGCGATCATGCCAAAATAGCGTCCGGAACGTTGCGCTCCAGCTCCACGCCTGAGCCTCAACCGCGCGGCTTATTCCCAACACCCACAAGCGACCTCAGTGGAAGTACGAGAGTGCCGTCCTGGTCGATCTCGGCCTTTCCAAAGGCTGCCGTCCTCGGCACAAATATCAGGTGATGCCTGCAAAATAGATTGGCCCTAACTACTCTGTGTCTTCCCTTCGACTTTTTCTTCATTGGATAGGCGTTCACAGCTTCCCTTTCAGCAGGCGCGATGCCGACCGTTTCATTTCGTCTGTCAAAAAGCAGCACCGCGGCCTCGGGTTCGCCCATTGCCTCGTACGCCTTTGCACCTATCATAAACTCCCCTTTGCGGTTCAACGTCACCCTCAGCGAACCGTCGTTTCCGCCAATTCCCGGTCCGACCGGAAACTCTTCCCACCGTCGTTCATATGCCATAGTTCACCTATTCACCACTCCTGCGACAGTGTATCATATATGCAACACTCGTTTGGCAAATTTCTGCGCAACCGGAACTCTTGCGTCCCGCCCGCCGAGGAGGAAAGGGTGCAGCGGCGACGGAGGCGGAAAACAACAAACGCGCCGGCGGCCGCGGCTGCGGAAATTTTGGGAAAGATCATAGATCTGTGCCAAATTGACACACGTTTTGACGGCATTTGAGCTCGTCGAATCCGTTTTCGACGCGCTGTCCATCGTGGTCCCCGGCTAGCCATCAGCGAAATCGTTCGTTGTGACGCAGGTTTCATCGAACCTTAGCATTTTTTGACCGGCGCGCTTACAATAGTCCATCAGCTTCGATCGAATATTCACGAATAACCTTCGATGAGTTATCAGGTAATTGCTCGAAAATGGAGGCCGCAGGCCTTTGATGAGGTGACCGGCCAGGATCACATTACGCGCACGCTGCGTAATGCGATCGAACACGACCGCCTGCACCACGCCTATGTTTTCTCGGGCGCTCGGGGCGTCGGGAAAACGACGACGGCGCGCCTTTTTGCAAAGGCATTGAACTGCCACAAAACAGACAAACCCAACCCGAATCCCTGTAAGAGCGGCGATGCGGAAATTTGCCCGTCGTGCCTTGAGATCACAGAAAGCCGTTCGATGGATGTGCTCGAGATCGACGCTGCTTCTAATACCGGCGTGCAGAATGTCAGGGACGTCGTGATCGAAAATCTGAATATCGGACCTGCCCGCGACCGGAACAAGATATTCATCATCGACGAAGTTCATATGCTCTCGACGCAGGCGTTCAACGCCCTGCTCAAATCCATCGAAGAGCCGCCGCCAAACGTATATTTCGTCATGGCGACGACCGAGCTGCACAAAGTTCCCGATACGATCACTTCCCGTTCGCAGGAATTTGTCTTCCGTACGATCCCGCAGTCGCAGATCTTTGACCGGCTGCGATTGATCGCTGATACCGAAAAGGTAAATATCGACGACGCGGCGCTGCAGATAATTGCCCGCTCCGGCGAAGGCTCGATGCGCGACGCGCAATCGAATTTTGACCAGGTGATCAGCTTTTCCGGCGAGAAGATCACCGCCGAGACTGTCTCCGCGGCGCTCGGGTTAGCTGGAGCCGAGGTCATTACAAGGATCATAGGGTCGATCTCAAGCAAGGAATCGAAGACCGCTCTCGACGTCGTTGCAAACCTTGTTGACAGTGGCCATGACCTCCGAAACTTCTGCCGTGACGTTTTGGCCGTATTTCGTGACCTGTTGATCTATAAGGTGTCGTCGGGCGACGCGTCATTGGTTGAAAGTTCGACCCTTGACCCGGAAACGCTTGCCGCACATGCGGAGAATTTCTCCGAATCGGACCTTATCCGTCTGTTTAATTCGCTGGCCGAAACCGAGGCCCGTTTGAAAGATGCGGTCCAGATGCGTTACGTTCTCGAGGTCGGCCTTGTGAAACTGATCGAATTAGGCCGCGTAAGGCCCATCGAAGACATTCTCGAAAGGCTTGCCGCTATCGAATCCCGAGGTGTTTCCGCCTCCGCCGGATTTCAAACGCTCGCTTCTGCTGCCCCGGAAAAAAAAACTCTGAGATCTGAAAAAGAGGTACCGGCCGTCTCGGTAGTTGGCAAGATCGCAGAGGCGGAAGTCCGGTTCGAAGCTTCTGATAACGAAGAACCTGACCTCGGCATCGGATATCGCGATCTAAATGAACCGGTTGAGCCCGACCTCGTCGTCACCGAACCCGAGTTTGTCGAAGAAGCCAGGAATTCCGCGTCAGATCTTAGCTTCATCGCATCACTGCCAGTAAAGCTTCCCGCGATTTCCTCCGAAGACCTTGAACATTTTGAGGACAAAGCTCTTGACGAAGCGTATGAGCGAAAATTAGAACTTACGGGTGATGACCTATTGCCGATCTCATCTGCGTCAGAGATCGCAGCACTCGCGATCGGGACCCCGCAGAGGATGGACCCGATTTCGGCAAATTCGGGCGGCACGGCGGCCGCTCCGGCACGCTCACCCCTTTCCATCTCCATTCCTGATTTCGAAACAGAGGACGAATTGGTCGAACTTCCCGAGATTGGTGAAAACCCGACAGCCGAGGAACTCTTGGCCTACGCAAAAGCGCATCCTTCGGTCCGAAAAGTGATGCGCATCTTCCGAGCGAAGATCGTCTCGGTCGAAAAAAAGTGATCGGAACCCGGAAATACGAACTTTCGTATTTAGTTCTGATTTGACACAATATCGCTACACGGAATGAACCATTTTTTTGCCCCGGCAAAACTGATTTCTGTCGCAGCAACTATACTGCTCCTTTTGGCGGTCACACCCGTCATTTCCCGCGGTCAGTGGGATCAGAACACATCACCGCTTCCGCCGACGAATAATGCCGTAAATGATTACGTCGGCGTCTTCGATGAGCCGGCAAAGGCGGCACTTGAACAAAAACTTCGAGACTTCAGACAACGTTCGGGCGTAACGCTGGTCGTTGCGGTCATTAAGACCACCGGCGACCGGCCGATATTCGATTATTCGCTTGCTGTTTATCGCGGCTGGAAAGTAGGTTCGGCGAACGAAGACAATCCCGGGGCACTTCTGTTGGTCGCGATCGATGACAGAAAGTATTTCACTCAGGTTGGACGCGACCTGGAGGACGAACTCCCCGATGCCCTTGCCGGAAGCATTCAACGCCAATATCTGGTACCGGAATTCCGAAAAGGCAATTATGCGAAAGGGATTACCGACACTCTTGATGCCTACATTCGTACGATCGACCAGAAACAGAACGGAATTGTTCCGGCAACGCCAACGCCGCAGGCTCCTGAAAGCGGTATGTCCGGCTCGCAGGCACTCTATTCAACATTTTGTTGCCTCGTGGTTATCGGCTTTATCCTGGTATTGATCTTCGCGAACCGAGGGGGCGGCGGGGGAAAATCCAAGCGGGATCGAGACCGTTGGGGCGGCGGTTTTGGCGGCGGCGGATCGAGCGCTTTGCCTTGGATAATCGGGTCTGCGATCGGGAGTTCCGGTGGCTCGTCATCCAGCAGCGATTGGGGCAGCAGCAGTTGGGGCGGTGGAAGCTCCGATTGGGGCGGTTTTGGGGGTGGCGATGCCGGAGGGGGCGGGGCAGGAGGTGATTGGTAGATATGCAGCATCAATTCGCGGCATTTATTGACGACCTGAAGGCGACCCATGGTAAGAATCTCGCTGCGGTCCTTCTTTATGGCTCCGCGGCGGCAGGTGACTTTGTTCGGGAACATTCGGACTATAACATCCTTATCGCGCTCCACAAGATAGCTCCGGTGGACCTCAGAAATGCTCACGCCTGCATGCGTGAATGGCATAAAATGGGGCATCCGATCCCGGTCTATTTCACCGTCGGCGAACTCCAAAACGCAGCCGACGTATTTCCGATCGAGTTCCATCAAATGGAAAAAGCGCGGAAGGTCTTGTACGGTACGGACGTTCTCGAAGGACTGAAGATCAGCGATGCATTTCTTCGACATCAGGTCGAATACGAACTGCGCAGCAAACTGATATTGCTTCGGAGGCAGTACATTCCTGCATCTGCCTCGGTCGAAGGATTGACGAATCTGATGGCCGAAAGCCTGGCGAGTTTTGCCGCGTTGTTTAGCGCGGTACTCCTGCTCCAAGGGGTTGAACCGCCGGCGAAAAAACACGCCATAGTTGCTCTTACGGTGCAGCAGCTGGGTCTGAACGGTATAACGTTCGAGAAGGTATTCAATATTCGGGAAAAGAACTTTGAGGCACGCCTTACAGACAAATCAGCCAATGAGTTATTCGCCGAATATATGGAGCAGATCGAGAAGGTGATAGATTCTGTCGATGCGGTAGGGAAGAATTAAAACAGGCCGATCGCCTGAAGGCTAAACGAAGGGGGAATTTGAAACTATGAGAAGACCGATTTTATTGAGTATCGCTTTTTTTGCGGCTTTTGCACTTAGCGGATGCAGCTATAACGAACTTGTCGCCAAACAACAGGCCGTTAAAAACAAGTGGTCCGATGTCGAAAGTGCGATGCAGCGTCGTGCCGACCTGATCCCAAATCTTGTAAAGGCCGCGCAGATGGCAGGAGTTCAGGAACAGGAAGTTTTCGGACAGATCTCAGATGCTCGTTCGCGGCTTCTGAATGCTCAACAGGCAGCACCGGCCGGCCAGGGCGGAGACAAGTCGGCTGAACAGCGACAGGCGATAATCGATGCGAACAATAGTTTCGGGGGCACGATCGGCCGTCTATTGAGCTTACAGGAGAATTACCCGCAGCTTCGTTCGACCGAGGCGTTCATGAATGTTCAGACCGAATTGGCCGGAACCGAAAATCGGATCAACGTTGCAAGGCAGGACTTCTCAAAGGCAGTCAATGATTACAACACCACGCGAAACTCGTTTCCCGCGGTGCTGACGGCAGGATTGCTTGGGTTCAAGGAGGAGCAATATTTCGAAGCAACCCCGGAGAGCCGGCAGGCTCCGGACATCGGTGATCCGAACTCGATGCGGAGGACCCAGGCTCCGGCAAACGCTCCTGCTAATTCAGCTCCGGCGGCGAACGCAGCCAAGTAAATTACGGACGTTGATCCTTCGCTACGCTAGAATCCGCGAGAACTGCACATAGCGCAGTGATCACATGGCCTGTTGTTCGGTTCGAACGTACAGGCCTTTTCAATTGGCTTTCCGTCGATCACGGCGCCTGCGATCGCTTCCGCGATCGTGTATTTGTCGAGGGAAGGATGATCCGATCGAGTTTCGAGGACTGCTGGCTGCACTCGAACCGATTCCGCCACGAGTTTGTCGAGACGGGCGTTTATGATCTCAAGGCTCGCAAGGATCGGAGTAAGATCTGCCGACGGCGTTTCGGCCTTAAGCAGGTGTGCGATCTGTTTTGCGAGAGATTCAGAGTTGCTCATTGCGCGAGGTCTTGAGACGGCAAAAGGTCAATGTGATCAACGACTCCGACGATCGCCGAATCGATTGCCGCACCAGCACGGCTCGTAGCCGCCGTTGAGGCCGACCAGCCTTCCTGAACTATGACGACGAGATCACCAACACCGGAATCGACAGAATCGAGTGCGAGGCAGGTATAGTCCATGTCTTCGCCTTCGGGCGTGATCTGTCGGCAAAGCATTACCCTCGAACCCTCGTAACGCTGGTTCTTCTGAGTTGCAACTACATTGCCTATGACTCTGGCTAAAAGCATGTAAGTCTGGGAAATCGAGACAGTCTGGAAAATCTTGGAAGTCGATCAGGATCCTTTTCCTTGACTTCCGAGATCTTCAAGACTTTCTAGACCCGCTAAAAACGTGAGCGTCCGAATCAATGATCCCTACGATGGTGCAATCGGTCGGGGTTTCATCTCGCTTGAATGGGAAAGAAGCCTCTTTGCCGCGGCACCAGAAGACTAGTTCTCCCTCGCCAGCCCCAACCGCATCGAGGGCGATCTGAGGACTTCCCTTCGGTTTTAGGTCGGCATCCAGCGTCTGCACAAGCAGGAACTTTCGCCCGTTCAGCGATTCGTTCTTTACCGTGGAAACCACTGTGCCGATCACTCTGGCGATCTGCATTTATTTACCCAAGCGTTTGTAATTTGCAATTGCGATAGCAAGGAAACACGCGATCAGAAGTACGCTGTATTTCATTCCGCCAGTGCCCGCTCCGACCACAAACCATCCCTGTTTCCAGTGCACCATCGCAATGCCGGTTCCCAACTCGATAGCAAACAAGACCGCGATGGTCCAGGTGTAAAACCCGACCGCGAGAAGCACGCTGCCGACCAATTCGAAAAGTGTAATTGCCCAGGCTGCGTAGAATCCGAGCGGGATTCCCTGTGAACCAAGGAAACCGCCAAGATCATCAACCGTACCGTTGCTGATCCGTGCAGCGCCATGAACAAACATCAATGATGCGAGAACGACCCGCAAAAAAAGCAATGCTTTGGCCTTGTTATCGCCCATTCGCACTCACTATTGAATAAAGTCGATTGTATCGATCACACCAATGATCGCTGAATCTACAGGGCAATCCTTGTTGCCCTCCGCCATCCGTGCCGATGATCCGCCGACGACGATGACCTTTTCGTGAAAGCCTGCTCCTACGGTGTCGACAGCGACGACGTAGCCGCTCTGGTCAGAACCGTCCAGGTTGATCGGCTTGACTATGAGCAGCTTTTTGCCTTGAAGGCGTTCGTCCTTTTGAGTTGAGACGACGGTTCCTAAGATGCGTCCAATGATCATAACCAGCGGTAAGCGGTTTGCGGCCAGCGATCGGCTTCAGCTTTGGCGAAGACCTTCCATTGTCCGCTATCCGCTATTTCATAACTACCGGCAGCCTTTCATCGACGCTCGAATGCGGACGCGGGATCACATGAACACTGACAAGTTCGCCAACACGTCGGGCTGCGGCTGCACCGGCGTCCGTAGCCGCTTTGACCGCGGCAACGTCGCCGCGAACGATCGCGGTAACAAAGCCGGCCCCGATCTTCTCGTAGCCGACAAGCTGAACGTTTGCAGCCTTTACCATTGCGTCGGCGGCCTCGATCATTGCTACGAGACCTTTGGTCTCCACCATTCCTAATGCTTCCTGCATTATTCGCTTCTCTCCTGGAAATTCTGGGTTAGAAAACTTCTACGATTTTGAACTGCATTCGCCTAAAGTGCAAATGTGTCCCACTTGCACATATTCGCATTGGAGAATGTGTCTCGGACCGTTAGTTGTTAAGCGACTGCGCCTGCACCAAAAGGTCGATCAGTTCTTCACGGGAAAACGAGATCTTCTGGCCATTCGATTCAGCCGAAATCGGATACTTAACATCAAGATCGCACGAGATATTTGCCTCGTGAAGGTATCCGCAAGCCTGGCAGCGGGCGTTTTGACCCAAGAAGCCGGCCTTTTCCCGGATGTTAATGAGCTTTTCTATAGCGTCCTTTGGAAGATCGTTCGCACCGCCCAACGCTTTAGCGAGGATAGCGATCTTCGCAGTATGTTCCAGGGTTTCAAGCCGGTCGTACGCTTGCCAAAGATGTTCGCCGTATGCAACGGCACCATGATTCGCCATCAAAAGCGCATTGTGATGCGGCACATACGGCTTCATTGCCTCCGTCAGCTCGTCGGTTGACGGCGTACCGTAATCGGTAAGCGGCACACAACCGAGCGTCAAGATGACTTCGGAGAGGATCGGTTTGTCGATCGCGATACCGGCAGCCGAAAAAGCCGTCGCGTGGGGTGAATGGGCGTGGCAGACAGCATGAATGTCGGGCCTCATCTTGTAGATCAGCAGATGCATCGCCAATTCAGACGAAGCTCGCTTGTCCGACAACGGCTTACCGTCCATGTCGGTCAGAGCAAGACAATCCTCGGTCATCCGGCCCTTTGAGGTCATCGTCGGCGTCGCCAGCACGGTATTTTCATCAAGCCTGATACTCACGTTGCCGTCAAAAGCGACGACATGGCCGCGATCGTAAAGGAGCTTTCCGACCTCACAAATTAGTTTTCTGGCATTTGACTCGTCCATAAAAGAAGAACCACAGGTTAACACAATGCGATGAAAGCGTTAACCTGCGGTCATTTTTGGAGCAAAAAATTGTTTACTGAGCGTGAGGATTTCTCGGACGCTTTGCCGGAGGCGGCGGAGGCGGAGGAGCCTCCACATTCACTTCAGGAACAATGAATTTCAGGTTCTTGAAATCGGCGTCAGCCGCTTCGCGGCGAAGCTGGTCCACCTCTTCACGCAACTGGTCTCTTTCCTGTCTAAGGCTTTCGTACTCAAAATACATCGCCCTCTTGTGTTCACGACAGCGTTTGCCCCTGCCTTCGCCGCTGGAGAAACTCGGCGCCGCGATCGGCACAAATATGCTCGCTATCAAAAGACCGGCGGCAAATGTAAGCAGGAATGGCACGACTCGTTTAAAAATCGAAAGGTAGGACATCTATACACCTCTAAAAACTTCTTGAGACTGTTTACGTCTGTCTGATGAATTCGGTTTCACGCGGGTTGCAATTTTCGCGGCGAGATCCGAACTGATCGGTTTTTCTATGTTATCGTTTTTCGCGTTGGGCGAAAAGCTTTTTCTGTTTTGAAATACCATTTCGAGCGAAAAATATTTCGATTTTGCCCTTACGGAAGTTTTGATTTACAATTTGTGTTTCACGTGTGAAACGATGATCGCATTCCTCTCGGGAAAACTACTCGAAAAACACGCAAACTCGGTGATCGTCGATGTCGGCGGTGTCGGCTACGAGGTTTCGATACCGCTTTCGACCTTTTACGAGTTGGGCGAGGTCGGCTCGGAAGTCCAGCTTCGCATTTACACCAATGTCCGTGAAGATGCTATACAGCTTTTCGGTTTTAAGACGGTCCGCGAACGCGAGCTTTATCTGAAGCTGATCTCTGTTCAGGGGATCGGCGCCAGATCCGGCATCGCGATGCTCTCCGGAATGAATGCTGACGAGATCATTGCCGCCATACGTACTGAGAATCTTGCAAAACTTACCGCGATCCCGGGTGTCGGCCGAAAGACGGCCGAACGCCTGGTGATCGAACTCCGCGACAAGGTCAGCGATCTTGCTGATGGCGTTTCAGCCGGGGCGTCGATGCAAGCGGTTGCAGGGGTCGGAGGCGACGGCGTTGTCGATGACACTCTTTCGGCGCTTGTAAATCTCGGTTACCAAAAGAACGCTGCTGAAAAGGCGATTCAGCGATCACTTCAAGACGGTGTTGAGGCCAACGTGAAGAAACTGCTTAAAGCCTCGCTTCAGCGACTTGCGAAGTAGCTCGACCGTCAATTTAATGCTGGAGATCCTAGAACACATCAAGCATGATATTTCACGGCTCGACCGTAAGGCAGTTATTGCTCTGATTTATGCGGCTTTCGGACTGACCTGCATTTACTATCTGAAGAACCAGGAAGCGATCGCAAATGTATTGACCGGTACTCGTTTGGAGCAATTTGGAGATCGAATTGCGAACTCGCCGGACAACAATCTTCCCGGGCTTACATGGTGGGTCGGCGTGGTAACGGTATTTTACTTCGTGATCCCGGCGATCGGCATCAAGCTTTATTATCGCGAAAAGCTCTCGGATTATGGGCTGAAGCACGCGATCGAGCCGGGCTTTGGAAAGCTGCTCGCAGCATGTATTGCCGTTATGCTGCCATTGGTCTATTGGATGTCAACGACTTACGGATTCTCTGCAAAATATCCGTTCCTTCGCATCTACAATGGCGAATCGTTCGCGGGTAAAACGCTCCTGATCTGGGAGCTGATATACTTCATTCAGTTTTTCGGGCTGGAGTTTTTCTTTCGCGGGTTTTTGGTCCACAGCCTGAAGAGGTCGTTGGGCTTGTACTCAATATTCGTGATGACCGTGCCGTATTGTATGATCCATTTCAGCAAACCGCCGGCCGAAACGATCTCGGCTATCGTTGCCGGGGTCTTCCTTGGATGGCTTTCTTACAAGAACGGCAGTATTTGGTTGGGATTGATACTTCACTGCACAGTGGCGTTCTCAATGGATATTTTGGCGCTTTGGAACAAGGGCCTTTTGTTTTGATCTCTTTACGGGTCTCTAAGTTTGTGCGTGAGTATCTTTTCCGCGCAGAGCAAACCATACAGTGATAGAAGCCACCGGAATAAGTATTAGAGACGAAGATCTCTCGCCCGAGGAAAAACGCTTTGAGGCGACCTTGAGGCCTGCGCAATTGTCTGAGTATATCGGGCAAAAGAAGGTCAAGGACAACTTGCGCGTGTTCATGAAAGCGGCGTTAAAGCGTCGCGAGGCTCTTGATCACGTTTTGCTCACGGGCCCGCCCGGGGTCGGGAAGACCACACTTTCTAACATCGTCGCCAATGAGATGGGTTCGACCCTTAAGACGACCGCCGGCCCGATCATCGAAAAGGCGGGCGACCTCGCCGCAATTCTCACTAATCTTGAAGAAGGAGATGTGCTTTTTATCGACGAGATCCATCGGCTGAACCCCGCGATCGAAGAGATCCTGTACCCCGCGATGGAGGATTACAACCTCGATATAATGATCGGCCAGGGCACGGCTGCAAGATCGATAAAACTCGAGCTGCCTAAATTTACTCTGGTCGGCGCAACGACGCGTCCGGGCTTGATAACTGCACCGCTTCGCGGCCGTTTCGGGATAATCTTTCACCTTGATTTTTATGGGATCGAAGAATTGAAACAGATCGTGGAACGATCGGCGGGAATTCTTAACGTCGAGATAGACCCGACCGGGTCTAACGAGATCGCTCGCCGTTCGCGCGGTACGCCTCGCATCGCAAATCGACTGCTTCGCCGTGTCCGAGACTATGCTGAGGTCGATCATGACGGCGTCATCACCGGACACGTCGCAAATGACGCGCTTAACCGTATGGAGGTCGACACTTACGGCCTCGACGAGATGGACCGAAAGTTTTTGATGACCATTATCGAGAAGTTCGACGGCGGACCTGTCGGCCTTAGCACTCTATGTGCTTCCCTTCACGAAGAAAAGGACTCGATCGAGGAGATAATTGAGCCCTATTTACTACAGATCGGCTTCCTAAATCGCACTCCGCGCGGCCGCATGGCCACACGGCTTGCCTACGAGCATTTTGGATTGGAGAGTGGCACGACCTTGAGCGCTCCGCCACTTTTCGAATGATCAACTCAAAACTAGAACAGGATAAACAGGATATTTGATCGATCGATCAGCATCCGGTTTATCCTGTATATCCTGTCTAATTACCTGCTGACTACTCCTCTTCCTCCGCGTCGCTGGCAAGCAAAGAGGCACTTACGACCAGGTCGTCGTCGCCGCATTTGATAAGCGTGACCCCTTGCGCCGAACGGCCCGTTTCGCGGATCTTGTCCACACCCAGGCGAATTAGTTTCGCTTGCTGAGTGATGATCATGATCTCGCTTTCGTCTTCGACCGGGAAGGCCGCAACCACTTTGCCGGTCTTATCGGTCGTTTTCATATTGATAACGCCGACACCGCCCCGTTTTGTCAACCGATAACTGCTCACAAGCGTCTGTTTGCCAAAGCCCTTCTCCGATATCGAAAGCACCTTTTCCGTGCCTTCCTGTGATACCGCACTTACCGAAACGACCTCGTCGCCTTTTCTTAGATTTACACCGCGAACACCGCGCGCTGCGCGTCCCATTGGACGAACATCAGATTCATTGAAGCGAACCGCCATACCATCACGCGTTGCAACAAAGATCTGCATTTTGCCGTCGGTTCTTATCACGTCTAGCAATTCATCGCCTTCGTCGATATTGATGGCATTGATCCCGGTCGCGCGAATGTTTTGGAAATCCGACAAGGACGTCTTTTTGATCACTCCTTGTTTGGTGACAAAGGTTAGATAAATTTCCTCGCCAAAATCCCGAACCGGCATGGTCGCAACCAGTTTTCGTTCGCCGGAAAGCTGTACCAGATTGACCACAGCCTTTCCGCGAGCCGCTGCGGCAGCTTCCGGTATCTCGTGAACTTTGATCTTGAACACCTGTCCGTCATCTGTGAAGATCATCAAATACGCATGCGTTGACGCCACGAACAAATGCTCGACGAAGTCGTCATTCTTCGCGGTCGCGCCAAGACGGCCTTTGCCGCCGCGTCCCTGGCGTGAGTACGTCGAGACCGGAGTACGTTTTATATAACCTGCCTTTGTTACAGTTATCGCTACGTCTTCGTCCTTGATCAGGTCTTCGATCGAAAGCTCGACACCGGCATCAACGATCTCGGTACGCCGTGCGTCCCCGAACACCCTTCGAACTTCCAGCAGTTCATTTACAATTACGTCCCTGAGAACGCTTTCATTGTTCAGAATGTTTTCAAGCTCCGCGATGAGTTTGATGATCTGTTCGTATTCATCGAGGATCTTTTGCCGCTCTAGAGCTGAGAGCCTGCGAAGCTGCAGGTCAAGGATAGCCTGGGCCTGGATCTCAGAAAACTGAAGGCTTCCGACGACCTTTCGCAGGTCCTTGAGGAAAGCGTCCTCTGCTTTGCCGCCCGTGATGCCCTTCCACTTCTTGACCTCGTCAAGCGTCGCAAAATTTGCGGTCAACCAGGATCTCGCCTCATCGACCGAACGTGAATTGCGGATCAGCGGAATTATGTAGTCCAAGGCGTCGATCGCTTTGTTCAAGCCCTCCAAAATATGGGCACGGGCTTGAGCTTTGCGAAGTTCGAATTCGGTTCTCCTTCGGACGACCTCGCGTCTGAACTCGATGAAATGTTCGAGCATTTCTTTCAAGTTAAGAAGTTTCGGCTGTCCGCCGACGATCGCGATGTTGATTATCCCGAACGAGGATTGCATCGGGGTCAGCTTGAACAATTTGTTCAAAACGACCTGGGCGACCGCGTCGCGCTTCAATTCGATGACCAAACGCATTCCTTCGCGGTTTGATTCGTCGCGAATGTCCGAAATGCCGTCAAGTCGTTTTTCCTGGACCAACTCCGCGATCTTCTCGTGAAGTTTCGCCTTATTGATCTGAAACGGGATCTCGGTCACGACGATAGCGTCGCGTTCGCGTTCGCCGCGTCCGATGCGGTCGATCGCAGCCCGAGCACGCATCTGTATGACGCCGCGTCCGGTTCGATAGGCCCGATGGATCTCTTCTCGCCCGTATATGAATCCGGCCGTCGGAAAATCGGGCCCCGGAACTATCTTGATCAGCTCGTCAATGGTCGTCGCCGGTTTCCGTATCAAAGCGATCGCGGCGTCCAGAACCTCGGTAAGATTATGTGGCGGGATCTTTGTCGCCATTCCGACAGCGATCCCTTCCGAACCGTTCAGGAGCAACAGCGGTACTTTGGTCGGTAAGACCACGGGTTCGCGAAGACGGTCGTCGTAGTTCGGCTGAAAATCGACGGTTTCCTTTTCAATGTCTGCAAGCACCTCGTCGGTCAGCTTTTCAAGCCGGACCTCCGTATATCGCATCGCGGCCGGGTTGTCGCCGTCAACCGAGCCGAAGTTGCCTTGACCGTCGATCAGGGTATAACGCATCGAAAAATCCTGCGCCATACGCACGATCGAATCATAGATCGCGGAATCGCCGTGGGGATGATATTTACCCATCACGTCGCCCACCGGACCGGCAGACTTTCGATATCCTTTGTTAGAAGTGTTCCCGGACTCGTACATTCCGTAGAGAATTCTGCGGTGCACTGGTTTTAGTCCGTCTCGCACATCCGGAAGTGCCCGGCCGATAATGACCGACATTGCGTAGTCCAGATAGGACCGACGCATTTCGTCCTCAATATTTATTTGATTGCGTTCGACAAGATCCATGTTATTTTATTCGGCGGGAGCCTAAAGGCGCCCTGTTTTGATGCTTGGAATGACTTCTCGTAGCAGTTATAAAAAATGCTGGAAAATTTCCTTAGTTGGTGCTATTCTTAATTTTACAGGCGGACAGCCTGTTTAGCAACTCACACTCCTTGCGAGAGTCCTCGCTAACTTTTCCCGTTCAATTTGTTTGCCAAATACCTAAATCCCCTCTAGATCTCGTCTTCTGGATACGACGCAAATGTCCTCAACTGTAATTAACAAAGACAATCGAAGGATACAACGATACTCACTTTCCTTGCCCGCGCGGGTCGAGGTGAGAATCGATAACAACTTCTCCTGGAACGAGATAACTCGCCTCGAGGACGTATCGGCTTTTGGCGCCGGAATGAACCTCAAGAGGCCGGTAAAACGAGGGAGGTTGCTCGTGATCAGCGTGCCGATGCCTCGCCAGCTTCGATGTTACGATTATCTCGAGCCACAGTATCGGATCTGGGGGCTGGTTCGTCGCTGTGTCGCCATTGGTGACAATCCGCAGGCGGAAACTTACGCCATTGGAATTGCGTTTATCGGCAAGAATCCGCCTACCTCTTACCAGGACAATCCTGCAAAACTTTACGACCTTTCCGAAAGGGAGGACGGCGGGCTGTGGCAGCTTAGAGAGGCCGACACGATGCCGGACGAGAGCGATCTTCCTGCCTACCTTAGGCGACATACAAGATTCGCAATTCCCGAGTCACTCTTGCTCGAAATGCTCGATGAGAATGGCGACGTCATCGCAAGCGAGGTCAGTGTAACAGAAAACATCAGTGTCGGAGGTGCCGCCGTTTTTACGTCGTTCGACATAAGTAACGGTGCGTTTTTGAGAGTAAAAAGCGAGCGTCATGACCTCTCGATCATCTCTATTGTCCGAGGCCGGCATGTTGGCCCGGACGGAATTGTCCGTCTCCACCTAGAATTTATCGATCACCTCTATCCGCTCGAAGGTATCGAATAACCCTTGATCGGCCACCCGGTCATGATCCCTACCTACCAAATCTTGCCTCTCGGAGGAATTGATGTCATCCAGTACCGAACTGTTGAAACAAAAAGCGGAAATCTCGACTATGTCCCTTCATGCAGTAGTGAAAGCAAAGGATAGCGACGATACCAATTGGAAAGAGATCGCGGATGTCGCCAGCGTCTCGGCGACAGGTGCTGGTTTCTATATCCAGCGAGAATGTCGTGTGGGCACTCTGCTTTCGCTTATGATCCCGCTTGCTCCGCACCTCAGGTGCTACGACCACGAAAAAGAACTCTACCGGGTTTGGGGGTTGGTCCAGCATTGTCAGCCATTGTCTGGTGACGAAGCAGTCGGGTTTCACGTAGGCGTAGCATTCATTGGGAAGAACTCCCCCGAGAGTTACCAGGAAAATCCCGTGCAGGGCTACAAGATATGCGGAATGAATGAGGACGGACTTTGGAAGATCACCGAAGCGAAATCCCAATTCAAGGCCCGCAGGCACATACGCTATTGGGCAAACGTTGACCCTTATCTGGCTCTGGTCGATTCGAAACGTGACACAGTCAACGGCGAACGCACGACTACCGAAAACATCTCGAAAAACGGTGCTGCGGTGTTTTCGACCTTGCACGTTAACGTCGGTGACAGAGTCAAATTCATATGTGAAAAATATGACTTCTCAGGACTTGCCGTGGTTTGCAACAAACAGATAGGAAAGGACGGCCGAGACCGGCTTCATCTTCAATTTGTCGAAAATTCCTTCCCGGTCGAGAAACTCGACAATGCTATCGTACAAAAGCGAACTGATTGAAAAACGATCTGATCGAGAGTCCAATAGCCGTCCTTTCAGGGCGGCTTTTTTAGTTCGGAGTTCTAGGCGCAGGTTTTGGTGTCGGGAACCCATTGGGATAACGCTCCCTGAGAATTCGGAGTTTCCTGCGCTGCTGAGGAGTCAGGCTGCGGGGATCGATATTTGGAAATGTCGGATCAGGCGGCTCGACATTCGGCACTCTAGGGGTGCGATCCATCGGTATGATCCGCCCGTCCGGCAAGTAAACCTTGCCGTTTTCGACCCTCACATTTCCCATGTAGATCTTGTCGCCCTTAATCGTAATATTTTCATCGTCCAGGCCCGGATCGGGATCGTTGATATCCGATGACGAATTCGCATCGGAACTTTTCGACGCTTTCGCGGTCTCGGTCTTCTTAGGGGCTGTATCGACTGTCGTCCCTGCCGAAGCTGCATTTGAAGAGCTTCCTTTTTGTTCGACGGCCGTCTGCTGCTGATCACCGGATTGCGACTCCAAAGTCTCAGGCTGAGCTGCGATCGGCTCCGCCACAGGCGGAATTTCTACCGGTCTAGTTCCGAAAAGAGCATCTCTAAATACAAAAGCTCCGGCGGCCGCTGAACCAAGAAGCAGAAACACTGTGGCTGCGGCGACCATGGCGGCTTTCCTGGAACGCTGCCCCGGGGCAGTATTACCCGTAAGCCGATACGACTCTCCCGTAGATGATGCAACCGCCATCGGCCGTACGGCAGTGACTTGTGAGAAATTCTCGGGATAGACCTCGGTCTTAGCGTGGGTTGCTCGCAGCCCCTCATTCTGTGTCGCACCGGGCATCAATTTGGTCTTTTGCGAATGAAGGTCCGTTCCCGATCCGCGTGCGACCGAAACTGTATTGAGCGCAAGGTCCGAATGGGTCAGATGATCGCGCATCATCGACCGCATCTCGGCAGATGAGGCCGGTCGTTCAGCTGCGTCCAGATCCATCGCCTTGTGCAGTATTGCAGCAACGCCGGCGGGTATCTCCGGTCGGATCTGATTCGCCGGGACAAGCGGATCCGGCTTTTGGCTTAGCACCGACATCGCCCTGGTAAGAGCATCTTCAGGCGGAACGTTAGTGAGCAAGTGATACAGGGTTGCTGCGAGCGAATAAAGGTCGCTTCTAGGATCCGTACCCGTGCCTTGTATCTGTTCAAGAGACGCGTAGTTACGCGAGTAGCCGAATATACTCTTTGCGTTTGTCTGATTACTTGCGCCGGTTACGTTACCCTTCGCAAGTCCGAAATCGAGCAGGATTATCTGACCCTTTGGGGTTATCTTCAGGTTCTGCGGTTTGATATCTCGGTGGATGACCGGATTTTCCTGATTGTGCAGAAAATCGAGCGCCTCGAGCAGCTGATCCGCCCAATCGAGAACTTGTTCCACCGGAAACGGTTCGCCTCGCTCCTCGAGGATGCAGGCGAGATCCTCTCCGGGGATGAACTCCATCACCAGGAACTGCCCGTTCTCTTCAAGAAAGTGATCACTAACCCGTGGAAGGGCCGCGTGCTTCAGACTATTCAAGAGCCTGGCTTCCCGCTCGATCGCCTTGCGATAGTTATCATCCATGCAAAGCGTTTCTTTGATCGCGACAGTGCTGCCAAATCGTTCATCTGTAGCGACATAGACCGCACCCATGCCGCCCTGGCCGATCTGTTTTTCGATCCGATATCTCTGCTGCAGGACTTTTCCTGTCTCGATCATCTGTTAGCGGCTCCCAGAACTCTAATCGCCAATAATACTACAAACGTGTGTCAAATCTAATATGAAGAAAGACAGGCCGCGGTTGCACCTGTCTTTCGATACGCCTCAAATTCACTTCAAGTTCTCAGTGATACGCCGCCGCCCCAACTCTTGGGAGGTTATAGATGTCGGCAAGCGTGTTCAGTTCGTATCGGACGCGGTCCCAGTTACCCTCGGCAGCCGCTCCATAGCGGTAGCTCTTCATGTTCCGGTCGATATCCGAAGCAATGTTCAGGCAGCGCCGCACCTCGTCTTTGTTCTCCACCCATGCATCGCGACGGTCAAATTCCCTCGACAGCTCATCCGTCGCCGATTCCAGGTCTCGGGCTCTGTTCATAAGCCAGTTCTCACGGCTCGACCCGTCAAGCCGGCTGCGGTCAAGAGCCTTATCATAGTTCTTAACAAAGTTGTCGACTCGATCTTCCACTCGGTTGATCACCGCCTTAACCTGCGCTTTGGTCATTCCGCGGCCGCGAGCCTCGCGTCTCACACGCTGAGCGTTGCTGCTGTCCGCAAGCATAAGGATCGCAAATGCCGCTATCATCCCTGCCAATATTTTTCCTTTCATTGCTCCGTTCTCCTAAGATATTGATTTTCAGTTCATAATTCCGATAACTTCCGGATGGGCGTTTCCCATCTGGTCATCAGACGGTCTCAAAAGCGGAATAGTTGAAGAATTTTGCATTGAAATAAATAAAACTCCATTAGCTAAATCATTACGCAAAAACAAGATACGGCCCTCGTCAAATCTGAATATTCGGAGGACCGAATGTCACTTTTCATGCCACTCTTCAGTCATATCGCACCATATTGCGAGCCCCTGCCATCGGCCGAAATTTGAATAGAATTTGGTTATCTTTTTATCATTGCAGGCCTTTCCTCTGTTGTGCTTCTTGTAGAAACTTCCCCGCAGCCACGAGTCAAGCGCAAGGCCGTCATATCTTCCCAGCAATTTCAGCAAATTTTCCGCCGCATAATCGCCAAATCCTTTCACCTTTTTGATCTCTTTCTTCAATTCCACCGTCGGCAGGTCCGAATGCAGCCACCTCTCAGGGTCAAGCGAGCCTTCGGCGACTGCGGTCGCAAACTCGACGAAGTACGGCGATCTGTAGCCTGCCTTTATCTCAGTGCGATAAAAATCCTCGTCCATCTCGGCCATCGAGGCCGCGCTCGGAAATGCCTTCATCCCGCCCAAAGCCTTTGCTCCAAGCTTATCGACCAGTTTCGTCACCATTGATCTCGTCAGCGACCACGAACAATTAGTTGTACACATGGTCTTCACCGCGTCTTCATACACCGTCGGTGATCGCAGCAAACGGCCGCCTCCGATCTTCGAGATCCAACCAAGTCTCGGTTCGTGACGAACGCCGTCATAAAAATCAGCCATGTCGTCGTCAAACCTTAGTATGTGCCGCACATCCCGCTCGATCTTTTCGATCCCAACTGAGGCGTTTGCCAGACTCACGACGATCGAATCTCCGCGCTCCGCCATAGTCCCAATAACGCGTTTGCTTCCCTGAGCGTTGCTGAATACATATCTGAGGGACCCATTCACATCGTCGAAATAGAAAGGCGGGAGGTCATACCAACCATGGCTTCTGACCGTGTTTTTGAGATCGAAGTCTCGGGGCTTCTTGATCTTTAGTTCAACCGGCACCCGACGAATATAACGCTTGCTAAAATGGTTTACAACCCGTTACAATTTCTCGACCAGATCCCCCCTCCCAACGTCTAAGGTTGTGTCCATCGGGCGTCAAGGTTTTAGTGCACTAAATAAAAGTGAATCTTTTGTTTGATTGGTCATTTTGTTATATTAAGCGTTGTTTAACATTTTACAACGTATCCGGAATTAAGTTTTGGCCGCTCCCGGCCGCGTAATCGAAAACAGTATTTTCTCAGCCAATCGCCTTAGGGAGGTAAGGTATGTTCACGGGACGAATGCACCGCATTCCATTGCGGATCGTGACCGCTTCAATCACGGTCTTCTTATCTTTATCACTCTGTTTCGCTCAGGAAGACCCTGACCCGAACTCTCCGACGCCTGTATTTCTCAGCATCGAAGGTTCAGGCAGGGCCCTTGCCTATCCGGCGTTGAAGTCGCGCAAATACTCGGTCGCAAGGCCGGCTCGCGAGGTTTTCGCACCCGACATGCGGATAGTCCTGTTCGTCACAAACCTTGATCTCATGAAGGGCGAGGGGCCCGACGCGTTTCGCATAATCGCAGAAGACGCTAAGGGACGAACATATAGATTTCCGGTCCTGGACCTCCAACCGGCGACCGATCAACCGGGTGTCTTTGCATTGACAACTCAGCTTCGTGACACCATCGGCTACTGGCCGCAGCCCGAACCTACCGGAGATATGAAATTGTTCGTCACCTGGCGGGGTTTGTCGAGCAACAGCCTTTTGCTGGGATACGGTTCGACCGGCGGAAAATTTACCACCGACAAGTCCATCAAGCCGTCGCCTCTTTCCGAATACCTTGCAAAATCAACCGGCACCGGACAGGAACCAAATTACGTCGGATATCGCTGGTCCGGCGATCGCATGCGGTTTCTCGAGCAGGCGACCTTTGGCCCAACGGCTACGCTCGATGCAAGGCTTCGAAGGATCGGATTGAGAACGTGGCTTGCCGAACAATTCGCGCTTCCCTATCCGACGGCCAACAACCCATATCCTAATCAGCCCCTCAAACCCGGGAATGCTCCTGCAGATTGTGATAATGAACAAACGGTAACGCCGGACGTTCCGGTGACTTGCTACCGGGATACGTACACACAATATCAACCTCAGACCTGGTTTCTGCGCGAGGCTTTTTATGGCGACGCCCAGCTACGACACAGGATCGCCTGGGCTCTGAGTCAGATCTGGGTCACATCAGGTGTTGATGTTCAACAGGGACGTCACATGGTCGAGTACCACAAGGTCCTTTCTGCAAATGCGTTCGGCAACTACCGTACCCTGATGAAGGAAATGACGCTGAATCCGACCATGGGCGACTACCTCGACATGGCCAGAAGCACGCGGACAAATCCGAACGAAAACTATCCGCGTGAGATAATGCAGCTGTTCACGATCGGCCTCTTCATGCTCAATCAGAACGGCACGTTTCAACGCGACGCTCAGAACAACCTGATCCCGACCTACGATCAGAACGTCGTTAACAATCTGACCAAGGTTATGACCGGCTGGTCATTCTGCAACCAAGCCACTTGCCCCAATGTTGCGGTCGGCACCGTGAATTTCATCGACCCGATGGTCCTGAATGGCGGGGTAACGACGGTCGGCAACAATCGGCACGACCTTACAGCTAAGACACTTCTTTCGTATCCGGGTTCGACCACAACGAACGTCGCCGCTTGTTCCAACTGCACGACGCTTCCAAACATTGCGACCTACGCGAACAGTTCGCTTGATCAGGCATTGGACAACATCTTTTACCATCCGAATCTCGGACCGTATATTGGAAAGGGCCTCATCCAACAGCTTGTTACCAGCGACCCGACACCCGAGTATGTCGGCCGTGTTGCGGCGGCTTTCAACGACAATGGATTCGGGGTCCGCGGCGATATGAAAGCGGTTATCCGTGCGATCCTGCTCGACCCTGAAGCTCGCGGCGACGCCAAGACCGATCCGTTTTTCGGGAAACTCCGCGAACCGGTTCTGTTTACTACGAATTTCTCGAGAGCCTTTGGGATCCGCGGAGCCAACGGCGCCGGTACGACAAGCGACGGTTATTTCACCGGCCGCGGCGAGTTTACCGGTATGGGACAAGATCCGTTCCGTTCGCCAACGGTGTTCAACTATTATCCGCCTGATTACGTGATACCCGGAACGTCGATGCTCGGGCCCGAGTTCGCGATCATGACTACCGGCACGTCAATAACCCGTACGAATTTCATCAATCGCATGGTGTTTACGACGATACCGATCGCGATCAGTAACCCGAACTCGCCGAACGGAACAGCATTCGACTTCAGCGATCTTCAGGCCTTGGTCGTCGCGGACCCGACGAACAATCGACTGCTGGACGAATTGAACCGCCGAATGTTGCACGGGACGATGTCGCCGACCATGAAGAGCACGATCATGACGGCGGTCAACTCGATAACAGTTTCCAATCCGCCGACCGACTCCCAAACGCTTTCTCGCGTAAGGCAGGCTATCTATTTGGTCGCGACGTCGTCGCAATATCAGGTACAGAGGTAACGCTATGAACGGATCACGACGAGAATTCTTAAAGAACGGCGGCTGTGCCCTCGGTATGGTCGCCCTCGCGACACAGATGCAGCACCTCGGTGCCATGAGCGCGATGGCGCAAAAGGTGATCGACAGTCAACCCGCGGTTCCGGCCGACTACCGGGCCCTGGTTTGCTTGTATTGGGCTGGCGGCAACGACGGCAATAACATGGTCATCCCAAACCATAACGATGCGACTGTGAGCAACTACACGGCTTATTCAAACGCTCGCGGCACGCAGGGTCTCGCCTTTACGCAGGCACAACTCGCAAACACGTCGATCGCCGTACCGCGGTTGGGCGGATTAACGTTTGCTCTGCATCCGAGCCTGAAACGTGATGTTGCGACCCAGCCGATAAACGGCACCACGATCGTCAATGACGGAATTCATGATCTTTGGGGCACTGGCAAACTTGCTGTGGTCACCAATGTCGGGAATTTGGTTCGGCCGCTTACCAAAGCTCAGTATCAGAGCTCGGCGTTCCAAAAGCCTTATCAGCTTTTCTCGCATTCTGATCAGGTAGCGCAGAGCCAGACAAGCGTCGCGAACACGCAAGCGTTCACAGGTTGGGGCGGGCGAATGTCGGACAAGATGACGTTTGATAACAATCCAACGGGCCTGATACCTATGATCACATCGATCAATGGCGCACAGCTATTCACAGCCGGACAGACGACGCTCCCGCTTGCTATCGCTGACTCAAACACGTCGCTCGCGAACGTACTAAACCCGCAAGGATTTGGAACGCCGCCGACCGGTTCGAATCTTGCGCGGCTGAACGCGTTCAACGCTCTTCGGTCTCAGGACCTTTCGTCCGAATATATCAAGGCGGCGAGCCACGTCACCGATCTTGCGATGCAGGCGAACGCGGCCCTGCAGGTTACACAGGAAGTGACGGTCACTTTCCCGAACACCGGCATCGGCAGGCAGCTCAAGCAGGTCGCCCGCCTAATTAAGGAGCGGAATGACCTGAGCGTTTTTCGCCAGATATTCTATGTGCAGATCGGCGGCTTCGACACGCATACTAATCAACCGGCAAACCAAAGCAACCTTTTTATTCAGCTTTCACAGGCAATGCGTGCTTTTTACGAAGAAATGATCGTGCAGGGCACACAAAACAATGTCACGCTTTTCACGCTTTCTGATTTCGGACGAACTCTGAATCCGGCAGGTTCCGGCACGGGTGTCGGCTCCGACCATGCGTGGGGCAACCACATGTTCGTCATGGGCGGTGCTGTTGCCGGCGGCGATTTTTACGGCAGCCTGCGGCCGGATGGGACCGGGACATACTTCCCTTCATTTGTTTTCGGCGGAAGCGACGACACCGACTCGGGATCGACCCCGCGAGGCCGTTGGATCCCGACGACCTCGGTTGACCAGTATGCGGTCCGATTCGCTCGCTGGTTCGGGCTATCGCCCGCGGACGAAGCTGCGGTTTTTCCAAACCTTGCGAACTTCCCGGGCACCTTTTCGCAGCTCAACTTCCTCCCATAAAGTGGAAAAATTTCTACGGATCTTCAAAGGCTGACACATCGTCAGCCTTTTTTCGCATGGAACGCTTCCCCGCTCCACTCATCACTTGTCACACGCCGCGCTTCGCCCTAAACTCGAAGTAACCGTGAATCTTCCGAATTATCTGACATTCGCACGCATCGTCGTCGTACCGCTGCTCGTCGTTGCACTGCTAACGCCGGTAGCTGACAAGGTCTTCGGTATCAGCGGTTACGTTCTCGCGATCATACTTTTTCTTATCGCGTCGTTCACGGACATACTCGACGGACATCTTGCGCGGCGCCGCAACCAGGTCTCGACACTCGGCAAGTTTCTCGACCCGATCGCCGACAAGCTTCTCGTCTCAGCAGCTTTGATCGTCCTCGTCGAAAAACACCTCGCACCGTCTTGGGCTGTGGTCATCATCCTGGGGCGCGAGTTCATCGTCACCGGACTTCGCTCGGTCGCCGCCTCCGAGGGCATCATCATTCAGGCCCAAACCAGCGGAAAAATAAAGATGTGGGCGCAATGCGTAGCGATCGTCGCTTTACTCATAGCCGCCGCGGCTGGCAATCCGCCCGTTTCCAACTTTGGCCTAGATTATCCCGCGATCCGATTTTGGGAAGTGGCAGAGGTTCAAACGGCATTTTCAAACCTAACTTCCCTTTCACTTACATTCAACGATTGGAAGGTCTTCGGCTATCTCGTCGGCCGCGGAGCCCTCTGGGTCTCAGTCGCCATGGCACTTTGGTCAATGTTCGACTACCTCAAATTCTTCTTCCGCGAAAAGCAAAACAAGACCGCATCGTAACCGCCGCCGATCTTTTCAGTACCACCGGCGGTAGCGGGTGGTTGCAGCCATCACCGGGAGTTTGCCGAAGAAACAGACAGAGCCCCGACCGTCACGGTGTGTGTCTCCAAGATCCACGATCCGAAATCCAAAATCGAAATGGCTCCCCATCCCGAATGGGAAGACGAAACGAACCTCTCAAATGCACTCAGCTCAAGCCATCGGCGGTTCTGGCCAGCGAAACTCCCGTCTCGGTTTTCAAACGATTTGTCGACCACTTGACATCGCTTACAGCTACTGCATAATTGCAACAATCTAATTTCAGTTTGATAGCCCACGGTCGTGAATCCCAGCGATGGTCAAATTGTTCTTATCGCGTTCCTACCTTAGGTTGTCATTTTGCCGGAGGTAAGATGCGTATCCCACTCTCAAAGAACTCGGCCGTTTTTTACTTTTCTAGTCTGCTGTTTTGTTCAATCTCATCTATTGTTCTCGTTGTTTATTGTTTCGCAACGACAGCTTTTACCCAAAATCCGCCGATCGCGGTAAACAACGATTTCTATGTTGTCGATAAGCACCAGCATCTTGAGGTTTACGCAAATGATGCTAATGGACGAGGAAACATAGAATACACACAAACTGCCAATGCCCCAATCATCAGTATCGATTTTGCGGTTTGTCCTTTTTGTATGTACGTCAATCCGACGAATGTGTACAGCGGGTTCGATTTCTACACTTACCGATATGTACCGCAGGTCTGCTGCGGGGCTCCACCTGATCCGCCATCAGACTGGGCCACGGTTGGGCTTCTATTCATAGGAAATGACGACGTACAAAATGCAGGCCGATCGTGTCCTATAGTTGGGAAACCTGTAAACGTCACGAATGGCAACATGTGGCTTGAACAGCAGGATTATGTTCTACCTGGGCGCGGCGAGATCATTGAAATAACCCGATTTTATAACAGCATTAATCAGTCGAGCGGGTTGTTTGGAATTGGATGGTCAACGAAATTTGACGAGTCATTACAATTTTACGGCGACAAGATGATCCGTCTCAATCAGCCGGACGGACGGGCCGCTTACTTTGGAAGGCAAACAACGGCCGTTCCTTACTTCTCGTTTTCGCCGGATGTTGTGGGGCAGATCGTCCAAAGTGGCGATGGTAACTTTACGCTAACTTATCAGGACGGTAGTTCGCGACTATTTAATCAAGGCGGACGACTCACATCGCTCAAGGACAGAAACGGCAATGAGACTACGCTCGCGTATGATTTCAGCAGCAACCTGATCGGTGTTACAGATTCCGCGGGGCGGACGTTGACCGTAACCCCAAATGCGAACGGTACGGTTGCGCAGATCAGTGATTCAATCGGCGTGATCGCGGATTACGAATATTTCCCCGGCACGTCGCGGCTAAAAACGGTTACATATCTAGATGGTTCAAAGTACAAATTTGAGTACAACACTGCCGCCGTTTCGGGTAAGGTTTTTCTAGCCACAGTCAAGGATGCTCTCGACCAAATTCTCGAGACCCATGCTTACGATTCACAAGGCAGAGCAACGACATCCGAAACAGACAATGGGGCCGAAAAATTCATAGTTTCTTATACAAGCCCTGCCGGCGAAAATCCGGATACTGGCCTGACCACGGTAACCGATGCAAATGGTAAGGTGACAAAGTATTACTTTAAGAGAAAGTATGGAACAAATCTCATCACGAAAACCGAGGGTCTGTGTTCGTGTGGAGGAGGAGGCTCCGAAGTAAGTCTATTCTACTACGACGACCGGTTAAACCTCGTAAAGAAAGTTGATGCAGAAGGTCGGCAGACTATCTATACTTATGACAGCGATCGAAACGTCACGGTCGAAGAAAGGAAATCCGGTACGACGAGTCTTGGCATTCAGAAATGGACCTACAACAGCCGTGGACAGGTACTCACGTATAAGGACCAGGTCGATCAATCAACGACGAACAACACCGTAACAAATACGTTCGACTCGAACGGCAATCTTCTGACCACGACCGACAGGCTTGGGAATACGACGACGATGACATACACCTCGCAAGGCCAGCTTGCAACGGTGAAGGACGCCAGAAACAATACAACGACGCTGACTTACGATTCGCAGGGCCGCCTTGCCGAGATAAAAGACGCGAACAACAAAACAACCAATATCGGTTACGACGCTCGGGCAAGGGTCACAAGCGTAACAAACGCGAAGAACGAAACAACCTCATTTACATACGATCTTAATAACCGGCCGAAACGGACAACGTTTCCAGACACGAATTACATCGAGCACACATACGATCTTGCCGGCAGAAGAACGGCGACCCGCGATGCGAGGGGAAATTCGACAACATTTGGCTATGATGCTGCATACCGATTGACGAGCGTCACCGATCCGCTCAATCACGCGACGACTTTCGGTTACGACCTGATGTCGAACATGACATCGCAGACCGACGCGATTGGAAATGTTACGAATCTCGAATACGACGATTTCAACCGGCTCAAGAAAGTGATCTATCCTGCGGCGGCTTCGGGTGCGGCGAGGCTGGAAGAAAGTGTGACCTATGACAAACTTGGCAACGTTAAGACGCGGATAGATACCGCAGGCCGGGCGACAACCTACGATTACGACGTCCTGAATCGGCTGATCAAGATCACCGACGCCGATAATAAACTGACGCACTTCGAATACAACCTGCGGTCGCAGTTGACGAAAGTGAAAGATGCTTTGAATCAGGAGTATATATTTACATATGACCCTCTCGGGCGAGTTTTGTCACAGACGAGGGCGGGGACCACGATGGCGTTCGAATACGATCCGGTCGGGAACAGGACAAAGCGGACGGACTATGCAGGGCGCGTGACCAACTACGAATACGACGTGCTGAATCGTCTCAAAAAGATCACGTATGTTTCCGGTTCGCCGAACACGGAACTCGATCCGACGGTGAACTATACCTATGACGAATTGTCGCGATTGCTGACCGCGACAAACTCCACGGGTACTGTCACGTTCACATACGACAGCCGGAATCGCCTAAAGACTGAAACCGACGTCTGGGGCCGTGTTATAGAATACGGTTACGACGCGAATTCGAATCGGACGCAGTTGAAACTCGACGGCATGAATCACGCGACTTATGCGTATGACAACGCCGATCGATTGACGACATTGACCGACGACGCAAACCAGAATTTCACGTTCGGTTATGACATCGCGAACCGCCTGATCTCAAAGGCCCTGCCAAACGGCGTCAACACAACTTACGAGTATGACGGGATGTCGAGACTTAAGAGACTGAAACATCAGGCACCTAGCGGGACGGTCACAGACAACCAATACAGCTATAACGCGGCGAACCAGATGTCGCAAATCGCCGAACTGAGCCAGACAAAGGCGTTCATGTATGACAATGTGGATCGGCTCACTTCGATGACTAACGGCACGGCGAACGAGAGTTACACTTTTGATGGTGTGGGAAACAGAACATCGAGCCATCTGTCGAACACATATACCTATCAGCCGTTCAACAAGCTGACAGCGACCCAGACCACAACGCAGGGTTTCGACGCTAACGGCAACACGGTTTGGAAAAGCGAAGGCAGCAAGCGGTTTACTTATACGTGGGACTATGAGAATCGGCTTGGGAAAGTGAATGACCGGAAAACGACGGTTCGGCACTGGTACGATGCTCTTGGGCGTCGGGTAATGACTACCGGCGGGCGAAACGGGACGACAAAGTACACGTACACAGGGCTTGATGTCGTGATGGACGATTCTAGCGTCTCGGGCATTACGAAATACCAAAACGGTCCCGGGATCGATAACAAGCTGAGCTTGAAAACGGGAAGCGATGTAAAATACCTTCTCCAGGATCACTTGGGAAGCACGATCGGTCTAACGGACAGCACGGGAACCGTTACCGCCTCGCAATCCTACGACAGCTTCGGCAGCGGCTCGAATGCCAGCTTCCCGACCCGCTACCAATACACAGGTCGCGAGTACGATTCATTCTCAAATCTCTACTACTACCGCGCCCGCTTCTACGATCCCAAACTCGGCCGTTTCATCTCCGAGGATCCGATCGGATTTCGTGGGGGGAACGTAAATCTCTACGGGTATGTTCAGAGTAATTCGATAAATCAAACCGATCCTCTAGGCACTTTTGGGTTGTGCAGGCAACCCGACGGTACTATTCAAGCATGCGGTCCGAAGGATCTCGCGAGAGCCCTCGGTAGTTGGAATCCCTGGATTTCCGTTGACTTCCAAGGATCGGCTCATTTTCTGACCGCAGGCGGTACCGTTTCGACAGGATTCATCTACAACCCTCTCACGTGCGAATTGTGTCAGACATCAAAAACATGCGTTAACTGGGGAGGAGGTGGATTTATAGGTGCCGGCCCGCAATTAGGATTGCAACGCGGACCCTATCGCGGCGCCGACAAACTTAATATTTTCGAAGAGACGTCGGACATGACAATAGAGGGCGGTGAGGGCTTGGGCCTTGGTCTAAGCGGAACCGCCTCGAAAAGTGGACTTTCGATAGGAATTAAACCGGAACTCGCAACCGGAGCGTACGTCGGCTCCAATCAATGCACTGGAGCGGTAACACATTGCTATTTTAGCCCGGCCAACTGACTTTGAAGGATATTGTCTGTTAGGCTAGGAAATTTAAGTATGCGATCACAAAAACTGGTGATTATTGGAACGACGCTATATGGGTTGTTTGGTCTCCTAGTTATCCAATTAATCGGGCGTTCCTTTCCGAACTCGCCGTTTATTCCTTTGATCGGAATATCAATTATTGTCGCTGCCTTTCTCTGTGCAGTTTATGTATTACATTGGCTATTTAGCAAAGGACGAAAGTAAATTGAACAGCTAAACAGGGAAGATCGGGGACATCTATAAAGTTAACCCATGATGTCAAGCGCACTTCGTTCGGCACATGTTTGAAGGTGTAGAAAAACAAGGTCAGGCGTGCTTTGTTGCTTTTCTTGTAGTGTGATCATCAGTGACGTCGTTACATAAAGCTTGAAACTCATCTTCCCGGGCGATGCTCTCTCTCTCGCCGCGTCAAATCGGCGGCTGACGCAGGCGACGTCGAGGCCGGTCCAGCGTCCGTTGCCAAGCCTCATTGCCGTAACCGCTCCTGCGGCATTGTACAGGAAGTTCGAAGCGTACGGGCGAAGAAGTTTAGGTCTTTGTTCGTTTCGGTCATAGTCTGATCGTGCTTCCATTTCGCTCGTTTTTGCCGCCGCCGTTTTCGCTTTTGCCGCTGCGATCCTGATACTCGCACACTTTCGCTCAGGGCCGATATAGCGATCTGTTTGATATGGGAGATCCTTTTGATATTGCATAACTTAACAAAAACGCGAAAAACGTTTGATTCGTGAGGCGTAGGCCGGACGCCGAAGTGCATTAACACGACCGCCGCCGCTTGACGCACAGGCGGCCGTGTAAAACCCGCGTTACATCACTCGGGCGGTTCTCTTACGCCCCGCCGAAACGCATCGGCGAGGGCATCGGCGACGGTATAGGAGTCGGCATCGGTATCGGCATCTTCACCGGCTCGAGGGCACTCTCGGCGGCAGCATCAATCCTTCGATCTCGCCACCTGCGCCACCCGCGCCACTTGCGCCGGCGCAAACCATGGCGCACGAATCAAAATTGAAAAAGGCGGGCCCTTTCGGATCCGCCTTTTGATCGATGCCAAACAATGGACTTGATCACTGGACTTCTACCCAGTCTCCTGTGTGGATCTCCTGAGCCGTACGAACGATAACTGCCGTCGCGACCTTTTCCTTCACGTTGAGAACAACAAGTTCGCCGACCACTTGACGCAATGCCGGACGGCCTTTCTTGGCTTCTTCCGTCGTAACGACCTTACCGCGGGCATTGTCACCAGATTTGCGAGCCGACTGGTTTGAGAATCGTCCGCCGCGATATTCGAAACTCTGATAACCTTCCTGGCGTGCGGCAACGGATTCGTCTTCGTCATTCTCAAATGGATTTCCCTTGCCGAGCGGACGGAACACCGTCAGATAGTCACCGATCGTCACGTTGTCTTCCGCACCGAGATCGACATAGACGACCTGTTCGCGTCCGAGCACTTCCTGGTTGTCGCGAGCCATGAACAGGCGGCCCATCGCTTTACCCGACGGATCGCCGAACAGGTCAAGTGCGGGACGCTTTTCGAACATCGGCACCATGCGTACTTCCACCGGACGAACCAGATCGCCAAGCAGGAAATTGTCGCAGGACATCTTCACCCGGGCGACTGAAACGTCGGATTTGACGCGAACGACCTCTACCGTGCCGACCTCTTGCACATACATGCCTAGGTCGCCCTTTTTGGTCCAACGCGTTTTCACCTGACCGCGCGGTCGAACGACCGACATGACGTCACCCGGCTTTACGCCGCTGCCCGAACCCATGTTCAGATAGACATAGTTGAACTGAGAGTAGAACCAGCCGTCCTGCTCGTTAACGGCTCCGACCAGTCGGTTGCTAGTGTCCATCGAACCGCTCTGTACGTAACCCGCACATTGGACGTTGCTGCCCTCGGCAACACGAAAACTGCGGTCCGTCGGGCCAATAACTGTAGTTTTGGCCGTACCTTGAGCTAGTGCTGACGCTCCGAAAACGAATAGGGCTGCGAATGCGGACGCAGCGAGTCTTTTGCAAAGGCTTTGAAAATTCACGGTTGTCTCCTTGGTTGTGCCGATCTGTTTGCTGAAATTGCAGGTTCTCTGTTAGGTAAAGAGAATGGCAGTTAGCTATAGAAGTGGTTTGCCCAGTGGGCCTATATTATCTTATATGGAGTGGTTTCGATTAGTCAACAGATTTTTGCATTGTTTAACACGGGGAGATGAGATCATTTCACCCCGTGCCGCTCCGTATTTGCCATTCCAACTACCGCTTTGCTAGTATTTTCGTTTGCCGCGAAACCGCAGCACCTCACACCAGGCCGGTGTAGCTCAGTTGGTAGAGCAGTTGATTTGTAATCATCAGGTCGGGGGTTCAAGTCCCTTCACCGGCTCCACGTTTTACGCAGTAAATACGGCTACTTGACAACATAGCATCTAGAGGACGTCCAATATAACGCTCCTGAAAGTGCATTTTGGGTGCAATTTTGGGTGCAAACAGAAGTTTTCTGCCGTTTCTGTAACGCCCGCTTTCCGGTATCCCACGCAGCTATGACTCTTGACGCCTCCAGTGGCCAGTTGCGGACCGGAGGATAGCCGAGCTTCCGGGAATCGGAGCAACGCCCGCCGCCACCCAGAACTCCATAGAGTTCGGAAACACAAATCTGAAAATCTGCGTATCGGCAGTTCGACCCCCGTCCCTGGCCACCAAATAACTTCGATAAACGGAATGGTCTAGCGTCACCAGTTGATTTCATCTGGACGCTATTTTTAGCTCTAGGGAACATTCCTTTGTTGGGGAAACGTTTCAGATGAATTCCTTCAACCTCCATTCAAACACAAATTCTAGAGGCACGTCTTTTGCATTAGTCGGGACGGAGTACATTTTGGATGGAAATTATGACAGGTGAAATTTTAGATAATGACCAGCTGGCAGAAAGGTGGAAGCTAACCGGAACGGCGGATGCGATCGCCAAGCGGTTCCAGCGCCTTAGAGCTCTACCGAAGTCCAATCCGCGTCATTTAAAGGCGTTCAAGATTGGTAATCAAACACGTTATCGAATGGCGGATATTTTAGAGTATGAGAACCGGAACGCGAAGAACTTCACGCGAAGCAGTGGTCAACGGGGCAAGCGAAATCTCTCTGCGCAAACGCTATCTCTTGCGAACCAAACTGCGTAGGTTAGATCTGATGTGATTTCCTTTGAAGAGATCGCTCCGAATGCTGAATAGCTTTTACACCATCGGTCAATATTTGCACCAAGAGCGAGTAAGAAAGCACCACGAATGTTTATTTGACAGCGGCTTCCCATTAAGAAATACTTGCTCCATCTGAAACTGAACGCCCCCAAAAGCGTTCACTCAGATGAGGCCGTGGACGGTGTGGGAGACGTTCACGGCATTTTCTTGCGCGACCCCTCATCCTCCAAACTGTGATCTGAGATCAGTCAGCCTTCCGATTCGCCTGACGATTGTTCCCGGACTCGGACACTCGCAGCGAATACTCGCCCGTCGAATCTCATGGAAAGTTGGCATACGGCCGAGCTTTTTCGATAGCTTCTTGAGGGCCAACATGATCTCTCGGTCGGAGTACGAACGCGGCTTCACCTTACCAAAGCCGGCCGCCCGATATGCGTCCGGCAAACTTCCGAACATCCTCGCAAATGTAGTAGCTGAGGCGCACTCGCCGAGCTTGCTTGCGGCATTGATGTCCCGGTCGGTCGGTTTTCTTCCAAGTTCTCTTCCAAGCGCTTTTAGCTGTGCTATCAATTCTTCCTTTGTATATTTTTGCCAGTACGTTGTCCGCTCTCTGGCTTTGCGGTAGGCCGTCTGCGTTTTGGCGGCACGACGCGCTTTTGAAAGTGTTCCGAACGCATTCAGAAACATCTTCAGCGACGGCCCTTTACCTTCGTCGTACAACCGCTGCAGATCCGCGGCCTGTATCGGACGATCGAGTGTCGCGTCCAACGTTTTTAGGATCGCGATCAATTCCTCGCGGCTGTAGTTCTTTTTGGAGGCACCGGCCGCTTCGATCGCGGCAGGAACCGATCCGAAAGCGCGAAGAAAATGATAAGGCGGTGAAACCTCTTTTCTCCGTCGCGCCTTATCAACGTCCTCGTCAAAAAGCGGTCGGCCTAACTTCCGCCGGAGTTGGCGAAGTTCATTCAGAAGTCGTTCGCGATCCGATGCGTCAAATTCCTGTTTGTATCTGGGTTTCAGCTTTGCCCGCCTTAGGGCGGAAAGAAAACTGCCGAACACCGCGTAATATACGTACAGCGGGTAAACGCGTTCTCGTTCCCGTAGTCCGGGCCAATCGTATGTTGTCGGTGTCCTTCCCAGTTCTCGGGCAATTTCTTTGAGCTCAGCGACTAAATATTGTTTCGATGGCAGATCATCCGTCTTACGCCTCTTTTCCTTGCCGCTTCTGATTTCCGGGTTCTCAAGGAACCAACGTCGGCACGCCCGGCAATAAAACCTCTGCTTCCGATGCTTTCCAAATCCCGCCTTGCTGGTCTCCTTACTACCGCAGTGGTAGCAAATTGAGCCTGATTGAATTGGTGGCCGTCCCATTATCCAATCGTAGCATTACCAATAATTCTTTGATTTCGTGAGCCCCGATACTCACCCGCGTTTTCTCCGAGCTTAATTAAGAATGGGCCGTCTATTAGCAGGTCGATGTGAGTGAGAATGTAATCGATGTTCGGATCTTTTCGTTGGATCAATGCTTCGACGGTATAACCCGAATAGATCATGACATGCAGACCGTGACTCCTCAGCCTGAAAACGAGTTCTGCGACTGGACCAGGTTGATCAAACGGTTCTCCGCCGAGAATTGTTACGCCGTCATTGTTGACCTGATTTCTGACGATTTCGCTGACTACTGTGGTGATCGAAACAAGAGTGCCATTCCCACGTTCGTGGGTCTGCGGAACGTAGCAGCCGGGACACCGAATTGAACAGCCTGCGACCTGGGCTACACTTCGCCTACCAGGTCCATCGACAACGGAGTTGTGGTAAAGCCGGTAAAGCCAAATCGAGTGCTTGTCTGCTTCGGTCGTCCGATCAGGTGACGCACATTGACTTTGCAAGATCGGCAGGTTTCGTTGTGGGCGTTCCGACGGTTTTGCACAGTTTAGGTTCACACGGCGCCCTAGATCATGGGCAAGGTCATCAACTTTCTCTGCCGGAGCTTGAGAGATCTCAACCGTAACGCGGCCAACATCAGGCTCCAGCACGAAAACCATCTCGTTATTCATTTGTACCCACTCGCCGTTTTGATCGAGGTTTTATATGAAATTCCGCTGTCTGCCGGTCGATTGTGGGAGCACCGAGTACCTGTTTTAGCTGGCGCGCTGTTTGCTCGCAAGCCGGTCCCTGGATACCGTTGATCTGCGTATCGCATTTTCCGGTTTCAGTATCGATAGTGAACTCAATTTCAGCCATGTCTTTCCTCTTCGACTCTAGAATTTGACACGTATCTTGATGGTCTTGCCGATTCGCTCCTTGACGAGCGTCCCACCGAGTTTCTTCGCCATCTTTCGAGCGGCCGCTTCGTGGTAATGATTCTGCAGTCTGACAACAAAGTCCTTGCCAAGACGATAGTCAAGATCCATATCGTCGACCACCGCAACGTAACCGGATACTGTTTTCTGGAAACCGATATCGGCAAGGAGCTGATGTCTTTTCACGTCTCCTCGGCGAATGATAATGTCCGCAGTCCGAGCATTTCGTTTGTCCCAACCGTCAAGCGGTAAATCCTTGCCCTGGGTGACGGTATCGAATCCGATGTCAGCCAGTGCTTCGAGCAGCAGTTCTCCATTCGCGAACGACTGTGACTCAAATGTCATGTACTTACTCATTGATGAAAAACCTCCTCGCATCAAAACTCGTAGATCCTGTCACCTCGATTCCCGGTGATCCCAGAGTTGTCTATCCGACCTGCCGCTCCTTTGATATTGTTGCGTGCCCATTTGCGGATCTCTTCGATCTTCTCGCTCATCATTTGCGCGGTCGGCGTTATGCTTTCAACTGCCTTGAGAACGTCTTTAGTCTCGGCCCGACGATCGCCGTCGATGAATGCTTCAAGAACCCCGTCCTTTACCGCTCCCTCGATCTCTGCTCCGGAGAAGTCCTTGCTCCTATCGACGAGCTTTTCGAGATCGAATTGATCAGGATTCAATTCGCGTTTCTTCAGATGAACTTTGAAGATCTCCGTCCTGTCCTCCGACCCGGGCAGATCGACGAAGTGTATATAGGAGAACCGGCCGATCCGGAACTGTTCGGACTCAAGCTCTCTAACGTCATTGGCAGTTGCGAACACAAGAACATCTTTGTTGTCCTGCATCCAATTGAGAAGATAGGAGATCGTTCTAGCCGTCTCTCCGCCGTCAGTCTTGTTCGAGGACTTCATACCGGAAACCGCCTTTTCGAACTCGCTGATGCCGAGAATTCCTTTTATGGTTCCCGCGATGGACAATGCTCTCTTGATTGACATTGCCGACGAGCCGATAACGCCGCCGCCCTCACCCATGATGGAGCCGAAGTCGAGATCCAAAAGGGCTCGGTTTGTAATGCTCGAAGCAACCCGCTTGCAGAGGTCTTTGCCGCATCCGGGCAGGCCGACAAGCAGAATTCCTTTACACGGTTCGAC
>JAEUQK010000003.1 GCA_016789265.1 Blastocatellia bacterium
GCGGACGCCGGGCGTCTCGGGCGTAGGCCTGCCGAAAGCCGCGCTCGAAAGTTTCAACGAAACGATCGCAAAGACTATCGGAACCTCCACCGTCTTTATGATCGGCTTTGCTTGTATAATTGCATTTGGAGTTGTCTATAACGGAGCGAGGATCGCGCTTGCCGAACGCGGACGAGAACTTGCGTCGCTGCGGGTGTTGGGTTTCACGCAAACCGAGATCGGCAAAATGCTGCTGGGTGAACAGGGAGTTTTAACCGTCGCGGCAATACCCATTGGCTTTGCTGTCGGATTCGGAACGTGTTTCCTTATCACTAAAGTGATCGATGCCGAGATCGTTAGACTGCCGATGGTGCTTTCGACGCAGACTTTCTTTTATTCGGCGGTGATCGTCGTTGCCGCCTCTGTTATCTCCGGGATATTGGTCGCGTTGCGGATCAGAGGAATGGACCTGGTAGCCGTGTTGAAAACGCGCGAGTAGAACATGAAGATCACGAAACGCTCACTTCTATATTCTTCCCTTGCGTTAATCGTTGCTCTCGCACTTTTATATTTTGCTGTGTTTCGCAAAGCGGCGGTCGTCGTCGAAGCGGGTTCGGCAACCCGCGGCGCCATGATCACATCGATCGACGCCGAAGGAAAGACACGTTACCACGATCGATACACGATAAACGCCCCTGTTTCCGGAAAGATGTTTCGTGTACAGCTTCATGAAGGCGACCGAGTTCCAAAGGGTTATGTATTGACGCGCATCGACCCGTCTCCTCCGCGGCCGCTTGATCCGGTCCAGTCGCCTGAAACCGGAAGTTACCCGTACGCTTATAGCGTTTACATCCCAGAGGACGGCATTCTGACAAAGATCTTTCTGGCAAGCGAGGGCATCGTTCAAGCCGGTACACCGATCGCCGAAGTAAGCAAGCCGACAATGCTTGAGATCGTCGCGGATGTCCTGTCATCGGACGCAACTCAGATAATCCCACACATGCCGGTCTTGGTCGAAAATTGGGGAGGGGAAGGAACCCTGAAGGCAAAGGTCCGACTCGTCGAGCCGCAGGCGTTTACCAAAGTCTCTGCACTCGGTGTAGAGGAACAACGGGTCAACTTGATCATCGATTTCGTTACGCCGCCAGCAGGACTGGGCGACAATTTTCGCGTCGATGTAAAAGTAGTTCTATGGGAAGCAGACAACGTACTTCGGATACCAACGAGCGCTCTTTTCCGGAACGGCGATGATTGGAATGTTTTCGTTATCGATGGACGAAAGGCGAGCGCGCGAAAGGTAGAGATCGGGCACCGTTCGCCCTCGTTTGCCGAGATCGTTTCGGGTGTATCAGAAGGCGAAATGATAATACTTCACCCGCCGAGAAGCGTGAACGACGGAACGCGGGTTTCGACGAACTAGCCGACGGTCTATTATACCGCCTCGCCTTGATGTGTTTTTAACCATTCGGCACGCAGCATAAAACTCCCTTCGGTAACAACGCGATCGCCTACCTGTGCGCCTTCGACAACGGGAAATACGCCGTTGACTTCGCTGCCTAGTCGAACCGGTCGAAGTTCAAAGACATTCGCTTCACCGGTCGCGATGAACAGGATCTGTTTCCCGCCAATATTCTGAACCGCCGACGCGGGAACGACCGGAATGGTGCGTTCACTTTGCCCGAGAGATCCAAACGCGACGTTAACGTACATCCCGAGCTTTAAGGCCCTATCCGGATTTGCAAGCTCGATGCGCACCTTTGCAGTCCGTGTGGCCTGATCGATCGACGGGTCGATGTATGTGACCTGCCCGCGAAACAGCCGATCGCCAAATGCGTTAGTCGTAATACTTGCACCGCCGCCGGCGCGAAGCCTCGGCAGGTCCTTTTCAAACGCCTGTGCGATAACCCAAACGCTTGAAAGATCCGTGACCTTGATCAATTCCTTGTTCGCTTCGACCACCTCGCCGATATTCACGGTCCGACTTGTTACAGTTCCGGAAGCGGGGGCAAGTACCGCAAGTTCGGAGGTTATCTGCGATGGTGTACGCAGGGCTGCTATTCGCGATTCGCTCATGCCAAAAAGGATCAGCCGCTGCCGCATTGCTGCTAACTCCCCTTCGGCAGATCTGAGCTTGTTAATTGCTTCCTCATTCATTGCAAGAGTTTCGGGATTGACCTCCAGCAATTTCATCGCGCGGTCAAAACGGTTTCGCGCCTCGGCTACCTCCGCTTCCGCAGTTCTGAGCTTTGTCGTGTCCTGTTCCAGGTCTTCACGGCTTGAGGCGCCTATTGCGACAAGCCTGGTCGTGCGTTGATATCGATTCCGCATTTCGGACAGGCCCGCTTCGGCTGACCTGACCTGTTTTGAGGCCGCATCGTACTCCGTTCGTCCGGGCTGGTTTATCGTGACGAGCTGTTGCGTCCGTTCGAAGTTCTTTCGCGCATTGTCGGCTTCAGTCCGGAGTGTCACATATCGCGACTGGGCTTCCGCAAATTCGTTGCTGAAAATGACGGCAACGGTTTGGCCTTTTGAAACATTTTGTCCTAACTCGACCTTCACGCTGCGAACGATGCCACCGGCCAAGGGCAGCACCGGAGTGTTCCGATATTCGTTTGCCTCGACAGTGCCGGCAGCAGCGGTCAGCCCGACGTCGGCCGCCAGTTTCTCGCCGATGGCCTCGACCTTGATACCTGAAGAAGCGAGTTGTTCTTGTGTGATGGTTATCGTCTTTCCGATCGACGGTCTATTCGAATTTACATCATCCATCGATGTCGAACGCGGCGCGGGGACCGGCTTGCCCTCGTCACCGCTTCCGCGAAACCCGAAGAACCATATGAAGAAGATAAGGACGAAAGCGATCGCAATACCGCCGCCCGCAATGATCGCTGGATGAATACGTCTGCCGGCTTCCGGCTCATTGTTCATTTCTATATCGCTCATCTGACTATTAACTCCGGTGCATTTACGGCGCGCATAAACTCAACCTTCGCCTGGTACGCCGCGTTTCGCGCTTCTATATATCCCATCTCCGCGTCGATACAACGGCGAAGTTCGGCTATGTAATCAAACAAGGTTTTGGAACCCAGTTCGTATGTCTGGCGGATCACATCAAGATTCTGAGCTGACTGTTCCCGTACACCGACCCTAAAGATCTCGGCGGCCTTAACAGTACTGTTATAGCGAACGATCGCCGAAGCGACCTCGCGTCGGATGGTCAGCTCGCCAAACTCACGCCGCTTTGTTGCCGCCTCTCCCTCAAGTTTGGCGGCCGCGACCATGCCTTGTTTTCGATCGAACACAGGCAGTGTAAAGCGTACGCCGAACGTAAATGTGTTCGACCTCATATCTATCGGCATAAGCATTCCAGTTTCGTCATAACCCGATAGCGGAAATCCGGTTCTGATCTTCTGATAGCCGAGCATTACATCTGCATCGATCCGGCCTTCCGAACGCGCCTGTTCCGCGCGAGCAGCCGATAGTCTCTCAACCGCCTTGGCACCGCCAAGATCCGGACGCGTTCTTAACGCCTGATCTATCGCTTCTGCTTGCGAAGGCAGGTTCATGACCTCAATGTCAAGGTCGCCGCGAAGCCGCAGCGGCTGATCCGGAGTCATGCCGATCAGATTTCGAAGCTCAAGTAGCTTTATTTCTGCCTCGCCCTCGCTGGTCTCACGCATTCCTCTTATACGGTTCAACTCGACGAGTTCCATGTTTCGTTCGAGTGGTGCACGACGACCTTCGGAGACCTGAGCAGATACGAGATCGTAATTGTCGGTCGCCGTCGCGAGCATCTCTTCGATGAATTTAAGCTTGAACACCTCTGCAAGCCCCTCGCCAAACTTCGCACGAACCTCCGACGCGATCTGTCGTTCTCGTTCCGCAGCCGCTAGTTTACGAATTTCAAGTTCTTGTTCAGCGACGCGAATACGTGAATTTCGGCGGCCGGCCAGTTCGAGGGGAATACCACCCTCGATCATGAAGCTATTGTCAGGGCCGTCGGTTTGCTTCGTTCCCTTAACGTCGAGGGTCGGGTTGGCGCGAAGCTTAGCCTGACGCACGAGGGCATCGCCGACCGCCACTTCTTTGTGCATCGCTGCAAGTTCCGGGTTGTTGTTTATCGCTGCAGCTACAGCTTCGTTGACGGTCATGCCGCCCAACGCATCCAAGAACCGCTCATAGCTTCCCGGCCGATCAAACATTGCGCCCTGAGCCGCAATGGAGATGACACCCGCCGAAACAGCGAAAGCAATGATGATGCATATTTTTAGGATTCGGTCGTACATTTGTCAGTGATCATGCATCTCCAGAAATTTTCCCTGCGGCCCGACACCTTCCTTGTGAACGAGTTCGGCTCCATGATGGCCGGCAAGCGCAACAGCTATCGCCGCAAGGATCAGGGCGACAGACGCGACGCCCTCGCTCCACCAGTTTCTGTCAAGGAAGAAATTAGAGATTCCTTTTGCAAACAATCCCCCAATAGCCAGCCAAAAGGTCCAGTCAGCGTAAAGCTCGTGTTCGGTCAAAAGCCTCTGCGCATTTTCACTTAGTCCGGTCGTGTGTGGATGAAAGACGCTCGACGAAAGATATGCACCCACAGCTCCAAATGCAGCCAAACAAATAACCAACCAACTCAACTCCCGACGAAAAACAAATAGAGAGGCTAGTTGAATTGCCCCGGCCAAAATTATCAGCACGATCGGAAAGTGAACTACCAGGGGATGCAGAGTGGGGAACTCCGCCGTGTGCGATGACGCTTTCGGACCTGCGACTGAACCAGTCTCTTGAACCGTTTCCGCGACGGCGTTTGCATCTTTTCGCTGCTCTGAATTGGCTGCGGAATTTGCGTTCACGTTCGCCGCATTTTTGTTATGTCCTTCGTGCGCCAAAACACTCGGCGCGCATATCGAAACCCAGAACAGAACCAATATGAATATTCGTCTATTCATCAACACCCTCTCCTGTTTCCTTTGAAAGCTCCCGCAATCGCAGCCAGTAAAATATGACCGGCGTGATAATAAGTACGTGGAGCAGGCTTGAGACCATACCGCCCAATACCGGCGCAGCCAGAGGCTTCATCACTTCCGATCCCGCGCTCGAACTCCACATTATGGGAAGCAAACCCGCGACCACCGTCGAAACCGTCATCACCTTTGGCCTCAGACGAAGCAACGCGCCTTCGGTCACAGCCTCCATCAGGCCCTTGGCCGTCAATCGTCCGCCCAATTCCTCCCTCTTATTTTCAACCGCTTCTTCGAGGTAGATCACCATCACAACCGCCGTTTGAACTGCCGTTCCAAAAAGCGCGATGAAACCGACCCAAACCGCGACGGAGAAGTTGTAACCGAGAAGCCAAACGATATACACGCCGCCCGTCAACGCAAAGGGTACCGCCATCAAAACGTGAGCCGCCTCGATCGCCGAGTGATAGGTCAGATAAAGCAGTCCGAAAATAACTATCAGCACGATAGGAACGACAATGAGAAGCCTGCTCTTCGCTCGTTGCTGATTCTCATACTGTCCGCTCCACGCTATGTAATATCCTTCAGGCAGTTGGACATTATTAGCGACCGCTTTCTTTGCCTCTTCGACAAAGCTCCCCACGTCCCGATCACGCACATTGAGCAATACGGTCCCGCGAAGTAATCCGTTTTCGCTTTGGATCATCGTCGCTCCCTCAACTGTGTTGATCTGCGCTAACTGCGATAGCGGGATGGGCGCGCCGCTCGCCGACGAAATTGGGATCTGTCCTAGTGCTTCGGGCGTGCTTCTAAACTCCGGGGCATATCGAACCCGGATCGGAAATCTCCGACGGCCTTCAATCGTGACTGAGAGGTTCGTTTCGCCGATGCCTTTTTCGATCGTGTCCTGAATTACGGAGACGTCGATCCCGAATCGTGCCGCCGCCTGCCGGTCTATCTTAATGTCGATATAGGGCGATCCGCCGATCTGTTCGGGATAGACATCGACTGCTCCCTGAACGGTTTTGACCTCGTCTGCAACTCGTCGAGACAAGGTTTCAAGCTGTTTTAGATCATTCCCAAAGATCTTGATGCCGACCTGCGTACGAATGCCGGTTGCAAGCATCTCGATACGATTGATGATCGGCTGCGTCCAGATATTTGTCACACCCGGCATTCGCAGTTTTTCATCCATTTCGCTGATGAGCTTGTCTCTGGTCATTCCGTGACGCCATTCGCTCTCAGGTTTGAGGTGAATGATCGTCTCGTTCATGTTTGTCGGCGAAGGATCGGTCGATGTCTCGGCACGGCCGGCCTTGCCGACAGCCCATGCGACCTCGGGAAAAGACGCCAACAATTCGTCTTGCTTGGCGAGGATCTTTGTCGCTTCGTCGATAGAGATCGCCGGGTCGGTGACCGGCATGAACATCACATCGCCTTCGTTCAGTGGCGGCATAAATTCGCTTCCGATCGAGGCAGCCATAAAAAGAGCGCCAACGAAAAGAACGACCGCAGCCGCTGTGGCGATGATCCGATGCTTGAGCGCAAAAATGAGCGTGGGTTCGTAAAGCCGCCGAAGGAAACGCATCACCGGATTGTGCATTTCCGAATGTACTTTTCCGCCGATCAGGTAAGTGCACAAAACCGGTACGAGTGTTACTGCAAGAATGGTCGCGCCGACCATCGCAAACGTCTTTGTGAAAGCGAGCGGATGGAACAGCTTGCCTTCCTGCCCTATCAACGCGAACACGGGAATGAACGCGAGAATGATTATCGCCATCGAAAAGAACACCGGCCGGCCGACAAGTTTTGTTGATTCGAAAACGATGTCCCATACAGCCTTGCGATCCTTCGTGTCGATCTTGCGCAGTTCGACATACCGAAAGGCGTTTTCGGTAACCACTATCCCAGCGTCGACGAGTACACCTATCGCGATCGCTATGCCTGCAAGCGACATCAGATTAGAACTGATGCCCATGAAATACATGAACAGGAACGACACCAGGACCGCAAGCGGTAGCGGTATCGTCACGATCAGGATCGAACGGAAATGGGCCAGGAAAACAATATGGGCGAGCGTGACGAGCAGAAGCTCTTCGATCAGTGAGGTCTTTAGCGTACTCGTCGCGCGGTCGATCAGCTGGGTACGGTCATAGAACGGAACGATCCGAACGCTATCCGGCAGCCCGGCCTTAAGAGATTCGATCTTTTCCTTCACGGAATCGATGACTTCAAGAGTGTTTACGCCATATCGAGCGATGACTACTCCGCCGACCGCTTCTTTTCCGTTCTTATCCAGGCTGCCCGTTCGAAAAGCATTTCCGATCTTCACGTCAGCCACATCCTTAACGTATATCGGCGTGCCGTTTGACGCGCCGATAACGATATTGCTTACGTCGTCTAATGAACCTATTAGCCCGACACCGCGGACGACGGCCCATTCGCCGGCCTGCTCAACAACATTTCCACCGACGTTGTTGTTCGACCGTTGAACAGCTTCGATCACCATCGAAAGCGGAATATTGACGCCGCGGAGTTTGTTTGGATCTACATCGATCTGATACTGCTGAACATAGCCGCCGACCGACGCAACCTCAGAAACACCCGGAACCGAATTTAACTGGTAACGAACGAACCAATCCTGAACCGTTCGCAGATCGCGAAGGTCCATCTTGTCCGATTCGAGCGTGTACCAAAACACCTGTCCGACGCCCGTCGCATCGGGTCCGAGTGTAGGTGTAACTCCCTCAGGCAATTGTTTTGCAACCAGATTCAGCCGTTCGAGGACGCGCGTTCTTGCCCAATAGAGCTCAACATTGTCCTCGAAAATAATGTTGATCATCGAGAAGCTGAACGCCGAGTTCGCACGGACCGTCCTCACGCCGGGCAAGCCCTGAAGACTTGTGACAAGCGGATAGGTGACCTGATCCTCGACCTCCTGTGGCGAACGGCCAGCCCAGTCCGTAAAAACGATCACCTGATTGTCCGAAAGGTCCGGTATCGCGTCGATGGGCGTTCTTAAGAGCGCCCAATAACCGGCGGCCGCGACGCCCAAATACAGGACGATCACGATACCGCGGTTATTAAGCGACCACTCGATGAGCTTATGGATCATTGCGTTCTATTTGGCGACGATAGTCAGCGTCGCAGATCCTTTTCCTGCGGGGCCCTCGTATGTCACCATTGCCTGCCATTCGCCGCCCATCTCAAGGTCAACATTGCCTTTGTAAACTCCGGGAGTGCCGGTCGTCGTGAACTTCGCGCCCGCGTTCATTTCCGCCATGCTGCCCATAGCCGGCATCCGGAAGTTTACCGCTGCTGCTCCTACATCGACGGTTTTACCCGAGGCGTCAGTGAACGAAAGCGTGAAGTCCTGTTTGCCTTTCTTGAATGTTCCTTCGGCGTTCGCCAGCGTCGCCGTAAGGTTGTTACCCGCGGAGCCGCTCTTTATTGTTTTTCCGGCAGAGGCATCCCCGCCGATAGACGAACCACAGGCCGCCGCAAATACGGCCAAGGCCAAAACAAGTGAAATTACGAGTATTTTTTTCATTTTTAGTTCTCCAATGTTCAAAATTAAACACAAAGTACGCGCGGAATCGCACATTTAAATACACTTCGGCGCAGCAAAGCGACACGTTATTAGAGCAGAGCGCTATCGCTACACGAAACTAACTAGATAAGGAATGAATGATGTTTGAGGTAGAGGTCAGGGGGCCTCGGGAAGATCAGCCGTTTATCGACAAACGGAACGGTTATTTCTGAACGCCTGACCATGGAACCGTCGAAAGCAAAAGTATGGGTTGCGACAACAGCGATCTCGTCTGCAGGGAGCGGGATCTTAACGGTTGGATCGGCTTGGGTTCTCGGTGTGCTGACCGAGCCCGAAGTCACGCAACTCTCATCGCAGCAAGGTTTGGCCGAGAATGAATCTTTGGCGTTAAGTTCGCGTTTGCAGCACGGGTCCTGATGGTCTGCGTCGCCAATGCAGCCGCAAACGCCGGCCCAGAGATTGCCGGCCATCGTCAGAACAAACAAAAATGCTGCAAATCGTCTAAACATAGAACCAACGAGAACTATCCAACGTAGGCTAGACTTTTGTCAAGCTATTGTTTCACGCGATGATGATCATTCTTTTGTGTCATCACAGCCGAGTCTATCTGTAGTTCATCGTCCGATCACTTTCATCAGGCGCCACCGCTCTCGATAAACAACATCTCTTTACTCAACGACCATGTGTTCGCAAACCGATCGATATTGACAAACAGTGCAGACGGATCTCGAGGGTGTTGGTTCACAAATACCACTTCTGATCGAATTGATCATTTTGATCGCATCGGCCTCAGCGGCGGCGAGATCATCGGCGGTGAATTCGTGGAGAAAGTCGTGCTTGAGGTAAGCAATGTATGCTCTTTGTTTCTTCAGTGCCTTTGCGTATGCCCAAAGCTGGAAAACATGCTCTGTAGGATGAATTTCAGCGTCCGTCTTGTAATCAAGCACAAAATCCTCGCCGACGAGGTCGGCTATGCCCTCAAGAATGAGTCCGTTCATATCAAATCGAAATTTGACCTCTTTTTGACACTCGATCCCGCGCATTGCTGTATAGGCAGGGTCATCTGTAAATCGTTGTGCGAGCGCGATCGCATCCTTAAGCTGATCGTCGTCGTTTACATATGATTCGCGGCGGAGGGTTTCAATGTTTGAAACGCCCAATTCCAATGCCAGGTGCGTCAATGTACCTATCGTCCGAGCGGCAGCCGCACCCTCACCTATGCCTGGGTGTCCGTCAACATATAGATAGGCAAACTGCCTTGGACATTTCGCATAAATGGTCAAGGCCGAAACCGGGATCCTGTTAGATCCGGCAGTTAGAGGTGACGTATTTATGTGTTCGGGAAGTTCAAATGGTGCCTGTTTACCCGGAGTTGGTACGTTCGCGAGATGCTCAACAAATGGAATTACCTCGACGGCGACTCCGGCAGCGTCCAGCCCGGGGCTAAGGATATCAAGGTCAAATCCTTTACCCTTGGAGGCCGTCAGGTACACCTTGTCTTTTGCGCGGGTTATTGCAACATAGAGCAGGCGTTTTGCTTCCTCACGATCGCGTGCTTTCTGCTTGGCCTTGATCAATTTGAGTATTGCCGGTTCTGTCGTTTCATAATCCTCGCCGTCCATTTGAAACGCCACGCCTAACTCACTGTCAACAACTATCGGCTGGCGATCTCCACTGTGGTTCGACGCGAGGTCCGGGATAAACACCACCGGCCATTCGAGGCCCTTTGCTTTATGAATGGTCATCAAGGAAACAGCGTCGCCCGACTCCAACAACGGCCGCGGGATCTCGATCTCCGATTCATATAGCTCGCGAATATGGCGATGTGCTGAGAAAACATTGCCCCGGCCGAGCCTAGCGAGCTTTCCTAACAGATCTAACATCCCATTCATGTCGGCGAGACGACGGGACCCCTGCGGCAAGTTCGCGATCACGGCACCATAACCCGTGAGCCGATCGGCCAAACGCATAACGGATTCAGCAGATCCTACCTTGCCGGCCTCGATCAAGGTTTTCAAATTACCCACCGGTCGTGAGAATTCTTCTCGGGTCTTAACCATTTCCCACCAGCCTTGTTCTTTACCGAGACTGGTCGAAGCTGAAAAGAGGGTCTTGTCGCTGTAAGCAAAAAAAGGACTTCGAAGCACGGCAACCAGTGAAATACTATCGCTCGGGTCGGCAAGAAAACCCAGAAGCGAATAAATGTCTTTCGCTTCACGGGTTTCGAGCAGATTGCCGCCTCCCGCGTTTACCGCCGGGATCGACATTGCCGATAAGACATCCAGATATGTCTGGAGTGGAGCCCAACGGCGCCCGATTATTGCTATGTCCCCGTAGCGAACCCCGTTTTCGCCGTGCAGAATTTCGATCTGATCTGCAATGTATCTTGCCTCGATGACCTGTCGTTCACGGATCGAAGTTCCTTTTGCATCCTCAACTACCGCGCATTGAACAAAAGGAGCCTCATGATTCGAGACTGTCTTATGCGCGTCAAGCGGCTGATGAAGCTCAGCAAGCACCGGTTCGAAAATGCAGTTCGTTGCCGCGACCAATTCAGAGTGCGCTCTAAAAGTAAGCGCCAATGGAACTTCCATCCCGTCGACTTCCGAAAGTATCTGCTGGCGAACCAAGCCGAACACGCGGACATCAGCACCGCGAAATCCGTAGATCGATTGTTTCTCATCGCCTACGATCGTCAGCTTCGCATTTCGAGTCAACCTTTGAATTATTTCGGCCTGTACCGGATTTGTATCCTGGAATTCATCGACCAGAATTGCTTTCCACCTTTTTTGGTAATGTTCAAGAGCTTCTTCGTGTCTGAGTACTTTGAGTGCGTATCGCTCCAAGTCATTGAAATCGAGCACTTTTTCGCGGAGCTTAGCCTTTGAGATATGGGAACGAACTTGTGCAAAAGCCTCAGACAGCGGCGGGATCCGTCGGGCCGCTTCTTCGTCATCGGGCCCAAACTCGAGAGTTGCATGTTCGAACGTTGCTGAAGCGGCAGATTTCAATTGCTTTAGTGCGTATCCGACGCGCTCTTTGTCACCGGCAGGCCAGTTGGCCGCTTGGCCGAGATGTGCCTTGAGTTGTACGAGTTTGACGAAAGCGTCGGTGATACCGTGGTTATTCTGAATCGCGTCCATCGCCTCTATTGCAGAGACCCGCGCGTCCTCGAGCTTATCACCGGCTTTTCCCTCGGTAGTCCTGATCACCGACGCCGCATAATGCCAGGCTTCAGAATTGATCAGCTCATTGATCGCAGCTCGCTTTTCCGCCTCGATCACCGTCTGCCAATGTCCCGAGCCCAGTTCAAGGGCTTTTTCCGAAGCGATCGGGTCGTTCAACAAAACCCTCAGAACTCGATAGAACCATTCATATCCAAATTCGTCCGCGATCTTGTTGTCCAACAGTGCTACCGCTTCTTCAAATATTTCAGCTGCCCAAAGCGGTGACTCTGTCTCGTCCAGTACCTTAAAATCCGCCGGAATCTCTGCAAGATCGTAGAAATCCCTGCAAATGCGCGCCGCAAGCGAATGAATTGTGCTTATCTGAGCTGCTTCGACCTCAGCGACAACAGCTTCATCGGAAACTTTGTCGATCAACGTTTGTCGAATCCTGGATCGAAGCTCGGCGGCCGCTTTTTCAGTAAAGGTCACCGCAACTACCGAAAGCGGTGACAAGTTGTGTTCGCTTACGTGATGAAGGTAACGCTCGGCAAGCATTCGCGTCTTGCCGGTTCCGGCTCCGGCTACAACGGCTGCAGATCCCGGAGCCGTCGCTGCACGTTTCTGATCATCTGTTAATTCGACCATTAGCGCGACTTCCTCCGTAGCCGTGGACCCTTTCGGCAGACAATATCGAATTCGCAGTACTTACACGCTTGCTCGCCCGCATCCGGGTCAACGGCAAATGAACCAGAAGACAGGATCTGTTTAATATCCTCAGCAAATAATTCAAGGCTCTCCAGATCCCCTGGCTTAACCTTTCGAAGCACTTTGCCCTTCGTCAATGAATAGTACGCGCTAGTTCCAAGTCTGCCTTCAGGGTAGAGCCTGGCGAGCGCCACGTTCGCGTAAAGCGGCAATTGAACATCAACCGTGAGTTTTCCGGAACGGTCCTTTGCACCTTTTGGCACCGATCCGCTGGTTTTGTAGTCGATCGCAATAAGCCCTTCAGTAGTATCATCGACCCGGTCAATGTACCCGACCAGTGGAAAGCCGTGCCAGTCTCCTTCGAATCTTTGTTCGACCCCTACGACTCGAGCCCCGTCGCTTATGAAGTCAGCCGCCCTTACCGCCTTTCTCAGATCACGAATCTGCTCGACCCTCTCGGTTTCCCAATTCGGCAGAACAGGTAGTCCTACCTCCCCATCCTTTTCGGCAAGGGCAAAAGCATCTTCAAGATTCTCCAATGTCGCTGCACGAATGTCTGCGGCGTCTTTTGCCTTCAAGACGGCGATCTCGAGCGTTTTGTGATAAAGAAGCCCGCGCGTGGTCGCATCAAGTCCGATCTCCATTTCCTCCATCGGTTCCAAACGCAGCAGCCTTTGAGCAAACCAGCGAAACGAGCATTGCCCGATCGTTGTGAGCTGCGACACGCTCCATGTCCGTGCGGCAGGATCGTACGGTATTCGGATCACACCGTCATATTCGTCAAACGGCTCGGAACTTTCTCGGCGCTCTTCGATCATGAATTGATCGCGGGCGTAACCAATGACCTCGTCAACAATTTCTGCATCGTGTCTTAGCAAAACTCTTCGTTGTTCTTCGAGGCTTGAAACATAGCTCTGCTTTTCGAGATCCGGAACTGTCTCGATTCCTAACCGGGTAAAGAATGAACTTGGAAAGCTCTCACCGTTTTCCACTATTTTCGGATAGGAAAACGACAACCGGCGGCGTGCGGCTAGTAAGGTAAAATAGAAAGAGAGCGCCTCCCAGCGGGCCACCTCAGCGGCCCCGGCAAAAAAGATGCCGTTTTGGGCGAGAGCTTTACGTTCAAAGAAATCGACCACAGGATCTTCACTGACCGGCCGGGGAAACAAGCCTTCAGCCATCCCGAGTACATACACGGTCTCATAGCTCGAGCCCACCATTTTTTCAGGTTCGACAACCCTGACTCCCGCTTTGGCGGTATGAAGCGGGGTCGACTCGTCCGTCAAGATCTCAGAGACAGACTCCGCAAACCGTCCGAATGGGATCGGCCGTTCGCTTTCCAATGCCTCGACCGAACTTAGCGCGTCGGAGAACGAATTGTGTGCGGTCAACTCTTCGGCTCGCGTTGCCGTCTTCCCGCGGACTCCGAACTTCTTTAGGACCGAATGAAGTGATCCCGACCATTTGGAAAATGACCACAACTCAGGCCAATCCAGTTCGTTCAACTCGGCGAAGAGATCGCCCCAATTTTCCCTTCCGGACGGATGGGATCGACGCGCTTGGGCCAAATTGTTTCCTGAAATAGCAGGGCCATACGGATGCGTGACGAGCCTGAGAGTAGATTCAAACGGAAAATCGTTCCCGATCGCGTCGATCCAAAGACGGATAAATCCTCCAAACGCCGTAGATCCGATGGGAACAGAATGATCGGTGCGAAAGGGAATGCCATATTCTTCACCTATAGCGGCAATGACCGGAACATATCGATCCTGATCGCGGACCACAACGGCTATTTCATCCATCGAATGTCCTTCAAGTACGATTTGTTTGATCTCAGCAAGTACACCTCGAACCTCTTCTTCCACATTTCCATAAGCAAAGGCCGCAACGCTTGGCAGATCGGCATCGGCGTTGACAAATCGCTCTGCCAAACTTTCGCCGGTACGCTCAGCCGGGCGGCCCTCGCCGACACGTATCCAACCCTTGTTTTCGAGAACTGTAGCTAGACTTCGGTTAATTTCGAATATGGCGTCCTCACCGCATGGAATTGAAAATGTGCTACCTTCACCAGCGATCGCGTCGATAAACTCGACCTCTTCTTTACGGGCGCGATGGTATCCGTAGATGAGCAGTTTCAGCGGTTTGGGTTCGCACTGTGCTGCCGTCAACAGCAGTTCATTTGGGTCTATTAAATTTTCGGTTCTTAACTTATCGCGATAGGCATTAACGATCTCACCCAACTGTTTTGTTCGTAACGACCCGTGTTTGATCAGGAGATCCGCATCGATGCCGGTGCGCAGCACGATCTGTAGGGGCGCGAGTATACGTCTTGCCAGCGACGCGGCGTCGAATCCAGAAAGTCGAGCGCGAATGACGGACTTTAACGTATGACGGGCAACGGCAGGTGATGCTATCGATAACCCTCTTGTCGTAATTGTCCTTCTGGCAAGTTCTTTAAGGTTTGTGGATGGCCACCCGCGTTTTGCTGCTTCTGATGAACTTAGCGAGACAAGAAGCGTATCCTCCCCGATCATCTCGGGGAACACGGGCCGCGGATGTGTGAGAATCGTGCGCGCCATAATAGGGGAAATTAAGGACCTTACGGTAACTGCTTCTCTATTTTTGTTCGGTCACAATTTCAACACTCAAAGATATACCAACAACACCGAGAAAATACATTTCACCGAACCGACCAACTTTCGTGGCCGAACTTTCACTCCACTTACTTTCCGATGCAAAAGGTCGCGAAAATGCGTGTCAGCATGTCTTCGGTGGTCGTTTCACCTGTGATCTGGCCAAGATATCTGAGCGCGTTATGCAAGCCGATAAGAATTATCTCTTCGCTCGTTTTGTGATCCAAAAGGTCGATCGAATTGTCTATCTCGCTCGCGGCTCGCACGAGCAGGTCATGATGGCGCGCGTCGGTGACCAGAAAACCGCCCGTCGAAACGTCCTCGGTCGAAAACGGCTCAACGATAGCTTTCTTAAGATCATCAAGCCCTTCGCCCGTCTTTGCCGAGACGTGAACGAAGTTTGGACTTCGATCGTCGATCTCGGATTCGAGTACAGCCGTTTCGTGCTGTAGATCGATCTTGTTGACTACAACGATGTGAGGCTGTTCCTGAACGCTTGCGATGATCTCCCGATCTTCATCAGTCAGGTCTTCGGAGGCATCGACCATTACAAGCACAAGATCGGCGTCCGCCATGGTTCGGCGTGAACGCTCGACACCGATGATCTCGACCGTGTCATCGGTTTCGCGCAGTCCCGCGGTATCGATGAGCGAAATAGGAATTTCATCGATCGTGAACCGCTCATGGAGCTGATCTCGGGTCGTTCCCGCGATATCGGTTACGATCGCTCGTTCACTTCCGAGCATTGCGTTGAACAAGCTTGATTTTCCGACATTCGGCCTTCCGACAAGAGCAACTCGCAACCCATCGCGGATGAGCTTTCCGGCCTTGAATGTATCTGCTATCTCGCCGACCTGGGTCGAAAGGTGTGAAAGCCGGTTCTTTATCGTTGCGGCCTGAGTCTCCGGCAGATCGTCCTCGACAAACTCAAGCGCCGACTCCAATATAACTATGACGTTGAGCAATTCGCTCTTGATCGGCTGAAGTTCGTGTGAAAACTCGCCGCTCAACTGCCTTACGGCCTGCCGCGCAGAAGCGATGGTCTGAGCGTCAATAAGATCTCTTATGGCTTCGGCCTCCGCAAGATCCAACCGACCGTTAGCGAGAGCCCGCAATGTAAACTCGCCGGATTCGGCCAAGCGGGCATTTTCAGCCAAACACAGATCGATCACCTGCCTTAACAGTACCGGCGATCCGTGACAGCTGATTTCAACGACGTTTTCACCGGTAAATGAATGCGGTGCTTTGAAATAGGTGACGATCGCCTCGTCTATTACTTCGCTGGATGTTGGATCTAAGAGTTTTACAAGATACGCGTGTCGAGGCCGAAATTCTGATGCAGCATCTCTAGTCAAGGAACGTGTGATCGAAAGCGCGTCACCCCCGCTCAGCCGTATCACACCAATACCGCTGCGGCCTGTGGGAGTTGCAAGTGCGACGATCGTATCTTTCATTTGATCAAAAACACGATAGACAGGATAAACCGGATTTTCATCCATCCTGCTCATCCTGTCCATTTTGTTTGACTAGACTTTATTTTAGCCGAACCTGCAATCTTCGCTCGCGGCCCACTCCCACCGATTCAGTGTGCAGGTCTTCTTCCTTCTGCAGCGTCATGTGAATAATCCGGCGCTCGGTCGAATTCAATACACCGAAAGTGAAAGCCCGCCCGCCTTTGCGAACTTGATCTGCGGCAAATCGTGCCATTGCATGCAATTCCTGCCTTCGTGTCTGGCGATACCCGTCGGCGTCAACGACAAAGCGATGTTCGCGGTCGAGCTCGCGGCCATAGATCTGAAAAAGCAAAACCTCGAATGCATCAAGCATCTCGCCGTTTTCGGCACGAGCAATGTGAGCGTCTTCTCCATGAAGATCAAGGTGACAGCCCTCGTCTGTCCAATTGGATTCGACGGTCATGTTGAATCGCATGTCCGAGATCAGGCCGGACAGAAACTCTCTCGCGTTCTCACAAGTTTCGTTCATATTTCTACCTATGACGCACCCAGTTTTGGCTTTACCTTCTTAGCGTTTGCCGGCACGTTGTCGACAACGGTCGTCGTCGGCTCATTCGATTTGTTCAGTCGATTAATGAGCATCTGCTGGCCAAAGCTGACGACGTTTCCGAATAGCCAATAGATCAGCAATCCGGCCGGTGCGGTCCACATCACCCACAGCATCATCACAGGCATCAGATAGGTCATCATCTTTTGCTGCATTTGCTGCTCAGGCGAAACGGCCGGCGCGGTCGGCGTGAACTTCATCGCGAGCACCATCGAACCTGCAAATGCAAATTCAAGGATATGAAACGGATCGGCCGCCGATAGATCGGGAAGCCACATGAACGTTGCTTGCCGTGCGTCGAGTGCGATGGTTATCGCCGTGTAAAACGCGATCAGCAAAGGGAACTGCAGCAGCATCGGCAGACAGCCGCCAATTGGCAAAGCGTCCTTTGTCAGCTTGAGCTGTTCCATTTGAAGGGCCCGCATCCGCGGGTCATCCACCGGAACGCCTTTCTTCTGCATGTCCTTTATTCGGTCTTGTATGTCCTTCATTTTCGGAGCGTTGCCTGACGCTTTTTTGAAGGATTTCGACTGCGACCACCTTAGCGGAAACAGCAGCGAATAAAATAGGAACGTGAAGATAATGATCGCGACACCATAGTTTTGCGTGATCCCGTTAAAGAAATGCAGAGCGTAAAGGATCGGGATCGAAAGCGGTTTCGTCAGCCAACGCAGCCACCAATAGTTGCTGAAATTGATCAAATTTACGATCGAGACCGATCGGCCGTCAGCACCCTTTAGTGATGTGCTCAATTCATCAAGCAGAAAATAATCTTTCGGGCCCGTGAATAGTTTTGTTACAGAGCCATCGGCCGGTATCGGCATGAATGCCGTGACGAGATGCCGCGTCTCATGCGTCTCAGGACTTCGAATTATCCACTGAAATATCGTCCGGTAATACGGCTCGATCTGTACATCGTACTTTGAAGCCTGGTACTCGACCGTCTGGACCGCCGCTGCAGGAACTGCGACCATTCCAAAATAAGAGTCACTCATGCCGACCCAGTCGATGGGACCGTTGTCGCTCAGTGTCGACCGATTGTTCGCATCATAAGTGAATGAATATCCGCCTTGGTGACGCTTGATGTCGCCATTGACTGCAACCACCGCTTCCGACTCTGAGTGATAGATGCTGTGATGATTAATTGCCTGGTCGCCGATGCTGGCGCCGATAGCGAGCTTGGTATTTGGAAAGGCCTGGCCGTTTTGCTTCAATTCGACAGCGAGATCGGCAATGTAACTATCGGCACGGAATACAAAGGACTTTTTGACCTCGACGCCATTATCTCCAACGAGTGAAAATTCGATCGCCTTTTCCTGACCGTCGCCGAGCGTGATCGTTTGTTCCGGAACCGAAACCTGATAGTTTCGTTCGTTTGCGAGGGTCGTTATGTTCTGATCGCCCGTTACAAGTCGAAAGGGCAGTTCACGCGGATTCTGCTCGAGCGCCTTCTGAGAGATCAACTGAAGCGGCTTTTGGTTAGAACCATTAGAACCATCGGCATAGACCGGGTACTCGCTCTTAGAAGACTTATTCTTGAGAATGATCCAACTTGTAGCAACCGCGCCCTTTGAATCAAGCGTAACTTCATAAAGCGGCGACTTGATGGTGACCGTGCGATTCGGCGTAGTGTCAGGCGTCGCGGCCGCAGATTGTTGCGATTGTTGAGTTGGCTCCGGAGATGCAGCAGGCGTTGCCGCCACTTGTGCCGTATTGGTATTTGCGGCGGCGGTTTCGGTATTCGAATTGTTGGACGGCTTGGTCGGAGCGTAGAAATACGACCATCCGAAAAGCACGACCATTGAAAGGACAGCCGCGATCAAAAATCTAAATTGACCCTGATTATTTTGTTGTTCCACTAATTCACTTCACCGGGTCATGCCCGCCCTTACAAAATGGTTGACAGCGTAGGATACGTTTTACGCCCATCCATGTTCCCTTTAACGCTCCGTACCTCTCCACAGCCTGCTTTGTGTATTCCGAGCATGTAGGCTCAAACCGGCACGCAGGCGGCAAAAAGGGCGATACCATCGCCTTGTAAATGCCCAGGAGATCAAGAACCAGAAACTTCATCGATACCAGTTATTCTGCCACAGAGGACACCGGGAGCATATTCGAGCGATCATTCGCCTTTCAGCGATCTTTGCCTTGAAAATCTCTCCTCAGCGACCCGAAAAACTATTTCCCTGAATTCCGCCAAGGGCTTCTCAAGTTTTGTGTGCAGCAGGCTTCGTCGCGCATTCAGCACCCAATCGTAATTCACCTCAAGGGTGTTCAGCTCTGCCCGGCTTAATCTAAACGATTCTCTTAATAGCCTTTTTGCCCGATTTCGGTCATGAGCCTTGCCGATCGCTTTCTTGGTGGCTGTTATCCCTACACGGTGCAGCGACCGTTGATTGGGCAAAATAAAGACCGTCATAAAACGGCCCTCGATCCGAAAACCCTTGTCGTAAACACGAAGAAACTCGGCGCGCTTAGCGAGCCGAGCTTCCTTCGGTAATCCAAAACTTAATAGTGCTGAACCGTCAGACGCTTGCGGCCCTTTGCGCGTCGGCGCTTCAGAACGGCGCGGCCGTTCTTTGTCGCCATCCTGGCCCTGAATCCGTGCTTTTTCGCGCGACGGCGATTGTTTGGTTGAAATGTTCTCTTCGGCATAATCGCTCTCCATGAAATTCACCCGAAAGTGAAAACCTAGAGTTTACGGGAAGAATGTTGCGAATGTCAAAGGAAATACGACGCTTTTTCGTCGGTAAATGGTTTGTAAAATATCGTTCGTTCGCGGACAATCTTGGCTGCATCAAGGAGTAAAAATGAAAAGACTCATCGATCCTTCGACTTGGGCCGAGTTTTTATCGGAATTTTCCGAACGTAATCGCGGCCGTAGAGCCCGGTTTGAGGCATTCAGCCGCGACGGAGTAAGAGAAGAAGACGAGGAGGCTGTTTTCGATCGGGTCTCGGTCTCAAACGGCATGGCGACCGTAACACGATATGTCATCAAGGCAGATGGCGAAACCCCGATAATTGATGAGGTTCCCGAAGTTCACGGCATTTCGATCCAGTACGACAGCGACAATAGCGAAAACACGATGGAGTTTATGGATACGAACGGCGATATGACCGTACTCCATTTTGAATCGCTGGTTGACGGGGATTCTTGACTTTAATAGACCTGTGGACTTCTGCTTACCTAGAGTCTCCCGGAGACGATCCGTTTAACAGCCTCCACGTACGCTCCGTGCTCCTGTTCGAGGACCCGGGCCGAAAGCGACTCGACGGTATCGTCTACGTTTACCGGAACCTCGCGCTGAAGAATGATCGCTCCGCTGTCCAAACCTTCGTCGACGAAATGTACGGTACAGCCGGACACCGTTTCTCCTGCGGCAAGAACGCGTTCGTGAACTTCAAGGCCGGGGTATTTTGGAAGCAGGCTCGGGTGAATGTTAACGATCCGGTTTGGAAATGCCTGCACAAATCCAGGCGACAATAGCCTCATATAGCCCGCGAGGCAGACCAGCTCGACTTCACGTTTCTTTAATTCAGCAATGATTTCGGCGTCGTGTTCTTCACGTGATCGTCTGTTTCGCCCGACGACGACGATTTCGACGCCACGGTCTTTTGCTTTTTCTAAGCCTGCAGCATTAGCTTTGTCGCTGATAACAACAGCAACTTCTGAATCAAGTATCTCGCCGCTTTTCACAGCGTCGACCAACGCGACCATGTTCGACCCGCGGCCTGAGATGAGGATACCAATCTTCATGAAAGGACGTACAAGTAAGGCCTACAACTTTTCAAAGAGAACAACGTCTCCATGATGAAAAAAGAATATCGCTAACTTTCCCGGATCGATCGAGAAGAGTGCATCGTTCCCCCTTTCTGCTGCCAACGTTGATGCCTCTACTGCGGAAACCTTGCATGGATCGTCAATTCCATCAAAATAAACTCCCCTCTTCTTACCAAACCTACGTTCTAACGAATTTGGAAATGCGCTTGATCCGTCCATGGGTCGTCGATATTTTTCGTTCACGCCCCACAGCAGTCTTCCTAATTCATCACTCGCTTTTTCGGGTTTCTCTTGTGTTACATGGAACCAACGGTCGCGGTGACTTCGATCAATGAAAGCTTTTCCAAATTCAGAAAGGTGGTGTTTCAATTCCTCAGCCGAACACTGCTGGGCGTGAACTTCGACAAAATAGAACTGTTCCGGTTCTTTTCCCTTTTTCACTAGACAATCGATACCCCTTTTCCGGTTGTTGTTCGCCCTATTCGAAAGCAATTTACCTGACCAATCATGGTTTCTGCCGACGCTTCTGCACAAATCACGACCATCCCAATTCCCATGTTAAACGTCCGGAACATTTCCTGGTCGGAGACATTTCCGAGCTTTTGCATCAGGCCGAAGATGGGCAACTCGGTCCATGTGCCGCGGTTTATTTCGACCGTGACGCCGTCCGGCAAGATGCGGGGAATGTTTTCTAGAAAACCGCCGCCGGTGATATGTGCGAGACCTTTTATCGGAGCGGCGACACTCTTGTCGCCATTTTTAGATAGCAGCGGGCCGATCTGCGGCAGAAAGCTCTGATGTGTCGCCAAAAGGGCTTCGCCGACGGTCGTGCCGAGTTCGTCCAAATACGAATCGACCGTGTAACCGCCGACCTCAAAGAAGAGTTTTCGTGCAAGCGAATATCCGTTCGTCTGCAAACCGTTTGACGGAATACCAAGAACCACATCTCCGGGTACGATCGACTTTCCGTCGATCACTTTTGGCTTATCTACGACACCGACAATAAACCCCGCCAGGTCGTATTCGCCCGGCGGATAGAAGTCCGGCATCTCAGCCGTCTCGCCGCCCAAAAGGACGCATCCATTTTCTTTGCAGGCCCGAGCCATGCCCTCGACGACAGCGGCCGTCACATCGGGCTCCAGTTTCCCGGTAGCAAAATAATCGAGAAAGAAAAGCGGCCGTGCGCCTTGCACCAAAATGTCGTTTACACAATGGTTTACTAGATCTGCGCCGACGGTATTGTGAATTCCGGTCTCGAAAGCGAGTTTGAGCTTTGTTCCCACGCCGTCAGCCGAGGCCACAAGTATCGGATCGTCCATTCCGGGAAATGCTCCCGAAAACATCCCGCCAAAACTGCCGATCTCCGTCAGGGTGCGTTCGTTAAACGTTGCTCGCGCATATTCGCGGATCTTCGCGACGGCCCTATTTGCGTTGTCTATTGAAACGCCTGCGTCGGCGTATGAGATTGATTGCGACATCTCTGACTATTGTATCTGCCGAATACCGAATTCGTCATTCAACAGACGATCGAATTCTTCCGAAGAATTAACTGCGGATTCTGTTCTCGCACCGTTTTCGGTGATCAGGAACTTGGAATCCGTCACCGTCTTCCGCCCGGTTTCGGTCAGGATCGAACACATTCTGCCTTTTTTAAAATGCGAATCAGGCGAATACTGCTGAAAGTCGCACATTTCGGCAAATTCGGACAGGTCTCGAGCAAGCATCGTGAACGAATATTGTGGACGCCAGCCTTCGTCGGAGTTCTTTAGAACTTCAAGAGTGCCGAAGTCACCGCGGCGAATGACAAAAACGCCTTCGCGATCGTGCTGTTCGATATCGGGAACGATTCTCAGCGGCTCGGCTGAGAAATCCCCAAACCCGACATCGACGAGGTATTCGAGTTCTCCGATGGTGGCAATGATCGCCGCGTGGTCAAACTCCGGCCCGAAATCGACTCCATTATATACACGGGCTGAAACGATCCGCGTTCTGAATCCGATACAGCGGAGCAGCTCGTTGAAAAGCCCGTTAAGTTCGTAACAGAATCCGCCGCGTTTTCCCTCGACGATCTTCTTGTAAGATCTGCCGGTATCGACAACTATGGGCTGTTTCCAATGGATATCCAGGTTTTCGAACGGCACATTAAGAAGATGAGCCTTCTGTAGCAAGCACAGGCTTTGGGCGTCTATGTTTAGTTCACCTTCATCTACCCCGATGCGTTTCAGATACCTGACAATGTTCAATTTCGAACGACTTTCCATACCAGACCTTTTATGCTGGCGCACGACGGCCCTCCGTCTTTACCGACGCCCGGCATAGTAACTTCAATAAAATTACCCGGTTCGACAAGCGCCTCTTCAACTTGTTCCTGTGTGATCGACATAAGCCAGAGCTTCGCGCGGCGATTCCAACGGGTTCCGTTTTGTCCGGCGTACGACCCGGAATTTACATAAACGAACCGAGAATCCTTAGGACCTTGTGCGTATTTTCCCAGGAAATTCAAACCAGTATCGCGAAGTTCGACAATTATAGGAAACTCAAATGAAATTGAGTCGCCCGACATCCTGAGCGGTGGCAAAAGCTCATTCTTTCCTCGCTGAACCTGCATTGAAACACCCGGGAGTGGTCGATCAACGATAATTCGAAATTGGATCTGGTATCTCATCGTGCGAATTCAGATTATAGTCACTCGCTCCCGCGTTGACTATTGGTTGTGCGCACCATTAGCATTTTTCAAAACGGGCAGAACAACAGCCTGTCGTACAATCACAATATGAGTTTCACATTGCATGATATGGGTTCGGAGAACTTCGAATTCAACGCGAACGTATGGAATTGGAAGGCGGCTCTCGAAGTAGTGAAGAGCTTGGATATCCTAAGCGAAGGAAAGGTGCGTCAGATGGGGTATAACGCGATGGGCGTAAAGATCGACATGGATGATGCCCATTTGATCGGCCGAAAGATCCGCGAGGAGGTCCTTCCCAAATTGGAGCCCAATAAGCGTATCTTCGCCGACGGTTCGATCACAGATCAGCCCGACGACGGAACGATCTACCGGGACGAGGACGAACAGTGGAAGAATTACAGCGTAAGCCACGACTGGTTAAAGGACTTCACTGAGTTCTGCCTTCGATCCAAAGGATTTCAGATCTATTAGTGTTTATCCCGATGTCAATTGGGCGCATGCATGGAATTCTTTAACGATATAACAAACGCGGTCTCGCCTTGGTTCAAGAATATTTGGGTCCAAATAGGATTGTTGATCGTCTTTGCGACCTTTCACGGTTATGCCGGCGCTTGGCTCGCGGTAAGAATGTTGTTTCGTCCGCGGAGGCCGTTTAAGGTTCTTGGCATTACGTTGTTTCCGCAAGGCATGATCCCGCGTCATCGTGATCGACTCGCAAACGCGATCGGAAAGGCGGTTGGCGAAGAACTCGTTTCGCAAGAAACGATAATGGACCAACTCGTCGGTAAAGATTTTTTGCGAACAAAGATCCGCGGTGTTATTGACTCTTACACCCGAGAGCTGCTTGCACAAAACTATCCCTCGCTAATAGAGACGCTGCCGGCAAATCTTCGCGGGCCTGTGCTTGACGCCATCACCTCGCTTCAGTTCACTGTCGCAGAACATATCGACCGCATTCTCAAGAACGAGGAAACACACGCAACTATCAGTGGTTTTGTTGAACGTCGTGTTGACGAAGTTCTTTCCAAACGAGTCGCGTCGATAATCGATGACGATACTTTTCAGGAATTCGTTGGCTTTATCGAAGAGCGGATACGAACGGCGATCTTATCTCCAACGCTTGAAAGGAACATACACGAGTTTGTTAGCCGCCGGGTCGACGATCTTGCGAATACTGAAACACCGCTCGGTGCGATGTTCACGCCTGATGCCGTTGCGTTGATCAAGGAAAAAGCGAATGAACAGATCGCACCGGTCGCTCATCATTTGACAGAGATCGCCGCGACCGAGCGAACGCGCAACCAGATCGGCGGCCTGATCAAGAAAGAGGTCCACGAGTATTACGAAAATCTGCCTTTCTTCAAGAAGATATTTGTCTCGCGCGAAAATCTACTGCGTGAGGTTGACGTGCTTGTTAACGAAAGTCTCCCAAAACGCATCGAAGAAACCCTTAAAGGCGATGTCTTTGCTGCCGAAGCGAGTTCATTTATTGTTAGTACGATCGATACGGCTTTATCGAGGCCGCTGCCGGACGTGATCGGAAAGATCGATCCCGAGCAGCTGTCGCGGCTAAAGGTTCAGATAACCACAGCGCTGGTCAACTTACTTCGAAGCGATGAGATGCAGCGTTCGATCTCGGCTTATATTACCGATACCCTCGAGAAATTGCGGCCGCACAGCATCGATTCGATCTTGCGGACCGTGCACCCCGAATCGGAGGCAAAGCTGAAATCAATGCTCTCAAGCGGCCTCATTTCGATAATCTCAAGCGAGAGCACGTCACGGCTTGTCAATGACATGCTTTCGCGCCAGATCGAGCAACTTCTCGCCGCACCGATCGGAAAACTATCTGACAAGATCGAGGAAGAAAAGCTGGTTTCGGCAAGCGAGACGTTTGCCGATACGATCATCAGTGCGATCCGTGAAAAGCTCCCGGAAGCCATCAAGGAATTCGACGTCGGCGGCGTTGTGAAGGAAAAGATAATGAACTATCCGGTCGAGAAACTCGAAGCGCTTGTCCTTTCCGTCGCGAAAGAACATCTTCGTACCATCGAGCTATTCGGAGCGGGTTTCGGATTGGCGATCGGGATCCTTCAGGCAATTCAGTTTTACATCTACGCAAAGTAGTCCCTGCAGTGCAATTCTTCCATTTCCTCTACGTTCTCTTTTCAAGGATGGAGGAAAATTTATGAAATTGCGTTATGTTCTTGCCTTACTTCTGGTGATCTGGACAGCATCATTGGTCGATGCCCAAGCATTGACCAAGATCCCAAATCCGTCGATCGACATGAAAGGCTATTTGCGGGTCGCCTCGCAAGCCGCGGAATACCGCGAGAAGCGGCGGTTGACCGAAGATCAGTTCATTGAGAGATCAAAGCAAAAGAATGTCATCGTGCTGGACGCAAGAAGTAAACAGAAATACGACGAGCTGCATATAAAGGGTGCAGTCAACCTGAGTTTTCCGGACATCACGGTCGAGAGCCTGGCAAGACTATTCCCAAACAAGGACCAGACGATCCTTATCTACTGCAACAATAACTTTCAGAACGCCGAGGATGCGTTTCCACGAAAGATGGCGACGGCGTCGCTAAATCTATCGACGTATATTGCCCTTTATACTTACGGCTACCGAAACGTTTACGAACTCGGTCCGCTGCTTGACGTCAAAACAACAAAACTCGAATTGGTTTCATCGGAACCGTCGAGCGTTAGGAATTAGAGTTTCTTCCGTTGGATCTAAACTTCGAATGGGATCTCGGCGTTTTGCATTATACCGAGGTCGTTACGGGCAACACGTTCGAGGAGTTTGGGGTCGTCAAACATTTTGACGAGCCCTAAGACGGTCGCATAACGAGGCTCTTCCGCAACTGAGACAGCAAGGTTGATATACGACCGCATGTACTGGTCGAGTCCGTCCAGCAACGCACCGCCGCCTGTGAGGATCACGCCGCGATCGTAGATATCGGCGGCAACCTCCGGGCGAAGCTCGGTAAGCGTATCTTTCACAAGTGCCGCGATACGCCGGACGACAGCCTCAACTACAGGATAGAGTTCGCCAGTTGTGACTTCAACGGCGGCCGGACTCCCGGTCTGCACATCGCGGCCGCGCACTTCGATCGTCTTTGATATGTCATCGGGAAGATAGGCTGAAACAAACGACGTCTTCAAAAACTCGGTCGTCTCTTCGCCTACCTGCAGGCCGCGATGACGACGCAAATGAGTCGCAAGCACATTATTTATCTCATTGCTGCCGAAGCGGTCGCTCGCCGAATGAACAATCGCTCCTTTTGCGATTATTGCCGTATTCGTAGTTCCGGCACCGACGTCAACGATGGCCGATGCCCTTTTGTCTGTCGGAAGAACACCAGCCCCAAATGCGGCCGCCAACCCTTCCTCCATCATAAAGACCTTGCCGATACCTGCATCTTCTGCTGCATTTATGAGAGCCCGCTGTTCTACGTGCGTGACATCCGACGGCATGCTCATTACGGCTGAAATTGCCAGGTTTGAGCCTCCGGTTTTCGCCTTCTTGACAAAGTGAGCGAGCATTTTCTTTGTCCGCTCAAAATCCGCAACGACACCGCCGATCAAAGGAGCCTTTACCTGCACGTCGCGCCCTTCTCGGCCGATCATGTCCGCCGCTTCCTGGCCAAAGGCTACGATCTCCTCAGAAATCTCGTTGACCGCTACAAGTGACGGTTCGTCCAAAACGACACCTCGGCCCTTTACGGCGATTATTGTGCTCGCCGTCCCGAGGTCGATCGCCATTTGGTCGGTAACAAATTTCTTTAATGACGAGATCTTTAACATACTCTGCGGGTACGGAGATTATATTCCTTTCGAACCATCGTTGCCAAGAAAAATCGAAATCGGAGGCCTACATCGCTAGCCCCAGCGGACTTCAAGGACCTTTACAGGTTGGACCCTATTTTTGACCGTCAACGGTTCGCGTTGGTTGACGGGTATCAGATTCCCGCTTGCCGCCGCTGTTGCCTCGCTCATCAATATCTGACCGCCGGCTGCGTTGGACTCGAGCCTCGAAGCCAGGTTCACCGTATCTCCGATAGCCGTGTATTCTGATCGCTTGTCAGAGCCTATGTAGCCGATAAGTGCCTCGCCCGTGTGCAGGCCGATGCCTATCGATATCTGACCGAATCCTTCTGCGCGAAGTTCATCGTTCAAACCGGAAAGCCTTTTCTGCATCGTGACCGCCGCCTTTACCGCGTTCAGCGCATCTTCCTCGCTCGCCGTCGGCGCGCCGAATATGGCCATCAGGCCGTCACCTATGTATTTATCGAGCGTTCCGCCGTGTTCAAAGATAATGTCGGACATCAATGAAAAATACCTGTTCAGCATCGTTACGACCTTTTCCGGCTTCTCGTGTTCGGAAAGAGCTGTGAATCCGCGAATGTCGGCAAACAAAACTGTGACCGTTTGATTGACACCGCCCAGGCTAAACGAGTTTGGATTGTCGAGCAGCTGCTTAACAACATATTCAGGCATGAAGCGGCTGTAGTTTGCCCGGGCAACTTCTTCTCGCGCAAGGCGTTTATGCGCTTTGACGGTCTCGACCGTAACCGCGGTCTGCGCCGCGACAGCGCTGATGAGTTCCAGATGGTCGGGCGTAAAAGCGGCGAACGGGTCGAGGCGGTCAGCATAGATCACGCCGTGAACGTTTGATTCTGTGATCAAAGGAGCGCAGATCGTGGAACGAACCCCCTGCGAAACGATCGATTCAGCACCGAGAAATTGAGCATCCGTTTTCGCGTCCTGAGAGAGCAATGCGACCTTTTCTCGCATCACCTTTTGGGTGATCGTGCGGCTGATCGTCATTGAGTCAGTAAGTTCAGCCATCTTTGCGTCACGCGTTCGGGCGCTTACAGGCACCAGGCTGTAATCGAGTATCTTTCCGTCGAGTGTTTCGTCCGCGAGCAATGCAACCACGCGGTCGGCCGGCGACCCGCGAAAGATAAGGTCGGTCGCCCGGTCGAATATTTCCTTGAGGTCGAAAACAGTACCGATCGAACGACTCATTTCGTACAGAAGCTCCAGCATCTTTGCCTTTCGGCGCAGATCTTTTATTTCCTCGGGCGTCGCAATTGCCGTCTCCATCGAGAGATGAGAGTGTTTCCCAATGATCTCGTTCGCGGAGATCTGAAGCTGAGTCTGTCCGAGCGGTTTGTCGTCGTAATCAATGCCCTTTGGCGTGTCGGCGGCCGCTTGGGCCTGTGGGATCGCGGCTACCGACGCCGCCCGAACCGAAGGGTAGCTTACATGATGCTCAGGAATGAACGGCTGCGGCATATCCTGGATAAACGAGATCTGACTCTCTCCGATAACGACCGCATCTCCGGCGGCAAGGGCCTTTTCCAAAACCGGCGAACCGTTTACGAATACGTGGTTGACGCTCCGCTTGAGCAGGCCGTCTTCGTAGTAGCCGTCTATTAAGTGAAATCCTTCTGCATCACCAAGTATATGCGCGTGTTTGCGGGACACTCGTCGATCGTTGAGTACGATGTCACAATCTTTGGACCGTCCGATCGTATAGGTCTTTCCAACTTCCAACTGCAACTCCCACGGGTTGCCGGCGGGATCTGTTATCTTGAGTTTGCTTGTCACTGTATGGGTAATTGTAAATCCTAATTCGCGAATGGTAAATTGGGCTCACTCAGCCGAAAAAGAAAAGGCATGATCTACCTGGACAACAATGCCACCACGAGAATGGCGCCAACCGTGATCGAGGCGATGGCCGATCGCATCTCGATGCACTACGGCAATCCATCGTCGACCCATCAGGCCGGGTATGAACCGCGAAAGTTAGTTGCAAATGCAAGAAGATCAGTTGCCGATCTGCTCGGGGCCAGAGACCCCGGGGAGATAGTATTCACATCTTGCGGCTCCGAGAGCGACAATTGGGCGATCCTCGGTGCGCTTGAGGCCTTTCCTGACAAGCGTCATATCGTCACCACGAGGGTAGAGCACGAAGCGGTCAGGAAGCTCTGCGAAAAACTTGAAGGTAAAGGGTACGCCCTGACCTGGTTGGACGTCGATGAGAAAGGAACCCTCGACCTCGATCAGCTCAGGAACTCTCTTACGCGGGAAACAGCGATCGTTTCGGTGATGATGGCAAATAATGAAACCGGCGTATTGTTTCCCGTTGCAGAGATCGCTGAGATCGTCAAAGCAAATTCGGATGCTCTCTTTCATGTCGACGGCGTTAACGCAGCCGGCAAGGTTCCGATCGATCTGAAGAATACCGAGATCGACCTATTCTCGGTCTCGGCTCATAAGTTTCACGGCCCAAAAGGGATCGGCGCTTTGTATATTCGTGAAGGCGTTGATATACCACCGCTACTGATCGGCGGCGGACAGGAATCCGGGAAACGTGCCGGAACCGAGGCCGTACATCAAATAGTCGGACTCGGCGAAGCCGCTAAATTTGCAAGCGACTTTTCCAAAATGAAATTCGTTCGACGCCTGCGGGATAAACTCGAAGAGGGAATAATATCTTCAATTCCTGACACTTCATTGAATGGAACCGCAGAAGAAACTCGGAGGCTGCCGAATACATCAAACCTCTCGTTCGAAAACACGAATGGCGAGATGATACTTTATCGGCTTGATGAAGCTGGCATTTGCGTATCAACGGGCTCGGCATGCAATTCGGGATCACACACGGCTTCTCCCGTGCTGCAGGCAATGAATATTCCTTATTCCAAGGCGATGGGTTCGATCAGGTTTTCGTTGGGCAGATTCAATGACGAAGCAGAGATAGATGTTGTTCTAGGTAAACTTCCCGAGATGATCGAATCCCTGCGCGCTATGGCTGCATGATCACGCAGCCTTTTCAATTCCGTATCTTGATAGCTTCAAGTAAAGCCCTCTGCGGGTAAGTCCTAATTCGCTCGCTACCCGCGAGATGTTCCAGCTGTTGCGGGCAAGCGAGCTTTTTATCATCTGCATCTCCAGCTCCGATACTGCCTCTTCCAAAGTTCCGCCCTGAGAAATATTCGCGAAGGGCATAAAAGGTGCATCGTAGGAGGCGATCGGAACGACTTTCTCGCTATCGGTGTATGCAGCCATCGGCTTTGCGGCCCGTTTTAGCTCCGGCGATAGATGGTTTGGCGTGACAACCTCTCCATCTACGGCGCGTGCGACGATACGTTGTATCTCGTTGCAGAGCTGCCGCACATTGCCTTCCCAGTCGCAGACCATCAAAAGGTCGGTAGTTTGAGGCGTGAATGAAATATCGCGTTTTCCGAACCGGGCCGAATAGTGGTTAATGTAATAATTGACCATCGGCGGTATCTCCGATCGTCTTTCCCGAAGCGGCGGAACCCGAAGACGTATCACATTCAATCGATAAAACAGATCCTCGCGAAACGTACCGTCGGCGACCTTTTCTTCGAGCGGCATATTGGTCGCCGCTATGACTCGGACATCGACCTTGATGGGACGCTTTTCACCGATCGGCTGGACCTCTCCTTCCTGCAGAAAACGAAGCAGCTTCGGCTGAACGTCCAGCGGCAGATCGCCTATCTCGTCAAGGAACAATGTGCCGCCGTCCGCCGCGCGGATGATCCCCGGGGAATCGGCGGTCGCACCAGTAAATGCTCCCTTTCGGTAACCAAACAGGTGACCTTCGGCAAGTTCTTTCGGGACCGCGGTACAGTTGAAAGGGACGAACACCTTGTCCTTTCGGTTCGACATTGTGTGGATCGCCCGCGACACAAGTTCTTTACCCGTTCCGGATTCACCCGTAACAAGTACGGTCACATCCGAAGACCTTATCTTGTACACCTCTTCGACCAAAGCCGTCATTGCCGGCGACGAATGAATGAAACCCGGCATCAGGCTGTTGGATGTGAACGGACTCGCATCTTGTTCGATGGGCGCGGTTGTGTCCTTTTCACGTAATGCAATGACGTCCATTCCCAATTCCACCACACGCAGCAATGGTTGGATCGAATTGCCGTCGCTCAACGATGCGCCCGATTGAGGATAAATGAACAAAAATGCATGTTCGGCATTTGCGGGTCTCAGATGCAGGACCGAAATACCCTTTGCGCGAAGAAAGTTCTTGTCGTCCCCCTTCTCACGAGCCGCTTCGAATTTCCGGATCATTTGACCGCTTTCTTCTGGTGAGTAGCCGTGCGTGATGAAAGGATCGAGCTTCTTATTTCTAGGGTTCGACTGTGCAATTATCAGCTTCTTTGCCGAGCTTTCCTGCTGAAGCACTGCGATGAGTTCTCGGAACAATAGTTCCCGGGAGGCCGTAGCTTCGGCGAGCCGAACCATAAGTAGTTGAGAAACAACAGAATTTGTTCGCCTTGGTTTCTTCGGCTCGATCTCGGTATCTGAGGCAGTTTTGAGACGCGAGATGTGAGACTTTATCGATGTCGCAAGCTGGTCTAATCCTATCTTCTTGAATATCTCATGGGCTTTTGTGAGGTGCTTTATAACTCGTGCACTCTGCTCAATGCCAAGATTTGTGCCTATCAGATAATTTGAAAGCCCTGTATGATACAGGTCCCCCGCCGCTTCGAAGATCGTCAAACTTCGATTAAAGTGATGGACGGCCATCTCCTGATCACCTTCCTCAGCCGCCGCAAGCCCGCGAATTCGCTGTATGTTGCCGAGCACAAAGAAGTCCGATGTGGGATCGCTTTCTTCGATGATCTGAAGACGGTTCTCGCATTCGCCGAAACGCCGAAGGTGCATCAGGCTTTCCGCAAGCACCAATCCGGCCATGTTTGCGTAGTGCTTATCGCCGATCCGGGCCGAGAGATCGATGGCGTTACGGGAAACTTCTGCCGCTTTCTCAAAATTGCCTTTGGCGAGAATGCAACGAGCCAGGTTTCGCATCGCCTGCAGCTCATACCATTCCCGCTTACGCTCTTTAGCTAACTTGATCGCGCGCTCGAGCAGGTCAAGGGCCTCGTCCAGGTCTCCTCGAAGTATCTTAAGTTCACCCAGACTGTCGAGAATACCGGCTATGTGAACGTGATTGGTCTTTATCGCGAGATCTAGCGCCCGCTTGATCATTGTCTCGGCCCTTACCCAATCACCGGTGAGCATCAGGTTGATCCCAAGATTGTTATATGCAATTACCGAGTTCAGAATGTGTTCGGTCCTGTCGAAAAACTCAATAGATTTTTCGAGGCACTCAATACCATCCTGAGGACGGCGAAGAAACCAGTATGCACCTGACATATCGGTATATATCTTCCCGAGCATGAATGGTGCGGATCGATCACCGATGATCTGAATAGCAAGTTCGAAATATTCGAGTGACTTCTCGCTTCGGCCTTCCTGATGATAGCTGATCGCAATTTCACGGTAGGCTTCTGCCATCCCGAGCCAATCGCCGTGATTTCGATAATTTTCGAGTGCACTCTCGGCGTGATCCCTGCAAATCGCGCATTCGTTCAACTTGCGGTAAACACGTGCCAAACCCGTGTCGATACTGCCAAGCAAATGCGGCAGCTCGTTCGCCTTTGCGCGCTCGTGATTATCTTTGAGCAGAGTGACAGCTTTTGGATGATCGTTGAGATTGTTGTAGCCGATCGCGAGTTGGGTCGTTACCCGAACCTGGGTCTCGATATCCAGGTGCTTCAGATGTTCTTCGTCTTCGTACGGCTTTAGTATCGCAAGGGAATCTCTGTACTGCCCTAATGTCTCAAGAGTGAAAGCGAGGAGCCGTTTAAGATTTGCGAGGTCATTCGCAGAATGATCGTGGTCCTCTATCGCATTTCGGAGGAGTGATTCGGCTTCGCTTGACAGACCGTCACGCAATCTTTGCCCTACGTTCAAAAAGAGCGCGGTTATCGCATCACGCGAAATTTGCCGCGATCCCTTAATGCCGGCCTCCGCCCTCGTTCCGGAGAACTGAATGACGCGAGACTTTGACACCGTCTTTGCCGGAGCTGAACCTCTTTTCATTTAAGGATTCCCTCAAAAACCACTAATAGGGTGGGAATTTCAGGCCAAGCGGGCCACAAATTGAATACTTAGTAAACAGCGCAATGAAAAACTAACAGAAAATCCGCGTAAAGTCCACATTTTCCTGATCTTAGGATCGTCATTCGCTTGCGATGAAAAAATCAGAAAAATTCACTCTCTGTTTATTTTTATTCTTTTAGCATCGGAGCTCGGAATGAGAGATCTCGCTGAAAACGCAAAGACCGTACCTCAACTCGAAACACATGCGCCAAAAGTTTTCTTTGACAAGGGCGGCCGAAGAAGGAAAGCGGCCAACTGGCTCGGACTTTCAGCATCATTATTCGTAACCCTACTGACTGGTGTATTTATCTCAAGCGTATTGGTCAATCCTTTTCTTCCACAACTTAAGTTAAAACCGATCTCGGAACTGAACGAAACGAAAGACTCGATAACGAAGTTGCCCGAAACGCCTCCGCTCAGCCGGCGTGAGGACACGTTGAATAAGGAAGCGGCAAAGACCAAAAACGAGAAAGCTAAACGGGAAGGCGCCGCGATCGCAGCAATGGCACGGCGAGAGATGCTCAGATCCCCGGGAGGTTTGACGCAGCAACAACAGTCTTTAGGACGCCCGCTGTCGATCGGGTTTTACGTGAACTGGGACGATTCCAGTTATGCCTCTTTAAGGCAAAATATCAACTCCCTTGATTGGGTCGTGCCTGAATGGATCCGGCTTTCCGGCAACCAGTCTGACCCGCTTGTTCTTGATGTCGACGAACGGGCTTTAGATCTCGTGAGGCAGGAAAAACCGGGCATGCCGATACTTCCGCTCTTGCAGAATTATAAGAACGAACAGTGGAACAAGGGGATTCTCCTGAACTCGATCTGTACCGAATCTGAGCGCTCGCAGCTTATTGCTTTAATACTTGCACAGGTCGAAAAGTACAAATTCTCAGGCATCACGATAGACATTGAAGAGGTTCCGGCTAAAGCCCAGACAGACCTCTACATTTTCGTTGATGAACTGCACAAGGAATTCAATAGACGAGGATTGCTGTTGGCCCAGGCGGTTCCGTTCGATGATCCGGATTGGAATTATCGGGCATACGCAGCGGTTACCGATTATCTGATGCTTATGGCGTACGACGAGCATTGGTCCGAGGGCGAACCGGGACCGGTTGCAGGACAGGATTGGTTCGACGCTGCGTTAAAGAAGAGGATGGCGGAACTTTCGCCTTCGAAGACGATCGTTTGCTTTGGTAATTACGGATACGACTGGACGCGGGGAGGTAAGGAGGCTGTTACAGTTTCCTTTCAGGAGTCGCTGTTGGCAGCAAAGGACTCGCTCGATCGTCCTGAAGGTATCCGTTTTGACGATAGATCGAAGAATCCCACTTTTTCCTATGAAGAAGACGACGGTAAGGAGCACACCGTTTGGTTTCTTGACGCGGTAACCGCATTTAACCAGATCCGTTCGGCCGAAAGTTATCAAGCGGCCGGACTGGCGCTGTGGCGGCTCGGCAGCGAAGATCCGGCCCTCTGGAAGGTATTCGGAACCGGAATTCAGGCAAAACAAGCCGAGTCGCTTCGGACAATTAAGTTTGGTTACGACGTCGACTTCGAAGGGACCGGCGAGATCCTTCAGGTCAAAGCTGTTCCAAACGACGGAAGCCGCGACCTTGCGACAAACGATTCGGGCGAGATCGCAATGGAAACTTACCGATCGATCCCGTCCTCGTACGTGATCATGCGTACCGGCGATAAACGCGGAAAGATCGTGCTTACATTTGACGACGGCCCCGATCCCCGATGGACGCCGAAAATACTCGACATTCTCAAAGCCGAAAACGTCAAGGCGGCGTTCTTTGTCGTTGGTGAGAACGGCCAGGAAAATCCGGGCCTGATAAAACGGATCGTAGCCGAGGGGCATGAGATCGGAAATCATTCCTTCACGCATCCGAATCTTGGCGAGGTCCCGCGGGCAGTCGTCGATCTGGAGCTCAATACTACTCAGCGTCTCATCGAGTCATTGACCGGAAGATCTACACGTCTGTTCCGAGCTCCATATTTCGGTGATGCCGAGCCCAGAACGCCCGACGAGGTCGAGCCCACCGTGCAGGCTCAGGATCTGGGATATATTTCGGTCGGACTCCATCTCGATCCCGATGACTGGAAACTCAAGAACGATGACGGAACTCCTCACACGGCTGAAGAAATGACGCAGGAGGTTCTGAAAGCCGCTCAGATCACAACACCTGAAGAACGCGGTGAGATCGTGTTGCTTCATGATGGCGGCGGAGATCGCTCCGCTACGGTCGAAGCATTGCCGCAGATAATCCATTCATTGCGGGATCAAGGTTACCAGTTTACGACCATATCGGACCTTGCCAACATCACGCCCGAACAGGCAATGCCGCCGGTATCCAACGATCGGTCATTGGACGCAGTTGCCGATAGTTGGGTCTTCCACGGGATCTCGATCGGAGGCTGGTTAATGAAATGGTTATTTCTGATCGGCATAATACTCGGCCTCGGGCGCGTCGGAGTGATCGGTCTCCTTGCATTCGCACAGTACAAGAGATCGCGACGCAGAGAACACGAGCACTTTGGCGAAGAGACCCATCCGGACGTTTCTATAATTGTACCTGCATTCAACGAGGAAAAGGTGATCTGCAGGACGCTCGAAAGCATTCTCGACTCCGACTACCCGGCTATCGAAGTGATCGTCGTGGATGACGGCTCGACCGATCGGACGGTGAGGAACGCTGTTGCTCAGTTCGGTTCCGACGAGCGGGTAAAGATCTATTCAAAGGTAAACGGTGGAAAAGCTGAAGCGCTAAATTTCGGCTGGCGGCGAGCAAAAGGAGAGATCATTATCTGCCTTGATGCGGACACCGTTTTTGAACCTCAAACCATCGGGGCATTGGTCAAACGATTTGCCGATCCGCAGATCGGAGCGGCTGCCGGAAACGCAAAGGTCGGAAACAGGATCAATATCGTTACAAAGTGGCAGGCACTCGAATATGTCACGTCGCAGAACTTTGACCGGCGTGCGTTTGCGTCGCTCAATTGTATTACGGTGGTTCCCGGTTCGGTAGGCGCGTGGCGAAGATCGGTTCTTGAAGAGACCGAAGGATTTTCATCCGGCACGCTCGCCGAAGATCAGGACCTTACCATCCAGGTCCGCAAACTTGGTTACAAGATCGGGTACGAGGAGAATGCGATCGGACTGACCGAAGCTCCGGACAGCCTCCGAAACTTGGCGAAACAGAGATTTCGCTGGTCGTTCGGGACCCTTCAATGTATGTGGAAACACAAGGACGCCCTGTTCAATCCAAAATTCGGGACGCTTGGCATGATAGCAATGCCTAATGTCTGGATATTTCAGGTCTTGTTTCCGCTTATCTCCCCGCTAATGGACCTTCTTTTTGTATGGACCCTTCTCTCGGCACTGATCAGCACACTCGAACATCAGCAGGAATATGCCCACACGCCAACCGATATCAGTCATGTCATCTTTTTCTACGCCCTGTTTCTCACCGTCGACTGGCTCGGAGCGCTTGCAGCTTTCCTGATGGAAAAGGCAGAACAGAAACGGCTGATCTGGTGGCTGCTGATACAGCGTTTTGGTTACCGGCAAGTGATGTACTGGGTCATGGTCCGATCGGTCACAACGGCGATCCGCGGTGCGATCGTAGGCTGGGGCAAACTCGAACGCAAGGCAACGGTCAGCGTACGAACATAAGTAATCGGGTGTCTGTGATTCGCTCTCGCGCAAATGGCTGATAAAATTGCCGTATGCCGAACGAACCGGACATAAACGGCGGAACCGACGTACTGACAGAAACCGAGACCAAGCTCGAAAAGCCCAAACTATTTAAGGTTTTGCTGCACAACGACGACTTCACCACCATGGAATTCGTCGTCTGGGTTCTTGAATACGTGTTCATGAGGGAAGAACCGGAGGCGATCGCTATTATGCTAAAGGTCCATAACGAGGGCGTCGGCATCGCCGGCATTTACCCTTATGACATCGCGTATATGAAGGCTCAAAAGGCGATGAATCTTGCCAAGGCACGTGAATATCCGCTGCTTGTAACCGTCGAGGAGGAATAGGCCATAGATAGTGTGTTATAATTTCACTGTGAATCGTTCGGATACTCAGATAATTATTACCACCGTCAGGGATCATATCGCCTGAGTGGGAGTTTGCTCCTTTGCTCCGACAAAGTCCCAAGCCGAAATAATAGGCTTGGGACTTTTCGATTTTCAGGCAAAGAATGCGAAATTTTCCTTTGAAATGTTAAGATTTTAGTTTTTAGCGAACCGTCGGATTCCTAACGACCGCTTTTATTTCTTTATGACCGAACCGTTGGATCTGAAAAAGACCGTTAACCTTCCAAAGACCGATTTCTCGCAAAAGGCGAATCTCGGGCAAAGCGAACCCGCGCGCCTCAAGAAATGGACCGAGCTCGATCTTTATCGACGTATCGAAGAAGCTCGCAAGGGCAAGCCGAAGTTCATATTCCACGACGGCCCGCCGTACGCCAACGCGGACATCCACATCGGCACCGCCCTGAACAAGATCCTAAAGGACTTCGTCGTAAAAACGCGTTCGATGATGGGCTTTGACACGCCCTACGTCCCAGGTTATGACTGCCACGGATTGCCGATCGAGACACTGGTCGAGAAAAAGCTTGCCGAAAAGGGCAAAAACAAGAACGATCTGCCCGTTGCGACCTTTCGCCGGCTCTGCCGGGAACACGCCGCGAATGCCATGGATCGTCAAACGCGCGATTTTCAACGCCTCGGCATCCTCGGCGAGTGGGAGGATCCGTATCTGACGATGTCGCCGGAATACGAATCGGCGACAGCACGTCTGTTCGGCAAGTTTCTAGAGCGCGGTTTTGTTTACAAAGGTCTTCGGCCGGTCTATTGGTGCATTCACGATCAAACCGCACTCGCCGAGGCTGAAGTCGAATATAAGGACCACACGTCGCCTTCGGTCTACGTGAAATTTCCACTGAGATCCAATCCGTCGCTGATCGATCCGGCGCTGGCGGGCAAGAATGTTTTCATCGTCATCTGGACTACGACGCCATGGACTCTGCCCGCGAATCTCGGCATTGCCGTGCATCCGGATCTTGATTACTCGGCGATCGAGGCTTCGGATGCCGAGGTGTTCATCGTCGCGACGGATCTGGCGAAGACATTTGCGGAGACGTGCGGGTTCGCCGAATACGAAGAGGTCGCGAAGTTCAAAGGTGCAAAGCTCGATCGCCTTGAGGCAAAGCACGCATGGCTCGATCGCCCGTCGCTGATCATGAGCGGCGAGCACGTCACGCTTGGTGAGGCCGATGCCGAGGTCGAGCTTGACGTCAGGTTTGAAAGCAAGCGGGCGGCGAAGGCGGGAACGGGCTGCGTCCACACGGCTCCCGGCCATGGTGCCGACGACTTTCACATCGGGAAGGCGTACGGCCTTGAGATCTATTGCCCGGTCGATAATGCGGGGCGATTCACGGCGGACGTCGAGCATTGGGCCGGCGAGAATATTTTCGATGCGAATCCGAAGATCGTTGAGTTTCTTCGCGAATCGGGTGCGCTTTTGTATTCGGAAAAGTATAGCCACCGTTATCCGCATTGTTGGCGATGCAAGAATCCGGTCGTGTTCCGTGCGACGCCCCAATGGTTCATCTCGATGGACGAAGTTGATGGCGAGCTGTCGGAAAACGGCTTGAGAAAGAAAGCGCTCGCCGAGATCGAGAAAGTGAATTGGCATCCGGGTTGGGGCGAAGGCCGCATGGCAAACATGTTCAGGGGCCGGCCCGACTGGTGCGTTTCGCGGCAGCGGTTTTGGGGCGTTCCGATCCCGGTCTTCTATTGCAACGGCTGTGAAGAAGCCGTTGCGGATCCGAAGATCGTTGATCACGTTGCCGACATCTTTGCGAAAGAGACGGGCGACGCATGGTACGCGCGGCCCGAGAGCGAATTGTTACCCGACGGTTTCAAGTGTCCGAAGTGCGGCGGCGCTGAGTTCCGCAAGGAGACCGATATTCTCGACGTCTGGTTCGATTCGGGATCGAGCTGCGTCGCGGTGCTCGAGACACGAGACAATTTGCACTTTCCCGCGGACGTATATCTCGAAGGCGGCGATCAATATCGCGGCTGGTTCAATTCAAGCTTGAGCTGCGGTATCGCAGCGCACGATACCGCGCCTTACAAACAGATCGTCACGCACGGCTGGGTGGTTGACGGCGAAGGAAAGAAACAGAGCAAATCGCTCGGCAACGTTACCGCTCCGCAAGAGATCATCGACAAATCCGGCGCCGAGATCTTAAGGCTCTGGGCCGCGGCGGTGGACTATACGGAAGACGTTCGCTGTTCGGACGAGATCCTTTCGCGCGTTGTCGATGCGTACCGCAAGTTCCGAAACACGCTGCGCTACGCCCTCGGCAATCTTGACGGATTCGACCCTGCTTCTGACTTGGTCGCCGATATCGAAATGCTTGAGATCGACCGCTGGGCGCTCGCAAATCTTGACGAGGTCACGACGAAGGTACTGAACGGTTACAACGCCTACGACTTTCAGTCAGCTTACGGCGCACTCTACAATTTCTGCACCGTCACGCTGTCTGCCCGTTATTTCGACATAATCAAAGATCGATTGTATATCTATGCGCCTCGGTCAAAAGAGCGCAGGTCCGCCCAGACCGCGCTTTATCGAATAACCGATACGCTTTGTCGGCTCCTCGCTCCGCTGCTTGCGTTCACTTCAGATGAAGCATGGGAGAATCTGCCGCAGCAAACGATCGCTTCAGTGCATCTCGCCGAATTTCCCCCGGCCGCCGAATCGGATCATTCCGAATTTCTGGCGCGTTGGGAACGCATATTCGCGATCCGCGACGAGGTTCTAAAAGCATTGGAAGAAGCGCGAAATGCTAAGCAGATCGGCTCGTCGCTAGAAGCAAAGGTAGTGCTTACGGCGGACGCCGAAACGACGCGATTCTTGCTCGACTATTTTGACCAACTGCGATACATATTTATCGTTTCGCAGGTCGAGGTGCACGAGGGGAACGCGGACGCCTCCGTCCAGATTCTTAAAGCCAACGGCGCAAAATGCGAACGCTGTTGGAATTATTCGACCCGCGTCGGAGAGTTTGAAAAGTTTCCGACCGTGTGCGAGCGATGCAATGAGGCGCTCAAAGAAATAGTCCCATTGATGGGCGTACACGCGTCGTAGGTAAAACTATGAGAGCAAAGCTTCTTGTCGCGATATCTCTGTCTCTTTTTGCCATTGCGTTACAGGCGCAAACGCCGTACACGCCTGAAAAAGGATCACCCGAGCGAAAAGCGATACTGGACGCGCTTCGCATACCGGTCGAACGCGATCTCAAACAGAAGGTGGTGTTCGTTGCGGAGAACTTCAATGTACTTGGATCCTGGGCGTTCGTTAGCGGTACGCCGCAAAATGCGAACGGCGGTTCGCCGGATTACAGCCGGACGCAATATGCCGACGCACTCGATTCGGGAGCGTTCGACAACAATTTCTTTGCACTTTTGAGGAAGACTGCGGGTAAATGGAAGGTAACAACATACGCTATCGGGTGTACGGACGTATGTTATGCGGATTGGTGGCGGCGATACCGCGCGCCAAAAGGCGTTTTCCCATACACGGAATAGTATCGGAGCGAAATAACCGGCATGCTTGCGGCGTAATTTAAGCTGCTCGTCCGTAATACTATCTTGTGACGGAATTCTTTACCATGAAAAAGGCATTACTACTTTTCATCCTTGCTCTTTGCAGTTTAGCGGCCTCGGCACAGGAAACAGAGAAAGCGGCGGTGCGCGTGCCGCTCGAAAATTACATCAAAGCACATGCTACCGGTGACCCCGAATACGCACGGAAAGCCTTTCATACCGAAGGCAATATGATCTGGATCCGGGAAGGGAAATACTCGATGGAGAGTTTCGATTCGTTCATCAAACGTGCATTTACCGGTAAGCCGGCCGCGGACGAAGAGCAGCGAAAGAATGGCAGAAAGATCGAAGCGATCGACGTAAACGGGAACGCCGCGGTGGCAAAGATCATATTGGATTATCCGACGGTCAAGTTCGTCGACTATATGACATTGCTGAAGATAAACGGCGAATGGAAGATCGTGAATAAATCTTTTTACGCCGAACCCAAAAAGACACAGTGACAAAGCGTGACGTTATCTGGAAACTTGCTTACCTCGCCATAGCCGGCGGGGTTTTTCTCATTGACCAATCGTCAAAGGCATGGGCTGTCCGCCGTCTTCGTCTTGGCGATGATATTCAGCTTATACCTGGTTTCCTTAATTTCGCTTACGCGCAGAACACAGGCGTAGCATTTTCAATGCTTGACGACCATGGTTCCACGGGCCGTTGGGGATTGTCGATCGTCGCGTTGATCGCCGGAACGCTTGTCGTGTATTTCTTTTGGCGTACACCGAGAACCGACGACCGCATCCTGGGAGCCCTGGCATTGCTGCTTGCAGGTATCGTCGGAAACGTCGTCGATCGCATACGTCTCGGGTTTGTTGTCGATTTTATTGATGTCCAATTTGGTTCGTGGCATTATCCGACTTTCAATGTTGCCGACATGGCTATAGTCTGTGGGGCACTTTTGCTTGTGATCGATATGTTTTTGGTAAAGCGCAAACATCAGGCGGATAATGCAGCCGTCACGCCTGTTGCCAACAGCAAGTGAATCTATAGATGTATCCTGAACTTTTCCGCATCGGCAGTTTTCCTATCACGAGCTACGGCATCTGGCTCGCAGTTGGAATGCTGCTGGCATTGTTTGTAGCATCGCGGCTTGCCGCACGCGATGGCCTGCCCCGCGAGCGTATCTACGATCTCGGCCTGTGGACGCTGCTCGGCGGCTTGCTTGGATCAAAGTTACTGATGATCTTTGTCGAACCGAACGTAGAGATCTTCACGCTTGATTTTCTTCGCTCGGGCGGCGTGTTTTACGGCGGGCTTATCGGCGGGTTTCTAACGGTCGCCGGTATGATGTGGTATTACAAGCTCCCGTTTTGGAAGGCCGCCGACGCGTTTGCTCCCGCGGTCGCGCTCGGCCAGGCGTTCGGCAGGCAAGGGTGTTTTGCAGCCGGCTGCTGCTGGGGAAAACCGACCGACTGGTTTTGGGGAGTGCATTTTACCGAAGCCGGGCACGAATATACCGGCGTTCCGATGTACGGCCCGAGCAATGAAGACCTCTACCTGCATCCAACCCAGCTGATCGAATCGTTCACGATGCTGGCGGTGTTTGCGTTTCTTTTTTGGCTCCATCGCCGGAAGAAATTTGACGGCCAGATCCTTATCGCCTACGGCATTATTTATTCGATATTTCGTTTCTCGATCGAGTTCATTCGCGACGATCCGCGAGGCGATCTGCTTGGGCTAACCACCGCAACCGGACTTTCGACATCGCAATTGGTCAGCTTGGTCGTCGCTGTTGCGTCAATGATCTTTATGGTACTGCGGCTTCGTGCAGCGAATAGATCAACGGTAGGATCTACCGAGTGACCAAGACACCGAGTCCATCAATTCTTTCCGCCGAAACGATCGACAAAGGAAAGCGCCTCGATGCGTTCCTGGCTGGGCGCATAGAGGGCTGGTCGCGTTCGCGTCTGCAAAAGCTTATTGAAAATGGCGATGTTCTCGTAAACGGGAAAGAAGCAAAGGCCTCTTACAAACTTCGCGAGGGCGACGAGATAGATGTCGATCTAACGGAAGAGCCCGTTGCCCGTTTCGAACCCGAAGATATTCCGCTCGATATAGTTTTCGAAGACGAATTTCTTGCTGTGATAAATAAACCCGCCGGAATGGTCGTGCATCCCGGCGCAGGAGTTCGGTCGGGGACCCTTGCCAATGCGATCGCTCATCATTTCAAATTTAATATTCCCGATTCCAAATTGTCCGAATCTGGAACCTGGGATCCGGGATCTGGAATAAGGGTCGGTATCGTTCACCGTTTGGATAAAGACACGTCAGGATTGATCTTGGTCGCCAAGGACGAACAAACACACGAAACCCTTGCCGAGCAATTTCGAGATCGTACGGTTCAAAAGAAATACGTTGCCCTGGTACACGGAAATATCGCTGAAAATTCCGGAAAGATCGAACGGCCGATCGCACGCGACCGCTGGCATCGGACGAAAATGACGGTCGCCGCCAACGGCCGCCACGCACTTTCGCTTTGGAAAGTGCGTGAGCGTTTTGAAAAGTTCACCCTTCTTGAGGTCGATATCAAGACAGGCCGCACGCACCAGATCCGCGTCCACCTCGCCTCTATCAACCACCCGGTCGTCGGCGATGCGACCTATAACGAAGGCCGCGACAACACCATCGCGAACGCCGAAGTTAGGAAGGCGATCGAAAAGCTGAACCGCTTTTTTCTGCATTCCCAACGCCTGACTTTCACACATCCCAATACCGGCGAACGCCTAACCTTCACTTCCGAACTTCCCACAGAACTGGCACAATTGCTTAAGTTGCTCTAAAGAAAAGACCCTGTATCGACTGGAACGCACGCGTCCCGAGTGCAAGCGTTCGATAGAACGCAAACGTGATCCCCTATGTACGACCCGCGAATCTCGCACAGCCGAGGCTACATCCCACATGTCGATCCCGGCGAGATGACGCAGTTCATCACCTTCCGCCTTGCCGACTCCATGCCTCAGACCGTACTGAACCGGTGGAAAGAAGACCTCAAAAACGGAGAGATCACCGATGCCGGACTGCGAAAGCGTATCGAGACATACCTGGACCAGAACTACGGCGAACGGCTGCTCTCCGACAAGCGTGTCGCCAAACTCGTAAAGCACGCGATCCTTCATCTGGACGGTAAGAAGTATCGCCTCATCGCCTGGGTGATCATGCCGAACCATGTTCACCTGCTGATCGTGACGCTCGCGGGGTACACAGTTTCCGAGATCATGCACTCGCTCAAGTCCTTCACCTCACACGAAGCAAACAAGATCCTCAATCGCAAAGGAAACTTCTGGTATAAGGAATATTTCGACCGCTATATCCGCGACGGAAAGCACTATCGGGCAACACTAAGGTATATTGAAGAAAACCCGGTCAAAGCACGGATCTGTGAAAAACCCGAGGACTGGGAATTCTCAAGCGCTTTCTTTAGAAAAGAATCTTGATGACTGGAACGCACGCGTCCCGCGTGAAAACGCCGGTTACGGCGTCAGAGGTTATGTTCGTGCTTCGCACTCATGGCACGCGGGACGCGTGCGGTCCAGTCAGTTCGTTGATTAATGAAATATGAAACGTCTCTTTGCTTCCATCGCGGTATCCCTGTCGCTCGTGTCGTTTGCCTTTGCTCAAGCGGATGGGATCAATATTCTTCCAAAACCCTATTCGTTGGAGCCCCGACCAGGCTCATTTTCTTTTGGTCCGAAGACAAAAATATTCGTGAGTGGCAAAGTAAATAGACAATCTGCGGCTGTCTTAAATGCCCTTTTACTTGCGCGGTACGGATTCAGCCTTGAAGTCACTTCCAAGCGGCCAACAGAAAACTACATAGCGTTTAGCAGTATCGGTGGAGGACTCATCGATTGGCAACGGAATCCTCCAGTTCATGAGGGTTCATATAGCCTTGAGATCGATCAACAGAGCATTCTGCTGATGGGAGTACGTTATTCCGAGATCGGAAAATACTATGCGATCCAGTCTCTCATGCAGTTACTCCCAGCGAGATTCGACGGGAAAGCTGACATACCCGCAGTACGCATAAATGACAGACCCCGCTTCAAATACCGGGGTATGCACCTTGATGTCTCGCGTCATTTTCAACCGGTCGAGTTCGTCAAAAAGTACATCGACCAGATGGCGCAGTATAAGTTCAACACTTTTCACTGGCATTTGACGGACGACCAGGGCTGGCGGATCGAGATCAAGAAGTATCCGAAGCTGACGACGGTCGGGCAATATCGCAGCGAATCGCACGAGGGGTCGTATTCGACCACGTTCAAGGGCGACGGCCGCCCGATCGAAGGCTTCTATACGCAGGAGCAGATAAAGGACGTCATCGCTTACGCAAAGGCGCGTTACATTACGGTCATCCCCGAGATCGAGCTGCCCGGCCACGCGTCCGCGGCACTCGCGGCGTATCCGGAACTCGGCAAAGGCTGCGCGGCTCCGGATTACAAATTCGAAGTGAAAAAGACCTGGGGCATTTTCAAGGAGGTCTTCTGTCCGACCGACGAGACATTCAAATTCCTCGAGGACGTCTTGGACGAAACGATAAAGCTGTTTCCCGATTCGCCCTACATCCACATTGGCGGCGACGAGGTTTTGAAAGATTTTTGGAAGGAGTCGGCGTTCGTGCAGGAGCTGAAAAAACGCGAGAACCTGAAAGACGAACACGAGGTGCAGAGCTATTTTGTCCGCCGTATCGAGAAATTCGTAAATTCGAAAGGCAAAAAGATCATCGGCTGGGACGAGATACTTGAGGGCGGCGTCGCGCCGAACGCTACGATCATGAGCTGGCGCGGGATGAAAGGCGGCATCGAGGCCGCAAAAGCGAAACACGACGTGATCATGACCCCGACCGACTTCGTCTATTTCGATTATGGCCAGGGCGACCCTGCATATGAACCGCTGAATATCGGCGGTTATGTGCCGCTCGAAAAGGTCTATTCATTCGAGCCTGTCCCGCCCGAGCTCACGGCCGAGGAAGCGAAATACATTCTCGGCGGTCAGGCCAACATCTGGACCGAATATCTCGAAACGCCCGCGGCCGTCGAATACATGGCCTACCCAAGAATGCTCGCGTTGAGCGAAGTGCTTTGGTCAAGAAAAGAGGACCGAAATTTCGAAGATTTCAAGCGACGCATGAACGCCGTGCTCCCGCGGCTTGATAGGCAGAATGTTAATTACCGGATCCCCGAACCCGGTGGATTGCAGAACATCGTAACGCAAAGCGAAAAAGCGTCTCTTGGACTGCAGCCCGCCCCGGGTACCCGCATTTTGTACACGACCGATGGATCGACGCCGAGTGACTCGTCGGCAGTTTATGACAGGCCCATCGAGATTAGTCTCGCCGACGGCGAAGTAAAGACGCTCAAGACCATCGTTGTTAACGGTGCCGGTCGAAAGAGTGTCGTTTACGCGGCGACCATCGTTCGCGGCACGATGCGAGAACCGGACGCGCTTCCCGCGACAACTCCGGGTGTCAATTTCAGGTTCAGCATTCCAAGAGCGGATATGTCTGGTAACGCGGTCGAGCGAACCGGCGAGACAAGGTCCCTGATGCTCGATCAATTCGCAAAGGAATTCGATCTGAAGCAGACGTTCGCGATCGAGTATATGGGCTACATAAAGATCGCTGCCGATGGCGTCTACGAGTTTCAGACCGATGCGACGTGGCATCCGTCGGTCGAGATCGGCGGCAAAAAGGTCATCGAAACCTGGGGAACGGCAGAGCGAAAAGTTAGTTCCGCGATAGTGCCGCTTAAGGCAGGCCTGCACAAGATCACATTGTGGTACACCAATCACAGCGGCACGCCGTTCTTCCGTCTCCGATACGGATTAAAAGGCCAGGGACTTCGCCAGGCATACGGCGGCGAATTTGTACATTAGCCGCGATCCGTTTTCGTGCTTCGCACTCATTGAACGTTTGACGTGTGCGTTCCAGCCAAAAGAGATGAACAAGATGATCAAGAGCCTTTTGATTCTATTCACTATCCACTGTTCACTTTTCACTGCGCTCGCTCAGCCGCGCGACTTCACCCGCTGGGTCAACCCATTTATCGGCACCGGCGGGCACGGGCATACGTTTCCGGGGGCGACCATGCCCTTCGGGATGGTCCAGCTCTCGCCCGACACACGCATCGATAACTGGGACGGCTCCAGCGGCTACCACTACTCCGACGACACCATCTACGGCTTCTCTCACACGCACCTCAGCGGGACCGGTATTCCCGACGGCTGCGATATTATGTTGATGCCAGCGATTGCGGAATACGAAGGTCCGCGACCAACTGACTATGACAAGTATCCGGGATACGCATCAAAATTCTCTCACGCAGATGAGGTATCAACACCAGGCTATTATTCGGTAAAGCTGGCTGATCGAAAGATCAATGCCGAATTGACCGCAACGCAACGAGTTGGATTTCATCGATATACCTTTCCTTCGTCACGAAAGGCCGGTATCATTCTTGATCTCAAATGGCGAGACAAACTTTTGGATAGTGATTACAAGATCATCGATAACAAACGAGTCGAAGGATTTCGACGTTCTTCGTCTTGGGCTAAGAACCAAACAGTTTATTTTGTTGCCGAATTTTCGCGAAAATTCGATGAAATCGCTGTCGGTTCGTCCGGAGACAAGAAATTGCCAAGTGCATTCTTTGCGTTCTCACCGCCTGAAGGCGAGCAAGTTCTCATAAAGGTCGCGATCTCCTACGTCTCGATCGAAGGAGCGCGAAAGAATCTCGCTGCCGAATTGCCCCATTGGAATTTTGACAAGGTTCGCGCCGATGCGAAGGCGGCGTGGAACAAGGAGTTGTCGAAGATCGAGGTCTCCGGCGGCACGCCCGAGCAGACGACCAATTTTTACACCGCCCTCTACCACACAATGATCCAGCCGAACGTCTTCAACGACGTAGACGGCCGCTACAAAGGGCACGACGGTAAGATCCATCAACTGCCGGGTTACGACGTACAGGAGCCCGCGCGTCAGCAAGAGCTTAATAC
>JAEUQK010000021.1 GCA_016789265.1 Blastocatellia bacterium
CGTTCCGTCAGACGGTCTGAATACCGCAAAATCGGCACCGCCCGTTCCGTTGTAGTCTCCGGGAGCGGGAATGTCCGTCGAGGCTCCCCAGGACTGGGAATAGACGGTAGTGTCGCCAAGCTCCCTCCAATACCATGTCCCGTTCGAGGGTCTGTAAACCGCGAGATTGTCGTCCGCATTGCTATTCGTATAGTTGCCCGGAACGGGAATATCTCCGGATTGACCAAAGCCAGAAACGGTCGTCGTGTTGCCATCAGAACTCTTTCGGATCGTCCAGGTTCCAGAACTGAACGTAGCTACGTCGGCCTTCCCGTCGCCGTCATAATCGGCCGGAACCGGCTTACCTCCCGACGATCCGAGTGTGTAGGTGGAATAAGAGCTGTCCTGCGAGTTGTGGATCTTGAATTCAGTTGTTTGCGGATGCCATCGACTGATGTCTGCCTTACCATCTTCATCGAAATCAAAATCTACGGCAGCAGCGGGCTGGGGAGGAACGGGAGGAGCTTCAGCGGGTTCCAGTCCCGTGTCACGCGGCCCGAGCTTTCCGAACGTGCTCTTTAACTCGAAGTCGTTGGCCGATGCTGCAGGTACAACCGTTTTGTCGTTGCCAAGAACTTTCCCGAACCAAGTCGCCAGCGTCGTCGCAAGATTTACGCTAAGCATCGGCGATCCGTCGGAACCGATCCTGAAAGGCTGCGGTGGAGGGTTGTTCGGCGGTGCCGCAGTCTGCGGTACCGTCGTCCTCGCTCTTGCATTTTGCCTGCTGTCGATGACGATCAGCGGCGTCAAGAAAGCGATCAGCGTGAAAACAGTAAGCGTGCGGAAATAGATCCGGCCGGAGAGACGATGGGCAACGTCGGTATTTAACATGGCGTTAGGCTTCCTTAACGCTCCACGAAACCAAAGCCTCTTGGGAGACATGTTTCAGGGAGTGGGTCTTACTTCTGGAAAAACAAAACTCTGATTTATGATCGAAAAAGAACCGGACCAGGGGGCCCAGACATCGAAAACAACTCCAGGTACATGATGCGATCGACTACGATCTGTTATTCAGAGATACCGGCGCGAAACGCATGATCGCCCTGATTCACAAGACTGTTCCAATGTTACTCGGACTGTACCTTGCGGTCCTTACCGAACAAATTACCGCCCGTTTGCCGGTAAATCGGTGACCGCCATCACCGTTCAAGAGTGATCGATATCGGCGTACGATGTTTCTCTGGATAAGACTCATGGAACCTTGCGATCTCCTTAACACGCAAAGAAAAAAGGAAGTACCGAATTGATACTTCCCGAATTTGTTTTGTAGAAAGGATAGCCGAAGATGATTCAAGCGGCCATTACCTTTGTGTCATATACCTCCTTTGCTGTGTCAGGCGAATCCGGGTCAGCTTTGCCGGTCTGATGGGAATCGGGATCGGCTTCACGGCCTCCGGATCCAGCACCTCCGTTTCCGAAGCGGTTCGTGTCGTGGCTGATAGCTTCACTACCGCCCCCGTTTTGTCCCAATGGGACGTGATCGGGATTCAGATGGCCGAATCCATTTCTTTGCACGATCATTTGAGATTCCGGTGCGTTCTCCGGATTTGAACCTCCATCGGTTTCACCTAACAAGAGAACCGTTCCAGAGGGTGAACCCCCGGCCTTATTTTGAAAGCCGTTCAGGAAGGTGCCGAGCTTTGCCGTCACTTCAAACTGTTTCATCGGGGCAAGCTGCTTAAAGGCCGATGTAAAGGCGTTTGAGAGCGACCACAGATTGCGCGGCTTGAATTCCTCGTAACCGGGGTCAAAGTAATGATCATGGACCACGGACATGAGATTTCTTGGGATCCCTTTTATGGCCTTTTCCATAAACGCCGTATAGATAAACAATCTTGCGTCGTTATCCGTAAGACCGTAGTCCCTCATAGCCCCGATCTGCCTTTCAAGCGGATCAAAGCCTCGTTGGATGCGGTCTACGGCGATCGAGATCACGTCCTTCAGTTCGAGTTTTCTCGTGTGCTTGTGGAGCAGGGGCGTGAAGTCGCCCGAAAAGGCCATGTTGTCACAGACCGTGACCCGAAGACCCGCGGTCAGCGCGAGACGCATACTCTTATCGTTCGAGTTTCGAAGGCCGATGGAGAAGTTCCCGCCGTCAAAACCGGTATTAAGGTCCATCACGCCGAACAACTTCATACCGTCCGGCGAGACGGCATATTCGTCCCGAATCACATTCATATATCGGAACGAAAGGGCTTCTTCGAGCACTTCAACTATATCGTAATGAGAGAGCGGCTGGTGGGTCCTGGTTCCTTCCGGGACCGGGATCTCCTTCAGTTCCTCTCTCGTGACCTTTCGCGCACCGCAGTGCACGATGAGTGTAGAACTTGCATCGTTCATTGATCTTTCCTCCTATTTGTCTGTTTTGGTTGTTTTTTAGTCGGTTCGCTTGACCGGAACCGGACGAGACTACCCTTTTGAGCGGCCGCTAGTCACGTGGGTCCCACTTCTCGGAAAACAGCCGCGGGATCGCGACGTCCTTCTTCTTCGCCTGGACCGCATCAAGGTAAGCCTTGTGAGCTTCATGATGCTTCTTCGCACAAAGCTCAAGCCGGACTTCGGCATCGATCAACGCGTAGTCGACCTTAAACTCTCTGGCAAGCTGTCTCACCTCGGTTTGTGACGAGTAACCGTTGTTGTAGCCGAGCGATCCCTTGTGACCGTGGATCAGAAGGAACAGGACACGGAACTGAACATTTCGTTTTAACGTCTTGATCCGCTCGATCCCGCTTCGTCCTTCGGCAACATGGAAATCTCCACTCTCCCCGACCCATTCGGGCAGGAGAGTCTTGACGACCGCCTTCAGATTGCTGGAATCGCCCGACGAACTCATTCGCCAGAACTTCGCCAGAAGCTGCGGAAAGAATTCCACGCCCACGCTCGTAATGCCGAACCTCTTCTCGAACGCTTCGGCAGCTTCTTTGAACACGCGAACGCGAACAACTTCGGCAACCTTTGCATTCCAGATCTCTTCACGACGAGCTCGTTTTGATTCCAGATCTGCCGCAGCTGCTGCTTCGTTTGATGAAGTATCGCTCGACAAACCGTTCATGGAGGGCTTGGACTCCTTCCAGTGGATCTTGCATCCGCTCGATCGAAGGCAGACCTGAAGGGTCTTGCCGTAGTTGTCGGGCTCAATGTCGATCGCACTAACCGAGTCGCCGCATGGCTTCCTGTCTTCCCCTCGCTTCGAACCGCCGATGACAACGGCGGATTGACTACCGAGATATGTCTCCCCGTCGGAATAAGACCAGCTGCGAACGAGCGGGACTTGCAACGGATCGATTCCCGACCTCTCTGCGATCTCGACCCGTTTGACCTCTATATGACGAACCGACTTCTGCCTGAAGCAGGACGGATCAAGACAAGCATCTTTCCTGCCGATCTGATCGGACGCGAACAGGCTGACTGCCGCTCCGGTCCGATCCGGACATTTCACACACGCAAGTCCGTCATCGCGAAGGTTGGTCGCCTTTGTGCTGAAGGGTGCCTTCCCTAGCAGATGATGGATGTTCGTGTTTATCCATTCGACAAACGAGCGAAACGGGATGGTCTGCCCCTTTATCGGTTCGTACACGTAATCCGATCTCTCATACCGGCCTTGTTTCTTATACACCTCTCCGTAGATGACCTGCTGGATGTCCGGGGTATATTTCGCGATCTCCAGGGCATAGACGAGCGGAAGGTGTTCGTCGTCGATATCCTTCTGGGCTTCCTCGATCAGCGAGTTCAGCTTCAGGCGGTTATGAACGTAACCCTCCGGCTTCCCGACCCTGAGTGCGAGTTCCCTGATATCGCAGCCGAGTTTCTCCTTTAGGAGCTGGTAGCCGTAGGCCTCGTCCATCGGGTGAACGTCCTCGCGGTGGAGATTCTCGTGTATCTGGATGTCGAGCACCTGTTCGACCGTTAGCTCGCGCACAAGGCAAGGAATGGTCTCCAGCGGTGTTAGCTTGCCGTGTTCGTCCTTGACGGCCCCTGCTGCCCGCCATCGCCGCTCGCCGCAGACGATCTCGAACCCATTCTCCTTCTGCCGGACAATAAGTGGTTCGAGAATACCCTGTGTCTTGATACTTGCCGCAAGCGATTCGATCGATTGCTCGCCGATCCTCCGCCGCGGATTTGTAGGTGACGGCTGAAGTTCTTTCCTAGGGATCAGTTTGTAGTCCGGCTGCTCTGCCTGCTTCTTTTTATCGTTGACGTTAGCCGATACCGTTTCGGTCACTTTCGTCAATACTGCTTTTTCTGACATTATTTTTGCACCCCGTTCCAACGGCTCGGTGCCGCCGGTAAAGTGCCTTAGTTTCTTGCCAACTCCTCTCTTATCGCCCGTCTTTATTGTTCCGGCAGGGTTTGTCCCTGATCCGGTTTCGACTCGAACAGTTCGTGAACACAGTCCCGGCACATCGGTTCGTCCGAAACCGGTACGAACCCCGCGCCGCAGCCTTCACAGTCACGTAACCGCTCGACGATAAAGTCGTGATCAATACCTGTGCTCTCTAAACTAGAAAGGGATATCATCCTTGACGACCTCCTTTGTTACGGTCTCATCGATCCCGTTTGCTTCATCTCGCTCTCCGTTGGATTTCGGGTCGCGGATATTGAAGATAAGACCGGGATGGAAATCGAGCTTTAGGTTCAGACTTCCATCACGGCAGACATACGCGGCACCGGCCATTCGCCAGAATGTCTGGCGGTTCGGTTCGACGCCGCGTTCTACGATCAGATATACGATCTTGTAATCCGACATGATCTCCTCCTCTCTAGGCTGCCTTTTTTAACGGAATGGGCGGCTCGGGCATCCCTTCCGGGCTTTCTCCGTTGCCGCTTGCGCCGTTCGGTCTAAGCTGAACCTGCTTTTCGACATAACAGTAGGCACATTTGCCTGCTATCGAGAGATAGCAGGACTTACACACGGACTTTTCGCAGACCCGGCATCTTGTCCAGTTGCATTCCGGCGTCTCGATCGACGTTATGCAGACAAGGCGACCGAGCGACATAAAGTTTGTCTCGATCGCTCCTTTTAGCTCCCTGCCGCACCTGTGGCAGGAGCCAGTACGTGTTGACATATCTAAGTTCCTCCTTATGTTTTTCTTTTTGTTTTTGTTCTCTGCGTTGCTTGCAGATCCCCCAGGGCACGAAGGGAACAAAGGTGCCTTGGGAGAACTGCAAACAAACGCGACAGGAGGAATAGGCGAAGAAAAAGCTAAATTAGCGAAAGTTAGCTGAGGAAGAAAGAGCCAAAAGAAGAATGGAATTAAGCAGGCGGTAGTGTGACGGCGCTAAACGGCCTGGAAATTTTGCCGTCGATCATGAGCTTCAGATAGATGTGGTAGTTCGGCAGGTTTGTAAAATCCGAGAGTCTGAACTCGGGTGCAAACTCGGGCGCAAGAAACTCCGCGTCGTTGGCCCCGATCCGAAAGACGATGATGGTTCCGGCATTGCCAAGGATCGCATCCCTTATTGTCGGTTCAAGCTGGGTCAGGTATTGGTGGGCAAGGACAAGCGAAAGACGGTATTTGCGGAGTTCGGAGAGCATAAAGATCAGGCTCTGCGTCGTGAAGTTATGGAACTCATCAAGGTAAAGCGTGAAATCCTTGCGCTCGGATTCCGGAATGTTTGCCCGACTCAGTGCTGCCAGATCGAAACGCGAGATGAGAAGCGAGCCAAGCAAATTGGAAGTATCTTCCCCGATGCTACCCTTTGCCAGATTGACAAGCAGTATCTTGCCCCCGTCCATTACGGAACGGAGATTCAACGGCTTTTCCGGGTTTGTAAGGATCTTCTGCAAAAGCGGGTGGGAAAGAAACGCTCCTACCTTGTTTTGTATCGGCGCGATCGCTTCTATGCGGAATCGTTCGGGGTACTTTTCATATTCATACAGCCAGAACTCTCTGACCTGTTTATTGCGGACGGATGCGACCACGATCCTCCGAAACGCTTTCTCATTGAACAATCTCAGGATGTCCGACAGATTCGCGTCAGCATAATCGAGAAGGGCGATCAGGCAGTTGCGTAAGATATACTCCAGTCTCGGTCCCCAGGAATCGCTCCAAAGATGTTTGAAGACCTGGATCAGTCCCGAACACGCAAGTGCTCTTTTTGAGTGAGGGATCTGCGCGATCGGATTGAACCCATATGGCTGTGCGGGATCGGCGGCGTCAAAATCGATCAGATCGGGAATGCGGCCTTCAGGGATTTGTGATTTGACCCGCTTCAACAGATCGCCGTGCGGGTCAAGCAATGCGAAGCCGAGTCCAGACCGCATATCGTCGAGCATCATCGACTCCATCAGGGAAGATTTGCCGGTCCCGGTTTTCCCAAGCAGATACATATGCGCCCGGCGATCTGACTGCCTGATCCCAAAGGTCATCATCTCATTTCGGAAATTAGCATTTGCAAAAAGAGTGATGCTTTCATCACGGGATGCCGGATAATTCTGGAATTTTGCAAGGAGTTGCGTCATGGCGGTGAATACAATGGTCTTGCTCCGGCCAACCCTCTGCTATCACCACTAACCTGAAACCCCTTCCATTTCAAAATTGAGATCGTCACGTACCTCCCCGTTCGCTGAACCGATATATATCCTTTTTTCCTTAGCCTATTGAGGTGCAACTGTATGGTACGCAGCGAATAACCGGTGTCCTCGTGCATCGACAATTGAGTACGGCGAACTACACCGTTTTTGCGGTTTGAATACATTAACAAATACAGGTAAGTCCAAATGGCGGGGCCCATCGCCTGGCGGTGTTTGCTGTTAGGATCAGCCACAAGGCCGCGCCAAACCGGTGACCACCAACTTGGCGGCTTTCGATACGCCTGATTCTCGGTTCGGCTGCCGTAGAGTGACGCCGACCGATTTCGTAGCAGGGAACCGGCGGTTCGAAATGAAGAATTGTTTGGTGAAGGCATAAAAGGTGAGGTTATTCCTTAATCTCACCTTAACAGGATCGATTCAGACTCGGTAGGTTGAAAAAACCGACAGTTTTTTGGAAATCAGTCGGTAGAAAGACACTTTAGTTATTATTTTTTTATTTACTTTATAGCTAGTTCCGCTAAGCAGGGAAATAACCAATTTTAAGAGCGAATTTGTCTTTAGCCTAGCGACAAAAAGTGCAGATTTGTGAATCATCTACATGCAAAAATGAGGTTCTTTTCGTGCTGAATTTGCGACAAAAATCCCGGAATAGGGTGGTGTTCGGTACGTGCAGTGTAAATGTCAGTTATAATTTCGCGAGTTGGATTGTATTCAAGGAGAAATCGTTCCATGTAGTAATGTAACAGATTAAGGATTCGTGCGAGGATAATGAATACTAAAACCGAGATAGAAGAGGGAAGAGTAAACAACGAACGACAATTCCATGTCATATATTTGACCGGCGCCCCAGCCTCGGGAAAGAGTACGCTGGTCGAACTGTTAGAAGGAAACTTTCAGCCCATGAAGACCTTTGTATACAGTCGCGTTTTGGCAGACTATTTAAGGGAGAAATCTGTTCGTCAATATTCACAAGATCACCTTCGCGAGAAGTCAGCGCAACTCATAACTCCCGACGATATAGAAATCGTGGATACCCGGCTTCTTGACTTCGTTACGGAGAATGCGAAAAAGGCTCATATTGTTATTGACTCGCATGCGGTAACCAAGGAAACGTACGGCTTCAGAGTGACGCCATTTTCGCTAGAACAGTTGAGGAAACTGAGTCCAACTCTAATTTTTGTCCTCTATACCGCTCCTTCCGTGATTTTGAACAGGATAAAGAATAACAGTCAAGGCAGGCCGACCGTCTCGGAGTTTGAAGCCGGGTTTCATTCCGAGCTTCAAGCAACCGTTGCTTTAATTTACGGTATTCAGATAGGAATACCGGTATATTTCTTGGACAGTGACCGACCGTCTGATGATCTCGTAAGCGAAGTCGTAAAGCGAATTGAACGGGCTGCTGGAAAATAACTGGAAGCCGAAGCAATGTAATTATGCGTGGTCATTTACCCGGCTTTTCGTTGTACGGCACACAGGGACCTCTTGGGCATTCTTTAGTATTACAAAATACGGTTCAATCAGTTCGGCAAGGATGGCTACATCGTACACTGACTCACTTTCCATCTCGATGTCTCTTCGCTCAACTATTGCCGTTACTTGAGATGCCGCAACCGGTCGTCCGGTTCTCAGGTTACTAAGCTGCTGAAAACCAATCGTGAATTTGCGTTGTAATGGAACTATTGGGGTTGCGCTGTAGCAAACGAGAGCGAAATGATGACGCTTCGGGGTTTCCGGGTCGAACCTGCTCGTTACAAGAGAGTGTCGGGGAATTGCAAACCTCCTTCCATCTATGGCTTCAGCCTCAGTCCACATGACAACAGCGGGAGGACTTACGTCCTTTTGTTTTGGCTCCGTCTTAATCGGGCTGAAGATCACTTGCGGGCGAGCAGTATGCTGCATTAGTTCAAGGATCGAAGGACCGATTGCGTTCCCGATTCCCCACATGAATATACCGCCGTTTGCCAACCTTTCTTTTTCTTTTCTATTGAGAATGTGTTCGACCGGCTCGGCAGCCTCTCCACCGAATCTCGTCCAACAGAACAGGCGGGGCAGGCTTTCGACTGTTTGATTTTCCATTTTTCTCAGTATGCATTAATATGCACTAGTATGCAAGAAGGCTCGTTTGCAGACCGACTTAAGGAGTTCATGGAGGCTAACCGCCTAACCCAGGAGGCCATTGCAAATGTAGCAAAGGTTAGCCAGTCATCTGTGTCGAGGGCTTTAAGGCGAAATTCAGTGCGGCATGGCAAGGCGGGCGCCAAACTATTCATTTATATGCAACAACACTTAAGCGCAGGCTTTGTAAGTCAGGGTAAAGGTAAGGTTGTTGAGGCCTTCGAGTCGATTTGGGATGGCTCGGAGGAACATGCGACGGCCATTGCTAGGATAATCAAGGCTTCTGATGGTTTACGGCCAGCCGAACATTCGAAGGAGGGCGACTAATGCTTCACGATGACGCCGCGACGTTTCGAAAACGACTAAGCGATCTAGGACTTAGTGACTCGGTTATTGATGCAGCGTGGCCGGATTGGTGGAGCGACGACGCAGAGGCATCACCCTCAGCCCGTGCCGAACTGCGCTACTCCCTAGCTAGAAAGCTCGGATTGGAACCTCATTCCCTCCTCGAAGATAAGGAGATTCCGCGATTTATTTGGAAGGAGCCAGCTCAGTTTAAACATCTGTCCGGAGAAACTGATGGTGAGAAATGGGCACTGACCTCCTTCGGTACTGCATTAGGCAAGATACTCCTGCGGGGATCTTCCACGCCGGCATTTCAAGGTACGAGGACTGCATTAGAATTCCGGGCAGCGATTCTGGGAAATCAGACATATGTGCGATTCGTTGACCTTCTTTCGCTTTGTTGGTCCATCGGAATACCGACAGTGCATTTGCGAGTTTTTCCTCTTCCGCGGAAGCGGATGGCCGCGATGAGCGTGAGTGTGGGAACGAGCCATGCGATTTTACTCGGCAAGGACGCGCTCTATCCACCACAGATCGCCTTCTATCTAGCACATGAACTGGCCCACATATCCCTCAATCACTTGAAGGACAACGAAGTTCTGGTAGATCTGGAGCAAGATGTCCCCTCCGACTTACATGAGGAAATGGACTCGGAGGAAAGAGCTGCCGACGCATTCGCGCTAGAGCTTTTAACAGGAGTCCCGGACCCCGAAGTCGTCCCGATAGGACCGGGCAGTGGATCGCGCAGCCTCGCGAAAGCAGTACTGGACGCCGCCCCTGATCTTCATATTGAACCTGGCACGTTAGCCTTATGCTACGGCTTTTCCACCGGCGCTTGGGCGACCGCGATGGGTGCTTTGCCCTATATCTACGGAGCACCACGAGAAGTTTGGCGAGAGGTCAACAGTATCGCGCTAGAGCAACTCTCCCTATCTGCTCTTCCACTTGACACGACCCTCTATCTACGAAAAGTCCTTGGCGAGGTGGGTTAGAATGCAAGTGCTCGTAGATAACGACATTTTGGTGAAAGGCGCCTGTTATGGCTTGTTCGAGGAGCTTTTTGGCCAGTCGTCGCAACACAATGAAGAACTGGGAGTCCTTGGGGCAGCAAAGTTTGTTGTTGCGAAAGCGATTCAGAGTATCCGGCTCCAGGGCGATCCTGAAAGAGGAATCGAAAGACTTAAGATTTTCCTTGAAAGATGCACCTGCGTGGAACCGACCGACGAGGAACAGAATCTGGCTGCCGAATTTGAGCTTCAGGCACAACAAGCAGGTGTTGCACTGGATTCGGGTGAAAGTCAGTTATGTGCGGTGTTAATTGTGCGAGCACTTCCCTTGTTACATACAGGCGATAAACGAGCGATTCAGGCGTTGGAGGAATTGCTAACGTGCCATCAAAAGTTACAATCACTGTGCGGGAAAGTCCTATGTTTAGAGCAATTGGTCCTAAGCTGCACTTCAAAAGAAAATCTCAAGTTCATTCGCGCGGCTATCTGCTCAGAGCCCGATGTAGACAAAGCACTTTCTATCTCGTTCAGCTGTAAGAGCAAAGACACAACCTTTGAGATAGTGGCGGAGGGGCTAAACAGTTACATCAACTACCTGCGTCAACAGGCTCCGCAGGTCCTTGCGAGCTAGGTATGCGATTACGGACGAATACAGCATACGGCTCAACGATCTCGGCAATCAGCCCTATTTGGACGGTTCTCGCAGGGCCACGATGATCGTCATTGTCGGAAATCGTTAGACAGGCCTTGTCTACGCGACCGCTGATGTATTTGCCTCCAGGTACCCCTAGACTGTTGCCCAACGCTACTGCTGTTCTATCGAGTGGCAATTTGAATTCTTCCCTGCGGAGGTCTTTGATCACAAGAGCATAACGAGAACCACGTACATTGATAACTTTCGGTATGGCTACCCAATGCAAACCGTCGATGGAAAGTTCGTCCGCTCTTATGGGCTCGGCAAAGTGTTTGGACTCCATAGGCTCCATCGCTAAATATATTCGCCCGCCCTGTCGAGCATAGCCTTTCGCGAAGGGCTGGACCATTGTCTGAGGGTGGCAGGTACTTCCTCCGTAACCCCACAATCCGTACCCCGTTTGTTCAATCTCCTGTGTCTTACGTTTTATGATGTCCTCTAGGGATTCCTGAGCGTGAGTGCCGACCTTCATGTACAGTACGCCTTGGCCAGGTGTAATGATGTTGCCCATTTATATAGACTCCAGTAATTCTAATTTGTATTCATCTTCGTGCGCCTTGCCGTAATCCAAGCGTTTAATCTCGCGGACGTATCGCACCCGTGGAGGGGTCTCTGCCCCGTAGAAATTCTTCAATCGTTCCGGATCGGTGATTGCTTCGCTCGTCGACTTCGGCTTTGCGCCAGGTAGCGATTTGAAGAGAAGATTACACGACCGAAGATCAGGTGCGTCGTCCAAATGGTAGGAGTGTAGGCGCGACGCCATCTTCTGCACGAAAAAACCTCTACAAATCGCAAACTCCTGGACATTAGCGAGAACTTGTTTCGCCCACTCCCGCTCGGGGTCATCGGCAATGACGACCAGCCCTTCGCCATCATACGATATAGCTTCCATACCACGTTCCATGAAGACCTTGACGCTTTCTCCGGCATTGCTTGCCCCCCATGGCGGGTTAGTGTAAAAGCAGTCAAAATCGAAGGGTCCGGGAAACGGCTCTAGGCAGTTGTATAGGACCGCACTGAGATTGTCGAGCCGTTCGCTGTCCGCAAAGCGTTCCACCGCCGAGCAAATCCGCTCGTCGAAATCGAAGAGGGTGATTTGAGATGGCCCACGGTTTACGATCCCACGGGCATACAAGTATGCGACACAAACACTAATCGCGTCGCCGTCGCCGATAAAGGCGAGGCGATTTCCGTTTGCCCAGCGAGCCACCAGCTCACTCTGAAGAAGCATGTCGCCTGCCTTCATGTAAATCTGGTCGAACTCGCGCAGAGGCCGGGGCCGATTTTGCACGACATCGGAGATTGCGTTTATTGCTGCTCTAAGATCAATGTCTTCCGGCATTGCGACTGTCGAGTATACAATTATTGTCCGCCAACGAAAAATCTCCATCTGCGCGGCCGTAAGAATTGAAAAGCCTCCTGATAGCCCGACAGAGAATGTCCCCGGCCTCAGTCCAGCCTTTTTCCCGATCGCTCGTAGATCCCTTCTTGGTTTCCCCACAGAGGTTGCGGATGGCGGGGTCAAATGGGCGGCGAAATGGACGCCGGCCAGATAGATGCGGACCGACGGCGCGAGAGGGCACTCCGGCGTACCTACTATAAAGATCTCTATCGTATTCGACCTGGTATGCTCAGATGATTCTGGAACTGACTTAAGAGTTTGTTCAGCCTCTAAGGGAACTCACTTGATAGTCATCACGGAAAATAGATCTAACTCCTCTACTAAACATGACCCAAACTCGCGGTTAGGGCAGGCCTTCCCGAAAAAAAATCGTCAACTCGGGCTGTCAATTCGGACTTTTCCACCTCAGTTGCAAAGCTCGCGGAGATACTTTGGCTTGTAATCCTTCCCATACCTTCGACTGTGATAATCCCGGACTTAATCAAGTGTAAGAATTCATTGGATAGTGTAGTCGGCCCCAATAACACAGGGTCGTCAGTGTTGATTGTCACGCACAATCCCTTTTCCAAAAATTCCTTGACCGGATGATCGACGAAGGACCGTGCTACGCTCAGAATGATATTGCTAGTAGGACAGATCTCCATCGGGATCCGCAGTTCAGCAAGCGTGGCAAGAAGCTCCGGATCGTTGACCGCTCCAATCCCGTGTCCAATTCGGTCGACCTTGAGCTTGTCCAACGCTTCCCAAACTGATTTTGGATTGCCTGTCTCCCCCGAATGGACCGTTAGCGGGATACCCGCTGACTTTACGATCTCGCAAAAGTCTTGAAATAAATCGTTTGAATACCGATCTTCGTTTCCAGTGAGGTCAAGGCCCACAACAATATCTCGATTCGTAAGCGTGGACTCCGCAAGCTTCTGAAACCTGCGGCGGCGATCCGCAAGATCTCCCCACCGTTCGATGACGCCACTGCGCCCAACACTGAGGATAATCTTGGCAACAGTCTTCGGAAAATCACGCCGGGCCACCTTTACCCCGGTTCTTATTGCATCGATGTATTCTTCGAGAGAAAGTGGAAGCAACGGGTTAAATTCTCTACTGTTCGGAGCAACACGAAATTCGACATAAATCACACCATCACGAGCCGCATCGGCGATTCCCCAATATACGGCGTTATGAATGCCTCTCGGATCAGAAAATATCCCCTTGAAACCTGCCCAAATTCTTTTCCTTAGAAAATGTTCGTACCCATTTGGAACAGGTTTCGATAAGACGGAAGCTCTAGCTATTCTCTTAGGATCATTACCGAAACCGTTAAGTGTAATATTAAGCCTATTTGCGATATAGACGAGTACTTCTGGACGAATTGATCCCACCAAATGCCGATGAAGATCAACTTTGGGTATTTCCGTTAGGGTACTCAGCGAAACACCGTCGAACGGCAATTCATGGGTTCCAATCGATGGGTAGAAATCAAGCGGATGTGACATAGGAATTACCGATTCTCTTCTGCCTTAAGGCCCGAAGCAAAGCTGTCACCAATCGCGTCGATCAATTCTGACGACTTGCCTGAATATATTAGAGCATCACAGACTGGCTGAAAAATATCAAACCAAAATTGAACTAGGGACTGTTGAAAATATCCTCGACGCTCGGTTGCGTGAACCGTGAGCACCCCATAGACTTCACTTATTTTTTCTTTTGGAAAGTCGGCCACGGCTGGTACACAAATCATTGAAGCATAGTCTTTCTTTTGCCCGGTTCTCATCTCCTCGAACTGAAGATCCTCACCACCATTCTCGCAGACTATTGGCTCACGTTTTGCCCAACATTTTCCCGCCGCTCCTTCGTTTAGATCAAATTTTGGAGTCTTCGGTTCGCCCTCGTTCGGGAATGCTCTATACCTCTTCTCGAGTATGTCAGGTCCATTCTCTTGTGAGGTAACCGCGTAGAAACTTACGCCCATCTTGTCGTTATTCTCCCCGTCGGCATCCTTTGGTTTCTTGAAGATGTCCTCTTTTAGGATCTGCGAAACGCGACCTAGCGCCTGCTTCACCTTTTCCCTTCGAATATTGTCCGCCTGATTCAAAGCAGTTCTAATACTGTCGATATTCACATTTTTGCTCTCGATCAAACGTCTTAATTCGACGGTGAGACTATAGTTAGCCCTGTAACGTTCCCGAATGAAATCCGCCACGACATCGGGCATCGTACGACGCAGATGATTGTATCGATCCTGTTTCTCCAGTTCCGCTTTGAGTTTATCGTTCTCGGCCGTCAACTCACCTCTGAGAATGTCCATGGCGCTCTTTGACACTCTATTACTAATCGCACGAAGCAAGGCAACAATGATTATGCTCAGCAATACTAAAAGCAACACCTGAACCCAGCCGGGTGCGGGCTTTACGGCTTCGTGTCCAAATGCAACAAGTAGTGCAATTAGTAAATGGGATGCCACACTTAGGAGGTTATCAAGTTTCATACAATTGTCACTCGACTGATTCTTCGAAGCTAAACGAAGCGATGAATCCTTAGCTATTCTCACGCTAAATATAGATTTGACCTGAAGTTACGTCAACCCCTGGTCGTTTCCAACTATTCGATTACGAACCAAAGCTTCAGAGTTACAATCTTCGCGGTAATCCGCAGACCGATAACTGAGAAATCTTCCGTAAGCTCCCCTTAAGAACATACAGATCAAAAGCAGACGTTTTCTTTCATCATGGAGGATGGAGGAGACGGATGAAAAGGTCGAGATTTAGTGAGACGCAGGTGGTGGCGATCTTGAAGGAAGCGGAGGCTGGGAAGGCTGTAACGAAAAGATACATTAGGAAAAAAAGCGCTTGTAAGATGTCAACGACGAACAACTCGAACTCAATGGATTTCGCACATACTCAAAAAAAGAGGAAGCATCCGATGGACACTTCCGTCTATTCTTCCGTTCATGAGAACAGTTTTCAATGGGAATAGGGATCTGTTTCCCCACACAGCCGAAGGTGTGGAGTATTTATCAAAATAGACATCGGCCAAGCCTGCTTCTCTCGGGCCAACCGGGCTGCTGCTCGGCAAAAACCCGCGGTATCTCAAGATCCAAGAGTTATAGAAATCTTCTAATTCACCCAGCTTTCAATGGCGCCAGTTCGCCTGCGTCAATGATGAGCGGGCCCTCGATGAAATCCTGTCCCAACCCCTCACTGGGTGTTATCGCGGGCGTATCCTGACCAGCATTCGGGTCGCCATATTCGGGATTATGTTTCCAGTGATCACGTTGCGGTGACTTGTCTATTCCAATCGGGTAGATCGTCAGCTTATCACCCTCGATCTTGAGCCTGAGAAAATGTCGATAACTGTCGAGCCGAAGAGCGCTGAACGCACCGTTGGAGTGATCTCCCCAGAACCAAGAGGCGGTGGTCAGGTAAAGTCCCCATAAGAATCCGCCGACAAATCCCAGGACTATCATTCCAGCAAGAAATCCAAGAAAATTAAGCATTTCGCCAGCTGTATAGATTGATTGGATTCCGAAAAAATTAAGCAGCGTCGAAACCATCGCAGTTCCGAATAAGACCATAGCAACATGAACCAAGCCATGAAGGCCTCCAATGAAGACCCTTCGCCGCCTTGAGCTTATTTCGGCCGATAATATAAATACGATCGGAAGCAAAAAAAAGATAATTAGGAACACGGGCGACGATGCAAGAATTCGAACCTGGTTCCAGTAAAGATTTAAGAACGTATCATTCTCGCCCACGGCAGCGTATCCGCTCCACGCCAACATCGCTAAGGCACAGATGCAATAGAGGCCCGCGAGTAGAAAGCAGAACTCCCAGTTCCGCCCAGGAAATCGGATGTTCCCGAGGGCAAGTCTTCTGCTTGCGTGTTTAGGTGGATAAAAAGCCCTTGTAGCACCGTCAGTCCCTATCCCTACCTCGAGCGTATCGAACTCGCCTTTGATGCCCGGCCACTTTGCGCTTATTGTGTCGTTTAGATGATGCGTTGGGTGGAGAAATGCACCCCCACCGCCGGCAGTGATGAAATTCGTTCCTGTTTCCTTGCTGACATAGCGACTGTAGTGATGAAGGTCACCTGAGATAACCAGCGGGACCTTTGCATTTGGGCACTCATCGTGAAGGATTTTAGCGATGTAATGTAGAGCCCTGTAGTACTCTTCCTGTCCTTTTTTGTCGCCCGCAATATCGGCCTTGAGCCAGGTTGGAACCGATGCGCAGAGAATGATCTTTGCACCAGGCCGCATCTTCTTCGCCACAGCGGCAAAGTAATCCGCCTGAGGCGCGTCAATATCCTCACCCAACTGCGAATCGAATCCCCAGATCCACCAGTTCTGTCCTAAGTGAATTGCAAAGTAGCTTCGCCGTTGCGACGCGATCCAGCTTCCCAAACTAGTAGCGCGCCCGCGACAAAAGTTAGCCAGGAAGAGAGTGAGGCCATCATACCAATCATGATTGCCGGGTATGAGATAGAGTTTTGGATGATCTCCGTTTCTTTCGTAAGGAAATGCAGCCCGATAAGGAAGCTTCATCCGCACTTCATATTCGTCCCGGCTGGCGTCCGGGTAAACTTGGTCACCGCCCATTATCAGACAATCGGCTCGCGGCAAAGTAATATCGCCGACGGGTAATTGCTTTTGGCCGATCATATAAGCGATCGCATACGTTGAATCGAAACCGTCGCCGAGATCCGCGACGTAATCCACCCAGATCTCTTGCTTGCCCCCGCATAAACCGTCTTCGCCACGACAGCAATCTTCGATCAGCGTATCGTGATTGATCGGCGAATCGAGAGCAGCGTGAACTAGTCTCCGGTCCGCGTACTGTCCAAACAGTGTTGAATCAATTACCTTTTTGGCGGTTTTTGCCAACACGAGTGGGCTAAACCAGTGAACCATTCCGCGGTACTCACTCGAATCATTCAGGTCTGGGGGGTATTTTCTTTTCATAACATATTATTCAGATCAGGGTATTAAGAACCGACCTCAAAGTTAGTGGCCGGAGCGGGTGAATCGCAGAATCTCGATATTCCCCGTTCTGGTTACGCAGATGCGATCTTTCTGCCGCTCCTCCGGGAGGCCTGTCGATACTGTGGCCCGCGCGGAGGACGTCGCATTGGAAACGCGGTTCAAGCGCACCGTGAAGTCTCGAAAGAACTTTCCGATGAACAGCCGGCTAGGATCAACATAGTTGACAGGATCGTTCGCACGGTACGTGTACAAGTTCAAGGTCTCCCGTTGGACTGTCGCCCGACAAATTGACTCCAGGTTTTGTTGAGATGCTGTTGCTTCAGTTTCCACAGGAACGTGGGCAAGAGCGCCGCTGTGCGAATTCGAGACCGCTTTCGCCGTCCTTCTCGTAACCGGTGTAGCCTTTCCGAACCTCGTCATCGCCGGACGTGTAACCGATGCCGCTGACCCTTGCCGAAGTAACTATCTCATCGCCAAATGCCCCGTAATCTTTCCTATCCTTCACCGCACCAAGCTGATCCGTCACAAGCCGCGTGCTGCCAAGATGATCGGTTGTCAAATAGCTTGTTTGCGGACTCTCAGACGTTTGAGTCGAGTACTCAGCCACAAGTTGTCCGCTTCCATTGTAAATGAAAATGGTGGTCTCTGTGCCCGCGATCTTCTTTACTCTTTTTCCGTCCCCGTCATAGCGGTATTCGCCGATCGTCGTGTCCTGATCGTTCTGTACCTCGATCTGATGGTTCTCGGCGTCGTATATGAAATCCTTTCCTTCGGCATCGCCCGTAACGTTACCCGCCGCGTCATATTGCCAGCCGCTGCTTGTGAAGCGGTTTGTCGAGGTCGAGATCGTGGGGTTGCAGATCGCCTCCGTGCAGCTTCCGAGAGTGGTGGTGTTCGAAGCATCGTAACGACGGTTGCCGTAACGGTCCATCGTGAATGTCTGCTTCCAGGTCTGGCCGCTGTTGATCGTCTCAGTCGCGGAGAGAAGGCGATTCAGATCATCATAGGTATAGGTTTGTGTAGCCGTAAAGCCGTTTGTCGTCCCGACGTTCGGAACCGTGATCTTTTGTTCCCTCAAACTCCCGTTGTTCTTTGTATTGTTTCCGTAACCTAGCTCAAGCTTCAGAAGATTCTGGCTGTTCGGACCAAGCCCGAGCCCGATCTGTGTGACCTGTCCGCGGGTGTTGTATAGGGATGTTTCCCAGCGTCCGTTGCCAAGCCGCATCGCTGTCACGGCCCGTCTGGCACTGGTTTTGTTCGTAGGCTTTCCGATTCTGATTAGGAACAGCCAGCAAATTGAGGTGAAACAGTGACGACCAATTTGTTACTGTTGAGAGCTAGCTCCACCCAAGCGTAGAAGTCAGGTGTATTTGCGAGCTTGCCAAGCCCGTCGATTAGAGTTTTCTCCAATCGAGGGATGTCGTACCTTAGATCCACCTTATGTGTTCCACTGAGGACGGACCTCGACAAATTTCCGAGCTTCGCCGCGTGTAAGTTACTGAATCCCGTAAACGTGACCTTTTCAATTTCATAAACTGGAGGATTCTTTTTATACTTTGTAATTAAGGTTAAATCGTACCTATCAGTACCCACTAGCTTTGAAATCCGATAATTAACGTTATCGAAAAGTCCCGACATTAAGAGATGGCGTTCAAAGCAAGCGATCTCCGCAGAATGGTTGATCCTATCCCTGGAAATCGTCCGATTAGCAAGCTTACGCAAATATCGGGTGTCGGCATCAAGTAAGATATAGACGTTCGCGATCTTATATTCAGACTTCGGAACCTGATCCGGAACTTGCCCGAATAACCATATATTGAGCATAATAACTATCAATACTGCCTTTATCATGTACACCTCCTACTACACTTCATTCTTCCTCGGGTCTCTTTCTAACCGGGACGTTGCGAACCTCGATTCGTTTATCCCCACAAGTCCTACAGTTCCGATCCTCCGTTGAAAACGTGACAGTCTTTGGTGGACTATTCGGGTCTTTGCCAGCCTTAACCTGAGGGTCAGTCACCGTGACCTTGAAGCCAATAGCGCCCGTTGCGTTTCGGTCCATGTTACTCCTTGGCAAAACTCGGTATGTCTCTACCTTGGTTACTTCTACCGCCTCATTTTTTGCTCCCTTAACCGTAACCGTTGTTTCCCTTGATGACTCGATCTGCTTTGCAGTTGCAAGCGTACCCTCAGACGTTCTATCTTTAGTTTCCTCAACGGCTTTCGTTTTATCATCGGGCTCCGTTCCATAGTCAACTGGTTCTGTCACGGCGTAGTCTCCCGGATTAACCCCATCCGCGGGCTTGTTGATAAGAAATTTCGATATTATTTGAAACTCGCCACCGATGGGCACGGCAGTCCCATATGCGTCTTTATCGAGATACTTGACGTTGACCTCAAGCCTGGGGGCGTCCTTGTTGATCTCGGTATTTATTCTAATTTCCTCTTCTTTCTTTTCCACCTTTTTCCCTGCCTGTAATCCAGTTGAGTCCGTCAGAATCAGTGGGCGGTTCATTACATAAACATACCGATTAAATGTCTGTGGATCGACGGATTTGCCCGAAGCTAATAGAGGATCGATGGCAGTGAATCTTCCATGTAGGTTTTGGTACATTCGGGCTTCGGCGAAATCGAGGCCGGTTTCTTCGTCTTTCTGGTAGCCCGTGAACTTTTGTCGCACGCGGTCGGTCTGCCCGTACTTTTGTGTGGTCGTGCGATAGGTTCCGTCTGCTGCGATCTCCTCACCGAAAGGCATGAAGTCACGCCGGGAAACAACCGCACCCCAGGCATTCACGATCACTCTAGGCGATCCAAGTTGGTCTGTGACAGTGTAACTTGTCGTCGGATTTGAAGCGGGAGTCTCGGTCGAATACTCAGCTATCAGTCTTCCTAGCGAATAAACGAATATGGTCGTTCCGGCAGCCGTCGCTTTCTTTACTCTTCTTCCTTCTCCGTCGTAATAGTAGTGGCCGATCGTGGTGTCTTGATCATCTTTCACCTCGGTCTGCTTATTATTACCGTCGAAGGTAAACTGTCTTCCTTCGGCATCCACGGTCATATTTCCGTTCTCGTCAAAAGTGTAACCATCGGTCGAAAGCAAGTGATTGGTATCATCATCGACGCCAGGATTTGTTACGTCGTTAAGCGTCAATTGGGTCGACCCAGAATATTTCTCGTACGAAGTTCGGTTGCCGTATCGATCGTAACCAAACCCTTGCTTCCAAGTCTGGTTGCTGTTGTTAGTTTCCTTTGCCTCGGTCAGACGCGAGAGCGAATCATATTTAAAGGTCTGAACAAACGGATTCGCCAGACCGTTATATGACAATGTCTGCTTGCCGATGTCGCCATTGTTTTTCGAAGTGTCAACGGTACCGTTAGTCTGCAGTTCGCCGTACTCATATGTGTGCTTCCATAGATCTCCGGACGCAGAACCATGACCCATTAGAAATTCGGTCACCTGTAGCCTGTTATTGATCTTTGCAGCTTCCCAAAGGCCATTGCCTAATCGAAGTTTTTCTATGCGTCCGTCTGCCATATACATGAACGTATTAGCATAGGTGCGCTCGGTAGCCGAAGAGGTTGCCTGACCGTAGATACGAGAAATCTGACCGTCGCCGTCAAAGCTCGTCTTTACGACACGTCCACTAATCGGATATATCTCCTGTTTCAAGTCGCCCGCGAGCGTGTACTCATAGCTGGAGGTATAAGTTGTGCCATCAGTTATCTGTTGGGCCTGCAAAACCCGACCCATTACGTCAAATTGAGTGTATTTGGATTCCGAAAGGCTATTGCTGACCTTGGTCGTCTTACCTTTCGAATAGTCTGGGACCGATGACAGCCCGGCCCCGTCATAATAAAACGTTACTGTTGGCGTTCCATCTTCATACGTCTTTGTTTCGACGCGACTGAGTTCATCATATGTGAATGTGACAGTTGTATCTTTAGCATCCGTTGTCGTCAATACATTGCCATTATTGTCGTAGGTCATGCCGATCGACCAACTGTTATTGTCAGGATTGCCGCTAGTATTTAGCGCGGAATTAGCGCTCTGTTCCGGCTGTTTAACCCGCAATGTCCGGCCTAGCGAATCATACATAAAGTAACGATTCTGATCGCCCTGATTCACTCTTACCATTAGCCCGAGTGTGTTGTAGTAATAATTAGTCGGTTGGTTCGGGCTGCTGACGGTGCCGAGTTGGTTGCTCGAGTTTGGTTCATCGACGCGGGTGAGCCAGCCGAGAGCGTTTGTGATCGAGCGGCGGAGCTTTCCGGCCTGGTCGGTGACGGTTACGGCATTGCCGGAATAGCTCGTCGTTGCCTCGGCGCCGTCAGGTGTTTCGACGGATACAACTCGACCAAGCGCATCGAAGGTGCTGGTTGTCCAGAGAAGTGACTCACTTCGAGACGGACGATAAGGATTGCTTGTGCGATAGACGCGGCCGAGAGCATCATATTCGGTTTTTACGGAAACATAGTCCCCATCTTTGTAATCGCGAGTCTCGACCGTTCTTCCGAGACCGTCGTAATAACTTTCCGTCCGGGCCAGGTTGTCATTCAAGGTAAATAGATCAGATGTCTTTTCAACGCGCCTGTTTGCGTCGTCGTATTCGATGCTCGTTTGTATTTCGTTGGCGGTACCGATCGCTGAAACGGTCTGCGTCGGACGATCAAGAGCGTCGTTGTAGATCGTCTTCGAAACAATTCCATTGACATCTTGAGCATTTACCATTTGTCCGGTGAAGTAATCGTATTGAATGTATGATGTCCAACTCAAAGGGTTAGTTGTGCTTGTCGGAAACGCAAAGGTTGAATAACCGGTGATCTGCGACGGTGTTGAATTGGTCGTTGCATTACTGTCCGCCGAACCAAAGTTATCGGAATAACTGATGATCGTTGCGTTGCCATTTCCGTCATAGGCTTTTACAACATTTCCGAGAATATCGTACTGCGAATATGTTGATATCCCACCGCTAGGAGTTGCTGCGTCAGCATATCTTGTAACGGCGGTAACGTTTCCGCGATATGTAAAACCGGTCCCATAATTGGTGGTATCGTGCCCGGTAACATTGCTTCTGGACGTAAGTGCAGCATGAGGCGAACTGCTCGTATAGTTATCGTATTCGAATTGTGTCCGCGATAGTTTTGTGCTTCCGCCTGAGTCAGACGAAACCCATGTTTCAGTTGGAAGAGTTCGCAGGTTTACGGAATTTCCCGTGTAGTTCGATGATGTTTCGTAATCTATATGCGTCCGACGGATCAGGCTGCCAGCCGAACCCGACCCGAAGTCGTATTCGTAGATGTCCGACAAAAGATTGAAATCGACCGATCCGTTGTAGCTATAAGTTGTCGTGCTGACTTGATTTGTGTCGCTGAGGGTCGTTTTGGTTTCCGTCAGGCGAAAGTCCTTAGCTATGTTCCCAACATCAGGGATCGTCCACGAAGTTGAGGTCCGTGCTGCATAAGTGTTTTCAACCTTTCGAAGGAGTGTAGTTCCATCCGTATCATATGATTCGACCTTCGTAACACGCCCACCCTTACCAGCGCCAGAGTATTCGGGAAAGTAGTAGGAGAGGAGGGTTCCATAAGACGAATGGAAATAGGTCTTTGTCTTTGTCTTGAGGTTATTTGAGCCATCGTAGACAGATTCGGTCGTCCATGTCTCACTTCCCGGTGGACTATAAGAATCGAACGAATAATCGTAAACGGTTTTGCTCGTCAAACTGCTGCCATCTTCGTATACCCGTCTCTCAGTTAATCGACGCGTCAAGGTAACACCTTCGAGACTTTCGTAGTCATATTCGACAGCGCCCCCTGTCGGTAACTCAACTCGGGCGAGTTCTCCGTATGCATTGTATTGAAAGTTGAACTGTTGCCCGTTTGGCAAGTCCACCTGTTTGACGATCATTTCATCGACATCTGTAGTCGATGTAGCGACATCAGGAAAGAGTTCATATAGAGATTGCAAACTTTCACCCGATCTCAACGCATCGCCCATGTTGTCATAGACGATCTCGACTTCGCGCGTCGTTCCACCGGTTCCTTTATATGAAACCGTGGTCGTCACACCTGGAGCGGGATAATCGCCTGTTACTTCGACTGTCCGATTCAAAGAATCCGTCGCTGAATTGAGATAACTGACGGATGGACTATTGTCGACGCCGTAAGCGATCGAACTTACTTCTATTCGATTTCCGTTACGATCTTGTACCCATACTACAAGGCCGTCATCAATCCTATATGTAGTCCCGTCAGTAAGTCTTACCACTCCATCAAGATCATTGCGGACGATGGAATCTGGCCTGCTATCTACGGTGATGGGGTCATCGAGGATAAGCTTCGCACCGCTACCATCCCACGCAACAAAGGTATCGCCAATATCATCTTCGTCATCTTGGCAGCTTGTCGAAGTCCAAGCGTTACGTTGGCCGTCATTCTCGACGCTCTTGAATAAAAGGCTCTGCCCTCCGAAGGTCGTGAAATTGATAGAAAAGTCTGTCCAATAGGCGTGATAGTGAAGCTCCCCTGAACAAGGGCCTGTCTCATATTGAGTTGGCGATTGGGTCATCGTTCCAACAAGGAATCCGCCTCCGCTTGCCTGCAGCCCATTAAATGCGTATGGATCAGGATGGATCGTGGTCACCGAATCGATTACATCCGACCGCCATGTCTGTTCTATCTTCAGCGAGACGTCATTGTTCAGTCCCCGACCGCCAAGAGATGCTATCGGCAGTGAGAAAGTAAGTTTCCCGGTTTCTAGGCTAATCCTTTCAAGTTCGCTCAGTTTGAACGTTCCTCGGCTATTTCGCGGTTCCGGTACTACACCTTGTGCGTCGGCGATTGATACGGTTAGGATGCCGAGCACGATGGCGAGCAGCATCAGGAATATTGCGGTGGTTAATGTTTCATTATTGCGGTGATCTTTTTGGACAAGCATGTTTGATTCCTCGTTTGAGTTGTGGGCCGTGGTTCTTGCTTCGAATGTTCTGGGCATCATCGCGAGTTACCTCCGGTAGTAGGCGGGGACGGGGATGTCGCCGGTGGAGCCCCAGTATTCTGTTCGGGTTGAGCCGGTGGAGGATTTCTTGATGGACCAGACTGAATCGGAGGAAAGGGCGTGCCAGGTTGCGATGTCCGTTTTGCCGTCGAGGTCGTAATCATTTTGAACGGGCACGTCGCCGCTGCTGCCCCATTGTGTCGAGGAAACGCTGCCTGTGATCGAGGATTTTATGTACCAATAAGCCGTCGAGGAATTATAAACAGCGAGGTCTGCCTTGCCGTCGCCGTCGTAGTCAGACGAGACAACTTTGTCGCCCGTCTGCCCGATGCTCACGCCGTTCGTGCCGCCGTTTGAGGAATTTATCCAGTAGAAAGTTTGATTGCTGGCGCGGTAAACGCCGCTGTCGGTCTTGCCGTCGCCATCGTAATCGGCCGGTGCGGGGATGTCCGTATTCGCGCCGTAAGATTGATAATAGTAATCGCTGTCGGAAGATTTGAGGACCCACCACGTAAACGTTCCGGCGCCGGAATCGGGCCGAACCACGACGTAATCCGTCTTGCCGTCGCCGTCAAAATCGCCCGCCACCGGAATGTCGTTTTGGTCCGAAGTGCCCCAGCTTGTCCCCCACCAACTCGCGCCATTGCTCGGCCAAACGTAAAAGTAAGAATACGGCGAACCCGGCCGATAAACAGTGAAATCGGTCTTCCCGTCGCCCTCGTAATCGCCGATCAGAGGAACATCGCCCGACGTTCCAAATGACAAAGTCGTCGCCTGAGAACCCGTCTGTCCGACCACATACCAAGTCCCGTTCGACGGTCTCCATACCGCAATATCCGCCGGCGGCGCCTGATTCGCATTCGCATCTTCAACCGCTAATAGACGACTCCCGGCGTAGATCATCTCTTTGGAAAGCTGCGGAGTTGGCGATGGAGGCGGAAAGGGATTCCATACCGAAGTAGCGTTCTTTGGCAAGGGCCTCCCGAACCAACCGGTCTTCTGGCCCGTCATCGGATCGGTCGACGGCAGCCAGCCGTTTGAAGCGAACACGCCGAGCGTGATCAGAAATACGGCCGCGGCGATCCCGCCTATTTTGAGATACTTGCTTCGTTTCGTGACGCGTACAGTTTTTATGGACGATATTCGGATTCTCCTTGACGAGTAACAGAAGACTGAAACATGACGGCCTTTGTTCGATCACACAATCCGATAGACATCGCATTGCGGACCTGAAAGATTGATTTTGAGTCCGGGTTTCCGTACTATGCGGCTTGATGTGCTCGCATACTGCGGAACCTTGTGTTCCGTTCTTGTGAACAACGCGGCCCGGCAGGTAACGCCAATTACCGGCCGGGCCTTTACGTCAAAATTGCTCGCTTGAGACCATTCCCACGTAAAATAAAAAACCGATCTGACCAAACCTGGCCGACCGGCAAATATTGATCGAAATGGAACTCACGGGGTGTTCAATTTCAGATGACTCGACATGTTTCGAACGCTGAAACCCCTTGGGGGTATCACCAATTCTCGCGTTCAAGTTGTAGGAGATATACGACATCAAGCTGAAACCTTGGTACATCAGACCCAGCTTACTTTCACATGCCCTCCGACCCTTATCACAAGGAACGGCAAAGCCAATTCAATTTCAATAGAGCCCCGTTCGGTCCTGGGATTGTATCAACACTTACGACTATCCTTTTGATTCTTGCAACCAATACGTGAATACGTCGCCGGGATATCTCGCCAATCTACTTCGATCCATTGGACTTTTTCAAGCTAATAACTAATTAGAGACCCCGGAGACTGGTTTGTTCCGAAACGAGCGTCCAATGCAGGGGAACGTTTTCAAGGTGTCACCTGTTTCGGTCAATTTCAGTGATAACGGTCACTCTTCTTTGAGTATTCAAATCTCGGTGTGGGGCAAATTCGGAAGGAGGTTGCTAGGCACGAAACTATCAAAGTATCTTCGGAAACGCAGGGCTAATTATCGGACGTTTTGAGGTTTGTTCGAGAATAGTATAGTGGCCTACCGATTGAAAAAAGTATCAACCAAGTTCCTCAACAGGGGTTCTTTTTTATCTAAAACAAGGGAAATTTTTACTTCGTGTCGCACAAGGTTGTTTCGAGAAACTGCACATTACATCGTAAAAAGTATTGTCGTGGGCCAGCTCGCTTATTTAAGCGGCGAATCCGTTCGAGAAACCTTATGGGGTCGAAGTGTCGTCGTCCGTGGCTTTTACATTTTGCGACGCGGATTTGTTGCGGTAACTCCTCGCGTCTCGAAACAAAACACCAGTTCCCGCTTTCTCGTAGGGTTAAAATATCAATTTTTGCCAGTCCCCATTCCACTAGTAATTCATAATGCTATAATGGTGTAGAATTTCGATCATTATTCCTGCAGGTTTATCCAAATGTCCAACCCTTCAGCTTATGGGCCGGCCCACCGGCAAGAGAACGTAACTGCTTCATTATCTATCGAGGAAAAACGGCAAATTGTATATTCCTCCTTGTTGCGCTTCGCTCCTGAAGCAGCGTCGTTGCGAGAAAGAGCTTTGGACAAAACCGTTCTTGGATCGTTGATTGGCAGTTTGGAAACTAATCCCTATCGAATCGGAACGCTCGTCCAGAACTTAAAGATCGGTCCAGCGGCGACTGAATTAAGAGTCGAAACGATTCAGGAGTCGCTCTCCAGATTGATAAAGCAGAATCTCGTATCGGAAACCGAGCTTTTGAAGCGAAACGCATATTTTCTGACAGCAGCGGGAGAGCGCGCAGCCGGACAAGTGATTCACAAATCAGAAGAGCTGTTCGGCGAGGTCTTGAAAACTCTTTTGAAGGATACCGAAAGCGTTGTTCCCTTCGACGTAGCTGCGAATGTCTTCCGCGCATTCACATTTGAGTGTTTTGCTCGATTTGGCCAGTTGATCGCTAAGAATGTGACCGGACAAATGACAAATCGAGATCTAATAAGAAATATCGATCTAGATTTGACTTTCAACCACGTCGTCGCCGACAAGAGCTTGACGCCCGCCGCGAAGGAAACTCTCAAATCCCGCTGTCTCGGATTCTTACGAAGTGCGAACGAAGCGGATCAGAAACTTAAGTTTTATCTAACGCAAGGGTACTATTTCACAAAACTGCTCGGCCTTGAGACCGGCGCGTTCGATCCGCTGAACGAACACGCGTTCGCTGGATCCGCATTCTATCTGGATACTAATATCTTGCTCGCCGGGATCATTCCTCATTCCGATAATGAACCCCTCTTCGCCGAGACGACACGAATCGCCGCCAGACTCGGCATAGAATTGAAAGTAACGCGAGCAACTATTGATGAAGCCAGGAGGGTCGCCGCTGAGCATTTGCAAGAGATTAAAAAGGTTATTGATACCATACCAGAGGAACTGATTGAAAGCCGGACGAAAGACGAATTTTTGCTCGCGTATTTCAGTGCTCACTCGGAAAACGAGGATCTTACCCCGGAAGAGTTCGTTGAGCCGTTTTCCGATCTGCCCAGGTTTCTAAAGGACAAATGGTCAATCGAATTGGAGGACATTACGGCGGAGGAGGCTATAGAGGGGCGGAACGTCGAAAAGATCGGACGAATCATAAACGAGTCCGCCACAAGATATCGCGGTTGGCCAAAATCCGAGGGAGTCCTCGAACACGATGTGGCTCACTGCCTTCTTGTCGAAAGAGAGCGGACATTGAACTCCAAAACATGGTTCTTGACCCGCGATGGCACGCTCCTAAAGGCGGCGGAACATCTCGCCGAAGATGGTAAACCCTTCTGCTTCAGCTTTGTCGGTTTCCTGCACAGTGTGTCACCGTTTCTAGCCACTCAGGCCGAAGAGCAACCGTTTGTAGAGGTCTTCTCGTCTTTCATCAGCGACCAAGTCTTCCCAGTTCATAACGTCTTCGATGCAAAAGAACTTGCGCTCATGGCCGAGTATCACGAAGATGTGATGAAGACGCCCGTGGATCAGCTGACCATGGCATTCGATTACGTAAAAACGAAGACCCTCCAAGGTCGCCCATACACACGAAATGATATTCCGGCCGTATCGCTTGAGTTGAAGAAGTTCCTAGCCAATAGCAGAGATGAGCAAATATTCGCGTTGGAGCAAGAAACGGCACGGCTTGCTGCAGAACGAGAACTCGAAACTCAAAAACGAATCGAAGCTGAGAAACTAACCGAAAGAAAGGAAACAGAAATTGACGACCTTATGTCCCAAATCGCTGCGCTGAAAAATGCCGAAAGGAACACAAACAAGACCCTAGATGACCTTAAGGGCGATTTCGAGAGTGAGCGTCAGATTCGACGATCCCAAGATCATAGACGTCGCCTCAGGAACATGATCTTCGGTTTTGTCTTCGGCATCCTAGTGTGGTCCCTCGATGACAAACTCTTGCTGTTCGTCAGCCAGCAGGTAGCAACCCTCGAAGGTTACGAGATGTACTTGCGCTACTTAACATCTATCACAGGCGCTATGCTATTCTCGATCCCAGCGTTTGGTTGGGTGGCCCAAACCGGCTGGCCCAATGAAAGTAAGGTAGCATTCTATACAGTCACCACGATTGTGGCCCTATCGTTTTCTCAATTGTTTAGTAGCGAAACCATTTCCACCCTGTCCGATTATCTCGGGGTTGGCGGTTTCATCGGTGCGATAATTTTGGTCGCGGTTCTGACTAAACAGCGGAACACTCCTGCATAGAGTACATTTGGGCAAAAATTCTCCGATCACAATTCGTTTTGGCCTTGAGGTCGTGAAAGATAATTGTTTTCTAGAAGATAGGGAAGGATTTTATTCCGGATTATGGGCGAAAGAACATTCCAATCATCATTCGGTGAAAACCAACGCAAATTCTTTATCTCGCTAGATGCCGTTAGCTTGCCGGTCACGTTTCCAAGATATGCTTCAATTTCGACAATCCTATAAGTTCGTCCTGCTGCGACGTCTTTGAAATTGTCTAGGTACTTTAACGATTCGAGATCAAGAACCGCTTGCACACCAAGTTCTTCTTCTACTTCCCGAAGCAGGTTTTCAACGTGGCTCTCATCACCTTCTTTGGTTCCGCCGGGAAGGATTAGGTCAGTAAAAGCATAAGGCTCGCACAAGAGAATCTTGTTGTCCTTAATCAGGATCAGTCCGTATTTATAAAAATGTACTACACTTGCGTTTGATTCCATCTGAAAATTTCTAACTTCTTAAATAGGTCCAGTACACTGACGCCGAAAACTAGATCTACGAACGACAATATTACGACGCAACCCAGAATTATCCACAATAGTCGATAAGGAAACAGCTTTCTTCTTTTTCTCACTAAAACGTAACCGAGAGTGAAAAACAATACAGCGACTCCGAAATCAGCCCAGCGGGAGATTGAACTTAGCAATCTATGAAATCCAAGAAAGGCGATCACCGAAACTGACAGAATCAAATAAGTGAACAGCCGATAGGTCTTTCTGGGGACCACCATTGCCCAGGGGCCCCGAATTTTGATGTGGACAAACTCCGGTTCACTTAATGTGGGCTGTGTTCGTTCAGAATCTATTCGGTAGATATGAATTGCTGGGTCAAAGGCATTTGCTAGGCAGTCTAAGGCGTACACTGCCCAGAACTGACTTCGTATCGTAACCCCGCCAAATGGTTCGTTCCAACCGTGATCGTCGACTAATCCATTGACGAATCGGACACCTTGAGCGATCGTAGGAGCGTAGGGATTTACGTCCAGCGACACCAGTGCAGGAAAGACCCACATATATGTGCAGTGGTCCCAAAGCGTTCCAGGCAGATTTTCCCGCTCGTTGTTCCAGTGGGAAGTTTCGAGTAGGTATTCCTTGGGTTTGGTGAATATGTCCTCATTATAATCCTTAATGATTCTCAGTGCCAGAATAGCCATCGCGGTAGCCGCTGGGCTTGCCTTCTTTCCGTCTTCAAAACTCCACCCTGACTCGGTCCTTTTTTTACTAACCAGCCAGTGAAATGCTGATTCCAAATCTTTAACGTCGACACCAAATTTAGTCAACATTAGTAGCGAAAAACAAGTTGGATACAATCGCGACTCACCATCCTTAGCGTCATGCCCCCACGCCCCGTCAGTATTTCTTGCGTCCATGAGCCAGCGCACACATCTTTTAACAAAATTCTGGTCAACTACCTCTACATGGTCGAAAGCTGCCAGGAGCGCGAATACTACATATCTCGTTCTTGGACCGCTCTTTTCGATCGCCGGAAAGAGCCTGGCTTCGATAAAAGCGAGACCTTCATCTATTTTAGAATAGTGTCTGTTTGCTCTTGTTAGGACATATATAGCCTCAGCGGTATTAACGATGGAGGAAGCTTGCCCCCGGGACATCCCCCATCCTTTATTCTTATTTTGTACCAATGCCAACCAATCCGCAGCACGATCAAGGGAATCGAAGTAACCCATATGTGATATCTGTCGTATTTACAGGCTAGTCAGGTTGAATGAGCGGCCTTTCAATATACCCTAAGGTCGCATTTCGTGACAAGCCGACTCGATGATACTTCCTCCAGTATGTGACTTTCTCTCTCCAGCCAGCGCGGTGCTAATTACTAATGACTCTGATCTACTAGAGCCTGTAAGAATCGTGGGTGAGGAACTAAAACTCCCGGTTGGTATTGTTAACCCTCATCCCAAACCAAGTTTCCAGCTTCAAAAACAAGCCAGTTTCATCAAGCAAGTCCGGCCCTGGGTTTTGGCCAAGAGTCTCTTCTCCGATACGCTGACAGACGAGGCTGGGACTTTTTCCAAACCAGCCGGATGGTAACTTTAAGCCATGAGTAACACACAAACCAACATGTATTGTCAGGACTGTGGCACGGAGATATTTGAATCCGCAGGTTTGGCAGTCGAAGATCGCAGCCCTTGCCCCAACTGCGGATCAAAAGCTCGGGCATTCCATGTCACCATCAGTGATACGATCGCGATCTATGAGATGCTGGGCATTAAAGGTAAGCGCCCCGGACAAAAGAGGCCCTTTACGGAACAAAAAGTTGGTGATGATCTACATAGAAAAACAGGCTTATGGATGAAGCTTAAGAGAATCATCGATCGCGACAACGATGCCTACCAAGAAACCGTGTCTGATCCCAGAACCGGACAAGTTGTTCATCACACTGATGAACCGCTATCTCAGCATCGAGGCCATGGTTCGGCCAAACGCAAACGGTAGGAACTAGCCGTACTTCTCAGCCTTCCACCCCGAGACATTCGTCTAATTTTTCACCCTACCGCAACATTAATCTTAACTATATGCTGATAGTGTTTGAGTTTAGTTTCGCCTATGCTGCCAGCGGTAACTCATAACCGCTTTCGGCACGGCTTTTTGAAATGATCCGCTTTTGAAAATAGCGGAAGAGTTTAATGTACAATTTTTGCAAAGTTCGAGCGGTTGCTAGTGTTGGGCTACCAACGGGGAAAGGTTCGCGTTCGAGCACGGTTTGAAACGGCTTTTTTAGTTTAATTGTGAGGGATTTTCCGCTTACCGAACAGTTCGAGAAAGTGATTTGGGCCAACTCCCGTTTTTCATTCGGACTTCCCAGTTTATAGCTTAAATAAACAGTTTTCAGCAGTTCGAGAAATTCCTGAAACTCCGCGAGAAATTCACGGCCCGCATCTTCTAGTAAACCAAGTTTCTCCCGGATCTCCTGCTTTTTCAGGATCAACTGATTTTGCTTGGCCGTATACGCATCCTTTGAAAATATGCCGTCGATATAAGCATCCGCCAGCTTTGCAAGCCGATCCTCTGTCTGAACTAACTCCATCATTAGTTGTTTTCTTTCCGCCTCGATTCGTTTTGGCTCCTCTTTTTGAAACTTAATGGCTTCAATTTTAAGCAGATGGAATTCCTGACCGGTTAGCTGAAGTTTCATGAATACTTCCACGACCCTTTGCTCGATCAGCTCTTGCCGTATGGTCTTTTGCGGACATGTCTTTGTCTGACAGCGATAATAAATGTGGCCCTTCTGCTTTTCTGCGATCAGAAAATTTCCGCAGGACTCGCATTCTATAAGCCTTCGAAAGATAAAGAAGTGCTTGTTCTTCTTTGGTACCCTTTTTCCGGCAAAAACGTTCTGGACATCATCAAACAGGGCTTTTGAGATGATCGGCTTGTGGATGCCGATAAAGAGTTCGCCGATTGTCTCAATCCTAATCAAGCCCATATAAAAGGGATTCTTGAGGATGCACACGAGACCATTCCTGCTGATTTTCTTGCCGTTTTTGTTTCTCAGCCCCGCCTCATACATCTTCTCGACCAAGGCGTTGAGACCGTACTGTCCGGAGGCATATAGCTCAAAAGCCCGCCGCACAAGCGGGGCTTGAATCGGATCCGGCCTTTTTGGATTTCCTTTTCCTTTGTCCAGATACCCGACCCGTGCCGGAAATGGATAGAGACCTTGCCGGAGACGTCCGTAGATACCTTTCTTTGTTTCTTCGCGCAAATTGCGGATATAGTCCGCTGCTACAACTGCCTGAATATCGGCGCTAAGTCTTCCACCTCGAGATGTAAGATCGAGGCTTTCGTTTGCAAAATGAACCTCGATCCCGGCATCGATAAGTGAACCAAGGTCAGCCCAGTCCTTAAGATTCCGGGCGCTGCGGTCGATCTTGTGGATGACAAGACCATCCGCCTTCTGAGTCCGAAGGGCCTTGAGCATATCCAAGAATACCGGGCGGCCTAGCTTGGCGGCTGTTTCCCGTTCTTCATATTGTCTGATTATTCGGAGGTTAAACCTCTGGGCGTAGCGCTCGATCGCGGCTTGCTGCTCGGCAAGCGATGTGCCCAGATCCCCCTGCCGTTGCGTTGAAACGCGGACATAGGAAAAATAGCCTTTGCCGGACATCGTAAAAGGGGTGTTAATTGTTAAGCGCGGGGACGTTTAAACCTAGCGTTTAAAAGCTCGGTCGTCAAATTTTTTTGATTCTCGGTTTTTAGGCGTTTGTATATACGCCAGACTAAATAGACGTAACGCTTTATCGTTTCTTCAGCCTCGACCAGTTCGTCTGGGGAATACTGTGAATAAAGCTGCCCGATCGAAGGAGACTCAGGTTCGTTTATAAGTGTGTTCATTTGATTGTCATTAGCTGGAACAATTACGGGTCGTCATCAGACAAGTGGTCCCTCGCACATACTAGACCGACTGCAACGGCATCGAGCAGCAGGTCGTAGTATCGCTTTTGCCAGATATTGGGAACGTTGAAGAAGCGCTTGAGTTCGGGATACCTACCGGCAATGATCAACGCTGTATTGGCCTTGGTTGGCTTTTCGTTTTCACAGACCGCCTTCCGAAAAGCCTTGGGATTATGCTCCGTATAAGGAACTTGTTGGTCTTTCAGAAAGTTGCGGATTTCGTCAAACACGATCTTCACAAATGATCGGTGCTGCTGTACAAAGACGATCTTTGCCAATGCGATATGTGTGGGATCATAGTCATGAAGTGATTCCCTTAGTATCCGGCGTGTCCTTGAGAGTGTCAGGTTGTCATCCTTGTCCTTTATAGATCTAACACCGTAAGAAATTAAGTCGACACCCTGAAATACGGCGACCCCGATCCGGCGCGCCCCGGCGGCTATACCAAGAATTGTTGGTAAGTGGGTGTTCATCAAAAAATGGCTTAGTTATTTCGGGTAAGGATTCCGACCCTGTCTGTAGAGGGTCGCGGTATTCATTAGGTTCAGAATGTGCTTGTCTACTGTTTTAAGCTCAACCTCGTTCGGGATAGTGCCCTTAAGAATCTCTCCGTAAAAGCAAAACTCCTCTTGTTTCAATTGCTCCTGGTTTGGTGGAAACCAGCCCGGGTCAGGCAGGGCTTGCGGATGTTGGCGTTTTAGCTCAGCGATTTCTATCTGACAATACTCAAAAAGCCGGTGGTAGATGAGACTTATCGGAACATGAAAAATTACTTGCAATTTGAATGCGGTCTCGAGATTTGGCCTATAGACCCCGGTTTCGTACCGCGATACTTCGTCCGTGGACCTTTGATTTAACAGGAACGCTACCTGTTTTTGCTCAAGCCCAGACCGGTTTCGGTATCGCCGAAGATTATTTTGGTTTAATTTTGCTGGCTTCATATTTTTGTTTTCGAGTTAGTTTGTCGCCTGTCTGCATCGTAACAATCAATGTCAATAGAAAACAGGGTGAAAAATTAGACGAAAGTCCCAAATCACCGAGCAATACGATCCTGAACTCTCACGAGACATATCACGATTGGGAACGCACATGCCGAAGGAAACTGAGCATTGACAAAAAGCGGGTTAGTTTCTATTGTTACCTCACTTCCCGAATCCGAGCAGCCAGAGATCTTCTTTTGTGCGACAGGCATTACAGGACTGATGTCCCGTATTGCCATTTCGCCTGTAAGGAGGAAATACAAATGGGAGTCGTCCGATCACCGGAAATCGGGGAGAAAATTGATAAGAACCGAGAGCGAATCGAGCGTAGCCTGAACTTTCTGAGAGGATTCCTACATAAGAATGAACTGGTTACATTACAGATCTTCGTTACGAAAGAAAGGGTCACATTGTCCGATGAGATCAGGGTCGATATAAACGATCTTACGACCGAGACCCCCGGCAGCCTTCCCGAACCGTAATTCGCAACTCAGGTCGCCAAAGGAGGAGTGCAAATTGAGTGTCTCCTTATTTATCGGAATGGGAAGACAAACCAGAGATCGCAAAACGCGGTCTCTTTTAATACCTCGGTCTAGCTTGCCGGCGAGCTTTCAAAACTGTGTCATGATGCGGCGCTTAGGAATCCTCGCGTAATGCACTTTAACGGTCACGAATGTTCCTCTTCGGAGTCGAAGTCCTTGGTTTTCCCCAAATATTATCCGCGACAAGCCATTTCCCATCACGTAAGATCAGATAATACATCTGGCGATTCATTTCTTTATAAGTATGAGCGTATTTCTGGTCATTTGTTGACCACCACATCAAAAGCCAGTACTCCGCAGTGGCAACTTCCGCGTTGTTGTCCGACATTTTTCTTATCTTTACATCGATCAGTCTCTTGGTCGACGGATTCATTTCGTTATTTAGCACCCATCCCCTCGCCTTGTGCTTTCGAAGGAGATTGACGATCTCTCTATACCGTGAACAGGATCGATCAAACAGTTCGTCCAAAGCGGTGGTTTCAACTTCGGGCAATTTCCGATACGAATCGAATTCGGCGTCGATCGCATCGGCCACCGTTCTTTCAAGCTGCATTCTTCTGTGCTGGATTTCATCCGGTGTCTTTTGGTTATAGGAAATCATCAGACGGTACCCGTTACATGACGGGTAGTCAGGTTCCTCATTTAACGAGGGCCCTTGCTTTCTTTCGCTGACAAGTCGAAACACGAACCTTATCGGCTTGCCAAACGCCAGATAGTACCGCTGGAGCTTATCGTTGATCTCATATTTGTACTGGATCGCCTGCGTCCCGGTGCACGGATAGTCCTCGTCAACTTTCCCTAACAAGGTTTGAAAACAGTGCCTAAAGAATTGCCATTGCTTTGCCGCCCGACGGCCTGAGAACCATGGATGCCTTATAAGCTCCTCGAACGCCGCGGTTATTTCGGTCTTATAAAACACCACTTCGTTTTTGGTCATGAACACGCTCATACAATTATCCGATCTTAACTCCAATCGGAATATAACTTCTTTGATGCCAACAACTTTCACGAGTTGCCCGACATCTTATTCTCCGGAACCAACGGTTCCTATCTTGATTCACAGAAGAGGTAACACAATGAAACAGATCATAATTTCCATTGCAGGTACGGACGGAAAACGCGAATTCAAAGATGTTCAAATACTGCCTGGAACTAAGCCGCGTGACGTCCTGGCCCAACTCAACCTAAATGGCTTCCAGCTGAGCAAACCCGAAGGCGGATTTTTTGGCTTCAATGATGACCTATATCAGGCCGTTTCGGAAGGACAGAAGGTTTTTGCCATCAAGAGCGATGTGGAAGCGGGTCGCCGAAACAGGTTAAGGCAGGCGATTTGAATCGTACAGAGGCATTGGATCGCAATGAAATCGCTTTGCCTCTGTTATTTAAATCATCTTGCTAAAGCACATATATGCGTACGAGCAAACGACTCTATTCGGATCCCTCAGGTTACGTTACTGCCGCGGTGATTACGAATGACCTGGACCGGTCAAGTGAGCCGCTCGCGGTCAAACCGTCTGAAGAAGTTGTTACGGTACGACCGGCGACTGCTATTCAAATTAGACCGTCTCTCCGAGAACCGTCGGTAGTCGTTCGGCCGCGATTGCCTGTCACTGTCCTGCCGAGCACGGTTCCCACATCCATAGTCAGGCCGACTATTGCAGTTTGCGTCGATCCGCCAAAGCGAGGCGCCTGGGCAGAACGCGGTTGGACGGTTCACAGCGAAGGGCGGAGTGTAATCTACGAGGGCGATTACCAAATCGGACCAAGAAGGTTTCCAGGTCGGATTCAAGTTGAGGGAAGTTCGGGAAGAATCACTGCTTTTATCCACAACCCGCCGAAGGAAATAAAACGACACCGAAAGGGGCCGTGTTTTCAACAGTACGGCATTGGCACAGGTTGGTTCGTGCTCCATTGGCGAAAACGGGCACGTAATGTCGACGATGCGATCCTTTATATGGAACGTGTACTTGACGAGTCGCTTGGTAGATAGTCTTGGCACAAGAGAG
>JAEUQK010000016.1 GCA_016789265.1 Blastocatellia bacterium
GCTGGAACCCACTGCAAGAGTCAAAGGTCTTAATTTGGTTCCGATCACGTCCCTTGCATAAAACGGCTCGCCGATACGGATCTTTACCTTTGCAGGACGGATCTTCCAAGAGCGTCGGGCCCACACGTTCTGCAGGCCGTCGAGTGCCACGGGAACGATCGGCAGGTCGAGTTCGGTCGCAAAAATAGCCGCTCCTTTCTTGAACTCGTGCAAATTACCGTCAAATGCCCGTTCGCCTTCTGGATAGATATTAAGGATCTTTCCATGTTTCAGGCCTATCGCACCGGCCTTCATTGCCTTCATCAACTGAGTGTCCTGATCAATCGGGACGACATTCAGCATTCGGGCCACAAACTGCATTATCCGTCCTTTAAAGAACATACTCGCACCGACATGAAAGATATTGCGGAAGACAGCAAGAGGATAATTTGAGCAGAGAACGAACGGATCCAGAAAACTCTGATGGTTAGGGCAGATAAGGTAAGGACGGTCGAGTTTCTTTATGTTTTCGAGTCCGGAGACCTCAAGTCGCATGAAAACCCGGCAGAACAAATTGAATGAGCGGTAAACAAAATACGCAAATGTCACAAAGACAGGCCGGTTCTTGAGCACCGCTTGAACCTCTGGATAGTCTTCGTCCGCCTCCTTAATGATCTTTGACCAGTTAAGGTCGGCGCTTATATCAGCGTCGTTTTTGGCCGCTGCTTGTCCGGCGGGAGTTTGCGAAACCAGCTCAATGATGTTTCTTACGGTCAAAGCTCCAGCAGCCTGGTCGGCAGTGAATTCGGTTTCGAACGCCTCTTCAAGGGCTGCGAATACCTCGGCCCGTGCGAGGGAATCGAGGCCGAGATCGATCTCCAGATTCATTTCCGGATGGACCAGGTCCAAGTCTTTCGCATTGCCCTTGATGACTCCGACGACTGCTCGTGCAACGTTCGATTCGAGCAGTGCCGCATCAACCGGAGCGAATTCCCAAGTCTTTTTCTCGGGTGTGCTCGAAGCGATCACTCCGCTCTCGATCTCTTTCTTAAGGGCGAAGCGTTTGATCTTACGCGTCGCAGTTCGAGGCAGCGGCTCGGCCCGAACAATGTAATCGCGAACACGCTGATATTCGGGAAGTTCGCGGCCCAGATTGTCCAGAGCGTATCGGATCGCTTCCTTTGAGTTAGCTATCTTCGCCTGTTTCAGGTATTCGAAATCCGGTATTACGACGGCGACCAGTTTTTCGGCTCCGGCTCGGGATTCGCTCTCGTCGGCGATCCCGATGATCGCAAGTTCTTCGACCTCTGGCGCCTTGAGATAGTGAACCTCAAGATCTTCGGGGTGTACATTCTTGCCGGATGGAAGCACGATCACGTCCTTTGCTCGACCGACAATATAAAGGTGGCCGTCCTTGTCCTTCCGGCCCAGATCGCCGGAGTGAAACCAGCCGTCTTCAGTGAAGGCCTCCGCGGTCGCTTGTGGATTGCGGTAGTAACCGCTAAAGACCATTTCGCCCTTGATCAGAACTTCGCCTACGCCCTCTGCGTCGGGTTTGTCGATCTTAATTTCGGCGTTGAACATCGGCTTTCCGACCGATCCAATTCGATTGTCATCTACATAGGTTGCTGTGGCGGCTCCGCTTGTTTCGGTGAGACCGTAGCCCTGGAGGATCGTGAATCCGAGTCTATGAAAATCGATCGCGACGTCTTCGTCAAAACGGGATCCGGCAGATATCGCAATTCGCAATCGTCCTCCGAACGATTCGTGTACCTGGCCGAAAAGTTTGTGTCCGAGATTTACCCCGATCGTGTCCCTCAACATCCCGTTCGCTGCAAGCAGAGCTTTGAAGAGCGTTTGTAAGGCCTTTGGCTTTGCATCAACCGAGTCGAAGATCTTCTTGTGAAACAAATACCAAAGCCGCGGAACCGTAGTAAGGATCGTCGGCTTGAATTCTTTCATCGCGTTGCCCAATTCGGCAGGCGAAAGTTCCTTCAGATAGCCGACTTCGCAGCCGTAAGTCGTAGCGACCCAGAGATTCACTATCTGAAGATAGGCGTGAAACAGCGGCAAAAGGCTGAGGATCCTTTCTTTGTCGGAAAGCTGCAAGACCCGATTGATGCCGTCTAGTTCGGCGACGATATTGCCGTGCGTTAGAGGAACTCCTTTCGGTGTCCCTGTCGTGCCGCTCGTATAGATAAGCAGTGCTATATCGTCCCCCGCAGCCTTAGGCGTTTCGGATGCGAAGTTGTTCGGGTAATTTGTGGCTGCCCATTCGGAAAACGGTTGAAAGCCGTTGGTCGAATCTTCGGGCAAATTCCAAACAACCGCAGGAATACGGCGGCCAAGCCGTTCCTCGATCTGCTTGAATTTATCTACAACCTCAGGACCAATGAATGCGACCTTGGCTTCGGAATTCTCGATGAAGTTGGTGATCGTTTCGATCTCGCCATGCGGGTCAATGGGAACACAAACCGAGCCGTGGTAGATAGCCGAAAGATAAGCTATCGCCCAGCACGGATGGTTCTCACCGATAAGAGCGACGCGGTCGCCGAACTCGACGTTTTCCTGACTAAGCCGGTATGCGACCGAGCGGATCTGATCAAGCGTTTGACCAAAAGTATAGACTTGCGAATCGTCACCCACGATGCGCATCGCCGTCATGTTGCTTCGAGATTCGAACGAATCTATAAGCCGTTTGCAATAGGAATCTGCCATTCGCGGTCTAAGGGGCTATCAGAGTATTGGCAAGATCACGGGCTTGAACACGTATCTCAGGGATCGCTGTCGATTCCCACAGAACGCCCTTTAAAGCCGTTCCCAAAGTGTACAACATATCGCTCGGTTGTCCATCTGTCCCCTTGAGGTGCCCGTCCGGTGTCGCGTCCAGGCCGAAGCGCAGGTCGTCGCATCGGATCAAGCCCGATCCGATAAGATTCTTCACGAGGCGCGAATCGAGCTGATCGAACCGGCTTTCGGAACCGATGCAGTTGATTACCACATCCGCATAAACATAATGATCGAGGCCGATAGTAGCGTATCGAACATCGAACCCGAGGCCCTCTTCCCAGGCGATCTTCTGAAGCCTGCCTTTTAAGATCTGCAGCTGGCCCGTACTGCGGAGTTCGTCGATGATCAGCGCCGCCTCCGGAGCCATTCGGTGACGGGCGACGTTCCAATAACGGCTCAGATGCTGCATAAAATATTTCTTTTCCGCAAGCGGCAGATCGAGCCAGATCTGCTGCGTCACGGGGCGAAGACTGTCTATAACGGCCCGCCAATCGCTGCCGTCGGCCTCCGCTTTCTTTACATGCGTTCTCACCGTTTTGAGAATGTCTGTAACTCTGGTCGCACCTATGATCTCTTCGTGGAAAGAAGGGTATGTAAATCCGAGTTTGTGTACGGCCGGGAGTTGTCCGCGTGTGGAGATCGCGTTAATGACACCCTTGTGACGAAGCTTGTTAAGCTTCATCGTCACATCCACCATGGAAAGGCCGGTGCCGACGATTAGCAATGCATCGTCCGGATCGAGCGAATCAAAGACTTCGGGCGTCCACGGGTCTTGAAAATACTTCGGCGACGCGATGAACGACTGATCGGCAACAGTCGGGTGCGGCGGCAGGAAATTGCCGAACGCAAGTGCGACTTTTTCGGAATATATATGATCACCGGACGCGAGTTGGACATTCGCCTTGCCGTTTTCAATTCGAACGTCCACGGCTTCATCATCGAAAATATTTAGCTCGATGTTCTCGGCTTTCGCGTTATTGGCTTCCTCGAGCTGTGCGCGGAGATATTCTCCAAATATCCGACGCGGCACGAACGCCGAAGCCGAATAGTTCATCTCATTCTCATTCAGCCACCGATGAAAGTGCTCGACGTCGTCCGCGTAAGCCCCCATCTTTCCAGCCGGCACATTCAACAAATGCGCATCCTCCT
>JAEUQK010000028.1 GCA_016789265.1 Blastocatellia bacterium
GGGACTCGGATTTGAGGAGGTCTATCAACTCGAAGGCGGTATCTTGAAATACCTTGAGACGATACCACCTAAAGAACAGAAATGGCGTGGTGAATGCTACGTATTCGACCGTCGAGTTACTGTTGACAGCAAACTCGAAAAAGGTTCTATCACCGACCTTTCACAGAAAGCTGATACCGATCAGGATTAAACCGCAAACCAACTATCGATGAAAATATCACCGGCGAGAACTGCCGCGTTCGACGTTCTGATCAGTATCGAGCGGGACCGTGCTCACTCGTCAAGCCTACTATCCGAATTTGAGGACAAACTCTCCGACAAAGACAAGGCACTTTGTCATGAGATCGTTCTTGGGGTGCTCAGGACGAAACTGTATCTGGACGAGATCATTCGAGTCGCCGGCGGTGACCGTAGGTTGGATCTTGAAGTATCGACAGCGTTGCGGATGGGGCTGTTTCAGATCCACTTGCTCGACCGGGTGCCCGACCATTCGGCTGTGACCGAAAGCGTGGATCTGGTGCAACGGGCCAGAAAGACGTCAGCGAAAGGATTCGTTAATGCGGTCCTCAGACGCACGATTAGAGATAACATCAAACTCAACTACAAAGATGAAATCGATCGGGTGGCCATTTCGACTTCACATCCTAGATGGCTGGTCGAAAGGTGGATCGACGAGTTCGACTTCGAGGAAGCTGAGAGAATAGCGGCCGCAAACAACCAACGACCGAGAACGAGCCTAAGACATACCGCAAAAGGGATAAAGGCGGACAGACCAGTTCCCGACGGTGCCACTGCTTCCAGTCTTGTTCCCGGATGTTATTTCATTGATAAGATCACCGCAGATGTAAGGGAATTGGTGGACAAAGGTCATTTGTATATTCAGGACGAAGCCTCACAACTGGTCGCTAGTTTTATAGAGGTGCCGAAGGGCGGCCGGTTTTTGGATGTTTGCGCGGCACCGGGCGGAAAGACGGGAGCCATCGGGGCTAGGTTTGAGGATAGTGTTGGGTTGTTGATCGCGGGAGACGTCAACGGGCCGCGCGTGGAACTTCTTAAGGAGAACTGCATCAGGCAGGGGCTTTCTTCGATCAAGGTAGTTCGTTTTGATGCGGAATCCGGACTTCCATTTGGGCCGGAGACCTTTGATTCAATTCTCGTTGATGCTCCATGCTCCGGTACGGGTACGATACGAAATAACCCTGAGATCAGGTATTCCTTGAAACCCGAAGATCTACCGCGACTGAAGAAGAAACAACTCGCGATACTTGAGAACGCATCAAAATCGCTGAAGGTCGGCGGAACGATCGTATATTCCACGTGTTCGATCGAAAAGGACGAAAACGAGGATGTGGTCCGAGAGTTTCTGGCACTGAGAAGTGACTTCATCGTCACAAAGCCAAAGGTTCCAGACGTGCTTGCGACCAAGGACGGCTTTATAAGGACACTTAACTATCGGGATAATATGGACGGATTTTTTGCGGCTGTCCTTGAAAGGGGTTCCGGCTCGCCGCCAAAAATGAAAAAGTGATTCGAAAGGGTTACGCGAAAGAACGAAAGTGTTAAAATCTCCCGAAGGAGTTGGAGTTTGAGTTTCATCACGCGAACAGTCTCTGCGATCGGAAAGCTGGCCTTTGTTGGGCTGCTTTTGGTGGCGTTCATTATTGGAATGGCAGGCGTCGTGTATATGTCGCTGTCCGGTACCGAGGTTAAGGTTCCTGATATAGTCGGTAAGGATTTTGTCGAAAGTGAGAAGGAACTTGCCTCGCTAGGGCTTAAGATCAAACGGCGTGCAGACCGGGCCAGTACGGATAAGATAAACACGGTTCTCGAACAGCTGCCAAAACCAGGCGAAACTGTAAAAACAGGGCAGATGATACTTGTCGTCGTCAGCAAGGCAGGTGCGGCAGGCGAGGAGGCTCCGCCTTCCCTCAAGAAAGATATTGAAGATGACGACACCGAGAAGATCGGTGAGATGATCTCCGATAAGCCGAAGAAGAACAAGGCCAACACGAACTCGAACACAAACAAGAAGTCCGCTGATACCACGCGCGATGTCATCGCAAACACATCGACGTCGGTATCAAACGATTCAGGCGATGCATCTGCCGACAAGAAGGATGTCAACCCGGAAGATAAGACAAGAACTGATGGGGAAAAGGGTGAAAAGGGCGACAAGAAAGAAACGACGCCTAAATCGTCCAGTACGCCGGTAACAACGAAACCGTCGACCGTAAAGACCCCGTCGAATGAGCCGCGTTCGAGGCCTAATCGTCGATAGGCGAGCAACGATTAAACTGATTTGGGCAACTTAAACAGAGAGTACGCAGGATCCATTGAAATTGCTCCGTCGATTCTTTCGGCGGATTTTGCACGATTGGCCGAGGCGATAGATGCGGTTGAGGTCGGTGGAGCCACCGTTCTACATGTTGATGTAATGGACGGCCATTTTGTACCGAATATCACGATCGGGCTCCCGGTGGTCAGATCGCTGAGAAAGGCAACATCGATGACGATCGACACACACTTGATGATCTCTGAACCGGGCCGCTATGCGGTTGAATTCGTCAACGCCGGAGCCAATATGGTGTCGGTCCACGTTGAGGCAGATGACCATCTTAACCGGACCCTAACCTCGATCCGTGAAGCGGGAGCCAAGGCAGGAGTGGCGATAAACCCGGCAACCCCGCTTGGAACGCTCGAAGAGGCATTGCCTTATGCGGATTTTGTTTTGTTGATGTCGGTCAATCCGGGCTTTGGAGGTCAGAAATTTGTTCCGACTTCGATCGATAAGTTGCGGCGGCTGAGACGGATGATCGATGACCGAGGCCTCAACGTGAGGATCGAGATAGATGGCGGTATCGACGCGAACAACATTGCTGAAGTATGTGAAGCAGGGGCTGAGATCATTGTAGCCGGATCTGCAGTATATGGCGGCGGACGGCCAACCGAGGCCGTAAGAGAGCTTATTGATAAAGCGACGGTCTGGGTCTGATCGATATGCCAGCATCTCAGAGGTCTATCAGTTTTATGAAGCGAACTTTATTTTTGAAATTGAGCGGCGTTGCGTTGCTTCTGTGTTTTGGAACGGCAGTTAACTTCGCGCAAAAACCGAATGACGGCACGCCGATCCAGCGTCTTGACGTGATGCGCCAGAAGCTCGAGACCATGCGCAGATCTCTCAACAGCGCTGCATCTGTCCTCAAAGAGGAAAACAAATCGGACGCAGCGAAGAAAGACGATAAAGATAAGGCAGATACGCCCCTTAATCGGCTTTTGAGTTTGGAAAAGGAAGCCGGCAGGCTGCAGTCGGAAGTTAATATGCTGCGAGGACGTATTGACCGGGCGGATAAGTATGAGGTCAGCGATATCGATCAGCTGGAAGCGGCTGTCGGTGAATTGCTCACTCGCGTGGACGCGGCGCAGTTGGAGACGGCAACAGCCAGAGCTACGCCCGATTCCCCGGTAGGTAAGCCCAGGGAAACCAAGAAAAAGAAGAAATTTCTGGGTATTTTCGGCGGCGGCGGAAATGACGAATATGATGAGCTAATTGGGACGGTCTCTCCTGGCCGGGATCGCGAGCTTTTCATCGTTGCAACTCGGGAGATCAGGAAAAAGAGATACGACGTTGGACGGCTCTTGTTTCAGACGATCATCACCACATATCCGGATTCTCCGTATCTGCCAATGTCTAAACTTGCGGTCGCGGATTCATTCTTTCTGGAAGGATCGACGAGTGCCCTGATCCAGGCGATCGCTGCCTATCAGGACTGGCTCACGTTCTTTCCGACACACCCGTTAGCGGACCGCGTGGTTTTGAAGATAGGCGAATCGGAAATGCGTCAGATCGGCCTTCCCGACAGGGACGCCACACGTGCAAAGCGTGCGGAGACAAGACTGAAAGCCCTTCTACAGCAGTATCCAAATTCAATCCTTAAGAAGGACGCAGAAGAGCGGCTTCAACAAGTACAAAACAACCTCGGGCTGCACAATTTGTATATCGCGAATTATTACTACACATTGTCCGTGGGTCAGGGTAAGAGCGGCCTTAAGGGTGCCCAGTCGAGATATCAGGAGATACTTGAGAAGTACCCAAATTTCAGTTATATGGACGAGGCACTTTTTAAACTTGCTGTGACCTACGTTACTGAAGAAGAAACTGACCAGGCGGCCAGGTATTTTCAGAAGATAGTAAGTGAATATCCCAACAGCGAGTACGTAGAAAGATCTAAGGAACAACTCCGGCTGATCGGAGCGAGCATTCCCGAGCCTAATCCCGAGCGGGCTCATGTGCTTCCCCCGGACGACGCATCGTTTTTCCAGAACTTCAAAAATCAGTTTTTTGGTATCTACCCGATGACTATCGATAAGAATGGCGTATTGATGACCAAGGATTTCGACAAAGAGAAGTTTGAGATGATCGATCAGATCATTGAGAATCAGGGCGAGATATACACAAACCAGATACCGCAAGCTCTTACCACCGTGATCTCGCAGCGTCAAGCCTCGGTTCAGCCGCAAGCAAAGCCGCAGCAGCCGTAGGATGATGGAGATTATCGGTAAATCAACTGAATGCACAGAGTCTTTGGATAAGAAGCGGATCAGGTGTGAGCCGCTTTTTTTGTCCGATACATCGGTGTAAAGGAGTCTTTAGTGATCAGGTTCAAAGTTCTATTTATTAGTTGTTTTGCGTTATTTGCCGGAGCCATAGCCGGCATAGGCCAGGTTGCTACTACTACGACGCCCGAGCCGCCGATGCTTTCAAATGTCCTAGCCGCGAAACTTAGGCTAGGCAGTTCAAAACGAGGGGTCTCGACGGAAGTTCGGGGAAAGGCCTACGCAAAGCTGCTTGAGGGACAGCGGTTTATTTGGCTCGCGGGGAACATCCGCCGTTCACGGGGACAGGCTGCCTATCAAGAATATGTGAGAGCCGCAAGAAGCGCGTTCATTGCCGCAGTTGAGATAGATCCATTCCTGGCGGAAGCTTACACCGCATTGGCCGAACTGTCGCTTACCACACCTCCAAGTGATCTAGACGAAGCTCTCAGGCTTGCACAGCTTTCGACCAGCATCGACAAAGACAATTTTGGCGCTCGAAGGATCGAAGCACGGCTCCTAACATTCAAAAGCGGCATTGCGAACGATGTGCTTGACCCGGTCCTCACCCAACGAGCCATCGATGCGTGGAAGTATATTGCGAATCTTGACCCACGGAATGCTGAAGCCTGGGCTTTTCTAAGCGAGTTTTACGGTAAGACCGGAAAGGATGAAGAACGCATTGAAAGCCTTAAAAAATGGCTTGCGTCTTCTGTTCCGATCGATTCGCAGTTCTATCAGAGAGTTACAGGCGGCCGCGACTCACTAGCCCCTGAAAACGCTTCGATCAAGTTGAGCGAAGCCTTTGTTAAGGCCGGTAAGATCACCGAAGCAATAGACATCCTTAGCCAGGTTATCACTGACGATCCTGATAACGGCGAGGCCGTGGAACTGCTGAGACAAGCAATCGCCTCCGGAAAGGGAGCCCATACCGCTGCGGCGATACAGGCACTTCAGATCGCGGTGTTCGCTAACCCTGATAATCAATCGCTTGGAACTCTTTTGGCTGAAGCGCTCCGGAGGTCAGGGAACCGGACTGAGGCACTTCGAACCATAAGGTCGTTGAGGGTAAAAACGCCCAATGACGAAACCCTGGCGCGGCGTGAGGCAACCATACTGACTGAGCTTGGACGCGTTGATGAGGCCGTAACTGAGTATCGGAAGCATCTGGTCGAACGCAGCAAGTTTAAGACTGAATCCGGTACAGGCAAAAATGGGGATTCGACCTACTATTCTGTCGATCTCGGCTATACTGATCAGTTTTCGAGCTTGCTGTTCATTTCTCAGCTTTACAGCAGTGCAGGCAAGGGAAAAGAAGCGATCGATTCGGCAAACAAAGCGTACACCGCAGCCCAAGGGGCCGAACGAAAGCAGATCGCACGGTTAAGTCTGGCGACTGCGCAGCAAATGGCCGGCGATCATAATGCGGCCGAAGCGACATTGCGTGAGATATTAAAGGAATCACCCGGGAATCCCATTGCCCTGAATAATCTTGGATATTTTCTCCTCGAGCGCGGAGAAAAGCTTGATGAGGCATTGAAAATGATCAAAGGTGCCTATGAAGTCGATCCTACAAATCCCTCGTACCTGGACAGCCTTGGATGGGCACATTTCAAACTCGGGGACCTCACCGAAGCTGAAAAATATCTTAAAGCGGCAGAAAAGATCGACCCAATGTCGGCAACACTTCAGGAGCATCTGGGAGACCTTTACAAGCGTCTTGGAAAAATGTCATTAGCTGCAGAATATTGGAGCAGGTCGTTAGACCTTTCGACGGACCGGGCCGATATCGAGAGACTGAAGGGAAAACTCAAATAGAAATAGAATGAGCGGCCGAAGCCGCTCAAATCTTATTCCGGACTCGGGGTCGGAGTCGGAGTAGCAGTTGGTTCTACTCCCCTTTTCTTTAATTTGGGAGGTTCGCTTGATGAGCTTCCTCCGCTACCGCCATCACTACTCGGATCGGCATCCGGTGAATCCGGTTGACGTTTCTTCAATGTCGGCCGTCCCGGGTCGCCTTCATCGATGTCGCTGATGACGCCGGCCTTGGCATTACTGAGTCGAAGCAAGTAGGCTTTGACACGCTGAAACTCCGATGTGCTGATTATGTACTCTTCCTTTTCAGGAAATCTAGCGACCAATCCGAGGCTTGCATCACGCCGATCGAGAGATTGCGGATGGGTGGAAAAAAGCTTGCTTAAGGTGTTGGCCTTTTTCTTGTTTTGGGCGGCAAGTTTTTCAAACATGGTCGACATCGCCGTCGGATCGTAGCCGGATGCATAGAGATATTGGACGCCAAGTGAATCGGCTTCCATTTCTGCTCCACGAGTAAATTTCAGTCCTGCAAGGCCTGCAAGTATTCCGCCGCCATTCTGCAGGACAGTACTTACGATCGGTCCGCCAAAGATGATCCCGGCCAGGGCCCCGTAGTTGATGAGTGTCCCTTTGCCCTGGTTTTCCATCGCATGCCGTGCGGCAACGTGGGCGATCTCGTGGGCCATTACGCCCGCTAACTCGGCCTCGTTTTCGGCCGCAAGGATCAATCCTCTGTTAACAAAAAAGAAGCCGCCTGGCAGGGCAAATGCATTCACTTCATCGCTGTCTATGACTTTGATCGTGAACGGGACCTTTGCATCCGAATGCAGTACCACATTTTGACCAACACGATTGATGTACTCCGTGACAATCGGGTCATCGACGAGTTTTGCCTGCTGCTCGACCTCCATCGCAAGCCTTCGCCCGATCGCGATCTCTTTTTCTTGAGAACCGCCAAGCCAGCCGAAGAATTTATCTGCTCCCGAATTTATTTTTCGTTTACCGATCTGATTCGGGTCTTCTTTCGCCGATAATGGCTTATTAGGATCCGCCTGCGGAGTTGCCTCAGCTTTCGGCTGTTCGTTATCCTTTGACTTCTTGTCTTTTACAGGCTTTGAGGAACTCTTCTCTTTCGAATTTGTCTGCCCATAAACCGATGCTGCAGGATTTATGACAAAGAATGTGGTCATAAAAGACATTACGACCATTGCCGCGGCCACCTGCTTGATATTCTGATTGATCACTTTCTGCCTCCCGAGAACCATAGAGGAATCATCTTGAGAATTGTACTGAGTAGTAAAGACCCAAATCAATGACGATTTGATGCAGGCCTTGTGTAAAAAGTTGTGAACCTAATAAAAAATTGAAGAAAGACCTTCTTTGTACATTTAAGAAAATCTTTGGTTTTAACAGCGTTGAATGTTATACTTAGCGTGGCTTCCGGTTGTCCGTCGGAATCCGACTAACTCCTGCGTAACCACCGATCGTTACTGCACCTTCTTCATTCTCGTACTGCCGACCAGATGAAACGAATCCAAGAAAAGGTCAAAGACCTGATCGAGGTCCGTAAATTCAAGAATTTAAGGGACTTTGTCAGTGATCCTGCCGAGACATTAGCCGGTTATCACTTCACCGACGCAACGGCAGAGTTGATGGTCAAGTGGCTCGACCGCGTCGGATCACTTCAGAGCGGTCAGGGAATCGCCTGCGCCCTTGCCGGATACCGGGGTGTGGGGAAAAGCCATTTTATCGCGGCATTCGGTGGGATGGTCGCCCTACCTGAACTTCGGAACAAAATAAGCGATTCACATGTCAATTCCGCCGCACAGGGGCTTCTAAGACGCCGTTACCCGGTAGTTTATGTTAGGCGGGGGACCGAAGACACTCTGATCGAAGAATTTCGCTCGGCAATTGCAAATTCGTTCAATCTTGAGAGGGGAAATGTTCCAGCCACGATTTTCGATTCATTCACGGCGGCAAAGTCGCGGGCTGGCGACATGCCGATTTTGGTGTTGGTCGATACCGCGATGGAGCGTAGTGCTCGGGTAAGTCGGGACGACGGTGCTCTTCTCGCTGAGATCGCAGAGGTGGCAAAAGCGACAAATTCGTTTCTTGCGGTCGCTCTCGACGATGACATCTCCAGTGCCGACGGCACAAACGCCGCGATCGTAAGGGCATTTACGATCGATTACCTGGATCAAGATCATCTATACAAGGTGGTCGATAATTACGTCTTCCCCAAGAATAATCAGCTTCGGCCGGTCTTGCACGACATCTACGAATATTTTCGCGCGGTGATCCCGTCATTTCGCTGGAGTGAGCAAAAATTCACATCGCTTTATCCGCTGCATCCGGTGATACTTGAAGTCGCACCATTCGTACGCCTTTTTGTGCATGATTTCGCCCTATTGGGCTTCGCCTCTGAGGCGGGAGAGCGAATCCTCGGAAGGCCGGCGAATTCGCTCATTGCTCTCGATGAGGTATTTGACAGCGCTGAGAAAGGACTTCGTAAGATCGAGGACCTTCAGGAAGCTTTTTCAGCTTACGACCGCTTGAATAGTGAGGTTGTGGCCAAGATACCGGTCATGCAGAGGTTGCAGGCCAAGCTGATACTGAAGGCACTTCTTTTGCTATCGCTTGACGGGCAGGGAACGACCGCCGCGGAGATCACCGCCGGAATGCTCATCTTTGATGAAAAAGACACTCAAAAGGCATCAAAGATCGTCGAAGAACTTGTAAGGACTTTTGCGGCCGCCCTTCCCGAGGATGTACGTGTCGTGTCGGAAGAGGGACGAGAAGTAAGGTATAGCCTAAAGGTCAGCAGCAAAGACAAGCTTAATGAAGCCCTTGACGAAGCTGCGGGAAAACTCTCACCCGAGATCGTTCAGAGTCTTCTTCACCGGCTTTTCCACGAAAGGTTTTCCGATAGTTCGTTCTTTTCCTTGGACGGAAGCCGAAGGACCTCAATGGATTGTCAGCTAACGTGGCGAGGCGGAATAAGGAGAGGTCGTGTTTGTTGGGACAGTATCAATCCTGACCAGCTGGAAGGGGCAGACGGAGACCTCCATGATTGGGAAGCGATCATTGATCTGGATGGGGAGTTGGAGCAGGATGTTTCGCAGGGGAAATTACAGAGGGTGGTATGGAGACCTGCTGAATTACGAAAGGATGAGATCGAGGTACTGACCCGTTATCATGTTCTCAACTCAGACCGAGAGCTGCGTGAAAAGTTTGGTGAAGAGATCCGGGCCTCGCTCCATTCTTACGGACAGAAAGCAATTAGGATCGCGAACCGAGTTTTCCTTGAAGACTCGCGGCTCGTCATCGACAAGTTTGACTATAATTTCACCGATGAAGCCCGCAATTCTCAACTTCTGAGCGAGATCTTTTCTCTCATGCTCGAACCCCTGTTCGAGTTAAGATTTCCTCAGCATCCGTTTTTTCTCCGACGCCTCGGTATGGGCGAAGTTGCCACCTTGGTGTCGGATCTATATAGCGACTCCCGTCACCAGCTAGCCGAAGTTCAGCAGCTTGCCCAGACATTTGCCCTTCCATTGGGCATCGTGAAGCTTCAGGATCGCCTCTACGTTTCCGAAACCGCCGATAAACTCGGGCTAATACCGGCGGTTTCCACCGTGATAGAGCTTGCGTCGTCTTTCGGAACAGAAGGTGCAAGTGTCCAGACAATTTACGCGGAACTCAAGAAACCGCCGTTTGGATATGTACGGGAAGCCCAGCAGTTGATCCTCGCTGCAATGGTCTCTCAACGCATGATCGAGTTCGTCACTTCGAAGGGCGACCGTATAAATCAACGCTCACTCGATCTGAAGATCATCTGGGACGACATAGTCGGGGTGGCAGTTCCCCAGGAGACCGCGATCTCGTCAAAGAAGCTGCTTCGATGGGCCGAAGTTTTATCCGGAAACCGTGAATTTAAGAGTTTTAGCAATACTGAGAATTGTAGCAACCTGACCGAGTTGATGAATGAATGGGTCAGGCTCTGGGACGAGGCCTGCACGATAGAGAAATTCAATGAGATCCCTGTGGAAGAGATCAACTCTAGGATGTATCGGAAGGCTTCGGTTGTCGGGAACACGCTTGGAAAGGCGATCATTGCCTTCAAGCAGCACAAGGACGGGGCTCTGGGGCTTCAAGAATCCCTTGCGTTTGTCGCGGAAGCATTTCTTGATGATCCGTCCCTCTTCGACAAGGTTCAGACAGATCTGAAGACGATCGATGTTTTTGCGCGAACATTTGCGGAAATTACAATGATCAAGTCATACGTAATGATGACCGAAGCGACAGAAATAGACGAGATAGAAAACAACAGGGAAAGGTTGCTGGTCCTTTTGGACGAACTGTCGTCAAGTCCTACCGAAGAGCGATCGAGAGAACTGGGATACGCCTGGGCGCGGTTCAAAAGAGCATTCGTCGAATATTACGTATCGGAACATGACAATGTCATGCGATCGCATGAGCTTCAAGCACATGCGGAAGAGATCAAACGCAGCGATGATTGGTGGGAGTTCCAAAATCTCGCGGATCTCATAACAGATGACAACCCTTTGGTGAAGAGAATACGCGAACTGGAGAGTAGGCTCGCGGAGCTGAACTGTGACGCCGACCTGAAAAGCTTGCTTGATACACGGCCATTCTGCACATGCCGATTTTCCATTGCGAAGAGCAAGGAATGGGCGAGTCTGACCCATGTACTTGAAGATCTGCTCAACGAAGTAGTTGGTTCGATCAAGGCCTATTTAATCGAAAATGCTGAAGTGATCGTTCCTAAGATCGAAATAATGCTCGAGACCCCGCAGGCGGGCTCGGTGTCGGATGAGATCAGGTCGTTGATCTCTTCTTTAAGGTCCGGGCGCTTTCAAGATCGATTGACCGTTCCACAAGTCACGATCTTACGTAAGGCTTCAAAGGAACTGATAGGATCACAGAATTTTCGGAATTCGATCGAACCTGAATTAGTGCCCTTTTCGTCGAAAACCCGATCTCCGTCCGAGACAGAAACCATGATCGCTTGACTCAGGGCGTAAGTTACTCCTTACCAATAAATTTCAAATCTTGCGTTTCTTAACATCGAACGATATCGTTATCGGCGTGCAGACGATCACGGTAATTGGAAATGGCAGAGTCGGGATCGCACTCGCGATCGCACTTAAGCGGGCGGGACTTTCGATCGAAGATATCGTTTTCAGGAACACCGAACCGAACGTTGATCTAAAGGCAACATTTGGACATGGAACCAAGTGGCTAAGATGGTCGGAGTATGCCGGGAGTACGTCTGATGTCTTATTGATAACCACGCAGGATTCTGAGATACGTGGTGTTGTCGATGCAATGACGGATTGGGCCAGCTTTCCCAAGGTAATTCTTCATACAAGCGGGGCTTTATCGTCTGAGATCCTCTCTGGCGCCCGAGAATATGGAAGTTCGATAGGGTCGTTGCATCCGATAACAGCGATCAGCGATCCGGTGTCCGGCAGCGAAAGGCTAAGCTACAGCTATTTTTGTGTCGAAGGGGACGCCTTGGCCCTGTCAACGGCTCACAGACTTGTTTCTCTAGTAGGTGGAAATTCATTTTCGATCGATAGCGAACACAAAGCACTCTATCACGCTGCCGCCGTTACCGCAGCCGGTCACGTTATAGCTCTGTTTGACACTGCGATCGAGATGCTCGAATTGTGTGACCTGGATAACATTACTTCGAAGAAGATCTTACTTACGCTGGTTCAGAGTGGTATCGCAAATCTCATGACTGGTGACCCCGCCAAGGCGTTAACCGGCCCATACAAAAGGGGCGATCTGGCCACAGTTGACCTCCATCTGAGAGCACTAGAAGCAAAGGTTCCACAACTGATAGAGAGAATATATTTGGATCTGGCCGAACGTTCGGCTGAAATGATGCTCGCCGCAGACCCGGAGAACGAAAAATTCAAGGCTATTGCCGAAAAGATTCGTATAGCCAACAAAAATGCTGTTTGATAACATATCTATCAGCATGGTCAACAAAAAGGACGAGTTCTCCAAGGAAAGGGAGATCTTTCTTGAACATATCCAAAGGGCGGGCTTAAGAAAAACCGCCCAGAGAAACTTGATCCTCGACATCTTTCTCAGGACCGAAGAGCATCTTACAAGTGAGGACCTTTACTGGCTGGTACACAAGGAGGATCCCAGCGTCGGCAATACAACCGTGTACCGGACCTTGAAGCTTTTGACCGAGGCGGGACTCGCGCGAGAGGTTAGGTTCGGCGACAACAAGACCTACTACGAACACCATTATAACCACGAACATCACGATCATATGATCTGTACGGAATGTGGTCAGGTTATAGAGTTTTTTTCGCAGGAAATCGAGAACCTGCAAGAGCAAGTAGCATTTAATTTTGGATTCTCTCTTTCGCATCATTCACTGAGGATGTGGGGCGTTTGCGGCGAATGCCAAAAAAAGGTTACCGAACCTCAGGTTGTTCCGTCGGGGGCTCAGCCAAAGATAAAGGTCAGATCGGTGGTTGGCAGTTAGCATAAGTATGGTCGAATGCGAGATCAGGTTTATTAGAGAAGAGTTGACGGGCTTGAGTGTCCCCGGGGCCTATCTCCGCGACGCCGCGCATCGATGCGGTGTCAAATTTGATGCGGAATGTGATGGTTCGGCAGGCGTACATTACTGCACCGTCCGTATTGACGACGGGGCGGAGCTGCTTTCAGAGCCGACATCGGTCGAAACGGATTATCTGTCTGATCTAATAGACACGGAAAACAGAAGGCTGGCATGTCAGACAAGGATCGAAAGGGTAGGAGTGATAGAGATCGTTACAATGGAAAAGGAAGCCGGAACTGAAACAGAGACAACCAAGGAGAGCGACGTAAAGTATCGCAAGGATTTTGCTGATCTGCCGCTGGAGAAGAAGATATACCAGCTCGTCCAACTGGAGGCCATGGCCCTTTCGGAAACCATCTCGTTCGTTTTAAATTCGCCGTTTTCGGTTGGGGGCAAGCTCGTTGATGTTCTTGCCGAATTCGGATTCAAACTCGAAGCAGAAGAACGTGCCGCAAAAAAGCCGAATGAGCACAAGTCGGATGATTAGGAAGAAACTGATGAACGTTTTGCGGACGGAGCGATATATCTAACAGATCTGATCGGCAACGATATCGAATTGAGCAATAACAAACTTCAAAAGAGAGGAACCTTCAGCTTAAAGGAAAAAGGCCAATACGGCCTTGCGTTTATCGTGATAGCCGCGATGTTGGTGGTCACCAATATACCGGTTTTTGTGGTCTTCTTTTTTGGTATCTTCGCGTATTTTGTCATAAGAATGTTCTCAGCGGGTAACGGAAGCGGGACGCGTGAGATCTTTGAGTTCTATTTATCTGCAAGCGAGATCTTGCGCGATGACGATCGGCGATGGTACGGATTTGAGGTGAAGGAGGTTATAGAACGCGGTGAGCGGATCTTGGAACGAATGTCTGCTTCGCCGCCTCTCGTTAGATTCGCACTCGGTGCCCTGTATCATAAAGCCGGCGACCACAAGGCCGCTGTCTCGAAGCTCTCTCAAGTTGTTGAAGATCCATATTCAGATGAATCAGCCTATGTTTTCCCATCGCCGGAGCTCCGAAACTACGTCAAAGTACTTCGAAAGATAGAGCGTGACCCGGCGGATGCTCCAATGACATCGGCGGCTGTCCGTGCTCTTGAGCGTGCACGCCGGATGCGCGGGAAGGTCCTGCTCGAGGAGAGCAGAACAGCCTTTTCAACCGGGGTTCCTATACGCGAGTTGGCAGATGCCAAATCCGGACAGGATCACGTTGACACAGCTGACGAACATTCGTCGAGTCCTGTTCCGGCCACGATCGCCGATGCGTTTGCAATTAATGCTCCAGCAAAGTATCCGCATGTAGGTGCGAATACCGGGGCAAGTTCGGCGGATGAAAAGTACTCAGACAGAAAGCCTATATCTGAACTGCTCCACGACATATACGACCGGAACGTATCTTAGCTGCCGTAGAGGTCTCATCTTAATCCAAAAAACCTGCGGATCGAAGAAAGGACACCACTTTCCTCGCTTTCTTTACTCTCGGCTTTTTCCACCTGGTTCGAAACAAGCAGGTTGCGTCGTTCTTCGACGATCTCCGAAATCGCGCTTAATAGTTCCGGATTTGCTTCAAAGAGTGGTTTTACCGCCGCTTTTCGTATTTGAAGGACATCAGTTTCTTCATCTGCAACTACGCTTGCGGTTCGCGGTTCGCCGGTCAGGAGACTCATTTCTCCAAAGAAATCATTTGTTCGCAGCGTGTTGATCGTGGTCGGCCCGTCTGGGCCTGGTAGCTGTACCGAAACAGTCCCTCTGACGATAATGTACATCGAGCCACCCTCCTGGCCTTTCCTGACTATTGCTTCGCCGGGCGCGAAGACCCTGATCGTCGATGCTTCAGCCAGTTTCTGGATCTCTTCCTCTGACAGGGGGGCGAATATCGGCACATGGGCGAGGTGTTCGCTTGCGGAACTCACATACTCGTGGAACGTTGGTTCCTGGTGGTGTTTCTCTACAAAAACGGTACGTGTCGGAAAGGCAAAGCGTAAATGTTCACGCTGAAACGCATACCAGACCCTTTGTCTGATAAGGGCATCGGTATCGTTGTGTTTTGTGTAATCTTCGGGCCAATATTTTATTTCCCAATCGATGCCGTTGTCTCCCAGGTTACGGATACGAACGACCGGACGCATTTTAGACGAAACATTCTCTACTTGTCTCACAGCTTCGCGAACCACCTGTGCGGTCTTTGCCGGTGAATGCGAATAAAGTGTATTGAAATTTACAACGCGTGCATTTAAGTTGTTCTGGGGAGCGACCTCAATCGTCTCTTTTCCTAAAACCGCGTTTGAAATAACAAGAAGCTTATTCTGAAACGTCCGGATCCGCACGCCTCTCCACGAGACGCTTTCGACGATCCCGGTTCCACGATTTGATATATAGATCGTGTCACCCACCTGGAACGGCTGATCGGCTTGGAGAGCCAAGCCCGCAAAGAGATTTCCCAGAGTGTCCTGCAGGGCGAGTCCGACGACGATCCCGAGTATCGCAGAACCTGTAAAAAGCGGGGCAAGTTCGATCTGCGGAAATTGCGATTGGAAAATGATGAAAAACGCGACGATGTAAATAACGATCGAAAGCACGGTTCTCACCAATGAAGCGATCTCAGATTGAGACGCACCCTTTAAGATCGTCGCAAAGAATAGCCGAGCGATCATTCTGACGATAGAGATCACCAGGATCATCCACATGATGATCTTGAAGATGCGTATGATGTTTTCGACCAGATTCACACCGGTCGAGGCCATCATGCTGGGAGCATCGGCTCCTGTTTTCGCAGCCAGATGGCCCCTTGGATCGATCTCGAATCCGTAGTTTGCGATCAGGTAGTTATGTCCCCATTCGTCGAAAAGCGACAGCAAGATCAGCACGAGGGCAATCGACCCGGCGATCAGTAAAAAATAGACGGTCTTCTTGTAGAGGTCGGCGGCGGCCATATTGTAAGCGGCTAAAACATATCAATAATCGTCTTGCCAATCAACATTATCGAGAGTAGCGAGACCGTAGCTGTGATAATCCAGGCCAAGACGTTGAATGACAATGAATTCGTGTGTTTTCCCATGATCTCTTTGTTGCTAGATAACAGTACTATCGCCGAGAGCACAATTGGAAGCAGCAATCCGTTTACGCATTGGGTGAAGACCAAGAGCCTGATCTGGGGAATCCCTGGAATCAGTGCGACCACGGCCCCAAAAATAAGAAGAAAAGTAAAGATCCCAAGGAATATTGGTGCTTCTCGAAATGACCTCGAAAGACCCTTTTCAAATCCGAGCGCCTCGCTGACAGAAAAGGCCGTAGCAAGCGGCAAAACGCCCATTGCAAGCATCGAAGCGCCGAAAAGCCCGGCGGCAAACAAATATCCAGCGTATTCGCCGGCAACGGGAGCGAGTGCCGTTGCCGCGTCCGACGCGCTCTCAAGCGTAACGCCCTTCGCATGGAGGGTCGCGGCAGTAGTGATCACAATGAACGCCGCAACAATATTCGCGAAGACCACCCCGATAACGGCATCTGCCCGAGCCATCGGAAGATCTTCCTCCCCCAGACCTTTTTCGACAACTGAACTTTGTACGTACAGCTGCATGAAGGGGGTGATCGTTGTACCGATCAGTGCGACCACGGTAAAAAGGTAGCCCGATTCGAAATTGAAACTCGGTGTAATGAACTGTTGTCCGACTGAGCCCCAATCCGGGCCGATCAAGAAGGCAGACGCAATGTAGGTCAAGAAGATAAGGGAAAGAAGTAAGAAGGCTTGCTCGACCCTTTTAGGGGTACCTTTTACGATCAGCCACCAAACAACGATCGTTATTATCGGTATAGAAATAAAACGGGGTATGCCGAATAGTTCCGATGCCTGAGCGATCCCGACAAATTCGGCTACGATGATCCCTGCATTTGCGATCAACAGGGCAAGGATCACTACTGCGGTCCATCTTACGCCAAACTGTTCTCGTATTAGATCTGCAAGTCCCTGGCCGGTTACGACTCCCATGCGGACACACATTTCCTGTGCGACGACAAAACACAAAGTCATCGGTATAAAGGACCAGAGTAATGTGTACCCGTAGTCTGCGCCGGCGCTGGAATAGGTTGCGATACCGCTAGCTTCATTTCCCGAACTGGCCGCAATTATGCCGGGGCCAAGAATGGCAAGGTAGGTATAAAGGCGGTACTCAGACAGGCTTCGTCGCGAGCGCGAACGGAATCGTTCGAACTTTCCAACCAGGGCTCTGGGGGAAAACCTCGCAAGAAACATTGCTACTACTATCGCCTTCTATCATTAGAACTTCGTGATCATTGGGTTTACCAGGCTAACAATGAAAATTGACTATAGCCTGTTTGAGACCAATATCAAAGCCTGTAGGAAATCCGGCCGGTTATGATGAGGACCAGTCGCCGGTCGGTTATGGCTTTTACAAAAATCTGTTAAATTCTTGATTATGCTACACAAGATACTTCGACCAACGCTTGCCTTGACCTTCGTTCTTTCGCTCTTCCTTTCAATTGTCCCGCTTGAAGTCCGGGTTCTGGCGGCAACTCCTGAACCAGTCAGAGGCCGCCACGCAATGGTTGCGTCTCAGCATGAGCTGGCCTCAAAGATAGGGATCGAGATCCTAAAGAAAGGTGGAAATGCCGTTGACGCGGCGATCGCAGTTGGTATCGCTCTGGCAGTCGTGTATCCGGAGGCCGGAAATCTAGGCGGCGGCGGGTTCATGTTGATCAGATCTAAAGATGGCAGTACGAAGGCCATTGATTACCGAGAGATGGCTCCAAAGGCTGCAAGCCGAGATGTCTTTGTCGATAGCAAAGGAGAATTGATCAAAGGTGAGGGAGGCTCGACAGTTGGCTACAGGGCATCGGGCGTTCCCGGTACGCTTGCAGGCTTTGACCTTGCTTTCAAAAAGTATGGCTCGGGAAAGATCAAATGGCGCGACCTGGTCGAACCGGCCCGGGTGATCGCACAAAACGGATATGTTTTATCCGATCGGCTGGTAAGACTCTTCATTTCATACAAAGAGACGTTATCAAAGTATCCGGAAAGTAACCGGATATTTCTTAGAAACGGCAATTACTTCAAAGAAGGCGACGTGTTAAGGCAGCCGGAATTGGCAGAAACACTTTCAAGAATCTCGGTGCAGGGAGCGAAAGAATTCTACACTGGCAAAACCGCCCAGCTTATCGCAGCTGATATGAAAGCCAATAACGGGCTGATCACCTTAGACGACCTCAAGGGTTATGTAGCTAAAGAACGCACCCCGCTGAAAGGGAGCTATCGCGGTTACGAGATCATAACAATGCCGCCGCCGAGTTCGGGCGGTATCGTAATGCTTCAGGTCTTGAATATGCTTGAGGGTTACGACGTCAAGGGAATGGGTCTCAATTCCTCTGCAAAGTTTCACGTCCTGGCCGAGGCGATGCGAAGATCATTTGCCGACCGGGCGGAATACATGGGTGATCCGGATTTTTCAGATGTACCAGTCAATAAGTTGATAGACAAACGATATGCAGAGATCCGCCGCAACTCGATACAACCCGATCGAGCATCCTCCAGTCAGGACATAAGATTCGGAAAGCTCGATGGTTCGGAAGGAATGGAAACCACGCATTACACCGTTGTGGACAAAGATGGGAATGTGGTTACCAATACCTACACGATCAACGACCTTTATGGTTCCCGAGTCACGATCAAAGGCACAGGTGTTCTGATGAACGATGAGATGGATGATTTTGCGGCTCGTCCGGGCCGTCCAAACCTGTTCGGGCTGGTCCAGGGTGAGCGGAATAAGGTGGAGGGTGGAAAACGGCCGCTTTCGTCGATGACTCCGACCATAGTACTTCGGAAAGACGGCTCGCTCTGGTTCGCACTCGGCGCCCGGGGCGGCCCAAGGATCATTTCAGCGGTAATGCAAACCGTGATCAATGTGATCGACCACGATATGAACATTCAGCAGGCGATCGACGCACCGCGGATCCATCAACAGTGGCTGCCGGACGAGATCTTGTTTGAACCGTATAGTATGTCGCCGGACACGCTCAATGTAATGCGGAGTTTCGGTCATAAGTTTGCAGAGCGACCCGGTTATATCGCATCTGCTACAGGAATAATGATCGACAAGGATGGGGTAAGGTTGGGCGCGATCGATTCTAGAAGTGATGGCGTGGCGATCGGTTATTGATCGGGTTCCTGGTGTAGTAATTTGGTCGTATTGTCGGTAACGCTTCCCGGGGTGTCGAGTTCATTTGTGTCTCGCCAGCGGCCCGTGCCGGGTGGGGCATAAGCAGTTGCAGGGATGGACTGTGCCGGCGGGAGTTGATTCGCTGACCGGTTCCCCTGATCTAGTTGATGTGGTGAAGCCAAAATGCCGGCCTCAGTGCTTTTCCGGTCGCGGTGCCCGATTCGAACATGAGCGCATAAACAACACGAAGCAGGCCGCCCACAGTTAACAGGATCGCGCTGATCGCAGGCAGGAATGGTTCCCAGTTAAACGCGATCGTGATGATCGCCGCGAGCGGAACGATCAAGAAAGAAAGAAGAAAGACGAAAACACCCTGCATCACGCCCCGTCTTCGCGGTGAACCTGAAGCAAAAAAAGTAGAACCCGACGCAGGAAGCAAGCCATCCTGACTAACGACCTGAGCAACGCCGGTCAGCAAAAAGCCGCACCGAGAGCAGAATCGGGTCTCTTCAGATACTTGCTGTTGGCCGCACTTGGGGCAATGCATTCTTATTCGTCCTTGTTCAGCAACTTGGTCGTACTGTCTGTAACGCTGCCCGGGACGGCGAATTCGCCGGTGTCTGGAGTTCGCCACGCTCCATGAGGAGCGGTATAGGCAGTTGCCGGTTGTGTCTGCTGCGGTGGAAGTGCGGCCTGATTTACATTGGCGCCGTAAAGCGATGCTGCCTGTGCCTGCATCATCTGCTCATAAGCGAAATTCGGGATTGGAGTAGGTTTCTTGAGAAATACAAGTGACGCGATCATCAACATTAGTCCGCCAAAAATGCCTAAAATTGCGGATATGCCGGAGAGTTCGTCCACATCAACGATGCCCCAGAACGGGGTCATAATGAAAAGGAAGAACAGGAACCAAAAAAGCGAGAACATCAGGCCGTTCTTACGCGTGAGCCAGCCCGATCTTTTGTTGTAAAGCTCTGCAAGCTGCGGCAGAAAACCATTGTTCAGCAGAAGTTCGCTTACGAGCGACATTTGAAATCCGCAACGCGAACAAAACTTGGTCTGATCAGAGATCTGCTGCTGGCCGCAACGAGGACAATACATTAAAAACAGCTCCGAAATATGTGAAAAACGAAAGAACCAAAATCAGAACGAATTCTTGCACGAATTTGTTCGGTATGCAAAAGAAAGTTGTGCGACAGTGATCAGATCCTTGGGAGCTTTTCGTCCGAAAGCATTTGGAAAACAGCGAAAGCCCGGCCTTGAAAATGTTCGGCGCGCGAAACGGTGTCAAGGAGCAACTCAAAGATCGGCTTAATTTCTGATGGTGCAGGTATCTGTTTCAGGAGAGCAGCGTCGTCATCAAGAAACGCCATTCCACGTCGCCGAGCGGAATCGGATTCGTTGACGTAATCGATCACTAATTCCGTCGAAGTTAACTTTTCCGGGAGTGTCCATTCAAATGGATCGTCCCAAAGCCTGGTGGTAATACCGCCGAATGTTTGTTCAATAGCGGCGGCCGATCTGAGCAGGTATTCTCCCACGCTGAACATTGCGAATGACATCGGAAGTTCTCGCGGCCTTTTATAAAGGTCTGCCTTGTCCGTCATCGAGAGAAGCAGTAAAGACCGCTCGTGAATCTCATTGAATTTTCTGTCGAAGGCATCGATCTGAATACGCATAGAAAAAGACCGCAAGTATATTAACTTGCGGCCCATTATCGACCAAGCAGGCCTTGTGACCTAACGTTTTCTGATCTTACGATCGTTCTCGTACATTCCGAGACCATAAGTTCGGCCTTTCCAATTTACTCCGCTGCCTACGCGGCCTTTTACGCCGATCTGGGTTCCTTTTGATGGAACAGCCTCTTCGGTGAATACCCACATTGAACCTGTTCCGTCATCGATCTTATAGGCCCCTCCGCGGATCGGTGTTCCCGGGATCGCGATCCCATAACTGTCTTTGACGGTTCCGGCTACCACAACCTCTTTGTCGAGATATTTTGACGGATTAGCCTCGATATCTGCGATACTCGTCCGCTCCGGACACGCCGCAGCGAATGCCGCGACAAATAGGGCAAGTCCTAGTAAGGATATTCTATTAAATCTAGTCATCTTCACTCCTGATCGTAACAAGTTAGGGAAGAGTTGCTCCACGGCAATAGATTCAATTTCGGGGTGAATGTTTGCCAATATTCTTGGTTTTTGCGATTCTTTTCACGCAAGTTTCATCACGATTCCGAGCAGTGGTCCTAAATTTAAGCATGGACAGTATCGTTTCGGAAAATTTCGCTTTCTCTTCCAGCGTCTCGGCTGACGTCTGGCATCCTCAGAAGGACGATAAGTCCTATGAGTGGTGGTATTTTGATGCGCTTTCCGACGACGGCCGCGAGGCTGTGATCATCATTTTTCTCGACAATTTTGTTTATTCCCCAAGGTACAACCGCGAAACGATCTCGATTTCAGGCAATAAGAGATTCCCGGCCGTCTCGTTTACGTATTATAGGGACGGACAAATACTTTACCGTTCTGTAACCGAGTTTCATTTCTCGGATTTTCATGCTAGCGAAGAAGTGCCGGAATGCAGGATCGGTGAGTCTTCATTTCGTTTTGAACGAGCTCCGTATGGTTCAGGATACTTTGTCTCCGTAAACGCCGAGATCTCCGGCGGCAGGAAGATCGATGCAAATCTTGAGTGGCTTTCGATCGAGGCCGATCTTGCGCCCGACGATTTTTGCTATCAAGAGCGTCGGCATTGCTGGAACATGGTCGCTCCACGGGCAGACGTCACCGGACGGATCACTGTTAAAAACGATCACGGCGAAAATCTAGAGGAATATCATTTTCGCGGAACCGGTTACCACGATCACAATCTGGATAACCGCTGGCTTGCTATGACGGTACGCGACTGGCATTGGGGCCGCGTACATTTTGCGGACAGTACTGCTGTTTTTTACCGTTTTCGAGAGTCTGACGAAGAAGACGCGACCACACGCCTGATTTTGATCCGGAACGGTGAACTTCAAAAACATGACGTTTGGTTTGAGGAACACGACTACGTTCGGGACCGATTCGGCATCCGCTATCCCTCGTTAATGAGACTCTTGTCGAACGACGAGATCGAGATGACGATAAGGCCGCACGGCGCTGTTGACTCAAGTTTCTATTTTCTTCGCTCCCTGAGCGAATTCACCATTATGGCGGGAGGCTCCGAACCGCGAACGACCATGGGGCTAACCGAGTACATCTCGCCTAGATCGCTCAGACATCAATGGCTTAATTGGCTCTCGGATGTCAGGACCGGAAAAGACGGCAGATCGTCCTATTTCTAATCGACTACCTCAACTTGACCGCCGTTCCGTACGCCAATACTTCGGTGGTACCTTGTGAAAACTCCGTTGCGTCATAGCGCATGCCTATCACCGCATCGGCGCCGATCTCGCGCGCATGAACGATCATCAGGTTCGACGCGTCAAGCCTTGCCTTTTCGCAAACGTGCGCGAACTCGCTAATGTTTCCGCCAGCGAGCGACTTTAGACCTCCGATGATACCTCGCCCAATCCCGGTTGCCCTGACAACTATCCCGCGCACCACTCCCAGATATTCAATGACCTCACGGCCCGCGACATCGTTTCCAGTCGTAACTATCATTGTTTGCATATTTTTAGGTTTTCTCCTATTCGTCAGGATATACGAAGCCCCTTAGTTATTTGTTCGAGAATAGCGCTTCCTTGATTTATGCAGTGTTGCTTTCTAAACTATTAGTTTCGGTGGTTTTCCGCCATACAATCATATGTCACACAACCTCTTTAATACGCGTCGATCTTTCGCCACCGGATCGGGTTCCGATGGCGTTTTTTATTCTCTTCCCCAGCTTGAAGCGGAGGGCATCGGAAAGATATCCAGACTCCCGATCTCGATACGGATCGTTTTGGAGTCAGTCCTGCGCAATTTTGACGGCGGCAAGAAGATCAGCGAAGAGAATGTGAAGGCTCTGGCCGGATGGCAACCGACACAGGAACGGACGGAGGAGATCCCGTTCGTGGTGGCGCGTGTGATACTTCAAGATTTTACGGGTGTCCCTCTGTTGGTGGACCTCGCGGCTATGCGTTCGGCGGTGCAGCGAATGGGAAAGGATGTAGGAGTCATTGAACCCTTGGTTCCGGTAGACCTCGTTATTGACCACTCAGTTCAAGTCGACTATGCGGGAAGCGAATCTGCTTATCAACGCAATATGGCGATGGAATTTCGAAGAAACGAGCAGCGGTATCGTTTCCTAAAGTGGGGAACTCAAGCATTCAATGGGTTTAGCGTGATCCCTCCGGGAATAGGCATCGTTCATCAGGTAAACCTTGAATATCTGGCAAAAGGGGTTTTCGAGCGAGATGGGGTCTATTTCCCGGATTCGCTTGTGGGGACCGATTCTCATACGACTATGATCAATGGGCTCGGCATTGTTGGCTGGGGAGTAGGCGGGATCGAGGCGGAAGCCGGGATGCTCGGCCAGCCGGTGTATTTTCTTACTCCCGATGTTGTCGGAGTGCATTTGACAGGGGAACTGCCGCAGGGTGCGACCGCTACCGACCTTGTTCTTCGCATTACCGAAATGCTGCGTAAAGCGAAGGTCGTAGGTAAATTCGTCGAGTTCTTCGGCGAAGGTGCGGCGGCTCTCAATGCTACGGACCGAGCAACCATTGCAAACATGGCACCGGAATACGGCGCGACCATGGGCTTCTTCGGTGTCGATGAAAAGACGCTTGATTATTTTGCCGCTACAGGCAGAAGTGAAGAACAGATTGCCACGATTCGGAATTACTACGATGCGCAGCAAATGTTCGGAATACCAAAAGAAGGCGAGGTTGACTATTCAATTGTGTTAGATCTGAACCTTGAAACCATCACGCCATCAGTTGCAGGTCCCAAAAGGCCTCAGGACAGGATCGAGCTTTCGAGTCTCGACGATCGTTTCCTGGAACTGTTCAGTCAGCCGGTCGCCGACGGCGGATATGGCAAGGCCGCCGAAGATATTGAGAAACGGCACGTCGTCACGCTTTGCGGATTTCCTGCTGAGACTGTAATGGGCGGGGGAGACCAGGATTCGAAATCGGTACCGCTGCCAGTACTCGGCGATCAGGTCAGCGTAAACAACACGAGCGTCGTATCGGAAGTCGAGATGATGAATAACCGCCCGACGCCAGATAGGGTTGAGGTTAGTAAGGAAGCGTGTCCACCGGAACAGGTCTCAATAGGCAATGGGGATGTCCTGATAGCGGCAATAACGTCGTGTACTAATACTTCTAACCCTGCCGTAATGATCGCGGCAGGAATTGTAGCCAAAAAGGCGGCAGAAAGAAGAATGAAAGTTCCGCCATATGTGAAAACATCTCTCGCGCCCGGTTCACGCGTGGTTACCGAATACCTCGAAAAGACGGGATTACAGCAATATCTCGATAAAGTCGGGTTTAACCTGGTGGGCTATGGCTGCACTACGTGTATTGGCAATTCCGGCCCGCTTGACGCGGGGATCGAGGAGGCGGTTGTCGAACACGACATTATCGCGGCCTCAGTATTATCTGGAAACCGCAATTTTGAGGCTCGTGTTCATCAGAACGTCAAAGCCAACTTTCTGATGTCGCCGCCATTGGTCGTCGCCTATGCCCTCGCCGGGACGGTAATCAAGGATGTCTATTTGAATCCGATCGGGAAAGACGGCGAAGGCAACGATGTGTTCCTGAAGGACATCTGGGCATCCCTCGATGAAGTGCGCGAGGTGCTTAAAGATGCTTTCGACCCTGAAACATATAGAAGGCTCTATAGGGAGTTTGCTGAGCAGAATCCACTCTGGAATGACATCGAATCAAGTGTAGGAAAGGTCTATGAATGGGATCCTGAGTCAACTTATATTCAGGAACCACCGTTTTTCGAAGATTTTTCAATGGAAATCGGTTCCTTTTCGGACTTTTTTGGGGCTAGGGCGTTAGCGATATTTGGAGATTCGGTGACGACCGACCACATTTCGCCGGCCGGTGCGATAAAGGCTAATTCTCCTGCAGGCTTGTATTTGCAGGAGCAAGGTGTTGAGCCCAAAGACTTTAACTCATACGGATCGCGTCGTGGTAACGATCGGGTCATGCTTCGCGGGACGTTCGCGAATGTGCGGATCAAAAATGTGATGGTTGCCCCGGTTGAAGGTGGCTTTACAAAACATCAGCCCAGTGGCAATCAAATGTCGATATACGATGCCGCAATGAAGTATAAGGCGGAAGGAACGCCGCAAGTGATCTTTGCAGGGCAGGAATACGGAACCGGGAGTTCTCGGGATTGGGCGGCTAAGGGAACTCGTCTGATGGGCGTGAGTGCGGTTGTTGCCGAATCATTCGAAAGGATCCACCGATCAAACCTGGTCGGAATGGGAGTCTTACCGCTCCAGTTCAAAGATGGACAATCCGCAACATCGATCAAACTCGATGGGACTGAAACATTTGACCTTACAGGGCTGGCTTCCGGTGAGGTCAAGCCTCGACAGAATGTTAGGCTCACGATCCACAGAGCCGATGGTTCGACAGATACGGCTGATCTGACCTTACGGATCGACACTCCGATCGAGCTGGAGTATTACAAGAATGGCGGGATTCTTTCATATGTCTTGCGGCAACTCGTTTCAGGAGTTTGAAATATTATCGGGAATAAAGTGTCACTTTTCAGGAATACATGAGCGGCGGATTTGTCGCTCATTTCATTGTTTTGAAGCGGCTCCATAGAAAAAACCTTTGTTTTCAGAATACAAAATAGTAACCTTGAATTGACTCTTCATTCATTGTTTTGACCTAAGCTCTCAGGAGTAGTACAAAAATGCGCAAAGCTGTAAGTTGTTTTCTGGTTCTGGTGGTCCTTTTGTCTTCGTCGTCAGCCTTGGTTGCCCAGAAGACTAAGGTGAATATAGGCCGTGGTAGGTTTGAGCCGGCTGAATCGCCAAAGTCCAAGTCCCCAAAACCGGGTCCAAAGGCTGAGATCGCGATCTTCAAAACTGCAGAAGCCTTTACGACCGGTAGGGGCGCGTGGGTTCATTGGCAAATGGAAGTGGAGACTAATAATCAAGGATTCTACGTTTACAGAATGGATACTCGAGCGGCCGAGCCGGTTTCTGAATTCATCCTGGGCGGAAGCTTTAAGTCAATTGAACCGACAGTTTATGGCGAACATTATAGTTTCTTTGATCCATCAGGCAATGTTGACAGTCAATATATCGTTGAAACGTATGGTGTAACCGGTGGAAAGACCCGATCGTGGACGGTTGGTACGCAACTTGTGAAATCTTACCCAACGGTTGACGGCGTTGCGATGTTTGATAAGGCACCGACGATCAATGAGAACGCTCGGCCGTCGAATACGATCCTTGACTTGCCGTCGGACTTGAAATCCGAGGTCATGACCTACCAAGTCGCCGCGGATCTGGAACGACATAAACAGGTTATCGCCCAGCCAGGAGCCAAGATCGCAGCTAAAGGCTCTGGTATTATCCGCGTAACAAAGGCTCAGTTACAGGCGGCGGGTTTTGATGCGAATAGTGACCCGGCACTCTGGCAGCTTTATCTGGAAGGCGTTGAGAGACCCATCATTGTAGGCCCAAATGCTGATTACATCGAGTTCTTTGGGAAGGACCTTGACACAGTTGAAAGTGATATACGGACATACTATCTGATCGTCGGCACCCAGCCCGGTAAACGCGTTAGAAACGCAACACCTCGCCCGAATATGGGTACGGTCATGTCCAAGATGTTTTCAACTCAGATCGTTAAGAAAGAAAGGTTATTTTATTTAGATACCATACTTAACGGTGATCTGGAAAACTATTGGGGTCGCGCGATTACAGCTAACACAACCAACTATACGTTTGCGTTGACGGGTATTGACCCGGCAGCGCCAAACGCAACGGTGAGCTTAGCCTTCCAAGGATATTCGCTCACCAATCACAACGTCGAAGTGTCCCTTAACGGAAATGTTCTCGCGCCGGCAACCGGAAACTCGAGGCTGCCGTTCTCGGCAGTATACTCAGTTCCGGCTTCGTTCCTTGTGGAAGGAACCAACACCGTGTCGATGCGTTCAAACGGCGCTAGTGGCGACACCAATTTGTTTGATTCGGTCACGATCGATCTTGCAAAAAATTACAAAGCCGATGCAAATCGGCTGGATTTCTACACAAACAACTACAAGAAGACTCGAGTTTCCGGATTTAGTACCGCTAACGTCCGCGTGTTTGATGTTACCAATGAACTGGACCCGATCAATATCAATGGTCTTGAAATGGTCGAGACGAATGGCAGCTTCGGCCCGATGATACCTGCGGCGAGGGGCAGAATTTTCCTCGCGGTCGAGGCGTCTAATTTTTCGGCACCTGTCTCGGTTCTGCCAAACGATCCTGAAATGCTTGGCGTGCCAACTCAAGGTGCGCACTTCCTGGTAATATCACATGCAAGCCTGATGACGCAGGCCCAGGGTTGGAGCAATTATCGAACAGGGCTTGGAACGCTTTCTAAAGTTGTCGAGGTATCTGAAATATTCGACGAATTCAATTACGGCGTTTCGAGTTCACAAGCGATCCGGGACTTTCTGAATTATGCCAAGAATAATTGGCAGACTCCGCCGCAGTATGTACTCCTGATCGGCGACGCGTCTTACGATCCAAGAAACTACTCAGGCGGTGGGTATTGGAACATGGTCCCGGTCAAAATGGTGAACACTTTGTTTAATGAGACCGGAAGTGATGAGGCTCTTGCAGACTTTAACAATGATGGACTTGCAGAGATCCCGATAGGGCGAATTGCGTCGAGGGATGCGGCCGGTGTCACGGCAGTCTTCAATAAGACCGTTGCATGGGAATCTGCACTGACGGCAAATTCAATGGACCGAGGGGCTACATTTGTTTACGATTGGCCGGACGGATATGACTTTCAAGCAATGAGTAATCGAATAATGTCTAACCTGCCTGGAAGTGTACCGACCACCTCGATCTCGCAAACCTCTCCAACGGCAAAAACCGACCTGATCAATGCCTTCAATGAGATAGATCCGAACAACGTAGCGAATTCGGGACAATATATCGTCAATTATACCGGTCACGGTACGACAGGTGCGTGGCGGGATCAAAACCTGTTTTGGAATGGCGACGTTCCGTCTCTCACAAATGCAACAAGACCTTCGTTGGTCACAGCATTGACCTGTTTGAACGCGAATTTCATAATCGCATCCGGAAACGAAAGTTTCGCTGAAGTTCTTACAAAGGCTTCGAATGGCGGCGCAGTCGCAGTCTGGGCGTCAACAGGTAAGACTACACCCGACGTGCAGGAGATCATGGCATCACGCTTCTTCCTTCAGATCGGCGCCGGGAACCTGACCCGACTGGGCGATCTTGTGGCGGACGCGAAATCTCAGGTAGCGGGCGGTGCCGATGTTCGATTGTCATGGGCGATACTCGGTGACCCGATGCTCAAGGTTAGATAGTCGGCAATAGGCTGCAGCAATTAAAAAAGGCGTTCCGGAGATCGGGACGCCTTTTTGATCGTGGTACTCGCGGCGGGATTTGAACCTGCGACTTCTTCCTTCGGAGGGAAGCACTCTATCCACTGAGCTACGCGAGCAGGTGAAAGCAAATCTTATCAACTCTAGGGTTTAGGTTCAATACGAATCGTCTTGATGCGAACCGGTTCTACGGGACGTTCGCCGTCCTTTGGCTGTACACCTGAGATCGTTCGAACGTTGTTCATTCCCTCGATCACCTTGCCGAAGATCGTATAGCGGTTGTCAAAACCGGATTCACGTTTCAGCGTGATGAAGAATTGAGAATTGGCCGAATTGTTATCCGGCCCGCGGGCCGCACCGACGATCCCCGTGTCGTAGGGAATATCAGAGAACTCGGCGACGACATTCGGCTTGCTCGATTTGCCTGTGCCATCATTCGTTGGGTCATCGTCTTTCGACAGCGGATCGCCGCCTTGGATCACCGACTGATTGATACGGTGAAAGGTCGTGCCGTCATAAACACCCTCTTTTGCGAGAGCCTTGAACTGCTCGACCATTTTCGGAGCGATGTTCGAGTAAAGCTCGATCTTTATGGTTCCGTAAGCCGCCGAATTTTCAAGTTCGATGACCGCGATCTCTTTGTCGGCGACCGGCTGTACACCTTTTTTGATCTCAGGCGTTTTGTTAGTTGACGTATTAGAGGTTCCGCCGCATGCGGAAAGGGAAAATGCCAGCGCGGCGGAAATTAGGGTCGTTCCAATCTTCATATCAGAATTTCTTTTCGCTATCTAAAAGGATAGTAACGGGCCCGTCGTTCACGAGTTCAACGTCCATCATTGCCTGAAAACGACCCGTTGCAACCTTTGAAACCAGTTTCCGGGCTTCGGTCACAAAACTTTCGTAGAGACGGTTGGCTCTCTCGGGCGGTGCGGCATCAATAAATGACGGCCTTCGCCCGCGTGTCGCATCGCCGTAAAGCGTGAACTGTGAGACCACGAGCAATTGGCCTTTGATATCGAGGAGCGAACGATCCATCTTATCTTCCGCATCCTCGAATATCCTGAGATTCAGCACCTTGTCTGCGAGATAAGCAGCGTCTTTGTCGCTGTCCCTGACCGAAACGCCGAGTAGAACTAAAACCCCGCGTCCGATCTCGCCTACGATCTCTTTGCCGACGCATACCTTTGCCCTTGAAACACGCTGAACAACGGCACGCATTACGCCGCAAGTTCCTCGATGTAAACGCGGTTCATCACGACCGGTTCAAGCGGCTTGTCCTTGTGGTTACGCTCGACATTTGCGATCGCGTCAACAACATCCTGTCCTTCGAGCAGCTTTCCGAATTTGGTATATGCGGGCGGCAGCGGATAATCGACGTGCATGATGAAAAACTGAGAGCCGTTCGTATTCGGACCCGCGTTTGCCATTGCAACTGTACCTTTGTCGTATATGCCCGCGTAAAGATCTGAATCGCGGTCGATCTCGTCGTCAAATTTTCCGCCCCAGGCAGATTCGCCGCCGTAGCCTTCGCCAAGCGGATCGCCGCCCTGGATCATAAAGTTCGGGATGACGCGATGAAAAATAACGCCGTCGTAGTAATTTCGCTCGGCAAGAAGCCTGAAATTCTCGGTCGTCTTGGGTGCGTCCTGTTCTAAAAGCTCAAATTTGATCGTGCCTTTGTTGGTTTCGATAACTGCTGTCCTGTTAGCCACTTATTTCTCCTGTTTTAAAATAAATCGGTTTATCGCGGCCGCGACGCCGCTTTCGTTGTTACTAACTGTTTTATAGAATTCCGCACGCTCAAGCAAATCAGCCGTCGCATTTCCCATTACGACGGGCGTTCCGGCGTATTCGAGCATGTCGAGATCGTTAAAATTGTCCCCGATGACCATCACGTTTTCTGCGGACAGGCCGTTCAGTGCTGCAAGCTGCTCCACGCCCGTGCCCTTCGTCGCACCGGGCGGCAGAATATCGATGAGGGTGAAATCAAGATGCGGATAGATGGTCGGCAGTATCGTGATCGAATCGTCCAGTTCTTCACGCAGAAAATCGAGCATACGTGCCATTGGTTCACATCCTCCTGAGAATGAAATGTGGATGACTTCGTGATCGGGCAATGCGTCGTGAAGGTCGGCGACGTGCATCACGGCGTGTTCGGCTTCGTCGCCATGCAGAAGTTTTGCCCATTCGATATAACGCTGCAGCGGGATGTTGTCGTCCGAGATGCGGTCGTACAGCATCGATCCTTTGCCGTGCGGGTCGGCACTTACAAGAGCGTTTCCGCCGAACTGTTTCCCGACCCGGACTATCTCGCGTGTCGTGTCAAGATCCAAAAGGGAAGCCGCGACCGTTTCAAGCGAAAATGCGAATTTGAGCAGGGCTCCGTTATGGGTGATAAGCGGTGCGTTGAGGTCAAGCTCCAATCCCAGCGGCCGCGCATCGCGAAACCTGCGGCCCGTAGCGATCGTCACCAACACGCCCGCATCCTCAGCCGCACGTATCGCCTCACGATTCGCCTCGGGAACCTTTCCACGCGAATCGAGTAGCGTGCCGTCAAGATCAAGAGCAAGGAGTTTTATCATGAAGACCTAGGTTGACTTGTGAGCGTCGACGTAAGCCTTAAGAAGGGAATTTATCCGAGTTTGATAACCCGCACCCTGTCCCTTAAAGAACTCAATGACTTCTTCGTCCAGCCGCAAGGTAAGCTGCCTCTTCGGCGGAATGGTTTTGATGCCTTTTCGGACGATGCCCTTGGCCCACATTTCGGGAGTAGTCAGTGGTATATCGGTAAAATCGATATCCTCATCCTTCATATTTCGCAGCCGCTCAACGTCAGTCGCGTATACTCTTGAAGTACCTTTTTTCTTCACGTTTCTCGGCCTTTCGTACTGAGATTATCCTTATCACCTCGTCGGTTTCAGTATGGGTCACGGCTACGACCCCTCCAAAAAGTAATCCGAACGAAATCCAGCGGGTCTCGCCATATTCATAACGATCATCTTCAAGGAGAAATCGATCGTAGTCGAATACCTGAGGAACGTCCCTGAAGTCGATGCCATGACGCTTAAGATTCAATAGTCGCTTCTCTTCGTCCCATTCAAATCTTACCATAGATATAACTACACTCTGTAACTACAACGCATTGCGATTGGCAAACCTCATGATGATGCGCCTCGAGAATCTCCCCACACGAATCAAGCAGCGTTCGGCCCAGATCGAGTGCTAAGAG
>JAEUQK010000024.1 GCA_016789265.1 Blastocatellia bacterium
CAGAAGTTCTCGTTTGACCGGTTCGGAAATCGATATCTGAAGGCTTCGGAGAATCCATCGAATCAAAATCCGCTAGCCCCGACGCCCATAGAGGACAACAACATCGAGCGTGCGACAAACCGGTTCGCGGCTAATACGGGACCGGTTTACGACGATGCCGGAAACGTTGTCTCGGACGATAAATTTCGCGAGATGGATTTCGTCTATGATGCAAACGGCCGAATGGCGAAGGCGATAAAGGCCAACTTTCCTGAGGCACTGTCCGTTTTCGATGCCGGAGGGAACAAGGTCGCAACCCGTGTAAACGATGTTTGGAGGTTTCAGATCTACGATGCGGGCGGCAAATGCGTCGCCGAATACGGAGGTCCTCAGTCGACGGACGACGGAGGGGTGAAATACACCCATCAGGATATTCAATGCTCGATAAGAACGATCTCGACCCAGGCGGGCTTTGCACAGGCAAGAATGGACTACCAGGCGTTTGGCGAACAGATCTCAAGCAGTATAGGACAACGAACCTCAACCGGTTACACAACCAGCGACACGCTCCGAAACAGATACGCAATGACCGAACGCGACGAAGCGACCGGCCTCGACGACACCTGGTTTAGGAAACTTGAAAACCGCGGCGGTCGTTGGACCTCGCCCGATCCTTATAACGGAAGTGCCAACATTGGAAACGGTCAAAGCTGGAATCGATATTCTTACGTTGAGAATCAGCCGACAAACTCTGTCGATCCATCGGGGTTGAATATGGCGATCCTGATACCCAATATTGAATGTCGAACCGTAATACGGCTTGATCGGCCAGAGACGATTTGCGAACAGGTCGGTTGGCGCATCTGGGGAGTAGGAGGGAGTGGATCAAGCGGAGGCGGTATTGAGTCCGGTGGAGGTCGCGGTGATGAATGCCCTCCAGGTCCAAGTGTCTGTTTGCAGAAGAAACTTGAGAAAGAAACTCGAAAAACGGTAAAAGAGGCAAATGACCGTGAAAGAAAACGAGAGTCTGATTTTCGCAACTGCCTCCATACCGAGATGGCTGAACCTATGAGACAGCTGAATGATTTAATGTACAAGCACTTAGGTAAATGGAGAGATAAGGTTGGAATTGGGAGCATTGGTGGACTTCTTAGGACTGGACTTATGGGAGCTTTTGCGGGAATTGGGATGCTGGGTGGGAGCTACATTGCGCTCTCTGACTGGTACGACGAGCTAGTGGCCTTTGAAGAAACAACGTTCGAGCCCACGCGCCAGGCAGCCATTAAGAAATGTCGAGAACTTACGGGATACCAAGGGAAACTATGAGAAAACCGGAACTTGCCGATCTTTTAATTGTGCCTTTCACCTTCGGAATGACAATGCTGATCGCCCGTTTGTTTTCGACAGACGACGCATTCGGAGGAAAGTGGTTTCTGGTTTTCATGTCAGGTGCAATTTTTATTGCGTACTGGCATTTCGCTAGGGGTCGAAGCTTCTTTTGGGGAGGTAAGATCACATTCGTGAGGTGGTTGTTGTTGTCGTTTATCGTTCTTGTTTTGGGACTTATTAGACTCGTGATCTAAGTGTATTTCGGGAATGGAACCTTTCAAAGCTTCACTCTAAAAGGCCCTCTTCAGATGAACGGCCAGGAGTTGATACGAGGCTCTGAATTATTGCATAAATACAATTACAGTTACGGCTAGATCGACGCGCAGAGCGGCAGTGTTGATACGACAAAGAACAATGGGCAGCTTGCCCAGGTAGAAAGCTATATTGGCGGGACCGCTTCGAGTCCTACGAAACAGTTCACCCAGAAGTTCAGCTACGATTCGATTGGCAGGCTCGCGGAGTCCAAAGAGTATCGCGGGGACACAAACGCGCTGACTTACAAACAGACGTTCTCGTTTGACCGGTTCGGAAACCTTTACCGAAAAGCTACAAGTAACAATCCAACGGGTCAAGAGAATCCTCTTCCATTTACCCCCATAGAAGAAACCGACATAAGCAAAGCGACAAACAGGTTTACGACCGAGACCGCTTACGACGACGCTGGCAACGTCGTGACCGACGATAAATTCCGATCAATGGGCTTCTCCTACGACGCAAATGGACGGATGGTAAAGGCGACGAAGACAAGCGTACCGGACTCACATTCAGTCTACGACGCCGCTGGACTACGCGTTGCCGAAAGGGTTAATGACATTTGGCGATTTCTGGTCTATGACATCGGCGGAAAGATTGTTGCTGAGTATGGCGGGCCGCAACAAACAGACGACGGAGGCGTGAAATACGTGCTTTCCGACTGGCAGGGATCAACGCGTGCGATCGTGGGAAACACAGGTCACGTCCAGAGCCGGATGGATTACTCGACGTTCGGCGAAAGTATTGGCAACGGAACAGGTGTCCGGACAGCGCAGCAAGGCTTTAGCGTTTCAGACTCATTGCGTCAGCGCTACGGGCTAACCGAACGCGACGAGGCTACCGGCCTCGACGACACCTGGTTTAGGAAGTTAGAGAACCGCGGCGGCAGATGGACCTCGCCCGATCCATACAACGGCAGTGCCAACATTGGAAACGGTCAAAGCTGGAACCGTTACTCTTACGTTGAAAACCAGCCGACAAACTATGTCGATCCCAGTGGTTTAAACTCCGCTTCGCCCTGGCCGCGACCGTGGGGAACCTATGGTGGTGGATTTGGAGAAGCTCTTTTCCGTTGGGCGGACAATATGTGGAGTAGCGGAGGTTGGTCGGCTGAATACAGTGGTGGAGATCACTGGGCTGCCGAACAGGGTGGAATTGCTTTCTCCGGAGGCGACATCGGAGGCTTTCTAAACGGCCCTCCGTTGCTTCCGGGAATACACATCAACTGGAGCGGCGGGAGAGAACCAGTCATTCTTGGATTTGCTTTGGTCCATTCAATGAATCCGACCCTTGTTAACTCTGAAGAAACAGGTGTGGGCGGTTCAGCGGCGGACGGCTCTGAACGACTTGAACGGATGATGAATTGCGCACTAGGCTACTATGGAATTGATCCTATAAGTGTCCTAGGACTCTCATCGACAGTCAAATGGGGACTCATTGCACTCGCAGCAGGCGGCGTCCCAAAGTCAGCAGCAGCCGGACTGGGATTGAGGGTACTCACCCAACCAGGGTCCAGCCAGTACACAAGTGCTATCAGGATGCTTTCCCAAGCGACTGGGAGTGAAATACTCAAGAGCGTTGCGAATTTTGGGAAGAAATATGCGGGGCCAATTGCAATTGCATCGGCGATCATCGACGCCACCGCCATAGGAATCTGTACGGCCCTGGATTAGGTAGGTTTTTATGATTGACCGATATGCACGAGACATTGGTGCTGCGGCCCTTGAAGAATTCTTGGAAGGGTCTATAACCAATGAAGAATATGAAGAAAAGTATCCAAGAAGTGAAAATGATCCTGCATTACGGGAGATATATTTGCAGGTTTGGTTTTTCTATTCTGATATCAAAAAGCACAAACTGATCGGCAAAAACTCGCTTAATGACGAACAGTCTAAATTAGTAGAGCGATGTATACTGTTTCTAAAAAGTGATCTTGAGTTCGAATGGCGGCCTCAGAAACTTCGTCCTTTGCAGGGTATTCTTCGGCTTTTTGGATTTGAGCGGGAGACAGAAGAAATGGATACCGGCGACAAGGATGTGTGGCCCTTTTACACTGTAGAGCGGTACGAATCCATGGCCGTGGCAACCACGGACAACCGCAACGGGAGCCATCGCGGATAACAATGCCGCCACTGGACGGTTTGCCTTCGGTCCGCTACGACCCAGCGTCGAGATCGATCCTCAAACCGGCACAGTTGATACTACAAAGAACAGCGGACAGCTCGCACAGGAACGAAAGCTATATTGGCGGGACCGCTTCGAGTCCTACGAAACAGTTCACCCAGAAGTTCAGCTACGATTCGATTGGCCGTTTGAAGGATTCGAGTGAATACCGCGGCGATACGAAAATTTTGATTCCCAAGCTGACTGTTTGTCTTTCTCTCAGGTGCTTATTCTGTCCGTCGCAAATACGTTGCAAAAAGTTGAGCGAAAGAGAATAAGAATGAATGTCTATGACAATTCGCACACGACGTAAATTATTGATTTATTGTATAGTTGTCACAAATATTCTTATTCTCGTTCCGCCTTGGTCACGGTTTCATAACCCCAAGGTCGGGAGTTCGATCCTCCCCCCCGCCACCAAATTCATTAAGGACAGGTTTCGGCCTGTCTTTTTCTTTTTTCAGCGAATGGGCATAGACTTCTTTCGTGAGCGATCTTGAACACGAACACACCGCCGAAGCGATCGCCGATCGGATCGCGGCGTCAAACCACAATTACATTCGTGATTTCATCTACGGTGGGATCGATGGATCGGTGACCACGTTCGCGGTCGTTTCCGGCGTCGCCGGTGCAGAGCTTTCGGTGACCGTGGTCTTAATACTCGGGTTTGCGAATCTCGTGGCTGACGGATTTTCCATGGCGGCGAGCAATTTTCTCGGAACGCGTGCCGAACACGACGACTATCTCCGGCTCGAAAAAATAGAACATAGGCACATAGAACTTGCGCCCGAGGGAGAACGCGAAGAAGTTCGCGAGATATATCGGTCAAAGGGCTTCGAAGGCGAGGAGCTCGAAAAAGCCGTTGCGCTCATCACGGCCGACAAAGACCGCTGGGTAAAAACGATGCTCACCGAAGAATACGGACTCCCGTCCGAGATACGTTCGCCGTGGACAGCATCGCTGCTTACGTTTGCCGCCTTCTTGATCTGCGGACTTGTTCCTTTGATCCCGTACTTGTTCGGCTTCGGTTCCTCCTTCATTACGTCCTGCGTCATGACCGGCTTTACCTTCTTCCTCATCGGTTCATTCAAGAGCCGCTGGTCCACAACGGGCTGGCTTCGCTCCGGCCTCGAAACGTTCTTTGTTGGCTCGCTGGCGGCGGCTTTGGCATATGCCGTAGGTGTCTTGCTGAAGGGCGTTGCCGGCTAGCTGCCGGCTTGTTCAGTGGCTTATCCCGACGAAGTACTGTGGCTAGTACTGCTTGACCCTGTGGCTGCGGGCATTATCTTTATTTATCCAAAGATCTACGATCACCTCGGTTAGAGATGTAGCAACGATCCGCTCCGGCGGACTTTAATGAGGTGGTCAAATGACATTCAGATCAATTCTGCATCGAGCTCTTTTAATACTCTCGGTCTCAGTTCTGGCGTTGGTCTCGGCTGCTGCCCAAACCGATGCCGACAAAACTCTTTCCCCTTATTTCTTCGTTAAGGGCGACCCCAAGGTCGATCAGCTGCCGCTCAAAGATACCAGCGTCGAGATAAACGTATCGGGAGTGATCGCCGACGTCCGTGTCGTGCAGCAATATACGAACGAGGGAACGCGGCCGATAAACGCGACCTATGTCTTTCCTGCTTCGACCCGCGCCGCAGTTTACGGAATGCGGATGCGTATCGGCGATGAAGTCATTGTCGCCAAGATAAAAGAGCGCGAAAAGGCGAAAGAAGAATTTGAGGCAGCGAAAAAAGAGGGCAAAAGCGCGTCGCTGCTCGAACAATCCAGGCCAAATGTTTTCACGATGAATCTCGCCAATCTCATGCCTAACGAAATGGTCGAGATCGAACTGCGATATACCGAACTCCTTGTGCCTACCAACGGAATATATGAGGTGGTTTACCCGACGGTCGTCGGGCCGCGATATGCGTCGCCAAACGAAACGGCTGGAAATGAGACCGCGTTCGTAGAGACGCCGTACCTTCGCGACGGCCAGAAACCGACAAGCACGTTTCACATCTCGACCCGAATTTCCGGCGGCGTTCCCATTCGGGATCTCGGCTCGTCTTCGCACCAGATCGCGTCCGAATGGCTCGGGCAGACCGTCGCCCGGATTTCGTTAAACGAGGCAGATCCGTATCAAGGAAACCGCGATTTCATACTTCATTACCGTCTCGCCGGCGATCAGATCGCGTCCGGTTTGATCCTTTATCAGGGGCTCGATGAGAATTTCTTCCTCTATATGGCACAGCCGCCAAAACGCGTGATGCCTGACGAAATTCCGCCGCGTGAATTCGTCTTCGTTGTTGATGTTTCCGGTTCCATGGACGGATTTCCGCTCGAAGTTTCTAAGAAGCTCCTCCAGGACCTGATCGGCGGCCTGCGGCAGTCCGATCTCTTTAACGTCATACTCTTCGCCGGCGATTCGACCGCTCTTTCTGAAACACCGCTGCCGGCAAACCAGGAAAATATTTCGCGTGCCATCCAGCTTATCGAGCAACAACGTGGAAGCGGCGGGACTGAAATGCTTCCGGCGATACAACAAGCAATGAAACTCCGCCGCGAGCCCGGCGTTTCACGCAGCATCGTACTCGTGACCGATGGTTACGTTTCGATCGAGGAAGGAGTGTTCAGCTATATTCGCGAGCATCTTGGCGAGTCGAACGTATTCGCCTTCGGCATCGGTTCGAGCGTTAATCGATTTCTAATCGAAGGCGTAGCGCGGGCCGGTCTTGGCGAACCGTTTGTCGTCGAAGACGAATCGAAAGCTGCTGAAACAGCCGCGAAATTCCGTGAATACATCCAGTCGCCGGTACTGACCGACATTCAAATACGGTCCGACGGCTTTGAGATGTACGATGTGCAGCCGGGAGCATTTCCAGATCTGCTCGCAGAGCGTCCGATCGTACTCTTCGGCAAATGGCGCGGTTCGCCGAACGGAACGATCGTACTCAACGGACGAACCGGAAAAGGCGACTATGTATCGACGTTCGATGTATCAAGCGTGCTGCCCGACGAGAACAATTCGGCGTTGCGTTACTTGTGGGCACGCACCCGCATTGCCGAGTTCTCCGATAATGGTTACGGCGACATTACGGACGCCAGGATCAGGGAGGTCACGGAACTCGGCCTGAAATACAACCTGCTGACGCGATACACATCGTTCATCGCCGTTCGCGAGAAGATCGTTAATCCTAATGGCAACACCGATGATGTCAACCAACCCTTGCCGCTCCCGGTCGGGGTCAGCGACCTTGCTATTGGAAGTGAACCTGAACTCCTCTGGCTGATAGGTGCATTGGCGATAGTAGCGGCGTATTTCCTGGTCCGCCGTAGATCTCCGGTTCGGGCTCTGAATGTCTAATTCGCACGCAATGAACTACTCAACTCTTCAAACTCTCACACCGCCAGCAACGGAGAGGCGAACGCAGACCGTCTCTCCTCTTTCCCGTTCCATCATCCACTGGTTCTCAATGCAACGGGTAACGCAGATGGTCACAGTTCTCGTTATCGCATTCATTCTCAAGTATCATTATTCGACCGCAAGCGTGAACGGCCTGAAATGGATCCTCGCGCCGACCGCGTTTTTGGTCGAACTCGTAAGCGGCGTCCCGTTCGTGTTCGAATCGCACGCCGGCTACATGAATGCGGACAATACGTTTCTTATCGCCGCCCCTTGCTCCGGTATCAACTTTCTTATCATTGCATTTACCATGCTCGCGGTGGGCGTGTTGTGGCGAGATCGGACTGTGCAGACCAGATGGATCTTCATGCCGGCGTCGCTCGTTGCTGCTTATGTTTCGACGATCATCGCAAACACGGTCCGTATCGACATCGCATTGCAAACACGGAGTACCGGCCTTGGATCAAGCTGGATGAATCCGGAAGAGATCCATCGCGTCGAAGGCATCGTAGTTTACTTCAGTTTTCTCTTGCTGCTTTTTGTAGTTTCTGAGGTTGTCCGGGCAGGAGGAGTTAACGGAAATACTCTCCGGCGGCTTTTGATACCTTTAGCGATCTACTATGCCGTGACGCTTGGGATCCCCGTTTTGATGGGAGCGTTTCGTCTTCCCGGATTTTGGTCGCACTCGATATTCGTGATCGTAACTCCGTCGCTTGTCATGCTTCCGCTTGCGGTGTGCTTGTATGCTATTCGCTTTTGTCAGCAACGCGGAGTTCAAACACATTCTTGCCTGGTGTCCAACTCTTCCAATCCAACTCTGCATTGATCAGGCTGGCACGCGAACGGATGTTCGCGATACCACGTCCCGGCTTTGTTCCGCCGTCGGGGTGAAAGGGCTTTCCATCGTCGATTATCTGAAGTAAGAGTTCGCCTTCCTCGCTGGCCCCGACCGTCATTTCTACCAGATTCGCATCCGAATGGCGTTGAATATTCGCAAGTACTTCCTGTGCGATGCGATAGATCTGAAGCTGGACATTTACAGGAAACCTGATCTTTTCCTCTACCGTTTCGTCGGCCGAAAACCGATGATTCTCTATCGTCTGCCCCAGCAAAAATTCCAGCGACGCGACAAGCCCGACGTTTTCCAGGACCGACGGGCTCAGGTCTTCGCAGATGCGTCGTATTTCGGTCGAAACGGCTTCGACCTCTTCGCGAAATTCCGGCCCGCTTAGAGTTCCTTTATCGCTCTTCATCATCAGATTTCGGAGATCGGCAAGCGTCTGATCGTGCAGGTCGCGGGCGATTCGGCGGCGTTCGCGTTCGGCCTCATTCGCAAGGTCGAAACGCGCAGCGGCGAGTTCGCGATTGCGGTGCGTCATTCTCCTGTGCTCGATAAATGCCCAGAGCAAACCGACAAGGGCTAAAACGAGCAGAACACCAAGCGCGGTCGCCGTCCATGGAAACGGGGCTTTTGCAACGGAAAAGCTAAGGAACAACGGATCGGACGCTAGCAGATCGCGGTTGAACGCAACCGCCTCGATCGTATACTTTCCCGCCTTCAGGTCCTTCGGCGCATATTGCGGATCGCTAGAGATCTGCCGTGCCAATTCCTCGCCTTTCGCATTCGTTAGAACGAAAGCGTACTGAAACTCCTCAGGAAACGTCCGACTGCTCTGTCCCGCAACCTCGACGAGCAATGAATTCTGCGGATACTCGAGCGCGATCGCGGACTTGAGTTCGATCAGGTCGTGAACACGCTGGCTCAAGATGCGGGTGGCGATAAGTTTCGGTGGAAGGTCCGATCGTCGATAGGTCACCACTCCACGGTTCGTGGCGATCAAGAGCCCTTCCGCAGCAGGCAGGATCGAAAAGGCTTTTTCCGACGGCAGTCCTTGTTCGAAGCCGACAGCCGAAACAAGCCACCCGAACCGCTCGGCCCTCCGGGCGTGCAGTAGCCCACGTGTTGTCGTCGCCGCCCAAACATCCTTGCCGTCAACGTACACATCGCGGACTTCTTCCGCCTCGATCACCTTCTCGACCTGCTCATTCAACACGCGAAACACGCCATGCTGTCCCGCGATCCAAATACTTCCGTCGAGGCCCGGGCTCATATTCCAGACCGTTCCAGCCTTCAGCTCCTCGGGACCGACTTCGGGTTTCGTAGTCTTGCCGTCAAAACTGAAGAGCCCGTTCCCTCCGGTTCCGATCCAGAGAATTCCGTTAACCGTGAGAAGAGCACTTACAGTCTCATCGGGGAAGACGACTTCCTGTCGCGAGGTCGAAATATCAACGACGCCACGCCCGACGATCGCAGCGTAGGTCGCCTTGCCAAAGGACTCGACACTTCGCGTATCGCCGCCGATGATCGACCGACCGTGAAAATCGTACGTACCCGATGCCGTTCCGACGACGATGCCTTGGGCGTTCACTCCTATGTCATAGATCACCCGATCTTCAAGGCCGGGCACCTTGTCCCACGCTTCGGACTCATAGTCGTATTCGAACAAACCACGGTTTGAGCCTGCGTATAAAGCCCGCCCGTTAAACCATAACGTGCGAACAAAGTTGCTGTTTGGAATGTCCGAAACGGTCTGCTGAAACGATCCTTGCTGATCAAAGCGGCTCACGCCGCGATTTGTTCCTATCCACAAAACACCTTCGCGGTCCGTGAAGAGCGTGTAGATCGTATCGGAGCGTAATCCGCCCGACGTGTTCGCAAACGTGTAGTTCTTCTTCAGTTTCGAATCGGCAAAGTGAAATAAACCGTATCGTTCGGTCCCCGCCCAAATGCCTGCGTCATTCGATTCCAGCGAAAGAACTTTCGATGTCGGCGCTGCGACCCGTTCAAAGCGTTGTCCTCCGGTAGACCGATAGATACCGCTGGTTCCTTTTGGAGCGTCCGTTCCTAGCCACAGCAATCCGTCTCCAATGGCAAGTGCGTTGACCACACCGGGACTTGGGGGAGCGTGCACCGCGTTCAGGCCACCGCCTTTCACAGAAAAGATTCCGCGACCGGATGTCGCCGCAAAAACAACTCCGTCTTGTTCGACCAAACTTGTGACAGCAGTTGGGACGCCTTCGCTTGCAGTCACTGATAAAGCGGAAGATTGATATGCCGTGATGCCTCCGCCCGTGTCGAACAAAACAGGCAGCACGTCGCCGGTCTCGGTAGCGAGATAAGTGCCAGTGCCAAAATAGATCGCGGTGATCGCAGACTTCTCCGTGTTTTGGACAGGCTTAAAATTGTTATCCGAATAGACGAAGGCTCCTGCACGAGTTCCGATCCAGAGTTGGCCAGTCCGCGATACTTTGAGCGAGACGATTCGATCCACTTCTCCATCGCCGATCGCCATTGTTTGTATTCTCCGGCCATCAAACCGCACAAGCCCGTTGTCCGTGCCGAACCACATCACGCCGTCCGGGGTTTGTGCGATCGCGCGAACGCTGTCCGAAGGCAATCCGTTGAACACGGTTATCGAACCCCATTGATGAAAGTTTTGCGCACCCGGCAGCGGCGTCGGCGTTGGCGATGGCGTGCTTGTCGGTGAAGGCGAAGGGGAAACAGCAGGTGATGCCAAAGGAGACGGAGACGGCGTGGGTGTTTGGGCAAAAAAGCTGCCGAGAAAACACATTACGATCAGAACGGCAACGGCAACCGGTAGGATTGATTTTAGATAGCTAAGAGCCGCCATTAAACGTTCGTCTTAAGTTACGTAACTTGCGAGCTTTGCGTGAAAGGCCCGTTTAATCCGCTCGTGAAAATCTCTTCCGGTCGCGTTCGATCCAGTCCGCCAGTTCAGCTTCCGCTTTTTCAAGCTCGTCGCTGTTGATCAGCCCGCGGCGAAGCGCTTCAAAGAACGCGCGTGTTCGCGTGTTGTAGGCAAGCTTGTCGTACTCTTCGGCATCGGTCCCGGCGGAATGTGCGGGAAACAGCTTTTCGTAAAGCGTCGCAAGCCGGCTTTCCACACCGCGAAGACTCAGGCTGCATTTACGCGCGATCGCCCAGTTCGAAAGGCCCAAGGCTAGATACCTCAACGCCTCAGCTTCAAACTCCGTCAACAGCGGCCGCTGGAATGAATCCTTGAAAGCCGGATCGATCATATCTGCACCGTCTTCGAGCACGGCGGCGATAAAACGGACGAATCGATCCTCGGGATTGTTCTTGTGAATAAAACCGTAGGTCGGCTGCGGGTCGGTCGAGCGAACGATCTTGCGGATCTCGTTTATGTAGATCTCATGCGGATATTGCGTCCAGAAAATTATTCGTGCCTCGGGAAAATCTTTCCATATCGACTTCGCCGCCTTTACTCCCGACATCTTGGGCATCTGAATGTCGAGGATCGAAAGCGAGGGCCGCTCGGCAAGCGCAAGCCGGACAGCCGCCTCGCCATCCTGCGCTTCGATCAGCGGCGTGTGGCTCGGGAAATTGCCCACCAGAAGATCTTTCAGATATTTCCTTTGGGCCTCGTTGTCCTCGGCAATTAGGATCGGCACGGTATTTTGATCAACGTTCATCGGATTATAACAGCCTTCCGTACAAATCCAATTTTACCGCCGCGATCAAGTACCGAAAGCGTTGTTCAGCCGCCGAATGGGTGTGGTTAACCACATAGTCGACACGTTGCCCATCCGCTTAATTCAACCGATATCCATTTAATATCATCGCACTGTACCGTCCAGTACAAACACCGTCATGGCGCTAAGAAAGATAACTCCCCTGTTCAGTACTGCATTGGGGACCTTTGCAGTTGGTATTTGTTTCAGTTTCCTCCCTTGGCCGATACGCTCTCCAAAACTTCGAAGCGATAAAGGGAACTACTATTCTGTAAACAGTGGATCCGGATCGAAGGTCCGCGAAGGCATCGGGTTTGTCGATGTCGATGAGCCTCCTCGAAACGCGCAAAGATACTATCTCCGTTCGACCACCGATGTTAATTTCATCGAGTTTCATTCGTTAGAGATCTCATATAGCCCCGGCAAGAACGGTATCGGGATCTCGGAGATCGTGGTCGCCAATATTGATGAATCTTCGATCGGCTTGACCTATCTTTGGGCCAATCCGAACGAGATAAGTTTTCAAACATTACCGGTAAATGGGATCAGCTATTTCTTCATCGGGAAATTTCGCGACCGGACTGATTGCTCTGTAAAAATCGATGAGCCGGGAATCGAGGGACAGCTTTTCAAGCTGGAAGACGGAAAGGTCCTGACTAATGCGTTCGTGAAATTTCAGAGAGTGTGGGGATGCTGAACAATACGGCCTTGTAAATGCGCAAAAACCCATTAACTCGTCAATCTCCGATAAATATTCGGCATTCTTTCCGGCAGGGAAAGCACGTCATCGATGATCGTGTAGCCGACATCGCCGTAGAGGTCGCGGAGTTCCGCTTCTGATTCGCGGTCTATGGTGATGCAGAAGGGCGTGATACCACGGGACTTGGCTTCGATCAGGGCTTCGCGAACGTCTTCGCGGGCATATCGCGCGTCGCCGTAATCGTGATCGTACGGCCGTCCGTCGGTGAGGATTATCAGCAGCTTCGTTCGCGATTCCTGCCTGAGCAGTTTGTGTGCGGCGTGGCGAATGGCCGCGCCGAGACGCGTGTTGTTTTGAAAGGTGATACCGCCGATGCGCTTTTCGGTTTCGTCGGAATACTTCTCGTGAAAATCCTTTACGACGTAGAACTTCACGTTCCTTCGCCCCTCGCTCGTAAATCCGTTTATCGCGTAAACATCGCCAACTGCTTCCAGAGCCTCGCTCATCAGCACAAGGCCTTCTTTCTCGATCTCGATAATACGCCTTCCGGGATATGTGTATGGCTGAAGCGGGTTTCGCGTTATCGTCCTCGCCGTAGATGAAGATTGATCGAGCAGCAACGACACCGCGACATCGCGCTGTTTGCGTAAACGCTTGGTATAGATATTTTCAGATTGCTGTCCGTCCGCCTTTCGGTCGATCACGTAATCGACTAGCGCATTCAGGTCGTAATCTTCACCGTCGATCTCACGGTTGACGCGCGTCAGGTTTTCAGGTTTCATCAGTTGAAACTGATGCCTGATGGACGAGATCACGCCGCGATAACGGGACCTCGCCAGCTCAACGAACGAACGGTCGCCCTGCTTCACTTTCTTCTCGATCACGCGGCTCCAACCCACCCGGTAATCGTTCAGTTCGCGATCCCATTCGTCGTACGAAAACGCCTCGTCGCCTGGTTCAAGAGCCTGTTCAGGCATCTCGTTCTGCGTCCACGCCTCGGCTCCCTGAAGGTCGTCCGGTTCGCCCTCGTCGTCCAGGCTGTTCCAAGCATTGAATAGATCTTTTACATCCTCAGGTTGCTTGGGTTTCTGTTCGCGTTTGATCTGGTCCTCGGTTACGGCTTCGCCCGAGTCCTTGTCGTCATAAACGTATTCGCCCTTTTCTTCCTGTTGGTCAGGTTCGGCTTCCTGCATCTGCTCTGGCGTGATGTTCTGAAACAGCGTATAAACTCGGCTCGTCGCCATGAGCGAATCAGCTACCGTCGCCTCTTTGATGGCCAGGTAGGATTCGATCACCGACTCGATCTCAGATACGATCTGTCCGTAAAACTGCCGCGCATCGTCGGTCGCACCGCCGCATAGCGTCACTTGAAACAACAATTCGAACGGTACCTGATGGATCGGCACATCAAAGATGTACGGCCGCTTTTCGGCAAGGAATCGCCGCATCAGATCGAGGTCCTTTCGAAGGCCGCGATACGTTTGCCGGAGACGGTTGTCGATCCGAGCGTTTTCCATTGTTCCGAATATCTTTTTGGCCAACCGCGGTTCAGGGAAGACTTTCAGCACCTCGCGATAATCCGAATTCTTTGGCAGCGATCTCTGGCGTTTCTTGATCTCTGCTCTTATCTCTTCGTCCGTGAGAGCTCGTTCAGCTTTCTTTATCTCATCGAGATAACCAGAAAGCGAGAACATATCTATCTCTTCGGCAGTCGCTTCATACAAATCGGCGAGCGAAGTAAATGCTGCCTTCAGATCCGTCGTGTCTTTTTCAAAAGTGCCGAACTCTATCTGTCCCGCACCGTGCGCGGCCAGCACTTTATAGAGCCGAAAGTCCTTTTCCTCGTTATCGAATTCCGCAACGGTTGCGGGCAGATAGATCGTATTTCCATCACCTATCCGCGATTCCTGCGGGATTGAAGAGAGCGGCCCGATCTCGACCTCTTTGCCAGTCAACCCTTCGATATAGATACGCAATACATTCTGAACTTTCTCGAGCGGCAAACCGGTTCGGGTTTCGCTCAGATGTTCGTGCGAAGCTCGCGTTTCGAGCGCAAAATAACTCCTTCGGGCTTTCGTTGACTCTTGTGCCATCTCGCGAAGCCCGGTTTCGATCCACTCTTCGAATTGCTCGAGCGTTACCTTACGAAGCGCGGCTGTGCTCGATCGAAATGCCGCAAGAGCACTTTCCGCGTCCGTTTCTGCGATCGTTCCGGTCAGTTCGAGCACACGTTCGATCGCCTTGATCCGCGCTCGTTCCGATTTGATATTGCCGAGTTTTCGGTTGAAGATCTGCGAAAAGAATTTCGGCGTCGCCCGCAGAAATGCGATCAACACGGCGTTTCCGTGTTTCGCGATCTTGTGAAGCACGCCGCACCATTCATCGTATGCCGCACCGGCAGTCCGCAGCACTTCGCTGCCAGCCGAGACGAAGTGGAGCGTAACGCTGCCGCCGTGGTCCAGGAATCCCACACCGCTGTCCGCGAGCCGAATCGCCGACTCGGACGAAAGCCCGTTCAAGGCTTTCGGCATATTTGCCCACAGGTCCGCGGTCATGCCGCCGGTTCGGGTCGCGAAAACCGCCGCAAGTCTTATCACTCTTGCAGCAACATCGCGTTTCGCCTGGCCAAAAGTCGCCAGCACTTCAGTGACCGGAGGAGTCTTTTGCAGGAATTCCGAGCTGTGTTTAGCTGAGCGGCTGGCAATGTCCAGAGCGAGGTCGAGTACGTCGATCAACAATTCATCGTCATCGATCTGGTCCGCGAGTGACGGTATCAACTTGAAAGTCTCCAGCGAGATCGAGCTAGAAAGCACCAGTTGCCGCGTGCATATCTGAAAGACGAGCGGCCGCGCCTGGGCGGGGATTTTCTTTAATTCCTCGACGCCATCGGTGAAGAACTTGGCACCGGTCTCGGCGTTGCCCATCGCCAACCGACGTCCCATCTCACCCCACAGCCTTATGTCGTCAGCCGAAAGGATCTTTGCAGCCCGCGGCACTGCCGCCACAAACTCGCGGCTCGCACGCAATGAAACACCCGCCAATGCAGCGCTAACCTCGAGCGAAGCTCGGCGCTTATCAGCCGGCAGCCGTCCAAGCCTTGCCGCCAAACCCGTCAGCGTATTCTTTGTGCCGTTCTCTTCCACCTTAATTAGAGTCTAAGAACTACGCCGTAGATTGTCCAAAACCTCGGGGCGTAGATGACAGGCCTGCATCGCCGCTTTTGTTTGGTGCTGATGAGAGAACAAACTATTCTGTAGGAACCTCCTTCGATTCATGACCGTAATCATTAACCAAGGTATGAAAGCACTCATTATCATTTTGCTGATCGCTGTTTCAACCGCAGCCGCACAAGTCTCGGCGTTCAGGTTTCGTCCGGAACGTGTCCAAGTCGGCACTGTATTTCATTATTTGAAGACAAACGTTGACGGCAAGCAGCCCGAAAACGTCTCGACCTACATCGCGGCCCGCGAACGCATCGAATCATTCAAGTTTCACGAAAAAGGTACGCGTGCTGGATTGGTCATCGCGGAGGTCGATTGGCAAGAATTCATAGTTCGAAGACTAGAATCGTGGCAGGTGAATTCAAAAGACGAGCGCAAGCTTTTCGCGACGCTGACTTACGATACGGCGAAACAGTCGGTCGTCGTATCGATCCCAGCTGCCAAACCCGAGCCTGAAGTCGCGAAGATCGATCGCCTGCCGTATCACCTTTACAATTTTGATCTCGCCGGTCTGAATGTGATGTTCGCCCACCTTGCCGATCCGAAAAGAGCATTTGTCGTTGGCATTGCCGATCCTACGTTCAAAGCGGATCCCCTTTTCGCTTATAAAGGTGAATTGACCATTACTTATGAAAAGGAAGAAAGGCGCAATGGGGTTGAATGCCGACGCTATTCCGCCGCCGGAAACGGCATAGGCGGCAAGGGAACTGTCTGGGTCAACAAGAAGCGAGGCCATATCGAAGATATGGAGTTCGACGTTGCAAACAACCCCGACTGGAAGACATTTAAACTAAAATTGGTCAAAACCGAAAAGATGACCGCAGCCCAGTGGCAGCTATTCATATCAGGTCATTTCAAATGATCACATTTTCGGCGGGTTGCCGTCGCGGTAGATGAATACGTGGAAACAGGCATTTACGCCGTATTCGATCAAGGCGTCGAGTTTTCCTGCGCGTTCCATTTCGGCGAGTTTTTGCATTACGAAGTTTTGCTCTTCGGCAGGCATATGCTTTCGGGCAAGGTCGAATGCGCAGCCGGATGTATGGGGCGGCAGTGAGCCTTCGCCGCGTACCTTGAACGAGTTTGCGTTGCCGGCATTCAGCAGTATCTGGTAATCCATCGAACGCGTCAGCGAAGTAACGCGAAGCGGCCGGCCGAACCTACCGAAATATGCTTCTGCAAGTTCGATCAAAATGGGCTTTGCCGGCTTTTGGAACATACGCAGCAGACGCATTCGCATCTGCTTTCGGTCTGCCGGGTTGTTCAGGTCATACTTTTTCCCAGCGAAGTTATCTGCCAATCGCGCGAGGCTGCTGAATTTGGGGTGGCCGTTCGAAATCTCCCCGCGGCTATCAGGAAACGCGAACGACATGAACGGAGTATCCTGGGCGGAACCGCCGACGTCGAGATAGTAGCTGTTCGTGGCCATCGGCATCTCGATCAGATCGCCGCTGAGGCGTTTCGCGGCAAGGTCACCGAAATCCATCGGCTGCTGATAGCCTTCATTATTCATCTGGCGAAGTTTCGCCTTCTGCTTTATGACGCCGTCGCCGAACAACTCCTTCGGTACAGCGAGTCCGGCCGGGCGAATACCGGCCTCACCCGGTCGAGGCTCGAATGCCTTTTTTTGGGCCGCAGCCAGGGTTGCCGCCGAAACGTTTAGATCGGCCTCGGCAGTATCGGATGCGTCGACCGTAACGTCGGCAACGCTGGACGCGTCGATCTCCTTTTCGGCCGTTTCCCATGAAGCGATCAGGTCGTCCAGGTTGTCCTCATCTTCGCCGCCTAGCGGATCGATCACGCGAACAGGGATCGCCGAGGAACTTGCTATCATCTGTGTCTTTGTTCCCGTGCCGCCTTTCGAATCTCCCCGGACAAGCAAGTAGATTCCTATGCCGCCAAAAATAAGAATAAGCAGCGTCATTACAACCGACCCGACGATCAAATACAGCTGGGTGTTAGAGCCGTTTGGTGTCGGCTTAGGCTTTGCCGCTGTCTTAGGGACCGAAGTCGGCGCAGGAGCGGGCGGTTGAGAAGTAATGATCGGCGTTTGCGGTTCTGCCTGAACAGACGTGTAGGCAGAATCGCCAATTTCCACCCGGATCTCTGTATAGGTCCCGATCTTTATCCGGTCGCCATTTTTCAGGATCCGCGGACGCCCTTCGAGCCGCTCGCCGTTAACAAAAGTGCCATTAGTCGAGTTTTCATCAGCGACGAGCAGTTCGCCTTCATCGATGAAAAAGGTCGTATTGACGCGAGAGAGTCCCGAATCGTCGAGGACGAGTGTCGCAAGTTCGGTGCGGCCGACCGATAGTTCGTTATCGACCGAAACCGCCTTAGTCCCGTAAGGCCCGGTTATGTGAAGCTTAAAAACCACGCGGTCTAATGGTGATGGTCGTCGGCTACTTCCTTCAGCTTGGAGATGTCCATCAGTTTCGCAAAATCGTCAAAATGGAACATCGATTCGTCCTTACAGTGTTCGCAGAAAAAGGTCACGTCCTCGCCGAGGTACATGTCCTTTAGATGATAGGCGATGAAACATCCGTAACACCGCTGAATCCGCTTACCAAATTGTTTTATTACTTCCTCGTCTTGTGCTGCATCCATTGGGCAATGCTAAATTCTAGCACAGGCTATTTTGAAAAAAGGAGTTGCAATATCGTCTTCAATATGTTTTCAATATAGTTTCGATGTACGGCTTCACGCTTCACGTCCAGCACCATCATCACGCGCATATCAACCGGCGCGTGATCTGATCCGTTTTTCTAATTAGATAAAAATAGATCCTTATCAGGCGTCAGGGAACTTCAAACGAGTTGCCATGGCGTCGTTTTGTCAATTTTGAGCTATGAAATTAAAGATCGCGTTACAAAAATCAGGAAAGCTAGCCGAGGGCTCCACCGCATTGCTGAGAAAGTGCGGTATCGGGTTTTCGAACGGCTTAGGGAAGTTGCGTACGGAAGCAGCCGATTTTCCACTCGAGATCTTTTTCTTGCGTGACGATGATATTCCCAATTATGTTGCCGACGGCGTCGCCGATGTAGGCATTGTTGGTGAGAACGTGATCGCGGAAGATCCTAAACCGGTGGAAACGATAGATCGCCTTGGATTTGGCCATTGCCGGCTTTCGATCGCGGTCCCGAAAGGCATCGAATACAACGGCATCTCCGACCTCCGGGGTAAACGCATCGCAACCAGCTATCCGAAGATCCTCGCAGAATTTTTTACATCGCGCTCGATCACGGCAGACATACACATGATCAGCGGATCGGTCGAGATCGCTCCTTCGATCGGCTTGGCTGATGCAGTCTGCGATCTTGTAAGTTCGGGAAGCACGCTGTTCTCAAACGGCCTTCGCGAGGTCGAGACCGTGATGAACTCCGAAGCCGTCTTGATCGCAAGAACCGGCCTAAACAGTGAACTCTCGGAAACACTTAACAGACTCTTGTTCCGCATCCGAAGCGTAAACGCAGCGTCGCAAAACAAATACATCCTTTTGAACGCTCCTGTCGAAAAGGTTAACGAGATCTCTGCGATCCTTCCCGGAATGAAGAGTCCGACGGTCGTTCCGCTTGCTGAAAATGGCTGGGTATCGGTTCATTCGGTGATCAGCCAGCACGATTTCTGGAACGTGGTGGACAATCTGAAACGTGCCGGAGCCGAAGGAATTCTCGTTCTATCGATCGATCAGATGATCAGGTGAATCTTATGAAAGTGATCAAATACCCATCTCTTGGATCGTGGGATGATCTGTTGAAGCGGCCAGTAATGGATACGCGAAGCCTCGCAGATACCGTCAGCTCGATCATTGAAGATGTGAAACAAAACGGCGATGTCGCTCTTCGGACTTACTCGAGCAAGCTCGACAAGGTCGGTATTGATGACTTCCTCGTCTCTGAAGACGAGTATCTCGAGGCCGAGGCATTAGTTCCACAAGATCTGAAGGACGCACTGTCCGTGGCGAAAGCGAATATCGAAAGTTTTCACGCGATCGATATGTATGAAAGTCGTGTGATCGAAACGATGCCTGGTGTACTGTGCTGGAAAAAGTCATTGCCGATCGAAAAAGTAGGTATTTATGTTCCTGCCGGATCGGCTCCGCTTTTCTCTACCGTTTTGATGCTTGCGATACCCGCACAACTGGCAGGCTGCCGCGAGATAGTCATGTGTTCACCGCCGGACGCGAATGGAAGGATGAATGCCGCGACCCTTTACGCTGCTCGCGTTTGCGGAGTTACTAATGTTTACAAGGTTGGCGGCGCTCAAGCGATCGGGGCATTGGCATTTGGCACCGAAACGGTACCGAAAGTTTACAAGATCTTCGGCCCGGGGAATCAATATGTAACCGAGGCAAAGCTCCAGGTTTTTCGATCCGGAGTCGCGATCGATATGCCGGCAGGCCCGTCAGAAGTCGCGGTGCTCGCCGATGACACATGCGTCACTTCTTTTGTTGCCGCCGATCTGCTCTCGCAGGCCGAACATGGCCCGGACAGCCAAGTCATACTGGTTGCGACATCCGAAACGGTAATTGACGAGGTGTTGGCCGAAATAGAGATCCAAGTCGCATCATTACCGCGTCGTGAAACCGCCCTCGCTGCTTTGGAGAATTCAAAGGCGATCCTGATCGAAACGATCAACGCAGGAATAGAACTTTTGAACGACTATGCACCCGAGCATTTGATCATTGCGGCGGAGAATGCCGAAAAGATATCGGAGCGGATCACAAACGCCGGCTCGATCTTCATCGGAAACTACTCGTGTGAGAGTGCGGGTGATTACGCGTCCGGAACAAACCACACGTTGCCGACGAATGGGGCCGCGCGGGCGTACAGCGGTGTTTGCGTCGCGAGTTTTATGAAAACTGTCACGTATCAAAAATTGAACGAAAATGGAATACGCAACCTTGGCCCTGTCATTGAGGCTATGGCCGCCGCCGAAGGGCTCGATGCACACAGACGAGCCTCCTCGATAAGGAGGGAGTATGTCTGAGGCTAGTTTGACGTTTGACGTTCAGCGTCTGGTCCGCGAAAACATTCGCCGTTTGACGCCATACTCGTCGGCCCGCTCAGAGTTTTCGGGAACTGCCGAGGTGTTTCTCGACGCCAATGAGAACGCATTCGGTTCACCCGCAGGAAACCATTACAACCGCTATCCCGATCCGCTCCAAAAGGAACTCAAAGGACGGATAGCCGAATCGAATCGAGTGCGGCCATCTCAGATATTCCTTGGAAACGGCAGCGATGAAGCGATAGATCTTTTGTTCCGCATCTTTTGCGAACCAGGCCGTGATAGTGCGCTCATCTGCCCGCCTACATATGGGATGTACAAGGTTTCGGCGGATATCAATGATGTTGAGGTAAACGAGGTCCGGTTGACCGACGATTTTCATTTGGATCTACCAGCGATCCGGAAGGCGATCACCGATCGAACGAAGTTGATCTTCATTTGTTCACCAAATAATCCGACGGGAAATCTTATGCGCCGGGAAGCGGTTACCGAGATAGCCCGGCATTTCGACGGCATTGTAGTAGTTGACGAGGCATATATTCATTTCGCCGACGAACCGTCATTGATCAGCGATCTGAACGGCTCTCCAAATATGGTCGTCCTCCAGACGTTTTCGAAAGCCTGGGGCATGGCCGGGTTACGAGTCGGCCTGGCATTTGCCTGCGAGGACATCATTGGCCTTATGAACCGGGTCAAACCGCCATATAACGTCAGCGGGATCGCGCAGCGGGCGGTCCTCGATGCGCTCGATCAAGTGGACAAGGTCGCGTCGTGGATCAGAGAGGTTTTAATCGAGCGGGATAAGATCAGGAGAAAGCTCACGGCATTCGACTTCATCGAAACGATCTATCCGACCCAGGCCAATTTCGTTCTGGCCAAAACGAATGATGCAGACGAGATCTATAGATATCTCGTCGACCGTCAGATCATTGTTCGAAACCGAAGTAACATCGATCTTTGCGCAGGATGCTTGAGGATCACGGTCGGAACTCCTGACGAAAATGAACGCTTAATGCGCGCATTGAATGACCTTAATAAAGTGAGAGCCAATAAATGAAACGAGTATTATTCATCGACCGCGACGGAACGATCATTCGCGAGCCTGAGGATTTTCAAGTCGATGTGATCGAGAATCTCCGCTTCTTGCCGCAGGCGATCACGAATCTCGCGAAGATCGCTCGCGAGACTGATTTCGTGCTGGTAATGGTGACCAACCAAGACGGTATGGGTACCGAGAGTTTTCCCGAATCCGCGTTTTATCCGGCTCAGAAGTTTGTACTCCAAACCTTGGCTGATGAAGGGGTTGATTTTGAGGATGTATTCGTCGATACGACTTTTGCTCACGAGAACGCTTCGACTCGGAAGCCCGGAACCGGAATGCTTGGCAAATACCTGACTGGCGAATATGACCTTGCGAATTCTTACGTCATCGGTGATCGTCCGACCGATGTACAACTCGCGAAGAATCTCGGAGCCAAGGCGATATACATCAGGAACGATGCTTTCCAATTTGAGATCAACACAGAGGATCCGGTTTTCGCAGTCGATGATTGGAATGAAATATGTGAGATCTTGCGTCGGCCTGATCGAAGGGCCTTGCACCGGCGCTCGACCAAGGAAACCGACATCGTAGTCGAGTTAAATCTCGATGGCAAAGGCCGATCAGAAATATCGACGGGCATCTCATTCTTCGACCACATGCTTGAACAGATCGCCAGACATGGATCGATCGACCTAAGGATCGAAGCAAAGGGCGATCTTCACATCGACGAACATCACACGATCGAGGACGTTGCTATCACGCTTGGGGAAGCATTTTCTCTCGCTCTCGGCGATAAACGCGGAATGGAACGTTACGGCTTTTGCCTGCCGATGGACGATTGTCTCGCGCAGGTCGCGATCGATTTCGGGGGACGCAATTGGATCGTATGGGATGCTGAGTTCAAACGCGAAAAGATCGGCGAGATGCCGACGGAGCTTTTCTTTCACTTCTTCAAGTCCTTTTCAGACAAGGCTCTTTGCAATCTGAATATTAAAGCCGAAGGTACGATCGAGCACCACAAGATCGAAGCCATTTTTAAGGCCTTTGCCAAGGCGGCAAAGATGGCCTTACGACGCGAGGGCAGCGAGTTGGCAAGCACGAAAGGAGTCCTGTGAAAGTAGTGGTCGTAAAATACAACGCCGGTAACATCGCCTCTGTCGCGAACACATTAAATCGCCTTGGCGTGGAACCGATCATCTCCGACGATGCAGAGACCCTGCGAACCTCCGACAAGGTGATCTTTCCCGGGGTCGGCGAAGCATCATCGGCGATGAACTATCTGCGTGAGCGAGGACTGGATGTGGTCCTAAAGAGTCTGACTCAACCAGTAATGGGGATTTGTCTTGGAATGCAGCTGTTATGCGCATCGTCGGAAGAAAACGAGACAGAATGTCTTGGCATTTTGCCTTATCGTGCTCGAAAATTTCCGGGCGGCGGGCTAAAGGTTCCGCATATGGGCTGGAACACTGTGAGCGATCTCCAGCAACCGCTTTTTGAGGGGATCGCGTCAGAGGAATACTTCTACTTTGTACATGGCTACTATGTCGAGACCGGTAAGCAGACGATCGCCATTTGCACTTACGGCGAAACATTCAGCGCTGCGATTCATCACGCGAACTGTTACGCGGTGCAGTTTCATCCGGAGAAGTCAGGGATCGCCGGGAAGAGAATTTTGGAGAATTTCCTGAGGCTATGATCGAGATAATTGCGGCGATCGACATCATCGATGGTAATTGTGTAAGGCTGACACAGGGGGATTTTGGCCGTAAGACAGTTTACTCGGAAGATCCGCTCGAGGCCGCAAAGCGGTTTGAAGCGGCCGGTATCAAGCGACTGCATATGGTGGACCTGGACGGAGCGAGATCCGGCAAGCCGGCAAATCTTCACATACTTGAACGTGTTGCCGGCAGAACCGGTCTCATTATCGACTTCGGCGGCGGCATCAAGTCGGAGATGGATCTTGAGGCTGTGTTCGATTCTGGTGCGGCGATGGCAAATATTGGAAGCCTTGCCGTAAAACAGCCTGAGAGGTTTCTCTCTTGGGTCGACAAGTACGGGAGAAAATCGATACTGCTCGGGGCCGACGCGAGGGACGGAAATGTTGCGATCAATGGGTGGCAGACCTCAACAGGAATATCGATCTTTGATCTGTTGGCCGAATTTGCGGAAAAGGGTGTAATGAGTGCCTTCGTGACAGATATCGGCCGCGACGGTGCAATGTCGGGTCCATCGATCGAGCTGTATCAGCAAATAATCAGATCCGTCCCTGACCTGGAACTTATTGCGAGCGGAGGCGTCCGGTCGATCTCAGACGTCGATCATCTGCAACGAATCGGCTGTTCCGGAGTGATCATCGGAAAGGCGATATATGAAAAGAGCATCGGGCTCGAGGAACTTTCGAGATATGTTGGCTAAACGGATAATCCCTTGTTTAGACGTAAAAGATGGTCGGACGGTAAAGGGCACGAATTTTGTGGGCCTTCGCGATGCCGGTGATCCCGTTGAGTTAGCGGAAAGTTACTCTGCCCAGGGAGCGGACGAACTTGTGTTCTTGGACATTTCAGCAACCAACGACGGCCGAAAGACGTTCGCAGGGTTAGTTGGCGAGATAGCTCGGAAGATAAATATCCCGTTCACGGTCGGCGGCGGGATCTCGTCGGCAGGCGACATCGGGGCCCTGCTCGATGTGGGGGCCGACAAGGTGTCAATAAATTCGGCCGCTGTAAGACAACCCGCGCTCATCGAAGCTGCGGCTAGGAATTTCGGTTCGCAGTGCGTTGTGCTAGCGGTCGATGCAAAGCGAACAAGTGATGGCTGGCGAGTTTATATGAACGGCGGACGGATCGCCACGGAGCTAGACGCGGTCGCATGGATCAAACGGGGTGTCGAACTCGGGGCCGGCGAGATATTGTTAACGTCGATGAACGCTGACGGCACAAGGGACGGTTTCGAACTCGAACTTACCCGCGAGGTGTCGGAGTCGGTAAGCGTGCCGATCATCGCGTCCGGCGGGGCAGGTTCGATGGACGACTTTGCGGATGTGCTCGTTCGCGGCAAAGCCGACGCGGCCCTTGCAGCCAGCGTGTTTCACTATGGTCAGATCGGGATCCCTGAGCTGAAATCGTTTTTGAAAATGCGCGGCGTCGAGGTGAGAATATGAATCTGGATTTCTCAAAATATGCCGATGGCCTTGTTCCCGCGATCGTGCAGGACGTCGATAGCGGTGCGGTTCTGATGTTGGGCTTCATGAATGCCGAAGCGCTGGAAAAGACGTTAAGCACGCGACGAGTTACGTTTTATTCAAGATCTAAGCGAAGACTCTGGACAAAGGGCGAATCGAGCGGTAATTTCCTTTTGCTTGCATCCATCACGGCAGATTGCGATCTCGACACGCTGCTCATCAGATCAAAAGCGACAGGGCCGATTTGTCACACTGGCGCATTTACCCGTTTTGGCGAGACGCAAAAAAAGCCTGATGACTTTTTATCGGAACTCGAATCCGTGATCGAACAACGTCGGTCGGATCGGAACGACGTGTCCTACGTTTCACAATTGGCGGAAAAAGGATTGAAAAAGATCGCGCAAAAGGTTGGTGAAGAGGCAGTTGAAACCGTTATAGCCGCGATGGAAGATGACACCGAAGCTTTCAAAAACGAGGCCGCAGATCTGCTTTTCCATTTCCTGGTGCTGCTGCAGGCCAAGAATATCAAACTGGATGACGTTATCGGCGTTCTGAAGAACCGTCGAAGATGACTATTTAACAACACCGCGCTTAGAGGTTTCGATGAATTCGACAAGAAGATCGACCTCTTTACAGTCTTTGATCTCTTCGCGTATTTTCTCAACAGCTTGTGTTGTGTTCAGCTTGGAGGAAAGTAAGAGGTGATAAGCGTGATTTAGTTTTTCGATCGTCTCGCGGCCGTATCCTCGCCGCTTCATTCCGACACGGTTGAGGCCGAAACATTTCGCATGATTCCCCTGTATGATCGCGAATGGCGGTGCATCTTTTACAACGACGGAATATCCGCCAACGAATGCTTCTAACCCGACACGGCAAAACTGATGGACTCCAGAATATGCCCCGACATTAGCACGGTCGGCGATATCGACGTGGCCAGCAAGTGTGGCGGCATTTGCCATGATCACGCTGTTTCCGATCTGACAATCGTGTGCAACGTGAGCCTGTGCCATGAACAGATTGTCGTCACCGATCTTTGTTAGTCCGCCTCCCCCAGCAGTCCCGCGATGAATGGTGACAAACTCGCGAATATGGTTGCGTTTGCCGATCTCCGTAGCAGTCGGCTCACCGGCGTATTTAAGATCCTGCGGCGCAAGTCCGATCGACGCGAAAGGGTAGACGTGGGTATCCTCGCCGATCGAGGTCTTTCCTTCGACGACTACATGAGAATCAAGCCGGACACCGATGCCGATCGAGACCTCATCGCCTATTGTGCAGAACGGGCCAATGTAACAGTTTTCATCTAGCTTTGCTTTAGGCGAAACGATCGCGGTCGCGTGAATGAATGTTGCCATTTGTTTTTAGGCTTGTCGGGGACGATCCGCGATCACACTCATGATCTCGGCTTCGGCAGTGATCTGGCCGTCGACTCTGGCGATCCCCTTCATCCGCTGTATCTTGCTGCCGATACGAAGCGCGACGACCTCAAGTTCGAGCGTGTCTCCGGGGACAACGGGTTTGCGAAACCGAGCCGATTCGATACCGCTGAAATACGGGATCTTGGCATCTCGGTCATCAAATTCGCGCAACGCCAGTATCGCGCCTACCTGTGCGAGGGCTTCGATCTGCAGGACGCCGGGCATCACCGGCGCTCCGGGGAAATGGCCCTGAAAAAATTGCTCATTGACCGTCACCTGCTTTATGCCTACGATGCGAACCTTTGGCTCGAGTTCCACGATCTTATCCACGAGCAAAAAGGGATAACGGTGCGGAAGTATCTTCTGAATTGCGACCGAATCGTATATGACCATCTTATTCATTAAATACCAAAAATCAGCAGCCAGCAGAAGAATGACTTCGACCGGCTGCTGATCCAATTCAAGTTAGCGACAAACTATGGCTTCGTGGGCGTAGCCGCAGTAGCTGCCCCAGCCGGCCGGGCGTTGAAGTAAGTTATGAAATCTTTCGTTACATCAACTTTTGCCGGGTTGAAGGCCAAGATCAAGCCGGCACTGTCCAATTTGGCAGCATCCAGAATGAGATCGTAGCCTTTCTGATTAGCATAGTCCTGCATCGCCTTTCCGATCTCCTGCAGGAGCGGGCCCAACACCTGCTGCTGACGGCGTTCGAAATTTGCCTTCGCGTCTTCCTGTTCACGCTTGATGTTCTTTTCAAGGCTTTGGTATTCGTTCACCTTGGCTTCGGCCGATTTTTGATCGATCGGAACGCTGGCCGCCTGAGCCTGGAGCTTTTTGATCTCCTCGCCAAGCGCATTGTAACGCGTGACCATGCCCTGGATCTTCGTCTCGACCGGTTTGAACTCGGTGTCAAGGCTGTTCATCGCATTGTTGTAGCGAACAATGCCGTCCTTACCGTCAAACAAAGCTGTGTTTATGATAACGATCTTGTAATTCGCCGCAGGCTGTGCGGTTCCCTGCGAGAACGCTGAAACCGTAAAAAATGCCGCAAAAACAATACTGGCGGCGATCAAACTGATTTTTTTCATTCTATTTGCTAAAACTCCTTCGAACCTTGAGGGGACACAGTGCTGTACGCACTTTGTCTACCTTTGAGACAATTTCTCTCCTAAATGTTGCCTGCGGCAATGAGGACCGCAAAAGAGAGATATCCTATGCCATAGCAACGGCTATGTCAATTTTCGACTCAACCCATTAGAACGTCCTGCCGACAGTGAATCGGAAGCCGTTACGCTTGCCGGGGAGAAAAATACCCGGAAGTTCTTCGGTCACACCAAGTTTGGCGTTGGGATTGTAAAAATAGATCAGCCGAAACGGAACGTTTACGATCGGGACCTGAATCCGAAACTCTACACCGACGCTGGCCTTAAAATCTCCGATCTTAGAGAAGGCAGCGTCATTCACCTTTAATAGTGAATTCTGCTGCACCTCACCGCGGACATAAAACTGATCGATACCCGTCGGGAGGCTCACCGGACATCCGAATCTGTTGCCGCCGCAAAAAAGATTTCGAAACTCACTCTTAGTGAGCACTCGATTGTTATAGTAGAGGATCGAACCGTAAATGCTTTCAAGTACCGGAGCATTGATCAGGCCCAGTGCGGTCAAACGTCCGGCTCCGATCAACTTGTCATCTTCCAGGAATTCACTGTTGATCACCTGAGTACCGGTCTTGCGCAGGTTGAAAACGCTGCCTACGTCGGCAAACAAGGCCAGAGTCGCAGGGCCGAAGATCGGGATACGGTATTCGACGTTTCCAAGCAACTGAGTATCGCCACCGATAAACCGATAGTTTCGCGAAAGCAGCGCCGGATTAGCGCCGTCATATCCGGTCACCTGGCCGAGCGTGGCGATCTCGCTCAAGATGGTCGATCCAGCAGGGAATCCCGTCGGTGCAACAGGCGTGCCTGTTGCATTGGTCGCGACCGATACATTCCGGCTGGTTACGTATGTATCGAAGGGTGCGACCGGCCCGATCGAACGTGAGTTGTACCCGCGGATATCATTTTCACTTCCAAGATAATACCGCTCGTAAACGGGTACGCCGCCGACATAGGCGATCGAGTTCGCATTGCGGATCGTATCCGTGATCGCGAATGAGCCGATATGGCCGGCAAGCACGCGGAACGCAAGTACCTCAGGATTTTTTGATTTCTTTCTGCGGAACGGTATGAAGTTCGAATAGCTGACATTCGGCGAATATGTGCGAACGTCGCCCCCGAGACCGGCAAATCCAAAGGAAAGCGAAAGCTGCGACCCGCGGTTTGTGTCGATCCCGTTAGCTGCCGGCTGTCTAGTGTCGTAAACAAAAGATCCGGTGATCCGGCTTGTAAGGATATTGGGAATAGCGTAAATGACCGGAATTCTGGCGGCAGGATCAGCCGACTCATTGACCGGCGGATCCTTGATCGTCGTCGCTGAGAATTGATATGTCAGGCCGACTCGCGAGAACTGTGTGAACCTGCGTTTCTTGAAGAGCAATTCGGATAAAGGCGCGGTGGCAAATACGTTCGCACCGTAAGTGCTCTGGGTGAAAAGATTGCTTGAATCTACAGTGATCTGCGCCAAGGGGTTGAATGTAAGATCGTCAAGCAAAGACTGGTTCTGGGTCAGAAATGTACCTTCACCGAAAAACTTGTATCGCGAAGCGAACAAAGAAAAACCTACGGAAATGGGCCGGTCGCGGAAATACGGTTCCTGGTAAGTAAACTGAAAGCTTTGCTGGCGATTACCGATGCCAGCCTGAAACGAAAGGATCTCGCCGCGGCCCGCGAGATTGTTGGTCGAATACTCGAGGCCAAACGATGTTCCGCCAAGGCCGCCGGCGGCGCCGTTGAAGGAGATCTGCTGCCGGCCTTTTTCCCGAACCTTTACGTTCACGTCAACGTCACCTTGCTCTTCGTCGGTACGTTTTTCGACATCCTGATCCTTATCGATCGGGTCAAAATACTGGGTCTGGTTGAGACGCGCTACCGAGATCTCAAGCCAATTTTGGTTGTAAATGTCGCCCTCGTTCAGCAGGAATTCGCGGCGAAGAACGCGATCGCGCGTAAATGTATTCCCGGTAAATTCCAGGCGTCTCAGTGTGAACTGTTTACCTTCTTCAATGGTTATTTTTATGTCGACAATACCTTCATTGGGATTGGTCGGGCTGTCCTTGAATTCCGGTTCATACTCGGCTGAAAACTCGATGAAACCCTGAGACCCATACAGCTTAGCCATCTCCTCGTAAACGGCATCCTGCAAACGCTTGCCGTCCGCTACGTCACCGGTCTTTAGGCCAACAAAGGCAAGTATCTGCTGCTCGGAAAAGATCGAGTTGCCCTCTACCTTCAGTTCGCCCACTCGAAAGACCTTACCTTCAGTGACCGGTACGATAATTTTGAGGGTATCGTCTTTAGAAGAGATCAGAGGAAGCGGAAGCGTTATTAATGGGATGAAGTCGGTGCGCTTAACGCCTAGTCCGACCACCTCAGGTTCGCCTATTCGTGCCTGGAAGTAGCCTTTTGACCACATATAGGCACGTACGTTTTTCTGGAGGTCGTACTGCAGTTTTCGAAGGTCGAGAATGTCTTGCCCCTTGAACCTAGCAATAAGCCCGGTTTCCTTTACAAGCGTTAAAGCATTGCGGAGTTCCCCGTCCTTGAACTTCTCGTTTCCTGTAAAGTCGATCTCAATGATACGCGACCGGTTGCCCTGTTCGATCTCAAAGGTCAAGCCGATCGAAGTGGCCGAAACCTCTTCTTCTTTGATATTGACCTTTGCGTTCGGATAACCTTTTCCGGCAAGAAGTTCGCGCAAGATTCGGCTTGCATTCCGAGCCTTAACAGGGTCGTAAATGGCTTCCTTGGAAACACCGACGCGCTTTTCTCTGAACTCTTTCAGTACGTCCGATTCCTGGACCGCTTTCATCCCGGTGAATTGAAGGTCACGAATAATGGGCCATTCGCGAACCTCGAATATTACATTGACGCCTCCGCGAACACCTTCCGTGGTCAACACCCGGGTCGCGGTCTTATCGAAGAAATTAAGTGAAAGTAGTTCTCTGAGGTCTCGTTCCAACGCGGCGGGGTCGTAAACATCACCCGGGCGAGTCTTAATGTAGTAAAGCAGGTCGTCATCGCGTAGCCTCCGATTTCCCTGAATATCTACCGTTTCGACGATCTGCTGCTGGTTTTCGGCTGAGGATTCCCCTCGACTTGCAACACGGAACTCTGTCTTGGCAAGGACCGGAGTCGTAATTACTGCAAGACTCAAAAAAACAAGTCCGATTGCGCTCAAATTTCGCATAAAAACGATATTCCCTAATATAATGCGGTTTGAAAGCCGAGGAGAGCTTTCGAAAGCCGTCTTGCGCTGGAAAATAAAACGTAAGGATAACCAAAAGCAGACAGCAATTCAACGGCGGAAATTATTACGCTTCGTAAGATTCCCACCCATAGACGCAGGTTGCCTTAAGCCCCGGCGCGACAAACTTCCGAATTATACAGGGATTCATTGCCAATAAAAAAGGCGGAGCGGCTGATTTACTGCCGCTCGCGCCCATTCTTGATGTCCGATAACTCCCTTCGATTCAGGCTCGTTGGGCCAGTTCGATGTCCCGATCATCTTGCTTTACGGTCACAAGGATCAGTTTGCCGCCGCCCGCGACTATCTCGACCTCGCTGCCCTCACTGATCTCTCCCTGGATAAGAGCTTCCGATAGCTCATCCTCGACGTATTTCTGCAATGCCCGCTTCAGCGGCCTCGCACCGTAACTACGCTCCTGCAAAGTTCTATCGATAAGCCATTTCCTTGCATCCTCAGAAAGCCTAACCGTCAGGTTTCGCCCGGCTACGACTGTATTCAGATTTGCTACCTGTAGGTCAATGATCTTTGAAAGATCATCGTCCGAGAGCTCGTCAAAGATGATGATCTCATCAAGGCGGTTGACGAATTCAGGGGCAAAGGTCTGCTTTACCTGAGACATCACTTGCTCTTCCATCTTCTCCCGCGAAGCATCGGCACCGCCCTGAAAGCCCATGCTGCCTTTCTTCTGAATGAATCTGGCACCGATGTTGGATGTCATGATGAAGATAGCGTGTTTGCAATCGACCGTGTTGCCAAGAGCGTCGGTCAAGACACCGTCCTCGAAAACTTGCAGCAGGATATTGAAAACGTCAGGATGAGCCTTTTCGATCTCGTCAAATAGCACGATCGAATACGGCGAGCGACGAAGCCTCTCCGTCAACTGCCCGCCTTCGTCATGACCGACATATCCCGGAGGCGAGCCAATAAACTTAGCGACAGCATGCTTTTCCATGAATTCGCTCATGTCGAATCTGATCAGCGACCGCTCCGAACCGAACAAATAAGAAGCCAAGGTTTTGGCTACTTCTGTCTTTCCCACACCGGTTGGTCCCAGGAAAAGGAATGACCCGACCGGACGCTTCGGATTCTTCAGACCCGCGCGTGAGCGCCTGATAGCACGTGCCAAAGAAGATATCGCAGAACTTTGAGAAATAACGCGTTTCTGGAGTTCCGCTTCGATCTCAAGCAGCTTCTTAGCCTCGTCTTTCTTGATCGAGCTAACCGGTATCCCGGTCCAGCGTGCGATGACGTCGTCAACGTCATCCTTTGTTACCTCGACGCCAAAGAAGGAGTCTTCCATCGTTCGAAGCTCGAAAGATATGATCTGGTCTTCGTTTGCGGATGCCCTTTTCCAATTGTCAACGGTCTCTTTCCAAGACGGCTCACCAGCCGTTTCATTTTGAAATCGCAGTTTTGCTCGGGCACCGGCTTCGTCTAAAACATCTATCGCCTTATCCGGAAGAAACCTGTCTGCGATATAGCGGGTCGATTGATAGACGGCAGCTTCCAAGGCTTCGAGAGTGTATCTGATCTGATGGAAAGCTTCGTAGCGGTCAACAATGCCTTTGATAATTTCGAGAGCTTCTTTCTCGTTCGGCGGTTCGACCTTTACTGACTGGAATCGACGCTCCAGTGCCCGGTCTTTCTCGATAGACTTCCGATACTCCCCGGGGGTTGTGGCACCGATGCACTGGATCTCTCCGCGCGAAAGGGCGGGCTTCAGAATATTTGCAGCATCGAGCGTACCTTCCGCACTTCCGGCACCGACCAGAGTGTGGATCTCATCGATGAAAACGATGTTTTCAGGGCTTTCCTTTAATTCTGCAAGTATCTTTTTGAGACGTTCCTCGAATTGACCACGGAACTTAGTACCCGCGACCACAGATGAAAGATCGAGAGCAAGTATCTTTTTGTTTTCGAGAAATGACGGAACGTTCTTATCAACTATTCGCTGAGCGAGACCTTCGATGATCGCGGTCTTGCCAACTCCGGCCTCACCGATCAGGACCGGATTATTTTTCGTTCGGCGACACAGGATCTCGACAAGGCGTTCTATCTCGGCATTACGTCCTACGAGCGGGTCCAATCGTCCCATTTCAGCGTCTCTTGTGAGATCGCGTGTAAACTCTTCAAGGGTCGACGATTTTTGGACTTCCTCTCCGGGCTGGACCGACGGCCGGCCCGCACCTGAATTTCTCACTATCACGTCGCGAATATCCTGAACCCGGAGGTCGAACTGGAAGAGGACCTCAGCCGCTACTGAACTCTCCTCTCTTATGAGTCCGATCAGAATATGCTCGGGGCCGATCTGGCGGTTCTTTAGCGAACGACTTTCTTCGTTGGCGTAAAAAAGTGCTTTTTTGGTATCGGCGGATAGCTGCAGCTCGGCCGATTGAGGAATTCGGTCGCGTACAGCGATCCGGTCCTCAACCTCACGTCTGATCTTTTCGGCGGTCAAGTTTGTTCTGAACGGGAAATAACGAGCGATGATCGTCCGGTCTTCTCTGAGAAGCCCAAGCAGGATGTGTTCAGGCGCGATAGACTGCGAGCCATATTGAAGTGCCTCGTATCGTGCGAAAAATATTACCCGGCGCGATCGTTCTGTATAGCGTTCGAACATAGTAGATCAATACGAGGCCTTCGCTTGTGTGAGACAAGTATAACGAAGACTCCTCCAGAGAATCCAAACTGCGATTCCGAATTTTAATGAACTATGCCGTATATAGTTGCAAACAAAGGAACAATCCAGAAAAACTTCAATTCGTCATCTTGGACTTTGAATCGACCTTTATGTTTTGGGGCGGTTCCGCTTGGGGGATCTCCAGAACAAGTGGCTGACCTTTCTTGCCGATGCTGCCAATAAATTTTCCTGCAGGGGCCATCTCAACGCGCGATGTAAGCACCCGCGTCACACGTTTCGGGAGCAAGGTCGGCGCCAGGCTCGCTATCGTATCCGCCAGCGAGACAATATCTCCGCCGCCGGACCAATGCTGACGGACGATCGAAGCGTCCGTACGATTGATAAGGCGAAGCAATGTAAGCGCAACGACATAGATGTCGTCCACCTGGCCGATAAATGGAAGGATGTCCGGTATCAGATCCAGGGGCGAGATCACATAGATTATAGCTCCGACGAATAAAGCCTTTTCGGTCGTCGGGACGCGAACGTCCTTCAGCAGCCGGCCCAGGAGCTTTACCATGTTCGGCAAAAACATCATAAAGTTCCTCATTCTGCCGCGTGCTTCGCCACGCCTGACCTTGTTTTTCGGCTTATCGATATTGCTCATTTCGTGCTCACCTGACCCGGATCTCCTAAGTCTATGGACAACCAGATATTTGTGCAAGTTTATGGGCGAATCGTTGTATGGTAAATTCGCAGTACGTTCCTATGATCCTCGAAACCATTCGCAAACGTGCCGCAGCCGATATCCAGCACATAATTCTTCCCGAGGGTGAAGACCTTCGTACGCTGCAGGCAGCCGAGATCTGTTCGGGTCAAAAGATCGCCAAGATCACCGTGATCGGGAACGACGAGAAACTCCGTTCGACCGCCGCCGATAACGGCGTAAACCTGAACGGCATTGAAATACTTGACCACCGAAAGGACCATCACGCGTTCGGACGAACGGCGGAGCTTTACTACCAGCTTCGGCGGTCAAAAGGAACCACTCTTGAAGAAGCTGAACAGGCGGTTAAGGATCCTCTTTACTACGGGAATCTCCTTGTTCGCGAAGGCAAGGCAGACGGAACGGTCGCCGGAGCGACAAATACAACTGCTCACACCGTTGCGTCCGCACTTCGGTGCATAGGTGTTCGTCAGGGATTCAAGATCGTGTCATCGTTCTTTTTGATGGTCGTACCGGACAAGAAGTTCGGCGAGAAAGGAGCGATGATATACGCGGATTGCGGTGTTGTGATCGACCCTGACGCCGGCGAACTTGCCGAGATCGCTATCGCTTCGGCTGACTCATGCCGAGCGCTGCTGCAGGCAGAACCGCGCGTGGCGATGCTGTCCTTCTCAACCAAAGGAAGCGCGAAACACACACTCATAGATAAAGTGATCGAAGCGACGAAGACCGTTCGTGCACGCGTACCTGATCTCGCGGTCGATGGAGAACTTCAGGCGGATGCGGCCCTGGTTAAGTCGGTCGCAAATTCAAAAGCACCGGGTTCGCCGGTTGCCGGTAAAGCCAATGTCCTCATTTTCCCGGACCTGAATGCAGGAAATATTGCCTACAAGCTGACCGAACGCCTGACTGGCGGCACCGCGATCGGCCCGATACTCCAAGGCCTCGACCGCCCGTGCAACGACCTTTCCCGCGGCTGCAAGGCAGAAGATATTGTCGATGCGGTGGCGATCACGGCTGTTCAGTCGCAAGCAAGAAAAGCAGGTTGATCAGGATCGCTATTTCCCAAGTTTGCCGCGGCATTTCCTTGCCCCGCAGATGCACTCAACGTCGAATTCTTCGGCAATATTGTAGTCGTAAGTTAGCTCTTCTCCGGCTTCGATGGGGCGAATACTGGAAAGCATCACTCTACCGTTCACAATGTAAGACTTAAGGTTTCCGTCGCAGCTGTGGTTGATGAACTGCGCGCCGCTGCCGCCTACAGCGCCGTCGATTATCTTGCTGTCAGTAACAGAAAATAGATAGAGAAGTTTCTTACCGCTGCGGCGGTTCATTTCTTCTTCGTCGATGATCTCACCGGTGTACTCGATCACGCGTCGGCGAGCGGGGATCGGTTCCAGAGTGAAGACGCCCCAACGGTGTATCTTCGACTTTCGGCGCTCGAGTTTGAAATATCCCTTGATCTCTTGTTCGCTTTTATTTTTGTTATTTGATTCGGTTACTTTGGCCCGTTGTACGGCTCCCTTCATTATTTATTCCCTTGGTTGAAAGTATGAATTCCAGTCTATTATAACTTTGCCTGCTGACCTTAATTCAAAGTGACAGAGCAGAAACGTAACCCCTTGAAGAAATTTCTCGAACACCTCGGGCCCGGGCTGATCACCGGTGCGTCGGATGACGATCCGTCGGGGATCGGGACCTACACGCAGGCCGGAGCCGTGCTTGGGTTTGCGACACTCTGGACGGCGATAGTCACACTGCCGCTGATGATCGTAGTCCAACACATCTGCGCAAAAGTGGGGATGTGCAGCGGCCGCGGCCTGGCCGGAGTGCTTCGCAAGTTCTATCCGCGATGGCTGCTTTACCCTGCCGTTATCGGGCTTGTTGTCGCGAATACGATCAACGCGGGAACGGACATCGCTGCCATCGGCGCGGCGGTCAACATGTTCGTTCCGATCCCGATCTCGTTACTTGTCGTTCCGATCGCGGTCGCGATAGTAGCGTTGCAGGTTTGGGGCTCGTACAGACTCATAGTACGCGTTTTCAAGTGGCTCACCCTCTCTTTGTTCGCGTATATAATTGCGGCATTTTTGGCAAAGCCCGATTGGAGTCGGGTGCTTATGTCAACATTCTTTCCGACGCTGGAGCTGACCGGACAATATATAACGACCATTGTCGCGATATTGGGCACGACCATCTCGCCCTACCTATTCTTTTGGGAGGCCAGCGAAGAGGTGGAAGAAGAAAAGGCAGAGGGAAGAAAGACCATAATTTCGCGAAAAGGCGCCACTGATACCGAAATTCGAAATGAGAAAATCGATACCATTGTCGGGATGCTGTTCTGCAACGTCGTTTTCTATTTCGCTATCCTCGCCTCCGCCTCGACGCTCTACGCAACGGGTCATACCAACATTCGATCTGCTACCGATGCCGCTCAGGCCCTTCGTCCGCTCGCCGGAGATCTCGCCACGGTATTATTTGCGATCGGCCTGATCGGCGCCGGGCTGCTTGCTGTTCCCGTACTTACGGGTTCTGCGGCCTTCGCAGTCGCAGAAACATTCGGCTGGCGATCGGGCCTGGACGAAAAACCCCGTCACGCGAAAAAATTCTACGCGGTTATCGTGGTTTCAACTTTGGTCGGTATAGGCATTGATTTTATAGGCATCAATCCGATATCGGCATTGTATTGGACCGCAGTTATCAACGGCGTCATTGCGCCGCCATTGCTTATAATCGTTATGCTGGTCTCAAACAATAGGAAGGTAATGGGTCCCCGCGTAAATGGCCTCGGGACAAACATCGTCGGCTGGCTTGCCGCATCGATAATGTTTGCCGCGGCGATCGGAATGTTCCTCACTTGGGGAAACTAATTTAAGCCAGTGAATTTTTGTTCATATCGGCTCGCCGTCAGGAACTCGTCAAAATTCTTGATCTCCAGAATGTCCTTGACCGCCCGGTTTTTATCGGGGGCGTTCTTGTAATACGATTCGGCGATCTTATAGCCAATATAATATCCCAGATCAGCGGGTCGATCCTTGATCTTGCCGCCATTGTATAGCCAAAGCGACGTGTCGTTTGTTGTCATCGACCGTTTGAATTCGGCCCAGAGTTCATTTTCCTTTGGGTTGCCAAATTCGTGAAGATGATCGTTGATATGCTTGCCGGCGATCAGTTCGGCAACGAAATCGGCACTTCCTTCGCCAATTGCCGAACCAAGCAGAGTGCGTTCTTTCGGATATTTCTGCTGATAGTGGATCAGTTCATGTGCCACGATGTACGGGATCTCGTCGATAGGTTTGAGCACTTTCTTCAACCAGTCGCTCAATTCCTCCATTGGCGTATTTGGCGTCAGGCCGTACATATCGACGCCTATCAGCAATGCATTCTCGGTATATGTGCCGCCCGAGTTCATCTTACCGATCATCAGATAAACGTCCGGAAATACCGCGTCAGGATAGACCGCTTTCAGCTTTCTGAATGCCGCCCTCATTGGTTCCTTGAACGTGTGAGCTTTTAGATACACATTCCTGAGCGATGCAAAGTATTTAGGCCGACGCTCAAGCATATCAACGAGTTCGCACGAAGAACCTATGCGGTACTCGGTAAATTCTTTCAGGCCGCGGCTCCCTTTTCTGATGTAATCGTCGCGGAAAACGTAAAGGCTGTTTTCAGGTTTAGCCTTATCGTAGGCCTTCCAAAACAGGTCGATGTCTGACGACACGATATTGACCTTTTCCGGGTCGGTATTCAGCGTTTTCTCCTGTGCCAACACCGGCAATACCGCCAGCATGGCCACACACAGAAATAGATATCTCTTGATCATCGTCACCTAAACCCCTGCTTAAGTTCTATTTGCGGGCCGCAGCCGTTTCCTCGGCCAGTGCAGCGACAAACTTGTCCAACTCGGCGGTAGTTGTGTAAACGTTCGGCGTCACCCTAATGCCTTTCAATTCGCGGGCACGCGGGCCGCCGTCCATAAATTGGACCAATATCTTTTTCTTTTCCCAGAGCGACTTTTGAACCGCGCTCAGGTCAACACCCTCCATCTCGAAAACTCCCAGTCCGCATGACATTGCCGGCGAATCGGTGGTGTAAAATCGCACGCCCGGCAGTTTTTCGACTTTTTGCCGCCAGTATTCGCCGAGATATCTTAGTCGAGCTTCCTTTCTGGCCATGCCGAGTTTTTCATGAAACTCGATCGGGACGGTCAGCGATCCTGACAAGAACTCGGGATACGTGCCCGACCACATGAATTTGTACATGCCGGTGGCTTGTACGGGAGGCGGAACCAGCGGCCATATCTTATCGACGTTTTCTTTTCGCATCCACAACAACCCAGAGCCGACCGGCCCCATCAGCCATTTGTGCAGGCTGACTCCGTAAAAATCGCAATCGAGATCGGGTATCTTGTGATCAAGCACGGCAAACGTCTGTGCCGCATCGACCAACACCTTGGCCCCGACCCGGTGGGCCGCAGCGGCGATCCTTCTGACCGGATATATTTGTCCAGTAACGTTGCTCGCGTGCGTTACCAGCACCAGTTTTGTTCGCGGCGTGATGGCGTTGCGGTACATCTCCAGCAGCTCCCTATCAGATGCTGCGGGCAGCGGCGGCTTGAGCATCTTTATAGAAACGCCGTCACGCAGTTTGCGGCGTTCGATGGCGTCGAGCATCGAATAATAATCGTGGTTGCAGCACAATATCTCGTCGCCGGGCTTAAAGTCCATCCCGAGAATGACGGTGTCGAGCGATTCGGTCGCGTTGCGCGTTAAGGCGATCTCGTTGTCAGGGACACCGAGCATCTTTGCCAGGCCTGGTATCACCTTTTTCGAGGTCACCGTCTCAAACAATTCCTCAACGCGGCGGCCGGGAAGTGTTTCAACCCAATGCATCTTTTCGGCGAGGTCATTCATCACCGCACGCGACAGCGGACTGCAGTAACCGTTATCGAGATTTACGATGGCCGGCTCGAGGTCAAAGCCGCTGCGGACCGTTCTCCAGAACGCTTCGTCGGACGCAACGTCGTCAGCGGTCCGGCCTGCAACAGACGCGACGTTCCGTTCCAGTTCGGCAAAATTGCCGCCGAAAATTGACCGTGCCAACGCGACCGCGCCGGCACCTGCCGCTATCTGTGTCAAAAATCTTCGCCTCGAATTTTGCGTGGTCATTCACTTCCTCCGCTGGTGTTATTTTCATTTCTCCAGGATAAGTGCCGCAATTCTCAGGGGGCCGCCGCTGCCGCCTTTTATCTTCATCGGAAAAGCGAATATTTGAAATCCCTTTGCCGGTAGCTTGCTCATATCTCCGACGTTTTCAAATGCTGGTATGTTGTTCGTCATCAGCGTCACGTGTGCGGCGAATTCGGTCGATTGGCCGTAGTCGATGCTGGCGGTGTCAATGCCGACTGCTTTGAATTTTCGGTTTTCGATGAGCCACTTTGCAGCGTCTGGATGCAGGCCGGGAAAATGAAGGTCTTTAACGGCGTCGGGGCCTTTTTGGTCGGTTCCGAGGTAGCTCTTTTTATCAGGCCACCGCGACGCAAAGCCTGTCTGCAGAAGAATGATGCTCCATTCGGGGATCTTGCCGTTAGCGTTTTCCCACTCTTTTATGTCATCAACCGTTATTAAATAATCACGGTCAGCCGATGCCTTTGCAGAAACATCGATCTTTATTGCCGTGCCGATCAGGTTGCTCAACTCGATCTGGTCTGCGGCCTTTTTACCCTCTGCAAAGTGGACGGGTGCGTCTAAATGGGTGCCGCCGTGTTCGGCCGCCGAATAGTTGTATGCCGAATAGTAATAGCCTTTTCCGGTTTTTCCTTCTGCTACCGTCGTCCGTTTGAACGGCTCAGCCGTCACCCAATAGATCGTGTCGTCGCCGAAATCATGCGTGAGATCGATCCAGCTTCCGGCAATCGGATCAACAGCTTTTTGTCCGCAGCCGGAGAATAGCAAAGCTAACAAAAGTAACGATCTCAGTTTGATCATCGCTTCCTCCGATATCTCTATTAACAGCTATTACCTTTGTTTCCTCTTTTTGAGGTCAAACACCTCTCCCGAGTTCAAAAAACTCAACAAAAAAGGCTTCTTTCCATTGTTCGAATGTACGAACATCACCTGCGTCTTTCCCGAAACGGTCAGTCGACGATTGTCTTCGATCAAAACCGCTGTATCTTCGTCGATGCCGATACCGAGCATCCTCGGGTTCGAGATGATGAGGCCAAAAAGTCTGCCGTATCTCTGACGCACAAGAAAATGCTGATCGAATATCACATTCGGTATCAGACCCAGCCCTTTGCGGACGCCGACCTTTTTGCCGTCAAGTATCTTGAGATCCGCTTCGCCGGTCATCATCGGGTCGGACATGACAGCCGCTCCGGCGCTCGTTCCTCCAAAAGGCGTGCCGGAATTGTACTTTGCTTTTATCAATTGTAGAAGTTGATCGTCGGCGAGCACATCCATGATGCGGTTCTGGTCGCCTCCCGAGAAAAAGACTCCGGTCGCGTTGTTTAGCTGTTCGATAAATCTCGCACGTTTTTCCGAATCGAGCGGGCGAACGGGCGCATGTTCGACAATGCCTGCACCCGCAGCCTGAAAACCTTTGTTCAATGCCGCGAAGCTTTCATCAGGAACACCGCTCGCCCATGTGATCATCAGAAGACGCGATTTCGCACCGCCGCTCCACTCGACAAATTTCTTCATCGCCTCCGTTGGACGTTCGCCGCCCCCGACAACCAGTAGTCGCTGCTGTCCAAAAACTGAAAAGCACGCAAAAGCCATTACCGCCAGCGTGCCAATTAGAATTCTTCTCGTTCTTGTATTTCCCATAATCAATAGATCTCCGGTTCTCCTTTTGGCCGCGTTTTCCAACGTTTGTGTATCCACAGCCACTGGTCGGGATACTGCCGAATGATCTTCTCGATCTCCATTGTAAAAGATCTCGTTGTTTCCAAAATGTCGTGTTCGCGGTCACCGGTTTGCGATGGTTCGAGGATAGCTCCACGGACGATCTTGTATCGTTTCTTCTCACCATCGTAAACACAGAAGAACGGAACGATAACTGAGTTGGTCCTGATCGCGAGCATCGCGGGCCCGGCGGACGTGCAGGCATCGACGCCAAAAAAGGGCACGAAAACACCTTCTTTCGGGTGAGCGTTTATGTCAGCAAGAACTCCAAGAATCTCTCCGTCGCGGAGCATCTTGATCGCGGTCATCACCGAATTTGATTTATTTATCGGTGTGTTCCCGAAACGTGTTCGAATGCGGACCGTGAGTTCCTCGATCAGCGGATTGTCGAGCGGCCTTGCGAGATATGCGATCGGTTCGTGCAATGCCGCAAATGCAAATACAAGTAGTTCCCAATTTCCCAGATGTCCGGTGGTGATAAGAACACCGCGCTTTTCCTGCTTTACTCGGTGATAAAGTTCCTGCGATTCGTCGTCCAGATCGAAATCGACGATCCCTTCGATCTTAGCGGGCGTTGTTCGAGAAAACTGACTCACTTCGCCCAGAACACGGCCGAGATTCGCGAATGTACCTTTAAGCAGCATCTCACGCTCGCTGACCGACAAATCAGGAAAGGCGATCTCGAGATTCTTCATGCCCGTTCGCCGAAGGCTGCCCAACACCCGATAGCCTATCCTCGCGATCCCGACACCAATGCCGACGGCGACTCCTCGCGGAAACATCCCTAGACCGCCAAGCACCGCCCTTGCAAGTAAATATTCTGTCCGGATCTGGGTTTTGCTTTTTCTGGCCATCCGCGGGGGTCAATCGGCAAATCTTTTGAAAGCAAGAACGGCGTTCAGCCCGCCAAATGCGAATGAATTTGAGATCGCAGCATTTATCGATCCTTCGCGAGCCTCATTGGCTATCACGTTCACACGGCATTCAGGATCGATCTCGGTGAAGTTAGCATTCGGCGGCAGCACCGAATAATACATTCCCAAAACCGTTGCTGCGGCTTCTATCGCACCCGCCGCTCCGAGGGTGTGGCCGTGCATCGACTTGGTCGAACTGACGGGAATGTCATCGGCCCGGTCACCGAAAACTGATCGTATCGCGTTCGCTTCCATCGGATCGTTTGCCTGTGTCGCGGTTCCGTGGGCGTTGATATAGCGAATATCCTCGGGAACGAGCGACGCATCGTCCAAAGCGGCTTTGACAGCTTTTGCGGCACCTTGGACGAGTGGCATGGTCAGATGGTGGGCGTCGGCTGACATACCGAATCCGGCAACCTCACCATAGATCTTCGCACCTCGTTTCATTGCCGCTTCCATTTCTTCAAGCACGAACATCGCCCCGCCTTCGCCGAGTATCATCCCGCTGCGGTCCTTCGAGAACGGACGGCAGGTGTCCGGCGCGACTACGCGCATCGCTTCCCAGGCCTTTAGGTTTCCGTTACATATCGGAGCCTCGCTTCCGCCCGCAATTGCCGCGTCGAGCGTTCCCTGTCGGATAAGCCAGAACGCCTGTCCGATCGCATGGTTCGCAGACGAGCAAGCGGTCGAGGTAGTGAAAGTGGCGCCGGTCAGGCCGTATTCGATCGAGACATGGCTCGCCACCGCGTTACTCATCGAGCGAGGTATCGCGATCGGCGGCACGCGGCTTTTCTTGTTTGCGTAAAGGTCAAAGAAGAAGGCGTCTTCGGTCTCTTTACCGCCCAGGCACGAACCAGTGATGACGCCGGTTCGATCGCGAAGAGCATCGTCAAACTCGATCCCCGAATCTGCGATCGCTTCCCGAGCGGCGACAACGCCAAAATGTGCGAACGGATCGAGCATCAGCATCATTCGATCATCGAAATGCTCTGAAGCTTGAAATCCGCGAACCTCAGCTGCGTTCTTGAATCGTAGGTCCGATGTGTCAACTTTTGTTATTGGTCCGATGCCTGAGCGGCCGGAACTGATGGAATCCCAAAAATCGGATTTATTGTTCCCTAGCGATGAAACAACGCCGACGCCTGTTATTACGACCCTTTTCATTTTCTATGGATTGGCTGGCAACCTAGGCCTCATTCTTTGCGGCGAGGAGCGATTCTATACCTTCGATCACCTGTGAAACAGAGCGCATCGACTGGACCTTATCGTCCGGTATCACGAGGTCAAACTCTTCTTCCAATTCGAAGATAAGGTTGAGTCCGTCCAGCGAATCGAAACCGAGTTCTTCGAAGGTGGTATTGGGCTTGATGTCTTCGACCGGAACCTTCTTGAATTCCGCAAACACGCGGATCACCTTTTCCGATATGCTGTTTCCTTCCATAGTAGCTCCATGTGGCCAGGCCAGTTTCGATCACTCCCAAACACTAACCCACCCGCCGATCACAGTCAAAATCAATGGCTTGTAAGTCTTACAAAACTCTTACAAATGGAGACGGATAAACCTGTTAGCCTTAAAAGTGTCGGATCCCATCCCCGCTCCGGCTATTTTCGATTCCGGGAGAAAACTTGTGCAATCATCTGTGAAACTCGACCCTATTGCTGAACCTCTGAACTGGTCGACCCTAATCGGTGTCATCGTATTTCATATCCTTGCGGTCGCCGCACTTTTTACTTTTAGCTGGTCGAATCTTATTGCCGCCCTTATCCTTTGGTGGATCGCCGGCAGCCTCGGCATAGGCCTTGGCTATCACCGCCTGCTGACGCATCGCGGATTCAAGGTGCCCAAATGGCTTGAGTACACACTAAGCGTCTTCGGCACGCTTGCGATACAGTCCGGTCCGTTGAGTTGGGTAACGACCCATCGTCTTCATCACGCATTTACAGAGACCGACCGTGATCCCCATAGCCCTAACCGGGGGTTTTATTGGGCACATATGGGTTGGATAATGCGTGGGACGGCCCAAAATCAGCCGCAGGCTGTGATGCAGCGATATTGTCCGGATTTTGCCAACGACAGATTCCACCAACTGATCGACAGATATTATTACATTCCGACTATTTTTCTAGCCATAGGACTATTTGCGATCGGCGGCATATCGATGGTGCTTTGGGCGATATTCCTAAGGACTGTAATGGGCTGGCACTTCACGTGGCTAGTCAATTCCGCAACCCATTTGTGGGGCACACGGAGGTTTGAATCACGTGACGATTCCCGAAACAATGCTTTGATCGCCGCGGTCACGTGGGGAGAAGGATGGCACAACAATCATCATGCGTATCCGCGTTCGGCCAGGCATGGATTGGCATGGTATGAACTTGATATAAATTGGATCGAGATCCGCCTCCTCGAAATGGCAGGCCTCGCGAAGAATGTTTATGCTTACAGCGAAACGAAAAGCGAGAAAGCGAAACAGGACCTGATAAGCCTGGAACCGATCCACGAAACGGCGTAAAGCGCATCAGCGGTCAACATAAATGGGCGAAAGTGAGAGTGATCTTTTACTTTTGCCTTTTTTGTTTCTAACCTTTGGCTTTAAAGATGCGTCGGCGAAAGACAGCGATATTCTTCCTCGTATTGGGCATTGCGCTAAGTGCGATCGCGATCGCACTTAATGTCGGATGGATCCTACTAAATCTGCGCGAAGTCGCATTGCTTGTGCTTGGGATGATCTTCTTTGCGTTGATCATCACTGGTTTGATATTGAATACCATTTTTCTTCTGCGCGAGATCCGGCGTAACGAACAGCACGACGCTTTTCTCAACGCCGTCACGCACGAGCTCAAAACACCGATCGCGTCCATCAAGCTCTATCTGGATACACTAAGATCACGCGAAGTCGACGAAACGAAACGCAGAAAGTTTTACGACGTCATGTCCGCTGACAGCGATCGGCTGCTGAACACTGTCGAACAGGTCCTACTTGCCAGCCGCAGTAAAGAAGCCAGGCGGACAATGAATATTGCGGAGGTCCGACTTGGTGATGTCCTTCGCGACGCTGCCGCGATCGTTTCCGCCCGGTACCACCTAGATACAGGCGCTATTCGGATCGTTGAAACCGGCGACCTTAGAATGTTGGGTGATGCCGAGGAGCTGCAGACCGTCTTTGTCAACCTGTTCGATAATGCGGTCAAGTATTCAGAAGTCGAAAAAAGGATATCGGTCAGAGCAAAGCCCTCGGCGACGGGCCGCAAAATAGATGTCATTTTACGCGACAGCGGTATAGGTATTCCCTCCGGCGACGTTAAGCGAATATTCAAACGTTTCTATCGAGTTTCAGGTCCGGCCTCAAAAAAGGTAAAGGGAACCGGACTGGGCCTTTTCATAGTGAAAAGCATAGTCGAAAAGCACGGCGGCAAAATACGCGCCGAGAGCAAGGGCGAGGGCCGCGGAACTACTTTCATTATTCAGCTGCCACGTATTTGAAATGAAGATCCTCATAATAGAAGACGAAGTCCATCTTGCAGAAGGCCTCCGGTTCAACCTTGAGGCCGACGGACATGATGCCGTTATCGCAGAGACCGGTGAACTCGGTCTTGAGAAAGCGTCTGAAGGCGGTCTAGCTGTCATAATACTTGACGTTATGCTCCCCGGGATCGACGGCTTCGAGGTCGCACGTAAACTCCGAGATCGCGGCGATTACACGCCGATCTTAATGCTCACCGCGTTGGGAAGGCCAGAGGATGTGATCAAAGGATTCGAAGCGGGAACTGACGACTACCTTCCAAAGCCATTTGACCTTAGTGTCTTCATGGCAAGGATCAACGGACTGATCCGCCGGGCCGCTTGGGCAAAAATTCCTGCCCCGAGCCCAGTGCCGTCAGATGTTACAGAAGTTAATGGACGCCGGATCGACTTTCAAAATCTGGAACTGGCATCCGGCAATGAGGTCGTGAGGCTGACCCTAATGGAGATCAAACTCCTGCGGTTTCTGATCGAGAATGAGGGGCGCGTCGTTTCGCGAAAGCAGATACTTGAGGATGTATGGGGGCTTCAGGAAGACACCGACACCCGCGCGATCGATAATTTCATCGTTCGGCTTCGAAAGTATCTTGAAGATGAGCCGAACGATCCTAAAATTCTCAAGACCGTTCGCGGTATCGGTTACCGATTTGACCGGGTTTAGAAATGGAAGTCATTTACCCGAAAGCAGATCACAGACAACCAAAAAACTAATATCGCCAATCGACGTCCCGGTCGTCGTAGTCGATCATCCGGTCGTCGTCACATCCCTGTCACCGCAGCGTTTGGCCGATCCTCTGACCTCGCCGAAGTCCGGTAAGAATCGTGCCGGCGGTTATGTCCTGATGGTTTCTCGAGATCATATTCGCGGCGACGAACTGGCCATATGTGAGGTCTCGATTCAAAGTACTCTCCGATCCAAACCAGGCCTTAATGCTTTCCGGCGATCTGCCAAGCATCTTAGAAAGCCCTTTATAGCGATTGTCGGAGCCGGACAAACTCTGATCCTTGCCCTTTGATTTTGTTTTTCCCTTATCTTGTTCAATGGCATCGTCGCTTTACTCTTCGGATTTGTTCAGCGATCGTTCACTCTTTCCCTTATCGCCGGAATTACCTTTGCTTTTTCCCTGCGCGGATCCATCAGTGGCAAATGCCAAGAGCAACACTGCGACCAGGCGAAAACCGGACAGTTCTGTGATCAGCCGTTTCATAATTGAACCTCCGTCAAAGACCATGTAAGACGGAGTTTTTAAAACTCAATAGAGTTATGTTTTTCGATCGAGTGAATGATTAATGCGAGCGATCACTTTGATCTCGCGCCGCCAGTCCTCGTGAAGGTCGAAGCGCCAGAGTTCGATCTCAGGCACGAGCATCTTTGCGAAAGGATCGAAGTGGCGATGGAAGCTCAGGGCCGGAGCGACCGCGTAAACAAGTGCCGGTTTGTCGAGTATTTCGCGATCACCGAAAAGACGCGCGTCTCGTATATGTCCTCGCCGCCTGTGCAGTTCGATCTTTCGCCAGTAATCCGCCGCCTGAAAGACCATTTCACGGTCGGGCGACGTCTTAAGTTCAATGATCACGAGGCGGCCGTCCTTTCTCAAGGCCAGAAGATCTATCTTGTCAGAAAGTGTTCTGAACTGGTTGTAGATCGGTGATAGTTCGACGTTCGCATCGAGAAGTTTGATGTTTCGCCGCAGGATCGATTCAAGCCAGGATTCCGGTGAAGTGCGGTAATACTCATGACGCGGATTCTGGGATTCGGCTGAGCGAAACCGCTCAAGTTCTTCCACCAGCGATTCGACATCGCGGAAGTTGGCACCGTCCAAAACTTTCCGGTTCTTATCCACGCCGAACCATGCCTTTTCTTTTCCAAGCATCGTTCTCACGCGTGCAAACGGCAAGCCGTGAAAGCGGAGCGTCTCGCCCTGTTTTGATCTGATCAGGTCGATCTTCTCAGGCGCGATCTCGGCGATCATTTCCCCGATACCGCTCGTTTTGACCTCGGCCGGGAGAGCGAGCCTTTTCGGCTTCTCTCGCCAGAGCGAATTGACCGTTTGTGGATCAAGTTCTTTCAATTTCAGATCACCCTTTTCATCGGCTATTTCGGCGATCCGAACCCTTGCTTTCGCACCGCGTTCAAGCAATGTATGCAGTTTCCGCAATGGCCTTGAACGTCGTTTCTCGGCAAAGATCCATACATCTTCAAACGGCTTTTTGCGCCTCGTGTTCATACGTTCCAGCCACAACAACGAAGTAGAGAGCAAGGCTTCAGGAGAAAGGGAATTGGTAACGTCGGCGATCGCCGCCGACTGAGATCTTGTGTCGGATTCCAGAGTCAGTGTTGCTATCCGCCCATTGCCTTCACTCAACGCAACACGGACAACGCGAAGCCCTGGAAGCCCGGCAGGCACCAATGCCGCGATCTCATTCGCTCGAACCAATCTCGCGAGCTCGATATTTTTTGCAAGTTCCGCCGCAGGTGTTCGCGGTATCAATCTAATGTTCGTCCTCTCGCTGCCGAACGCTCCCGCAACATCGATAAAAATTTCCTCGTCCTCCACATCGACCTGCAATACACGCCAGCTTCGAAATCCCTTTTCGCCGGGTATACCGATCACGACGCGGCCACCTGTACCTTTGATCTCTATCTCGTTTGCTTGCAGAGGGAAACTACGGCCTTCAGGATAAACGACGAGCCACTCGAAATATTTATCGATCGAAACTCGAAGGCGTGAGAGGAGTTCGTCGGTGGTTACCATTTATGATGTTCTGCGAAGTGGTCTACCATTGCCCGTGCCCAGTCTGCATAACCCTGTTCTGATGGATGTATCCCGTCCGCCCAAAAGCCATTCCATTCCACTTCGACCGGCTGCGGATAATAGAAGACCCGCGGCAGATCGGCGGTGAACTCCCTTATGTTCGCGTTATGCATTTTGGATAGCTCCCACAAGATGCCTTTTATCGGCTGCGGAAGAACCGGCGAGTAACCTATCATCGGACAATTCGAAATAAAAATTACGGCATTTGGATAGCGAATTCGGATCAGCCCAACGAGTTCGAGCATGTCGCGTCGCCATTTTTTCGGACTGCTGAGCTTCATTACGTCGTTTCCACCAATACCGAGCAATACATAGTCGAACTCACGGTCCGGAACCAGTGGCCAAAGCTCGTCGATCGTTCGCCGTGCCGTGACCCCGTTTCGCCCTACCACTTTCCACGAAACACGCTTGCCAATCCTTTCACTCAAGCCGAGCGCAAACTGCCCGCCGAGAGCAAGCTCATGTGTGCGGGCGCCCAATCCGGCAACGGTCGATTCGCCAAGCACAAGCAATCGTGCTTCGCTATCGCCTTCGCCTGCAACGCCTTCAGGATCAGCCGCTTCGGGAAGTAGTCCGACCTTCCAACGCGTTATCTGCCCCTGAACATACAGAAAAGGCGCAAGCGGCAATATCACCGCACCCGCCAGAAGATATTTAGCCTGCCACTTATTAATGCTCATCGTACACGTGAATTTGGCCGCGAAACCGATATGATAAAATTCAGCACGTCGAACGCATTTGTCAAATCTTGCGGCTGGTGCGGCATGAAAGATGCGCGGCTGAACTTATGGACGAGGACAGGCGAATGATTGCGAAACAGCGGCTTGATAATCTGCCGTTCGCCAAATTGATCGGTATGGAGTTGGCCGATATTCGCCCGAATGAGGCGACCGTCACCATCGATATGCGCGATGATCTGAAACAGCCGAGCGGGGTGATGCACGGCGGAGTTACTGCCACGCTGATCGACACAGCGATGGCGTTTGCCGTACGAACGTATCTGACCGACGATGAGCCGACCGCGACCATCGACCTTACCGTTCATTATCTTCGTCCGCACGTTACCGGTAAAGCGAAATGCACGGCTAAGGTCATACGGCCGGGAAAACGCATCTTTACAGTCTCGGCCGATGTCGTCAATGAAGAAGGCAAGCTGATCGCGACCGGCATTTCGACCTATACGAGAGTTTAGAGAAAATGGAACAGCTTAGGGGATTTGCACGTTATTTCGCACCGTATAAGTGGACGATCCTTATCGGCATTTCGTGCATTCTCGTCTCAATGTCGTTCGGCTTGCTTGTACCATATCTTGTCGGCATGGCCGTTGATGACCTCGGGTCGGGCATCACTTGGGGAAAGATCATCTATTATCCGCTCGTGATCCTCGCCGCAAATTTTGGAAGCGGCATATTTCTTTTTCTTCAGCGGCGGTTGCTTATCAACGCATCGCGGCATATCGAGTTTGATATGCGGGAGCTTTTCTATGAACGCCTGAGCGACCAACCGGCAGAGTTCTTCCACAACAACCGCATCGGCGATCTGATGTCAAGGGCGACAAACGACCTTGCCGCTGTCCGCCAAATCGTTGGGCCGATGATCCTCTACAGTTTTCAGGCGATCTTTGCATTGTTGATAGTTCTGCCAATACTGCTGAATCTTTCGGTCAAGCTCACGCTCTTGATGCTCATCCCGCTTCCTCTCGTTTCGTTGACCGTGAAATATCTCGGCGAACAAGTACACAGGCGGTTCGAAAAGATACAGGAGTTCTTTTCTGACATAACGGCGCGCGCGCAAGAAAACCTCTCGGGCGTGCGTGTCGTTCGTGCTTATGCTCAGGAAGAGTCGGAGATAGAACAGTTTCAGGTGCTTAATCGCGAGTATGCGGCGAAAAACCTCCAGCTCGTAAAATTTGCCGCGGCCACGCGCCCGCTGCTCTTTTTCTTCATAGGTTTGGGTTTCGTCGTTATAGTAGCGGTTGGTGTTCCAATGGCTGTCAATGGAGAGATAACGGCCGGCAATTTCACCTCGTTCATTCTCTATCTGCAGCGAATGATCTGGTATTTGATCGCGCTCGGATACGTGGTCAATCTCTATCAACGCGGCACCGCTTCGCTAAAGCGTTTCAACTCGATCCTTGAGACCGAACCGACGATCAAGGACATTCCCGGCGTGAACCAGCAGCCGCCGATAATAGGCGAAATAGAATTCAAGGACCTCACATTTGCTTACAACGGCAAACCGGTATTACACGATATCGACCTCAAGATCGAACAAGGCAAGACCGTCGCTCTGGTGGGCAAGACCGGCAGCGGTAAATCGACTCTCGTAAGCCTTATCCCGCGGCTTCTCGACGCTCCGGACGGCAACGTTCTTGTCGACGGTAAACCGGTCCGCGATTATCCGATCGAACAGCTTCGCCGGTCCATTGGATTTGTCCCGCAGGAAACCTTTCTGTTCAGCGATACGCTGGCAAACAACATCGCGTTCGGCGTCGAAAATGGAAATGTGAAAACGGAGAATGGAAAAGCGGAAGCTAACGACAATTCCCAATTTTCATTTCTCAGATCTCAATTCAGCATTGAGGATGCTGCGCGGGTCGCCGGGCTCGCCGATGACATTCAAGACTTTCCGAACAAATACGAGCAACTCGTCGGTGAACGCGGTATTACTCTTTCCGGCGGGCAAAAACAGCGGACCGCCATAGCACGGGCCGTGATGCGCGACCCCAGAATTCTCATTCTCGACGATTCGCTTTCCGCGGTCGATACTTACACGGAAGAGAAGATCCTGCACAATCTTCGCGACGTCCGCGAGGGACGCACCACGCTAGTCGTCTCACACCGCATCTCGACGATCCGCGACGCCGACCTCATTTGCGTGATGGCCGACGGCCGCATCATCGAACGCGGCACGCACGACGAACTCCTCGCCCTCGACGGCGAATACGCCGACCTCTACGAAAGACAACGGCTCGAGGATGAACTTGAATCAACGGACTAGTCTGATCGCTGTCCGATATTAATGTGCAGCGCTTGCATCTCTTCCGCTTTGCGGGAGATCTCTTTCGCATTAAAATCTTCAGCCATCATGACCAATAAAAAACCAACCCTCGTCGAGCAATATCAAATACTCGTAATCATTTGGGCATCCCTGCTCGTTTCGCAGGTCCTGTTCGTGGTCATGCTGTTCGTGATCAAGCCTGATCTGTTTCGTTTCGAGTTCACGCAAAGCCCGCTTGCTCCTAGCTGGCCAATGATCCTTGCCTTTGCGGTTGCCGCATTAACCTGCTTTTTTCTTTCGTTTTCTTTCAAGAAGCGATTCATAGAACGTGCTGCGGCCGAGCAGAAGCCTGAACTCATGCAAAACGGCATGATAATGGCTCTCGCGCTTTGCGAAGCATCTTCGCTCATCGGCCTTTGCCTCGCGTTTGCTTTTGATTATCAATATTTCTTTTTCTGGCTCGCCGTCGGCATTCTCGGCATCCTGCTTCACTACCCGAAACAAGACGACCTTCTGGCAGCCGGTTACAAAAAATAAGAACCGCCTCGGAAAGGTCCGAAGCGGTTCCTCGTTATTCAATTGTATTTTCTTATAGAGGGCTGATCGTCACCGTTCGCCGTCCAAAGCGTCTCGCTTCTGCACAGCTTGGCATCCAGATGTCGATCCGTCTGCCTTTAACGCCTCCGCCCGTATCCGAAACCAGATACTGGCCGCTGTACGATCCCGCTCCGAGGCTTACCTGGCTGCCCAGTCTTAAAACCCGCGGATCGGCTGCTATCAAGCCTCGGCGTACACCGTGACCCATAGCAGTTCTGCCTTTCAAACAATACGCAGTGGCTGTAAAACTTCCTGCTGCCGTGCTGCGCGTAGATACTGTCTTCTTTACGACTTCTTTTTTCTTACTTCCCTTGTCTTGTTCCTGGTTCTGAATGTTGTTTTCTATTACTTCTTCTGCAGTCGTATTTTGTTCTAATTCAGTTATATTAAGTTTTTCTTGCGAATCGTTCGCTGAACTGAGGACGTCTGTCGTGTTTGTTTGTGCGTAGATCAAAACTACACATAAGCAAAGCACCGTCAGAACGATTCCTCCTCTGACGAAGTTTTTCATTTGTTATTCTCCTGTCAATACCGTCCCGAGATAAACGAGCAAGCCGAACCGGAAACCGTTCCAAGCCCTTTGTGGCAAACCGTATGGAAGAAATACCTCGGTGACCAAGGTGGCGGCGAATTCCGCCAATCGCGAACGACAGTGTTCGGGACCTTTAAAGGCTAGCACCTTGGAATAAGCGTGTCCACCGCCCAAATCACGCCCAACTCCTTGTTTTATATGCAATTGTTGTGTTTTCAGGCGGTTACAAGTGGCAATTTTTTTGGTTTTTGATAGACTCTAAAGCCGGGCAAAAGGCACAATTTGCTCAAAATCGACGTTTCGACCTATCTTTCTGGTTTCCGAGGTAAAGCCGATGCAGGACCGCCGCCAAGCCGCCCGATACGTAATTTCTTTCCCCATTCGCGTCCGGTGGAGGGACGAAAACGGCCAATCCGTCACGGAAGAGGGCTTGACCGAAAACGTCGGCCTTCAAGGCACGCTCGTGTATCTGCCCCGCAAACTGCCGAATGTCGGTACTAAGGTCGAGCTGACCGTTGTGGAAAATCCAAACGACGAAGTTTCGGTCTCGGCTGAGGTCATTCGGCTGGAACGCAATGCCGCTCATCCGCAAGTGGCGCTCAACCTGCTTGAAGGTATGAGAGCATGGAAGAAGAAGGTTTGGGAATTGGCTGGCGAGACGATCTCCGGCCAGGAACCTGACGACGGTGACGATTGGTAACTTGCACTATGAAGATCCTTATTCTCGGGGCAGGCCGAATGGGTCACGGAGCCGCGTTTGACCTGATCCACAATTCGCCCGGTGTCGAATCGGTGACCGTTGCGGACTTTGACCTGAAAAAGGCTGAAGCTGTTGCCGAACAGGTCGGCACCGACCGCATCACTGCCCATCACGTTGACGCCGGAAACCAGTCTGATGTAGCACGGTTAATGGCGCATCACGACGCCGCGATCTCGTGCGTCAATTACTGGTACAACGAATCCCTCTCGCGGGCAGCGATAGATACAAACACACATTTGTGCGACCTTGGCGGCAACAATTACGTCGTTGACTCCCAGCTTGCACTTGACGAGGAAGCGAAAGCTGCAGGGGTGAGCATTATTCCCGATTGCGGGCTCGCCCCGGGCATGGTCTCGATCCTGGCAATGCACGGTGCCGCAAAGTTCGACACGGTTGACGAGATCCATATCCGGGTCGGCGGCCTGCCGCAAGACCCGCAGCTACCGTTGAATTACCAGCTTGTCTTCTCGGTCGAAGGGTTGATAAACGAGTATGTCGAGGTCGCGCGTGTGATCCGAGACGGCAAAATAATCGAAGTGCCCTCGATGACGGAACTCGAGTCGCTCGAGTTCGATGGCTTTCCTCCGCTCGAGGCGTTTCAGACATCGGGCGGAACCTCGACATTGCCTGACACTTTTCTCGGCAAGATCAAAGAGCTCGATTATAAGACGATCCGCTACGCCGGCCACTGCGACAAATTCAAGACGATGATCGACCTTGGGCTATGCTCAAGTGACGAGATCCTAGTCGATTATCAAAAGGTGAAACCGCGAAAGGTGTTTGGCGAACTTCTTCAGAAATACCTTCCTGCCGACGGGCCAGATTATGTTCTGGTAAGGCTTGGGTTTGTTGGAAAAAAAGACGGCGGAGTTAAGAGACTTCGGTACGACATAGTGGACAAACACGACGATTCAACAGGACTTTCAGCAATGATGCGGACCACCGCATTTCCCGCTTCGATCATCGCTCAGATGATGGCTCGCGGCGATGTGCTGACCCGCGGTGCAACCCCTCAGGAGAAAGCGATCGATCCGGACAAGTTTGTTGCGGAACTTGAACGGCGCGACATTGGCATCAAGATCTCGAATCCGTGAAAAACTTGTAGCGGGCGAGCATCGAATAATGTTCGCCATAAGCCATAGGGCATTTGAGATACGCTATTTGGGAAAAAATACGAGGCCTCTCGCTCAATGAGAGGCCTCTTCACTTCCCGATCTTTTCTCATCGACCGGACCACACACCGCTTGGTTTCTACCCGAAGGCCGAGCGCAAATACTCTCTACCCTAAAAATACCGACGTAATCGGTTCACTAACGAGTTTCAAGCGGCCGCTGGTCGGTTCGAATATCATTCCGAGGATCGAGATAGTTTTGCCGCTTGCCCACGCATCCCGAACGATGCTCGTTCGGCTAACATTCATTACCTGAAGGACGACGTTCTGCTCAGCCAATGTATCTACCGTCGAATGAGTTCCGCCCGATGCCGTACGCACGGCTGGACTTTTGACGGCAAGTGTCTTCAAGGGGCTCAACCAATCCCCGATTATCTCGTTGCGAATACCTTCGGAAGCAGCCTCGACGGATCGACACCCATAGTGGCCGCAGATCACGATCTCGCTGACGTTGTATAGATCAATAGCCATTTTCAATGTCGCAAGAAGACTAAGGTCCGACGGCAACGCGAGGTTGCCCGGATTCGAATGGATCAGGGCATTTTGCACTTTTGCTAATTCAAAGAGGTCGGCCGGAGAATCGGAACACCCGATCCAAAATCGTCCCGGATGATCCCCGATGACACCTGAGACACCTCTACTTTCTACCCCCGATGTTCGTTCTAATTCATTTGTCATCGGCTTCGCCTCACTGTCCCTGGCCAAGTGAATAACCAGGCTGTCCGTCGAATGTGCAGAGGTTCTCGGTCTTGATGAACTCAAGCCCAAGACCGTCGATCCTTTTCAGCAGCCCGATGATCTCCGACGTGCCGATCGTAGGGTTCGATCCGTCTGTCATGAACCGGCATCTCCAATGGTCCGTACAAAAGGTCTCCGGCATTCCACCCGGATAGACCTTGACGCCGCGATTTGTGATCATCTGAAGCTGAACACCTCTGCCGTTCGCAGATTCGAGCCGTTTGCCCAGTTCTTCGGGGGAACCGCCTTTCCATTCGAGAAACACATCTACTCCAACCGTGTCTTTGCGGATCTCGGTATCATGAGGCGAGGGAACATAGGAGGTCAATATCTTTTCGTCTCCCTGCGAATACTCAACACGTTTAAGCCTTTCTGGATACTGGCCAAGACGCTCGATGACCGCGTCGGCAAATCCGTCGGTCCCCGTTAGTTCCTTGCTCAACCCTTCTTTGAAGATATCGGCAGTGTGCACGCCGTCCTCGACTGTTCTGAGCCACGCGTTGTGCACTTTGCCAGCGATCTCAGGCTGGCCAATATGGACGAGCATCATAATTGCACCGTGAAGCAGGCCCGAAGGATTGGCAATGTTCTTTCCGGCAATGTCGGGAGCCGATCCGTGGATCGCTTCAAACATCGCCACGTGTTCACCGATGTTTGCTGAACCCGCGAGTCCGACCGATCCGGTGATCTGGGCAGCAACGTCCGACAAGATGTCGCCATAGAGATTTGGCATTACAACAACGTCAAACTTCTCCGGCGTGTCTGCGAGTTTGGCGGCCCCGATATCGACTATCCAGTGTTCGTTCTCGATCTGCGGATACTCAGCCGCTATCTCGTCGAAAACCTTGTGAAACAGGCCGTCGGTCATCTTCATGATGTTGTCTTTGGTGAAACACGTGACCTTTTTTCGATTGTTCAATCGGGCGTACTCAAACGCGTATCGGACGATCTTTTCACAACCCGGACGGGTAATGAGTTTGAGGCATTGATAGACCTCACGCGTTTGGCGATGCTCGATGCCAGCGTATAGATCTTCCTCATTTTCGCGAACTATCACCATGTCCATCACCGGATGTTTTGTGTCAACAAACGGATGATAAGAGACACAAGGGCGAACATTTGCATAGAGCCCTAGAGTCTTTCGCACCGTAACGTTAAGGGACTTGTAGCCGCCGCCCTGTGGGGTCGTGATCGGCGATTTGAGAAATACTCTCGTTCGGCGAAGCGATTCCCAGGCCTCGGGAGCTATTCCGGCCGTATTGCCGGAAAGATAGACCTTTTCGCCGATGTCTATTTTTTCGATCTCGATCCTCGCCCCGGCGGCTTCCAAGATACGCAGCGTAGCGTCCATTATTTCCGGTCCAATTCCGTCACCGGCCGCAACCGTGACAGGCGTCTTCTCTTCCATAAGTTAAAATTGCTCCTGTTATTTTTTGACACACCTCGCCCCACCCGAGTTTTAGCCAGGTTAAGAAAGGATGTTTTGTTGGGAAAATCTCTCTAAATCAGAAGGGTGTTCAGCGACCTATCATCACTTCAGTTGCCTTGAAGAGAGCGTGGACCCGCATGCCCGGTTTCAGCCCCATTTCCTCGCAGCCGCGGCGGGTAATGATAGATATTATCTGCTGTCCGCCGACATCGACACCGACCTCTGCAAACAGCCCCTGTATTTCGACCGATGTAACTATGCCGGTGATACGATTTCTGACACTTATCGGATCATTATGCAGGTCAGCGTCGGCGATGGCTGTTGATCTAACTTTATGGCCCGAGAGCCTTTCGACCTCGCTTGCCGGTATCCGATGATGACCCCCGACTGTACGGATCGATCTTATCTTGCCGCTATATATCCACTGCTTGATTGTCGGATAACTGATGCCGATCTGTTCCGCTGCATCCTTCGGCTTTAGATTTTCCATAGATAAATATATGTGGTTCTATACGACTATGTCAAGTATAACTATGCGATTTTATATCGTTTCCGTCGATCGCGAACTGACCAGCGTTTTGACGAACCGATTATATACGATTTGATACGACTTTGAGAGCCAAAAAAAGCCCCGCACAAGCGAGGCTCAGGTTCGAACTCTTAAATTTTTATTGTGATTGTCCCCAGTTTGCCAGAAGACGTGGGTTAGCCTTCTTCTTAAGGAGCTTTCGCAGTTTCAGTCTTGCCTTGTGAAGCTGCGATTTAGAGGTGCCCACCGAGCAGCCAAGGATCTTGGCGACCTCTTCGTGCTCAAACCCTTCGACGTCGTGCAGGACAAACACGTTCTTGTAACCATCGGGCAGCTGATCGATCGCGATCTCGAGGGCGATCTTGTCAACGATCGGCATCTTGTCCGGGTTCGACGTGCCGGCGACGATCTGATCCGGAGTGTCGCCTTCTTCGGTCACCTTTTCAAACTTTACGTTCCGCTTGCGGAAATGCATCAGAACTTGATTCACAGTCATGCGATGCAGCCAGGTGGTAAACGCCGAGTCGCCGCGAAAACTGCCGATCTTCCGATAAAGCTGGATAAACACGTCCTGTGTCAGGTCCTCGGCCTCATGGGCGTTCTGAAGCATACGTAAACAGATCGAATATACACGGCGGTGATGCCGCTGGTAGATCTCCTCGAAGGCTATCATGTCGCCATTCGCGGCCGCCTGGGTAAGTTCAATATCCTTTGCCGTCCCGTACGCGACCGGTTTCTGCGTTTCGCCGAACGAGGCCGTTTCACTCTGTAAGATCGGGAATGTTAAGGTTTCTGCTGTCATTTCCGTGTTCCCCCTTGTCACCCTTGTTTCAATCTGTATGCCAAAACTCAGCAAGCTGTGTAAAGTGTTGTAAATTAGACGCCGCAATTGCGATTTTGTTCCAATTTTATGGGCATACTCTGATATTCGACATACATCAAAGCAAGGATTCACCCGTGTTTCGTCCACGCAGCATTCCAATTGCTGCACGAAATCGTGTATGCACTGCATCAGTACGTATTGTCGTCATTTAGGCATGATGCTAACATGTTCATTCCCTGATCTTCGAGAGCTATTCCTATGCGGTCGGGTCGGTTTATGAAGTGTTTTCGTATATTTCCGTTGTTAATGGCTGCTTTTTTGGTGCTGCCCCAGTTTTTGTCAGCGCAGTACAAAAGCCAGGAAGTGTCGGAAATCGACGGCATCCCCGTTCTTGTCAAACATTTACCGGATTGGGAATCGGTAAAAGACCAAGCCCGGATCACCGATTCGCTGGCTGATGTCCGCGCATGGCTCGGCCAGCGGCCCGTTTTAGATGTGATCGACCTCTCAGGCGGTGCCGAAGCCGCCACAGCAATGTACCCGGCGGGAAAACTATTGCTGTTGGAATATCCGACTCCTCAGATGTCGTCGGCTGCAGACGCTGTGATCATCGACAAACTGACTAACGAACCGTCATCGCCGCCGATCGTTTATAAAAGGATCGGTAACTACAATGTCTTGGTCTTTGACACTGGTGACACCGCCGCTGCCGAGGCATTGGTCGCAAAGATAAGATTCGAAAAATCGGTCCAGTGGCTCGGTGACGACCCGTTCCTCGTGGGCAAGATCCAGCGTTATCTGGTCGGCACCTCGGCTGATATGCTGATCTCTACCGCGATCTTCATTACACTTGGGCTAGCGGGAGCTGTCATGGTCGGGATCTTCGGCGGTTTCGTAGTTTTCCGAATGCGGGAGCAGAAACGAACCCAATGGCATGCATTTTCTGATGCCGGCGGCCTTACACGCCTTAACCTCGACGAACTCTCAGAATAGGTTACGGCAGTTCTGCCACGAGCCTTTCAATATCTTCTAAATCGTTGTAAAAATGCGGAGCGATTCGCAGCCTGTCGTTGCGCGGGCTTACGATAATATTGGCTTTCTGTAGGTGCGACGCGATCTCGCTACAGTGAAGGCCGCCACGATGCTTGATGCAGACAATAGCCGACCTTTCACCGGGCGCGCGTGAACTGAGTATTTCGTAGTCTTTGCTTGCCAGCATTTCGCAGAGCTGTCCGGAAAGTTCGTCCAAATATCTTTCGATAATGTCGAGACCCGTTTCGTTCAACAACAACAGACTTTGTTCGAGGCCATAAAACAGGGCCGACGCGCCGGTACCACTTTCCCACGCCAAAGCATTCGGTTTCCATGGCTGCTCTCTATCCTCAAAATCCCAGGGCGTTTCCACGCTGATCCAACCCGTCAGCGTCGGATCGACAAGTTCCCGTGCCTTGTCGGAAACAAAAAGAATACCGCAGCCTTCGGGCGCGCAGAGCCATTTATGGCTTGCACCTGCCGCGATATCTACACCGAGTCCCGACAGATCGTATCCACGAGCGCCAAACCCCTGGATGATATCCACCGCAAACAACGCGTCCACCGCGCGTGCCGCGTCGCCGATGCGTTCGAGTTCTGCAGAAAAACCGCTTGCGAATTGAACACTGCTGATCGTTACGAGTTTGGTGTTTGGATCGATCAGCGACGTATATTCGTCCAAATCGATCCGTCCGTCGCGTTCCGGGCAAAGCCGCAGCTCAACACCGTATTTGTCACGAATTCTACGCCACGGGTAGAAATTCGCCGGAAACTCGCCCGCAAAACTGACGACGTTATCGCCGGGTTTCCAGTCGATGCCGGACGCGATCGACGCAAATCCATCTGAAGTGTTACGCGTGAAGGCGATCTGGTTATCGCGGACATTCAGCATTGAAGCGATCAGGTTTCGGGCCCGGTTTTTCGTTGCGATCCACTCAAGATAATGTTCGGAACCGTGATGTGCGACATCCCGTAGCTGCGAGAGGACGGCATCGACCGCCGTTGTAGGTATTGGCGAGACCGCAGCGCTGTTGAGATAGGTGTAATTTTCCAAGGCGGGAAATAGGGATCTGATCTGTTCGTTCATGCGAAGAATTACTTTGACAAAAACCGTCGTGAAAGCTACCGTTTATCGATGATGCGCGGCAAACGCCATCATCCGTTCACCTCATCAAAGCCCTGATTATGTTCCTTTTCTCGCGCAAAGACCAATACGACTTCGGGTACGTGTCCCCGCAGGACGACAACGACATCCAGGTCACGGATCTCCATAAAGAAAGCCGAAACGGATTCCTTTACGAAAGCTTGCGTCTAGTTCGCGACGTCTTCCTGATCGTGATCGTATTGGTACTCTTCGGCGTGTTCTTTGTACAGCCGGTTGTGGTTGACGGCAGCTCGATGGTGCCCGTGCTTCACGATGGCGAGCGGCTACTGGTAAACAAATTTGTATATTACAAGGTCCAGAGCGTGAGCTGGGGACACCTGGAACGCGGCGATATAGTGGTCTTTTGGTATCCGGACGATCCGGACAAGAGTTACGTAAAACGGCTGATCGGACTGCCGGGCGAGACGGTGGAGGTTCGCGACGGAAAGGTCTATATCAACGGAAATCTGCTGCCTGAAAACTACCTGGACGAAGAACACAATCGATCAAAACCGTCATTCCCTCCACAGCGGATCGAGCCGCACCATTATTTCGTGATGGGCGATAATCGCGATAATTCATCTGATTCGCGTTATTGGGGTTCGGTACCGGAAAAATACATTTACGGCCGAGCATTCTTTCGTTACTGGAAACCGCAGAGTGTCGGGCCGCTGCAGCAGGGACGATATCCGGAAGTCCTCGAAAGCGAGACAAAGGATATGCGTGCAACGGACGAAGACAAAGAGTAAGCCGAGCAGCGAATCGCAATAGCCGCTTATGCCAACTCGCCGCGTTGCTGTAAAATGTTCGGGTAATGAGTGAGTTGGTCAAGGCGATCTTGGTATTAGAGGACGGACGCACCTTCCACGGTGCGTCTTTTGGCGCAATAGGCGAGACCTTCGGCGAGATGGTCTTTAACACGTCGATGACGGGTTATCAGGAGATCTTGACCGACCCCAGTTATGCCGGGCAGGTCGTCTGCATGACCTATCCTCTGATAGGAAACTACGGCGTTAACGAAACGGACGTCGAATCGCGGCGGCCCTGGGTCGAGGGTTTCGTCGTCCGCGAAGCCAGCCGCATTCGCTCGAATTGGCGGTCCACACAATCCCTGGACGATTATCTAAAAACCCATGACATCGTTGGCCTCGAACAGATAGACACGCGCGCCCTCGTCCGCCATATACGCGATAAAGGAGCGATGCGTGCGGGCATATCGTCGGTAGATATCGATCCGGAAAGTCTTCTGAAAAAGGTTCTTGCCTCGCCCGATATGAAGAACCGTGAGCTTGCGACGGCGGTCACGGTTGACGAAACATACGACTACCCGTCTATGGACGAGACGAAGTTTCACGTGGTCGCCTATGATTTCGGCGTAAAAACGAACAGCCTGCGTGAATTCGCAAAATACGGCTGCAAGGTAACCGTGGTTCCTGCCGAAACGTCTGCCGACGAGGTGCTTGCTCTAAAGCCCGATGGTATTTTCCTCTCGAACGGTCCGGGCGATCCGGCCTCGATGAAAGCGGTCGTCGATGAGATCCGAAAACTTACCGGGTCGAAGGTGCCAATGTTCGGTATTTGTCTCGGGCATCAAATACTCGGACAAGTTTTCGGCGGCGAGACCTACAAGATGAAATTCGGCCACCGCGGCGGCAACCAGCCGATCAAAGACCTCACGACCGGCAAGGTCGAGATCACGTCGCACAACCACGGCTTTGCGGTCGATGCCGATTCGCTTCCGGCCGATGTCGAGGTCACGCACGTGAACCTTAACGACAACACGGTCGCCGGCCTTCGCCACAAAAAACTCCCGATCTTCTCGGTCCAATATCATCCCGAATCTGCCCCGGGGCCTCATGATTCTGAATATTTGTTCGACCGATTCATAAAGATCATGAAGAAACCAGTGAACGAATAAATTCGACGATACTCCCAACAAACCCAGTTCCACGAAAAGTCAGGTTCGATCATCCAGCGGGCTTCGCACGAAGTCTTTCTTCTGCATTACGTGTGTATCGATCTATGCCGAGGACCTGGTTGCAGAGGAACAATAGCGCGTTGAAAGCCACCTTCTGCGTCGGGGCTGCGACTTTCTTATCTACGGCTGGATATGTTAGGAACTCGCGAATCTCGCCGACTCCCATCTCGAGCGAATGTCTCTTTTTGTGAAAGAATATGTGATCGCGAATATACCCACCGTATGCCCGCTCGGTCTTGTGACTCATGTGCCGCAACCGTATCAAATTACGTACTTGGTCCAATAACTTTGGCGGTTTCGTTCCGTGCATTTGAGGTTGATAATATACGCAGGAAGTTTATTATCAGGTGATGATGTCGTTAATAACTAGTTGGGCCGACCGGACCGTCGAGTCGGCGATCGACCGAAAGTCCCTCAGTGGAGAACTATGATGCGCTTCGTTGGTGTCACTCTGCTCGTAGTCATTGTTGTCGCTGCTGGTGTGTCGCCCGCTTCAGCGCAGAATCGGCTGCCACCGGACGCGCCTCGACCGATTGAGGCGGGTGCCAGTTTGTGGGCCGAAGAGCTCACTTCGATGGAGATTCGAGATGCCATCCGCGCGGGCACCACGACGATCATCATTGGAACCGGCGGCGTGGAACAGAACGGGCCGTATGTTGTGGGCGGCAAGCACAACGACGTCCTGCAGACCGTTCTTCCCTTTGTCGCTCGCGCGATCGGCAACGCCCTGATTGCTCCGATCGTCAAGTTTGTACCAGAAGGAAGCATCGAGCCGAGCCCGACTGGCCATATGCAATACGCGGGCACGATCAGTCTCGAGCAGGCCACGTTTGAAGCCCTGCTCACTGATATCTGCCGAAGCTACAAAGCCCACGGGTTCCTGAACATCGTCCTCGTCGGTGATAGTGGTGGCAACCAAGCCGGCATGGAGAAAGTCGCCGACGCGTTGAACCGCAAGTGGTCGGCGGAGCGCGCTCGCGTCCACTACCTCCGCGAATACTATTTTGAAGATCGGTGGAGCTACACTTACCTGAAGTCTTTGGGCATTACCCAGATTGATCGGACTCCGCCGCCCGGGGAGCCACAGGATCGCCCAGCGGATTGGCGCAATGGCATTCATGATGACATCTACTATGAGGCACAGATTGCGGTTCAGGATCCGAAGCTCATTCGCATGGACCAGCGCCTCAAGGGCGGGCAGTTCTCCCTGCACGGCGTTGAACTCGCGCCAATCAGCAAAACCATTGAGATCGGGGAGAAACTCGCCGCGTACCGCGCAGGCATCACGGCGAAAGCGTTTCAGGCATCCCAGCGGCGTATGGGGAGGAACTAAATCCTGGTGCGGCCCAACAGGGCGCTGCAGCGGACGGCCCTCCGGGCCGCCGCTGAGCTTGGACGTTAGACGGCATTGCCAGAGCCCGACTCGAGGCATATGGACACCGACACTAAGACCGATAAGCTGCTGTTGTCCTGCGGCATACTGTCGGGACTCGCTTACATCGCTACCGACCTTCTGGCAAGCCTTCTGTACCCAGGCTACAGTTTCCGTGGGCAGGCCGTCAGCGAACTCTTCGCGATCGGCGCGCCCACCAGTCGCTGGGTCGTGCCGCTGTTCAGCCTGTCAAGTGTGCTCCTACTTGCTTTCGCCGTCGGCGTGTGGCGCACCGCCGGCGCCCGGCGCTTGGTTCGTGCGCTCGCGCTGATGTTCGCCTGCTCCGCGGTCGTAGGCTTGCTCATCTGGAGTGTTTTTCCGATGCCCATGCGCGGCGCTGAGCGAACCTTCACGGACACGATGCATCTGATCCTGGCGACCAACCCGTTCGTGCTGGTGAGCCTCATCCTCGCTATCGCCGCATTTCGGGGTAGACTTCGCGTCTATTCTGCGGTAACGGTGATCATCATGCTGGTGCCTGCTATCGCCGCATTCTCCTATGCGCGAGCGTTGGACATGAACCAACCGACGCCGTGGCTGGGTGCCACCGAACGCCTTGCGCAGTATGGCTACGAGACATGGCAGGTGGTGTTGACCATTGTCTTGTTGAGGAGACAGGATCGTTCTAGGCCGGACGACCCGTCCCGTTGAAGGAATGTTCTACTTCGGCATGCAACTCCAGACGCCGCCCACCAAGCCGATGAACCTTTCGCTCTCGTTGTCTTACTGCCCGATCCCGTAAATATAAGGTGCGATCACCAATGAGACGATGGACATCAGTTTGATAAGGATGTTCATCGAGGGGCCCGAGGTGTCCTTGAACGGATCGCCGACCGTGTCGCCTGTGACGGACGCCTTGTGCGGGTCCGATTTCTTGTAGAACATCTCTTCGTTGATCAAGACGCCTTTTTCAAACGACTTCTTCGCGTTGTCCCACGCGCCGCCCGCATTTGACTGAAAGATGCCCATCAGCACGCCGGAGACCGTTACGCCAGCCAGCAAACCGCCCAATACTTCGGGGCCCAGCGTGAAACCGACGAGAACCGGTGTGATCAACGCGATCGCACCCGGCATCAACATCTCACGGATAGATGCCTGAGTAGAGATCGCCACACATTTCTCGTACTCCGGCTCGGCCGTATATTCCATAATGCCCGGTATTTCGCGGAATTGACGGCGAACTTCCTGCACCATATCCATCGCGGCTTTGCCCACGGCCTGGATACAAAGCGCAGAGAAGATGAACGGGATCATCCCGCCGACAAACAATCCTGCGAGAACATTCGCTTTGTAGATGTCTATACGATCGATTCCTGCAATGCCGACAAAGGCGGCGAACAATGCAAGAGACGTCAATGCTGCCGAGGCGATCGCAAAGCCTTTACCGGTTGCGGCCGTGGTGTTGCCGACCGCGTCGAGATTGTCGGTGCGTTCGCGTACTTCGGGAGGCAATTGGCTCATCTCGGCGATACCGCCTGCGTTGTCAGCGATCGGTCCAAATGCGTCTATCGCGAGCTGCATGGCCGTCGTCGCCATCATTCCGGCCGCGGCGATCGCGACGCCGTACAATCCTGCGAAGTAATAAGACGCCATGATACCGCCAGCCAAAGTCAGAATCGGGATCACCGTGGATTTCATACCCACCGAAAGTCCGCCGATGATGTTGGTCGCGTGTCCAGTGGACGATTGCTGCACGATCGAGAGCACTGGTTTCTTACCCATTGCCGTGTAGTATTCCGTCGAGAAACTCATGATCGCACCGACGATGGTTCCAACGACGATAGCGGCGAAAACTCCCATCTTGTTGAATGCTATCGACCGAAGCATTATCTGACCGTCGGGCAGCATCCACATCACAACAAAGTAAGACGCGACAACGGTCAAGATCATGGCCGCCCAGTTTCCGAGGTTTAGTGCGTTCTGCACGCTCGATTTCTCGTCGCTTATGCGAACGAACAACGTGCCGATGACCGAGAAAACGATGCCAAGGCCGCAGATCACCATCGGGAGCAAGATCGCCGACATTCCTCCGAGGGCGTCATTGACGCGGATCTCCTGACCGAGAACCATCGTTGCCAAAATGGTAGCTACGTAAGAACCGAAAAGATCCGCTCCCATTCCGGCAACGTCACCGACATTGTCACCGACGTTATCGGCGATGGTCGCGGGATTTCGGACGTCGTCTTCGGGAATACCTGCTTCGACCTTGCCGACGAGGTCCGCGCCTACGTCAGCGGCTTTCGTGTAGATACCGCCGCCCACGCGTGAGAAGAGGGCAATTGATTCGGCGCCGAGCGAAAAGCCGGTCAAAACCTCGATCGCCGTGCTTATCTGGGTTGAACCAAGGCCTGCGAACATCTTCAAAAAGACGATGAACAACCCGCCAAGCCCCAGTACGGCTAGTCCCGCAACACCGAGGCCCATGACGGTTCCGCCGGTAAAGGAAACTCGCAATGCCTGTTTAAGGCTGGTGCGGGCGGCCTGGGTCGTGCGTACATTTGCTTTGGTGGCGACCTTCATGCCGATATATCCGGCCGTTGCCGAAAATACGGCGCCGATGATAAACGCGATACAGATCACCCAACTGGAATGGATCTGTCTGCCGTTCACTTCATGCACCGTTCCGGAGTAAGCCAGCAGAGCGGCCGTGATAACGACGAAAATACTGAGCACTTTCCACTCGGCCTTGAGGAACGCCATCGCCCCGTCAGCAATGTGCCGCGCGAGCTCCTGCATGTTCTTATCGCCGGCATCCTGCTTGTTGATCCAAGCCGATTTAACGGCCATCACCAGCAACCCGAAAATGCCCAGGGCAGGAACCAAATAGATCACGTAACTGTTCATATCTCTTCAATATTATCCTTTGGTGGACGCTTGCCGGTTCGGCATTGCCGCAAAAGGATCAGGATGTAGTCTTGTCTAATAAGTCGTGTAGATATCAAAACTAATGATTATCAAGTAACAGCCCGATTTAATCAATCAGGCGAAGGGTAAAAATGCGCTCAAATTCTAAGGCGTATCTGAGAAATGACGGAGATCTGTACGATCCAACCTCGGAACCATTCGGCGTTTTCTCGAATAGCGCAGTAGAATTCCGATGTGCAAAGTATTTCTGTCGGGTCAAAACACCGGGAACAGATGATCGAGATAACTGAACAGGTCGAGGCCGAACTACGGGCGAGAAATGGATCTGCCGTCTCGTCACTCGAGGCGGGTACCACTCCTCCCATCACGGAAGAGAGCTTTGAGGACGGCGTCTGCGTACTTTTTGTAAAACACACGACGTGCGGATTGACGATAAACGAGAATGCCGATCCGGACGTAAAGACCGATATGCTCGGGTTTTTTGATCGGCTCATACCTCAATACGACGATCATTTCAGACATTTCGAACATAATTCCGATGCCCATATCAAATCGTCACTTGTCGGATCGAGCGTGACAGTTCCGTTTGAGAATGGAAAACTCTGTCTGGGACGCTGGCAAGGCATCTATCTTTGTGAATTTGATGGACCAAGGGAGCGGGAGATATTGATCAAATTCTTATGACGGCTGGATATTCAGGAACGCCGCTGGCGAAAAAGCTCGGCATAAAGGAAGGAATGACTGTCCTGATCGTCAATGCACCGGATGACTATGATGAGATCCTGGAACCGCTGCCTGAGGGCGTGGAAATAGCGCGCGACATATTGAGCGGTCCGGTAGATGTCCTTCATCTGTTTACCAACACGCGGGATGGATTGTTTAGCGGCCTTGCTGACGCACGGGCAAAGATCATACAAAACGGTTCGATCTGGGTCTCATGGTACAAAAAAGCCGCAAAGCTGCCGACCGAAATAACTGAGGACACGATCCGAGAAGCTGCCCTGCCTCTCGGCCTTGTAGATGTAAAGGTCTGCGCGGTTGACGACAAGTGGTCCGGATTAAAGTTGGTCATTCGAAAAGAAAATCGTATATAATCGTGCGGTTCAATCAGTTCTACCGCTTGAAATTAGTCTTCTTCAGGAGGCTGTTATGCCGACGACCGACAAAAGGATCGACGCCTATATTGAAAAGTCCGCAGACTTTGCCCAACCGACCCTCAAACACCTCAGGGACTTGATCCATAAAGCGTGTCCTGACGTTAAGGAAACGCTGAAATGGAGCATGCCAAGTTTTGAATACGAGGGGATCCTCTGCGGGTTTGCTGCATTCAAACAGCACGTGACATTTGGTTTCTGGAAACAGTCGCTGATGGAGACTGACGCTTTTCCAAAGAACAAGACCGCGATGGGAAGCTTTGGGCGGATAACGTCTTTGAAAGACCTGCCGTCGGACAAGGTAATGATCGGACTCATTCACCAGGCGATGGAACTGAATGAAAAAGGCATAAAGGTCGCGAAGAATCCGCCTGCAGCAAAAAAAGAGCTGGTCGTGCCAGACATCCTTGCGTCGGCGTTGAAGAAGAATAAGTCTGCAAACGCGACATTCGAAAAATTCCCATATAGCTGTAAAAAGGAATATGTCGAGTGGATAACAGAGGCAAAGACGGACGCGACCCGCGATAAGCGTCTCGCCACCACGATCGAATGGCTTTCCGAAGGAAAGCGAAGGAATTGGAAATACGAAAAGTGTTAAGGAGAGATCAAGTATGCCGGGAGTAACACCATATATTGCGTTCAAGGGGAACTGTCGCCAGGCGATAGAGTTTTACAAGGAAGCGTTGGGAGCCGAATTGCTTTATGCCGGCACCTACGGCGATTCGCCAATGGCCGAAATGGGACCTGCGGATGCCATCATGCACGCAACCATAAAAGTCGGCGACACTCACATCATGATGTGCGATGACCTTCGCCCCGAGGGTGCGTCAGGCCCGAGCAATATCTCGCTCGCCCTAGGCGTCAGCGACACGGCGAAGGCGCGCCAGTATTTTGACGGTCTTTCCGATGGCGGGAAGGTGACGATGCCGCTCGATAAGACATTTTGGGCAGAGGCATTCGGGATGCTCACCGATAAGTTCGGCATCAACTGGATGGTCAATTGCGATGCACCGCACAGTGCGGACAAGACCGCAGCGGCTTAGTTGGTTATCAGTGATGAGTGACAAGTGTCGAGTTATTTTCCGCTTGTCACTCGTCCCTTATCACTAATCACTTTTATATGACAGAACCAATTCTTGTAGCAAAACGAGAGGCAGCGGAATTTCATCTACTGCCGCAAATGGCAAACCGGCACGGCGTTATCACCGGAGCGACCGGGACCGGAAAGACCGTCACCCTGCAGCGGCTCGCCGAGGGTTTTAGTCAGCGCGGCGTGCCCGTTTTCATGGCTGACATCAAGGGCGATCTTACGGGCGTCACGCAGATCGGCGGCGGCAACCCAAAGGTCGATGCCCGCAATGAACTGCTCGGCATAACACCCCAGTACGAGCAATTTCCCGCGACCGTCTGGGATGTCTTTGGCAAGCAGGGGCACCCGCTTCGCGCGACTGTCAGCGAAATGGGGCCGCTGCTCATCGCGCGGCTGCTCCAGCTCAACGACACGCAGGAAGGCGTGTTGTCGATCGCGTTCAAATACGCGGACGACAACGGTCTAATGCTGCTGGATCTCAAAGACCTTCAGTCGCTGATGCAGTGGGTCGGGCAAAACGCCGACGAGCTGACACTCCAGTACGGCAACGTATCGGCTGCTTCGGTCGGTGCGATACAACGCGGCCTTTTGCAGCTCGATGAACAGGGCGGCGATCTTTTCTTTGGCGAGCCCGCCGTACGCCTTGAGGATTTTATGCAGTCGCTCGGCGGTAAAGGCGTCCTCAACCTGCTCGCGGCCGATCAATTGATCAACGCGCCGAAGCTCTACTCAACATTTCTGCTATGGCTGTTGAGCGAGCTTTTCGAGTCGCTCCCTGAGGCGGGCGACCTTGACCGTCCAAAGCTTGTTTTTTTCTTTGACGAGGCACATTTGCTGTTCAACGATGCGCCGCCTGCTCTAGTCGAAAAGATCGAACAGGTCGTTCGCCTGATCAGGTCAAAGGGGGTCGGTGTTTACTTTGTCACGCAGAACCCGGCTGACATTCCCGAAAAGGTCCTTGCCCAACTCGGAAACCGTGTTCAGCACGCCTTGCGGGCTTACACGCCGCAGGAACAAAAAGGCGTAAAGGCGGCCGCGTCAAGTTTCAGGGTCAACCCTGAGATCGACACCGAACGCGTCATTACCGAGCTCGGCGTCGGCGAAGTGCTGATATCGACGCTCGACGAGAAAGGTGTCCCGACGGTTGTCGATCGTGCTTTCGTCGTCCCGCCGGTCGGGCACATAGGCCCGATCACCGCAGAAGCGCGTGCGGCTCTTATAGCGAATTCACTGGTCGCCGGCATATATGAAAAAGCTTTGGATCGCGAATCGGCATACGAGATATTGACCTCTCGGACACAGGAAAAAGCGGCGGCGGACGCCGAAGCAAAGGCAGCCGAGGAAGCTGAAAAAGAGGCAGCAAAACAGGCTAAGGCCGAACGCGCCGCAGCCAGACAACCGGACGGTATAGTCGAGTCGGTCGTGAAGAGCGCGGCAAGGTCCGCATCAACTTCGATCGGACGGCAGATCGGCAACACGATAATCCGCGGCGTGCTCGGAAGCATTTTCGGCGGCGGATCGAAGAAGAAATCCAGCTGGTTTTAGCAGGTCAAATTCAACAGGAGGACCTTAATGAAACGGGATAATCTGGTCTTGTCTTTAGCATCTCTGTCATTAGTTTTGGCAGTTGGCCTTGGATGTAACTCACTTTCGAAGCTGTCCGGAAACGGAAACGCTTCGGCTAATACAAATTCGACGACATCCAACACTGCTTCGCCGTCAAACACTTCGGCCTCGAATACGAATTCAGCTTCAACCACCGCGCCGAACGTCGAGAAGGCTGATTTCACGATGACGTCAGAACAGCTCGATCAAGAATTTACGCGCAAAGGTGTGAAGGATTCGGACCTTGAGAAGTATTCGAATAAGACTATCGCCGTTTCGGGCCGCGTCGAAATGCTCGTCAAAGAGAAGAAAGGAACTACGCAGCCATGGGTAACTCTTGCAGCACCTGGCCTGGGTCATGGCGTGAGCTGCTATTTCGACGACGAAAACGTCAAGCAGATGGATATGCTCAAAGAGGATGCAATGGTCAAGGTACAGGGTTATCAGGATTCTTTCATTGTTCCCGAAATATCGCCGATGCTTAAGCATTGCGTGGTACTGGAAGGCGCAAAATAGACCGGAGGAGTCACATGCCAACCGACAATATTTTACTTTTGGTCGGAACCGCAAAAGGGCTATTTATTCTTAAACAGGCCGGAGGAAAATGGTCGATCGACGGACCGCATTTCCCCGGCCTTGCGGTTTACTCGGCTTATTTTGATCAGCGCAAACGACGCAACGAGATGTGGGCCGGAGTGGCAAGCTGGCATTTCGGCGCTGAGCTTTGCAAAAGCACGGACATGGGCAAGACTTGGGATCAGCCCGAGAATCGCCGGATAAAAATGCCCAAGACGACAAAGAAGTCGTTGGAAAATATCTGGCAGATCACTGCCGGGAGCAATAATGATTCGCTTTACGTCGGCGTTGCTCCCGCGGCATTGTTCGAATCTCACGACCGCGGTGAGACGTGGAAGCTGAATTCCGGCCTATGGAAACACCCTCATCGAAAACAGTGGCAGCCGGGTTTTGGCGGGCTTTGCCTGCACACGATCGTCACCGATCCGAAAAATCCCAAAGACATCAAGATCGCGATCTCGACCGGCGGAGTTTATCAAACGAACGATGGCGGCGAAAATTGGAAGGTGACGAACACCGGCGTAAAAGCCTATTTCATGCCGGATCAATATCCGGAATTCGGCCAGTGTGTACATAAGATCGCGCGTCACCCATCAAAGAAGAAACTGTTCTTTTTGCAGAATCATCACGGCGTTTACCGCAGCCGCGACGGTGCCGTAACCTGGGAAGAGATCGAGAACGGGCTGCCGTCGAATTTCGGATTCGGGTTGACGGTAAGCGAAGCCGGATCGGTGTTCATCGTCCCGCTTCAGGCCGACGGGCAACGCTTCACATGCGATGGCAAGGTCCGGGTTTATCGAACCCGTGACGAAGGCAGATCTTGGCAGCCGCTATCGAGGGGCCTGCCGCAGAAGAACGCATACGAGGTAGTTCTTCGCGACTCGGTCGCGTCGACGGGCAACAACATTTTCTTCGGAACGAAGAATGGCAAGCTTTTCGGTTCGGCCGACGACGGTGATTCGTGGAAGATGATCGAAGGCTCGCTGCCGGAGATATGCTGCGTCAAGGCGTATTCTCTTTCTTAATTCTTCTCTGCGACTTTGCGCCTCTGCGGGAGACTACCATTCCCGCAAAGTCGCAGAGACGCAAAGAAGAGGTAACCACGATCAATGAGTATCACGGTACATCTGTCCGGCCATCTCAAAGCCTTTACCGGCGGCGAGGTCGAGGTCCGGCTTGATGGCGATCCGGACGACGTCGCCGAGACGCTCGCCTTACTCTGGCTCGTCCATCCGGCCCTACGTGATCGCGTGCTGACCGAGCAGGGCGAGATACGCCAACACGTAAATATATTTGTCGGCAGCGACGACGTAAAGAGAAAGAAAGGCCTGGAGACGAAGGTAGATTCCAGCGAGATACATATCTTCAACGCCGTTAGCGGCGGATAAGAACTAATAGTCTGAATTCCACTCAAAAGAAATGAAACATTGTCTATATTCTCTTGGGATCCTAGTTCTTGCGACGACGATCTTTTCCGGCTCAGCGATCTCACAGGCTAAGAAAATGAAGATATATATCTCAGTCGATATGGAAGGCATCACAGGCGTCGTGACCGGCGATCAGCTTGGCCCGCAGGGATTCGAATACTCACGCTTTCGCGAGTTTATGACGCAGGAAGCCAATGCGGCGATCGAGGCCGCGTTTGCCGGCGGAGCGACCGAGATCGTCGTGAGCGATTCGCATGGCAACGGCGAAAGCCTGTTGATCGAAAAACTGCCGAAGAACATAACGCTTGTTCGCTCGTGGCCGAGGCCGCTCATGATGATGCAAGGGATCGACGAAACGTTTGCAGGCGCGATATTTATCGGTTATCACTCGAGCACGACGAACCCCGCGGGCGTACGCGCGCACACTATGTCGAGCGCGAACCTTGCCGATGTGCAGCTCAACGGTGTTTCGGTCCCGGAAGCCGGAATAAATGCCGCGATCGCAGGCCACTTCAACGTTCCGGTCATTATGATCTCGGGCGACGATGCGGCCGTCAAAGAGGCGACGGGATTGCTTGGCAATATCGAAGGCGCTGTAGTGAAGTGGAATTACGGATTTCATTCGGCCCGTACGCTGATGCCCGAGGCCGCAAACGATCTGATCCGGGAAAAGGTCAGGAAAGCGATGAGCCGGATCGGAGAATTCAAGCCATATAAAATATCGGCTCCGATCCGTCTGGATGTTCGATTCAAGAATTATCGGCCGGCGGAAGTGTTGAGTTATCTTTCGATCGTCGAACGCACCGATTCTCACAGCATTCGTTTTTTGGGGAAGGACATGATCGAAACCTCGAAATTTCTTGAATTCATGACCAATTACGAGCCGGGGCTCGCGCCGTAACGGAGCGCCGACACTCTTGTCCGCATGAGTACGAAGCACGAAGTATGTTGATCAAAAATAAGATCCTGGACGAGATAAGGGCAGGAAATATTTCTCTGATTTTTCGCCGCTGGAAACGTGCCGGTGTGAAAGCCGGCGGAACGCAGATGACACAGCGAGGTGTGCTCGGGATCGACTCGGTTGCGGTCGTCACAGAAAAACAGATCACCGAAAAAGACGCGAAGGCGGCCGGATTTGCGTCGAGAAAACATTTGCTCGCCGATCTGTACGACCGCGATGAAGACATCTATCGCATCGGCGTGCATTGGGTCGGCGAAGATCCGCGAAAGGCCCTGCGTTCGAACGACAAACTGAGTGCAAATGAGATCGACGAAATAATTGAAAAGTTGAAAAAGCTCGACCAAAACTGCCAGCGTGGAAACTGGACACAATTGTATCTGCAAATGATCCACGACCAGCCGAACACCCACGCTCAGATCCTCGCCGAATCCATCGGCCTCTCGAACCTCACCTTCAAACCATGGGTCCGAAAACTAAAAGCCCTCGGACTGACCGAGAGCCTGCGGCCCGGTTACCGACTGTCTCCGCGAGGTCTGACCGTATTGGCAGCGATGCGTCGTAAATGAAAGTTGATCGGCAACGATCCATAAGGAGAGTTATATGCCATTGAACATAAGAAAAATACTTAAATGGGTTGCCCTTTCTTTTGGAGCCGTCATCATTTTGGCGATCGCCCTTGGAGTATATGTTTACACTTTGGTCCCAAAGCCGATCGGCGAAAAGCCGGTACTCCAAGCGGAGCTGTTCAACAAGCCGGAGACCGAACTTCCGGTTGCGGGCAAGTTTGTTTATAAGTCCGCGACCGAACTTGCGTCGATGATCAAAAACAAACAGGCGACATCGACCGAGATCGTCCAGGAACACATCAACTACATCAAAAACACTAATTACAAGACCAACGCGTATGTTTGGCTGTTTGAGCAGGACGCCCTCGACGCCGCGAAAAAAGCTGATGAAAAGGTAGCGCAGGGCGGGCCGCTCGGGCTGCTCCACGGCGTGCCGATAAGTATCAAGGAACAATTTGGGATCAAGGGAAAGCCGCAAACCGTGAATGCGGAGATGTTTCAGGGCTTCGTGGCCTCCAAAAATGCCGGCATCGTTGACGCCATGCTCGACGAAGGTGCGATCATTCTCGGCACGACGAACGTGTCAAAGACACTTTTTGACGTGCAGACGATCGGCGAGATATACCCGACAGCAAATAATCCGTACGACCTGACGCGTACTCCGGGCGGAAGCACGGGCGGCGGCGGAGCATCAGTCGCGGCCGGCTCGTCGCCGATAGCGGTCGGCGGTGATTTTGGCGGTAGTATCCGCATACCGGCGGCCGATTGCGGCCTTTACGGCCTCAAGACGACCGACGGCAGCATGCCCGGCCATGCGTCATTTCCGGGCGAACCGGGCGATCCGAAATACCGGAGAATGATGGTCGCCGGCCCGCTCGCACGCACCGTCGATGACATCGATCTCGCGTGGAACGCGATGATGAACAAATGGCCCGAGCAAAACGCCAAAATGCTGGAGCCGAAGAGTGAGCTGACGGACTATAAGGTCGCATATCTCGATGAGTGGAAGTTTGGCAATGACAAGATGCTCGTGAGCCGCGACATCAAGGAAAAGCTGAATGCTCTGGCAGAATCGCTAAGGACCAAGAACGTCTCGGTCACGAGCGATCAACCCGCCGATTTTGACAAGATGGTCGCGATGCACCGAATGCTTGCGATATATACACTGTTCGAGAAAGTGCCGTGGCTGTTTCGCCAGATCGTTATTCGTGAATTTAAGGAATCGGACAATCACCGGATCGATATGTCTGAGGTCTATGAAAGAATGTCAGATCTCGATCCCGCCAAGTACGACGATATATTAAAGCGCCACGACGTCCTGAGAGATCAGATGGAAGAGTTCTTTACCAAATACGACCTTCTGATAATGCCCGTCACATCCACCGCTGCGATCAAACACAACCCCGAGCACAACCCGATCTCGGTTGACGGCACAAATGTAGACTATTGGGACAATTTCCTGTACCCGGCCCCATTTAACGCGACGGGCCATCCTGCGTTGACGATACCTCTTGGCTTAAATGCCGAGGGCATGCCGATCGGGGTTCAGGTCGTCGGGCCGTTGAATTCGGAAAGGCGCTTGATCGCTTTTGCCAAGCTGATCGAGCCGCTCCATACGGGTTTCGTCAAACCGAAAGCCTGATAGACGGCTCCTCGACTGACGCTCCCAATGGCGTCCCTTAATAGAGCAGGAACGGCTGCCGGTCTTTTGCAAAACCCGACAGGCCGGCGGCCCATGAATCTTCGATATCTTTGAGCGCTGCGCCGGCTTCGATCGCAGTGCGGATCTTGTCCGTGCCGCAGACGACGTCGAATGGATTTTGGTCAAAGACGTATTCATACGGGTCCTTCTTCCATTCGAATTGGTCGGTATAAAGGTCGTAGGCGGTTTTGATCATCGCGATGCCGACGATCACGGGCGTGAACGCTTCGCGATCCGTTACGTGCAGCTGCACCCCGCCGCAAAGTGTACCGGCACATTTCTGAAAGGTCGGGATAAAGTTCGTGTGCCGGAATGCGACGCCCGGGAAGTTGTAGGCTTCGAGAGCGGCCGCCCAATCGTAAGCGTCGATGAACGGCGCGCCATTTATCTCGAATGGCTTTGTTGTCCCTCGGCCCTCGCTCATCTCGGTGCCTTCGATATGGACCGTCGCGGGAAAAACGATACAGCTGTCGACCGTTGGAATATTCGGACTCGGCAGCACCCACGGCAAGCCTGTTTCGTCGCCCCACATTTCGCGCTTCCATCCATCCATCTTCACGACCTCAAGCTCACAGCCGAGGCCGAAATGGTCGTTGAACATCAACGCCAATTCACCCGTCGTCATTCCGTGTCGTGTCGGTATCTCAAACTGGCCGACGAAGGATTTGAACTCATGCTCGGTTATATTGCCTTCGACCGCCAGGCCGCCGATCGGGTTCGGACGGTCGCACACAACGACGCGTTTGCCAAACTTCTTCGCTGCCCGCATGCAGTTTGCCATGGTGTAAACGAACGTATAAATGCGGCAGCCCACGTCCTGCAGATCGAATACGATCGTGTCCACATTTTCGAGCATCTTCTCGGTCGGCTCCCGCGTTTCACTGTAAAGCGAATAGATCGGAATGCCGGTCCGCCGATCGATCGTATGATCGGTCTCGATCATATTGTCCTGCACATCGCCTCGGATGCCGTGCTGAGGGCCGAAGAGTGTAGTGAGATCCAGGTCGGGATGCTCGCTGAAGATGTCTGCGGCGTGACGCAGATCCGGAAAGACCGACGCCTGATTACAGACGAGTCCGATGCGCTGGCCGTTCAACGACGCGATCTTGTCGTTTACAAGGACTTCGATGCCGGTACGGATTCTTTTCGTGGTCATAACTCAAAAAAATCAGGCGGGGGCAAACCCGCCTTTGATGTATGTGATCTTAGGGCAACACTCCCAAACGGCCGTGTTTCTACTGCTTTACTTTGCGTCAACGACGGGAGCATCAGGAGCGTTCTTTCCGACGGAGGCAATGCCGTTTTCCATCGACTTGACGGTCTTGTACATCTCGCTCTTGCCGACGACCTCGCCGTTCGATGCCTTAAGAACAAAATATGCTTCGCCGTTCTTCGCGGTCTTTCGTTCGAACCGGGCGTCGTTGGCCGCGTTCTTCTTTACCGAGGCGATGCCACCCTCTGCTCCCTTGCGCGTATCATACGATTCGCTTGAAAGGATGACCTGTCCGTTCGATGCCTTCAGATTAAAGCTGAATTTTCCGCTCTTTCCGGTTTTGATCTCAAATTTTCCTGCCATTCGTTTATACCTTCCTTGTGTTCAATTTGGTCTGCGTTTACGAGGGATCAAAGTACTGCTTACAACTCAAGATTAGCACAGCGATCGGTCCTATTCGAGCGTATCGCCTGCCGACATCACGTGCGGCTGCAACTTATTTTGATTGATGATGCGGGCACATCCGTTCCAGCGAAGTATGGCCTCTTCGTTTCCAGCGGAACTCATTGATTCCGCACGTTCGAACCACTCCATTGCCTGGACAAAAAGCTCATAGGCTTGCAAGCCGCCTTTGGCAAGCGTCGCCTTAGCTCGGCGTTCGTAAACGATGCCGGTGTAATAAGCACGCTGGTATTCGTCTTTCAGTTTGGCAACATACTCATTTATGTGTGTGTCGCCGATCGCATAATCTTTTCCAAAACGATCGCTCATCGCGAGGACAAGGTTCTTTATCGCGTCCTGATTCTCCGGTTCCACTGAAAGTATATCGAGATAGATGCTTTCAGCCGCTCCGGGCTCGTTTAGCAGGCGGTAACGGTTTGCCTTCTCAAGTGCCGCCGGAACCGCGTCGTGCGATATTGGTTTTAGTTCGAACATGATCGTTATGTCCCTCCGTTTTCGGATGCGGCGAACGCCTTTTCGTTTCGGTACCAGTTCACAAATCCCATGATGAGGCCGAACAACGTGCCGTGCAGCAGAAACGTGACCCACGTTCTTGTCGCCGTAAAATACTCGCCTATCGATTGTCCTTCTTCGCGAAGCAGAAAAATACCAAGTATCTGCATCACAACGGCAAACGGTCCGCCCATGATGAGTATGCCGTCAATAACCAAAAAGCGCGCGATCCCGCGTTTACGTTTTTCTTCCCAGATCTCTTTTGTGAAACTCATTTCTTCCTGAACAACTTTACCAGTTTCTTCAGCGGGTCGTAATGCTCATCGACTACGCGTTCCTTTAGCGGGATGATCGCATTGTCCGTGATGGTTATGTGTTCGGGGCAGACCTTGGTGCAGCATTTTGTGATGTTGCAGTAACCGATCCCGAACATGTCCTTTAGATCTTCAGTACGGTTTTCCGTATCGAGCGGGTGCATCTCGAGTGCCGCGGTGTAGACAAGAAACCGCGGTCCGATGAACTCTTCGTGTTTGTTGTGGTCGCGAAGGACGTGGCAAACGTCCTGGCAAAGGTAGCATTCGATGCACTTGCGAAATTCCTGCACACGGTCAATGTCCGATTGCTGCATTCGCCAAGTGCCGTCCTCGGCGTCGGGCTTGCGCGGATTAAACTTCTTGATGCGCTTCTTTACTTCGTAATTCCACGACACGTCGCTGATCAGGTCCTTGATCGGCGGGAAGGCACGCATCGGTTCGATCGTGACCGTCTGTGAAAGATCGATGGTATCGAGCCGGGTCATGCACATCAGCTTCGGCATACCGTTTATTTCCGCTGAACACGAACCGCACTTTCCGGCTTTGCAGTTCCAACGGCAAGCAAGATCCGGTGCGGATTCGGCCTGGATCTGATGAACGGCATCGAGTACGACCATACCTTCCGAAACTTCGGCCTGGTAATCGACCATCTCACCGCCGTCCCGCCCGCCTCGTCTTATACTGAATGTAGCCTTCGCCATAAGAAATTTGACCGCTGATCTACGCGGGTGACGCAGATATGAGGTACCTATTCTGATCCGCGTTTTCTGCGTGAATCCGCGGCTAATTATTCCTAACCCATTTCTTCGATCACCTGCTTCAGCTCCGCAGGCATTTCAGGGATCGGCACCCGCGAGATCTGCATCTCGCCGTTTACTTCTTTCACGGCGATATTGAACTTCGAAAACTCCGGATCTTTGTCCGGATAGTCATCCCTGAATTGCCCGCCGCGGCTTTCCTTGCGTTCTATTGCGGACCGTGTGATCGCTTCACTAACAGTCAACAGGTTTCGCAGATCGAGCGAAGTATGCCAGCCGGGATTGAAATCAATATTTCCGGGGACGAACGTCTTTTTCGCGCGTTCGTTTAGTTTCGCCAAACCGTCAAGAGCTTCGAGCATCTCACTCTCCTGACGCACGATGCCGACCAGGTCCTGCATCATTCCTTGCAGGTCATGCTGGATCGCGAAAGGATTTTCACCGTCCACGCGCTCAAACGGTTCGAGCGCCCGTTTCGCTTCCCGGTCGATCTGTGCATCGTCGATCGAGCCGTGGCTGTTTTCTTTTGAGAACTGCGCGGCGTATTCGCCCGCTCGTTTACCGAATACGATCAGATCCGAAAGCGAGTTGCCGCCGAGCCGATTTGCACCATTGATGCCGGATGCGCACTCGCCGGCGGCGTAGAGCCCCGGCAATGTCGATGCCTGTGTATCCGCATCTACGCGAATGCCGCCCATGATGTAGTGCGTGGTGGGCCCTACTTCCATCGGCGTGGTAGTGATGTCCAGATTTGCGAGCTGCATGAACTGGTGATACATGCTGGGAAGCTTGCGTTTGATGTGTTCGGGCGCGTCCTTGATCTTCTCCTTGATCCACGCGATGTCGAGATAGACGCCGCCGTGCGGAGTGCCGCGGCCCGCTTTTACTTCGCGGTTGATGCAGCGTGCGACGTGGTCACGTGTCAGTAGCTCAGGCGGGCGGCGGGCATTTTTGTCGCCGGTCACGTATCGCCAGCCTTCTTCCTCATTGTCGGCGGTCTGCTCTTTATAATTGGCGGGAATGTCGTCGAACATGAACCGCTTGCCTTCGCTGTTCTTCAAGATCCCGCCCTCGCCGCGAACGCCTTCGGTAACGAGAATGCCTCGGACGCTCGGTGGCCAGACCATTCCTGTGGGATGGAATTGGATAAACTCCATGTCGATCAGCTCGGCACCCGCATGATAAGCGAGTGCGTGGCCATCGCCCGTGCCTTCCCACGAGTTCGACGTAATACGATATGCGCGGCCGACGCCTCCCGTCGCGAGAATGACGGCCTTTGCCTTGAACACGCGAAAGCGGCCGTGTTCACGTTCGTAGGCAAAACAGCCGACGACGCGATCGCCATCCTTGAGCAGCGAGATCACGGTCACTTCCATGTGCACATCGATGCCCTGATGGATGCCGTGGTCCTGCAAAGTTCTGATCAATTCAAGTCCAGTTCTATCGCCGACGTGTGCCAGCCGAGGATAACGATGCCCGCCAAAATTTCGCTGAAGTATCTTGCCGTCCTTCGTGCGGTCGAAGACAGCGCCCCAGGCCTCAAGTTCCCTTACGCGGTCCGGCGCCTCTTTCGCGTGCAGCTCCGCCATTCGCCAGTTGTTCACATATTGGCCGCCGCGCATCGTGTCGGAAAAATGCACCTTCCAGTTATCACGGTCGTCGACGTTGCCCATCGCCGCGGCCATCCCGCCCTCGGCCATCACCGTGTGCGCCTTGCCGAGCAGCGACTTGCAGATCAGGCCGACGCTAACGCCCGCAGCAGTTGCCTCGATCGCCGCCCGCAAGCCTGCACCACCGGCACCGATGACAAGTACGTCGTGTTCAAATGTTGTGTGATCCGTCATTAAATAAGTTCACCGCAGATCCGCGAAGACACTGAGAAGAATCTTTCACCGCGAATCTATGCGAAGACCGCTAACGTCTTGGTTCGGATAATTCGCTTACATTCGCGTAATTCGCGGTTAGAAGATCCGGTAATCCGTAAACACTCCCATCGAGCACATCCGCACGTAGAAATCCGAAAATCCGACCCAGAACAAGCTCATCCACGCAAACAACATATGATTGCGGTTCAGCTTGCTGACCCAGTTCCACAATCCTTGCCGCACAGGCTTATCCGACATCACGTCACAGCCGCCGCCCACAAGATGCCGCAGCGAGTGACAGCCGAAAGTGTACGACCCGAGCAAGATCACATTTACAGTCAGTACGATCGTCCCGACGCCAATTCCAAAACCGTCTTTGAACTGCGTCGCCGCGATCGCATCGTAGGCGAGTATGCCAATGAAGACGATCGCAACATAAAGAAAGTACCGATGGATGTTCTGCAGAACCAGAGGAAATTTTCGTTCGCCGCGATAACCGGAACGCGATTCGCCTACGGCACACGCTGGCGGGTCGGCCCAAAACGCTTTGTAATAAGCGCCGCGATAGTAGTAACAAGTAAATCGAAATCCGCCCGGAGCCCAGAGTATCAGGATCGCAGGCGTGATCGGCTGAACCAATAAATAAGTCGGCAACCATGACGGCCATGAACCGAGCCATGCATGTCCCGACAGCTGCTGACCGGCGGCCTCCCAAATAAGCGGAGAATACATCGGCGAAAGGTATGGGCCGAAAGAATAATGCGCACCCTGGAACGCGGCCCACGTCGAATAGACGATGAAGGCCGAAAAGCCGAGAAACGTCAGCGCCGATTGTATCCACCAACCGTCTCGCCGCATCGTCTCGCCAAAGCCGCGACGCGTGATCTGAACCAAGTTCGATGCCATCTGGCCGCCTCGTACCTCCGTTCCCTGAATTTTCTCGTTTCTACTAATTGCCCGATGTGGAGTTGGGCCTATAAGTGCCGTGTATATCGTAAATTAGCTAATGTTTTACGCGATATTGGTTGATACGTCAAGGAATTGACGTATTCGTATGGATCAAATGCCGAATCGTTCAAATATCCTTAGCCGTTCGCGGACCATTGATGCTTCGATCCCAAGTTCTTCGATCAGATCCGAAACACTGCTGGTTTCTATCCGGCATCGTGGTATCAGAGCACAAAGAGCAAATGCGTCTGCCTCCTGCTCTTTTCTGGTGCGTTTTCCGACTCCGTGGTAGTTCGCCGTCGCACCGCTTTCAGGCGCATGAAGAAGATAGTGAGCAAATTCGTGAAACATCACGAAAAGCTTCTGTTGCGGCGGCAGTTTGCTGTCGATAGCGATGCAATGTTTGCCGAGAACAGAATAATAAAATCCGCTCACGCGCAGCGGTATCTCTTCGACCGCGATCTTATGCTTTCGGCAAAGTCGGTAAAAATCTGATTCGTTCAGCGGGCGTCGGTTCCAATCGATCTTGAGGCGGGAAATCGTTTCGATGAGTAGTCGCATGGTCATGGGAGCGAAATTCTATGATTGCGACACTGTATCATATGCGGCACACACTTTCAAACGCTGGTTTTATGTCACTTCCGGCCTTTCTGCTTACTGAGCGTTCTGTCGAGCACTTTCTTGGCGTCATGAATCGCATCTATCCGCTCGGCAGGCGTGAACGATTCCCAACCCTGGAAAAATACGACCCCGAAATCCTTTGGGTACTTCCTTCCTTCGAACTTGAACCACTCGCTCATCACCCGGTGCGGGTCGCAAAGTTTCTCCAGTGCCGCTTCCACGTCGAACGGCTTTGGTTCGTCGATAGTGCCAAGCTGCAGGATCTCCGGTTCCAGCCGTTCAGCTAGTTTCTGCTCAACGATCTCGGCAATTCGATCATCCAGGATACGCCCTAGATCAACCCCCTTCGGACTCCCGGAATACATCTCGCCGCGACCGGTCAAGAGCCAGTTGAGTGAAACATTGGTCTCATTCGCGATCAATATCAAAACGTCGGGCGACGGAAGTCTCCCTCCAAAATAGTTGCGGATGGTGGCATGTGGCAGGTCAAGACGCCTTGCGATGTCCGCCATCGAACCATGGTCGAATATTCGGCTCAGCCGATCTCGAAAACTAATATCTGTTTTCATAAAACGTTCGTTGATTGTTTTCAAACAGAGTTTACACCCACTTTCTCTAAGCCGCTAGTCTTTGTGAACGGTCATTGGGAATGGGACATCACTTTCACCGCGTCAATAGCTTGACTTAATCGTACTCGGATCTTATATTTTGAAGTTCGGCTTCGAGGCGGTTACGCTAAGCTAATTGCCAAGAAGATCGGGCTGATCACATCAGCGCTTCTTAAAAACAACGCCGCCCTAGCTCAGTTGGTAGAGCATTCGATTCGTAATCGAAAGGTCGTCGGTTCAAATCCGACGGGCGGCTCCAGTAAATACGGACCCTTCATCGAGAACTCCGCCTTCATACGTTTTTTTTCACGCTTGCCCTCGCCGTCGTAGAAATACTCGCCGACAAGATTATTGCTCGCGTCTCGGATCTCTTTTTGCTTGTTGTGTACAGTGAAAATGGGATATTCATCGGGATCTTTTCAGTAGCGATGTTTCCCGAGGGATCCTCTTTTAACTTTCCGTCGATCTGAGGTTCTGTTTGATGACACCGATAGAAAGTACAAAGAGCGCAATAACGATAGCGGGAAGAAGCAAGACGACGGGGTCGCGCTGAAGCAGATTGATGTCCGCTGCCGCGGAAAGCATATTGCCCAGGCTTGGCTGCGGTTCCTGCAGTCCCACGCCAAGGAACGACAGGGCAACCTCGGAAAGAAGAAAATAGGGAAGCATCACCGCCGCCTGCGCGGCGATCGAAGGCAATGCGTTCGGTAGAATGTGCCTCAGGAGAATTCGCGTTTCGCTTAACCCGATCGAACGGGCAGCAAGTATGAACTCGCGTTCTCTCAGCGCGCGAACGAGGCCGCGAGTAAGCCTCGCGATCTCAGCCCAACCGGTAAAGGCAAAGATGATAACTAACAGTGACGCGGCACGCAGAGGCGGAAGTTCCGGCGGGAATGCGGCGCGAACGGCGAGGATAATGACAAGAGCCGGCAAAGCGAGCATCGAATCAGCGACGCCCATTATTATTGTATCCGGGACGCGGCTCGAATACCCGCTGATCATTCCGATCGCCAGCCCGATAAGCCACGCTAACAATGCGCCGAGCGGACAGACGATCAACGAAAACCTGATCGCCTCTACAAGACGAGAGAAACGGTCGCGGCCGAGCGGATCGGTACCGAGGATGTTGACCTTTGCGTCGGCCGGACCGCCGGATATGACGCCGAACAAACGCGTTTGAGCCGGAAACAAACCTAGGAATTTGTACCGATCTCCTTCAACAAAGAGACCGAGATCATATTTTGTGTCGCGAGCTTCAGTGAACTTCCCAAACAACGGGTCGCTCAACACTTGTTCATAAATGAACGGCCGAGAGTGAAATTTGCCGTCCTCGTCAACAAAACGTATCGGCGTAGGCGGCGCGGACGGAAGCGATCTTGTCTGTGCCGTATAGTCGTAGGGAGCGATGAAGTCCGCGAGTAAGACAACGATCACCAGGACCGTCAAAACGGTCCAAGCAGAATATCGAAGGATCAACGAAAGTTTGCTTATTGATCTGGGCATCAATTCGGCCAGGCCGATTCAACGGCCAGCATTCTCCTGTCGTTCAACACCTGAAGCAGTTCCGCGATACCATTGCCAAACCACACAAAAATGCTGGAGACAACGACTATTCCCATCACGAGGGAGATGTCCCGGCCTCTGACCGCGGCAACCGTAAGCGAACCGATTCCCGGCCAGCCAAGTACAGTTTCTACTATTACCGAACCGCTGACGATCGTGCCGAATGAGAGGCCCAAAACCGACAACAGCGGATTTAGTACAGCGCGTGAGGCGTGCCGAAAGATGATCGCGTTTTCGCTGAGTCCTTTTGCCCGGGCAAATTGCACAAAAGGTTCTTTCATCGCGCCTTTGATGCCAGAATGCATTTGAGCGAGAAGAACGGCGAAGAGCGGTATCGCCATCACTAGTGATGAAATGAAAAACATCGTCCACGAACCCGACCCGACCTCGAATGCCGAACCGGTTGACCGCACGACAATTGCGAGAGCAAAAAGGGCGGCCACGATGCGGGGAAGCGACGCGGCGGCGACGGCGGCGATATCCAGAATTCCGTCAAGGCGGCTGCCGGGAAACCTGGCCGAGAAAAAGACCAGAAATGCAGCGAGTGAAAAGGCACCGATGATCGAGGCTGCTCCGAGTACGAGCGTGTTTAACAGACGCCAAAAGACGAGACCCGCCACCGGCGTTTTAAAGTAAAGCGACTCGCCGAGATCGCCCTTTGCTGAGGCCGACAGCCATGAAAAGTAGCGCGCTGTGAGCGGGCGATCGAGACCATAGACTATCCGCAGGCGTTCGACAGTTTCCGGCGACACCTGAGGATTGTCGCGGAGATTTGTGAGGGCATCGCCGCCCGCAGCCGACAACAGCGAAAAGGTTACCGCCGAGACGACAAAGGCCACTAAAACACCTTGGATGATCTTTCTGAAAACGAGATTGAGCACGCGATCTCAAGCCGCCGCCGGCGTTCAACGGCTATTCTTCACGATTGCAAATTGATTTGCAAAACAAAACCACTTAAACTTCGAATCGACTTTTCTGTCATCTGTTTTCCTCGACCCTGAACCCAACGAAAATTATGAGCAAAGTGAGATCCGTGCTTCCTAACCTGATCATTATTTCGACCCTGTTGGTCTATGCGTGCGGCGACAAGACCGCTAATGTTGCCGATACATCCGGCAGGCCGAACCGCGAACAGATAAACGGAAAACCGGGCGGAAGTCTTGTTCATAGGGTCACATCACCCATAAAGACACTGAATTACTATATGGCGGATGACGAGCCCTCGATCATCCTCACACTTTTTCTTTTGAATGACCGGTTGATCGCTCTCGATCATGAAAAGCAGGAGTATCAGCCGGCCCTCGCCGAGAGTTATTCTGCCGAGGCGGATGGCAGGACGGTCAACATAGTTCTCCGCGAAGGCCTGAAATTCTCTGACGGGAAACCGCTGACAACGGCGGATGTCGAGTTCACATTGAAAGGCGCTTATGACAAGCGAACCAACTCGCCAGTGATCCGTGACTCGCTTCTTGTTAACGACAAGGAAATAGGAACCAAGATCATCGATGAAAGGCGAATGCAGTTCATCTTTCCTGAAAAGGTTTCGGCGGTAGAAAACTATCTAGAGAATCTTGTCGTTTTGCCAAAACACGTTTTAGAGAGCTATGCGGGCTCCGGCAAGCTTGGCGAAGCCTGGAAGATCTCCGACGATCCTAAGTCGATGGCGACCAGCGGCCCGTTCGTTGTCGACAGTGTGGAAACAGGCGTAAAGGTGGCCCTCAAAAGAAATCCGAACTATTGGAGAAAAGACTCAAACGGAACACCGTTGCCATACCTCGATTCCATCGTGCTTGAGATCGTACCTGATGCAAACAATACACTGGCCCGGCTACAGCAAGGCACGATAGACATCGCCGATCGAATACGAACTTCGGATTATGCAGCGCTAAAAACATCGGCGTCACCAGCAAAAGCATTTGATTCCGGGCCGGGCCTGTCGACCGATCATCTTTGGTTCAATCTTAATCCGACAAAAAAGAATGGACAAAAGATAGAAGGCACTCCGAAATACAATTGGTTCAGCGATAAGAGGTTTAGAAAGGCTGTCAGCAATGCGATAGACCGCAGATCGATAGCGTCGAACACGCTTCAGGGCCTTGCAACACCGCTCTATGGATTTGTGCCCATCGGTAATCGCGCCTGGCTAGATCCGAATCTGCCAAAGACCGACTACGATCTGGAAAGATCAAAGAAGCTGCTTAGCGAGGCAGGATTCTCGGTTCGGGAAAACAATGGTAAGCCTGAGCTTTTTGATGGTTCCGGCAACCGGGTCGAGTTTACGATGATAGTCCCGGCGGAAAACGAACCGCGTAAGTTGATGGCGGCCGTCATCCAGGAAGATCTGGCGAAGCTCGGTATGAACGTCCAGATAGCACCGATCGATTTTCAGGGCCTGACGGAACGTTGGACCAGTTCTTATGATTATGACTGCATTCTGCAGGGTTTGAGTTTGACTGCGCTAGATCCGTCCTCGTTCGCGAGTTTTCTGTTAAGCAGCGGCGGCGCACATCAGTGGAGGCCGAAGCAGGAGACGCCGGCGTCAGAATGGGAAGCGAAGGTTGACCAGCTATTCGCAGATCAGGCTCAGGCCGACAGCATCACGGCCCGCAAAGAGAAATTCAACGAGATACAATCGATCTTCTCCGAAGAGATGCCGATCATACCGGTCGTGTCGCGCCACGTGGTCTCGGCGGCAAACGAAAGGATCGGCAATTATTCGCCTAGCGGAATGCTTCCGTATTCGATGTGGAACGCGGACCGGCTTTTCATCAAATAGGAAATTTTACTGGCAGCTTTCCTTCTTAAGTCAAGCTTTTGGATGCGCCATAGAGTAAACGTCGATCATCTTTTCCATCGACACCTGCGTGTATATCTGCGTGGTAGAGAGGCGCGCGTGGCCGAGCAGTTCCTGTATATCGCGAAGGTCGGCTCCTGAATCAAGCATGTGCGTCGCGAATGTGTGGCGCAAGCTGTGAGGAGAGATCTTGTGAACATCGGCACATTGCTTGATGTATTTGTCGATCATACGCCCGACGCTGCGGGTTGTGATCCGCGTGCCCTGATAATTCAAAAAACACGCTTTGTCGTCGCGGACCGTGACAGGCGAGTTGTTAAGGAATACGGGCCTTGACTCTGTCAGGTAATGCATCAGGGCCTGCAACGCGTGTTCGTGAAACGGCACGATACGTTCCTTCCTGCGTTTACCCAATACGCGAACCATTCGTTCGCGAAGGTCTATATCCGTAAGGTCGATGCTGACCAGTTCGCCTACGCGGATCCCGGTAGCGTAAAGGAATTCCAGGATGGCTCGGTCACGGCGTCCGAGGTCGGTATTCGCGTCCGGCGTCTCGATAAATCGGACCGCGTCTTCCATCGAAAGATGGTTCGGCAGCTTTCGCTCGATCTTTGGCGTAGCCACCATCTTCGCAGGGTTCGATTCGAGTTTTCCCTCGCGGATCAGAAATTGAAACAGAGTGCGAAGACTCGCAAGCTTTCGTGCGATAGAAGCTTTCTTTTTCCCGGCGGCGTGCAGGCTCGCCATCCACTCACGAATGGTCAATCGATCGATCTGCTCGACCGGGATGTCGCCGCGTTTCTCGATCCCAAACAGGAACTGCCGAAACTGCTCAAGATCAGATTCATAATTCCGCAGCGTATGCGGACTCATATTTCGTTCGTATTTGAGATGCTGCAAAAATTCGGTGAGGGCTTCCTGAAAGGTCATCGCTTGGGTACATAGTAACCCTTTCGCGTGCGAACGGTTAAGCCCGGCTTGTCCTTTACCGAGAGAGTGATCTCTCGAAAAGCACCTCGTTTTTCCGTTTCGTCGTCGGCGTAATAGCTAAGTATGTATTGCTGTGAAAGGGCGGCCGTTATTTGCCGAAATGCCTCGTCCACCTCAGCCTCGTCAACGGGCGAATGGACCGATCCACCGGTCTGATTCGCAAACTCGATCATTCTGCGTTCGGCGGCCAATTGTCGAATATTAGCGTTACCGCGACGGGAACCGGTTCGCTTGTAATTTTCAAAGTCCGTCGTCTTTACAACGTAAACCTGACAGTTTGCGACCTGAAGACTTTTTACCGCGTCTTCCAGCGTCGAGTCGCTCGCAGTATCATCGCCATCTGAAACGATAACGATCACACGCCGTCCGGGTACGCCGCTCAGATAGTTGGCTGCATCGATCACGCCATCGAGCAAGGCGGTCGCACCGACCGGCGGCGGAAACATCTCGATCGCCCGTGTCAACGATGAGATCTCGGCGGTAAACGCCTGCTCCAACCTGGTTACGGTAGAAACGCTGTAAAGAGCCGCGAGGTCTTTTTCGGGGCGGATCACACGGCGGAAGAACTTCAACGCGGCTTCCTTTTCAAACTCGCGTGCGATCATTACGCTCGACGAATTATCGAACAGCATCGCGAGCCGTATCGGCGTTTCGGAACGCGATAGGTCGCTGATCTCTGCCTTTTTGCCATCGATCTTCAGTTCGAAATCCGAGATCTTCAGATTGGTCACGGCGCGGCCGCTTGTGTCGATGACTGTCACCGGTATTGGGACCAGTGTCGAATCGACGGTGATCTCGCCATCATCGCCTTTTGGCGGCGGAGTTGGTGTTGGCGTCGGTGTTGCAACACGCGGACGATCGTTGTTGGTCGGCACGTAAACCGGCGACGATCCGGCTTTTGGTTTTGGCGTCGGCGATTCCGCCGGCTTAACGCGACCGGACTGTGCGGCAACGGAAAACGCGGTGAGAAGTAAGATTGGAAGGACGAGCCTCATCTGGTAAACGGCGAACTGCAATTCATTTGATTACAATTTCTCCGGTTTATATGCCTACACGAAAATAAGTTTGACGGCCGCAAAAAGAAGTACCGCCGCCAGCACACGCCTCAGCATCAATGAATTGAACTTCTTTGCGCCCAATAGCGATCCGACGAGGCCGCCTGTGACCGCCGCCGCGATCCAAAACCAGACAGTCGGCGGCAGGACGCTGACCTGGGCATAATTTCCGGCTAATCCTGCCGCAGAATTTACGAGAATGAAGAGGGCAGAGTTCCCGGCGGCGGTTTTCGTTTCGGACCAGTTCATCAATAACAGCACCGGCGTAAGGAAAATACCGCCGCCTACACCGACCAATCCGGAAAGCAAACCGATCGCAGCTCCTATTATCAACGCTATCCAAAGCTGCGGCTGTTTGATCTCAACATCTTTTGAAAAGCTCCATGCCAGCCGAAACGCCGCGAACAGCAGTACCAATCCGAGGACGGTCTTATATACATGTGTCGGCAGTTTGATCATACCGCCGATGAACGCAAACGGGATCGACGTGACCGCAAACGGCCAGAACAGACTCCATGAAAAATGCCCGGCCCGATAGAACTGATAGGTTGCGATAGACGCCACGAACAGATTCAACACTAACGCCGTCGGGCGCGTGACCTCCGGTGCAACCGCTAAAAACGCCATCACCGCCAAATACCCCGAAGCTCCACCGTGGCCGACCGAGGAGTAAAGAACAGCGACGACGAAGATCGCGAGGATTATTAGTATTGTTATTGGTTCCATTTAAGATCCTTGATGTGCCGACAACTTATAAAAATGCTGTATCCACTCATCCCAATCGATCAATGCCCTCTCGACCTGAACTTCGTGCCGTTCACGCTTTCTGCGGTAGATCTTACGAAGCTCGGGCGGCAGTGGTTCAAGCAGGCCAAACGTTATATTTACCGGCTGAAAATTCTTGGTCTCGACATTGGAAACATATCGGCAAAGAGCGCCGATGGCCGATGTTTGCGGAGCGGTCAACATAGGCTGATCGCGTAATACACGAACCGCGTTAAGGCCCGCCAACCAGCCTGTGGCAACTGACTCCACATAACCCTCGACGCCGGTGATCTGACCTGCGAAGAACAGACGCGGATCCGTCTTTGTTGCGAGCGTTTCATTCAAGATCTTTGGCGAGTTGATGAAGGTGTTGCGATGGATCTGACCGAATTGCAGGAATTCTGCATTCGCCAAACCGGGTATTAGCTTAAGTACGCGCTCCTGCTCCCCGTATCGAAGGTGGTTCTGAAATCCGACCAGGCCGTACGCGTCCGCCATCATATTTTCCTGCCTAAGCTGAACGCACGCCCACGGCTCTTCGCCGGTTTTCGGGTGCCGCAGGCCTTTCGGTTTCATCGGGCCAAACCTCAAAGTCTCGGGCCCGCGTCGGGCGATCTCTTCGATCGGAAGACAACTTTCAAACCAATGCGTGTCTTCAAATCGCTTGAGCGGTACCGACTTAGCATCGAGTAATTCGGCTATGAAACGCTCATATTGATCGCGGTCCATCGGGCAATTTATATAGTCATCGCCGCCCTTGTCATAACGAGCCGCCTTGAACGCGATAGACATATCTATCGAATCGGCCGCGACTATTGGCGCGATCGCATCGTAGAAATAAAGCTGATCGTCTCCGGTAAAACGCATTATCTCAACCGTCAATGCGTCAGAGGTCAACGGACCCGTTGCAATGATCGTAACGCCGTCCGATGGGATCTGCTTGACCTCTTCTTGTCGGATCTCGATATTCGGGTGAGCCTCGATCCGTTCTGTTATCAATTCTGCAAATTTGATCCGGTCAACAGAAAGAGCGGCTCCGGCAGGAACTCGCGTCGAGGCCGCGGCTTCCATTACCAAAGACTTCCCTCGCCGCAATTCCTCTTTCAACAAATACGGAGCGGTACCGGGCTCGTCAGTCTTTAGCGAGTTTGAGCACACGATCTCGGCTAGTTTGTCGGTCTTGTGGGCGGGAGTTTGCTGAACGGGCCGCATTTCACAGAGTCGAACCTTTACGCCTGCTTCCGCCGCCTGCCACGCCGCCTCTACGCCAGCCAAGCCTCCGCCTATCACATTCACCACTTCGTTCATTTCTTTTCGATTATAGACAAATCGGCCGCTGCCTTCAGAAACACAGATCAAGAATAATCCTTGACATTAAACAGTGTTTAATTCATCATTTAAGACGGTCTTAGCTGTCTTAGACAGCCTTTCCTGTGTCCACCACCACAAATTAGGGCCGCCTTACTCCTGCGATATTTCCATTCCAAACCTCTCCGGGCCTAAATACCGCCCGAAAAAATAAATGGAACTCCAAACGGGCAACAGCCCCGCCATCGAACCTCACTTTCCCGAAACCAACGTTGGCTTTGAGATATCCGGATACAACTTCCAAGTTCCAAGAGACGAATTTCTGGGATTAGCGTCCACTCAGTCACTCGGCGACAGCATTTTTAACTCCATCAACGATGCTATCCTAGTGATCAATCGTGACGCGTCGATCGACCGGGTGAATCCGGCAACACTTGAGCTTACAGGTTTCTCACTTGGCGACCTGATCGGAAGGTCTGTAGATGTGCTTACGCGTAACAAACGCGTGTTCGAACGCATCTTTCTGCAGACGCTTGGCAGCAACGGTCTAGGAAATCGATTTGAGATGATCTGCCGGCGAAAAAACGGTACTCATTTCCCGGTCTCCGTCTCAACATCCACGATATTTGACCCGCAAACCAGCGAACACAAACTTGTGTGCGTTGCCCGCGACGTTACGAAGCGAAAACGACTCGAGGCAGAGTCGCGCGCGATCTCGCGCATCATTCATGGTGTTACCGCCACCGCCAATCTTGAAGAACTTTTCAAGCTCATTCACCGAACGATCAAAAAGATCGTTTACGCAGAAAACTTTTTTGTCGCTTTGTTCGATCCGCAGACCGAGATGCTAACGATGCAGTTCTGGGTCGATAAGTATGATCCGATGCCCGCCCCGCTGAAAGTCGGCAGGTCACTAAGCGCCTTTGTATTTAGAAAGGGCGAAGCGATGCTTCTAACCGATGCGGACGCTCGAAAGATCATCGAGAGCGGCGAGGTTGAATCGGTCGGGACGGATTCACCTATTTGGCTTGGCGTTCCGCTTAAGACACCCAACGGCCCGATCGGCGTGCTGGTCGTTCAGGATTATGAGAACTCGGATACTTATTCCGAGCGCGACGTCGAACTCCTCACCTCGGTCGCCGATCAGATCGCGGTAGCCATTGAAAGAAAGAAAAACGAGGACGCGTTGAAGCTGAGCCAGGAGCGATTTGAATTGGTTACGCGGGCCACGAGCGACGCCGTCTGGGACTGGAATCTTTACAGCGATGAGATCTGGTGGAACGACGGCATTCAAAAGCTCTTTGGATACACGCCCGAGGAAATGGGCGGCGATATCAAATACTGGAAAGCGCTTCTTCACCCGGATGATGCCGAACGCGTGATCCGCGACATTCAGCTTCATATAGATACCGGAAAATCAAAATGGACCGACGAATATCGATTCAAAAGAAAGAACGGAACTTACGCACACGTTATTGACCGCGGGTATGTGGTCTATGACAAAGACGAAATGCCCGTCCGTATGATCGGTTCGATGATGGACGTGACCGAACGAAAATCTCTCGAGGACCAATTGACGCATCAGGCCCTGCACGACCCTCTTACGAACATTGCAAACCGGGCACTGTTTCAAAATCGTGTCGATCATGCGCTTGCGAAACTGCCGCGAAGCAATTCATCGCTTGCGGTACTGTTCCTGGATCTCGACAATTTCAAAGCGATCAATGACTCTCTCGGCCATGCGGCCGGCGACAAACTGTTAGTTTCGGTCGCAGAACGTCTTCAGGATTGTTTGAGGACGACCGACACGGCAGCGCGATTAGGCGGCGACGAGTTTGCCGTTTTGTGCGAATCGGTAACGAGAGTGGACGAGGCTGTAATGATCGCCGAGCGAATACTCTCGGTATTTCTCCAGCCTTTTGTCATTGACGGCAAAGAGACCTTTGTGGGAACCAGCATCGGCATCGCGGCAAGTTCGGAAGAAGCGATGACCAGCGAAGCGCTGCTTCGCAACGCCGACCTGGCGATGTACCTTGCCAAGAATGAAGGAAAGGGTACGTACGTAGTATTCGAACCGAAGATGCACGAGGCCTTAATGGAGCGGATCGAGCTCGAGGACGATCTTCGCCGCGGCATCGACCAGCATGAATTCGTAATCCACTACCAACCAATTTTAGATCTGAATTCGAACAAGCTGCTTGGAATGGAAGCACTCGTTCGCTGGGTGCACCCGAAATATGGACTGCTTTCGCCGATGAAATTCATCCCGCTTGCCGAGGAAACTAATCTCATAGTCCCGCTCGGCGACTGGATACTCACCGAAGCCTGCCGACAGGTGCAGGAATGGCGAAACAGTCACGAACATCTGAACGACATTTCGGTGACCGTAAACATTTCCATTCGGCAGTTCCAGCAAAAGGAACTTGTGGAAATGGTCAGCAAAGCACTGATCACGTCGGGGCTTCCGTCACGCTGTCTGATCCTCGAGATCACTGAAAGCTTTATGATGCAGGACACCGAGGCGACCATCGCTAAACTCCAGCTTCTGAAAGACTTAGGAGTACGGTTGGCGATAGACGATTTCGGTACCGGTTATTCAAGCTTGAGTTACCTGCAGCGGTTCCCGATCGACATATTGAAGATCGACAAATCATTTGTCGATAAACTCCGACACGGCAGCGAAGGCAGCGCCGTCGCAAAGGCGATCATAATGATGGGCGATTCTCTGAACTTGAAGACCATCGCGGAGGGGATCGAGCATCCGGAGCAGATCGGCGAACTCCAGTCCCTGGGCTGCGCCGCGGGCCAGGGCTACCACTTCGCCCGGCCGCTCGCAACGGACGACATGAACGAGTTCTTACGAAAGCGAGCAACGTCGGAGTGATCAAAGCTCGCGTTTTCCGAGTAAATATCTAAATAAAGGACTTCCACTTTTAGAAGCTCCGCGGCCTTTGTACGGTTGCCGTTGCTCTTTCGCCTTGCCTCGGAACCGAGTCCTCTTTCAAAATAGTCGTCTGGGGTCCCGACAAAACCAGCACTTCCAGGACCTACAACACCGCGGGCTCTTTCCAGGGTTCTGACGGCAATTACTACACTTCTCCAACTTTCGGTTCCGGTGGCGATACCACGACCATTTTTTATGTCGGTAAGAGTAGTACGACGATAACCCACCCGATGGCGTCAAATTCCGGAACCTCGCTTGGGTCGTTCAGGATCGTGAGCACCGGGGTCTGCACTGCAATCACAGATTTCAAGTTCAAGATCGTCTATCGTATGACCGCTCCCCGTACCGCGGCCCGGGTACTGTTCGGCACGATCATCAGTACTCGTGCGGTGACGTTCGACAGCGTCCAAGGCGGCACGGGCTACTGTTATGTACTTTCGGGCGTCAAACCCGATTTGACAGCAGAGCCCATATGAAATGGCCAACCTGATCCGCCAGCATCGACAGACGGCACAGAATTCGGGGAGATACTTCAACGGGAGCACTCCGGGTTATTGACGCGCCTTCACGACGGGATCGGCTCGCCGATTTCGATTGCGGGACGATGAACTTAGTGCTTTCATCTTTTATCCTCGACTTTTGATCCGACTTTCATTTCTTGTCTCCGTTTTTCCCCTACGCCTCGCTGTCCTCTGGCACGGCATCTGCAATTACCCGATTCAGGAAGGTAGAAAAGGAGGGTAATCATCATATGTCACTCATTTATTGTCCTGAATGCGGACACGAGATCTCAAACGAAGCGGTAGCCTGCCCAAATTGCGGGCGTCCGAATACAGTACGGCCGGTTGCGGTAAAACCCAGGGTGATAATTGCCGATCCGAAGCCTGAGGAAAGCACTATCCCCAAATGGGTGATATTTCCGGCGGTCATCTTCGGCGCGCTGTTCCTGTTCCTTTTGTTCTATATCATCAGCGGCCGCGACGATACGGCGAACAGCAACCTTGCGCTTAGAGTGAATTCGAGCAGTGAGCGCAGAACTAGCCGAAGTACCGACGAGCGGCCGTCGACGTCGTCCTCCGGAATCTCAACGACCGATACGCAATACGTTCCGCCGTCTGAATCCCGCACCGTCAGCGTGCCCGGTTCGTCCGTGGCAGCACCGCAGCCGACAGTCGGTACGGTGCATATCGATGCAAAAGTTGCCACACGGACCGGCACGCAGCAGCCTGTGAAAAACGCGAAATTCTATTTACTGGACAAAGATATCGAGTCGATACTCGGTGATGCGGGGCTGGAGCCGATAGACGGGCAGACGCTGGTTTCCAGCCTTGGGATCTCGATCGCCGACCCGGCAAAGTATGCCGATTTCTACCGCGACGCCATCCGTGCTCTCAAAGAACACATCAAATACGCGGGCAGCACTGACGGCCAGGGCAAGGCACAACTCGGCAGCGTAAAACCCGAGAGTTATTACCTCTTTGGGGCGGTGCGTTCGGGCAATGGCTTTGCGATGTGGAACTCGACCGTTTCGGTGATCGCGGGTGACAATCAGGTAGACCTTGCTCCGCAATCGGTCACCGAAATGCCGAATACGCTGGGTGAGTAAACCCGCGAGAATGAAATGACAGCCCGAAAATGGTCGTCATTGCGTTTCCGCCGGCTTAAAGGCGAGCATCCGCTCGACATATTTGGCGATCACATCTGCTTCGAGATTAACGGCATCGCCGGGTTTCAGAGAGGAAAGGTTGGTAAGTTCCCACGTCTTTGGAATAACGGCGATGTCGAAATGTTTGTCATCCAGCGACGCGACGGTGAGCGAAATGCCTTCGACGGCGACCGAGCCTTTGTAAACGAGATAACGGGCGAACTCCGGCGGAAAGCCGATGCGGACGGTCCAGAAATCGCCGTCCTGTGTTGCGGAAATGAAAGTGCCGCGTCCGTCAACGTGCCCCTGAACGATGTGTCCGCCCAGCCGCGTCATCGGAGTTACAGCTCGTTCCAAGTTCACCGGCGACCCCTCTTTCAACGATCCGAGCGTCGAGCGATCAAGCGTTTCCCTTGAAACATCGGCTGCAAAAGAATTTGGAGTAATGTCGAGCGCGGTTAGGCACACTCCGTTCACCGAGATCGAATCGCCGTTCTTGGTGCCGTCGGTAACGACCTTTGCCGCTATAACAATGCACGCGTTGTCGCCGTCGAATCCGATCGACGCAACTCGTCCCAATTGTTCGATTATTCCGGTGAACACGCGGGGAAACTAAAACCAAGGTTTCTTGTTGATAATGTAGGTCTGTACAAATTCCTCGTCAGATTTTGTGAGATACATTATTCCTTCGACCAAACCGATTATTGACGGGATAAAAACAAGAAAGGCTCCGATACCGCAGGTGACAAATGTAATGACCCACGCAACGAGGGTTATGGCAAGCATGATGATACCTTCCTGCTGATAGCCGAGGATGAATTTATGCACGCCAAAACTGCCCAACAGAATGCCGCACAGTCCCGCGGCGATCTTCTTATCGGCACCCGCCGGTTTCGCCTGACCGTAGTTCACCTGCTGCATCGGCATCGGCGCGATGGGCAGCTGTGCTCCGCAATTTGTGCAGAGAGTATTAAGGCCGCTGTTCTGTGATTGGCATCTCGGACAGGTTACGTATTGTGTCGCCATTTTATTTACCTTTAAGAACGGAATCTTGAACTTGCGCCTAAGTATCGGCTAATTTCGCCTGTTTTGTCAAAAAAACGCCTGCGGTCATTCGGCAGGCTCGATCTCCGACAATTTTCTGACGTCGATCGATAGCGGCTCGTCCGGATGAGGAGTGTTGTAGATGTTGACAAATTTGTATCCGAACATGATCTGTTCAGGTTTGTAGGATGATCTTGCGTGAACGGTCTGAGCGAACGTTTCGTCTGTTGCTGCAAGCAAGATCAGTATCTCCGCATCCGCAGCCCTAAGGTCTGATTCGGTCAAACCATATAGCGGCGAATCCTCGTCGATCGGGTGAACGACCGTCCATGCAAGCGGAAAGAAGACGACGCTCCGGCGTTCGAGTTCGAGTACGTCAAAACGGCGGACACGTTTTCCGTTCTCTGTGACAAAGCGGGCAAACATTATCTTCGCGCTGATCTCGATGAGTTGATTGTTTTGGCCGTTCACGATGCGGAACATCAGACCGGTGATGCCGCGGTAAGGCGCAACTACTGCAACGTGACTGAAGACGATCTTCGCGACCGGCCTCGCAAAACGCGCGAATACCACGCCGGTGATAAGGGCGTTTGCAATGAGGCTGTAATACGATTCGACCGTTACAAGCAGGTTCGGCACGACGCCCACCGGATGAATCGTCCCGTAGCCGATGGTCGCAAATGTCTGCACGCTAAAGAAGAATCCGCGCACGAACAGGTTAGCGGTCGGCGTGCTCGACGTATCGACCAGCGCTTCTGCGCCAAGCGTAGAGTACAAAGTGCCGAATGCGACGTTGCTGAAAAAATAGAGCAGCAACAGCAGGCCCAGGAAATTGCCCCACGACATTGAAAGAAGGGAGTGATAGGGGTTGATCGTCGAAAAGAAACCAAACCCGGTCCGCTGCACGTTGAACGTGCCGTCCGAATTCAAAAATCGCTGCCGGCTCTGGCCCGCAACGAACGAACCAAAACCGAGGTCCTTGTCGTCTTCGGTCTCGTCGGGAGCCATCGTCCTGTCGAGTATCTCTTCTGTCACGGTAGAAAGATTATATGCAGGCGCGATTTGGTTTGTAAAAACAAAACGCTCAGGCCCGATTCGAGGTCTGCCGTCTCAACGTTGTACAATCCAAGTTCCAAATGTCAGACGCTACAGCAAACAACCCGATGCCGCCAAAGCTGCGGCCAAACACGGAAGGCGGCATCGATCCGTCGTCGATCGCGGACCTTGTCGAATGGTTCCTCAATTATGACGAACGCACTGCCCGAATGCGTCACGCGAACACCGAGGAGCTCTTCCAATGGAAACAGCAGGACGACGCGGCAAACGGCGTTGGGATCTATCCGTTCGAAAATGCCGAAGCGCGATTCGCCATCGGCGTGTTTCAGGCTTTGCAGGAAAACAATTCGGAACCGCTGCTCGGTTTGTGGCTTAACGACGTTCTTGCGGCCCTGCACGAATCTCGCGAAACAAAACGCGAGATCACCGAAGCGAACGATCTGGACAAGGACATAGAAATGTCTTCGATCGAGAAGAGCGGATCGCTGACGACGAATGCCGAACGTCGCCTTTATCTCACAAGCTGTTGGCTCGAAGCCCTATGCACCGCTGAAGCCCGCGTCCTGGGTTGGATCTATCAGGAACTATACGGAAAGCCGTTTACACCGCAGCAATAGAGCTGTGCTCGCTCTGAAAACTAGTCGGCAACCACGGAAATCACTACCTAAATACTTCGCACTGCTGCATGCTGCCGAATTTCATACCTATTGCAAATGCCTTTTGCCGTTGTGCGGCCGAGCCGTGTGTGAACGAATCGGGAACAACGTAGCCTTGGGTTCGCCGTTGTATCATATCGTCACCAACGGCTGATGCCGCCTTCAATGCCTCTTCGGGGTCGCCCATCTCGACGATGCCTTTCTTTTGGGCATAATTCGCCCAGATCCCGGCGTAGCAATCCGCCTGAAGTTCCAGCGCGACAGAGAGCTGATTGTTTTGCCCCTGGTTTTGCACCCTTGCCATTGTCCCCAGCAAGTTTTGCACGTGATGGCCGACTTCGTGGGCGATCACATAAGCCTGTGCAAAATCTCCCGGAGCCTTGAAATCGCGCTTGAGTTCGTTGAAAAAGTCGAAATCGAGATAAAGCTTTTGATCGCCCGGGCAATAGAATGGGCCCATCGCCGCACTCGCGTATCCGCAGGCGGACGACACCTGGCCGTTATAAAGCACCAGCTTCGGTTCAGAATAGCTTCGGCGCGCCTGTTGAGGCAGTATCTGCCGCCAGGCGTCTTCGGTACTTGCCATAACGACGCTGACAAATTGTTTATTCTCATCGGCAGGCTGGTTGGCCGAGTTTGTCGCTGCCGGGGGCTGGATGTCCTGCGGCATATTTCCTTCGAGCAATTGCCGCGGATCGCCGCCGAGCAGACAGACGATAGCCGCGAGAATGATCACACCCAGTCCGCCGCCGCCTAATGCGACGCCGCGTCCCATACCGCGTCGATCCTCGATATTCGTACTTTGCCGCTGATCTCTCCAACGCATAAACCTTCCCCCGGAAGACAATCTAAATTCTGATAGAACGTAATTGGATTCTAACATCTTTCTCCGGCCCTCGATAGGTTTTGCGCATTGGCAAATGAATGCCCGATCGAGTTTCAACCGTTTATTTGGGCTCAGATGGCGCGCTGCGCGAAAGGTGATCAGCGGCTGACCGAAAGGAATATCACGCCGAAATAAAATTTCCGCTAAGTCTTGACATATGTGTAATTACAGGCATATGATTAGGAAACTAACACGGCGGCTTTCATTCTAACGGTTCACAACCTTTCTTATTGGAGGCAGTGATGATCAAGCTGGACATCGTTAATCAGGTGGCCGATAAAACTGGCGTCCCAAAGCAAAAAGCAGAGCAGGTTGTAGATTCTCTGTTCAATGCGATGAAAGAGGCTCTTGCTCGAGGCAAAAGGATCGAGCTGCGGGGGTTTGGCGTATTCGTCGTGAAGCCACGCAAACGCGGGGTCGGGAGAAATCCGCGAACCGGCCAAGAGGTGCCGATCCCGGCCGGAAAGACCATAAGATTCAAACCCGGCAAAGAATTGACCGCTCGGGAAGTTGACGGCGAAGTTACTCCCGAACCGGCAATGTAGTGGCAATTCACAAACTTTTTAGTATCCTCAGAGTCGTGGGCAAATAGAACTTGCCCGCGATTTTTTATGTCCGTTGATCAGCGATACTTCGACGATGGCAGAGTTTTGCGTCCCACCTGGCGAGCGTATGCCCTGCATTTAGGCCTTTTGTTAGCGACATTTTGCACTGCGACCATCGCAGGAGTTCTTTTTCCTTTCGGCCCGATCGTTACGCTGCCCGGCCAGGAGACCGATCCGCAAACCGCTTCCCAATGGATCGACTTTTTGTTTTCGCTTCCGACTCGTTATGTCGTCCTCATCGGCGGTGCTATCGAAAAGATGGCCGCTGATCCGGTTTACCTTACTTACGGACTTAAGTTCTCGCTGTCGCTGATCTTCATCCTGTTCTGTCACGAAATGGGGCATTACATTGCTTGCCGTATTTACAAAGTCGATGCGACGCTGCCGTTCTTTATCCCAACTCCGCCGCTTGTCGGCCCGGCGGGAACCTTCGGGGCGTTCATCAAAATAATGTCGCCCCTGCCATCTCGAAAAGCCATCTTTGACATTGGCGTCGCGGGACCGATAGCGGGATTTTTTGCGTTGATCCCGATCGCGATCGCCGAGATTTCGACTATGCAGACCATTTCGCCGCAGCAAGCCGCCGTTCTCGCTGGCAACCTCACTTTTTCCGATCCGCTCCTTTTGAAAATGATCGGGGCTGCCAACGGTATTGATCTCTCTTTTGGAATTGGAAATCCCTTTTATTTCGCGGCTTGGGTCGGTCTTTTAGTTACCGCATTGAATCTAATTCCGTCAGGCCAGCTTGATGGCGGCCACGCGCTGTACGCGGTCTTAGGCGAACGCGTACATTTTTGGACCGGACGGATAGCTTTCCTCGCTATGGCGACGCTTTCGATAATCGGCTGGTTTGTTTACGGCAGCCCGAGCGGATTTCTTATTGCCGTTCTACTTGGAATAATGATGCGGATCAAGCATCCGAAGCCGTGGGACGAAACTCCTCTTGACGGCAAGCGCAAACTGGTCGCAGCGCTGGTCCTCGTAATATTCGTGCTTTGTTTTGTACCGTTTCCGCTTAAACTAAGCTAGTTTGCCGCGATGTTCGGAAGCATTCCTTTCACTTCGCGAACGACGGTCTGGACGTCTTTGTCGCCATCCAAAGCGATCATGAAAAAATCGTAGCTTGTCTTAAAGCAGACCATTCCATTCCCGAAAAACCAAACGCCTTCAAGGAGCGGATTTCCGCCGATCAGCCAGTCGATCGGTGCGCCGGTGATCGTCTTTGGGTTTAGGATGTTCGTCATCATCACCGCGCCCGACGCAAATGAAAAAGCACCTAAGAGCGGAGCTCCGATGCGTCGCGCGATCTCTGCTTCGAATTTGATCTGTTCAGCTCTTGCTCCGTCGAGATCGCCGTTCGCGATCTTCTCTTCGCGCGATCTGAGGTACTCGTTAAAACTCTCTCCGATCTTCTTCACCGACCACGCAGGCAGAGCAGAATTGAAAAGCCAGTGTGAACTAATTCCTGTAAAGACAACTCCAAGTCCGGCGCCGACCACTATCGAAGCACCGGTCGCCGCGGCACGCAATGGGTCTTCCTGTATCCAGGACGAAGCTTTTGACAAGGACTTCCATGTCGAATCGACCGTCCGCGTCCAGCTTGCACCGAAATTGAAAAGGTCAGCGGCGGTCTTTGCTCCCGAACCAACGGCCTCTTTCGCGCCGTCAAAGATCTCGCCGGCTTTCTTTGCCGCGACGCCGAGGATATCGCCGGCCGCTTCGGTGGTTTTTCCAGCGGTTTCTTCCGCGGCATCACGCACAGGTTCGCTCGCATCCCACGCCTTTTTGGCGGTCTTGTTCGCGGCTTTAAGGGTTTCCTCCGCTGCCTTCACGGCTTGCTTTCCGACCTCGGTCTTTTCAGCCTCAGATTTGATCTTCTCTGCGCCCTTTTGCGCGGTTTCCACCACCACGCGTGCGCCTTCCTCGAGCTTGTCCTTTATACCGAGTTGTTTGTCGATCTCGCCAAACTTTTCCTTGGCATCACGCTGCCATTTGTCGAATTTATCTTTGTAATCGGACATAAGAATACCTCTCGCCCCTATCAGAACTTATCTTGTATAACGCTTTCCGGCGTCGGAAAGTTCGCGGGCGATACCCTATATGATTGCGCCGAACAGGTTCAGATTCAACGATTTATTTACCAGATCGCAGGTACTTAAGAAACCTGCCGTCGCCGTGTTAACCTTTATCCTGTCAAAATCGGTATGTTAATGGTGAAATGCCCCTCATGCGGGACAGAATCTCAATACGAAGGCAACGAATTTCGGCCCTTTTGCTCCGAAAGATGTAAGCTGCTCGATTTCGGTGCGTGGACGGACGAGGAATATAGTTTACCCGTCGAGGAAACCAATCTTACCGAAGAGGACCTAGAGCGCATCGAAACTGCTCTCCGAACAGGCGGTAAGGAATGAGTGTTATGTTTCTTCTATTTGATGTTGCTGCACCCGGCGGCGGAACGGCCGCGGCCGCGGTCGGTATCGGTTTCCTTCTTGTTCTTCTCGCGGTCGCCTATGTCGCGTTCAGGCTTTTGAAGAAGACTGTGAAGATGGCCGTTCGCATGGCGATCGTCGCCGTGATTGTGGCCATCGCCATCGTTGGAAGTGTTTCACTATGGTGGTTCGGTTCATCTTCCGGCGGATCAAGACCGCCGCGGCCCTCACCGACCCGCAGATAATTCGGTAAGTTCTGTATATCGATGCCCACAAACGACGAATCAAAACGGCCCGGATTATTCGCACGTTACAAAACTCTTCCGGTAAACGTCTTTGCGCTAAGTTTCGTCGCGTTTCTAAATGACGCATCCAGCGAGATCATCTATCCGCTCTTGCCCGCCTTCCTCGCGCTTTCTCTCGGTGCGACCCCGTTTGCTATCGGCATGATCGAGGGCTTTGCCGAGTCGGTCGCGAGCATATTGAAACTATTCTCAGGATATCTCAGCGACAAGTTCGATCGGCGAAAACTGCCCGTGTTTCTTGGATATTCGCTCGCCGCAATAATGCGCCCGTTGCTTGCATTTGTGACGACCTGGCAGCAAGTACTTGTCGTACGCATGGCAGACCGCGTGGGGAAAGGCATTCGCGGAGCGCCTCGCGACGCGCTGCTTGCCGGCAGTGTGCCGGTGGAAAATCGCGGGCTCGCGTTCGGATTCAATCGGGCTGCCGATCATCTGGGCGCGGTCGTCGGGCCTGTTTTCGCGTTTTTTCTGCTTTCTTATCTTGCCTCAGACCCGCAGAATCCGACGGCGATAGAGTATCAAAAGGTCTTCCTGTTCGCGTCTATCCCGGTTGCTCTCGGACTCTTTGTGATCATCTTTTTAGTTCACGAAGAACCCAGGCCTGAGGTCAACGGCGATTCGATGCCGATCAAGTTTTCGCTCAGCCAGTTTGACGGCAATTTCAAGCGGCTTCTCTTCATCGTTGCATTGTTCACACTTTCAAATTCGACCGATGCGTTCTTGCTTCTTCGAGCGGAGCAGTCGGGAGTCTCGCCGGCGATGTTGCCGCTATTGTGGATGACGCTTCATTTCAGCAAGGTGATAAGTTCGCTGATAGGCGGCGATCTTTCGGATCGTTTCGGCCGCCGATCGCTGATAATAACGGGCTGGATCATCTACGCTGCGGTCTATGTCGGATTTGCGTTCATAGATTCGGCATGGCAGGCGTGGGCTCTGTTTATCGTTTACGGAACCTATTTCGGCTTGACCGAAGGCGTCGAAAAGGCCTTCGTTGCCGACATGGTCGAACCCGAAAAACGCGGAACCGCTTACGGTTTTTACAACCTCGCATTCGGCATCACGGTCTTTCCAGCGTCACTTCTTTTCGGCTTAGTGTGGTACGAATTAGGGGCTCCGACGGCTTTTGTCGCAAGTTCGATAGTTTCGGTCATTGCGGCCGTTATGCTCCTCACAGTAAGGCCTCCGCATAAACAAAAAGAAGCGGCATAGACCGCTTCTCTCGAATTCAATGACAACCTCGATCTAGTCATTCAGTCTGATCGACGCGATCAGATTTCTAAACGCGCTGTTGTATCTGAAAGTCTCGTCAGCAGGAACGACCGCGGCAATATACAGGATGTCTCCGCTTCGCATCGGCGCCGTATAGATGGTCACGTTTTCTGTCTTATTGGTAACGGACGAACGACCGGACAGTACAGTGGTATATCCCTGTCGCCCCGCAACCGTGGTTCGCGAAAAGCCGCTCTGTTGACGCAAGTACGCGTTCGATTCGAGCAGGCCCTGTACGTATTCCTCGGTTGTCTGATCAAATGAACCGCCTCTGCCCTTGTAGATCCCGATCATTGCACCGTGGGTGATTCCTTGATCACCATACGCACCTTCGGGAGCAAAGGTCACCTCGCTCTGTCCGGCAAATTCACGCCAGTTGCTCGGAACGTTCATCCTTATCCACGATCCGCTCTGGTACACGCGAGTGGTGGCTGATGGATAAGGCACGGAAGCCGAATATCGCCCGCCCGCGGTCGGGTTTGTGCCCTCACCGCTTTTTATCTCCTTTTCGATCTCCGCCATCGATTTGGCACGTGGCATTGCACGAAGCCGTTCCTGTGTTCGCGAAAATTCCCGGGTCACCTTTATCGGATTCGAACTGACATTCAATCGCGACGCTTCGTTGTCAATGATCTTTGAGCGGCTACCTGGATCCGGATGGCTGCTGAGCCATTCAGGAGTGCGGCTCCCGCCGCTTTCCTTTTGGATCGTCTGAAACATGCCGGAAAGGTCACGCGGATCGTAACCGGCACTTGCCATGATCTGTGCCCCAAGTATGTCGGCCTGTGTCTCGTACTCGCGGCTGTACCTCAGGAAACTTCCCGCGACGATCATCTGTCCGAGCTGTGCTCCGGTGCCGCCGCCTAAAATAGCACCGCCTAGAATGGCACCGATTCCGAGGATCTGATTCAGCGGATTATTGAGCTTTGTCTGTTGAGCGGTGGCATGGCGAAGAGCGACGTGGCTGATCTCGTGTGCCATCACGCCTGCCATCTCCCCTTCGTTCTTTGCCGCTTCGATCATGCCCCGATTGACGTACATCGGGCCGCCCGGCAACGCAAAAGCATTGATGTCACGCGCGTTTACGACCTTAAATCGATAGTCAAAATCAGGCTGGCGAAACTGCGGAGGGATCGCCGAGACGAGACGTTCGCCGACACGCGTTACGTATGACTCTGCTTGCTGATCGTTAAGAATAGGAAACTGCTGTTCGACCTGGCGCGAAGCATCGTTCCCGATCTTCACATCGTCCTGGATCTTGTATTTATTCTTCGGCATCTTTATCGCCGTTTGGGCGATAGCCGAAAAAGGCAGAATGACGACTGACCAAATAACGGCAGCTGTTAGAACGCGATTTCGCGACATACGTTTCCTCATGTGACCCTCCTGAAAATTCACAAACAATAGTATCAAATCCGGCCGAAACGCTGCCGGAACAAAAGCGTCACTTTGATGAGAGTCTGATTGTCGGGGGTTTGCCTTAAAATGGAGATCCCTTGCTGTCCTGGTTGGTACAGCAATGGATAAACCTAATTATTGCTTATATTTAGTTAGACCAGGTTTGAAAACGCAGAGGTGCCGAGGTGGGCTTCATATCACGATCGTTCTCGACATCGAGGCGGCTTAGTTCTCCCGCTACCCTGTCGATCAGCAAAGCTGCTTCGGCCGGTTCCAAACCGTAGGTCGACCTGCGTTCGACAAGGATCGCCACCGCAATTTCACCTTCGAGGTCGTTAATGATTTCCATTCGCATCCCAGAAAAGTCGGGAACCGATCGCAGGGAGGGAGCGGTTTAAGGGTAATATCGATCACCGATCTTTAAGTAAGGCTATCGCTGACTTGTTACTAGGATGTTACAGAAATGTTAATTGTTCGAGCCGCATGCTTCTTTTCTAACACCGGTTAATTGTAATTTAACCTCTTTGGGAGAACATCGGACTTTTACTTTGTATCTTCAAACTGGAAGTTCGGCCCCAAGGTGTGTTGAGTTTTCAACTGCGGAGAATATAGCAATGACATTTAAGAAAACAGTTTATATGACGATGGTGATCGCGGTCGTGTTGACGGTGATCATCGGTGCGGGCTGCAGCGGTCAGAAAATGGGTGACGGCCAGAACACAACGACGACCGCCGGTTCGACGATCCAACTGCAAGGAAGCGGAGCGACGTTTCCGAAGCCGATCTACGAAAAGTGGGCGAGCGAGTACGGCAAGGTAAACCCGACCGTGAAGATCGATTACCAGGGAAATGGTTCCGGCGCAGGACAAAAGGCGATCCTCGCGAAGACATCCGATTTCGGCGCGTCGGATGATCCGATGAGCGACGACGACCTCAAGACGGCAAGCGGCGAGATCCTCCACATCCCGACGGTTCTCGGCGCAGTGGTCATTACCTATAATCTCGACGGCGTGAAAGAACCGCTTAAGCTGTCAGCACAAACGATCTCGGATATCTATCTCGGCAACGTCAAGAAATGGAATGACGAAAAGATCAAGGCCGAAAATCCGGACGTGACGCTTCCCGATGCAGATATCCTTCCGGTATATCGAGCGGATGCGAGCGGTACGTCTGCTGTATTCACGGATTTCCTCTCAAAGACCGTGCCTGAATGGAAGCAAAAGGTCGGGATGAACAAGCAGCCTAGTTGGATCACAGGTGTCGGTGTCGGTGCAAAAGGAAACGATGGCGTCATGGGCCAGGTCAAGCAAACACCAAATTCAATAGGATACGTCGAACTCACGTTCGCAAAAGCAAACAATCTGCCGACGGCTGAGATCAAGAACAAGGCCGGCAAATTTGTTTCAGCTTCGCTTGATAGCGTTTCCGCCGCTGCAGCCGGATCGGTTGCGGCAATGCCGGCGGATCTTCGCACGCAGATCACAAATGCCGACGGAGACGGTGCATATCCTATCTCGAGCTACACATATATCCTTGTGTATAAGGATCAGACAGATGCGGTGAAAGGAAAAGCACTTGTCGATTTTCTTTGGTGGGCAACTCACGACGGCGAGAAATTCGGCAAAGAACTTCATTATGCGCCGCTGCCCGCGGATGTTGTGAAGAAGGTTGAGGGCAAGATAGCCTCGATCACGAACGGAGGCAAGCCCCTGCGGCAGTAACAAACCTTGGCACAGACGGGAGCCATTGGCGACAAGGTATTCAAGTCCCTTTTATTCGCTGCCTCGGCGAGCATCTTGCTTATTGTCGCGGCGATCATCTATATGATGGTCGAAAATTCGATGCCGACTCTTTCACGTTTCGGCATCGGGTTTTTGGCGGGAATGGAATGGAAGCCGGCACAAGAAGAATTCGGTGCTCTGCCTTTCATTTACGGTACCGTCGTTTCGTCGCTGATCGCGGTACTCCTGGCGGTTCCCGTCTCTATTGGCGTCGCGGTCTTCCTTGTCGAACAGGCACCGAAAAGCGTTGCCAGGCCGATCGCCTTTATGGTAGAGCTTTTGGCGGCGATCCCATCGGTGGTTTACGGCCTGTGGGGCATATTCGTTCTGGCACCATTCATAAGGGAGTATCTGGGTCCGTTCCTGCAAACCTCGCTCGGTTTCCTTCCGCTCTTTCAGGGACGCCTTACAGGTATCGGTATGCTTACCGGCGGGATAATACTCGCTTTGATGATCACGCCGATCGTTACAGCGGTCGTACGCGACGTGCTTGAAGCAGTTCCCGTAACTCAGCGGGAAGCCGCGCTTGCCCTTGGCGCTACAAAATGGGAGACGACAACGATCGTGCTCGGTAATGCCGCGTCGGGAATCGCGGGTTCGGTCGTGCTCGGCCTCGGAAGAGCGATCGGCGAGACAATGGCTGTTACGATGGTGATCGGAAATTCACCGCAGATCTCAGCGTCCCTATTCGAGCCTGCGAACACAATTGCCTCGCTTCTTGCCGCCAATTTCGCTGAAGCTACCGACAAGCTCTACTTGAGTGCTCTGATCGAGATCGGGCTTGTGCTGTTTCTCGTGACGTTTGTAGTGAATGCCCTCGCGAAGTTGTTGATCATGAGCGTTGCGAGCGGACCGGATAGGGCAAAACACACTTAATATCGATGGCGTCGACAGGAACTTCACTCCATAACCGCAGAAAGCTGGTCAACACGATAATGGCGAGCCTGACGTCGGTGTGTGCACTTTTGGTAACGTTGCTCCTGCTGCTGATAATCGGCTATATTGCCGTGCGTGGTATCTCGTCGCTTAGTATTCAGTTTCTGATCGATACTCCGAAACCGGTTGGCGAGGGCGGCGGCATCGGCAACGCGATCGTCGGCTCGGTGATGATGACCCTCTTCGCATCCGTGATCGGGCTGCCTGTAGGTATTGCCGCCGGCGTTTATCTTTCAGAATACGGAAGGAACTGGTACGGAAATATTGGTCGATTCGTCGCCGATACGCTGATCGGAATTCCGTCGATCATCGTCGGCATTTTCATCTATACCGCAGTGGTTCTGCCGATGGGCCGACAGTCCGGACTTGCTGGTTCACTCGCATTAGCGGTGATCATCATACCGATCGTCGCGCGCACGACGGAGGAAATGATAAGGCTCGTTCCAAACTCGATGCGCGAAGGGGCATTGGCGCTCGGCGCACCGCATTGGCGCGTCTCATGGAATATCGTGCTGCCCGCCGCCGCATCTGGCATCGCGACCGGAGCAATGCTTGCAATAGCCCGAGTGACTGGCGAAACCGCACCGCTGCTTTTCACCGCTCTGAATAGCAGATTTTACAATTACTATCTCGATCAGCCGATGTCGTCGCTGACCGTTCAGATCTTTAATTATGCGACCGGTCCGTTCGAGGTCGAACATGCAATGGCATGGGCGGCGACACTCGTGCTGGTTGCGGCAATTTTAGTAATAAATATTTTCGTTCGAACGCTAACAAGGAAGCGGTATTAGACGGCATTACGCAATAATGCAAAACAAGATCAGCATCTCCAATTTGAACTTTTTCTACGGAAAGGCGCAGGCGCTGTACGACATCACTCTCGATATCCCGGAGAAGGAGGTCGTCGCATTCATCGGGCCGTCAGGTTGCGGAAAATCAACGTTCCTGCGAACTTTGAACCGGATGAACGATACGATCCCGATTGCCCGTGCCGATGGAACGGTAACAATTGACGGTGAAAATATTTATGCGCCGGGTACCGACGTTGTGGCACTCCGAAGAAAGGTCGGAATGGTCTTTCAAAAGTCTAATCCGTTCCCGAAGTCGATCTTTGAGAACGTCGCTTACGGGATCCGTATCAATGGTATCCACAGCAGCAAGTCTGATTTGAATCATCGAGTCGAAAAGGCTCTTCATGATGCGGCTTTATGGGACGAGGTCAAAGATCGGCTGAGTAGTTCGGCGTTTGGGCTATCCGGCGGTCAACAGCAGAGACTTTGCATCGCCCGCGCGTTAGCGGTCGAGCCGGAAGTCATTCTGATGGACGAACCTGCATCTGCGCTCGACCCCATCGCGACCCAAAAGATAGAGGAGCTCGTTGTCGAACTAAAGCGTGACTACACGATCGTTATCGTCACTCACAATATGCAGCAGGCATCGCGGGTTTCAGACAAAACCGCGTTCTTTATGCTCGGCAAGTTGATCGAATTTGGCCCGACTTACAAGATGTTTCAAAACCCGGATGAGAAACTAACGGAAGACTATATTACCGGACGCTTTGGTTAATTAGGGGAAATCTAATACCGGTTACGTGCTATTTTATTTGAGATGGATCATCGGATCATAGACGAACAACTTGACGTCCTTCGGGACAAGATATTGCTGCTTGGCGGAGCAACCGAAGCTGCGGTGCAACGCGCGATGAAGTCGCTGGTCGAGCGAGACAATGAACTCGCCAAGGTGGTCCTTGAAGAAGACAAGATCATCGACCAGATGGAGCTCGAGATCGACCGGCTTAGCATAGACATACTTGCGCTTCAGCATCCGGCGGCCCATGACCTTAGATTTGTGATCTCGGTCGCGAAGATCACGCCTATCCTCGAACGCATCGCCGACCATGCCGGCAGTATCGCTGAAGCCGCCCTCACGATCAACACCGAACCGCTCGTAAAAAACTACGTAGATTTTCCGTTAATGGCTCAGATCGCGGCGGAAATGCTCCGGACGGCGCTCGATGCTTTTACGAATGAGGATGCTCAAATATCGCGCGAAGTAATAAAGCGCGACAAGGAGATAGATGCGGCATATAAACGCGTGTTCAATAAACTTCTGGACATGATGATCGAGGATCCGTCGGCCACAACGGGCGCGGCTCACCTCCTCTTTGTAGCAAAACATTTGGAACGCATCGGCGACTATGTAAAGGACATTTGTGAGCTCAACGTTTATCTTCGTGAGGCCGCGTTCATTAAACACAGCAGAGAGATATGAACTTACGATAAGTTCGGCTGATCAGTGTTAAAAGGATTTGCTAGGCTCGTCTTGTGGACAAGACGGGCCTTTCCACTTTATCCTAAAGCCGTTCCGTTCAATCACATTGGAGACTGATCAAAATGGCTTTTAGCTTTCTTCCGCGAGAGGACCAATATTTCTCCCTATTCACTCAAATGGCCGGGAAGATCGAGGAAGCGGGCGGCATCCTCGTCGAAATGCTTGAATCCGGCGGCGACGATCATAGTTCTTATACTAAACGGATAAAAGACGTCGAACACAGCTGCGATCAACTTACGCACGAGATCACGACCAAACTGAACAAGTCCTTCATTACGCCCTTTGACCGAGAAGACATTTACACGCTCTCAGTTGCCCTCGACGATATCTGCGACTACATCGACGCCGGGGCCCGCGCGATCGTAATGTACGACATTCGCGAATTCAATGAGGATTCCCGGCAGCTCGCGCGAATAATTCGCGATCAGGGATCGGCGATCCGCAAGGCCGTTTCGATGCTGAGCAAGCCAAACGGGATCAACGAACATTTTGTCGAGATCCACCGTCTCGAAAATGTGGCGGACGACGTTTACTTTCGCTCGATCGGTAAGCTCTTTACGGAAACGTCTGACCCGATGGCGGTCATTAAGTACAAGGAACTTTACGAGATCCTCGAAGCCGCGACCGACCGCGCCGAAAGCGTCGCGAACATCATCGAAAGCATAGTACTCAAACATAACTGACAATGGATAAATGATTATGGAAAGTCGGTTTCGCCCCGCGTTTCCAATTCTCCATTTTCAATTGTCCATTCTCAATTCATTATGGACGGACAAACCGCCGCATTCAGCCTCGTTGCTCTCATCATCCTTGTCGCGTTGATCTTTGATTACGTCAATGGTTTTCACGACGCCGCAAATTCGATAGCAACCGTTGTTGCAACACGCGTACTGTCTCCCGGCGTTGCGGTCGCGTGGGCGGCATTTTTTAATTTCGTTGCGTTTCTGGTTTTCGGCACGGCGGTGGCAAAGACGATCGGCGGCGACATGGTCGATATTGCAAAGATCCCCGGCAGCGACCAGTTGTTCGTTCTTCTTGCGGCCGTCCTCGGCGCGACCATTTGGAATCTAATTACCTGGTGGCTCGGCTTGCCGACATCGAGTTCGCACGCGCTCGTTGGCGCTTACGCTGGCTCGGCGATGTGCTCGTATATTTGGCACTTTGGATTTACCGGCGTCGAGACCGTTCTGAAAGCCGCCGGATGGATAAAAACACTTACTTTTATTGTTCTTTCGCCACTCATAGGAATGACCCTTGGATTTATCCTGATGGTCGCGGTCTATTGGATCTTTCACCGTGTCTCGGTCAACAAGGTCGATAAGGTATTCCGCGTCGGGCAGCTATTTTCTGCCGGTGCATATTCGCTCGGCCACGGCGGCAACGATGCTCAAAAGACAATGGGCGTGATAACCATTGCGCTCGTCGCCGGCGGCTATTTACAGATGCTGCCCAACGGTAAACTACCCGAAGTTCCGCTTTGGGTCGTGCTCGCCGCTCACGCCGCTATCGGGTTGGGAACCTTGTCGGGCGGCTGGCGTATCGTGAAAACGATGGGCACGAAGATCGTAAAATTACAACCGGTTGGCGGATTCTGCGCGGAGACCGCCGGCGCTATTACCCTGTTTGGCGCGACCGCGGCTGGCATTCCCGTTTCGACCACACACACCATTACCGGTTCGATCGTCGGCGTCGGCTCGGCCAAGCGGGCATCGGCAGTTAAATGGGGAGTCGCGGGCCGCATCGTCTGGGCGTGGGTGCTCACAATACCTATGGCCGCCATCATCGCCGCGCTGTCCTACGGTTTTGTACTTCTCATTGAAAAAATAACGGGCCGGATCTAGTCAGCCGGCCAACTCTTGCCCTTACCTGCCCAAAGTGACATCATTTTCTTTTACCCGGAGGGAAGAAGATGTCCGCCATTATTGAACAAGCAGGGGTTTTAGAAGATTTTCTGGTCATGCCTGACGATGAACTTGCGGCTTCGATCGAGGCAGCACGCGAGGCATTAGGAAGTCGAGTCGTCATTCTCGGGCACCATTATCAGCGCGACGACGTGATCCGCCACGCCGACCTCACGGGCGACAGCTATCAACTCTCCGTGATGGCATCGCAGACCGACGCCGATTACATTGTTTTCTGCGGCGTTCACTTCATGGCCGAATCGGCCAACGTACTTGGTAAGCCTTCACAGCGTGTGATCCTTCCCGATCTGGGGGCTGGATGTTCGATGGCGGACATGGCCTCGATCGATCAGGTCGAGGATGCGTGGGAACAGCTTCGCGAGATCGGAGTGCTCGAACAAAAGGTCGCTCCGATCACCTACATGAATTCGACCGCGGCAATAAAGGCCTTCTGCGGCCGTAACGAAGGCGTCGTTTGCACCTCGTCCAATGCCGTTCCGCTGTTCGACGTTTACCTGAAAGAATTCGACAAGATGTTCTTTTTCCCCGACCAGCATCTTGGCCGTAACACGGGAGCGAAATTCGGGATCCCGCTCGAAAAGATGGTCGTCTGGAACCCGCACGAAGAATTAGGCGGGAACACTCCCGAAGCATTGCTCGACGCGAAGCTCATTTTATGGCGCGGACATTGTTCGGTGCATGGACGATTCAAGCCCTGGCACGTTGATAAGATCCGCGACGATGTGCCCGGTGTTCAGGTGCTTGTGCACCCTGAGTGTACACGCGAGGTCGTGGAAAAAAGCGACCTCGACGGTTCGACCAGTTACATAATCCAGACGGTCGAAAATGCTCCGGCGGGTACGAAATGGGCCATCGGCACCGAGGTCAATCTCGTAAAACGGCTGGCAGACCGATTCCCGGATAAAGAGATCCACCTGCTCGCTCCCGATCTTTGTATGTGTGCCACAATGTACCGTATTGCGCCCCAGAACCTGGCGTGGGCAATGGCAAACCTTACAGAAGGCGTTATCGTGAACGAGATCGTCGTCGATGATGAGACGAAGCATTACGCGAACATTGCGCTTGAACGCATGATCCGAATGACGGAGAAAAAGATCTAGCCGCCAATTTTTGTTATGGCGTTTGTTAAAGACAAGCTGCCCGATAATGTCGCCGGCAAATTCTATGTTGACCGGCAGTGCATAGACTGCGACGTCTGCCGCGACACTTCGCCTTCCAACTTCAAACGCAACGACAATAACGGATACTCTTACGTATGCAAACAGCCCGAATCCACCGAGGAATTCGAGCTGTGTATGGACGCATTGATGGCTTGCCCGGTCGAAGCCATCGGCGATGACGCCGAGGCCGGCGATCTCCCTAAAGCTTCAAAGTTCGCGGCTTGAAGATACTGTCCTCGACCGGAACATTATGTTTCACCGAGATCAGTTTCGTCACGACGCTGCCATTGCTCGGCGACGAATTTGTCGTTTTGAAAGGCAGCTTAATGCCGTCAACGTCGCGGTAATCCTCGAAGGTGACCGTGTATGGAAGCGTCGGGCCGCCCGTGCTCGACGGTATCGAGCCTTCCCGCTTTAATAATAAGAATGTCTTGGTCGAATAGTATTCGGTAAACTTCGATCCCTTCTCCGGTTCGAAGGTCACAACATAGGCGTCTTCGTCGCCAACCTTTGCGGTCTTTGTGACCTCGATCTTCTTGTACTTAGATCTCCAGTCGAGCGGTCCGTAAAGATCGGCACCGATCTTCACGTCTTCGAGACGTTTGCCGGTGTATTTGTCCGCCGGAGCAAACGTGTACGATTCCTCGCCGCCGTTGCCGTCAAAGTAATCCCAAACAAGCGCGATCTTTTTCCCGAGGGCGGTCATCGTTGTATCGGTCGCCGTCATGTTAGGCGCTTTTGCATACGAAGTTCCGGTCGCCTGCACGCCCTGGTTTTCGAAATCGGCTTCAAAAGTGGTGACACGCGTGTTTATCTTCCGCCAATTCGCTTCTCCACCGATCGCCGCTAACGACTTTGCCATCAATTCATCGACCGAGATCGGCGGTTCCGTTTTCGGCGCGTCGGGCTTGGCGGAACCGCCCGTCTTTGTGATCGTTCCGTCTGCGTTCACACGCGGAAGCGTATAGTTTCCCTGCGGCTGTTGAAGATACATCTCGGTCGCGTTTCCGCTTTCCGGATTGAACTTGACCGCAAACCCATCGGGCGCGCCCAGCATCTTGAATTGCCGCGGGCCCGACATCTTCAGCGTGTACTGCGGCTGTCCGGGAACGACGAGAACGAGATCGTCCTTGTCGGTCTTCACTTCCATATCGATTCCCGCTACTTCGAGCCTGTATTTCCCGACGACCTGTGCCGCGAGTTCAGCCGTAGGTTTTTGAGTGTCTCCGCTCACCGGCTGCCCGATCAGGTTTTGCCAAACGATCTGCATCAATTCATTTCCGAGCGGCGATCCCGAAACGTTTGTAAGCATTACGAATCCGATCTTCTTTTCCGGGATCATGGCGACCATCGAATTGAACCCATCGATGTTGCCGCCGTGCTGCACGACTTTCATTCCGTTCCAGTCCTGCAGAAACCAACCGAGGCCGTACGACATCTTGCCGTCCGGCGTGATCTTCATTTGCGGCTTGAGCCATTCGTCAAAGCCCTTTTCGGAAACGAGCCGTTTGCCGCCGGCCGAACCGCCATCGAGGATGAACGATAACCATTTTGCCATATCGTTTGCCGACGAATTTATCGAACCTGCCGGAGCTACCTCGGCGATCTCGCGATATGGTAGCTTCTGGGTCTCTTTCGTATCGAAATTGTAGTTATAGCCGAGCGACTTATCTTTCGCCTTTTCCATCTGTGCGATAGACATCGTGCTATTTGTCATTCCGAGCGGTTTGAATACGCGCTCGGGAACGAGCTTTTCCCAAGGTTTCTTTTCCGCGACAGCGGCTATCTCGCCTGCGGCCGTGAACATCAGGTTCTGATACTGAAACTTCTCACGCAGTTTTGCTGTCGGTTTCGCCTGCGCAGCGACCTGTATCAATTCATTACGTGTAAGCTTGCCGGTGATCATCGCGAGGTCCGTGCGGTTCAATCCGGATGAATGTGAAAGCAGATCGCGGATGGTTATGTTCTTGTCGGTATCCGCGTCCCGCATCTTGAAATACGGCAAGAGCTTTTTAGGCGAATCGTCGAGCGATAGTTTGCCTTCGTCCTGTGCCATCAAAACGGTTAACGCGGTAAACGCCTTTGTCGCAGAACCGATCGCGAACTGCGTATCCGGCGTAACGGCAACCTTGTTCTCAAAGTCTTTGTAACCAAGGCCTTTCGAGTAGATCACCTGCCCGTCTTTGACAATGGCCAGCGACATTCCGGGAATACCGAGTTCCTTTCTTCTCGCTTCGACCTTTTCCTCGATCGTTGCCAGGGCCGCATTTGTGTCAATGGTCTGCGAAGCGACCCTTGGGGGCAGGGCCGAAAAGGCCAACACGAACAGAAGACAGAGTGTCAGTGGCTTATTGAACATTCTCTTTTTCATATATTTTCTGTTGAATGAATTATTAAGAATAGGATACGAGTCCGGGGTCTAAAAGTTTCGGTTTACGCGAACCGTGATCGGTACTAGAATGCCACAAATACCTGCGGAAAGATCTTATGAGAAAAGTTATCTTTGGCGGAGCGAACAGTCTCGACAACTACCTGGCACGCCCGGACGGAGCGGTTGACTGGCTGCTGTGGGGCGATGAGGCGGCGGAACTGATGAACGATTTTTGGCCGCGTTTCGACACGATCGTTATGGGCCGGAAGACATTCGAGGCGGCAATGAAGAATGCGCCCGCGGACTCCGGAGGCGAGGCATACGGCGGCATCAGGTCGATCGTTTTTTCACGGACCCTCGACCCGGCAGAATTTCCGTCCGCGGAGATCGTATCGTCCGATGCGGGCAAGTTCATACGTACGCTAAAGGAAACCGACGGAAAGGACATTTGCATAATGGGCGGCGGCGATCTTGCGAAGACACTGTTCGAGGCCGGTGTTATCGACGAGATCGGGTTCAATATCCATCCGGTCCTGTTAGGCTCCGGCATTCCGCTGTTTCACAGGATGGAACGGCAGGTCGATCTTGAGCTTACGGAATGCCGCGCGTTCAAGAACGGATGCGTCTATGTGAATTATCGCGTGAAGAACTAGACCGCTTCCGTGTCAGCGAGTATTGGAGCGTTTACGGCGAGGAGGTCGTTGCTGTCGTGATCGACAAGGCTCATGGAAAGCGCCATCAGAATGTAAAAGACCATTGCGACCTCTGTATCGCCGAGGTTGTAATGAACAAGTCCGCTTGCAAAGAAGCCGACAGAGCCGCCGAGAGCTCCGATCAGGATCCCGCGGCTGCGCCAATCCGAAATTGCCGTCGACCTCATGCATCGCCAAAGGGATCTTGCGTAAACGCCAAGGACCGTCAGCCAGATCACCAACGCAGGCAGGCCGCGTTCGACCAGGAGCTGAACCGGCGTCGAATGAAAATGACTCATCGGCTGAAAACCTTTGTCGAATAAGCTCCATTCTTCCCAATGCTTCTTTATCGAATCCATCCCAACGCCTACGATCATGTGCCGCGGGTTTTCAGTCCATAATCTTGTTCCGTCACGCCACATCATCTGGCGATACTGGATCGAACCGTCCTTAGGATCAAAAAACCCGACCTGGCGATATTGCTGGAGCACATAAAGGCCGAGCAGTACCGCTGGGATCGCTACGGCGACCGAGGCTACCGCGGCCCGCCTGCTTGCACCGATCAATACGATGACAAACGACGAGATCATGAACGCAAGCTGAGAAGCGCGGGTAACGGTAAGCAGTAAAGCTGCGGCGATCCCGAAAAGAAAAACACCGAGAACTATTAGCAGCTTCCGGTTCGCCCCGGCCGTAAAACAGGCTATGAAAAATCCGACAACGATCGCTCCTATCAACTGAAGGACCTCTGCGTATGTCGTGAAATGACCGTAAAATCCGGCGGCCCGAAATCCGTGATCGCGTTCCCAGCTCGAAATGCCCAACTTCTCTTCGTCGCTTCCATTCCGGTCTGCGGTGATAGCATCGATCTTGGGTTCGATCAGAAATACGGCGTCCAGCCGATTCATTTCCAATTTCACGTTCTCACTATCCTGGGATCGATCAATTATATCGGCGGGAGAGTTCGCGGGCTTGCCGTTCACACGAACGATCACATCGCCGTCTCTCGCACCTGCTAGATAAAGAGGGCCATCCGGTCTTACACCATAGACTTCGATACCCCGGCCGATAAGCTTTTGAACCGGCGTCCACGCAACATTGACCATGCACGAACTTACCAAGGCAAACGCAAGAAAATGTACTGCACGACGATTGCGGACGACATTAAAAACGAAGAAGAAGATCAGTAGCACGGACACGGACCGGAGCTTATCGAGCGAGATCGACGGTTCGTAGGAAAAGCTTGCGCTGATCGCTGACCACGCGAAGAAAGCTATCAGGGCTATGCCGACCGTTCCAGAGCGTAGCTTTGGTCTTGGCTTAACGAAACGTCTTATCACCCAAGCGAAAGTCCCGATCAGCCACGCCGACTGTGTGACGGCAATGGAGTGCGGAGCAAAGAGCACCATGACCAACAAAAACACAAACGCGACCCTATCCAAAGATCGAGCAAATACGTTTTCAGTCTCGGTTTCTGCAAGGCCGTCGATAATGCCGATCAGCTTCATAGAGGTGAATGAAGAATAAAACGCCAGTCTATAACTTGTCTAACTGTATCGGCTTTGTTTGAATTGAATCACGGATGAATGGCGATAATTTGCAAACCGATCTTTCGGTAAAGGCCGAGATCGACCTTTACTACGACGTTTTCACACCAAACGACCACACCGACCCGGCACCGCTGCTGCTGGCAGTTCACGGCTACGGAGCGCATAAGCGATACATGATGCGCGAAGCAAAGCTGATAGCGCCTAAGAATTTCGTCATCGCGTCGGTCCAAGGGCCTCATCAGCATTTTCGGCAAACGGCGGACGGCTATCGCGTGGGGTTTGGATGGCTGACAGATCATCGACCGGAAGAATACGTTGCGCTTCATCACAAATTCCTGAACGCAGTGATAGATAGACTCGATGCTGGCGGTCTTATCGATCGCCGGCAGATCCATATATTCGGTTTTTCGCAGGCGTGTGCCCTTAACTTTCGTTACGCGTTGACCTTCCCCGAAATGCCGGAGTCGGTGATCGGCATTTGCGGCGGCATTCCGGGTGACCTCGAGACCAATCCGCTATACAAACCGTTCGATGCCGAAACCTTCTATCTTTACGGCAACGACGATGAGTTTTATCCGATCGAAAAGTTTGAAAACAACGACGCACTGCTCAGAAAAACCCTTCCAAATTATCGTTCCCAGAAGTATAATGCGAAGCACGTGATCACTGATGAGATGAGAAACGACATGCGGTCGTTTCTCGGCCTGTTTTCGGAACAATAACTTAAGAATAATGCTCCCGAACCTCAACCTGCGAACGCTTTCGATCTTTGTACTCGCATTACTTTTTACTCACATTTCCTGCGTTTGGCTGCTAGCCCAACAGAAGGAACATCCCGCAATGACGCTGTGTAAAGCGGGCAAGCACAAGGAAGCTCGCGGTGCTCTCGAGATCGCGGTCAAAACGCCGGAATACAAGAATGACGGCGAAATGTGGAACTGTCTGGGACTTGCGTTCTATCAAGGCGATGACGACAAGGGCGCACGCAAAGCATTTGAGAAGGCGGTTGACATTCAGCCTGCCAACGCCGTTTTCCGGGTTAATCTTGCGCACGTACTGTTGATGAATCGTAAGATCGATCCCGCCCAGTCGCAGCTCAAAAAAGCGCTTGAGATCGACCCTAAAAACCCGGAGGCGCTTTACCTTCAGAGCTTGTCGGATTCGTGGGAAGGAAAGATCGACCGGGCGATAGCGACCTCGGAAACATTGATCGGCTTTCATCCGGCTGACGCCCGCGGCTATATCCTTAAGGCCGATCTTCTCGTGTCTCGTATCGGTCTCTCATCCGATTCGAAGGACGGCACATTGGATGAAGCCGAATCGCTGACCAAGGCTGTGGATGTACTTGTCGAAGGCAAAGGAAAGGTGACGGACCCATCCGGCACAAAGGCGATCGCCGACGACCTTGAGAACAAGACCATCTTTCGCGATTATTTCAGGCGTGAGCGGCCGACGGCGATCACAACGACGGCAACGCCCGCAACGGCCGAACCGGGCGTGACAAAACTTAAGGTTATCGCCAAGCAGCCTGCAAGATATACGGATCGGGCACGTCAGGCCAACGTTCAGGGTACGATCCGAATCGCGGTTTTATTCGGATCGAACGGCAGGATACTCCATACACTATTGTTGAAACGGCTCGGTTATGGATTGGACGAGCAAGCTTCATCTGCCGCGAGACAGATCAAATTCGAACCTCAGACGAAGGACGGAAAGCCAATCTCGGTGGTTCGGATCGTCGAGTACACCTTTAACATCTACTGAACCTTTGGCTTTCGGATCTCGATCTTTCCCTCGAGATCCTTTGGAAGGACGGGATAGAGATATTCTGCGCCCGACGGATCACGGCGCTTTTCCGTTGCCAATTCTCCGGGCTTTATAGCTGAGATCATCGACGTCGGGCCGTAAAGAACGACCGGAAGCCGTTTTCCGCCACCATCTGAGATAGGCACCTGAAACGAACGCTCGACCCTTTGTTCGCCGATCTTGAACATCACATCGACCACAGATTCAAGCGTAGTCGCTTTTGGATTGGATAGACTGATCGGTGTCTGTCTCGCAGTGAAATCTGTCGCTTTACCACCAATATCGATCTTATCGGTCGAGACCGAAGTCAATGACCTTATATAACTCGACGGCCCGCGAACTCTTACTTTTCCCGGTGTCGCAGTTTCGCTGTAAACCTCGAAACCGTCTGGTACATCGCCTTGGGTCTCGACCTTTACCGCTACCTCTTTTTCCTCGACTGCCTCGAGCCTGACAGCGATCCGGCTTGGCTGGATCTCCTGAAGTCGGACCCCGAGCGGCAGATCGATCGAAACATTGTCGGCGGTAAGTTGAATGACGCGGTCACCGGGCTGTACATCTGAAAGATCGAGCGAAACGACCAGGCCCGCTTCCGTTATCTGATTTATCTTTCGCTTGTCACCGCTGATCACGATGCTGACGGCTTGTATCGGAGAGTTGGTTATTTCCGTTTTGTTCGAATAGGAAAGCGTCAACGGAATATCGGCCATCCGACGCGTCGTTGGCGTACTTAACCCCGTAACGCCGATCCAAAGAGCGAGAGTTATTGCAAGCGCGACCAGTTTTGTCAGCCAGTCTTCGAGAAACACTTTACGTAGAACGTGCCTGAAAAACAGCAGTCCGGTCTTCTTCTCGTCAATGTTCGTTTCGCTCGACGGCATCGTTATCCGATGGTGATCTCAGTATCGGCCTCCTTCATAGTTTTCGTAGTCTCGCGTTTTGTCTGTACGATCGGGATCTGCATTGCATCGAGTAACAGATTGCGAAGCTGGGTGGTATCCAGGTTTCTTTTGACTATGCCGGCTTCAATGTAGCTGATAAGTCCCGTCTCTTCGGAAACTACTATCGAGATCGCGTCCGATCCCTCTGTAATTCCGATCGCCGCGCGATGACGCGTACCGAGTTCGCGAGAAATGCTCGGATTTTTGGTAAGCGGCAGGAACACCGAAGCCGCAGCTATTCGTTCGTTTTGGATGATCACGGCACCGTCATGCAGCGGAGTCGAATGATTGAAGATCGTAACAAGCAGGTCGTAGCTGATCCGGGCATCAAGCTGAACGCCTGCATCGACAAAGTTCCTCAGTCCCACATTTCGCTCGATGACGATCAGTGCTCCCGTCTTTTCTGTCGCTAGCGTCGTCGCGGCAAGAACGATCTCGTCGTAAACGCTGCCGCCGAATTGCCCGCGTTGCCGCTTGAGGATGGGGAAGCGCAGGCGATTTGCGAAATAAATGAGTGCTTGTCGGATCTCGGATTGAAAAAGGACGATGATCGCAACGCCGATATACAGCACGGCCGATCGCAGCACGAATTCGAGTGTCGCCAGGTCCTGCGCAACGGCGAGCCAGTAGAGCAACGCGAGCAGAACGATGCCTACCATCGTCGGTACCGCACGCGTGCCGCGAAGCAGCCTAAGGACCACATAAACGATAGTAAACACCAGCGCGATGTCGAGGACATTGCGAAATGTAAGCATCGTCAAAAGTTGTTCCCAAAATTGCTGCATCGGACCGGAAAGCTGCCGCTCAAAAAGAGGTCAAATTGTAAGAATATCACAACACTGGAGGTGTTATGCGCGCTTGGCGACGCTCCCGCGGTGAAGGAATCCGACAAGACGATCTCGTTCGTCAAGTACCGCAAGTCCGTCCTGATGGTTCTCTTCCAATTGGTGCCGTATCTCGGAGATCGGCGTACCCGTCAGAACAAAGTGGTCGCGGCACGCCGGACGCATGACCTCTCGCACGGTCGTCATTCGCCAGGATCGCCTATCGATGCTTCTGATGTCCTCCAGAAATAGCATTCCTAGAAAGCGATCGCCGTATGAAACAAGGAACGTAGTACGCCTGTGCATAGGGAGCACATCGTCGACCAGTTTCTGGATGTCCGTTTCCGGTGATATCGGTACCGGAAGCATCATTCTGTCTTCGACAAGTACATGTGCCTCGGACGCTATTTCGCGAATGATCGAGGTGGCCGAATCCAAGAGAAAGAGGCCGGCTAGAATTGCCCACGACCCCGTAAAATATTCACCCCTGAGTATCACAAAGACCAATCCCAGTACCATCAGAACGATGGCGATGGCCTGTCCGCATCTGCCCGTGAGTATCGTGGCCTCGTCAAGGTCTCTTCCTTGTTTCCATAGGTACGCCCGCAGTACTCTGCCTCCGTCGAGCGGATAACCCGGGAACAAGTTGAAAACCGCGATCAAAAGATTCGCGAGAGCGAGCAGAAACAATAGAAGCGTCAGAATGTCGGTACCAGCATAATTTGATGCGGCAAGCGATCCGACAAAGAGCAGCGTCAACAAAAAGCTCGCCGCGGGTCCGGCTAAGGCAATGCGAAACTCGGCTCTGGGCGTTTCCGGAGGATGCGCGAAACGAGCCATTCCCCCAAACGGATGCAGAATGATCTCGACCACATGCAGCCCCTCAAGCCGGGCAACAACGGCATGGGCAAATTCATGCAGAAAGATCGAGATGAAGAAAAGGATCGACGCGGCAAGCCCCAACAAAACGCTTCCGGCAACATTCTGCAGTAACGGTTGGAGACTCGCGGCCGTTACAGCCGTCAATAACAGAAAAACGACGATCCAGCGTCGGTCGGCGCGCACCGGTATGCGCGATACGGTACCTAGCTGTATCTGCCGTTTGAAAAAACCGTTCCAATTCATCTCCGCCGGTAAGATGCCAAAAGCATAGCACAGGGTTCAAATGAAAATTCAGGAGGCCGAAAACCTTGCCGTAAATCATAGAAACAGTTACTCTTATGGAGTATGAAGCCCACGCTTTTGCTCTCCCTTACGATGATGTTGTATCCCCTCCAAGCGATTGCCCAGACCGCAGCAGAATTTGCTCAGATCTGGGACAAGGAACATGTTTCGAATAAATTACCTTCTAACGTCAGACACAAGGATCTACTGAAGGATTTAGAAGACCTGAAAAAGCTCGAACTTAAAGTGGACGAGGTCGGAAAAAGCGCGCAGGGACGCGAGATCTTTCAGATCCAGTGGGGAAAAGGGCCGATGCGCGTCTTCCTCTGGTCGCAAATGCACGGTGACGAACCGACGGCCACAAGCGCATTGATGGACATGTTCGCCGTGCTGCAAAATAACCGAGACAAGGAATGGGTCAAGCTCATCGAGAACAAACTCACGATCCGTGCCGTTCCGATGCTGAATCCGGACGGTGCCGAGGTGTATCAACGTCGAAGTTCGCAAGGTATCGACATCAACCGCGATGCACGCAATCTGGTAACGCCTGAAGCGAGACTGCTCAAATCGCTTCGCGACTCATGGGAACCGGAGATCGGTTTCAACCTTCATAATCAGCAGGCGCTGACGACCGCCGGAAAGACAAGCAAACAGGCCGCGATCTCTTTTCTCGTTGTATTCGGCGATGAGGCAAAAACGCTTACGACGGGACTTGAACGAAATCGCCGCATCGTCGTCGCGATGTATCAAGCCCTGTCAAACTTCATACCCGGTCATATCGGGCGTTACGGCGACGATTGGACGCCGACCGCATTTGGCGACAACTTCTCGTCTTGGGGGACGCCTGTAATCCTCATCGAAACAGGCGCGATCTATGGCAAGGACGAGATGTTCCTTGTGAGGATGAACTTCATCGCATTTCTGACCGCGATGAAGCTGCTTGCAGACGGAAGCTATTCCCGGTTCGACCCGAATGAATACGAACTTATTCCTAATAACACATCCGGCAGGATAGTAAATTTCGTTTTCCGCAACGCGACCGTGATCGATCGTGTAAAACCGCAAAATCTGCTGATAGCGGACATCGGACTCGTTACCGAACGTCGACGGGCGGAAATGGCACAGCCGACGACGATCCGCCAGATCGGCGATCTTTCGGCGATCAACGGCCTCGAAGAGTACGACACGAGGGATTTCTTCGTTACAGGCCGGATCCAGTCTCTGAAACAAGGTAATTTCGGAGAATTGCTCTTCTACAAGAAAGACCGGGCGATCAACTGGGCAAGTACCGACATCGAGGCCGAATTTCCACCCGATGCGGTCTTTTCGCTAGGCAAATGGGTAAAAGGCGAAGGTGTCGTTAAGAAGCTGAATTAACCCCGCTGCGACGTTCTAATCTCCCGAAACGGTGTGGTAATCTCAATGCAGATCACGCACGGTGATTCGGGATGCTCAACCTCCTCAAGATCAAAAATGTTGCCTTGATAGATTCGGTCGAGATCGAATTTGGCCCTGGACTGAACTTGCTGACAGGCGAGACCGGTTCGGGTAAGTCGATCATCGTTGACAGCCTCGGCGCGCTGACGGGTGAGCGCGTAACGAACGATCTGGTGAAAGATGGTGCGGCGTCCGCGCAGATAGAAGGACTCTTTACGATAGAAAAGGATGCGGCGGCAAGCAAACTGCTTGACAGCGCGGGGATCGCCGCCGGTGACAAAGAGACCGAACTAATAGTCCGCCGCGAGATCTCGCTTGCGGGAAGGAACCGGATCTTTATAAACGATCAGCTCGTTTCCGCCGCGTTCCTGAAACAGATAGGCCCGCTGCTTGTCATTATTCACGGCCAGGGCGAACAGACATCGCTATTCGACCCGAACACGCATCTGGAATTGTTGGACGAGTATGCGCGTGCCGGTTCGTTTCGAGAAAAGACGGCCGAGGCATACAGCGCATGGTCAAGGGCGAAGGCTGACCTCGCTGAACTCAAGCGTGGCGAATCGGAGAAACTGCAGCTTCTGGATATATTGAAATTTCAGGCCAACGAGATCCGAAATGCGGATCTCAGGGTCGAAGAGGAAACCGAACTCGAAGAAGAAAAACGCAGGCATAGCAATGTAGAAAAACTATCCTCGCTGAGCGGCGATGCGTTAGATCTGCTTTACGATGCTGATGCGTCGACCGTCTCGACGCTGGAAAAGGCCATCAGAAAGATCGATGAACTTGCCGAATATGATTCGCGGTTTTCAGCCTACAAAGAGGGACTGAATGACGCACAGGCCGTTCTTCAGGATCTGTCTTTCGCCGTTCGCGAGTTTTCCACGCACCTCGAGTTTTCACCCGAACGCCTTGAGGCGATCGAGGATCGGCTGGCCGAGATCTCCCGTGTTGCACGCAAATACGGCGGCTCGGTCGAGTCTGCCTTGGAGCATCTACGCGAATCCGTCGCGAAACTCGACGCTATAGAGAACGCTGAGTTTCATCAGGAAGAGACAAAGAAACGCGTAGGTGAGGCACGTGCGGCATATGTGAATTTGGCGGCCGAATTACACACCATTCGTCAGAAAGCGGCCGCGAGATTCGGAAAAGAGGTCGAGACCGCACTTTCCGCTGTGGCCCTTGAAAAAGCGAAGTTCGAGGTGCGGATCGAAGGCCATCCCGATCAGGAAGATCAATTTTCGGCGAATGGTTTTGATCACGTAGAGTTCTTTTTCTCGGCGAACGTCGGTGAGGCGGTGAAGCCGCTTGTGCGCGTTGCGTCGGGCGGCGAGGCGTCGAGACTAATGCTCATCCTTAAGACGACGGCCAAAGAACGGCATGCGAGCAAGTCGGTCGTATTCGACGAGATCGATGCCGGTATCGGAGGCCGCGTGGCCGAGGCTGTTGGTACAAAGCTCAAGGAACTTTCTGCCGGCCAGCAGGTTTTATGCGTTACGCATCAGGCGCAAGTTGCGTCTAAAGCCGATCGTCATTTCGTCGTGGAAAAAACGGTTGCGAAAAACCGTACAAGCATTACCGCTCGGGAGTTGAGCGATTCAGAGCGTGTTGAAGAGGTCGCACGGATGCTAGCCGGTGAAAAGATCACGGACGCGGCCCGCGAAAATGCGAGAGAGATGATCACGTCGGCTTGATCGCAACGAAAAATCATCAGTATGTAAAGGATGGACAAGATGCCATATTTGGTCGCCGGAACCAACCTGTATATCCTGTTCTTGTTCTCATTATGCCCCCAAAGATCCTTGTAAAAGTGATTCGCGGTGAAACCGTTGAATCGATTCATCGCGGAAATCTGATCGTGATCGACGGCAGCGGCGAAACCGTATTGTCGATAGGTGATCCAAAGGTCGTTACTTATTTCCGCTCGGCCTCAAAACCGTTTCAGGCTCTGCCCTGCCTCTCGAGCGGCGCGGCCGACGCTTTTCACTTCTCGGAAGAGGAAATAGCGATGGCCTGCGCTTCACACTCGGGCGAAGCGCGTCACGTTCGCATCGCCGGCCTCATGCTCGAAAGGATCGGCCTAACGGAAGCGCATCTTCATTGCGGAGCGCACATGCCGTTTTACGAAAAAGAAACGGAACGGATGCAGCGTGCCGGCGAATACGCCACTCAGCTTCACAACAATTGCTCTGGCAAACATGCCGCGATGCTCGCCCTGGCAAAGCATGTCGAGTCCGATGTGAACACCTACGAATTGCTCGAAAATCCCGTTCAGCAAAAAATACTCGACACGGTTTCGAGGTTTACAGAGATACCGGCCAACAAGATCAAGATCGGGATCGACGGCTGCTGTGCGCCGAATTTCGCCGTGCCTTTGCAGGCGATGGCCGTTAGCTTTATTAACCTGATGCGTCCCGATAAATTCGATCAGACAACGCGGTCAGCATGTGAACGTATCGTTTCTGCAATGATGAAATTCCCGGAACTCATCGGCGGTACCGAGCGTCTCGACACGATACTTATGCAGGCTGCCGAAGGCAAGATCATCTCAAAGGTCGGCGCCGACGGTGTGTGGCTCTGCGGCGTGCTGCCGAGCGAGCAATATCCCACCGGCCTAGCGATCGCATTAAAGATCGAGGACGGAAACGACTATCGAGCTCGTCCAGTTGTAGCCGTGGATGTCCTGCAAAAGCTCAGTGTCCTCTCGTCTGACCTATTACCGGAACTTTCCCCAATGCCCATCAAGAATCGACGCGGCGATGTCGTTGGCCGTGTCGAAGCAGCCTAAGCCATTTTGATGTCCGCTTTTACCATTCGGATCCGTCTAAACAAACACCAAACTATTTGGATCGCAGTCTTGTCGCCTTTGCAAAAAAGGTATATGATCTGCGTCCCCCAAGGAAATTCGGCCGCCGGAGGTACTGCGTGAACATCAATGATCTCAGAAAATACGATAATTGGATCGGCCAGAATGCAGACCTGATCTATTCCTATGTACGCGCCTTTGGCGGCTGGGAAAACGTTTTTCCCGGAAGGCTTCCCCGATGGGCGAGCAAGGTCCGAAATTATTTCAACATCGTGCCGGCGGCTCTCACACAGGTGACCGAAACGGAAGCAAGAGCCTATCTGAAGTACACGCAAAAATTCAAGTTCGAGCTCGAGTGCCACGAGGCCCAGAGCGCGAACCGAAATGACCCGGCCAACTACAAACGAAACCCCGACGGTTCACTTCCTAAACCCATTTGGGACGTACCTGCGGGCTGCCCGGTCGATGCGTCGAACGCGGTAAAGCATACTAGCTTTATAGATAGCATCGCGATCAAGAACGCATTGACCAAGTATGTTTACCGCGATGAGAACGGCAGGCTTTGGTTCCAGATGGCTGCGGGATCGACGATCTATCACTGGGGGGCACCCGTCAACCACCTGACGGCGATGTTCGAGGCGATCTTCGTCGACAAGGTCCGCGGGCAGGACGGCACCCCGGTATTCAAGCTCGTAAACCCCGATCCCGGCGTGCGCGGTTCAAATGAGGTGGTAATCAGAAACCCTGGCGGCCGCGGCATGGTCGGGGCAATAAAACAAAAGATCGACATCCGTTCGCTGATCGTGAAGGATCCGGTCCAGCAGGGTTCATATAATTACGCCGAGACCACCCAGGTCGGCCTCGCGGCACACGAAAGACTCGATGTAAAACCCCACAACGGCGGGTGGGATTTTTACGTGAACCCGTCCGACCCACATTCAGCGCTGAAGGACCGGACCTTCCCGCCAAACGACGTTTGGGGCAAGCCGCTCGCTGGGCAGATCTGAACCGTCAGGACGGGCGGCATTGCCGAAGAATTCCGCTCGTCCTAACTCGAAGTCGAATTTCGCGGTGACAGCCGTCACTGCATCCCACAATAATCGTCTGAAACTTGAATTGGGAGCCGGCATGAGCGTCGCCTAATGCGGATCCTGATCTCTGCGGTCCGCATTTTTTGTCCCGCCCGGTTTGGATCGCTCCCGGAGGTGAATCCGGATGAAATACTCTTCAATTATTGCTCTGCTCGTGATCGCGGCTGTTTTTGGGGTCGAAGTATTTTCTCAGGGCCAGCAAAAATCGTCGTCGATCTTTGTCCACGATAACACGGCGGCCGCTGACGGCGGCGAGAAAGCGACATCGGGCCTAAGGAGCCGGATCGAATCCGAGCTCCAACGAGAAAAACCTTGCGTCGAAATGCTCGATGATCAGGATTTTCGCGACGCGATCAATGACGAACGCGATCGCGAACTGCTCGAAGGCGGAGATTCCACCGCCGCTCTCAAAGCCATCGGCGACCGTTTCGCCACGCGTCTGGTTGCAAGCGTAAAAGCAATGCCCGGGCCGGGCGGTGCGACGATCTATTCGGCCTTTGTGATGGATACCTCTACCGCGCGCTCGATCTCGCGAAGCGTGGGTAGTGAACAAGAGGTCGCGGAATCACTCGTCAAAGACATAGCCGCGCACTTGGCGGATCAGTGCAAACCGCATTGGGTGGGTTCTATCATCCTCGAGTCCATCTCCAATCAAACGAAGTCGACGGACGACGAGGGGGCCGCCCATGCCACCCGAATACATGTGAAGCGAAATATCTCAGAAACGTCGAACTTCACGATCCTTATAAAGGCGTCGCTGAAACCGCCCGCCGGTAACGAATCGGTAAATTCACCGAAAGCCGATGTCATACACCGGACCAATTTCACCTATACCAAGAACGCGAGAACGCAGGGCGAAACACGATGCCGTGAACGCGGGAGAAATCCTTATTACACCGGGTTCAATGAATCGATCACGAATACGACGACGATGATCGGTCAAGGCACGGATCTGATGCCGGTATTCATCGCGATCGCATCCGACGGCAGCTATACGATCAGCGTGACCGCTCCGAAAGGGGTGATCTACGGCAAGGAGGAAAAAACGGTTACATACTCCGGCTGCCCATCAGAAAAGAAAGAACCGACGAACGAGGCAACGTCGCTGCCCGATGGCGTCCTCCAATCAACCAGTTTCGAAGTTGAAGGAAAGGTCGACCCTCGAAACAAGGATCAACTGTCGGGATCGATATCGTTGCCCGACGGCAAAACGAAGATCACCTGGAGCCTTCGCATGGTAAAGCCCAAAGGAAAATGACCGGTCTTTATTCCGGTTTGCGATTAAGCTCATGACATGTTTGAAACACAGAACTTTATCGCATTCCTCGCGGCCTCCATTCTCATCATTCTTGCACCCGGCCCCGCGCAGGCATTGGTCCTCGCCCGCACCATCGGCAGCGGGCGAAAGTCGGGAATAATGACCGCGATCGGACTGAACGTCGGCACCCTATTTCACGCGGTAGCTGCGGGATTGGGCTTATCCGCGGTCTTGGCCACATCCGCTTTAGCGTTTTCTGTGGTCAAGCTTGCCGGGGCGGGCTATCTGGTGTATCTGGGAGTTCGGGCGGTTTTGACCAGACCGACTGCAATTACGGAAACCGAACCTCTGGCCGAACGCTCGGATCATTCGTTCCTTAAAGCCGTCGTTACCGGCGTTTTGAATCCAAAAGTCGCTCTTTTCTTCCTGGCGTTCCTGCCGCAGTTCGTCGATCAGGCGCACGGCTCAGCTTTTCTTCAGTTCGTATTGCTTGGGTCGATAATTGCGGCGATCGATATGGTTTACGAATCATTACTCGCCTTCATTGCCGGCGGGATCAGCAGCCGCGTGATGAATAACGCTCGGGTTCGTGTTTGGCGGGAACGTATTACAGGGTTGGCCCTGGTCGGGCTCGGGATCCGCCTCGCTTTCGCAAAACGGACATAGCCTAAAGATGTTGTAGTCAAGAATTCAAAAGGCCCCGGGATCCAATTTCGGGGCCAGTTTCCTTTATCGTCCGAGATCGTGTTGTCTTTTGTCCGTTCGATCCGCAACTACCTTGGGTTGAGATCTTTCTTACCGAAGACGCGATCCAGCCAAAGATTGGTCAATTTCTCCTGAATACTGTTGGCCTTAAGGCGGTCGTTCAGGTTCTTGAAATCGACGAAATCGAGATGCTGGTCCTGGTTAAAGCATGAAAAGACAAAGAACTCTTCGCCCGTGTGCGGGTTGACATGACGCTGAAGACACTGTGCGCAGACCTCTTTCATCATGCATTGCATGGGCGAGTTGATAGAACCGATCGCGACGTGGTCCTCTTTCAAAAACGGTTTGAGCGTCGAGTGCCGCGCTTCGCGAACGCCGTTCATCATACGGTCGCTGCCGATTGCGATGATGCGATCGACAGTCGAAAGATCGACCGCTTTCGGCCCGAGTTTGCCTTCGGCGTATGCGATCATGGCTTGAACGATGTTGCCGCGGAAATGAGCATCCTGTTTCCGCTGCGGGACGATCTCATCACCGAAATCCGTTGCCCAAACGACCTCGTCTGTCGCGTTCTCGATCTCTTCACGTTTGAAAAGGTCGGCACCGTTCTTGTAACCGGCAAAGTAGATGACCTTGTTCTGCTTTTCCCGCAAGGCCTTTGCGATGGAGAACAAGACAGCATTGCCCAATCCCCCGCCCGCGAGCAGAACGGTCTCGCTTTCCGGGATCTCCGTCGGCGTTCCGGTCGGGCCCATTACAAGCACTTCCTCGCCCTCTTTCAGCAGCGAGCAGAGCCTTGATGACGTTCCCATCTCAAGCACGATCATCGAAAGCAGCCCTTGTTCTTCATCGACCCATGCTCCGGTCAACGCAAGGCCTTCCATCAGCAGTCGGGTTCCGTCAACGACCGGTGCCGACGTCTCGAAATTCTGCAGCCTATAAAACTGGCCGGGCTCGAATTTGCGAGCCTGCAGCGGTGCTTTTACAACAACATCTACGATGGTTGGCGTCAGCCGCTCAACCCTTACAACGTAAGCGCGAAGTTGTTCGTCGAGCGTCGCTTCCAGTTTGTCAAAGATCTCGTCGCGTATCTCTTGCGGCAGCGAACCCTGTCTGGCAATGTCGTCCGCAAAAAGCTCAACAACTTTCGTATAGCCGTGCTTTGCCGAGGCCATCGCCTTTACGACGTTTCCCGCATATCTGGGATGGTTATCGCCGTAGTAAGAAATGAACCTGCCATCATTTTCGTACGAAGTGAAAAAACCGACCTCGTTCTTCTCGGCGGGAACCGCATGAAACTTGCCGTCGCTGTTTTTTGTCAATCGGTACGGCTGAAAGAACTGCCGCCATTCGTCAAGTTGAAACGTCCCCGGCTTTTCCTTTTCGTAAATGACGTTTGGCGAAGTTCCCGCTGCAACACAGACGGTTCGTGCGGGAAACTCGTGAAGCTCGCCAGTATTCTCGAATTTGCCTGTCTCGGCAACGTAATTCAGCCGTTCGAATTTAATAGCCTTCACGGCGTTGAATTCGTCGGGCACGGCTTCCGCCGGGTTCATGCACTCGACAAAGTTGATGCCTTCCTCAAGTGCCTTCTGAACTTCCTCGTGGTTCAAACGGTACGCCGGCGAATCCTGCAAGCGTTTTCGGTAAACAAGCGAGACGCCGCCCCACGACTGAACGAGCGGGACAAAGTTCGGCTCCTCGCCCGCGGCCGCGGCACGTGCGCGTTCCGCTCGGATCGCACGTCCATGTTCGAGGAACTCCCGGAAAACGATCAGCTCTTCCGGATCGAACTGCTTCATCACGTGCGTTTCGCCAAACTCCGCAACGACGTCTTCATATTTATGCAGCATCTTTTCGACCTGCACCGGATAATAAGCGAATATCTCGGTAGCGGTGTCGATACCTGTCAAACCGCCGCCGATAACGACGGCCGGCAGTCGAACTTGAAGATTGGAAAGCGTGTCCTTTTTGAATGCACCCGTCAACTGCAATGCCATAAGGAAATCAGACGCCTGTCGAATGCCGCGGATGAGATTGTTCTTCATTGGAACGATCGTCGGACGGCCGGCACCGGTCGCTATCGCAATGTGGTCAAATCCGAACTCCCACGCGTCTTCGATCGTCAGGGTTCCGCCAAATCTTACGCCGCCGTATGCACGAAATCGCTTTCGACGAGAAAGCATTAACTGCACCATCGTTAAGAAGTTCTTATCCCAGCGAACGGTTATTCCATATTCCGAAACGCCGCCGAAACCTGAGAGAATTCGTTCGTCGAGTTCCTCGGTGATCTCTGAAATATCCTTGATCGGCTTTGGGCACGCTCTGCCGTGATGGCCCGTCCACTCCGCCGGAAGCGGTTCTATCTTCAGGCCGTCGACACCGATCACTCCAAACCCCTCGTTCAAAAGATATTGAGAGAGCGTGTATCCTGCCGGGCCGAGGCCAACGACGAGGACGTTCTTTCCGTTATAAGGAAGGGCGTACGGCCGTTTCGCATTCAGCGGATTCCAGCGAGTTAGAAGGCTGTATATCTCAAAGCCGTAAGGAAGTTTTAGAACGTCGGTCAGCGAAGCCGTTTCCGCAAGCGGAATGTTGACGGGTTCCTGCTTTTGGAAGATGCAGCCCTTCATACAATCGTTGCAGATGCGATGGCCGGTTCCGGCGCACATCGGGTTGTCGATCGTAACTATCGCGAGGCTGCCGATCGGGTCTCCCTGCTTCTTGAGCAAATGCATTTCCGAGATGCGCTCGTCCAGCGGACAGCCTTCGGTCTTGATGCCGAGCGGATTTCGCTTTGGCGTACCGTCGGGTTCACGCAAGCCCGTCGAACACGCATCCTTGCCCCGTTCGTGACAGATCATGCAGTAGTCGATCTCGTAAAGCGCGTCGCGCATCGTTCCGCGGTCGTCCGTTAGTTTGAAACCGTCGCGTTTACGCAATTCTTCGCTGCGGCCGCGCATTATGTTGTGCAGTTTCGGTTCAGGGTGGATCAGGTGAACGAGATTTTGATAATCGAGCGCGTGCGGGACTTTGAAAGCGGCCCAGCGTTTATCTTTCTTATAGAAGTGCAAAGCTGACCAGGCCTCTACAATATTCAGGGCGGCTTTTACCTGAAGCAGATCTCCGGTCTCCGGCAATGCCAGCACCGCCTCCATGAACAGTCTCCCGAAAGGCCGATCCTTAAGCTTTTCGTGCGCGGTGTTAACGAGCGAAACCGTCGCCTTGACATCATCTGAAATGTCATCGGTTTTCGATAATGCGTCCTCGGCTTCAGAAAGCACTTTAGCGATCGTTGCGACGCCGAGTTCTTCATCAAAAACGAGGGTATCGGCAAAGATCTTCGTCCTTAGTTCGCGGACGGCTTCATCGAGTTCGACTTCTTTGAAAGTGGAAAGATCATCGAGCGATTTGAACTTCTTGATCGCGCGACGCTGAACGAAGAACTTGTAAGCCCATACCGGATCCTGCTCGAGAACCGTTCGCTCCAATTCCGACCGCTCATTCGTGATCTTGAACATCCGTGCAATAAAATCTGAAAGGAACGGGGCAGCGTCGGTAAGTATTTTCGATTCGACACGGCGTTCAACTCCTGCACCGTGGGCCGCGATGTACTTTTTTAGAGCGTCGCCTAATACTGGTTCTTTCTCATCGACCTCCGCGTAGAACCTTTCGGCCAGCTCCTTGAGCTTTGCCGCGTCAAAAAGATCGGAATATCGAAAACCGCTTATACCAAGTTCAAGATCAAAAATTGCACCGTTATCGGAAATCGTCACCATATAAGTGTATTTACTTAATATTTGTCGCTATAAGACCAAACTTTAATAATAGCACTCGCAATTTAGCCACTTCAAAACGCCGGCTGGCGAATCGCAGGTGCCGGTGACGGGAAGTGCTGAAATACTTGAAGTTAGCGAGATTTAAGTGAAAATTGGCACGGGATGTGGTATAAAACTCCTTTGCGCGATTATAAGAAACGGCTCTTCCCTAGCGATTTCAAGCAGTATGGAACAAGATCAGCGGTTGACGCCGCTTCCAAAAACGGCCGAGCTTAGACCGGCCAATCCGGGTTACGCGTCTGCGTATCCGTCTTTTTACGACGATGAATCTGTAGATGGCAAGGTCTCGATCAGGCAGTACCTGGATGTTGTATATAAACGCCTGCCGCTGATCCTCGCCCTTGTGATCCTGGTGACGGCGGCAACGGCGTTTTACATGTTTCGCCAGCCGGACGAGTTTCGCGCTACGACTCAGATGCTGATCGAGCCTCGGCGTCCGAAGATGACCTCAAAAGATTCGATCAACATCAATTTTGGTCAGGACGCAAATTACTACAATACGCAGCTGCAATTGCTTCGCGGACCGGAGTTGATGAAAGATGTCGTCATAAAGACCGGCCTCTACCGAGATCCGGACGCTTTTGGAAATCAGAGCCGCGGCATCTTTTCGGTTTTCCGATCTATCTTTTCAAGCGGCGGAACAGACAATGAAAAGTCGAACACATTGGCGACGATCACGGACATTGGCGCCTCAAATGCGAAGGATCCGATAGCGCTCTCACCTGAAGAAGAGAGACGGGTAGCACAATATACGGGCATCTTGATGCGCGGACTTAACGTTGACCAGATGGAAAAGACCAACCTGGTCAATGTCAGCGTTATGAGCACGAACGCTGAGTACGCGGCGCGTGTCTCGACCGAGCTTGCCAGAGTATTTAAGGATAAGGATAAGGAACGGGAAACCGCCGGAGCCAGAAAGGCATTTGATGATCTTACGAGATCGATCGACGAGCTTAGGGAGCAGATCGCCGATCAGGAAAACGAACTGATAGCGAACCTGCGCGACAGCAATCTGCCGCTTGCAGATAAGGGCCAGGACCTGGCCGCCAGCCGACTTAGTACCCTTAGCGATACATGGTTGAAGGCGATGGAAACCCGCCGGCAACTCGAAAGCCGGTACAATGCCGCGGTCGCCGCCAACAATCGGGGAGAGGGAGCAAGCATTCCCGAGTTGACCGACAGCAAGATATATCAGGATGCTGTCCGTCTCAGCACGGAACGAAAAGCTAAACTGCAGGACGATATTCGCGGCATTGAAAAGCAGATACAGACGGCTGAAACCGAGAAAGCGGAGCTGCTGGTCAGGTACACCGAAGAATTTCCTGAGGTGAAAAAGATCGATGAACGCATTGCCTCACTTAGATCCAACAAAGACAAAATGGAAAAAGAGGTAACCGTTCTGATCGACCAACAGAAAAAGTCCGTCGATAAGGACGCGGTCAGCGGGGCACTTGTTTCCTTGCGTTCCCAGCTGGAGTCAAAACGACGCGAAGAGGCACAGGCACTTGCGGCATATGAAAAGGAGGCCGCAAATGCAAACGTCCAGGGCCAGGCACAAACGAAACTCACGACGTTGAAACGTCAGATCGAGACCAACCGAAACTTGCTCGATACTTACATCCAGCGGCAAAAAGAACAGGAACTCGCGATCGCCAATACCGAACCGGACAATATCAAGATCCCGGCAGAGGCTGTTGTTCCTACGGTCCCGGTTGGTCCTCAACGCAGCCGAAACATAATGATCGCGTTCATTGCTGCGCTTTTGGCCGGCGTCGGCCTTGCTTTCTTGTTAGATTATCTTGATGACTCGGTCAAATCATCGGACGACATCACACGCCACCTTGGGCTGCCTACGCTTGCTCTCATACCACACTATATTTCGAGCGAAAGGCGAAAACTTCTCGCGCCCGGAAACACGAACGGGCCGCTGCCAAATACTTCGCTGATCACGATCGAGGAGCGACATTCGCCGATGGCCGAGGCCTATAGGCATTTGCGTACGTCGCTGCTCTTTTCGTCTGCGGGCAAACCGCCGCAATCGATACTTATAACTTCGTCACAGCCTTCGGAGGGCAAGACGACGACGGCTGTTAACACCGCTATCACCCTGGCACAATCCGACGCTGATGTTGTCATCATTGATTGTGACCTTCGACGGCCCAGGCTGCATTCCTATTTCGACTTCGACAATAATAAGGGCCTGACGAACTATCTCTCCGGTGAACGCAACACTGAAAACCTGATCAAACAGTGCAGGGACCTGCCGAGACTCAAGGTGATCACCAGCGGCCCGATCCCGCCAAACCCGACGGAACTTCTCGGTTCGAACGAGATGAAGAACCTGTTGCAATTCCTACGCGGGCGTTACAAACACGTCATCATCGATTCACCGCCGGCGATCTCGTTCACCGACGCCGCGATACTTTCGACGCTTGTTGACGGAGTTGTGCTTGTAGCGATGGCGAACAAGAGCTCGATCCATCTTATGAGGCGCTTTAAGCAGCGACTGGGAACAATAGGTGCCAGGATATATGGTGTTGTGTTGAATGGACTTAAGTCAGGATCGATAGAATACGAATATTACGGGTCCGGATACTACAATTACTACAAGTCGGCTGACGCCGATTCGACAACGCCAGTAATAGAAACCAACGGTTCAAACGAAAGCGCTATACCGAAGATATAGTTCGTATCACTGATGGTATTTGGCCTGAATGCCGTTCATTGAACGCAGCAATGCGTCTTCCCAATCAGGCATTGGCGCTAAACCAAATTCTTCGCAGCGCAAACTTCCGAGTTTCGAACTGGCCGGCCGAGGTGCCGGCCTTCGGAGCTCGTCTTTCGAAACGGATTCGATCAAAGTCGCGTCAAACCCGCCCATCTCACAAACTGCTTCTGCAAATCCCAGATAACTTGTCCCCGGCCCTGAATTCGTTACGTGAAAGATCCCCGGCTCATCGAGTTCGGCAAGTTCGCGTAAACGCGCCGCAAGATCGCCTGCAAAGGTCGGCGTCCCGAAAGAATCGCGGATCGCCTTGATCCGTTTACCATCCCGCAGAAGATCTGCCATCACGCTCAAAAAATTAGTGCCGCCTTTACCGTATATCCAACCGGAACGGACCACGATCGAACGCTCGTTCGCATTCAACGCTGCGAGTTCACCTTTGCGTTTCGTTTTTGCATAAATGCCCTGCGGATTCGGTTCGTCACCTTCGAAATAAAAACCACCATTTGCACCGTCAAAGACATAGTCAGTAGAGATCGTTACGAATACGGCTCCGAACTCCTTCGCGGTTTTCGCCAGGTTTTCAACACCGGTCACGTTTGCCGCATAGGCTCTTTCGGGCTCGCCCTCGGCACCGTCAACGTTGGTATATGCCGCACAGTTTATGATCGCATCTGGCCTGTGTTCTTCCACCACCGAGCGCACGTTCTCAGCGTTCGCAATATCAAGCTCTTTTCGGGTTAGTGCGACGACCTCGTCACCGATCGAGCGGCAATGATCTGCGGTCGCCTGAGCGACCATTCCTTTTGCTCCTGTGATCAATATCTTCATCTGCCGCCGTACATCGCCTGATAATATTCGCGATATTCTCCGCTGCGAACGTGGCTGACCCACGCTTCGTTTGAACGATACCATGCGATCGTTCGCGCAAGGCCGTCTTCCCAGGAGACCTGCGGCTGCCATCCGAGTTCCGTTTCTGCTTTGGACGGGTCAATTGCATAGCGGCGGTCATGGCCCGGCCGATCGGTCACGAATTTGATCAGATCGTGCGGCTTTCCAAGTGCGTCGAGTATTGCTCTCACGACAGTGATATTCTCCTTCTCGTTTCGCGCGCCGATATTGTACGCCTCGCCCGAACGGCCCTTTTCGTATGCCAGCCAGATCGCACGGCAATGATCGTCCACGTAGATCCAATCACGCACGTTTCGGCCGTCACCGTAAACCGGCAGCGGTTCGCCGTCGATCGCGTTCGCGATCATCAGCGGGATCAGCTTTTCAGGGAATTGCCGCGGGCCGTAGTTATTTCCGCAGCGTGTTATCACTGCGTCAACGCCGTGGGTCTCGCGCGCCGCACGTACCACGAATTCCGCTGCTGCCTTCGACGCCGCGTACGGCGAATTCGGCCTCAGAGGAGAACTCTCGGTAAAGTATTCGTCGCTGTCGTCCGGCAGCGTTCCCATTACTTCATCGGTTGATACTTGTACAAACCGCCGCACGTCTCTTGCCCTCGCGGCATCGAGCAACACCTGCGTCCCGATCACGTTCGTACGCAAAAATTCATCCGCCGACGTGATGCTTCGGTCAACGTGAGATTCCGCTGCGAAATTGAAGATAGCGTCGCATCCTTCCGGCACCGCCGCCAACACCGCCTCGCGGTCGCAGATATCGCCTTTTATGAATGTGTGCCTGGCGTTATCAACGCCGCTGAGGTTTTCAAGATTGCCCGCGTACGTCAGCGCGTCGTAATCTACGATAGAGACGTCCGGATGTTCGTCCAGCACAAGCCTCACGAACGCCGAACCAATAAACCCGGCTCCACCTGTTACAAAAATAGTCCGCATAACAACAATAACTTAGAGCAGGATGCACACGATCAACAGTTTCGCTTGTCGCTTTGTCCTGTCCATCCTGTGTTTCCTATTTGAATCTAACTCAACGTTCGAGAAGTCTCATCTGCTTCAGTATCAAGTCCGCGTATTTCCTTGGCGAGTCCACGTTATCAAGGACGACCTTGCCGCCGTCCTCGCTCGCGTTATCGATCGTAATGTCCCCGTGGCCGAGCAGTCGCTGAACGAGCGTCGCTGAAACGGTCACGTCCTGCACGCGGCGAAGCGGTATGTTCTGAGTCGTACGCGATATGAGCCCGCGATCGATCTCTATCGTCGTATCTGAAAGCGAATAACGCACTAATTTTTGACGAACGTGATAGTAAACAGGTATCAGGAGCAATGCGAGCCCGAGTATCACACCCGGCCAGACGCCGATCCACGGCGAAAGGAACAAGCTGACGATCGCCACAAGGAGAAATGCGCCAATCACTGCCAGCGCATAACCGGTGATCACGAATTTCAGCGTCGGTGCGATCGAGAATATCCGATCCGCAGTCTCGCCGCGTTCGACCGCTGCACCCGGATCATTCGAGCCTCGCGTGGCCACCCGCGTCTCGTCTTCGGGCTCCATCAAACCGCCGCATTTCTTACAGTAGATCGCGTCGCCCGGATTCTCCGTTCCGCATTTGTTGCAGTACATAATGCCAAGATGATACCTCAACTCCGTTTTGCCTTCTAAAGGAGCGGCGTTTAAGCTGCATTGCCTACGTATGTCGTAACGCGGTCAACCTTGTAAATGCTAGAAATTGTATTTGGCGAAAAGCACCGCCTTGGCTTCGGGAACAGCGTAAAGGCGTCCCTTTTGTCCTTGGTTCAGCCTAACGCAATTTTGGATGCCTGCCCGCCATTGGACATCTGTTTTCGGGTGTGTAGAAAAGTTGTGGTTGGCTCCGCCCGGAAACCAGCCGATCTGGTTGAAGGCGAATGGAAAACAATGACCGATTGCTTTGCTGAGACCAACGGGATCGTGATCTCGTCCGAACGCCTTACCGATCAGATAGGCGGCTGGACCGAAGTCGCACCAAATCGAGTCGTGACCGTCGACGTAGACCTCAATGTCGACGTTCGTCTCGTAACCGAATTCTGAGCGTCGATGGAGGAGGCGTACTCAATAGCGTCGGGCCACACCCGACGTGCAAGATGGCACACATTTAACGGCCTTCTGTGTCGGAATTACCCGCACCATACGGGCAAAAAGATCTCCGAACCAGCGCAAAAACGCGGCCGTTTTTTACGCGGCCGCAAGTCTTTTGACCAGTGGAGAAGAGAGAAACTCAGGCCAGCAACTTTTATAGCGAATAACTAATAACTGATAACTAATAGTTGATAACTGAGGGTTGATAGTTTATGACCGTGTCCCGATGTTCAGCACAGCCGATCTTCGCTGCAACAAAACCTTCAAATCTCAATTCTCATATCTCATCTCTCACCAGTCACTTGTCACTGATTCATCAACATCATCTTTCCGTCGGGCATCCTCACCGTCAGCGGCGCGGGCTCGTAAACATACAGCGGCCGCGAATCCTTCTGTTCGAGTTTCTTTGCCATTTCGTTTCCGAAACGCCGGGAATTATCCACATATCGGCCGTCCGAGATCATGTTGTATCGCGACGTTATTCGGCGGACGTATTCCTGTGTTTCTCGGTACGGGGGAACTCGCCAGCCGTATTTCATCACGGCTCCTTCACCTGCGTTATAGCCGGCGAGGGCGAGCACCACGTCCTGGTTGAACGTATCCAGCAGCCACCGCATGTACTTAACACCGGCGTCGATGTTCTGCTTCGGGTCGTAGATCGACGTGACGCCGAACCGACGTGCCGTCGCGGGCATTAGCTGCATCAGGCCGCTTGCGCCCTTAGGCGAAGTCGCACGGATCTTGAACGTCGATTCCTGGTGCATCTGCGAGTAGATGAGCAGCGGATCTATGCTGTAGCGTCGGCTCGATTCGACAATGTAGGAATCATGAAGTGCGTTTCCGGTCGTAAAGCCTTTCAAATGGGTGCTCGTACCCATCGATAGTTTTGACGAGGGCAAATTGACTGCGCCTTCGCGGGATGCAAGGCCATCGGCGACTCCGGCTGTCGGACGCGACTGGGCCGTTTTCCGGACCAGCTTGTCTTCGACGACAACCTGATACTTTGTGCCTCTTTTCCCCTTCTTTGCAACGGTTTGGATCGGCGGAGGCGGCGGCACATAAACTTCAACGCCCTGCGATCGGTCGAAATTGTCGAAAGTCCGCGGCTGGTTTTGTCCGGATGCGACCGCACCGAGTATTAGAACTGTAAAGATGGCGAGGCTGGCCTGTTTCATTCTGAAAGGTAGGAATTTCCTGGGGTGAGTTGACCGGCAATACCTTATTAAATAAAGGCTTGATCGCTGCAGGATTTCAAGAGTTTGTTACCTGTTTGCCACTGTTTGCCACAGCGGACTGTAAGAATAACACGCTAAATTGTGGTTTGTAAACCGCTTTTCGCCTCGGGGTGCATAAATCGGTCAAATTGAGTTATCTTTAGTCGATGCTCTACGTGTCCCAGATGATCGGGATGCCGATCCACGACAGCCGCAATGAGAGATTTGCGGTGATAAAGGACGTCGTCGTTCGATACGGCAGCGAGGATTATCCGCCCGTCGTGGGCCTGGTCGCGCGGTTTCGACGCCGTGATTTCTTTGTTTCGGGCCGAAATATCGCCGGGTTTGACGAAAAAGGAGTCCGGCTAAGTTCTGCAAAGCTTGACCTTACGCCGTTTGTACGCCGTGAGGGCGAAGTCTTGCTCGGCAAGGACGTGCTTGATAACCAGCTTATCGACGTGGATGGCAAGCGTGTCGTTCGTGTTAACGATGTCCAGCTTATCGACACCGGTGATCGCTGGCGCGTGACCGGTGCGGACGTCAGCTTTCAGGGCTTTCTTCGCCGTCTCATGCCCAAAGGTTTTTACGGCACCGATCGGGTGGTCGAAGTTCTCGATTGGGCTGACGTCGGCTATCTCGCCACCGACACCGCCACCGTTACTGTCCAGTTAAAGTCGTCGAAGGACAAGCTGTCGCGGCTGCATCCTGTTGAAATTGCACAACTTGCAGAGTCGCTCTCGCCGATCCACCGAACCGAAGTGGTCGAGAGTCTCGATGACGACATCGCCGCCGATACCCTCGAGGAAATGACCACAGAGGCCCAGGCCCGCATCCTCGAAGAACTCGACGAAGAACGTGCCGCCGACATTTTGGAGGAGATGTCCCCCGATGATGCCGCCGACGTTCTTGACGAGATGGACGAAGAGAAATCTGAGCAGCTTTTCGCCTTGATGGAGGACGATGAAAAGGCGGATGTAGCCGAACTAATGGCTTTCGAACACGACACTGCCGGCGGCCTGATGACAACGGAATTTGTCCATGTCCCGCAAGACCTGACCGTCGGCGAAACGATCATACGGCTTCGTGAAATGGCCGAGACGCCGAACATGATCTATTACCTTTATGTTGTTGAAAAGGAAGGTTCGTGGAAGATCGTCGGACTGATCAGCCTGCGCTCGCTGATACTCGCCGATCCTCGTCTGAAGCTCTCGGAAGTGATGCGAAGCGAATTTCGGTTCGCACATCCATCCGACCCTGCCGATGAGGCCGCGCAGATCATTGCAGAATACAACCTGCTTGCATTGCCGGTGGTCGACGATGAGGGCGACATCGCCGGGATCGTTACCGTTGACGATGCAATGGAAATACTGCTTCCAAGAAACCTCCAACGCCGCCTGCCTAGGCTCTTCGGATAAAGTTATCTGACTTCACGGCCAGAATCGGGCTCGTGATCGCAACTCTTGCGGTGCTCCTATTCGTCACTCCGATCTGGGCGCAAGCGCGGATTCGTATTCCGCAGAGCCGATATTCCACGACCGTAACTGGAACGATCGCCTATAACCACTACAAGCGATATGTTGTACGAGCACGTGCCGGGCAGAGCATCGTAGCCCGCGTGAGTTCGCCGACCGGCAAGGTGGTGTTCGCCGAGGATTACGAAAAACAATACTTCCTTGACCTTGTGGAGGATGGCGATTATTACGTCGAGATCATGGATCTGGGGCCAATGACCTCCTATCGACTCACGGTCTCGATCACAAGAACGCCGCGTTGATCGCATTGAGATCTGGAAGGACGCTTCGGCGTCCTTTTCGTAGGGAGGAATAAGGGTGCTTCGTAGCAAGAAACACTCTCAGTGGCCCTTTTGTGACCTGCTTTCGCAACGATTGGCTTGCGGCGATTTGAAAAAAATCGGGATGAGCGAAATAATTACTACCGTCCTGCGTTCATCCACAATTAGTTTCGAAAAGGAGCCGATATCCGTGCATAAGCTGCGTACGTTCACTCTCTCTGTCTGCCTTTTGGCATTGTTTGCATTAACCGTTTTTGGCCAGCGGCCCGGAAGGCCAGGGGCATCGCCGGCCCCTTCGCCGACGCAGACGCCCGCCGGCGATGCGACAAAGCAAACTGCTGCCGCGGCATCGCCAACGCCTTCATCAACTCCGACCCCCGCTCCGACACCGACCCCGACGCCCGACCCATTTGGAAGCGGTGTGTTTTCTGGAATGCGGTTTCGGTCGATAGGCCCGGCGGTCACCTCAGGACGCGTTATCGCATTTGCGGTGGATCCGACCGACAGAGGCAAATATTACGTAGCGGTCGCATCGGGTGGCGTTTGGAAAACGGTCAACGCGGGCACGACCTTCACGCCCGTTTTTGACGGCGAAGGTTCGTTCTCGATCGGGGCGATCGCGCTCGATCCGAAGAACCCGGCGACCGTTTGGGTAGGCACGGGCGAGCGGAACAGCCAGCGGAGCGTCGGCTACGGGGACGGCGTTTACCGCTCAGATGACGGCGGACGAAGCTGGCGGAACATGGGATTGAAAACATCGGAACACATAGGCCGCATCGCGATAGACCCGCGAAACAGCGACGTGGTTTTTGTTGCTGCGCAAGGTCCGCTTTGGTCGGGCGGCGGCGAGCGGGGACTTTACAAGACGACAGACGGCGGCAGAACTTGGAAAGCGGTTATACCTGGAACCGAGAACACGGGCGCGACGGACGTGGTTATCGACCCCTCGAACCCGGATGTGATGTACGCCGCGACGTGGCAGCGTCGCCGGCATTATTACACGCTCATAAACGGCGGACCCGAAAGCGCGGTCTATAAATCGACAGACGGAGGCAACACGTGGAACCGTTTACGTTCGGGCCTGCCTCCGGGAGATCTCGGGCGTATAGGGCTGTCGATCTCGCCGGCAAATACAAATGTCGTCTATGCGACCGTCGAAGCAGGCGGAACCTTGAGCGGTATTTTTAGGTCTAACGATCGCGGAGCGACGTGGGAGCGAATGAACCCGAACATCGCTCAAGGCATGTATTACGGACAGATCGTCGCGGACCCGAAAGACGTCGACCGCGTTTATGTGCCAAACGTTCAGAATCAGGTCTCGAACGACGGCGGCCGCACGCTGCAAAATCTTGGCGAGCGTCTAAAGCACGTGGACAATCACGCTCTTTGGGTCGATCCGAACAATACGGATTACATCCTTGTCGGCTGCGACGGAGGCATCTATGAGAGTTTTGACGCCGGTTCAAACTGGCATTTCAAAGCGAACCTTCCCGTCGCCCAGTTTTACGATATAGCTCTGGATACCGACGTTCCCTTTTACAACGTGTTCGGGGGCACACAGGACAACAATTCACTTGGCGGCCCGGTAAAGACGAGGAGTTCGTCGGGCATCGCTAATGCCGATTGGTTTGCGACGAACGGCGGCGATGGTTTTCAATCGCGCGTGGACCCGAAAGATCCCAACATCATCTACGCCGAAAGCCAAAACGGCGGCCTTATCCGTTTTGATAAGCGTACGGGCGAACGCGTGAGCATCGCGCCGATGGAAGGCAAGGGCATCGAATCGCAGCGTTACAACTGGGATTCGCCGATCATCATCAGTCCGCATTCGAATACGCGGCTTTATTTTGCAGGACACAAGCTGTTCAAATCGGACAACCGCGGTGACGATTGGAAAGTGATCAGCGGCGACCTTTCACGCGGCGTTGACCGGAACACGCTGCCCGTTATGGGTAAAGTCTGGGGGCCCGACGCGATCGCTAAACACCAATCGACCGCTTTGTACGGAAACGCTTCGGCATTGTCAGAATCGCCGAAGAAACAGGGCCTGATCTATGTAGGCACAGATGACGGCTTGATTCAGATCACGGAAAACGACGGCGGAAGTTGGAGAAAGGTCGATAAGATCGCAGGCATTCCGGAGTCGAGTTATGTTCAGCGCATACTCGCTTCGCAGCATAGCGAAGGAACGGTTTACGCGCTCTTCAACAACCATCAAAACGGCGATTTCAAACCTTACATCGTAAAAAGCACGGACGCGGGCAAGACGTGGACGTCGATCGCTTCGAACCTACCCGCACGCGGTTCGACATATGCCATCGCGGAAGATCACCTAAACCCGAATCTGCTCTTTGTCGGAACTGAATTCGGCGCGTTCTTCTCGGTCGATGGAGGCCGGAAATGGATACAGCTCCGCGGCGGTCTGCCGACGATCGCGGTTCGCGACATTGCGATCCAGAAAACCGAAAACGATCTCGTGCTCGGTACTTTCGGCCGCGGCATCTATGTTCTCGATGATTACTCGCCGTTGCGGCAGGTTTCCGCGTCGATGGTGCAGCAACAGTCGGCATTGTTTCCGGTCGACGATGCGTTGATGTATGTGAGGTCAAACAGCTCGTTTGCAGGTTCGCAAGGTGCATCGTTCTACACCGCACCAAATCCGGCCTACGGCGCAACGTTCACTTACTTCCTGAAAGAGTCTCCGAAGACAATGCGGCAGAAACGGCAGGAGGCGGAACGCGACGCCGAGCGCAAGAAACAGCCGTTCAAATATCCGTCGATAGCCGAACTGCGGGCAGAAACTGAAGAAGAGCCGCCAGCAGTCATCTTTACGATCACGGATGTGGATGGAAACATCGTGCGCAGGCTAAATGCTCCGGCAGGCGCCGGTATCCAGAGAACGGTTTGGGATATGCGTTATACACCGCCAGCGATCACGGCACAGCAGCCGGGCGGACCGGGAGGCCCCGGCGGTGGCGGGGGAGGCGGAGGCTTTGGCGGATTCGGTGGGGGCCCGCAAGGCCCGCTCGTCATGCCGGGCAAATACACCGTGACTATGGCGATGCGTGTGAACGGAGTCGTTACAGCTCTTCCGGGTTCGCAGAGCTTTAATGTCGTGGTCGAAGGCAAGGAAAACATCTCGGCCGAAGACGCGAAATCGCTCGCGGAATTTCAGCGCAAGGTTTCGAGTCTTCAGCGTGCTGTCGGTGCGGCATCGAATGTTGCGACCGAAGCCAAGACGAGGATCGGCCTGCTGAAACGCGCGGCCGCCGATGCCCCGACGGAAAATAAGAAGCTGATCGAACAGGCTGAGGCTTTCGACAATCTGATCGATTCACTGATCAACGAGATCCGCGGAGGCCGGGAAAACACCGAGATACCGCCGCCGTCGATCGCACAGCGCATCGGCAACGTTGCGGGAACGATCAGGCTTTCAACGGTCAAACCGACGCAGTCTCAGTTAGCAAATTATGAACTGGCGAATTCTGAATTTACTCCGGTTCTCGCAAGGCTGCGGAACCTGATAGAAACGGATCTCCCGAAATTCGAGAAAGAGCTTGAAGCGGCGGGTGCTCCGCTGACGCCGGGCAGGCTTCCCCAGTAAAGACGGTTTCGATCCGTTATCTACAACCGCCCCTAACACAGGTTTTGGGCGGTTGTATCTCTTCACGCGTCTGACTCCCGAAACCTTTTGGTCAGTGGGTTCGTAAAAATTCGTAAATTTTCTTGTTACAACCTTTTGTGGCTGATAAACTTTTAGGATCTAAAATTTGAAAAGGAGCACGAAGAAATGAGGTTCAAATTCTTTGCAGCGGCGGCCCTTCTGATGATCGCCGGTTACGTATTGGCACCGCCCGCGGCGGCACAGACCGGGATCGAGATCGGTGCGCCGGTGGATGGATTCTCTCTCCCGGATGTCGACGGAAAGATGCAGACGCTCGACGGACTGAAAGGAAAGAACGGTACGCTCGTAGTTTGGCTTTCGGCGCAATGTCCGGTAGTACGCGGCTATAAGGACCGGATAAACGAGATCGCCGCCGATTATCAGGCAAAAGGCATCAACTTCGTCGGGATAAATTCGAACGCGACCGAAGACCTAAACTGGGTCAAGTCAAACATCGCAGAATTCGGTTACAAGTTTCCTGTTCTGATCGATAAGGGAAATACCCTGGCAGATAAATGGGGAGCGACCGTGACGCCTGAAGTCTATTACTTCAATGCAAAGAACGTGCTGCTCTATCACGGTGCTATCGATAACGATCGTTCGGGCAAAAATATCACGGAGCAATTTCTGCGAACTGCGTTCGATTCGTCGCTTGGCGGAAAGCCGATCTCGAAAACCCGTGCAAACGCCTTTGGATGCACCATCAAACGCGTCGCTGAATAAGAAGTACAATGCGAACTAGAATCTCGAACAGGACGAAAGCAGGGGTTTGCCTGCTTTTCGTCCTTATTTTATCTCTTGTGGTCCATTCGCAGTCGCAGGCAAGGCCGACGGGAAAACCGGCGATCAAGGTTACGCAGGTCAACGAGGTCTTATTCAAGAAGCTTCTCGTTCCGAACGGAAAGCCGCTGCTCATCAATTTTTGGGCGACCTGGTGCGACCCTTGCCGTGAAGAGTTTCCCGAACTCGTTCAATTGGATAAGGAGTACAAAGGAAAGATCGATTTCATTACTGTGTCGCTCGACGACGTAGAAGACATCGCGACGACCGTGCCAAAGTTTCTCTCCTCGATGAAAGCGGAAATGCCGGCATACCTTCTAAAGACAAATGACGAGAGCGGTGTGATAACGTCGATCTCCAAAGACTGGCGCGGCGGTATGCCGTTTACTGCTCTCTATTCGCCGGACGGAAAACTCGCATACTTTCGCGAGGGCAAGATCGTTTTGGCGACCATACGGACGGAACTGAACAAGCTTCTTGCGTCTGCCGCAGCTGAACCAACTTATGTCACCATCGACTACGTGAAGATAAAGGATGGTAAACGCGATGAGGCAATGTATTTTTACGAAAATAATTGGAAGCCGTATCGCGTAGAGGCATTGAAACGGGGAGTTATACATTCCTATGAAGTCCTTGAGTCTCTACCGGACACAAACGCGCCGTTTGACCTTGTCCTCGTCACGCGTTACAAGAACCGCGAACAACACCTCGCAAGTGAAAAGAATTTCGAACCGATCCTTAAAGAACTCCGCCCTGACGGACCGGTTACGCTGAACGCCCTGAAGCCTGACGATTTCAGGCAGAGCGTTTTTGTTTATCGCGGTATGGCAGTGATCTCCTCACAATAACGATACAGTCGATGCAGGTTGATTTTTCCTGTGATGAGACGTAGTATTGTGGATGCAACATATTCTTATCTAAGACTTAAGGAGATTTTCTATGCTGAGAAAGATCGAAGATTTTCAGAAGGACTGGGCTTATGAGGCCGAAATGACGGGCAAGATCCTGAACGCATTGACGGACGGATCGCTCGGGCAAAAGGTATGTGAAGACGGTAGAACGCTCGGGTTTCTTGGGTGGCATCTCACGCAGACCCTGGGCGAGATGCCGGGGAAGGTCGGATTAACGGTCGATGCACCCTCGTTCGATCAGGAGTGCCCGACGACGGCGGCCGAGATCGCATCGGCATATGAGAAAGCCGCTAAGTCCGTCGCGGATGAGATCAGCGCGAATTGGACCGACGAGACGCTGCTTGAAACCGATGATATGTACGGCGAAACGTGGGCACGAGGCCTTACGTTGTTTTACCTGATCGCTCACCAGGCACATCATCGCGGGCAAATGACGGTGCTCATGCGGCAAGCCGGATTGGCAGTTCCCGGAGTTTACGGGCCGTCGAAAGAAGAATGGGCGGCGTTTGGAGCTCCTGCGATGGCCTGATCATACCTAGCCACAAAGAATATCAGGCAATAGAGGGATCCCGTCGCAGTTTTCTCCATGAACTTTGTGGCCACAAGGATCCTCTACTTATTTCAGCCTTCCAAAATCGACATCATCTTTTCAAAACGATAGAATGACTGTTTTGTTTTAGCTACGGGAAGTCAATAGAAGATGAACGAAACAGTTATCACGCCGGAAATTGTCGATCAACACAATCTAACAGCCGAAGAATACGAGAAGATAAAGCAGATAATGGGCCGCGAGCCTAATCTGACCGAGCTTGGCGTATTTAGCGTGATGTGGTCGGAGCATTGTTCTTATAAGTCTTCACGTGTCCACCTCAAAAGGCTGCCGACAAGCGGCCCGCGCGTCATAGTGCCGCCGGGCGAGAACGCCGGTGTGGTAGATATTGGCGACGACTGGTGCGTTGCGTTCAAGGTCGAGTCTCACAATCATCCGTCGTTCATTGAACCTTTTCAGGGAGCGGCGACCGGCGTCGGCGGCATCCTGCGTGATGTGTTTACGATGGGAGCAAGGCCGATAGCTGCGATGAACAGCCTGAGATTCGGCCCTTTGTCAGAACCGCTTGCATCAGAGGTCGGCAAGTCTGACGATCACGAAGAGCGTCAGAGGACGATAAAACGAAACAGGTCCATTCTCAAAGGCTGTGTCGAAGGTATAGGACACTACGGCAACTGCTTTGGCGTTCCGACGATCGGCGGCGAGGTGATCTTTGACGAATCATACAGCCTAAACCCGCTCGTTAACGCGTTCGCGCTCGGCATCGTCCGTAAAGATCAGATCTTTTTCGGCAAGGCTGAAGGCATTGGAAATCCGGTGCTTTACGTCGGTGCAAAGACCGGCCGCGACGGCATACACGGTGCGACAATGGCATCGGCAGAGTTTGATGATGCCGCTCTCGAAAAACGTCCGACCGTACAGGTAGGCGACCCGTTCCTCGAAAAGCTTTTGCTGGAAGCGTGTCTTGAAGCAATGCGATCGGGTGCGATCGCCGGGATTCAGGACATGGGTGCCGCTGGCCTGACAAGCTCTTCTGTGGAAATGGCTGCGCGGGCGGGCACGGGACTCGAACTCGATCTGACGCTTGTTCCGCAGCGTGAGACGGGAATGACAGCATACGAGATGCTGCTTTCGGAATCGCAGGAGCGAATGCTGATAGTCGCGCGAGCGGGACGCGAAAAAGAGTTAGTCGAGATCTTTAACAAGTGGGATCTTGACGCAGTCGTGATCGGGAAAGTAGTCGAAGGCGACCGCCTGCGCATCATGCACAATGGAGTGCTTGAGGCTGATCTGCCGGTTCAGGCGTTGACCGACGAAGCACCGAAATATGAGCGTTCAATGTCACAAGCTTCACGTCCAAAGTCAGCCGACGTGATCGACTTAAGACTCGGGACGTGGGATCTGGGGCAAGCATTGAAAACGCTACTCGCGTCGTCGAATATCTGTTCGAAGCACTGGGTTTACGAGCAATATGATTCGATGGTGCGGACTAACACTGCGGTTTTGCCCGGGGCCGATGCTGCGGTCATTCGCGTAAAAGAAACTCGCCGTGCGATCGCGATGTGTCTCGACGGCCCGGGCCGATATGTTTCTGTCGACGCAAAGGAAGGAGCGAAACTCGCGGTCGCCGAGGCAGCCCGAAACGTTGTGTGCGTCGGTGCAAAACCGATAGCCGTCACTAACTGTCTGAATTTCGCGTCGCCTGAACGGCCGGAAGTGATGCGGTCGTTCTCGGACGTTATCGACGGAATGAAAGAGGCGTGCGAGGCGTTTGAAACTCCGGTAGTTTCGGGCAATGTGTCTTTTTATAACGAAACCGATGGACGTGGGATATTGCCGACGCCCACGATCGGGATGGTCGGCCTTATCGATGACACGCGGAAGATGATCACACAGGGGTTCAAAAACGAAGGCGATGTCATCGCGCTGCTCGGCTTGACCAACGACGATCTTTCGGTAAGCGAATTTGCGCAAAGCGTCATCGGCATTTCAACCGATGAACTGATCGAGAAAGGCAATGTGCCCAAGATCGACCTTTCCTTCGAAGTAAAGGTCCAGGACACTCTTCTGAAACTTGCGGACGAGACACTGTTGAAGTCAGCACATGATTGCTCTGACGGCGGACTTGCCGTTGCGATCGCCGAATGCTGCTTTTCGTCGCTAAACCGCGAGGCGGTCGGTGCGCAGATCGAACTTTCGTCGAACGGGCTCTCGAAGGAAGCGGTCCTATTCAGCGAATCGCCGTCGCGCATCGTTGTCAGCTTTGCGGCGGAAGATCTTGACAAGGTGCGGGACATCGCAGGTGATTGCCCCTTCGCGGTGATCGGTTCGGTCGGCGATGACGTGCTGAAGATCACGATCGACGGTGGCGAAGCTATCGCCGAGTCGGTCCTTGATCTCGAAGGATTGTGGGAAACTTCTCTCGAGAAGAAGTTGCAGGCCTAGAATGCTTTGGCTCCCTCACTTTGTGACGGGCTGGCGATTTGAACGCGAAAATTTCAGCCCCTCATGGTTGGGATCAAGCCTGGAACCCTGGCTTTCCACCGTTCGAACTCCTGCCCGAAGGCGTCGCGTAGTAGTTTTTCTTCAAATCGCGTCCGAATGTAGGTGCCCGTGATGAAAACCAGGACCGCGGGGACGAGCACGGCCCAGTGGCTGATGACGATACCGGTCGCGATGAGTTTGCCGAGCATCGCGGTGTAGATAGGATGGCGGACAAGGTTGTACGGGCCGGAGGTGATAAGCATATGGCCCTCAACGAGCCGGGCTTCGAAGCTCCACTGTTTGCCGAGTTCGCGGATGGCGGCCATCGTGAGGGCGACCGAACTGATGGACAATGCCACCGCGATCAGTTGAAGAACGATATTTAGCCAATATTGGTCGCCCGTGAAGGAGGAGAACGCGGGAGTGCGGTGCATAGCCCAGACGAACCCGTAGCTCACGCCCTGTAGCGCGATCCCGAGCCACGACCTCGGGGCCTTCACGGCGTCCGGGGCTTTTTCGGGCTTTTTGCGAAGAAAGAATGCGCCTGCGAATACCAACCAGCAGATCATTACAACCGCAAACGCCCCAACCGAAACATAGTAAGATAGTTGTTCCATAGCCGCTGTGAAATTACGCTCCCTGACGGGCAAAGTTCCCGCAAATTTCAAGTGCCGCGTATCTCGCTGATGGCAGGCGTTTACATACATATACCGTTCTGCAAATCGCGTTGTTCGTACTGCGACTTTGCGACCGATGTTTGGCGCAGCAGCGAGGCGGTGGAGCGGTATGTGAATGCGCTTTCCGTTGAGATCGAGAATCTCGCATACTCGGGCGGAAACGCGAGTGTGAACGAGCGTGCTGGTCAGGCTCTCGAAGGCACGCTCCAAAACGGTCGCGTTTCTGCCCGAAGGATTTTGGCGGACACTGTTTATTTCGGCGGTGGGACGCCGTCGCTGCTTCCGGCAGGACACGTTCGAAAGATACTGGATTCATTACGGTCGAGGTTTGAGATCGCTTCCGACGCAGAGTTCACGATGGAAATGAACCCGGCGACGGTGACGGCGGAGACGCTTCGCGAATACAAAGATCTCGGTGTGAACCGCGCGAGCTTCGGCGTACAGACATTTAACGAACGCGATCTCAAGCTCCTTGCACGAGGTCATGACGCGAACGACGCGAGAAAGACGTTTCGGTTGCTGCGTGATGCGGGCTTCACAAACGTAAGTTTCGATCTTATCGCGGGCCTTCCCGGGCAGTCGGTGGACGACTGGAAACGAAACCTCGACGAAGCCGTCGCGATGTCGCCCGAACATCTTTCCCTTTATCTGCTTGAAATTCACGAGGGCACGCCGCTCGCAGAACAATTGCGTTCGGGCCGACGTCCTTTGCCGGACGAGGAAATTGCAGCTGAGATGTACGAGGTGATGCTAGATACCCTCGCGTCTGCCGGTTATCACCAATACGAGATCTCAAACTTTGCGAAGCCCGGATTCGAATCGCGACACAACACGAAATATTGGCGGCTGGAACCGGTATATGGTTTCGGCGTTTCGGCGCATTCGTTCGACGGCGTCGAGCGGTATGCGAACGAACGTGACACCGCGAAGTATGTGGAACGGATCGAGAATTTCGGTGGAGCCGAAGTAGATCGCGAACGAATCGATGCAGCATCCGAGTCTGCGTTCCTTGGGCTACGGTTGACCAATGGCATCGACCTGGTCGAATACGAGGCAGAATTTGGTTCAAAACTCGGTGACAAGATCAGCGAACTCGAAGAAAAGGATCTGGTCGAGGTGATCGATGGCAGATTACGCTTAACCCGAAAAGGAATGCTATTTTCTAACGAGGTTTTTGCCGAGTTTGTATGAAGCTGATACTTACGATTCTTTTTCTTGCCTCTGCCCTGACCGCGCGATCGCTGCCAAAGATCGAACGGGAGTTTCGCGCTGCGTGGATAGCGACTGTCGATAATATAGATTTTCCAACAAAGCGGACGTTGACCGTCGAGGAACAAAAGGCTGAGCTGACAGCATCGCTCGAACTTGCAAAGGATCTCCGATTGAACGCCGTGATCTTTCAGGTGCGGCCTGCCGCGGACGCGGTGTATGCGTCGAAGATAGAGCCTTGGTCTGAATTCCTCACCGGGCAGATGGGCAGGCCGCAGGCATTCGACCCGTTGGCGTTCATTGTCGAAGAGGCGCATAAGCGGGGCATTCTCGTTCATGCATGGTTCAATCCCTATCGTGCCTATCATCCGTCAGGCAAAACGATGTCCGACGGTCACGTATCTAAACTAAAGCCAGCGATCGTTCGTCAATACGGCCGATATATGTGGCTCGACCCGACCGAACCAGATGCTCAAAAATACAGCCTGAGTGTTATCGCAGACGTCGTTCGCAGGTACGACATCGACGGTGTGCATTTCGACGATTATTTCTATCCGTACGCTGAGAAAGACGATAAAGGGAACAACATCGATTTCCCCGACACCGCAAACTGGGAGAAGTATAAAGCCGGCGGCGGAAAGATGGACCGCGGCGATTGGCGCCGGTCGCATGTGAACAAATTCATTGCAGCGGTCGGCCGCGAGGTGAAACGCATCAAGCCGCACGTAATGTACGGCATATCGCCATTTGGCATCTGGCAGCCGATACCGGAACGCGACATCAAAGGTTTCAATGCTTACGCTGAGCTTTACGCCGATTCGCGGAAATGGCTGCAGGACGGCACGGTCGATTACCTCGCACCGCAGCTCTATTGGGAAACCGGCCGGCCCGGCCTGAGTTTTCCCGTGCTGCTCGATTGGTGGAAGGAGCAGAATACGAAACGCCGACACATCTGGCCGGGCATCGCGACATACCGCATCGGGTCAAAGCCGGAGTTTAACGCGGAGATGATCGCCTCGCAGATCGGCGTGACACGGCAAGATCCGCTCACTTCAGGAGGCATACATTTCAGCTTTAGATCTCTGCGAAACGACCTGGGCGGCATTCAGGCAAAACTGCGCGATGCCGTTTATAAGCGCGATGCGATCATCCCCGCGTCGCCTTGGATCAAGTCGAAGCGGTTGCGTTCGCCGATGGTGACTATCAGGCGCGATGCTGAGTACATTCGTGCGACCTGGCCGAAGGTTTCGGGAGCGTTTTGGTATGTGGTTTACGCTAAGGATAACGACGGCTGGGGCTATTCGATCCAACCCGCGAGCCAAACGACGATCGCATTGTCGGTCAACAGGAACATCGACCGCATATTGGTGAAGGCGATCGATAGATCGGGCAACGAGAGCAAGTAGCGCGGTCAGTTGAGTCTCTTTATCCGCCCGTCTACGCTCGGTCCGATCGTGGAATTCGGAGCGTTGCGGATCGCTTTTTCAAATACCTCTGAATCCTTTGGCGCTTTATCAGCCGCCAACAATATCTTCGAGTCCTTGAACATCGTATAGCCATCGCCGCCGCGGGAAACGAGGAAGTCGGACGTGGCGATCGTGTATGTTCCATTTGTGTCGACGGGTTTGCCGGCGACGCTTGCCTGTGTTATTCGCTGGCCGGGAAGCTTACTTGCGTCAAAGGTAAATCTCAATCCCGAGACCTGCGGAAAGCGGCCCGGTTCGTTGTCCTCGCGGCTGCGGGCGACACCGTGCTCGAGGATCTCCATTAGCGTTTTTCCCGTTACTTCAACCTTTACGATCGGATTGTTGAATGGCAGTATCGACAGCACGTCGCGCATCGTGAGCGGTCCCGGATTGTAGGTGAGGTCGGCGCGGATCGAGCCGCCATTAACAAATCCTATGTCTGCACCCACCGCTTCGCGGTAGGAATCGGCGATGAAATTACCGATGTTCGTTTCTTTAGTACGCGAAGAAAAAGAAAGAGCATCAAGCTGGACCGAGGTGGCCCCTACCTTTACGGCGAGTTTGTCTAAGAGATCTTTATACTTCGCGATGACAGGAGCAAATTCGGGATCGTCCGCAACCTGATCGGTCACCGGTATGATCTGCCAATCCATGCTTGTCAGCTTTCCGGTCTTCCTGTCGATATACAGATCAAACCTGCCGACCTCGCGTGCGTCCGCGGTCATTTTGAATATAGGCGTGCCGTTAGCAGACGACTGTAAGAGAGTGTGTTCGTGACCGCCAAGTATGAGGTCAAAGTCAGCGCAGCCGGCGAGCTTTTTATCCTGCGCCATGAATAGATGCGTCAGACCGACAACGACATTTGCCCCTAGTGATCGCATCTCTGGAACGAATTTCTTTGCCGTCTCGCAAAAATCGGTGACGCTCAGGCCCGCTTCCATCGACGAGGTCTCTTTTGTCTCGGGCAACACCAGTCCGACGATGCCGACCTTCACACCGCCGATCGAACGAATAACAAACTGGGGCGTTTCTGCAAAGGTCTTCGCGGTCTTCGAATCAATAACATTTGCACCAAGCCAGGTGAATTTGGATTCCTTGATGCGCTCGAGAAGATCCGCGGTCTTGATATCAAACTCGTGATTGCCAAAAACAGCGTAATCGAGCCCGACCGTATTCCATGCGTCGATCATCTGCGCACCCTTGTAAGTGCGTGTTTCGACCGAAGGCGAGACCGTATCTCCGCCGAGCGTCATAAGCGTGTTCGGATTATCGGCGAGCACCTGTTTCTTTATGGTCAGCACGCGGGCAAGTCCGCCGCGTTTTCCGCCATCGGCGGGCGTGAACTGGTACGTGTCATTAACGTGCAGAAATGTGACGCGGACCGTCTCGGACGATTGGGCGATCGTTGCCGACGAAAGGAGGAACAGAAACAGGATCAAGATCGCGGCCTTACTTTTCATTTCTTCAATTTGTCTATGCTTAGATGCGTGCGCGCTTCCCATATCTCGGGGAAAAATCGTTTGGTAATAGTCGTCATCAGATAGCCGACACCCTCCGAACCGCCTGTCCCGGGTTTCATGCCGAGCATGCGCTCGACCATTAGAACGTGATGATATCGCCACAGCGAGATGTTCTCGTCGTGCTCGATGAGCAGGTCCTGCATGTTGAAAAGATCCGGATATGTTTCGGGATGTGTCAGAATCTCGACAATTGCATTTACCTTTTCTTCACGCGTCTCTGACGAGAGTCCGTTGGTGCCTACCAATTTCCAAAACGCATCTGCGAGGCTCTCAGAGCCATACCGCCTGGAAAGCCGTTCAAAAGCGAACTCGTCGTTCTTAAAGGAGTTCAGGATCCGTTCGTCTTTAGCACCAGAAGCAAATTCCAATTCACGAAACTGCATCGACTGAAACCCGCTTGCGGGGTTCAATCGATCGCGAAATTCAAGAAATCCGATCTGCGCCATCGATTCGAGAATGTGTATCTGCGACACGAGGACCTTCTCAATACCGATCACGGCCTTCAAGCTATGATTTGCGCGAAACATCCTTCCCTCATTGAGCCATTCGATGGTCGCGTCGATCTCGTGCAGGATCTGCTTGAACCACAGCTCGTATGTTTGGTGAATGATGATGAAAAGAAGCTCATCATGGCTTTCAGGTTCGGACAATGTCTCCTGAAGGCGAATGAGTTCCCGGACTTTTAGATACTTGTTATAAGAGAGCGGTTCTCCCGTTCCGTAACCGGATGACATAGACGTAGTCTATCAGAATGCGCCGATCTTGGACGACCTCACAACTCCCCTCAAAGTGGCAGCAAAACCGCCGAGAACATTCGCATTTAGAACATTTAGGGTCATATCGCGCCTTTTTTCGATCATTTTGTTCAAATAAGAGAAAAAGTGCTTGACAGCGCAGTTAATTAACAGTAAATTCACTTCGTCAATCGCCAAACACACACAATATAACCCACAAAGATCTTGAAGTTTAAGATTTGCTGTTTGTTAGGAAACCTTTGTTTCCGGCAAGTGTCCCAACACAGTTGCAGGTCATCAGGCTTGCATTTGCTTGGGTAGTTTGTCAGATACCAAGGAGAAAATTGACGAAAACAAATTTTCTATTTTTTGTAGTTTGCTGGAGGAAACAGGAAAAATGTCCAAGACAGTAGGATTGGTCAAATGGTTTAACAATGCCAAGGGCTACGGATTTATCGAACAGCCCGGAAATCAAGACATATTCGTGCACTATAGTGCAATCACCGGGGATGGTTACAAGACATTGATTCAGGGTCAGGAGGTCGAATTCGAAGTCACTAACGGGCCCAAGGGGCCGCAGGCGGAGAACGTCACCAAGGTGGCATTTGCGACTGCGTAGAGGACCAGACCGTCGGGCCCACTCTGGCTAAACGGGAATAAGAAAGCGGATCTCGTTATCGGGATCCGCTTTTCACATTATTGGAAACTATGTAAGTTCCTCACCTTTTGCTTTGAGGCTTCGCCGCCACAGTTCGCGATATGAAGTGAATCGCGAGACCAGCGTATTCAACTGATATCTTTGAGCGAACGAGAGATTTCGATTGTCGGACATTCGCTTGATCTGGGATTCGAGCCTGGCGCGTGCTTCGAGGGGAGGCCGTTTTGCCGAACCGTTAAAGTAAATGTCGAAATCGATCTTTAGCTTTCGTATGTCGTCTTCCAATTTTGATAGTTGCTGATCGACGGCTACGGTTTGTTCAAGACGCGATGAGGTCTGTCGGTAGAGATTATTGTTTAGTGCCATTTGTTTGAATTGAAGGACGTGCGGTTTGAAAGCGGCAATAACGCCTATAAGAATAAATAAACAATGTCGAACAACTTCCACATTTGGATCAAAAACTTTGTAGAATCGACATATGGCCGAAGCTGAGAGATCCGAAACAAGCGTTCGCTTGAAAGACCTGCCGTCGATCGATGAACTACTTCAGACCCCGACCGGCAAGACGATCGCGGCAAGGGCGGGTCGCGCGCTTGCGATCTCACTCGCGAGAAAAGCAGTCGAAGAATTGCGAAATTCGATCTTGTCTCCGGAAAGTCAAGTTAAGGTCTCTGGTCAAGGATCACTTACATCCCTCGCTGAAACAAGGATGTCGGACGACCTGCGAGAGGAGCTGCGAAGCGGTGTACGTCATGTGATAAACGCGACCGGCGTTATTATCCATACTAATCTGGGACGTTCGCCGCTTTCGGAAAACGCGAAGCTTGCATTCTTGAACGAGGCTTCACACTATTGCACGGTCGAATTGGATATCGAGACGGGAAAACGTGGTAAACGCGGCGACCGGGCAGAGCGCCTTATATGCCAACTGACCGGAGCCGAAGCGGCGATCATCGTCAATAACTGCGCGGCCGCCGCCTTTCTTGTGCTTACGGCTTTCGGAACCGGAAAGGAAGTAATTATTTCCAGAGGAGAACTGGTGGAGATCGGCGGAGACTTTCGCGTGCCAGACGTGCTTTCACGTTCGGGAGCGATCCTTCGCGAGGTAGGCACAACTAATCGTACAAAGCTGCGCGATTACGAAAATGCGATCGGAAGCGGATCAGGGATGATACTGCGCGTTCACCCCTCGAACTATCGCGTGATCGGGTTCACTGAAACGCCTAAACTGTCCGAACTTGCAAAGCTGGCGAAAGCGCATGGTCTTATTTTGTTCGAAGATGCGGGCTCCGGGGCATTGTTCGATCTGTCCGAATTCGGGCTTGGCGATGAACCGGTCATCTCTCGATCGATCGCCGATGGTGCCGATATAGTTTGTTTCAGCGGAGACAAACTGCTCGGCGGGCCGCAGGCCGGGATCATTGCCGGAAAGAAAGATCTGATCGCCACGCTGCGTCGAAATCCGCTTTATCGTGCATTGCGGCTCGATAAACTTGCGTATGCCGCTCTTGAGGCCACTCTCGATTCTTACCTTCGTGAGAAGCAACATGATGAAATACCGGTCCTTCGCATGCTCTCGATGGATACCGAACAAATTCTCAATCGATCACTGTCGGCAGTAGAGAAAATTAGAGAAATAACGGGAACGGGTCTGGAGATAGACATCGTTCAGGGCGAATCCGTGATCGGCGGCGGCTCTGCTCCGGATGTTAAGCCGATTACGTGGTGTATTACCTTGTCGTCCGCAAAAAAAACAGCAGATGAACTCGAAAACATTCTCAGGAATTTCGATACACCGGTGGTCACCCGGATCGTCGACGGCAAGGTTGTTATCGATATGAGAACCGTGTTTGAAGATGAGGAAGTCAAGCTGATCGCAGCCGTCTCGTCACTCGTAAAATGATCAGCCGTTCTTTTGGGCGAATTCGGACATGAATTCGACAAGGTGTTCTACACCTGCTTTAGGAAACGCATTGTAGATCGAGGCGCGTATGCCGCCGACCGAACGGTGTCCGGCAAGTCCGTCCATTCCCAATAAGGTCGCTTCATCGCAAAACCTCTTTTCAAGATCTTCATTTGGCAGCCGGAAAGTAACGTTCATGACCGAGCGTGAAGCCCTCTCAGCGTGGCCGCGATAATAGCCGTCGCTTGAGTCGATCGCGTTGTATAGAATTGCCGCCTTTTCTTCGTTCGTTTGCTTCATTGCCGCGAGGCCGCCCTGCTCTTTCAGCCAATCGCAAACAAGGCCGACCATGTAGATCCCCCATGTGTTTGGCGTGTTAAGCATCGAATTGTTTTTTGCTAGAACACGGTAATCGAGCATCGGGAATTGGCCTTCGGGCACACGTTCGATCATATCGTCGCGGATAATGACGACAGTTACACCGCTCGGACCGATATTTTTTTGGGCTCCTGCATAAACGATGGCGTATTTCTCAACACCGATCGGTTTCGACAGGATATTCGAGCAGGCATCGCACACGACAGGTACGCCGCCGGCATCGAGATCGTATTTGAACTCCACTCCCTCGATCGTTTCGTTAGAGGTGTAATGCACAAAAGCGGCGTCGGGCGAGAAACGTAAGGCATCTTGCGTGGGAGCCGACGTAAATCCCGAATCTTTGGTCGTGAATGCGACACGTGCATCTCCGCAGCGTTTTGCTTCCGACTGGGCCTTTGTACCCCAGGCACCGGTGATGACGTACTCCGCAAACTGGCCCGGCCGGAGGAAGTTCATCGGGACCATCTCGAATTGCAAGGTCGCTCCGCCTTGTAGAAAGAGTATGCGGTAGTTGCCCGGAACATCCAGCAGATCGCGAATTCCCTGTTCTGCATGGTTCAGCACCCGTTCAAAGTGTGACGAACGATGGCTGATCTCCATTACGCTCATGCCGATTCCGCCGAGTGAAAGCAACTCTTCCCGGGCACGTTCGAGCACAGGTTCAGGGATCATCGCAGGGCCCGCACTGAAGTTGTAAATTCTCGTGTTTATATCCATTAAGGAACTCATCAAGGCAGTTGATTCGAGGATAACACACGTCGACGAACGGTTTCTCGACCCCGACAAAATGTGTATTTATTTAACAAAATTGCCGGATTTGAGTTACTATTTATTTAATCTATAAACCCTTTTTCCCGGACCCGCATCAAAACCAAGTTTTATGACCCTCGGGAAGAGTATCGGAGGATCCCAATGATCAAGAAGTTAAGTATTTCATTCGTATTTACGATCACAGCTATCGTTTTTGGCGGTGTCGCGGTTCAAGCTCAGAGTGCACCAGTCTCAGGTAAAGTGGAATTGAAGAAAACTGACGGAACCATTGTCCCGTTAGAAGGCGCAATGGTCGAAGTTTTCCGAACCGACATCAAATCGTCCGGTCCGGCCGATAAAACGGATAAGAAAGGGCAATTCAGTTTCGCGGGCCTTCAGGTTGGTGCGACTTTTGTCATTTCTGTAAGCGCCCCGGGAGCGTCGCCCTCGTTCCTACCGGGCATCAAGCCTGGAATGGACAATATTAAATTCACCCTCAATGAAGGCGACGGACGCAGACTGACGCCCGATGAGGTTCGACAAGCGGTCGCTCAAGGTTCAGGCGGCGGTACGGGCGAGCTCACCGCGGAGCAAAAGAAACAACAGGAAGAGTACAACAAAAAGGTTGCCGAGGTGACCGCTAAGAACGAAAAGATCAAGCAAGAGACCGCGATCATCGAGGCTTCGTTGAAGGACGGGAATGCGGCATACAATGCGAAGAATTGGGACCTTGCGATCGCCAAATATGACGAGGGCATTAACGCCAACCCTACCTTTGCGGGAAGCGCACCGGTTTTGATGAACAACAAAGGTGCTGCCCTTCGAGAACGTGCCGTTCTGACATACAACCAAAACGTCAAATCAACTGACCCGAACGTTAAGGTTGCGGCGTTTACAAAGGTGAAGGCGGACCTTGGCGAAGCGGCTGCGACCTACAATGCTTCACTCCAGATCTTAAAGAACGCCCAACCGGGAGACATTGCGGATCCGAATATCAAAGCTTCGCAGACAGCGACCGCACTAAGGGGCGTATCCGATTCTTTCAGATTGATGTCTCAGACCGAACAGGTGGACGACACGAAATTGGAAATTGCGAAAACCGTTATCCCTGAATACATCGCCGCCGAAACCGACGCGACCCGAAAAGAGCAGGCGAAGATGATCATGGGAGACATCTATCGCGTTACCGGCGATGCCGAGAATGCGATCGCAGAGTATCGCAAGGTCCTTGTAGATTCGCCCAATAACCTTGATGCGATGGCCGGACTAGGTTTAAGCCTCGTCAATCAGGGCTACATCGTCCTTGAGGAAGGAAAGGCCAATCGGGATAAAACAAAAGAAGAGTCTGGCAAGGCAACCCTGCAGGAAGGTGCGAATTATCTTCAAACCTATGCCTCGGCCGCACCGGATGGTCACAAGTACAAGGCCGACGCCCTCGGGTTGATCGAATCGCTAAAGGCCGAGCAGAAGATCGCTCCGCAGAAGGTGGCCCCCGCGAGGAAGCGTCCGTAAGCTAGGTAGTTATTGACATTACGGCTGTGCGCCTCAATAAGAGCGCACGGCCATTTTCATTTATGGCGATCGAGATCAGAAGGCCAATAGAAGTTGAGATCGGTGAGATCATCAGGATGATGCGCGATCTTGCCGAGCTAGAGGGTTTGAGCGATGTCTTTGAGAACAGCATCGCAAAACTTTCCGATTCCATTTTCGCCCGTTCGGCATATGTCGAGGCGTTGATCGCCAAAGATGGCGACCGCTATGCCGGCTACGCATTGTTCTTTCCTTTCTTCGCCAGCTTTCGCGGACAGCACGGCTACTATCTCGACGATCTTTATATCGACCCCGCGTTTCGCGGCACCGGCCTTGGCGAGGCACTTTTGAGAGAGATCGCCCGGCTCGGAGCCGAACGCGGTTTCGAACGCATCGATCTTCAGGTTCGCGACGGGAATATCAAAGCGATCAGTTTTTATGAGAAACTCGGTGCAGTTCTCGATTCAGAAGAACGTCATTTCAAGTTCACCGACGCGGCCTTCCGTAACCTTGCGAAATAAACATCACGCAATTTTCCCATTCCTGTCATAAACGCGGCGTCGCCGGTGTATTCCTTTCGTAACGCACATCGCTGCGAAAAGTATTAAATATCGGAGGCATCGTAGAATGCGAGTTAATTCGCTTATAAGTTTATTTTGTTTTGCCGTCATCGGTTTTGTTATCGGCACATCGGGCGTTGTTGCCCAAACCATCGCCGGCGATTGGACCGCCAAGACGCGCGAATGGCGAGACCCGAAACCGGGAAGAGAATCAGACGATGAAAAAGCTGAAAAAGAAGACTGGGTAAATAAGATCTATCTTTCGTTCGAACGAAAGTCCGAACGCGGCCGAAATCAAAACGGCTCGACGTATTTTTACAACGATCTCGAAGGCCTCACGCGCGATCAGGCAGAACGCGGCGGCCGCGTAAGCTTTAGGCTAGTTCGCGAGGCGGGCATTATCGAATGCGAAGGCACGTTTACCAACGGACGCGGCTCGGGCACGTTCAAGTTTACGGGCAATCAGAAGTTTGTCGATGGAATGAAAGCCCGAGGCTTCGATTTTGAAAAACCGGCGTCGAAAGGCAATCACGACACTCCGGAGGAACGTCTTTTCGCTGCGGCGACTCTTAACGTTACAACCGCGATCGCAGACGATCTGAGATCTGCAAATTTTGGCGATCTGGATATTGACGATCTGTTCAAAGCGGCCATCTTCAAGATCGACGGAAAATTCATGGCCGAGATGAAAGCCACAGGTTTTCCGAACCTGAGCATGGAAGACCTCGTAAAGGCGCGTATCTTCAAGATCGATGCTGAATACGTTCGCCAGGTGAAGGAAATGGGCTTTGCCGATCAGGGTTTCGAAGGTTTGGTAAAGTTCCGCATCTTCAAGGTAACGCCCGGATTCCTGAACGACCTGCGTGCCGCAGGCCTCGATAAGATGGATGCCGAGGACATAGTCAAAGCCCGCATCTTCAAGATCGACGCCGACTACATCCGTCAGGCACGAGCATCGGAACCGAATATCTCGATGGAAGAACTCGTCCAGATGAAGATCGGTGTTCGACGTCGCAATTAAAAGGTCGCGAAAAATTTGATCATAAAGGTCGGCGTTTGTCCGGCCTTTTTGTTTTGGAAACGGGAATTACCGCGGCATTTGAAATTTGTTTCTTATAGAAGTACCCTCATCGACTTCGGCGAGATCTGCCCTCGAAAGTAATAAGCAATGAAAAATGTAATTCTCTCCGCACTATGCTTTTGCATCTTGTCGTCTGTTTCATTTGCTGCGGTGTATGAGGTGAAAGAGGGTACGCCCATGGACACTATCGCCGAAGTTCCGTGGGCAACACTGCAACCGGGCGATACCGTGCTGATCCACTGGCGTTCCACTCCTTACAAAGAGAAATGGGTCATTTGCCGTCAAGGCACGGCCGCCTCACCGATAACGGTCAGCGGTGTTTTAGGTCCAAATGGTGAACGGCCAGTGATCGACGGCAACGGAGCCGTGACGCCTCTGAACCTGAACTTCTGGAGCGAAAATCGCGGTACGATCAAGATCGGAGGCGCAAACGTACCTGCTGACACGATGCCGAAATATATCGTGATCGAGAATCTTGAGATACGAGGTGCGCATCCTAATTACCAATTTTCCGACGACACGGGGAATATTCAGACCTATTCCACCTCAGCGTCGCCTATTTATGTCGAGAAGGGCGAAAACCTGACCTTTCGGAACAACATAATTACTGACGGCGGTAACGGATTTTTTGTCGCGTCGAGCGATACTGAAGTGTCGCGAAACATATTGGTCGAGGGGAATTACATTTACGGCAACGGCGTCGCGGGGAGCATATTACAGCATAATAACTACACCGCGGCAATCGGCATAACTTTTCAATACAACCGTTTTGGACCTCTGCGTTCAGGTGCCCCGGGCGTTAATTTGAAGGACCGGTCCGCAGGTCTGGTGGTTCGTTATAACTGGATCGAAGGCGGAAATCGAGATCTCGATCTGGTGGATGGCGAAGACAGTGTCCAGATACGAAATGCGCCCGAATACAGAAAGACATTTGTTTACGGAAACGTTTTCATCAAACAGGACGGAGGCAACAACCAGGCGATCCATTACGGGGGAGACAGCGGAACTACTGCAAACTATCGAAAAGGTACGCTCTACCTTTACAACAACACGCTGTATTCGATCCGCGCCGGAACGACGGTCGTGATGCGTTTATCAACTAACGAGGAATCATGCGACGCGCGCAATAACATATTTTATAACACCGCGGCGGGAACAAGCCTGGCTATGCTTGAGGTTTCCGGTCAACTGACGTTGACCAACAATTGGGCGAAAACGGGCTGGCGAAATTCGCATGAAGGAAGTGGATTCTTAGGATCGGTTTCCGGTGGAGCGACGATGCTGACAGGAACCGCTCCGGGATTCGTCGATGCGGCCGGTCAAAATTTCGGACTCATTCAAGGCTCAGCGGCGATCGACGCAGGAACCACATTGCACCCCGACGCACTCCCATCCCTGAATGTCGTTCGTCAATACGTCAAACATCAATCAAGCGTGGCTCGGCCCGTCAGTGGATCGATCGACATCGGAGCATTTGAATTTCTCGCCGTTGCACCGGTGCAGATAACTACCGCGACGCTCCCTTCCGCGAGACGCATGCAATGGTATGAGCAAACAATACTGGCCAGCGGTGGTTCGGGCACGTTTGTTTGGTCGGTCGTTGCCGGTTCATTGCCACAAGGATTACGGCTGGAGAGTACGACGGGACGTGTTTACGGACGTCCGCGGCTGAGAGGGGAATCGACCATTACTGTCAGAGCGGAAGATGCCCAGAACCCGACGTCTTTTGTCACGCGGCAATTTACGATCGCTTCGAGGCTTTTCAATTAGACCTTGAGTTGCATACCCGGTTTCTTATTCCCTGGATCTCAATCGAACTGTTTTCGAAATTCATCGAACACGGCCTTGAACTCAGCTAATTCGCTGCTGAGGCGTTCGACCTCCGTCTCCAGTTTCTCGATACGATCGTTCGATGCGCTGCCGGCGGAACTTGTTCGTTCCGCGGCTGCGGCCAGCTTTGTCACATCGACCGGGCCGGAGAGCAGGTGTGCATAGCGAGCCTCTTTTTGGCCGGGCTGCCGGTCGAGTTTTACGATGAGCGGCTCGTCTCGGCGTGAAAGATCGTCAAGCGTCGCCTGGACCTCGTTCAGGTCGCCAAACTCGTGCATCCGCCCCGAGCGTTCGCGAATCTCGCCGATGGTCTGCGGCCCGCGGAGCATAAGTACAGCCATCACGGCGGTTCCTGCCGCGTCCAGTTCGTAAACGCTCGGCAGCATGTGCTTATACTTCACAGTGCGGCTGCCCGAACCATAGAAGAGATACACAAGGTTCTCATCACGCAGCCGGTCAACGGCAGCCATGATCTCGGTCTCGCTCAGCGACATAACGGGATCGCGGTTGCTTTTCTGGTTGCATGCGGCGGTCAACGCGTTGAGCGTGAGCGGGTAATACTCCGGCGTTGTGAGCTGTTTTTCGACCAGGCTGCCGACGACGCGGATTTCGGTTTCTGTAAGAACTGTGGACATACTTTTTTCATAGAGAATAATACACTTTCGCGGTCCTTTGCTTCTCGTGCGACTTCGCGGGAAAATCGAATACGGCAAATGGACGTATTTATCACCCGAAACGAGGAAGAAATACTGGTTGCATTGGAGCGGTTGAGCGGGGCGGCCGTGATCGGGTGCGACACTGAAACATCGGGCCTGTCACCGAAACACGGCAAGCTATTTTCCATTCAGTTTTCTGACGGTGAATTCAACGTGCTTGTTCCGTTAAGCGAGGGGATCGCGATGGGCGGTTTTACCGAACTGCTTGCCGACGATCGCATAGTGAAGATCTTTCACAATGCGAAGTTCGACCTCGAATTCCTTTCCGCATCCGGCCACTCGGTCCGCAACGTATTCGACACGATGATCGCGGAGAAAGTACTCACAAGAGGTGCGGATCAATCTTCATCGCTTGCCGAAACGCTCTATCGCCACTTCGCGATCGACCTCGACAAATCACAGCGTGCAAAATTTAACCGTAAATGGGACGGCATCTGGACCGAAGATCTCGTCAACTACGCCCTATCCGACGTCGTCCACTTGCCGCGGCTGATGCAGGAACAATCCGATTGGCTTTCCCGCCTCGACCTTGCAGAAGAGTACGCCTTTCAATTGTCGAGATCGATCGTCAGGCAGGACTAAGGCCGCCCGCATGATCATCGTTCGCTAGAGAATCGTAAGATCGCAGACGTGACACCGGTTTCCCTCCGAGATAATACAACCCACCCTCAACCTCAACCGTAGGCCTTTTTGACATAGCGCCCGATCCCATTCATAGATCAGAAAAGCAATAAAGCAGACGTGACCTCATGACTTCCATTGCCGGAAAGATCGGGGTCAGGCCTGCTTTGTTGTTTTTCTTTTAGTGTGATCATCAGTGACGTTGTTACATGCAGCCTGAAATTTATCTTCCCGGGCGATTCTGGCTGTCGCCGCCCCAGATCGGCGGCTGACGCAGGTGAAGTTAAGGCCAGTCCAGCATCCGTTGCCAAGCCTCATCGCCGCAGCTGCTCCTGAGGCATTGTCCGGGAAGTTCGATGCGTTGGGGCGAATGCGTCATTAGATGTATGTGGCGCCATATGGCGAGAGGCCCCTCCCTGCCGCTCGGGTTTCCGCCTTTCTCATTTCTCCTTTCTCTTGCGCCACCTGCGCCGGCGCAAGATATGGCGCAGATCGGCACAGAGAATCATGATCAACAAAAAGGCTGCCCGGGATCGATTCCGGACAGCCAATTGTTTGTTAATTCGAGGTCACGTTTACGACGCCACTTTGTGGAAATCGGCGTAGTGATTCAGGAACCAGTAGAAGATCCCGAGCCATATGATCAGGTTTACGGCCGAAAGCGCGAGTCCCATAGAACGAACCGTGGGGCTTCGCGGGGCCGTCTTGTCCGATTTCCCGTACATCATCACGAGCACCAGAACGCCGGTGACCGCCCACGCAAACGTGCGGACCGCCGTATCAAGCCAGTTTGTGTTCGGGATAAAGAATTCGACCTGCCAGATGGTCAGCCCAACAGCTCCGACGATGGCCAGCATAGCCGCGATAGGCGGCTTGTATGCCGGATCTGCCGACGATCCTTCGCTGGCTCCTCCGCCTTTTGCGAGGTTGCTGTGCGTATAGCTGTACGCAAAATAAACAACCAAACCGATAGACATCCAGACGATCAGACGAAGCCATGTGTCGAGCGGCAGGTTGTTCATAAGAAACGCTGCTACCCAAACGGTCAAGATCGGAATGATCGGCGAAAGCGGCACCTTGAACGGACGGTGCAGCGTCGGGTTGGAGGACCGTAAAATGATGATGCCTGTTCCCACGATCACGAACGCGAAAAGCGTTCCTATGGAGACGAGCTCGCCGAGCAGATGGATCGGCACGAAGCCGGCCAAAATGGCGACGATCGTTCCGGTGATGGCGGTCGTGATATGCGGCGTCTGAAACTTCGGATGGACCTTTGCAGCCCAGCTCGGAAGCAGGCCGTCTTTGGACATCGAATAGAAAACACGCGGTTGGCCCATGACCATTACGACCATCGTCGAGCTTAGGCCGAGTACCGCACCGACCTTGATGATAGTCGGGAACGCCACAAGAATCGAACCTAATGTGGTTCCCGCAGCCTGATCTTTCGCCGCGTCGATAGCGGTGGCGATCGGTGCTGCGGCATTGGTCAGAAGCTTGTAATCGACAAGGCCGACCATGATCCCGGCGACGAGGATATAAAGCACTGTACAGATCGCAAGCGAACCGAGAATGCCGATCGGCATATCTTTCTGCGGATTCTTAGCTTCCTGTGCTGCCGTAGAAACCGCGTCAAAACCAATATAAGCAAAGAATATGACCGCCGCACCTGTGATGATCCCGCTGGGTCCATATGGCATAAACTCGGCACAACCCGGGCTTCCAACCGTGCAGCTGATGCCTAGGTTGTGCGGATTGACGAAACCGATACCGGCGATAATAAAGAGAACGACGACAAGCACCTTTATTATCACGATCATCGAGTTAAAGCTCGCCGATTCCTTGATGCCGCGAATAAGAAGGAGCGTGACGGCGATCGATATCAAGAAGGCAGGCAGGTTAAATACGCCGTGTCCTATGATATTTCCGGCCGTGTCCTTTAGTTCCACCCCGGGTGGTGCGCTCAACGATAGCGGGAAATTAATACCGAGCGTGTCTCTGAACAAGCTCACGACGTAGCCCGACCAACCGACCGCGACCGTGGCCGCACCAAAGGCATATTCAAGGATAAGGTCCCAGCCTATGATCCATGCGATAAACTCCCCGAGCGTGCCGTATCCGTAAGCATACGCAGAACCCGAGATAGGAATGCTGGCCGCAAACTCGGAATAACATAGCGCGGCAAAGGCGCTCGCGATACCGGCAACTACCATCGAGATAACGACGGCAGGACCGGCATGTTTTCCGGCCGCTTGACCTGTAAGAACGAATATTCCCGTACCGATGATGGCCCCGATGCCGAGCATGGTGAGGTCGAGCGAGCTTAAGGTCTTTTTCAGAGTATGCTCGCCTGTTTCGGCTGCCTCGGCAATGATCTTGTCAATTGGTTTAGTCGCAAAAAGTGACATGAAACCCTCCTAATTAAAGTGAATTACGATTGCGATACCGGTTCGCCGGAACCGGACAATTTTCTCCAAATAAAGTAAACCGGCACGCCCGTCAGTACGATCAGCAGGCCGGGCCATGTCGCCGTCGTTTGATATACAAAAAGAACGACGAGAATAACTGCGGCACCGATGCAGTACAGTGCCGGGATGATCGGATACCCGACTGCTTTATACGGACGCACCGCATCCGGTTGTTTCACGCGGAGCACGAAAACCGCCGCGATCGCCAGAATGTAAAAGATCAAGGCTGCAGATATTACGTACGTGAGCAAGTCGTTGTAAAGCAATCCGTAGCGGCCATCCGCCTGAACGGTCCGAGGCAAAACATAGAACGCTGAGAAAATGCCCTGTACAACTATCGCCCATGCCGGCACGTGCGCCTTGTTCAGCTTTCCGGCCGCATTGAAGAACAGACCGTCCTTTGCCATTGCGTAGTATGCCCGTGCACCGGAAAGGATAAGGCCGTTGTTGCAGCCAAAGGTCGATATCATTATCGCGACGGCCATGATGACCGCTCCCGCGCCCGGAAAGATCACATCGGCGGTAGCCGAGCCCACGCGGTCGCTCGCCACTTTTTGCATGTCCTCGAACCGCAAGGTTGTCAGATAGGCAATGTTCGCCAAAAGGTAGAGGACGATGACGCCGCCGGTTCCGAGTAATAGCGAGAGAGGCAGATTTCGCTGTGGGTCCTTGACCTCTCCCGCGGTGAACGTGACGTTGTGCCACGCGTCCGCGGAGAACAGCGAATTGGTCTGCGCGACGCAAAGGCCGACAAAAAGGCCGAATGCGGCCGCGGCTGTTAGCCCGTGGCCGACATCCTGCAGACTGCCGCGAATAGTCCAGAGGTCACCGAAATTTGCAGAGGCGATCTGCGGATAAGAGACGAGGCCGACGATGATGCCGAGAACGATCAACGCGATGAGCGAGCCCGTTTTTGCAAACGTGAATACGTTCTGGACGAGCTTCCCTAGCTTGAGCCCGCGTGTGTTCATCCAGGTCAAAAGGGCGATCATCGCAATTCCGAACAACTGCGCGGTAGAGAGCGAAAAGGCGTAACTCGAAGATCCGACGCGGATCGGCTCAATAATATAGTTGCTTTCGGAGATGGCTGGGAATAATATGCCCGTGAAACGTGCGAAGGCGACGGAAACCGCGGCGATGGTCGCCGTGCCGATGACAAGGAAATGCGTCCACCCGTAAAGAAAACCCCAGAGCGGCGAATAAGCTTCTTTTAGGTAAACGTACATTCCGCCCGCTTTCGGCATCATGGCGGCAAGTTCGCCGTATGAAAGGGCAGCCCCGACGGTCAAAAGACCGGTTATCAGCCAAACGACCAAAAGCCATCCGGGCGAACCGACCTGACGAGCTATGTCAGCCGATACGATGAAGATGCCGGAACCGATCATCGAACCGGCGACGATCATCGTCGAATCAAGTAGGCCGAGCCCGCGAATAAATCCTTCGTTGGATTGTTGCTCGATCTCAGCAACGTCAGCTGCCATACGTTTCCTCGTACAAATAGAGAAGTGCGTTTACCGAAAAACGGGAAGATTTCAACTCAACTATTTAACTTGATGCCAAGAAGTTGGCGAGAGATTCGTAGGTGATATTATACGAGTATTACAGGAACTGTCGAGTTATCAATTGAGTTTTCACCCATTTCACAAAAAGCAGGTGACCAAACATGAATGACGGTCAAAGGCCTCTTGGCGATATGCCCGCCGATGATTTTCGACACTACGGATATCAGGTAGTCGATTGGATAGCAGACTATTTCGAGCACATTAGTGAACTGCCGGTGCTGTCGCAGATCGAACCGAATTGGCTCAAGGACAATATTCCGGAGTCGGCTCCGGAAAAGGGCGAGGATTTTGGAGATGTTCTTAAAGATGTTGACCGCCTGATCTTGCCCGCCGTAACTAACTGGAACCATCCTAATTTTCATGGTCTGTTCTCGACATCAACTTCGTCCGTAGGCGTTTTCGGCGAGATGCTCGCGGCAGCCTTTGATATGAAGGCAATGCTGTGGCGAACCTCGCCGGCTTCGACTGAGCTTGAAGATGTCGTGCTCGATTGGCTTCGGCAGATGCTGGGTTTGCCCGACCATTTCGAAGGTATCATCTACGACACGGCGTCGGTCTCGACGATGCACGCAATAGCCGCCGCACGCGAACGCTCGGATCTGAACATACGCGAACAAGGAATGAGCGGTCGTGATGATCTGCCATTGCTTCGCGTCTATTGCAGCGAGCAAGTGCATTCATCGATAGACAAGGCGTGTATCACTCTCGGACTCGGGACGCGCAGCCTGCGGAAGATCGCGGTCAATGAGCGTTTCGAAATGATCCCGGAAGCACTGGCAGAAGCGATAGACGAAGATGTCGATGCCGGCTATCTTCCGATCTGCGTTATACCGACCATCGGCACGACTTCGTCATCAAGTGTCGATCCTGTGGATGCGATCGCCGACATTTGCGAAAAACACAGCATCTGGCTTCACGTCGATTCGGCCTATGCCGGGTCAGCGGCGATACTGCCGGAGAAGCGGGAATATTTTGCCGGCTGGGAGCGAGCCGATTCGATCGTGACGAACCCGCACAAATGGATGTTCACTCCGTTTGACCTCTCGGTCTTGTATTGCCGCGATCTCGGAATAATGAAACAGGCCTTTTCGCTTGTGCCCGAATATCTGAAGACCAACGACGAAAGCACGGTCAAGAACGGAATGGATTACGGCATTCAGCTTGGACGGCGATTTCGTGCATTGAAGCTATGGTTCGTGATGCGTTATTTCGGAAGCGAAGGTTTGATCGACCGGATCCGCGAGCATTGCAGGTTGGCAGAACTGTTTGCCTCGTGGATAGAAGATTCGCCGGATTTTGAGATGCTTGCTCCGGTACCATTTGCACTGGTCTGTTTCCGTGCATGCCCCGACGGAACGGCCGACCTCGACGCCCTGAACGAACGCATTATGAACGAGATCAATGCCTCGGGCGAAGCATATCTTTCGCATACCAAACTCAACGGAAAATTCACGCTGCGGCTTTCGGTCGGAAGTATTCGTGTGGAAGAACAACATTTGAAGAAAGTCTGGGAACTTCTTAATGAGCATCTCAACGGTGTCGTGAAAGCGTCGGCAAAGGGAGCCGATTAGCCGAAATTTCTGTATGGCGGGAAGTGTGATAGTCGCTTGTGAGAACTGCGGAGCAAAGAACCGCGTTAGTTTTGACGCCGCTTTAAAACAGCAGCCCGTTTGCGGGAAATGCGGGGAAGCTTTACCTGCTCCGTCGTCAAAACCTGTGACGGTAACGGACGCTAATTTTGGATCGGTCGTGGAAAAGTCGCACCTGCCGGTACTTCTCGACATGTGGGCGGCCTGGTGCGGTCCGTGCAGAATGATCGCGCCGACGATCGAAATACTTGCGGGCGAACTCGCCGGAAAGGTCCTGGTCGGAAAACTCGATGTCGATTCTAATCAGAGGACCGCGGCCAGATTCGGTGTTCAGAGCATTCCGACGCTGCTGATCCTGCGAAACGGAAAAGAAGTTGACCGTATCGTCGGCGTGCAATCGCGGGAAGCGATCTTAAGACGGTTGCAACCGATGATCTAAGTCTCCCTATTACCCGAGACCTCGTCCCAAATACGATGTCCGTGGGTTTCCTTCAGAAAGATAGCTCCGACCACAAAGGTAATGCCGGCGATCGCCATTGGGTAATAGAGGCCTGCGTATATATTGCCTGTCTGCGCGATGAGCGAAACGCCTATCAGCGGTAATAGCCCGCCAAATACGCCATTGCCTATATGGTAAGGCAGCGAGAGAGCCGTGTAGCGAATTTTTGCCGGAAATGCCTCGACAAGGTATGCCGCGATCGGGCCATAGACCATCGTTACCCAAAACACTTGTATGAAGACCAGTAGGATCAGCGACCACGCCGTTGGATTCTTAAGAAGCGTGCCAAGGTCGGTGTACGGCAGCACTTTGTCGGCAGGTTTTAGGGTGCCGTCGGCAGCAGTCGTCTGCGGCGTCAGTTTGATCGCGCCGGTGACCGGATCTGCCTGGGACGTCGCCGTTACCACGTTGGAACCCGCGGACGACTGCATCGACTGATAGATCGGGATGTAGGTAAGCATCGCGAGAAAACAACCGGCGAGGATGATCCATTTGCGGCCGATCCGATCGCTAAGAGCGCCGAAAACTACAAAGAACGGCATAGCCATCACCAGCGCTATTGCGACTATGTACTGGGCCGAGACCGAGTTCACATTTAGGATCGTCTGTAGATAAAAGAGCGCGAAGAACTGGCCCGCGTACCAAACCACGCCCTGACCGGCCGTTGCGCCAAATAGCGAGATCAAAACTCGTTTCAGATTATCCCAATGAGTGAATGCTTCGATCAGGGGATTGGCCGATGTCATGCCGGTCGATTTCACCTGTTGAAAGATCGGCGACTCTTCCATCTTCAGCCGAATATATAGCGAGATAACAACAAGCAGTATCGAAACGAGAAACGGTATTCGCCAACCGCTTATTCCCTCGGCCTTTCCGGCGAATTGTTCCGGCGACATCAAATTCTGAACCACGAGTATGACCGCGAGCGACATGAACAGCCCGAGCGTTGCGGTTATCTGAATGAATGATGTGTAAAATCCCCGTCGGTGATCCGGAACGTGTTCGGCAACGTAAACGGCCGCACCGCCGTATTCACCGCCGAGCGCAAGGCCCTGAAGAACTCGGACCAGCAGCAAAATGATCGGGGCCGCCCAACCGATAGCCGCGAATGCCGGAAGAAATCCGATGATCGCGGTAGATCCGCCCATTATCAACAGCGTGACCAAAAACGCGTATTTTCGACCGACAAGATCTCCGATCCGCCCAAAGAACAAAGCACCGAACGGGCGCACGACAAACCCGACGGCAAACGTCGCCAGATAGGCAATATAGGCAAACGTATCATTTCCCGGCGGATAGAACAGTGGTGCAATGAACGGCGCAAGGCTGCCAAAGATGTAGAAATCGTACCATTCGATCATGGTTCCGACCGCCGAGGCACCGATCACCTGCCAGATCTTTGATCGCGAGATCTCGTCATTATAATAAGCGCCCAGGTTTTTGGAAGTTTCCGCCATTTGTCGCTGAATTCTCCGAATTTGAAATGAAGGTGAACTTGAAAATGTGTTGGAGTATTAGACCAATTTCCACCGATGAATTCAAAGACGTTATTGCTTGAGTTACGATGGCGACAATGTGTTATCGTCAAGGACTATGCGATTTGTGAAGGAGAGTGTGATCAAGGCATCGCCTGAGCGCGTTTTTGCGTTTCACCAATTGCCTGACGCCTTCGAGAGGCTTTTGCCGCCTTGGGAAAACGCTCGGATCATTCAAACAGCAGATATTTCACAGATCGGCTCGCGCGCGGTCATAGAGCAAAAGATATTCGGCGTGGTTCCGTCGCGATGGGTCGCGGAACACACCGCCTATGATCCGCCGAGGATGTTTGAGGACGTGCAGGTCTCCGGGCCGTTTGCGAGTTGGCGGCATCGTCACACTGTCGAGCCGCATTCAGATGGGGCGATTTTGCGGGACGAAATAGAATTCGAACCGCCAATGTCTCTGATCGGAAGACTTGCGGCCCCGATGCTAATTTTGCCGAAACTGGAAAAGATGTTTGAATTCCGGCACGGCGTCACGCGAGCGTGGTGCGAAGCCGCCGAGCCGGAGTAGGTCAACTTGCCGGGACGTTGTTCTTCTCAAACCACTCGACTATCTGCGGATACAGATCAGCAAGAGTCTGGCCTTTCTTTCGATTTACGTAAATTTCGATCAGAAACCTGTCGAACTCGGCAAACTTTGGAAAGCCCCTGCTCTTTACCATCATCCTTTCGACGGCATCGATCATTTTCTGTTGGTCTTGCTTCGGCGCAATGTCCGCCGCCCGCAGATTGACGAGGGCCCAGTTCATATACTCGTTAAATGCTGCGATCCCGGGATAATAGCCGCCTCCCATTCTCTTTTCGACCCAAATATCCCTGTTGCTGACCGCTTTGACGATGCGTTCTGCGTACTTATCCGCTTCCGGATTTATGTAGCCGTGGTTCATTTCGGTAAATACGATGTTGCCGCGAAAGATGATCTCGGACTTGGGCGACAAAGAGAACTCAGGGCCGCTCCGTTTGAGGTCTGCGGCGTACGGAAAATTCACATGCGGCTGCAGTTCCTTAAACCCTCCATCTTCGAGCCAGGTAACGGATTGGTTATAAGCCACCAGTGGTGAGAAAACGATATTGTAAAAGTTGTAATCGTTGGACGTAGGAAAATTTCTATCGAGCCATTTTTTCATCGCTGTAAGATCGGCAGTTTGACGATAGAATGCGATCTGTTCATCGTAGGTCTTTTTATTCTGCTTAAAGAAATCGCGGAACTTCGTCGCCACCGCAAAGTCCTTAAGTAGATCGAAGTAGGGCAGAAGTGAATTGCTTCGTTCGCCGTTGAATCCCGTCCGGTCGAAAACCTTGCTTCGAGCGAGTTTCCCGTTTGCGTCAAACACGAACGCATTGCCATTCATCTTCAGTGTGAAATATCGGTTTTGGTCTCGCTTTAGTTCTGTTTCGAGGGCGGCGATCAGAGGATGATCGGCATACTTATCAAACCACTCACGAACGGCTTTGTAATATTCAGAGTTCTGGTAAACAAGATTCTTGTTTGCGATCGCGGTCGGTGTGATCGCGATGGCTATGTTCACAAGCTCGTATGCTTCAGGAATGCTCACGCTGATCTTGCCGCGATGCGCTTTTTGATATTGCGTGTCGAACCTAGCGGCTGGGATCCATCTTGTGCCGACGATCTGCGTGTAACAATCCTTATCGCCAAAACGAACGATGAAATCGTATTTCTTGCCTTCCTCGACGTCGAAAGTGATCTGATCGACATCGGTAATGAAAGTTACCCTGTGAGGCTTCCCGTCAATAAGAGCAGCTTCATAAACGTCCGGCTTAGCTTCAGGAGCGAGCGACCATTCGCCTTTCTTCAATACGTCGCCGTCCTGAATGCTGATCACGCCGACGTTCGACTTGATAACCGGCAAGTTATCCTGAGCCGAGGCGGCGACTGCAAAAATAAATATGAAAAATAGAGTCTTTGATAAATTCACTTTGTCCCTCAACGTACGCAAGTGGTTTCTGGCCGCCAAGCCAAGAAACACCGCCGGCCAGGTTTTTATGACACGCGCTAACTGATCGGCACCTGAGTGGATTATTATTAATTGTTACTGACTCTATGCTCACTCATATCGTTTGCTGGAAATACAAGTCGGAGACGACCGAGGCCGAACGTCAGGATCACGTTGCGCGGCTTCGCGCGCTGCCGGATCTGATCCCGAACATCATTTCATTCAACGTGGGAAGCGACATACTGCATCTCGAACGCTCTTTCGACACAGGACTCGTCGCGGTCTATCCCGATCGTGTGGCTCTCGATCACTACAACGATCATCCAGACCATCAAGCAGTGGCGGCCTTGGGCAGGCAGCTCGCGGAAAAAGTCGTTTCGGTCGATTTCATTTCGGAAGGAGGGGATTGAAAAAGATCCTTGGAAAGTCCGTGCTGCTTCTGATCGCCGTCCTGTTGGCGGTGCAGGTTCCGTTCATTTATCGGCGTTACAAGATCGGTCAACTCTCAAATAAGATCGCATCGCTTAACGCCGATCGAGCAACACGCGAAACGCCCGGATACACCGAATACAAAGGCGTGATGCACGCTCACACGAGCTTGGGTGGGCACAGCACCGGGACTTTTGAAGAACTGATAAAGGCCGCGAACGATAACGGTTTGAATTTCGTCGCGATGACCGAACATTATGACCTGAATTACGATACGTCCGCTCTCGGGCTAAACGGGGTTTACGGCAAGACGCTTTTTGTAAATGGGCAGGAGGTGGATGCGAGCGACGGAGGGCGTTATCTGCTGTTTCCGGGCTCGCCGGAATCTGCGAGTTTCGGAAAGCTCGATTCCAAGGCCCTGATGGAGAAGATCCACGCCGAAGGCCGGCTCGCTGTCAACAATTATCCCGAGCGCAAGACCTCAGACAATACCGATTTTGACGGAATGGAGGTTTACAGCCTCCATATCAATGCAAAGAGATCAAATCCGTTTACTGCTATTTTTGACGTGATCTGGTCATTTCCAACTTACCCCGAACTCACGTACGCGACCTATTTTCGCCGGAACGACGATTATCTGCGGCGGTACGATGCCGTAGCTTCCCAGAAACGTCTTTTGCTGACGGCGGGAGCCGACGCACACTCGAACAAAGGCTACTATCTGATCGCCGACGACGAAGGAAATCGGCATTTCGGGTTTAAGATCGATCAGTACAAGGTGATTTTCCGGCTTGTGCGTATGCACGTCCTCCTCGAATCCGGAACGCCTCTGACGCGCGAAACGCTTATCGAAGCGCTGCGAAAAGGCCGGGCATTTGCGGGTTTCGACATTCTCGGCGACACAAGCGGCTTCTCGTTTTCTGCCGATAATGGCACGGAAATACGTATAATGGGCGGTGAGATAAAGTTGGCAGATGGCGTCAAACTTAATAGTTTTGCCCCATTGAAATGCCGCTTTGTCGTCTATCGTAACGGGGTCAGGCTCAATGAATCCACCGTTTCAAACGAGTATCGCATTGAGGTAAACGAACAGGGCACATACCGCGTTGAGGCGTATTTGGATGATCTGGGGAGCCCATTCGACCAGGCTCCATGGATAGTATCGAACCCAATATATGTAAGGTAAGCAAACCGTTTTGAGGGCGTGAACATCTTAATTTCGCACGACAGGTCGTAAATTGATCGGATTGTTAAAATGAAGAGTCTTTTTCGAATTTCCCCATGGGCATTGGCGATAGTTGGGCTGATGTCCGTTGTTTCCTTTGCGCAGCAAGTAAAACGCCCGCAGTTTGACGTTACGGGTTATGTCATCGACGCACAGCTCGACCCGGCGGACAATAAGTTGACCGCGACCGCAGACGTAACGTTTGTTCCGTCAGAAGATACGCGAAATGTTTCTTTCGAGTTGAATGGTTCGCTGAAGATAGACACGATAACCCGTATAGACAAGCCTGCGATGCCGTCTGCGACGCCCGGCCCGAAACCAAAGGGAACACCCGCAGCTGCGAATCCGATAACCTTTGTCCAGGATCAGGTCGGCGTTTCCGATCTGGGGCCGAGCGTTCGCGTTGATTTTGGCGATATGGTCGCTAAGGGAACTTCGGTCACACTTCGATTCAAATACAACGGGATTCTGAATACCGCGCAGGGCGGGCCGCTGCTGAACAAACGGCTTGCGTATGTTGGCGAAACCGAGGGCTACCTGATGTATGCCGCCCGTTGGTTTCCGTTTCACGATTACGCGGCAGACTTTGCGACTTCTGACATAACGTTGGCCGTTCCCGGCGGAATGCAGGTCGTCGGCTACAGCGATACTCCGTCAACGAGCGCCGGAGGCAAGTTTCGGTTCACCCAAATGAAACCGGGCTTGGTCGGTAATTTCGCCTACGGCAAATTCGCGACGCGAAGCCTTAAGATGGGCGACTACGAGCTTCAGTTCAATACTAAGCCCGGATTCGACAATCTGGTGCAGGATTATGGAGAAACACTCGGCAAGGCGCTCGAGTTTTACACAAAGAAATTCGGCAATGCCGATTTTGGAAAGAAGCTTATCGTTGCGCAGATCGACGACGAAAGTCTCGATTTCTATTCGTCGATGGGAATGTTGTTCGTTTCGAGCCGACAGTTCGAATCGGGCCGCGAGATAACCGAAGAACGTCTTCAGCGAGAAGCAGCGATGCAGTGGTGGGGGTTGACTGTCGGTCTCAAATCGTTCGACGATGCCTGGCTTTCGCAGGGACTGGCGGAATACAGCGCGTTCGCTCTTCGCGAAAGTACGATGGACGGTGCAAAGCTTGACGCGCTCCGCCGAGAACTGGTGGAGAAGTCACTTACGTTTGAACAGACCGCATCACTCGTACGTGCACCCGCTAATCTGGACGATCAATCAGTCGCATACCAGTACATCATGTACGCAAAAGGCGCAATGGTCTTCAAACTGCTGCGCGACTCGCTCGGGGATCAGAAATTCGACCAGCTTTTGCGTACCTACTTACAGGAAAACCGCGGCAAGAATGTTTCGATAGACGATTTTGAAAAGCTGGTATCGCGCGTGGCGGGACAGAACATGCGTTACTTCTTTGCTCGTTGGGTCGAGGGAACCGGCGTTCCGGAATTTACGGCAGACTATTTGATCATACGCACACGCGGCGGTAAATTCGTCGCACGCGGGACGGTAAAACAGAACTACGACAATTTGCGTTTGCCTGTAGAAGTACAGCTACGATCTGAAGGCGAACTTGGCCTCAAAACGGTAACGCTTGATATGCAGGAATCAAGCGCCGATTTCAACATCGAATCTACGGGAAAACCGCTGGCGGTCGTGATCGACCCCAACTACAAACTCCTCCGGATCTCGCCCGAACTCAGGGTTTCGTCGATTGCTCGCCGGGGCATCGAACAATTTAAGGAAGGCAATTACGTCGAGGCTCAAGGACAGTTCGAAGCGGCATTAAAGCTGGATCGGTCGAATTCGTGGATCTATTACCACCTCGGGCTGCTGTTCCTCGAACAGCGTAACTACGATCTCGCGATAGATAATTTCAAGGCAACGCTGGGCGGAAACCTGAGCCCGACTTGGCTCGAGGTCTGGGCGAACATCAAAATGGGTAATGCCTATGACGCCAAAGGCGACCGGACACGCGCTACCGCGGCATACGGCCGAGCTGAGAAGATCGGCGACAATTATGACAACGCCCAAGAGGCGGTTAAGAAGTATCAGGCAAATCCGTACGACCCGCGAGAAAGCAAAACGACTGCGATAAAATAGCTGCTGCTTTAGCCTGTATGGGTCGAAGGTGACTATCACCGTTCCGGTTTTTCCTGACTCAAGTGTCGCGGAGCCGCATATTTTATTGGGATTTCCGGGAAAATAGGACCCGACAAAATTGATCATTTGAGAATCAAGAGGAAATTCTACGTCCCAGGGAGTCGGTGGGCCCGTCGAAATCGCGGTTGGGCTTAGGGCAACTAGAGATATACGAGTCTTTTGAATATCCGGAAGTCTTCAGCACGATCTTCGGAATACGGAAATCTATCGGAACCTTGTTGCCTTCTTGCAAGTCGCCGATACTTACGTCTGTATTTCCAGCGATTTGACCGTTCTCATCCCATTTGAAGATATGCTTCGTTTCATATCTCCCGTCTAGTTTTGCGGTCGCTGACACGCCCTTACAGGCACGCGAGCCCCTTGATTCCTTCTTTTCATCATATTTGCCGCCTGCTTCCCAGGAGGAAGGTACTCCAGAGAATGATCACCGTTTAACCTGATGATCCCATCGATTTTTAGGGTATCTTCAATTGTTTCTACGACCCCAGGTTTCTCGTTTCTATTAGAATTTCTCTGGTCAAATGAATATCTGATCGTGCCGATCCAATCGGCAAGACGGCAGGACTTTTAAAGTGCACTCAATCAAGCGGCGATCTCCGCGATCTCGGCCTTGTACCACTGGTCCAAAAAGTCCAGGTAAGTAGATACCCGCATGGGGTTACCTGACGTAAAGCCGTCTCTTTGTTTAATGCAAAACTCCTTACGGCGCGGGACGAGCTTTTCAGCAATGGATCTCAGGCAGGCGGAGGAAGCTGAAACCGCCGGTTCGCAAGTTGACGCGTCAGTCTTGATCACAATGGTGCCAGCCTTGGGATCGTTAACCGCGTTGACATCATCGGAAGGTTCTTCGTCTATAACATCCTTTTAATTCAAATTTCCGGGATTTTCTCCGTCAAGAAGCTCGTTGACGGGGCGCTTAAGATGTTCCCCCATTGCTAACTGCAGATATTTGACCGTACTGTACGCGGCCTTAGCTCTGTTCAGTTGATTGATAAGATCCGCCTTGTCCTTACATGAGCACGGACCTGTTTGAGCGTTGACCGGAATGGGAGTGATCAGCAGGATGACGCCAAAAATGGTGATGCCGATAAGGAAAGATGCTGCTTTAATTTTCATTCGAGCTCCTGTAAGGCCTAAGTTGTATGTTGGGGATTCAGACATCCTTCTTACACACATTTCAGACTCTGTTAACAAATATTTCGGACATGGCAAAAAGCGGACCCTTACGGACCCGCATTTTTGAACTTGTCTCAAACTCTGGTTTGAAGGATGAACCAAGCGTTATCTCGGATCGAAACCGACCCGTTTCAACAGATCTTGGAAGCGAGGATCATCTCTTATGCCGTCAAGTTCAGGCGTGACCTTGAGCCATACCATGCCCGAGTAGTGCTCTTTGTAGGCTCTTTCGAGATATTCGAACGCCTTGTCCTTTTCACCGAGCTTTGCGTAGGCGACCGCCTTGTAGTTCGGTGCGGGGTCGTCTTCAAATTCGAGTTCGGCCCTCCAATAGCGTTCTGCGGTGAGGTTCGAGCCTTCGTTTCGGACCTCAGTAATGTGTCTCATTATATTGATGTAAGATTTCGATGATCGCCCATTTGCGTCGTATTGCGCTCTGATGTCCTGCTCATAGGCATTTATTGCTTCCAAAAACATTCCCTTTTCACGGTAAGTGAACATCAGGAAGTTATATGTCAGGCGATATTCGGGATCGATCTGTCGGGCGAGGTTTAGAAGTTCGATCGCTTTATCATAATCACGGGAATAGTATCGGCTAAACGCCATGTCAGTCCTGATCGGCAATGAAAGCGGGTCGAGCGAAAGCGCCTTTTCGTATTCCGCATAGCTCTCGTCGAACCGGCCCTGCATCGAGAGAAATTCGGCATACCAGTGATGGGAAGTGGCATCATTCGGACTAAGTTCGACCGCCTTGCGATAATCGCTCTCAGCCCCGGCAAAGTTCCAGTCGTAATAACACTTGTTGATCGCCATTGAGGCGTAAGCCTCGCCGATGGTGTCGTCGATCTCAAGAGCCCTGCGAACAGCCCCGCGTGATAGGGCGATCTTTTCATCTCTGGTGATTGAGGTATTCCTAAGATCTCCGAGCGTATATGCATCCGCCAGGCCGATATATGCCTTTGCAAAGGTCGGATCGCGGTCGATCGCAGCCCGAAACAGCTCGATCGATCGCAAGATATCGGCCTCGGCTCGCTTATTCCAGTGATAGCGGCCTTTGAGATAAAGCTCGTAAGCCTCCGGGTCATTCGTTGGGCGTTTTGCAGGACGCCGCTGCTCCATTTCTTCGGACCCCGAAAGTGCATTCTTGGCGATAGCCTCTGAGACTTCCTGTTGAATCGCGAACAGATCGTTGGCGCGCCGCCGGAATTGCTGACGCCAGATCTGAGAGTTGCTTTCAGCGTCGAACATCTCGACATTGATCACAAAACTATCGCCCTGACGTTCGACCTGTCCTGAAACGACGACGCGCACATTCAATTCACGTCCCGCCTTTGCGGCGTCCAACGGTTCGTTCTTGTAATGAAATGCAGAGTTTCGGTCAATAACTCGCAGCCGGGTGATCCGCGAAACATCGTTAATAATGCTTTCAGTTAGACCGTCTGCCAGGTATTCGTTCTCAGCAGTTGGATCGGAAAACGGCAGGACCGCAATGGAATCGATAGGCTTGGTTGCCGGCCTGCTCGCGGGCCAGAATTCCTTATATCCAAAACTTACGATCGCCATTATCACGATCAGGATCACGGCTGCCCCAACCGCGACCAGTCGGCCCGTGAACCATGTTTTTGGTCTTTCTCTCTGCCGAGTTTCGAGAGCCGCAATCCTTCCGGCTGTTTTGCTCTCGGCGACTCGGGTGAGAGTTTCGACATCGGAGACGAATCGATATCCCTTTCGAGGGATGTTCTCGATGAACCGTGCCTGTTTGGCGTTGTCGCCCAACACCTTTCGGAGAGAGGTGATGGTAACGGTGAGATTATTGTCTTCGACAAAGCCGCCTTCCCAAACCTCTTCAAAGAACTCGCTCTTGCTGACTATTTCACCACGCCGTTCGATCAAAAGGCGCAAGACCTGAAACATCCGGCGATTGATGTTCAGCTTTTCGCCCTCCCGACTTAGACTTTCGTCCGCAAGGTCGAGCTCGAATTCCCCAAATCGATAAAACTGCTGCGGTTTTATTTACGTACTCCCGGCTGTGAGGGCCTTTAATAATTGCGATTTCAATGCATTTTATTGCTAAACACCTAATTTAGCCAAAATTTAGCCGTTTTTTAATTACTTTTCTTGGCTTTCGTTCTATCGTTTTCCCCATAACTTGACACAAGTTCCCCTAAGTTCAGAGTACTTAAGTTCAAAAATATGAAAACGTTAGCTAAGAATGGTCGTGCCCGGTTGTTGGCTCTTGTTGGTGTAGTTTTTCTTGGGGGCGTGTGCATTAAAGCGCAAACCTTAAAGGCGGACTATCAATTTCAGGGTAACTTGAACAGTTCGGTCGGAACAGCACCAACACTGACCGATTTGGTTGGCGCCGGAAATGGGCCGAATGCGTTCGTTACAGACACAGTGGACGGATTTTCGCGGCAGGTCTTGAATTTCCCTTTGAATAACGGGGTGGCAATAAACAGCCTGGCCGGCGTCGTCACCGACAGCTCGTTTACGATGGTGATCACTTGCAAGCTCGGAGCCCTTAGCGGACGAAGGCGCCTGTTTGACGCCTCCGGCGGAACAGCCGCTGATCAAGGAGCATTCCTTGTGGACGGCAGGATAGAAGGAGAGAGCCTTTCTACGGTCCCGCTTACGGCGAACACCTACTTCCAACTTGTGCTGGTGCGCGGCGGCGGCTTTCTTAAAGGATACCGCGATGGTTTTCTGGTCGTCACCGACACGGACGACGGATCGCCGCTTTCAAACGGGCTGCGATTCTTCCAAGACTACGTGAACAATCCTGTTCAGGCGTCCGGCGGTTCGATAGCACGTCTGCGGTTTTATGAGGGAATGATGACAGAAGATCAGATCGCGGCTCTGGATCGGGTACCTGAAACTGTCACGGGAAACATGCCGCTGCTGACCGTCTCAAATCGTTTTGGTCGTCCAAACCGTTTCAGGATGAATATCGATGGAACCTCACAGCACCGCCTCACAAGTGGTAGCGTTTTGGAAGGACGAGGAAAATTTTCACCTGACGGCACCAAGATCGTCTACCAAGGCCAACCCACTGGGACGGAAACACAAAGGATATACATCTCAAACGCCGACGGAAGTAACCCGATCCAATTGACCGACTCGGCTTCGAACGACGCCGTTCCCTCATGGCGGCCTGACGGACAAAAGATCATCTTCTCGAGATGTTCGGCGGGTACTTGCGACATTTATACGATGAACCCGGATGGAAGCAATCTCGCTCCGCTCGCCGCCGCAAACACGGCAAATTCTGAAGATTTTCCACGGTATACGCCGGACGGGACCAAGATCGTGTTTTTATGCTCTACAGCAGGCAACAGCGGGCAACTGTGCACCGCAAACGCAGACGGAACCAATCGCGTTCAGATCACGAATATCGCTGCTCCGGTTCAGCACACGAATATTGATATCTCGCCGAACGGGACAAAGATAATGTGTATTAGAGGAAGTAATGCCGGGGACAACCGCATCACGATCATGAACCTTGATGGATCGGGCGTCGTCCAGCTTTCTCAGTCAAATAGCGTTACGACCCCCGTTTGGTCACCGGACGGAACGAAGATCGCTTACACCCGGATCAGCATCGGCAACACAAGGGAGATCCACGTATCGAATGCCGACGGCACCGGAGAGGTTCGATTAACGTTCAATTCCGCCGACGACCTCGTGTCGGATTGGTATCGGCCGAGGCAGCGGCGGACGAAGTTCGATTTTGATGGAGATTCGAAGGCGGATTTTGCGGTGTACAGGCCTGCGGGCGGTGATTGGTGGCGGCTGAACAGCGGGACTAACTACGCGACCTACAGCGTGACGCAGTTCGGCATCAACACCGATCAGATCGTTCCTGCCGATTATACGGGTGACGG
>JAEUQK010000007.1 GCA_016789265.1 Blastocatellia bacterium
GAGACGGCAAGGCCGACATCGGCGTCTATCGCCCGTCAACCGGCCAGTGGTGGGTCGTACAGTCGACCAACGGCATCACCAACGTCACCTGGGGCAACTCAACCGACATACCCATCCCGAGCGCCTTCGTCAGGCAGTGACCGGATACGAAAAGAGGCGGGCATCGACCCCGCCTCTCACTTTTTACAAACGACATTCAACTAACGCCAGGGAATCGCCGAAAACCTAGAACGGTAGCGGAAGTCCGAAGATCGACCTGTTTCTATATCCGCCGTTATTCCCATACCGGCCGTATCGTCGGTTCTGATCGTAACCTTCACGGTAACCATCCCGATATCCCTCACGATATGCCTGCTGCCATCGATAATCGTTACCCCAACCGCGGTTGTTGCCGCCGTAGTTTCCATACCCGCCGTTGTTTCCGTATCCGCCATTTCGAGCAGCTCGTTTACCGTCTTTCTTGCCTTCTTTGTAACCGCGATCGTAGGCAAACCGGAGGCTCTGATTGCCTCGGCGGTCGCGTCCGTTGTAACGGTCGTCGTCACGGCCACGATCACGCCAGATCGTCGAGTAGCCGCCGTTTCGATCGTCATCACGATCCCGTCCGTTACCGCGTCCGCGTCCCTGCGCATTTGCGTCGATGCTAGCGGCCAGAACGAAAAGAAAAGCTGCCGCCGTAATAATAGCTGAGCCTTTAATGGCCATCATCCATCTATTCTTGCTCATGAAAAAATTCCTCCGCTTTTTTCAAACGCAACCATTGTGCCACCGAAAAGACAGACGATATTTGTTGGCATCGATCAGAACCAGCCTGACCATTCGATACCAATTCGTGCGTAAGGGGTGACGAAATCGTTCTAATTGCCGCTTTTGGAAACGGACCAGGTGTCCCAAACTGCTTTCGCAATACGGGCGATCACACCTTCCCGGGTCCGAAGATCGGCGGCCGAATCACCAACAAACACAGCGATCGCAACATGACGGCCGTCCGGCATCGTGATGATTCCAACATCATTGGTAGCGGAAGTAATGCCTCCACGAGTTCCTCCGGTACCTGTCTTGTGGGCAACGGGAGTACCCGGCGGAAGCAGGCCTTTCAGGCGATCCGGACCGGGTTTTGACCCCGCCATGTCCTCGACAATTATTCGGCTCTCCGTCGCAACGTCCCCGAGTGAAGGTGGATAGTTTCCATTTGGATACGCCTTCTTGAACAAGATCTCAAGCAGACTGACTGTTGCCTCAGGCGTGGCCCAATTCTCATATTGAAGTTCCCACACCTTCCCAAATTCCTTATGCGTCTTTGGCGTATGAATATCCTCGATACCGAGCCCATCGACAAAAGACTGCAGCGCGCTGGGACCTCCTATCAGTCTGGTTAAAATGTCACAGGCGGTCCCATCACTTTCCGTGAGTGCCAGTCTTATCAATTCCCTCACCGTCACAGATCCGCCAGTAGGATATCGGTCTCGCAAAGGCGAATGCTGATTCCGGTCAACAAGGTCTTCCTTTGTGAACTTGATCGGGTCATCGAGCCCCAAGATCCCGCTTTCGACCCGCTCTATCACAGCCATCGTAACCGGTAATTTCACGACACTCTGCAGTGCAAAATGATCGTTTCCATTCAGCGAAACCGATCGATCTTCCTCGATAAGTAAGGCAAATACGCCGACCTGCCCCTTGGCGTCAGAAGCTATGGACGCGATCTTTTTCTGCAATTCCTCGTCTTCTTTGAAAACGAGTTCTCCCGGCCCTTTGATGGGTTCGGTCGGATCGAATTCGGTGCGAAGAGGAATTCCGCTTTGACACGCTGAGAGTAGGAGGAAGATCGGGATCAGGAATGACAAACTTCTCATCTTATAGCTGGATTTGAGGGAAGTCAGATCAGTTTCCAAGCAGGGTTCCATATATGCCGAGGTTAAGCGAATAGGCCGAATCATTTGTCGCCACGACCATCTCGCCGTTGCGGCTAAAGCAGAGCCCGACCAAGTTGTTTCCGGCGACGAACTGTTCGATCGTTTGTGTGATATCGTCAATCCGCACAATACCGTGACGGCCCTTATGACATGCGGCCACATAAAGATTCCCTTCGCGGTCGAACGCAAGTCCCTGAGGCCTGCCAAGTCCCCGCACGTATCTTTCAACTGAGCCGTTACTGTCGATCGTGTAAATTGCATCGTGGCTCGCAAACCCTGGCGAGGAAACGTAGAGTCGGCCGTCCGGTCCAAACGCTAAATGGTAGGCTGCGACCGACGGTTCAAGTGTTGCAAAGGTTTCGGCGTCTCCCGTCTCCGAGACCCGGTAGATCGTGCCCGAACGATCCCCGACATACATCATCCCAACACGATCAAATGCGATCCCGGTAGCTACCCCCAGATCCGTGGCGACAACCACCGCTTCTTCACCACGTTCGATCCGCAGAACTGTTCCTTCGGCTCTATTCGTTACGAACATACCGCCCGATGGGCCAAACGCTATCCCCGTTGGATTTAATACTTGGACCGGCAGTTCGTCCAGATAGCCGTCGGTTTCAAGCCGAAAGATCGTGTTTGCGAGCTGCTGGCCGCGGGATCCGGAACGAGTGAGTATCACTGCGTCATCGCTCGGGTCGATCGCAGGATTGGCGACGATATGCATTTCATTTGCGATCTCTTTTCCCAATGTGATCACAAAAACATTGGTCTCTCCGGAATGCGTTTCGATCTGGATCACCGCACTCGAATCGTCAATTTTGGGGAGATTGGCCAGTATCCGCTTGGATGACATTGCTGTGACCCTGCATTCGATACCGTTCGCAAAAACTTTTGGAATTGAATCGCCCGCAGTCATTAAGTTCGAACCTGAAATTTCGATCTGCGCTCCGGGAATCGCCCGTTCCGGAAGAATGGAACTGATCTTGGGTTTTATACTCATGTGAAATCAGCTTGATTCTACGCTGTTGGATAATTCGTGTCGAATATACCCGGACGCGACGAGTTAAGACACAAAGTACCGAAATAGAAAATCATTGACCATCAGCGTTCAAACAAGTTAAACTCTAACCGACGGCACTCCTATCGCACTTGCCTGGTTCAAGAAGCCGTTACTTTTGAACTAGCCCGGATCTGCAGTTCGTGAGCCCAACTTCCCTACCCACCTATGCTTAACAGAATCGATGACCTTTTGCGCATGTCGATGAGCTTCGGAGCGTCTGATCTGCATCTGCGCGCCGGCTCGACACCCGTAATTCGTGTAAACGGTGAACTTAAAACGCTTACGGGTGTTTCTAAGCTCAATCAGGATGAAACGCTGGAGATGGCGTTCTCGATGATGTCGAACCGACAGAAACAGCACTTTAAGGAAGTGTTTGAGGTGGACCTCGGATATGGTGTAAGCGGTCTCGGCCGATTTCGCGTAAACATATTCCAGCAGCGTAACTCTATCGGAATAGTGGCCCGCGTCATTTCTGATCACATTCGAAATTTCAGCGAACTCGGTCTTCCTCCCGTACTAAATGCCGTTTCTGAAGAAAATCGAGGTCTGATACTTGTTACCGGTACAACAGGGTCCGGAAAGTCCACCACCCTGGCCGCCATCGTCGATCATATAAATCAGAAACGAAACTGCCACATCGTCACGATAGAGGACCCGATCGAATTCCTGCATAAGGATAAGGAATCCTTCGTAACTCAGCGCGAGGTCGACGTTGACACACGTTCTTTCGCCGAGGCCCTCCGAGGCAGCCTGCGTCAGGATCCTGACGTGATACTCGTCGGTGAAATGCGCGATCTCGAAACCATCGAAACGGCTTTGGTCGCGGCGGAAACCGGACATCTTGTACTTTCTACGCTTCACACGCTGGACGCCGCTGAAACGCTAACCCGAATATTGTCAGCATTTCCGCCGTATCAACAGAAGTCGATCCGAATTCAGCTTGCAGGCCTTTTGAAAGCGGTGGTTTCCCAGCGGTTGATCAAATCGGTCAACGGAAAAGGCCGGGTTCCCGCCGTTGAAGTGATGATATCGACGCCTTTGATCCGTGACTACATACTCCACGAAGATAAGACCGCCTCGATCCGCGACGTGATCGCGGCAGGCACGTCTCAATATGGTATGCAGACATTCGATCAGTCACTGTTCTACCTATATCAGTCAGGGCTTATCGGCCTTGACGAGGCGCTCCGAGGCGCGACGAATCCGGACGAATTTCGATTACGTCTTGCCGGCATTCAGAACACGACGACGATGGCGAAGGAAGAAATGGAAAAAATGGGCGGTGTTTCCAACATTAGCAGCCTTTTGATCCACGAGTAGATACAAGATCCAAGTCGGAAAAGGCCTTGATGGTGATCACCGTCAAGGCCTTACTCTCATATGGATCCAGATTCGCCCAAATCTATATTTTTCAAGGATTTTCGTCGCCGAAACCTTGACACAAAAGCGTTTCGACGTGTAAATTTTAGTTTTATCCGGTCACATAAAGCAATAACTGTCGAGTAAGGTCGATCAGCTTTTACGATCCGATTTGGCTTGAGGCATTGCAGCGGATAAAGAGAAACGCAACAACAACGAAAGGAAGTTTAATCACAGCTAAATGACAAACGAGGTTAACAATCAGGCCGAAGCGACGGAAACCGGCGTATCTTCGGTTGAGGCACATCAGGACAAGGCAGACGCGGCCGGCGTAGCACCGGTTAAGGCCGCGGCAGAACCAGCAGAAGAATCACCCGCATCAGGCGAGTTTGATTTTGGCGCGATCCTTGAAAAGTTCGAACAAGAACAGACCGTATTCCATGCGGGCGAACTTGTCGAAGGCAAGGTCGTCGGTATTTCGGATCACGGAGTGTTGGTTGACTTTGGATACAAGTCCGAAGGCGTCATTCCGGTCGAAGAATTCACGCCGCCGATCGAATCGGCCATAGCTGTCGGCGATACCATTCAGGCCGTTATCAAGAATCTTGCCGGCGACGCTCCACCGACACTTTCGCGTAACGACGCTTTGGGCCGACGCGTTTGGACCGATCTTGAAGAAGCTTTCAAGAATGACGTTCCCGTTCGCGGTAAGATCATTGACAAGACGAAAGGCGGCCTTAGGGTCGATCTTGATGGCGTCGAAGGGTTCTTGCCTGGTTCACAGGTTGATTCTCGTCCTGTAGGTAATCTCGATCCATATGTCGGAACTGAGATCGAAGCGAAGATCATTAAATTCAGCCGGCGCCGAAATAATGTGGTGCTCTCGCGTAAGGTGATAACTGACCTCGAGATCAACGCTCAAAAGTCTGAAACGCTGAACAAGATCGATATCGGTTATGTTGTAGAAGGTACCGTAAAGAACCTCACCGAATACGGCGCATTTGTTGACATCGGCGGCATCGACGGGCTGCTTCATGTGACTGATATGTCATGGGGCCGGCTTCATCATCCTGCGGATATGTTCAAGGTTGGCGACCACGTTCAGGCAAAGGTGCTGAAGCTTGACCGCGAGAAGGAAAAAGTCTCGCTCGGTTACAAGCAATTGCTTCCGGATCCATGGTCGACGGTGATAGAAATGTATCCCGTTAACTCAAAGGTCAAGGGCAAGATCTCGTCGGTCACTGAATATGGCATCTTTGTCGAGCTTGAACCTGGTGTTGAGGGCCTCGTCCATGTATCTGAGATCTCATGGTCGAAACGCTCCGCAAGTCCGAAACGACTTTACAACAAGGGCGACGAAGTCGAAGTTCAGGTACTCGGGGTTGACACTGAAGAAAAGCGTATCAGCCTTGGAATGAAGCAGCTGCAGGAAAATCCTTGGGACTCGATCGCATCTAGATATCCGATCGGAACCAAGATCCGAGGAAAGGTACGCAACATCACTGATTTCGGCGCATTTGTCGAAGTCGAAGACGGCATAGACGGCCTGGTACATGTTTCGGATATTACTTGGGCCAAGAAACTCAAGCACCCGAAAGAACTCCTCAAGAAAGACCAGGAAGTCGAAGCGGTCGTTACGAACATCGATTCGCACGGTCAACGGCTTTCACTTTCGATGAAAGATCTTACCCCGAGTGCATGGGAGAGCTTCATTGCCACTCATCGTCCGGGCGATGTTGTCCGAGGCAAGGCATCGCGATTCACGAGTTTCGGTGTATTTGTCGAACTCGGCGAGGGACTCGAGGGCCTGTGCCATATTTCCGAACTCTCGGACGAGCGCGTTGAAAAGCCCGAAGATGTCGTACAGCTTGGCCAGGAAGCGGACTTCCGCATACTTCGGATAGAGAACGCCGACCAGAAGATCGGACTTTCATTCCGCGCGGTAGGAAAAGACGACGGACCGATAATCGATACTCGTTCCTTCTCGTCTGAAGCAAAAAGCGGTATGGCCAGCCTTGGCGAGCTTGCTAATCTGCTTGGCGGTGAACCGGCAGAGGCTCCGGAACCGGAATTGACCAAGGAAGAAAAGGAAGAGGCCAAGAGGCTTCGCAAAGAACAGGCACGTAAGGAATATGAAGAAGCGGCTGCTCGGGAGGCAGCCGCGGCCGAGGAACAGAAGGCTTCGACCGTAACCGAAGACGCAGCAGTTGAAGAAACAAGTTCCGATGTTTCGGCGGCTACAGAAACAGCCGAAGAAGCGATCACGGCTCAAACCGAGGAGGCTGCGGAGATCGCGGCCTCCCCGGAGGAGTCGCATACCGACACCACTGCAACCGACAACGCCGCCGAGCCGGAAACGACGTCGTCCGAACCCGCCGCCGAAGAATCGGAAGAAACGGCGGCTTAATCACCACGGGGTAAGGCCGCGAAGTCGGCGGTCCGATCTTGCATTTGACGAGGAAAATCTAAGATGACCAAAGCGGATCTAGTCGAAAGGGTTGCACGCGAAGCCGAAATGACCAAGAAAGACGCGGAGCAGTTGGTGGAGATCATTTTTGACAGCATCACTGATTCACTGAATAAAGGTGAAAAGATCGAGCTCCGAGGTTTCGGGAGTTTTCGAGTTCGTGAACGCAACTCCCGCAAAGGACGAAATCCGAAAACAGGAACGGCGGTCGAGATCCCTGCAAAACGCGTTGCCTATTTCAAGCCCGGCAAAGAACTTAAGGAACTGATCAATTCCACAAATTGATCCCTATTCGATCCAACTGGATTGCGGCGACCGAAAGCGACCGGTTTATTTCGCTGCGGCTTCAGACATCCTTGGTAAGGTAACGAAACTCACCAAAAGACCAAGAAATATCAACCCTGTAAAAATAATGGGCAGTAGGAACGTGAACCATGCCATCACCGCAAATACTCCTCCAAAGACCAGTAAATTAATACCGATCGTTCCTTTCATCAACTTCGGATCAGCGTTATTTCTAAGCAAATAGGCATTCGTAAGTCCCCCAAGCAGGCAAACAAACGAAAAGCAAGAACTGAGAGCGATGACAAGGTTGGACATCGAAGGATGAAATCCCGCTCCTGCATCGAACCTGTATGACTGCATCAGTTGTAATAACTGACGTTCGGTTTCCGTCGCTGGCTCTGCGGTCACAAAAAGGCTGATCGAGTGAAGGACGGCGGTGATCAGCTGAAAAATTACGGCTACCCAAAGCCAAAATGTATATCGCGACAACATATTTCCCCAGCTTTCGTTCGATATCACTTCACGGATTTGGCTTCTGCCTTTCCCGGAGGTTGCGAACGATCAAAGGCTTCGTCTTCGATCTCGCCGCCCGGGGAAACCGGTATATCCTCGGGATTGACAAACTTCATACCGCGTTCTTCAGAATCCAGGACATCGGGTACGACCTTAAAGGCTCCGGACGGAGGCGGGACGTAGCCGGGATAATCAACCCTGGAATGATAGATCGCGATCAGGGACCGGATCATTGACTCCTTGATCTGGGTAAGTTCTCGAAGCGTCAGGTCGCATTCATCCAGCTGGTCGTCGCTGACGATCGCATCAATGATCTTTGTAACAATGAATCGAATGTTCTCAGGTGTTGGTTCGGCGAGCGACCTGGCCGCTGCTTCGCAGGAATCTGCGATCATCATTATCGCCGCTTCGCGAAACTGTGGTTTCGGCCCGGGATATCGAAAATCGTTTTCCGAGATCTCGTCCGATTCTCGTGCTTCGGCCTGCGCCTTTTTTAGAAAATAGTGGAGCGTTCTCGTTCCATGGTGCTGCGGAATAAAATCGATGATCCGCTGCGGCAACCCGAGTTCCTTAGCCAGCTTAACGCCGTAGGTCACGTGGCTGATTATTATCTTCGCTGACTGTGCCGGTTTGAGCCGATCGTGAGGATTCTTACCAAGTTGGTTTTCTACGAAGTGTTCCGGAGCCGCGGTCTTTCCTATGTCGTGATAAAGGGCTCCGATCCGAGAGAGCAGGGCATTTCCGCCAACCGCACGACACGCTTCTTCCGCAAGCTGCCCGACTGCGTGAGAATGCTGATTTGTACCCGGCGCACGCAGTGCAAGCTGTCCAAGCACGGGAAGGTCGGCATTGGAAAGTTCCAAAAGCTTGACGTCTGTCAGAATGCCGAACAGCGATTCGCAAATGGGCATAAAAACCGCAGTTGCCGCCGCAGTGATGATGCCGCCGGCCAGGCCGCATGCGATCGAAAGTAAGATCGTGTTAAGAACGAAAGGCTGCTGCATGTAGCCGATGACCGCAACGGCTGCAACGGAACTCGCAAGACCGACCAGACCCCCTGCGATCGTAACAGATTGACGTGTCCGGTAGGCCCCGATCCCATATACCGCAACGGCGGAAGCAATTGCCGCAAAGATCGCGAACTCAAGGCCGCGCGGAGCCAGCAGGCCTGCTAGCAACGCCGTAAAGAATCCTGTAAAGATCGCGGTTCGCCGGTCGGCCAACAGCGTTATGAGCAAACTGCCAAATGCAAATGGAACTGCAAACGACCATACGGTGGGATCGCTGAGCGGCGCTTTGATATTTTGCGACGCCGTAAACTCAGCGAGCCTGAAGAACACCGCCATTATCGCCGTTTGGACCACAACAATGAAACCAAGCAACGCAAACGTCCGCTGATGCGTGAGGGCAAGCCGAGGTACGATACCGCGATGTTGAATGAATTTCCACGCCGCCCAATACAACGCGGATATTAATACCAGTAGCCCCAGGAAGCGATTGTATTTCCGCGTCGAATTACTGTAATTGCTGATCGCGCTTATCTTTGAAAGAACCTCAGAAGTTATGATATCGCCCTGGTCCGCTATCTTCTGGCCTCGTTTCAATGACACCGAGACCGGCGGAACGGATTCAGTAACGAGCCGACGGGCATTCTCAGTTGCCGCTGCGTCGTAGATCACGCTCGGCTGAATGAACGGCGAAACCGCGGTAAAAAAATTAGAAACTTCCTTGTCACTTAGGCTTGGTATCTGATCCAACCCCTCGCGAAACTTCTGCCTCGCTTCGGTCAAAGAGGTCATTGTTGAAGCTGGGTTTCTTGCTTGCCTGGCGTCGGTAGGCTTTTGGCGGTCGATGATCTCAACCTCACCCTGCAAATAGGGTTCGTCCTGATCGCTGAAAATATCGCCGCCCGCATTTTCCCTTAGTACCCTTGTGATCGCGTCGATCTCGTTGGAGGTAAACTTACGAGCGGTTAGTTCTTTCCCGACATCCGCACCGCCCGGTCCAGTCCAAACTGCCGATCTCTGAGCGTTTGTATTTGTCCGATTTGCGGCGTTTTCCGGTGTCCTTTGCAGTTTCTCCCAGGCCGAGCGAAAATTCTGCACCGCTTCGTCTGCTCGCTTTGACTCGTAGGAAAAGATGGGAGCGATCGCCTGTCTCGCGGTCTCACGGTCGCGTTCCGTCGCCGCCTCGTCCAGGAAATAGATGTCTGCGGGCGAGATTATCGCCTCGCGGGCTATATCACCCTCTTTGTAATAGTTCTCTCCGGCGGACTGCCAGATCGGGTTCTGGATCAGTATTGTGGTGAGCAAACACAGGAACGCAAATCCGATCCAGAAACGTTGAGCAGAAGACACCTTTCCCAGCGGCCCTTTGATCGCTCCCCAAATCTTTCGCCTCCATCTCTGGAATGGCGATTGTATTTCCTGGATCCGATTGCTCACGCTAATTGTGTCTGGACCGTTTCACTGACCACTCTGGCTCCGATGCGTTCCGTAAGCGGACGCAAGGATTCCTTACGAATAGCTGAAATTGCCACGCTGTCGGCGTGATTGTCAAGCGATAACTGCTTTTGCAGATCGCCGATCTCGTCACCGGAAAGAAGATCCGACTTGTTCAAGACAATAATTTGCGGGATCGAACTCAGTTCGAGTTCACCCAGGATCTTCTCCACAGAGTTGACCTGCTGAGGAGCTCTCGGATTGGATGCATCGACAACATGTACCAAAAGGTCACTGTCCGATATTTCCTCCAGCGTCGCTCGAAAGGCTGCAACCAACGGCTCCGGCAAGTCTCTTATGAAGCCAACCGTATCGTTTATGATGACCTCTTGTTCAATTGGCAATCTCAATCTACGCGACGTCGGATCGAGCGTAGCAAACATCTTCTTTTCCGCATATACATCAGATCGCGTAAGCGAATTGAGCAATGTCGATTTACCGGCGTTCGTGTAACCTACCAGCGAGATCACCGGAAGGTTCTTTCTTGACCTGACTTTCCTTCGCTCTTGTCGCTGCCGGCCTAGGTCGTCCACCTGCCTTTCAAGCTGCGAAATGCGATCGCGGACGCGGCGACGGTCGGTCTCAAGTTTCGTTTCGCCCGGGCCTCGTCCACCGATACCGCCAGCCAGTCTCGAAAAAGCGGAATTCTGTCCGACGACCAATCTTGGAAGCAGATACTTAAGCTGCGCAAGTTCGACCTGAAGCTTTCCCTCCCTGCTCTGTGCCCGCTGCGCAAAAATGTCGAGGATCAACTGGGGCCGGTCGATTACCTTGAGGTCAGTCGCATCTGAAATGCTGCGAACTTGTGCCGGCGATAGTTCGGTGTCGAAAACGATCAAGTCCGCACCCAACCTCATTGAGCGAATAAGAAGCTCTTCAAGCTTTCCCCGGCCCATCACGGTCTTGGGTTCTATCTGAGGACGCCGCTGGATTATCTTATCGAGGACGACAACGTCGGCCGATATCGCGAGCTCTTCGAGTTCCGCCATCGACTCTTCTGCGTCCTCGACATATCCGGTGGTAACACCTACCAAGATCGCCCGATCGCGTATCGTCCTTTTCGCACGTGCGGTTTGCCGTACCCGCGCCATTTCGCTCTCAAGCGAACTGATCAATGAAACAAAATCAACATCTAACTGTGACGGAATGTTGGGCTCCAGAAATTCATAGGGCTCGCCCTCGCTCCCCGAATGCAGCGAATCAGCGCTGGTCGGAAGCAAATGGGCCGAATAGACCATTCCCGGTAGGCCGCTCGATCGCTCGACCTGGATTATCGACATCAGGTCCAGCCGTAGAAGGGCGAGGTCGGTGAGGTCGTCCTGCGTGAGTTTCTCGCCTTGCAGATGTGTGTGAACACACCGAAGGCCGCGAAATCGATCTGTGCCGACACGCACACGCCCAAAATCGGGCATTTCGATACCTTTCGCGTTTCCGACCATTACGTATTCGACATGGCCTTTTCGATCGAGAAGCACACCGATCTGCCTGCCGGTCTCGTTTGAGATCTCGGACATCTGCCTGGCCAGTTCCTGCGAGATTATCTGATCGGGTGGGACACGCCGGGTTCCCAAACGCTCGATCCTGCGGATCTGATTAGCTTTGAGCCCCTGTGTAAATCCCGTGACATTGCTAATATCGTAAATCCTCCAAATCGTTATTGTATCAAATACAGATATTTTTCCTGCGAACTTAACCGTTTGATTACCTCTCGTTTTTTCGTCATACTTTTTGTTTCGGGTTATCGTCCGCGTTCACACTTATCGATCCGCGGCCCCATCAATTTTCTGTATGACCAATACACCTACACCAAACGCGAGTTATAGCCTCACGCTTCGCGTAAAGATCCATAACAAGCCGGGACAGTTAGGAAAGATAACGACCGCCATCGGACAAGCGGGCGGCGACATCGAGGGTATCGATATCGTAAGTGTCGGTAAAGACTTTCTCGTACGCGACATCACTGTAAACGCAGCGAGTGAACACCACGATCAGGAGATCATTCAGGCGGTAAGCGACATTGACGGCGTTGAGGTCGTCAACGTAAGCGACCGAACGTTCTTGATGCACCTCGGCGGCAAGATCGAGGTAACGTCGAAGATGCAGTTAAAGACGCGCTCCGATCTGTCGATGGCCTATACGCCCGGCGTCGCCCGCGTTTGCGAAGCAATTCATAAAGACCCTGAGAAAGCGTTCAACCTGACAATAAAGAAGAACACTGTCGCCGTCATCTCCGACGGCACCGCAGTACTTGGGCTTGGCGACATCGGCCCGGCGGCAGCTATGCCGGTAATGGAAGGCAAGGCGCAGCTCTTCAAAGAGTTTGGCGGCGTTGACGCCTTTCCTATCTGTCTCAGCACCAAGGATCCTCATGAAATTGTCCAGACCATCAAGAACATCTCGGTCGCATTTGGCGGAATAAATCTCGAAGACATTTCGGCCCCTCGGTGTTTTGAGATCGAGGAAAGGCTAAAGGAAGAGCTCGACATTCCCGTTTTCCATGACGATCAGCATGGGACCGCCGTTGTCGTCCTTGCCGCTCTGATCAACGCCCTTAAGATCGTCGGCAAGAAGATGGAGGACATAAAGGTCGTCGTAAATGGGATCGGCGCAGCCGGGGTAGCATGTTCTAAGATCGTTATGGCAGCTGGTGTCAAGAACATAATCGGTTGTGATACTACCGGCGCGATCTACGAAGGCCGAAAAGAACACATGAATTGGGTCAAGGATTGGTACGCTCGCAACACTAATCCCGAAAAAGCACATGGTGACATCCACGATGTTATAAAGGGGGCGGATGTTTTTTTCGGCCTGTCGGCTCCGGGCGTCATTGATGAGAAGGACCTTAAGAACATGGCGAAGGACCCGATCGTCTTCGCAATGGCCAACCCTGTACCTGAGATCATGCCCGAGGACGCCGAAGGTTTGGTAGCGGTAATGGCAACTGGCCGGTCCGATTATCCAAATCAGATCAACAACGTATTATGCTTCCCGGGTATTTTCCGCGGAGCCCTGAATTGCCGCGCGTCCCGAATAAACGAAGCTATGAAACTTGCCGCGGCGAACGCTATCGCAGACATTATCGGGCCTGATGAGCTGCATCCCGATTACGTCATTCCTTCGGTTTTCGATCGTCGGGTCGGCGAGGCGGTCGCGGCAAGGGTGGAAGATGCCGCCTATGAGACCGGTGTGGCCCGCCGGCATCGTGCCACATCCGAAAGCGAATTCTAGGATTTTTCGTGCCCTCGAAAAAAGTTACAAATCAATTACCGTTTTAAAAGGAAATTTGTACTAGAATACACTTGCCAATGATCACCGGCAGGCTAGAAAAACTAAGCATTGAAGAGGTCGCCAACTCTCTGACCCACGGATTCGGTTTGCTCCTCAGCGTTGCCGGTTTCGTCTTCCTTGTTTCTCTGGCTGCAATAAAAGGTGACGGCTGGCATATTGCAAGCAGCATCGTTTACGGATCTTCGCTCGTAATTCTATACGCCGCGTCAACGTTCTATCATTCTGTGGTAAGCCCCGAACTCAAGCACACACTGCAGTTGGTCGATCATTGCTGCATTTACCTGTTGATCGCGGGAAGCTATACCCCATTTTTGCTTGTCGTAGTGCGTGGAACACTCGGTTTCGGACTTCTCGCGTTTGTCTGGGCGTTCGCGATGTTCGGCATCGCGATGAAGGTAATATTTCGAGGAAGGTTTAATGCGGTCGGGGTCGTTTCCTATCTCGCAATGGGGTGGATCGGCGTTATCGCTATTCAGCCGCTTTATATTGCTCTTGGGATCGCTCCGCTGATCCTGATCATCGCTGGAGGTCTCAGCTATTCGCTCGGCGTAGTCTTTTTCGGTTGGAAGAGCATAAAGCATCATCACGCGATCTGGCACGGATTCGTGCTCGGCGGAAGCGTGTTCCATTTCCTCGCGATCGCTTTGTACGTCCTTCGCTAGCCCGCGAACTTGTAGCCAAGTCCGTGAACGGTCTGGATGAACTGAGGATGCTTTGGATTTGATTCCAATTTCTGTCTCAGCCAAGCAATATGGACATCGACTGTTCTCGTGGTCGGCATCGCATCGTACCCCCAGACCGCGTCAAGTAATGAATCCCGCGACAGGACATCGCCGCGATTTTCAACAAGGAACTGCAGGAGTTTGAACTCCATTGCTGAAAGTTCGACCGATACGTTATCCTTTGAGACCTCAGCCCGCTTGAAATCGACGACAACATTACCGAACCGAAACGCTTCCGTCTTAGCTGTACCGTTGGTATGTGCGGGAGACCGCCTGAGCAGCGCTTCCACCCGAGCGAGGAGTTCGATCACCTCGAACGGCTTTGTCAGATAATCGTCAGCACCAAGTTTCAAGCCAAGCACCTTATCTATGGTTTCGCCCTTTGCCGTTAGCATTAAGATAGGGGTTGTGAGGCCTTGCTGTCTCAGGTCGCGGCATACATCGTATCCGTTCTTTTTGGGGAGCATTACGTCGAGAATGATCAGGTCGAATCGATCTGCAAGGGCAGCTTCAAAACCAGTTTGGCCGTCGGCCGCGGAAACAACTTCAAAACCCTCACTCTTCAATCTGTCAGTGAGAGTGATTATCAATCCTTCCTCGTCTTCGACTAGCAGTATCTTCATCTCGCTACCGGTATTTCGATGGTGAATTTACTTCCTTTACCCAATTCGCTCGAAACCGTAACCGCTCCGCCGTGTGCCTCGGCGATCTCCTTGACCATGGAGAGGCCAAGTCCGCTGCCATGTATCTGTGCGTCCACAACATCCTTTGAGCGATAAAAAGGCTCGAATATTTGCTTTTGCTCTGAGGCTGCTATTCCGATCCCCTGATCCTCGACGGTGAGTCTTATTGATCCGCCGCCGTTCACGGCCGCGACCATGATCTTTCGAGATCCATTGCTGTATTTGACTGCGTTCTGTATCAGGTTCTTGATCGCGGTTACGAGTGATTCAGCGTCTGCCTTTACGGCCGGCAGCTGCTTGGAAATATCTGTCTCGATCTCGAACCCTGCCTTGTCGATCTGGGGACGGCATTCGGCCAGCGCGGATCTCACAACTTCGGCCATATCGGTCTCGCCAAAGTTGTACTTCTTCCTACCCGACCTGGCACCGGCAAATTCGAGGATCTGTTCGACCATTCCAGAAAGCTTCTTGCCTTCGCCCTTTATCAGGTCGCCGTATCGTGAAACCTGCGACGAATCTTTCGCAACTCCGTCCGCGAGGTTTTCTCCTGCCGAATAGATGACCGCAAGGGGCGTCCGGAACTCATGCGAGACGCTGGAAACAAAATCGATCTGCCTCTGTGCGTAAGCTCTCGAACGCATTGCCGAGATCACGATCGCCAATATCGCACCGACCAGCAAAACGTAGATCCCAAGGCCTATCAAGAAGCTCTTCGTCCGTTCTTGGTCGATGTACTTGTCGATCGAGCCGGCGACATGCTGCACGTTAAGCGTCCATGGAGAGCTCCCACTTGTTGCGGAAATTACTGCGGTGCGTCGCTGCCCGCCACCTTCCTTCATCTCGATCTTGAAGGTCTCGTCTGCACCTCCTTCACTTTCATCTGCTTTTGCAGTGAAAGTACGGCTCTCTATCCGCTGATCATATATGACACTTCCGTTATGTGCCGTCTTCCGCGGAAGCATGTTACGGTTCGAAAAGAAGATCATGTTGTCGGGTGTCAGGTCGAAAAGCGGAGCCGCAGCATCCGGTGATTCGGCAATATCCGCGTTCTTATAGACAATTTCACCTGCCCGATCATTTATCGCGACCGAGAACTCATTCGGCTGGAAATAGCGTGCCGCCAGATTTGGGACTAGACTGTCCTTTAATACTTTTTCATCCAGCATGACGATCACAGAGCCGACCGGAGGCGGAAGTTCCATCACAGGCTTTTCCGACAGATCAGTTTCACGCCTGATCACTACCGTCTCTACCATCTTTTCCGATCCTCTGATCGGTACGGCCAAAGCGAGGTCATTCTCAAGGATAGACGGCGCTCGTTTTTCTCCCCTTATTTTCTCAATTATTGACGTGAGTTTTGGGTCGTCTCCGTTTTGGACGAACGTTCGATTCTCGGGATCGAACCGCAAAACAGGCTTCCCCGGCGAATTCGAAACATAATCGATCTCTTTGATCAGGCCGGGAAACTCGGTGTTCTGTTTCCAATAATCAAATCGCTCGGCTAATCCCGATGCGTCTCCTGATTCCAGCGCAGCAGGTTCCGCCTGAAAATTGAAGAAGGCCGCCTGTACTTCTTTGTTAAAATCCTCCGCAAACCGTTTTGTGTCTTGTTCGACCCTGCGGTGCATCTTTTCTCGCTCGGCCGCACTGGCTTTTTCTAACCAGCTGTATTGAAGGCCAAGAAACACGGTCAAAAGCGCAACTATCACCGCGACGGCTATATATGTGACAAAGGGACGCCTCACAAATATCGATTCTCTATGTTAAAAAAGACCTTGTCTATCGATTTTCGACACATTTTACATCCTTTACAATTTCTTTGCCTGTTCTTAACCACACGATCACGGGCTTCCGTCATTATCGGGAATGACTGGCGGATCGTTTGAGTTTTGGCACGCTCTACTTCGATGGTTCGTCTTATACTAAAAATCCAAAAGTTCTCGGAGGCAATTCATGAAACGATTCATTACAACTGTTCTCGGCATTTCCATTTTCTGCATCGGCATTGGCGCCGTCGTAGATAAGGTCGCGGCCGGATTTAGATCTGACGAAAAGGCGTTGGACATTATCAAGAAGGCCCGCACCGCCATCGGAGGCGACGCTGCGTTAGCCGATTTCAAGGCAGTAGTCATCAAAGGGCGGACGAGCCAAACGATCTCGATCGACGGCACCGATAAGATCGAGCAAGGCGAGACAGAGATCGCCCTTCAATTGCCGGACAAGATGATGAAGATGATCAAGATCGGCGATGACAGTGGCGCCGATGGTGCCGGCCTTGTAGAGAAAAAGATCGACGTCGTTGTGGTTGGCGGCCAGCCCGGCGAACACAAGGTGATCGTTGACGGCAAGGACGGTGAGTTCACGACAGCCGATGGAAAAAAGATCGTTATCCGCAGGACTGATGGCGGTGAGGCCGCCTCGGCCGACGGCGGCGAGACAAAGGTCTTCGTCCGTAAAAAGACAGATGGCGGCGAATGGAAAACCGAGAGCGGCGACGTAAAGGAGATCAGGTCGGCCGACGGTAAAACGGTGACGGTTATTCGCAAGGGGGGCGACGGCAACGCAACATTCACAACCAAAGACGGCAAACAAATGATTTTCGATCATAAGGTCGAGGCGGGACATGGCGGCATGCGGCAGAACGAACTACTTCGCACAACGCTCGGCTTGCTCCTGACCGCACCCGAAGGAATGGACGTTTCTTACACATTTGGCGGCGACAGCAATATCGATGGAACTTCGGTTACTTCGGTCGTCGCTTCGTTTGGCGGTGCGAATTTCAAACTCTATTTTGACAGTTCCTCTTACCTGCCCGTGGGAATGAGCTTTGTCGGTCACCCGGCACCGATGATCGTAAAGTTTAAGAAAGATGGCGGTGATCCGAACGCGACGGCCGACGTGATGACCTTTACGAAAAAGATCGAAGGCCCGGCAGACGGCGTGGAGAATCTGGTTCGTTTCTCTGATTACCGCAGCACCCACGGTGTTCAGCTTCCCTACAGATGGACCACCAGCGTGGGCGGAAAGCAGACAGAGGTCTTCGAAGTTACTTCCTACGAGGTAAACCCTGCCAATATCGGCGACCGATTCAAAAGTGAGAAAGTAATGGTGAGAACCAAGAAACCCGACAGTAATTAGGTCGGTTGAGCAAAAATGCCGGAATTTGATTGCTTTATTTCGGCAGTTAGGAAAAGGCCGCAGGTATTAAGCCTCGGCCTTTTTTCCATTTAGCTTTTCCGCGAGTTTCGGGATCAGGACCTTCGGAGCGTCGATCGCAGGCTTTATGTGTCGATGGTTTGTGAAATGCCCAGCCACATAGATGCCCGAAATGTTCGTCTCGAAGGTTTCGGGATCGTAAATGGGAACCTCGCCATATTTTCCCTGCTCGGTCGCGACTCCGAGATCCTTCAACATTGTCAGATCGGCGTCTGAGCCGATCAAAACGAAAACGACATCGTTGGGGATCACCACCCGCTCGCCCGATTCGCTTTCAAGCTCGACCTCGCGCTCGCGGATCTCGATGACCTTGCCCAGAAAGAACAGCTTCAGACAATGCTCCTTCAACTCTTCCTCGAGCGGCTGCTTGACCCAATACTTTATGCATCCTTGCTTTGGATCGTTGTTCTCCCAGTCGGAGCGAAATATCGCGAGCGTCGTCTCGGCACCTTCCTGAGCCAGAAACAACGCCGCCTCGCCCGCCGAGTTCCCGCCGCCGACGATCATCGCGTGCTTCTTGACCCACGGATACGTCTCGCGAAAATGATCATGCACCTTCGGCAGATCTTCGCCCGGAACATTCAGCTTTCGCGGATGATCCATCGCCCCGATGGCGAACAGGACGTTCTTCGCATCGAAGAATCCTTTGTCTGTGACAACTCGGTAAGCGATTTCCTTGCAAACGTCGGACTTGGCAAATTCCACCCTGCCGACTCCCAGCACTGTCACTTCCGTCCGTACATTCAACTCATTATCAAGCACAAACCGAACGTAATAAGACAGCAACTCCTCGCGTGTAGGCTTTTCACGAGCAGGTTTAAGATCGCCTTCGATAAACTCAAGTTCGTTCGTCGTCGAAAAAACCGTCAACCCGACCGGATAGTTGTAGATCGTATTCCCGATCAAGCCTTTCTCGATGACAACGTAGTCAAGACCCGCCTTCTTGGCCTCATACGCTGCCGAAATCCCCGCCGGCCCGGCACCGATGATCAACAGGTCAAGCACTTTCCATCCTCTTCAATTCGTTCGTAAATTTCTCGATCTGTAACTTCGTATTCTCGAGCTCGCGTTTCGATTCAAGATACTTCTGCCATTCGCCTGTCATCGTGATGGCCTTTGTCACGTCTTCATCCAGCGCGTGAGCCATAACGACAAGCAGATCGCTCACGGCCTCATTCGCCTGTAAGAGTGATTGGATGATCGTGTACGCCAGCTTTGCATTCGGCAGATCGATGTCGAGTTGGTCCATATTGATTTGTGCAACGTTCATATTAGCTAACGAATGGCAAATTCGTAACCGTTGCCTTTTGGCCGTCCGACTTCAGTTCAGTACCTTCCGCCAAAAAGTCATATCTAACAAATGCCAGAGCGATGTACTTCTCAAGTTTCGGGGAATACGTGACCGAGGTGATCTTGCCGGCGGATTTGCCCTCTGCTGCTAACAGCTCTGCCGACTGGAACGCAGGCGTCCCGCCTGCATCGAACGCGTCGCGGTCGAGATCCGCGTCGCACGTAAGTCCTGTCAAACGCTTTGCTACATGACCCCGAAAGTGGATACGGGCGATGATCTCCTGGCCGATATAGCAGCCTTTGGTATAGCTGATCATTTCGTCGATGCCGAGTTCGGGGACTATGGTCGTCTCGTCCATATCGACGCCATACTTAGCTATGCCCGATTCGATGCGAAGCGTCTCGTGAAGCTCATCGTCGATCGCGACGCAACCGTTTTCATCGACGAGAAACGACCGAAGCTCAGCCGAGAGATGGTTCGGAACGAAATAGGCGGCACCGTGTTTTGCCTGAAACGCGATCGCCCCTTCGAATTTCGCGCCCACATTCGTTTCAAAAACGTCATCGATAGGCCCGAAGACCTCAAAATACGCATATTGCTCCGAAAGATCCTCGACAAAGAAATCTCCTGCGAACGTAAATCGAAACAGGTTCTGATAGAGCTTTTCACGAGTTGCTTCTTCCGTTTCTATAAGAAAACGATCGCCTTCACACAACACTCGAACAACCGCAACCAACCGTCCCTGAGCGTTCGGAAATGCCGCGTACATCTGCTCGCCGTCCCGAAGCGTCTTCATGTCGTTGGTGATCATTCCGTCGAGGAACTGAACCGCTTCCTTTCCCCAAACCGCGATCAGCCCGCGCCTTTGTTCGTAAATACCTGCTCCACCCGAGCGGATCTGGTCGTAAGCCTCAATATCCATTCGCTCTAATTATATAAGTTCGGATAGCGTCTTGAAATGTCTGAGCTGCAGATCTAACCCGCGTTGGGCAGCGATGACCTGCGGGCTCGGATGATAAAGCGGGATCAGCTTTCGGCCACACCAGCCGACCGGCAGCCCAGCATCATCTTTAAGTTTCAGATCGTGCAGTTCTACGGCCTTGATTGCGTCGAGAGCTACGCTTCCCAGCGTCGCGATGACCAAAGGATCGATCAATTCGATAGTCCGTTTTAAATACGATGAACAGTTCTTGATCTCGATCCGCGTTGGTTTTCGATTAGCGTCAGTCACAGTTCTCGGGCTGCACATGACCGCGTTTGTAATGAAGATCTCTTCCCGCCTCAATCCGATCGAGTCCAATAATGTCTGAAAGTTCTTTCCCGAATTGTCTCCGTAGAATGGCCTGCGCGTTCTGTCGGCCCCCTGGCGGCCCGGAGCCTCCGCGATGAACATGACTTTCGGGTTCAAGGTACCGTTCAAGTCACTCAAAACGGCAGTCTTGTCCGCCATTTCGGGACAGAACGTGCATGCGTGTGCTTCCGCGCAAAGGCACTTAAACAGATTCGCTTTGGACAATGCCATACCCTGATTTGTTACAATAGCGGTTTCAGTTTAATACTCGGAACTTCACTATCACAATGAGCCAATTATCAGAAGAACTCGTCCTTGATTCGCTGAAACAGATCATCGACCCAGATCTGCGCAAAGACATCGTCACGCTTGGATTCATCAAAGATCTCGTCATTGATGGAGGCGACGTGTCCTTTCGTATTGTTTTGACCACACCGGCTTGCCCTGTCAAAGAGCAAATGGAAACTCAGGCAAACGAAATCGTTCGCGGCCTTGATGGCGTGACAAACGTTTCCATCACCATGGATGCCGAAGTCCCGCAAGGCCGAGGCATTGCGAATAACGTTGCGATTCCCGGCGTCAAGAACATCATCGCCGTCTCCAGCGGCAAAGGCGGCGTCGGAAAATCGACAGTTGCGGTAAATCTTGCGGTCGCACTTGCTCAAAACGGTGCGAAGGTCGGCATCATGGACGCAGACGTTTACGGGCCGAACGTCCCGCTGATGCTTGGTACCGGCTATGATCAGCCTGAAGTTTTCAACGGCCAGCTTCAACCGATCGAAGCTCACGGCATCAAGATGATATCGATGGCAGTGCTCGTACCGCCTGACAAGCCGATGATCCTTCGCGGCCCGATGCTTCACGGTGTCGTGCGCCAATTTCTGACCGACGTGAATTGGGGTGAGCTTGATTACCTTATCGTGGATATGCCTCCCGGAACCGGCGACGTTCAGCTTTCGCTCGCACAACTTGTACCCGTGCAGGGAGCCGTTCTCGTTACCACTCCGCAGGAAGTCTCGCTCTCTGATGTTCGCCGCGCGGTGAAAATGTTCGAGACCGTCAGCGTTCCGGTTCTGGGCGTGATCGAGAATATGTCTTACTTTATTGCTCCTGATACCGGTATCCGGTATGAGATCTTCGGACAAGGCGGCGGTCAGAAACTCGCGGACGAATACGGCCTGAACTTTCTGGGACAAGTCCCGATCGGCTTCGAGGTTCGTGAAGGGGGAGACCACGGCGTTCCCGTGGTGGTCTCATCACCCGACTCGGCGCAGTCCGAGGCATTTCGTAAAGTCGCCGAGGAAGTCGCTCGCCAGATCTCGATCGAGGCAATGAAACCGGAATTGACCATAATATCGCGGGCGAGCACTTAGAACTGAACGATCCATCACGGAACTATCTCAAACGGTAAAAGGAAATGATAAAGCGAATTTTCCAGCTGAATCGTGTTTACCGAGAGGCCAAGGAGAAAGCATTCGAGGCAACTGTTAACGCCATCGAAGCTGGAACCGATCCGCTCTTTTTTCTCTTTTTCCTCGCACTCACGATCTTGTCTTGGGTCGCGGTGGTTTCCACCCCTATCGGACCCATAGAACTCTATGAGAAATTTGGATTCTATCCTCTCATCGTTTTCTTCGTAGTGTCCTATTTCTCATTCTTCCTTGGCTCGAAGCTGATCGTTAAGCCCACCGTCGAAGAGCTGACCGATGACACCAGTTCATTCGCTCTCTTTTCCGCATGCAAACGCAGAGAATTGCGAAGCCTGTTTTCAGTTGGGGTTTCCCTGTTTCACACGTTCGTATTCTTGGTCTATTTGATAAGCAAAGATCCTAAATTGCTGGAACTGCTTTAACTCCGCCCGAATGATCCGGGCCAGGCTTGGACCTGGTTGACCGGTGCCGTCTTTTTTCCCTACTTTCGCGGGAAAATTTCCCGCCGAATTCTCTCGGCCATCAACTCCATGAGAAAGCACTGAGGGAAAACAACACGAACGAGCTTGAGAACGTAAAACTCATGGCCGCAAGAATTATGAAGATTATCGACATTAGGCCATGATCACAGCTGTTGATAATATGCCGGACCGGAGAACCGCACGGCTGTGACCGGAACGCGCGCCGCTGTCCGCCCCCCCACGTCATACATTCGTTAGCCTTACTCAGATTTTTGTTCTCTTAGATCGAATATTTTGATTGTTTTTATTTGGCCTTAGTGATATTTTCTGTCCGTTTGACTGAATTAACCCGACAGAAAGCGAAGGGGCGAGCATCGTCGCGGTTTGATCTGAGGGTTGTGGAAAACAAACATGGGTCACCCCTTTTTAAAGGATCGTGTGATCCCGGTCCTGCAAAGAACCTGTCGAAAGGCACTGAAAACGTGAGGGTCAGATGCGTCGAATCAATTGTTTAGCGTCCGGTATCTTTCGCACCGTCTTCTTCCTTGTTTTATTTGCGCCTTACGCCTTGGGAGATAGTTTCGAATTTTTGGAGTTTGTCCCGCCAAATGGCTGGTTAATAGAACAGCGAGCTGAACAGACCTCTTACCGACGTCCGGCCGGTATCGGCGCCGTTGTGCTCTATTCGAGCTATTCTTCTACTGGGATGCCCACCGATGAATTCGCGAAAACTTGGCGTGCCCGAGTTGAGTCCGTGATGTCGGTTTCTGCACCTCAGCCACAGGTCCAGCGAGACGGCGATTTCACAGCCCTTATCGGCGGTCGGCAGGTAAACGCCCAGGGAACAGTTACTTCGATCTCACTGGTAGTTTTTGTCGGACGTGGCCGCGCCCTCGGCATTCTTGCGATCACAGCCGGAGACGACGCGTTTCGCGAAGCGGCCGCATTCCTCGACAGCGTCAAGATCGGCAAGGGCCAGCCTACACCCGTTTCGGGCGAGATCGACCTCGAGTTTACCCCTCCTCCCGGATATCAGCAGACGCGATCCGGTTCTACCGTCGTACTAAAGCCGGTCAAGATGGATGGGTCAACTCCTTGCATATACGGCATCAGCGCTTCCCGCCCATCGACCGGAAATCTCGAAAACGATGCCCGAGCGGCACTTTTAGAACCCCATCCAGGATGGCGGATCAAAGATCAAAGCTTTAACGCTATGCGCGGCGTCTCCGGTGGCGGGTGGAAATATTTTTGGTTTCGTACTGGCATCGAGAGTATGTCCAACGGCAATTATCTGTACGTCAACGCGATGGCAATGGCGATAGAGGCCGGAAATGGAAAGACAAGTATCGTCTGGGGAGTTGGCAATGCGGCCCACTGCATGCTCGACGACAGTTCGTTCTCACGTTTGTTCCATAGTCTTCGGCCAAAGGGATGGACTTCAGACAACGGAAGCGCGCTTGCACGTGAGATCCAAGGAATGTGGCGAAACACGCAGCGTCTGGGTATGGCTCAATACAAGTTCCTGCCAGGTGGACGATACGAATTTGGCTTGGGAACCACAACGGTGACCGGCATCTTTGAGCGTACGTCTTCAAGTGTTTCGGACGGCCGATATTCACTCGCGGGATCTCGGCTCACGCTGACACCTGACCGCCGTGACCGTGGCGCGTCGAATCATTTTGTGAGGGTTTACGATCATTACAATTCCGGAGGATGGATACGCGTGATGGCCCTGACGAACGAAGGCTCCGACAATTCGGGTGATATCGAGTATTCCCGAATTGGTCCCCCTTAATGGATCCCGATCGAACAGGAAGGAAGATAGTGATGGATATCAGAACCCCGATCGTCATTTCCGTGTTCTTGGCCGCGTTCTCGATGTTCTGCGTTGAAACCCCGGCTCAGGCAAAACCGTGCGGTTGCGCTCATGCACGCATGTTAATGAGCTACCTGAATGAGGTCGACATCACCATGCAGGAATTAAGAGCAAAGTGGGACACGCCCTGGCCGGTGGAAGCGTCGAATGGTCCTGCATACAAAGACGCTGATTGGGAAGAGCTTTTCGATACGATCAAAGACCTCCAGAGATCAGTGCAATTGGTTGATGCCGAGGCACAGCAGGCCTATCTCGACCCGTACACTTGCAAGATAGAAAGAAGTTCGGCCGATGCGTGTATTAAGTCGATCCAGCAGCCATATTTTGATTATATTTTTCGGGAGTGCAATCCCAGGAGGAACATCAAGGTCCCCTATTACAAGTCCCTGACGCTGAAGCAGTTCGAATTAATACAATTGAAGGCGTATGACGATAGTCGAAACGCGATATTAGCGGCGTTGCGTTCGCTTCCGGCGAATTGTCGTCCAAACAATTGGTTCGGCTACGTTGTCCTTCAAAGGGTTAAAACGAGTTCCGCGGTTACGAAATTTCTTGCTACGACCGGGATCACGAAACCGTCCGCCGGGATAAGCATCTCTAACGGCGGCAATGAGACCGCGGGTTCGAAGTTCAATTACTTGGGAACCATTTATGTTAGTGACGGAAAGTCGGAGAATTCGAGAGGTTACGCAGCTTATACTATGGAAAGCAGTAAGGTGATCTCCGGTCGGGTCTACTGCTCTCCAAAGCGTCCCGATGAAACAGTGGTCCAAACATCCGGAAAGTCCGAACAGCTTGAGGGTGTCCTTAACGGAAAGGCTTCGTTCAAGTTCTCGGTCGATGCGGCTGGGAATTACGGGATGAACATGACGTTTTACCCGGTGCCGTTTACGGGTCAGATGAAGACAACCGGAACAACCGCCGGATGTGACGGTAAACCGACTTCTTTCACCAATCCGCTATCAAGTCGAAGCGACGCTCCAGCCCCTTTCAGTGTGCGCGGCAAGATCGACATGGCCTCGCCAGACCTCATCGAGGGAAATAAGGTCGAACACCCGCCGGCCGGGAATTCGAGTTGGACGTCCGCCAATACGACCGTGATCTCTTCAGAAGAGATCAATGTAAGGTGGACTCTCCGGCGAATACCAAACCGCTAAACGAGCGCAGGCTACAGAGAATGCGATCGGTTCAGTCTTGATAGAAATGACCTTCGGCTGATTCACGGCTTCCTGCTTACCGGCCCACAATTATTTTTCGGATGGAATTTCGTTTGAGCCTGAAATACTAAGATTCTCGCGTAGTGCTGCGTCAAGGGGAATTTTGTAATCATAAGGAGACGATTTATGTCAGACGAATTATTCGGCAGAGCGATTACAAGGGTCAAAGTTTGGGCGGGAGCTATCGGGGCCAACGGCGATGCAAAGGACATGAAGGCCGCAGCGATCGTAGCTCAGCAGCGGATCGACCTGGCACTCAAATCGGCGGCGTTTCTTCAGGAAACAAATTCAAAATCATTTCAAAAGCTCGTGGATGCGAGTGCGTATTTGGGAAAGGTGGTCGAATATCTGGAGAAAGGAGAGAAGATCTACAAAGACCTGAAGGCCGTAAATCAGATCTTCGACGCGATCCAGGTGTTAAAGAACGACAATGTGATGATCGACGATCCGGTCGCTGCGGCGGCGGCATTTGACGATCTGTTCCAGGGTTTTGGCAAACTGGCGAAACATTTCCCGCCCCCGTTCGATTCGACGATCGGCGAACTCCTTGAGCAGTGCGGCGAACTAAGGTTCTTCAGTAATATGAACCGCGTAATGGCCGGTCCGGGCTCGAATCTCGGCCGAGCCAAGTCAATGCTCAGTCCAAATTACGGCGAAAACTGATTCTTTCTTTTTCGGCCGTAATGCTTGCCAAAATTGCAAGTTTCAACTAATATTGATTTTAATGTAAGGATTCGCTCTTCGCGGGTCCTCATTTTTGCAAGGAGATCAATTAACATATGTCCGCTGTTGCAGCACCGTCGGTAGAACTAAATGTAACTGAGAACGCCTCGGTCGAGATCAAGAAATTCCTGGCCGGCGAAGACGATCTGCCGGAAACGTCCGGGTTGCGTGTCCGTGTTGTCCCGGGCGGCTGTTCGGGATTTCAGTACAGCCTGAATATAGAAGAGGAGTCGAAACAGGGCGATTTCATCTTGGACAAATTCGGGATAAAGCTGTTCGTGGATATGTTCTCTGCTCAATACCTGAACGGCGTAACGATCGACTATACCTCAAATATGATGGGTTCGGGATTCACCTTTGAGAACCCCAACGCAACTGGCGGCTGTGGATGCGGCACGTCGTTTTCTGCCTAATTGACAATAAAATTTCCAACCTGGCCCGGGAGCTTTCCGGGCCTTTTCGTTTTTTTGGAAGACACTACGGATTACACGTATACATTGGCATACGAAGGACAACTGAGACGCTCCGAAGGTGGGGATAGCGGCGGGGAATTCTCAAAAAGAATGAGAATTCCCGTCGGAGAAGCGGGTCAAGGTGCGCCGATTTCAGTTCCCGGCCTCCTCGATATTGACGAGGGGCGGCTACATTGGAAACTTGGTCCGTAATCGAGAATTCAACCAGGCTTTCAATACCGGCAGCCGCTCCTCTTCAATGTCGAGGAAATGCTCGTTCATTTACCCCGATAGGTCAATTTGAATTAAACACTAAGGAACCTTTGCATTTGGTTTACCTAAGATGGTATTCTCCCTTTTGGCATACAGTCGAAACGGATCTTGCTAGATGCATGCCCTGCCGTAACTCGACTTTTCACACTTAGCCAAACAGATTAATAAACAATTTGTTAAGCGTTTACGATCCCGGAGCCTTATCCTTCGGTCTCGATTTGGGTTTTGAACGACCACGTCAGCGACTCGTCAAAACCGTTCCTTGCCAACCAAAAATAAACTCTGGAGAATTACGGTTTGAATTATTCGAAGAAGATCTGGTATCTGTTTGCTGCAGCTGCGTTCGTTTTTGTTTTTACTTTTGACTCATCTGCTCAGGACCGACCGCGTATCGTCAAGAGCATATCGAGCCAACCGATAAATCAGCCACAGCCGCCAAAGCAGAACCCGGTCTCGACTTCAGTTCAATCCCGTCCAACAACAGTTAGGCCGCCGTTAACCCAGGATATCCAGGTCGCCCGCCCCGTCGAATCAGAATCGCTTGTAAAAAAGACCGTTTCGTCCAGTTCCGCGATCACCGCCATCGTGGCGTCACGTTCGATCTTCGATAGAACTACCACGAACAGCATGCAGCGGTCGATCTTTTCGAAATTGGGGATCCCGTATCTGTACGGTTCTACGGGCCCGAACCGATATGATTGCTCCGGTTTTGTCTGGGCTGTGTTCAATGAAGCTGGCATCAATTTCACTCGTCAAAGCGCACGCAGCCTATGGGGAATGTCAACACCAGTGGAGGGCGATGAACGCTTTCGTTTCGGGACGCTCGTGTTCTTAAATGGTCTTGGCCACATGGGGATCGTCGCCGACGAAAACGGCTTTTATCATGCGTCATCGAGCAAAGGTATTACTTATTCACCGTTCAAAGGATATTGGGAAAACAGGATCGTCGGGTTCCGACGTCTGAATGCCGGCGAAAACGACATCACCCCAACAACCTCAGACAAATAAGAAAAGACAAATTATCGCATCAAAAAAGCCCTGATCACCTCAGGGCTTTTTTGTTTTGATCGACCTAAATAATGAAACCAGGCCTGCTAACAGGCTCGAAGACCTCGCTCACTGCAACTATCTTAGAAATATCCACATGGAATATTCTGCCATTTTCATCCTCGATCGAAACAACGCCTTCCGAGATATCATTGATCACACCTCTAAAAGCCATACCACTCAAACAATTCAAATCTGCATTCTTGTGTTTCAAGTCGTTTAACAATTTTTCCATTTGATCAAATTCCTATTCTTCGGTTGCCCCGTAAATACTCTCCGGTATTTTAGCGATTAGACGCCCCGGATTCCATTGTTCGTTTCGTTTTCCGTTATTTCCCATTTCTGGAACTCGCAAACGATTGCGAGTATCTCAGGGCAAACGGACATTGAAGATCATTTCGAAATTGCGGTCGGGGAGCATGGTTTCCTACGTTCAGATCATTGTCCAGCGTCTTTTTCTTTTTTTTATGGAACTGTCAGGCGATTACGAGTATACTGGTGCAAACAAAGATCGCAGAGTTTTGGAGACCGTGGTGGAAGATCATGGTTTCCTTATAAGTTCAACAAGATCTTATGGGTGGCCACGCTTTTCGGCAATTGCCACTCGTCCGGTCTAAGATCTTGACAGGGATCGGACCGTAAGCGGTTGAACGAAACAGGTTTACATCAAACGGGATCGGGTGTAAACTACAGGTAAAGAACGAATTTGAATTTATGGCGGACGATTTTCTTAGCGAATTTCGGACTGCTACACCCAAAGGTCTTGACCAGGAAATGCGGAATTATTTTATCCGACGACTTGGCACTTTTACACATCTTAATAGGTAGAAGAGAGGTATACGGTTATGAACCCCCTATGTAACATTTTTGAGAATATCAATTCTGAGTTTAGAAAACTCTTGACTATCACGATCACTTTTGTGATTTTTGGTGCCGTCGGTATTACGTCCGCATTCGCTCAAGCAGGAACGTCAAATCCTGAACCGATCGACGCCGGTTCGTACATCATTGCGATGGACAATGCCAAACAAGGACAAGGAACAGGATGTTCGAATACTGAAGCATTCAATCTGCGAGCGTACGGGTTGGCAGTTCGACTTTTGCATGGCAATGTCCCGCTGAAATGGGCGATTGCAAATAAGGCAAATAAGGATGACGCCGACTTTACCGCCAATGCGACCCGCATCACCGGCAGCAACTGCCAGAACGGTGGCGTAAACACGTCATTTGCCGGCGGGCCGCTGATCGTCACGTCTGAGTATGCCGCTGCTGCGCTTCCGATAATTACCACTTTCAACGGTGAGATAACGGGCACCAGCAACGACGTACGTATCTATCAGGTAAATGCAGGCTTCGTAGCACCGATCCGCTATACGCTTACGCACAAACCTCTTGTAGCTATTGGTCCCGACGGCGGCGGATTTGGAAATGGGATCCATCAGGTTCTGTTCGACAATGCGAAGCTGCGTGACGCCGCGAACGCACCCTATTACCAGAACGTAAACAACGAGAATATACAGCCGACCTCGTGTTTCACGATCGCGACACAGCCTCATGCTGCAGATACCGCGATCAGTTATATTGACGAATATCGAGCCTTTGCTGAGGCGGGCGGCAATCTCGAACTTCAATGCTATTCGGTAGATGTGTTTGAAAACAACGCAGCTTTTGGAAGATTTCAGACGACCCTCGGTTGGACGATCTTCGGAACAAACCCGAGCTCGGGCTCAGTTGACACGCCTCTCGTATACCCGAATCCCGCGATGCCTTTCAATCAGTTTGTTGGCGATCTCGCGAATCAGGACGGACGCGTTACGGAGTTTTCGCTTGCGGGTGGGTCGGTTCTTAGGCCCAGCACACTGATCGCTGCAAGAAACAGTACTCCGGACCACTCTAATAAAAATGTTGCTACGGTATCGAGGATAGGAAATGCGATCGCTGGCGGGAACGTGTTTGAACTTGGCGGCCACAGCTACTATCGAACAAACGTGACCAATACCGAGATCGGCAGGCTTAACGGCCAGCGTATGATCCTGAACACGCTTCTTATTCCGGCATACAGGCCTAACTGCGGACTTTCGATACCGTCCGTAAAAGCATTTAAGACCGTCAGGATGTTCATCGATGAGAACGGAAACACACTTCCGAACTACGGTGACACGGTTGAATGGACTTTGAACTACATTAACGATAGTGCGGCTTCGGTTCCGAACTTCCAGGTCTCTGACATTCTCGATGCGAGACTGCTTTATCAGGGACCGTTGGTCGTGACTGCAACTGCCGGTTCGACCGCCGCAGCCAACCCGAGTTATGACGGGACGGCGGGCAATCCAAATATGCTTGCAGCCGGCGCGACGCTCGCTCCGGGCGGCAGGATCACCATCAAGCTCAGAACTAAGGTACAAGGCTTTGGAACCATCCTAAATCAGGGCACCGGTACCGGAACAGGCATTCCTGCCGGTGGTGTCAAGACCGATACTGCGGACAGCACGACGCCGGGAACGGTTGCTGGTTATCCAATCGATGGTGATTGCGACAATGCTCCGATATGTCTCCCGCAGAATGCGTACCAGACCGGAAGTACCACTGACCCGACGGGAATTGACCTGGGAACAGCTCCGACCGCAGCTCCGGCCACCGTCTCAGGAAAGGTCGTAGATTCGGCTGGCCGCGGGATCGCTCGGGCTTCGGTAACTCTGCTAAATGCAGGGACGGGGGAGACTAGTTACGCCGTCACAAACTCCTTCGGCAATTTCGCATTTGCGGGTATGCCGGTTGGTGAATTCTATGTACTTACCGTCGCAAGCAAACGGCATCGCTTTGCGACCGACCAGTACAGCTTCCAGCTTGAGGATAATATTTCAAACATTACCTTTGTTGGCTCGACCGGAAGGTTCGATGAACCGGGGATGATCTCCCCAATGCAAGGTTCTAGCGCCCCCGGAAAAAGACCGGAACCAAAGGAGTGACTTTGAGGTAGCTTGCCTCATATAAGACAACAGTTGTTCCAAACAACTGATCACCGCGGACGGATGTTTCGAAAGGGACATCCGTCCAAACATTTTAAATCGTCACAGATCTGACCGCCCACCCGTATTT
>JAEUQK010000023.1 GCA_016789265.1 Blastocatellia bacterium
CAAGGAGTGCAGATTCCGGTGTCCGCGGTTGCCACCATCGAAAATCTGCCGGGCCCGAATCAAATTTTGCGAGAGAACACGCAGCGGCGAATCGTGATCTCGTCCAACACGGCTGACCGCGACCTCGGCTCCGTCGTCCGCGACATGGAGAACCGCATCGCGGCGCAGGTCGATCTTCCGCAAGGGTACTTTCTCGAGTTCGGCGGGCAGTTCCAGGCATCACAAGAAGCGACCCGAACGCTATCGCTTCTCACCATCTTTTCCCTCATCGCGATCTTCTTTCTTTTGATAAAGGCGCTCGGCGACTGGCGTTCCGCATTGCAGGTGATGATCAACATCCCGCTCGCCCTGATCGGGGCGGTCATCGCGCTTCTTTTGAGCGGTGGCGTCTTCTCGGTCGCCACGCTCGTTGGGTTCATATCGCTCGTCGGCATAACGTCGCGCAACGGGATCATGATGATCTCGCACTACTTGCACCTGATGCGCGAGGAGGGCGAGAACTTCACCGAGGAGATGATCATCCGCGGCTCGCTGGAAAGGCTCGTTCCCGTGATGATGACCGCCCTAACCGCGGGCCTCTCGCTCGTCCCTTTCATTTTGGCAGCGGACGCACCGGGTAAGGAGATCCTTCACCCGCTCGCGGTCGTCGTGCTCGGAGGCATCCTGACCTCGACGCTGCTCGATCAGCTCGTCACGCCGGCGGTGTTTTATAAGTTTGGGAAGCCCACCGCGGACCGCGTCATCGCCGAACGCGAGGGCCGCGCTGAGAGTGAGCTCGGCGACGCCGACGTCCCACCGTTCGGCGCACGGATGCCGGAATGGAAGGAAGAATAAGAACTTAAATTTTTCCGGCTCGGCTTTGGAATTTCGCAAGGAGGGTTATATGCAACATTCAATGTGGCTGCGGCTAGCCGTAATGACGGTCGTCGGGTTCGTGGCAATGTATTTGCTGATGTTCACGATGATCGATTCGGGGGGAGATTTTTTCCAGAACCTGAACATGGCCTACATGGCCGGCAGCATGACGGCGGCGATGGTCGTCATTGAGCTGATCGTGATGAGCGTGATGTACAAGAACGCCAAGCTACGGAATATTCTTATCGGCGTGAGCGCCGTCCTGCTCGTCGTGACGGTGCTGTTTACGCGGTATCAGACGGCGATCTACGACGAAGGTTTTCTGCGTTCGATGATCCCGCACCATTCTGGGGCGATCCTGATGTGCGAGAACCCGAAACTCGAAGACCCGGAGATTCTCCAACTTTGCAAGGAGATTATCGAGAGCCAGAAGCGGGAAATTAGCCAGATGAACCGGATACTGGAGCGGAAATAGAAATGTTCGCTTCCCGCGTCCCGTGGGGTCGTACCGCGGCCCGAGGCCGGGCCGGCTTGATGCTTGGCGGAGCTGTTATGTCAGCTTCCTAAGGTGCTTGGCGATCTCTTCCGCGACGCTTCGCCGTTCGCTGGACGTGAGAGTTCCGTCCATCACCTTCTCGCCCAATGCGGCAAGGTGCTTTTGCAGCATGTCCACTTGCACGCGGCGGAGGGCGTTGATCGTCGCCGAGATCTGGTGGGTGACGTCGAGGCAGTCGCGCTCGTTCTCGATCATCTGCTGGAGGCCGCGCACTTGACCCTCGATCCGGCGGAGCCGAGGAAACTGCTCGCGGTGGGCCATTTCGCCCGCCACGAGCGACGAGTCTTTTGTTTTTCGGTTCAAGCTTCGCAGCCTCCTTTGATCATTAAGGGACGCGGCGATGAAGCGGAGTGTTTTTCAGTTAGCGGCTGACACACTCCGGCGAAAGAGTAGCGGGGGCGTCGCCAACGCTTCCGCTACTTGAACGATACCATATAACGCATACCTCAAATACATTCCGCCACAGGACGGTCGTTTTATTGGGCTCTTGATCTAATTTCCGTATACTCCCTAGGGGGTATGTTCGCGGGTATACATTTCTATATCGTCGGTTTCCATAAACTTGTTGTATCGCGATCTTGCGAACGCGGACGAATTCGTCCGTGGTGAGCGTGCGGCGATCAAGGAGGCCAGCGGAATGGCGAAACAAACAGATCCGGTTTGCGGGATGCAGATCGAGGAGTCCGATGCGGCCGGGACATCGGAACATCAGGGGAAGCGTTATCATTTTTGCTCCACCTCGTGCAAGCAAAAATTCGACGAAAGCCCGGAAAAATACGCCAACCAATAGCAGGGAGCGCCCGCGATGGAACTGATCTCGCCGGGCGCTTTTCCCATTGACGGCCGACGTGAGTGTGGGCCGGGAACCGAGGAGGTACAGATGCAACATCATCAAATGAGCCAGGAGATGCGGGAGTGCGTCGATCACTGCCTGCGCTGCCACGCGATCTGCCTGGAGACGATCACGCACTGCTTGGCGATGGGCGGGGAGCACGCGTCGCCGCAGCACATAGTGTTGCTGCAGGACTGCGCGCAGATCTGTGCGGCGAGCGCGGATTTCATGCTTCGCGGGAGCGAGTTCCACGCCGATACGTGCGGCGTCTGTGCGGCCGTCTGCGAGCGGTGCGCGGACGAGTGCGAACGGATGGGGAGCCGGGACGAACTGATGAAACGGTGCGCGGAGATCTGCCGCGAATGCGCCGAAAGCTGCCGCCGCATGTCACGGATGAGCACCACCGTGTCGGCGTAGAGCCGATTCGTCACGACGGCTCCGTTCCGCGGGGCCGCCGTTTCCATCCGCTTGTGCGGCGGTTCCGGATTGAGAAATGGGGAGGAATACGATGTTAAAAACTGTTGGTACGAAAGGATTGAGAATTGCGTTAGTGTTGCCGATGGCGTTGATTTTCGCCGCCGCCGCCACGCCCGCGCAGACCGCCACCAGCGGCCCGGCATCGGACAGAGCGACCGCTAGGTACGAGATCGATTTCATGCAGGACATGATCGACCACCACGCGATGGCGATTGAGATGGCGCAAATGTGCCTCGAGAAGGCGATACATGAGGAACTGCGACAGCTTTGCGGCGAGATCATCGCCGCGCAGCAAGAGGAGATCCAGCAGATGCAGTCGTGGCTGCAACAGTGGTACGGGATCAGCTACTCGCCGCAAATGAAGCCCGGCGACATGCGCATGATGGAGAAGATGGCGGCACTCTCCGGTGCCGAGTTCGAGATCGAGTTCATGCAAATGATGATCAAGCACCATTTGAAAGCGATCCGGGAAGCCTCCAAATGCGTCGAGCGCGTATTCCACGACGAACTCCGCGAGATGTGCGAGAACATAATCGTCACGCAAGCCGCTGAAATAGAGCAAATGCGGACGTGGCTGTGCGATTGGTACGGCATCTGCAAGGACAGGCCGGCGGTTTGAAAATGTTGTTGACGAGAAAGCGGTAAATGGGCACCGTAGATGTTAAAAAATTTGTCCCGGAACGGTATGAAGAAACTAGGAGCCATTTCAGGTGCCGAGTACTACGGGATGTTCCTCGACACGTTCATCAACCGTCATCGGATGAGCGAATGATACGGCGCGGGAGAGGGTTCTCCAGGGATAGACAATGTTGAGGCAGAGAAGAAGGCAAGGGAGAGAATCGCGAAGCACACGCCGCGGACGTCTCTCAGATAGGTAACTCAGAACCCGGGCGGGAGAGCGCGCGAAGGGCGGTGCGTTTAGTGGGATCTCTACAATCGAGAATCGCCGGGCACAAACAGAAAACGCGGACCCGCCGGAGCCCTGCGGAGTGCGGAGAGCAAAACTGCCGTTTCGAGATCGCCGATTCGCTTCGGAACGGGCGCGACTCGCCTTTTGGTTCCTGGATTACCGGCCGTACTGCTTGACGATCGCGTCCCGGATCTCCCTCCCGCTCATTTTGGTTTCCTTTTTCATCTTGTATGCGGCAATCGCTTCGTTGATGCATGTGCTGCAGTTGGCACCGTGGTCGTCCTTGAAGCAGCTGTGCAAGCTCTTGTGCCCGAACCCGCGATCGCAGTGGCAATAGCACGGGACCTCCGCGAGGGTTTCAGGGATCTCCTTGGCGATTTTGTAGGCGGTCTGTGCCGAGCCGGTGAACATTGCCGGATCGAGGGTCGGCCCGAGGCTCGCGGCCGTCGGTGCGATCTGGAACGCAGGGACGGGTTTCTTCGATTCCGGTGCTACCGTTGGGGTGCGCTTTTCCATCGGCGCCGACGTCCACGTGGGTCGACCGGCACGTGCGACCTGTTCCTGTTGATTCAGTTTCCACATGGCCGCAACGGCGGCCGCGAGTAACATTACGATTCCTAAGACAATCAAAATCCCTTTCTTTTTCATATCTTTTTCGGGGAGTAGCGGACCGTCCCGTTCGTGGCCTTTTTCGTCAGGCGGCAGGGTTGAATCCGCTCCCACGTGCGCATATGCAAGATCCGTGCCCTCTCCCAAGGCTCGCAGAAGTCGGTCCAGCGCATTGGCGGGAGCCTGAGGCGTCAAAGGGAGCATGGTAGTTGGTGGGCGGATCTGCGGCTCCATCGCCCGCGATGAAACTGCGCGGGACTGCGGACTTCTCCGCAACCGATACGTGATCCTCCACGGCAGCGGATATTGTGACGTTCCGACCGTTCCGCCGGTCGTCATCGCACACACGGCGACATCAGCGTGTCCGTGATTCGACGTTTCGGAAAGCGAAAGAGGAAGCCGGATCCCGGTCGGCGAAGCTCCGGAGCAGGTTGAGTTCAAGCCCGACGGCCGCTAAGGTTGCGTCGCCAACGAAGGCACCGGGAGAATCCCGACAACACCGTGTCGGTGATAGATACGGGGGCCGATCAGGTCGTGACGACCGTCGAGAGGGGGAGGGGAGCGCACGGCGTGGTCGTAAGCGACGATGGGAGCCGCGCTTTTATAGCGAACACGATCGACGGCACCGTTTCGGTGATAGACACCGCAACTCAGACGGTGACGCGCAACATAAAGGTCGGGAAAGGTTCGGGTTGCATCTTGTTCAGGAGCGCCGATGATCGGCAATGTACGCCTTAGAACCCGGTCGAACCCGCCCTCATAGGAAGCGACGCTTGATCCCGAGGCTCGTGTTGGTCTTTTCGATCGACCTCTCGGCGGACTTCTCGATCCCCGTCAACGCCCGGATGGCATCGATCGTTTCCGGGATCACGATCGCCTGGTTGTCTACAAGGTACGCGTAAAACAGTTCGTCGCCGATCACTTTGACCATGTCCTTCCAGATCGCGACCTCGTACATGTCACCGTACGGGCGCCCGAGGCTCAGCATGAGCTCTTTCACCGTGTTGTTCGCCGGCAGGCCATCGGAGTACTTTATGAATGCTGTGCGTGTCGAGGAAGCGAACGCCTCGAGCACTTCTTCAGAGGTGGACGTTCTTGTCAGTTGCACGTTCCAGTAATGAAGGTGACTGAGCGTCTCGGGGACCTTCACCGCCGCCGTGATCACGTCGAGTTCCGGATCGACGGTCTGGGCGTCGGGGCCCTGGTGGCTCGGGATCTCTTTTTCAGGGACAAGCGTGTTCATTATGCCGCCGAGATGGCTCTCCCACGGGTCGGTCGCGCGCCGCAGCAGCGTACCGCGGGCCTTCGCAAGCAGCCCCGCCGATTTCAATGCGGTAAGCGTCCTCACGATCGACGTGGTGTTGCAGGAGACGACGCGGGTGCTGTCGCGGCCCAAAGCCGTCCCGTAATTGTTTTCCGCACTGAACGAGTGGCCGGTCGTCTCGTGCTTTTCACCCCCTTGAACGATAAATTTCAGATTCCGGGAACGATACAGATCGATATTCTGTGCAGCGATCTTCTTCGGCGTGCAATCGACAACTATGTCGCTCCCGTCGAGCATCGCCGCGAGTGTGCCTGAAGTTCCGATGCCAGCGTCAGCCATCCGTTGATCTGACGCGTCATCGAACGCGAAAACCGGGTAGCCCTTTTCCACGGCGACCCTTATCCTCCAGTCCGCGGACACATCGCACACGCCGGCCAGTTCCATATCGTCCTGCAACTCAACCGCGCCCGCCACCCGTTTCCCGATCACGCCGTATCCGTTCACCGCTACTCTGATCTTTTTCATAATTCCTGCCTTGGTTCCTTTAATTTGTCGCTGAGACTATATCTGTTTTCTGAGAAGCTGTGCGTTGAGCGCCACGATTATCGTGCTGAGGCTCATGAACACCGCCCCGATCGCAGGGTTCAGCACGAACCCCCACTGGTAAAGAACCCCGGCCGCGAGCGGTATCGCGACGACGTTGTAGCCCGTCGCCCACAGGAGGTTCTGGATCATCTTCTTGTAGGTCGCCCGCCCGAAATTGATAAGGTTCAGGATATCCTTAGGGTTCGAGTTGACCAGGATGATGTCCGCTGTCTCCGCCGCGATGTCGGTACCCGAGCCGACCGCGATGCCGATGTCCGCCTGCGCGAGAGCCGGTGCGTCGTTGACGCCGTCGCCGGTCATCGAAACAAACTCGCCTTTCCCCTGGAGTTGCTTGACGAGGTCGACCTTCTGGTGCGGCAGCACCTCGGCGTAGTAACCGTCGAGCCCCATATTGTCGGAAACGGCCCTCGCGACCTTCTCGTTGTCGCCGGTCGCCATCAACACCTTTACCCCGAGGTTCTTAAATGCCCTTATCGCACCAGCGGATTCCTCGCGCACCTCGTCGGCGAGAGCTATAAATCCCGCGAGCCGGTCGTCCAAAAGGACGAAGACGACCGTCTCCGCGGCGTCGGAATAAGCATTCTCCGGTATCTCGATCGAGGCGTCGCGCAGGAACCCCGGGCTCACCACCTTCACATCGCGCCCGTCGACGGTCGCCTCAATGCCCTTGCCCGTGAGCGCCTGGAAACTTTCGGCTCTGGGGATATCGAGCTTCTGCTCTTTCGCCTTTCGGATTATCCCGACCGCGATGGGGTGCTCGGAGTTCAGTTCGAGAGCCGCCGCAGTTCTGAGCAGAGTTTCCTCGTCCACGGCCGGATCAATCGTTTCGATACGCGTTACGCCGAACTCTCCCTTCGTCAGCGTACCCGTCTTGTCGAATATCATCGCGGTTATCAGCCTTGCGTTCTCGAAGGCGGTTCGGTTCCGTATCAAAAGACCGTGTTGGGCCGAGATCGCGGTGGAGATCGCCACCACAAGCGGCACGGCTAGGCCGAGCGCGTGCGGGCACGAGATCACCATCACCGTGACCATCCGCTCCACGCCGAAATTGAAACTCGCCCCGAGGAGGAGCCAGATCACCAAAGTGCCGACGCCGACGACCACCGCGACAACCGTCAGGATCTTGGCGGCGCGATCCGCAAGATGCTGCGTTCTCGACTTTGTCTTCTGGGCCTCCTCGACGAGCTGGATCACCTTGCTCAGGTAGCTGTCCTTACCGGTATGTTCGACTTTTACATGGATCGAACCGTTCCCGTTCACCGACCCGCCGATCACCTCGGAGAACTTTTCCTTCTTAACCGGCTTGCTCTCGCCCGTGAGCATGCTCTCGTTTAGGTAGCTCTCCCCGTCCGTCACCACCCCGTCGGCGGGGACTTTCTCGCCTGGCCGGACGAGGATGATGTCCCCCTTCTGGAGATCTTCGAGACTGACGTCTTCGACTTTCCCGTCGACTACCCGGTGAGCCTCGGCGGGCATCATGCTGACGAGAAGTTGGAGTGCTTTCGATGCACCGAGCACCGATTTCATCTCCATCCAGTGCCCGAGGAGCATGATGTCGATCAGCGTCGCCAATTCCCAGAAAAAGTCCTCGCCTGGGAACCCGAACACGACCGCGCTGCTGAAAACGTACGCCACCGAGATCGCGAGGGCGATCAGCGTCATCATTCCGAACGAGAGGGTCCTGAATTCGCCGACGGCGCCTTTCAGGAACGGCCAGCCGCCGTAAATGAAAACCACGGACGAGATCGCGAAGAGCAGCAGGCTGTCCCCGGGGAAACTGAGTTCGAAACCCAGCCACATCTGGATCATCGGGGACAGGAGAAGGATCGGGACCGTCAAGACCATCGACACCCAGAAACGGCGCTTGAAATCCTCGATCATCATCTTGTGATGATCGTGCTCGGCGTGCCCCATCGGCGGGTTCGCGCCGTGGCTGGCATCGTGCGGCGATCGCCCCGCTCCATTCTGCGGCTCCTTCGCAGTGTGGTGTGCGTGTTGGTGGTCCATAGTTTTGTTTTCCTTTTCTCTCTTGTGCTGAAATCTCGGTTACGTTTCTTCAACGTGTCCGGTTATAAAATCCACGAACAACCCGGACACGTCGATCTCGTTCGTCGGGTGAGGGATCGTGTTACACGTCACGACGCGGGCAGCCCCTGCTCCCATCAACTCATCGTAAGCCTCACCTGCGAAGACGGCGTGAACGCCGATGCAGACAGGTGCGGCCATATCGAGCTCCCGCAGGCGATGGACGGTTTCGATCATCGTCCGGGCGGTGGAGATTATGTCGTCAACCAGCACCGGCGTACGCCCGTGGTGCGGACCGTCAAACTCGACGGCGGAGACGCTCACATCGCGATCGCCGCGGCGGGTTTTTTCGAGAACCACAAATGGGGCCCCCGCCATTTGTGCGACCTCCGACACCCACTGCTCGCTTTCCGAGTCCGGCCCGACGATTACGGGGTCGCGGACGTTGTTTCTCACCCACTCGGAGATTTCGCCCGCGGCTGCCGCGTTGAGGTTAGGTATCGAGTAGATCTCCGAAAGTGATTCACGGCGGTGGAGGTGCGTGTCGACCGTCGCGATACTGTCCGCGAACGAGCAGATCAGCCCGGCGAAGTACTCGGACGTGACCGCCTCTCCGGGCCGGAATGCCTTATCCTGCCTCATGTAAGCGAGATAGGGCGCGGCGAGGCACACATGAGCGGCCCCCAACGATTTGAGGTTATTCCCCAGGAAATACAAGGGCGCCAATTTTTCGTCGGGCTGCACCAGGGTGCTCGCGACCACTGCTAATCTATCCTCGACGTCCGAGCGAACCCGCAGGTACGTCTCCCCGTCGGGGAACTGGCGGATGTCCATCTCGCCGGGTTCCGCGCCGACGCGGCCGGCGAGGAGCCTAGCGAACTCATCATTACCCGGCATTGCGAATAATAGCGGCTTGTTGGATATTGTCATCACTTTAGCTCCACCACATCAGTGTTTTCCTTCAGGTATTCGAGCGAATAGGCAAGTTCGCCGTCAGCTTCCGCGTGGACCTCGAACAGCGTGTCCCCCGCCCGGACCGGATCGTCCAGCTTGATATTCAGCAGAATCCCGGCCGCTGGAGATCCCGGGGCCCCGGAAAGCTTTGCGGTTCTCGAGAGTTTCCGGTTGTTTATAGAAACAACGGTGCCGCTCCGGTCCGCCTTCACCTCGAAACGGTGGCGGGCCGTCGGCGGCTGTTTGAGTCCGCCCTGCGCCTCGCAGATTCTCACGAACTTCTCCCACGCCTCGCCCGACTCGAGTATCCCGCGGGCGACCGCGTAGCCGGATCCGGCGTTGCCCTCCCGTGACATTCCGATCAGCCTGCCCGCAAGCATGAGCGACTTCTCGGCAAGGTCCGCGGGGGCATCGGCTTCGTTCTTCAGCACGGCGAGCACGTCACGCGCTTCTAGGGCCGGCCCGATCCCGCGTCCGACCGGTTGCGAGCCGTCCGTTATGACCGCGTCAATTTGCAAGCCGACCTCTCGTCCCACTGCACCCATGACTTCCGCCAGGCTTTCCCCGGCTTCCCGGCTTCTCACTTTCGCGGTGGGCCCGACCGGGATGTCGATCACGACGGAGGTCGACCCGGCCGCCGCTTTCTTCGAGAGCACCGAGGCGATCATCTGCCCCTCGCTGTCGATGTCGAGAGCCCGCTGCACGCGCACCAGGATGTCGTCCGCCGGACTAAGTTTCACGGCGCCGCCCCAGGCCAGGCAGCCGCCCTCAAGTTCCACAACCTTTCTGATCTCGTCGATGCCGAGATCAACATTGGTGAGCGTCTCCATCGTGTCCGCCGTTCCAGCGGGAGATGTGATCGCACGCGAAGATGTTTTCGGGATCGTCAGGCCCGCCGCGGCGGCGATCGCGACGACGATCGGTGTCGTGCGGTTCCCCGGTAGCCCGCCCACGCTGTGCTTGTCGAAGACGGCGGGTTTGTCCCAATGCAGGCGGTCCCCAACCCCGATCATCGAGCGGGTCAGGAAGACGATCTCGTCCGTGCTCATGCGATCCGCCACACACGCTGTGATAAACGCTGAGAGCTGGACGTTCGAAAGGCTCAGGTTCGTCACGTCCGCGACGATACGCCGGAACGAATTCTCGTCGAGAGCTCCGCCGAAGATCTTCTGCCTGATATCGCTCATCGAGGCGAGATCGCCGAGATGGGAAAGCGTCAGCAGGTCGCCTTCTGCGGCGTTAAGAAACCGGGTCGCTCCGGCCGAAAGCGCAAGTTCGTCCTGCTGCAGGAGGCCCAGCTCATCGACAACGATCAGCGAGGCGGCCAGGCTCTTGGTCGGCGATGCGACCCGCACGCGGCTCAGCGCGTTGAAGCCCTCCGCAACGCACACGGGGCAATCCCGACGCATGAAGACGAGATGCTCGTTCCGCGAGTCCATGCTGAGGTCTCTTAACCGCAACGCATTTGTGATGTTCGGTTCGTGATGCTCCATAGTCGTTCAATCCTCAGCCGTGACCGTTTCGCAGATCACGTACGCCTCATCAATGACATCGTCGATGTTTTGTTTCGAAAGGCCGATCTCCGCCAGGATCCCGGGCGAGCCCGTCAGCTCTCGGCACAGCACGACCCCCCTTTCGAGCAACTGCCGTTTAGACTTCACCGAAAGCGACGTGAGGCTGGTGACGGGGTGCAGCCCGGTGGAATCGATCCACCCCCGTAGACTTTTCTCTTGCGGATAGTCCCAGCTCAGCAGCCCGAGCCCGGCACACGTGCCGTACGCGATCGCATCGCTGGTCATCCGCGTGTTGGTCACAAGCATTCCCTTGTAGATCCGGCCTTTGCGGGGAGCCTCCGATGCGAACCCCTTTTCGATATCGACGAAACGGGCGTGCGCGTAGAGTGCGTGTTTTATGTTGCAGACTCTTCCGAGGAAACTGTGGAATTTGCATTCGGCATGGTAGAGAAGATCGCCCTTCGCGGCGACGACATCGACCTCGTGGGTGACGCAGCGGCCCTCGATGAACTGGCCCGTTGACGCGGTGTACCCGTCCGCATCAAACAGCGCGGCGATCAACTTTTCGAAAGGGTAGCCCGTCGGCCCCATCTGCATGATCGCCCTCTTCAAGTTGTATTTCCCCGCCGAACGCCTTTGCAGAGTTTTCAGTTCCGCGAAAACGATGGAATACAGATCCGATGTCGTGATCCGGTCGTACATCTTCCTGATGACGCGCTCGAGAACGATCTCAACCACATCCGGGTCCGCCTTTACGCGGCGGAGCGATCGCCGGATCTTCACTTCATCGAAAGGGACTTCGTCACCGTTGGCTTTTATGACATTCATATCCTGTTACGGGCCGCTTCCATTGCGTCTTTCTTTCAGCCCTAGCAGCTCGATGCCCTGACGCGTTTTCGGGATAGGCTCGCGCTCACTGTGTAAATTTTCACGCTTTCCGAGCTATTGCGGAGCTGAGCGTGCCCGACTGTCGGGTCCGCTACGAGGGCGGAGCCCTCGTCGAAACTTTCTTCACCCGACCGTGGAATGGATCTGCAACGGACCAGCCGAACAACACAACGGCGGGGCCGGAACTCCGCAAAATTAAATGAATCCGCCGATCAAGTGGGCCGGCCGCAACATATCACCCCAAAGACCCCAGATGTCTGAGAACAGACTGAACTGCTTGAAAGTGAACAACTCACCCGTGCGCCAAAACTAAGACATTTCTGTTGAACGCGGCTGAGGCGCCCTATATCTCTCGGTTTCTTGATTCATATCGAAATTGGCACATTACTTGCGGTTTACATTAAGGAAAATCTCGTGCCATGGGGCGGGCGCAATTGGATGAAAGGGAAAGCACCAAGAATCGGGAATCAAATGGGCGTTTGGCTATACTGGCTCTGCTGGGCCGTCATTTTCGGTGTGATTACCTATTTGGCCCTCCGGTTCGCGGGGGTGGTGTGAGCGAGGTGGACCTCCAGAAGGCGAAGGCGTCTGAATTCCGGGCTTCCGCTTTCGGCGCGGGAATCGCGGGATTCGGACTCGGTGTAATGCTTGCGGAATATTTCCAGCCCTTAGCTGTGGTGGTGATACTCGCCGGATTTGCCGTTCATGGGTGGGGGATGTACAGGATCCACGTCCGCAATCGATAAAGATTCATCACCGAACCGTTTTGGTTGGTATGTAGATTGCTAGTGACTCAATTAAGGAATATTCACCGCCAAGGCCGACAGAGGAATTGGTAAACGGCTCAGAAAGTTTAACGTGAAAAAACGGCTTACTTCCATTCTCTTGCTTCTCGCGATCGCCGGAGGCGTCGCGTCGGGGATGCCGCTCCATTCGGGAGACCACGGCAAGATGGCGAGCTGCTGCAAAAAGGCCAAGAGCGGGGAGCAATCTGCTGCGGCGACGGCCGCGCGTTTATGTTGTGCGACGAACTGCATGGATCCCGCAGGAACAACGTCGGGACCGAGCGTGCCATTACCGGTTGTGCTCAAGGCGACCCAGTCTGCCATCGAGCGAAACGGGGCGCTGCTACCTGCTAAGCCAGTTTCTCGCACCTTCCACTATCAGTCCGAGAATAGGATTCGTGCCAAGGAACACCTGCCCCTATTTCTACGTCACCACGCATTCCTGATTTAGCTAGCGGGCTCACTGCGCCCAAATTTCGCAATTCTGTATCAAAAGGCGTCTTCGATCGAGCAAAATACGCTCTTTCGTCGAGCCGGCGTGCGGATTCGGTAGGAAGCCCATTTAAATTTCAAGAGAGGAAAGTTCAATGAAGAGTATAACTATCGGTTTAATATTTTTGGCCGCAGCAGTCGTTTTGGCCGCATGCGGATCCAGCACGGACGGTTCGGCCGTCGGCGGCAAGGTCATCAAGAGCGGTTCGGCGGGCAACAACCTGACCGTTTCTATAGCGAATACGGATGGCGTGCTGCGCGATGGGAAGCAAGACCTTACTTTGACGTTTGCGGACGCCTCAGGGAAGCCCGTCGATGCCGGAGCTGCGTCGCTGAATTTCTTCATGCCGGCGATGGGAACAATGGCCGCGATGAACAATGCCGCAGTGCTGACCACGACCGGGACGCCAGGTGTGTACAAAGCGTCTGTAGATCTTGAGATGGCGGGTGAGTGGCAAGCGCAGGTCTCGTATGAAGGCCCTGCCGGAAAGGGGAAAGCCAACCTCGCGGTAACGGCACAATAGTTTCGCACAAGCTCTAGAACAGCTAGGCAAATCCAATGTCATGATCAACTGGCTAATCGAATGGTCGCTTAAGAATCGCGTTATCGTGATCGCTATTTATATCGGGTTGGCGATCGCTGGGTACTACGCATTGGTGAACACACCGATCGACGCGATTCCCGATCTTTCCGATAACCAGGTGATCGTCTTTACGGATTGGGCGGGCCGCTCGCCGAAGGAGGTCGAGGACCAGGTCACCTACCCGCTCGTCACCAACCTTCAGGGGCTACCCGGCGTCCGCACGGTGCGGGCAAGCTCCGCCTTCAGTTTCTCCATGGTCAACGTTATCTTCGAGGACAATGTTGACCTTTATTGGGCGCGAACGCGGGTTCTCGAACGGCTCAATCTAGTATCGAAACAACTTCCAGACGGCGTCACGCCGACGTTGGGGCCGGATGCGACGGGTCTCGGTCAGGTCTACTGGTACACGCTCGAATCGGAAACGATGAACCTTCGTGATCTGCGGACGCTCCAGGATTGGTTCGTGCGGTATCAGTTGAATTCGACGCCGGGAATTGCTGAGGTTGCCAGCGTCGGCGGTTACATTCAGCAGTATCAGGTCAATGTTGATCCGAACAAACTTCGCGCTTACAACCTTCCTTTATCAACAGTTGTTGAAGCCGTCTCACGGTCAAACAACAACGTCGGCGGGAACGTCGTCGAGCAGGCCGGCGAGTGGGCGGTCATTCGAGGTATCGGCCTTGTTGAATCGGTCGCTGACGTCGAAAACATCGTAGTCGGCTCGCAAAACGGAACACCCATCTACGTCCGGAGTCTCGGCGAAGTGGAGCTCGGCAACGCGTTCAGGACCGGCGCTCTTGATAAAAACGGCAAGGAGACTGTAGGCGGTGTCGTAATAATGCGCTATGGCGTTAGCGCACTGGAGGCTATCGAGAACATCAAGCAGAAGATCGAAGAGATCAAGCCCGGCCTCCCTCCCGGCGTCGAACTCGTACCCTTCTACGACCGCACCGACCTCATCAACCGCACGGCTGACACGCTTAAGGAAGCTCTGATCGAAGAGTTGATCCTCGTTACTCTAGTTAACCTGATTTTCCTTGCGCATTTCCGATCAATTCTGATCGTGACGGTACCACTGCCGCTGGCGGCTCTTGCGTCGTTCCTGTTCATGTATTTCTTCGGTATCACTTCGAACATCATGTCGCTGGCGGGCATCGCGATCGCGGTATCCGACCTCGTCGATGCGGGAATCGTTGTGACCGAGAACGCGTATCGGGCGATCGAAAAGGAAGGGGTCAACATGACCGACAAGAAGCGCGTCTGGGAGATCGTCCTGGAGGCGACCAAAATGGTCGGCCGCCCGATCTTCTCGTCGATGGCGATAATTGTCATTGCGTTCATCCCGGTTTTCGCATTGACCGGCCAGGAAGGAAAACTCTTCCACCCGCTTGCCTATACGAAGACCTTTGCAATGATCGCCGCGGCGTTTATGGCGGTCACGCTGGTTCCGGTACTTTGCGGTTATCTGCTCGGCGGAAAGCTGCGGCCGGAGGAATGGAACCCGATAATGCGATTTCTGCGGCGGGTTTACAAGCCCGTTCTTGTTACCGCCCTAAGGAACCGCCCCGCCACGGTTCTCATTGCGCTGACGTTCTTCGCAGGTGCGATGTTCGTCGCCACCAAGATCGGGAGCGAGTTCATGCCGCCATTGAACGAGGGCGACCTGTTGTACATGCCGGTAACAGATCCGGCCATCTCGATCGATGAAGCTCTGCGGATCATGAGCAGGCAGGACGAGATACTTAAGAGCTTCCCGGAGGTCGAGTGGGCAGTCGGGAAGGCGGGGCGGGCGGAAACGTCAACTGATCCGTCGCCGATAAACATGAACGAGACCATCATCCACCTGAAGCCGGAGGATCAGTGGCGCGATGGGATGACGCGGGAGAAACTCGTCGCCGAGATGGACACCGCATTGAGGATGCCAGGCGTGACGAATATCTGGACGCAGCCGATCATCAACCGCATCGAGATGCTCGCGACAGGGATACGTTCGCAGGTGGGGATCAAGATATTCGGGAACGACCTCGACACTCTCGAGGAAACTGCCCAGCACATCGCGGCGGTCGTGAAGGACGTTCCCGGTGCCGCGGACGTTTACCCCGAGCAGATCGGCGGGGCCCCGTATATCGACATAGTCATCAATCGCACGGCTGCCGCACGGTATGGCATCGAGGTCTCGATGATACAGGACGTCATCGAAAAGGGTATCGGCGAAACGAACTTGACGGTGACGATCGAAGGGCGTAGGCGTTTTCCGATCCGGGTGCGCTACGCGGAGGAATTCCGCTCCTCGCCAGAGGCGATCGGGCGCATCCCGGTGACGTCGCCGGCGGGGGAATCCATTCCACTTTCGCAGCTCGCCGAGATCCGCTCAGTCGAGGGACCGTCCATGATCCAAAGCGAGAACGGACTCCTGCGCGGCACGGTGCTTCTAAATGTGCGCGGCCGCGATATCGGGAGTTTCGTCGATGAGGCCAAGCAAGCGATCGCTCAGAAGATACAACTCCCGGAAGGTTACTACGTTGCCTGGAGCGGGCAGTACGAGAACCAGGAGCGTGCACGGAAACGATTGACGATCGTGGTCCCGATCGTGATCCTGATCATTTTCGGGACGCTGTACATGACTTACCACTCGTTCCTGGAAGCCGCTCACGTTTTGCTTGCCGTCCCGTTCGCTTTGACCGGCGGTTTTTATTTGTTGTGGCTGCTTCAGTACAACTTCTCCGTAGCGGTGTGGGTCGGCTTCATCGCCTTGTTCGGGGCCGCGGTTCAGACCGGGATCGTCATGGTTGTTTACCTGGAGGAAGCTGTTAAGAGGAAAAAGGAAGAGCTTGGCCAACTCGACAGGGAAAGCCTGCTTGAGGCCGTTACCGAGGGAGCGCTTCTCCGTCTCCGCCCAAAAGTGATGACCGTGACGACGATCGTCGCCGGATTGCTCCCGATCATGCTGAGCACAGGCGCCGGATCGGAACTGATGAAACCGCTTGCGACCCCGGTTTTCGGCGGTATGGTGTCGAGCCTCGTGCACGTCCTGATCGTGACGCCAGTGATCTTTTACTGGATGCGGCTGTGGGAACTGAAGCGCGAAGCGGGAAGTGGAGTGCGGGATGATAACTCTAAAGGCGACTGGACCTAGCATAAAGTGATGGAACATTTCTCGATAGGTTTGTCGAAGCGTGCGCTGTTAGCGGTGATCACCGTGCTTTTGGTCATCCCTATCTGCGTCACAGTCCGCTCGCAAGTGCCGACCCATCCGCAAGTGAATACGCCCGACGCCCAACCGCTTTCTCACCTGAAATATTTGGATCAAACCGGCGGCCGAACGGCGGACGATCTTGTGAAATTCGCGATCGCCAACAATGCCGAGATCGCGGCGATGCGCAAAGAAACCGAGGCCGGCGACGCCCTGATCCGACAGGCCCGGCTGCGGCCGAACCCCAGCGTCGAGGTGAGCGGCACGCGCATGATCGGTGGGCTCGACAATAGCCTGATGGTCGAGGGCGGATTGCCGCTGGAACTGGGCGGCAGGCGCGGGGCCCGGATCCGCGTCGCCGAGCGCGAATTCGACATTCGGAAGCTCGCGGTCGCCGAACGGGAGCGGCAAGTTGCCGCCGAGGTGCGAGCGAAGTTTGGTGAAACATTAGCCGCGGCACTCAAGCTGAGGTTCACGGAAGAAATGCTCGCCAGGGCGCTGGAGAATTTCAGCTTGGTCGCCGCGAGGGTGGAAGAAGGCAGGACGCCGCCGCTCGAGCGGAGCATGGAAACGGTCGAGCTCAATCGCATCCGAGCGACCCGTGAGACGAGCGAAGGAGCTGTGGAGATTCGCCTTCTGGAGCTGAGGAATCTGATCGGTATGTCGCCTGAGGAACCGCTCCGGATACGCGGCGATTTCGGTAATCTGATCGACCAGCTTCCCCCACCGGACGAGGCGACGAGGCAGGCCCTGGAACGCCGGACAGACCTCGCGGGTGCACGGGCGGTCGAGCAGCTCGCCGCAGCACGGATCGTACAAGCACGGACCGAGGGACGCATAGATGCTGATGTTATGGTTGGCTATCAACGGATGAGGTCGGGGTTCCCGCTCTCGGGGATCGACGAGGCCGGCACCCTGCAGCCGATCGAAATGCGATCGAATTTCTTTACGTTTGGTGTGCGGCTGAATCTCCCCGTCAGGAACCGCAATCAGGGTATGATCGAGGCCGCGATTTTTGAGGAACAAGCCGCCAAGAAGCGTCGAGAATTCGGCGAACTCACGATCCGAAGGGAAGTCGCAGCCGCCTACGTCCGGTACAACCGGTCGACCCGTTCGATGGAGATATACCGCGCGGGTGTGCGTGACCAGGCGGCACAGAACCTTGCGGTAGTGCGGCAAACTTACGAGTTAGGGTCCAAAACGCTTCTGGACTTCATTGCTGAGCATCACCGCTTCATCGAGACCGAAAGCGGATTTATCGATTCCCAGCTTGAATCTTATCTGTCGCGCGTGGAGATCCTCCGCGTCGTGAACGCATCGGAACTGATAAGCAAATGAACGAGAAAGACGAAAACAACATGCCTGAGCCGGATCGCCCCTTAGTGGAGACGGAGAACACCGTGTTCGACGATGACGGAACTGTCATCTCGCACACGGAGCAAACGATCACCGACCCGCCCCGGTCAAGGCGAGTTCACCCCGGCGTGATCGCTGCCGCCATATCTGCTGCGGGGCTGATCCTCCTGTTCGTTTGGTATTTCGCCCTGGGAGACAGCAGTGCCGGGCGGCCGGTACCAGCCCCGCGTTCCACCGCTATGGACGATTTGCCGGCGGGCGAGCCCTTGACGGGGCAAACTCTGACGATCACGCCCGAACAGCTCGCCACTTCCGGCATCTCCGTCGAAACCGTTGGCGAGCAGCTTGCCGCCGAGGTCGGACTCACCGCGTCGACGGGCGTGATCGAAGCTAACGCTTACCGCAACACGCCGGCCCTGGCACTCGTGGGCGGCGTTGTTCGCGCAGTACCACCGGAACTCGGGGAGAGCGTGAACAGGGGACAGACCGTCGCCGTTGTCTTCAGTAACGAATTCGCGGAAGCACAGTCGCGCTACATCGCTCTTCAGACTGAAACGGAAAACGCCCGGCAGAACTACGAACGCACGCAACGTTTGGTCGGAATAAATCAGCCCGGGCGAACCGAACTCGACCAGGCAGCAAAGCAATTAAAAGCCGCGGAAGCCGCGCTTGCCGAGATGCAAAACCGATATCAGCGAACCACGCGCCTTATAAAAATAGGCGCGGCGAGCCGAGAGGAACTCGAACAGGACAACACTAAGTTGCGGACCGCCGAGGCCGAAGTGACCGAGGCCCGGCGCCGCCATGAAAGGGCGGGGCGGCTCGTGGAAATCAATCCCGAAACGCGGACGCAGAACGAGGAGGCCCTGAACAAACTCCGCTCTTCGGAAAGCGAATTGGCGACCATTCGGCAGAGGCTGGTCCTTTACGGAATGCCGCCCGACCGGGTGGGTTCGCTCCGAAACGCGTCACAGGTCACCTCCGAACTCGCGGTCCCGGCCCCGATCGGGGGTACGGTAACGAGCCGTACGGTCAACGCTGGCGAAGTCGTGGAAGAGAACAAGGAGCTCTTGCGCGTAACCGACCTGTCGAACGTGTGGGTGATCGCCCAGGTTTTCGAACAGGATTTGCCCCGCTTGCGGGTCGGGAGCGGTGCAAGCGTCACGACAGGTGCCTTCCCGAACCGGCTCTTCCGCGGCCATGTCACGTACATCGATCCCACGATAGATCAGGCCACGCGAACTGCGAAAGTAAGGGTCGAGTTGGTAAACCCCGACCGCGCGTTAAAACTTGGGATGTACGTGAACGTCGCGTTCGGTTCACTGGGCCAGAGCGAGCGAACCGTTCCCGTTGTGCCGTCGTCAGCTGTCCAGAACATCGAGAACCGCCAAGTCATCTTCATTGCCACATCAGATCCGAACGTTTTCGAATTGAGGACGGTCCGATTGGGAAGCGAGGTGAACGGGCGCTTCCCCGTACTCGAAGGTGTCAATGTCGGCGATCGCGTTGTGACGAACGGTAGCTTCATGCTCCGTGCGGAGTGGCTCAAGACAAAACTCGGCAGTGGCGATCACCAGCAGCACGGCTCTTGATCCGGGTAGGCAAAGCGTAAAGCCGAGATCGTAAGCGATCAAACCGATCTTGAGTTCCTGTACATGATAGAGATGCACTACTCTGACGGCGCCGTGAAGATGGCGAAGTTCGGGAGAACAAATCCCGGAACGCAGGCGTGAAGGCACTTGCGGAGAATGACCGACGAGCAGCAGAAAGGACCTCGCGGAGCTGCGAGATCCGAAACGACCGTTTCTCCGGGCAAAGCGTTAGCGTGCAGGGAAATATCTATTAATGGATGTGCGTTAGCAGACACTCATGTCTGCTAACGCACATCTGCGCACTGCGTGCCCGAATAATCGCATCGTTTCCTTGAGAATGCCGGGGAACGTAACTTGCACGGCTAAGTGTCAGCGGTCTACGTTACTAGTCCCATTAACGATCTCTGATCCGGCGCCCCGATGAATAATGACCGGTATATTCCTGCTCTGTCTTATCACGCGTTGACGCCTCTCTACGATACGGTTGTGGGCTGGACGACCCGGGAGCGGTTATTCAAGGACGCGCTCGTCGAGCATGCGAGGGTAACGGCGGGTCATAGCGTTTTGGACTTAGGATGCGGTACCGGCACACTTGCGCTACTCATCCATGAGCAGGAGCCGCAAGCGGGGGTTGTCGGTATCGACGGCGATTCGAAGATTCTCGGCATAGCGAAGAAGAAAGCCCGCCATCGGAACGTTGCGGTTCGGTACGTTCAGGCGATGTCCTTCGATCTGCCGTACGAGGACGAGTCGTTCGATCGCGTCGTCTCCAGCCTTTTCTTTCATCACCTGTCCGAGAAGAGCAAGGGACGCTCCTTGGCTGAAGCAAGGCGGGTTTTGAAATCGGATGGCGAACTGCATATTGCGGATTGGGGCAAGCCGGCGAATCTGTTAATGAAGCTGGGTTCGCGGTTCATCCAGGTGCTCGATGGTTCGGAGACGACCAAAGACAATTTCGAGGGGCGGCTGCCGGATATGGTCGTGCAGGAAGGCTTCGTCGAGGTCGAGGAGACTGCTTTCTTCAACAGCTTGTTCGGCACGATCCGGCTCTTAAAAGCGGTCAAAGAAACATGATTCGACGGAGGATAAATGAAACGAAAAATCGTTAGCTTTATGCTGATCGCGGTTTTGCTTGCTTTGCCGGCGTTCGGGCACGATCTGTTCTTGAAGCCGGAGAACTTTTTTACCAAATCGGGCGGGTCGGTGCGGTTGAGCGTGATGAACGGCACGTTTATGAGTAGCGAAGCCGCAGTCGCGTTCGCTAGGCTGACGGACGTTAGCGTTGTGTCTCCGGGCGGCAAGCGTTTGAGCCCGAAAGAGGCCGACTTCACCAAGAACGAGACGACCGCGTTCCTGACCGTAGCGACGCCGGAGGCAGGAAACTACGTCGTCGGGCTTTCGACCAATTGGCGTGAGAACGCGCTCGCCGCGAAGGAGTTCAACGAATACCTTACACTCGAAGGCATCCCGGACGTCCTGGACAACCGCAAGCGGGACAAAGAACTTGATAAGGACGCGCGGTACCGCTACTCGAAATACGTCAAAACTATCCTGCAGGCCGGCGAAACGCAGACGGACGATTACAAGGCCGTTCTGGGCTACGCGGTCGAGATGATCCCGCAGCAAAACCCGTATCGATCAAAGCGGGGTGAGAGTATCGATGTACTATGCTTGAAAGACGGCAAGCCTCTTGTCGGTCAAACCGTCCTGGTCGGGTACGAATCGAGCGGAAAACTAGCTACTGAAAAATCCCTCCGGAGCGACGCGAAGGGGATGATCAAGATTAAACTTGAAGGCGTCGGCAAGTGGTACGCGAAGTTCATCAATATGGTCAAGGTGGACGACCCCAAGGTGAATTACGAATCGAAATGGGCCACGTTGACGTTCGAGATAAAATAGAAGGAGCGATTATGAAGAGAAAAGCTTTATTCACTGCGGCCCTTGCATTGGTTCTTTTGACCGCGCAGGTTTTCGGTCATGATCTTTTTCTCAAGCTCGACAGCTTTTTCGTCGCGGCGAATTCGAAGGTGACGATAAACATCCTGAATGGGACATTCATGGCGAGCGAAGGGGCCGTCAATTACGCTCGGCTGCGGGACGTGAGCCTTGTCGCGCCGGACGGCGTTCAGATGAAACCGGTAGAGGCGAATTTCACCAAGAACGAGACGACCTCTTTTGTCAACTTAGACATCAAAGACGCGGGCACATACGTAGCCGGTCTGTCCACAAGGGAACGCGAGATTGATCTGGAGGGCAAAGACTTCAACGATTACCTGTCGCATGACGGTATCCCGGACACTCTCGCCGAGAGAAAGGAGAAAAAGGAACTCGACAAAAAAGTGCGCGAAAGATATTCCAAGCACGTAAAGGCGATCTTTCAGGCCGGCGATGTGCGAACCGATAGCTTCAAAACGGTTCTCGGGTACCCGGTCGAGCTCGTCCCGCAGCAGAACCCGTACAAGTTGAAGTCCGGCGATACCATCGAGATACTTTGCCTGAAAGACGGAAAGCCGCTGGTGAATCAGTTCGTTCAGTCCGGACGCGAGACGGATGGAAAAGTTGTGACCGGTCAGGATGTTCGAACCGATAAGAAGGGCATCGCGAAATTCAAGCTTGACGGCGCTGGCAAGTGGTACGTGCGGTTCATCAACATGACGCGGTTGGACGACCCGAAGCTCAACTACGAATCCAAGTGGGCGACGCTGACGTTTGAGATCAGGTAATGCGGTTGATGCGTGGAACATGAAGTTTCTTAAGTGCTACAAAGAAATCTGGTTCGGGATCGGCTTGGGGGCTTTCGCCTGGGTGGTCGATGCGGTCATGCACGTCGAACTCGGTGCGGATGTACACGCAGGCGGATTATGGTCCGAGATCTTTGCGCCTCATCCCACGGCGTTCATTTTTCGTGTTTTCTATTTTGTCGTAGCCGTCGCGTTCGGCGTATTCCTCTGGCGGGCGAACTGGCGGGAACGGCAGCTAAGGGCCCTTGAGGAAGCGGTCGTTGCTTTCCAGCGTCAACTCGACGCCCCGGCGCTCCGGATAGTGGCGACAGCGCGCACACTCCAAAACCGCAACTCGGTTCGGCTGGATGAAACGGCCAACCGCCTCGCGGCCGAGATCTGGGCGGACGCCGCGCTGTTGGACGAACTCGCGAAAAAATATCTCGAATTCGGAAGGCTGGTGCAGGAAGGTGAAACGGCCCGCGCGATCGAGACGCTGCGGAACATCGAGGTTTGGCTTGTTGAAAGGAAAACCGACACCAAATAGTGAAAAAAAATGACAGCCATACAGTTCTTCTCGCCGATGACGACGAAAACCTCCGTCGGGTTATGGAATTTCAACTAGGCGAAGCGGGTTACAAAGTCATCTCAGCGGCAGACGGTCAAGAAGCGTTAACGATCTTCGAACATAACGAGGTAGATTGCGTTATCACGGATCTTCGAATGCCGAGACTGTCCGGACTCGAGCTTTTGGAAAAAATTAAAGCTACGAACGGTGATGTCCCAGTGGTCGTCACGACCGCGTTCGGCGAGGTGGAGACCGCCGTCAGCGCGATGAAGTTAGGGGCATTCGATTACGTCAACAAGCCATTCAATCGGGACGAGATACTTTTGACCATCGAGCGAGCCCTGAGCTTTAGCGAAACAAGGAACGAGAACCTGCAGCTTCGGGAGTTGGTCGAACGCGAGTTCCGGCTCGACAGCGTCATCGGCGAGTCTGCCGCGATGACGAGCGTGATGAAGACAGTAGAGCGGGTCTCGCGATCGGACGTTACGGTGCTGATCTCGGGCGAATCCGGCACCGGCAAGGAGCTCGTCGCCAAAGGCATTCACTTTTCAGGGCGCCGGAAGCGAGGGCCATTCATCCCGGTCAACTGCGGTTCGATCCCCGAAACGCTGATCGAGGCGGAACTGTTCGGCTACAAGCGCGGCAGTTTCACCGGCGCGACCGCCGACACGAAAGGCAAATTCGAGGCGGCGAGTGGCGGCACGCTTTTCCTGGATGAGATCGGCCAGATGCCGCTTCCCCTACAGCCGAAATTGCTTCGCGTCCTGCAAGAGCGCGAAGTTGTCCGGCTGGGTGAAAACGATCCCCGAAAGTTCGACGTGCGGGTGATCGCCGCGACAAATCAAGATCTTCACGAAATGGTCGCGGCGGGAAACTTCCGCGAGGATTTGTATTTCCGCCTTGCGGTGGTCCCGATAAAACTGCCGCCATTGCGGGCGCGGCGGGACGACATTTCGCTGCTCGCCAATCACTTTCTCCGCCGGGCGAAACGGAGGCACGGTTTCGAGAGCTTGAGAATGAAACCGGAGGTGATCAAATCGCTCTCCGAATATTCATTTCCGGGCAACGTCCGCGAGCTCGAAAACGTGATCGAGCGGATGGTGGTTCTTTCGGATGAAAACAGTCTAACGGTAGACGACATTCCCGAATACATCCGGGAGCCGGCGACGAGTTTCGGCGGAGTGAAGATGGAACTGCCGCCCGACGGAATCTCTTTCGAAGAATTGGAGCGCGAGATCATCGCGCATGCCCTGGATCTCCACAACGGAAATCAATCGCAGGCGGCTCGCTATTTGAACATCACGAGAAGTGCGTTGATCTACCGAATGCAGAAGTTCGGCCTTGATGAATAAAAAGAGTTCGCCGACCGCCGTGATAGCGCTCGTCGTGACGATCGTGTTCGTCGCGGTGCTTCATTATGTCACCCCGGTGGACAGCATCGTCCTCCATCAAATCTACCAGCGCGTCTTTTACATCCCGATTATCCTGGCCGCGTTTTGGTACGGGCTCGGTGGCGGGATCGGTGCGGCCGCATTGGCCGCAGTCTCGTATCTGCCGCATATTCTGCTCCACTGGCAACACCAAAACTACGAATACGCCCTGAATCAGTACGCGGAAATCGGATTGTTCTTCGTGATCGGGGCGGTGACGGGATGGCTGGGGGATCAGAAACGTAGGGAACACGAACGTGCCGAGCGGATTAACACCGAGCTTCAGACCGCGTACGCCGATCTCCGGCAGACCGTCGGGCAGCTCTTGCAGGCGGAACGGCTTTCCTCGCTTGCGGAGATCGCCTCCGGGGTAGTTCACGAAGTGCGAAATCCGTTGGGAGCCATCAAGGGCGCCGTCGAGATTCTCGAGGACGAAATCCCCGAGGACAGCCCGCGACGTGAATTTGCGCGTATCGCGAAGGTCGAGGTCGAGCGGATCGATAAGCTTGTAAGCGAGTTCCTCAGGTTCGCCCGACCGCCGAAACTCTCCAAAGTACCGTCGAGCGTCAACGAACTTGTGGAGTCGGTCATATCGCTTTTAGACCCGCGGGCCGCGGAGGGCAGCGTTTCAATAGAAAAGGAATTGGCCTCGGGACTGTCGCCGATCGAAATCGACCCCGAGCAAATAGTGCAGGTGCTGTTGAACCTCGCGATCAACGCCCTCGATGCAACGCCAAACGGGGGCACAATCGTCTTTCGGACGTATGAGTCGGGAGACACCGTGACGGTCGAAATCGAAGACACGGGCGTTGGGATTGCCGCCGACGATAAGGAACGCATTTTCGATCCATTCTTCACTACCAAAGACAAAGGCACCGGGCTCGGCCTCTCGGTCGCGCACAGGATCGTCACCCAACACGACGGAAACCTGACCGCGGAGAACACCGAGCGAGGGGCTCGTTTTAAAGTAACGCTAACCCGGACGGGGCAATAGTCAGCCCCCCACCCAAAACAGCTAATCGCGCGACCTAGCACACCGCCGCCCAGGCGAAAGATTCTCGCAAAGAATCTTTGACAAACGTGGCCCAGACGAATAGTATTCTCCATTATTGAAAATGAATTTCATTTGCAGTTATGAAGATAATCTCATGAAGGGACCTATATCGTAATGTCTTTGTGTCGTACCGCATGTTCGGTTTTTCTGTTGTTGGTGATCGGTCTGCCCGCGGTCGCTCAGTCACTCGCAAGCGTCGGAGGAAGCGTCAGGGATGAACACGGCTCTGCGGTCGCCGGCGCGCGCGTTAAGGTCTCGAGCGTCGGTGTCCGCTTCGATCGCGAAACGCTAACCGACGCGTCGGGAAAATTTCGGTTTTCCGATCTGGCGGCGGGAACGTATCGGATAGAGGTGTTCGCGGACACATTCGGCACGAGGATCCGGGAGGTGCGGCTCGGTTCAGGCGCCGAGAATAATATAGAAATCGAGCTGTCTGCCGTCCCCATCGCGGCCGAGGTCTCCGTAGCCTCCGGGTACCTCGCCGGTACGACGGAAAGCCTGGGCGAGATCCCGGGTTCGATCGAGAGGATCGGCGGGCGTGAGCTAGAAAACGCGCGCGTGTTCAATTTCTCCGAAGCCCTACGCAAGATAGCGGGCGTCAACGTGCGCGATGAGGAAGGTTTCGGATTGAGGCCGAATATCGGGATCCGCGGGGCCAACCCGACCCGCTCGACAAAGGTGCTGTTGCTCGAAGATGGCCTTCCGCTCTCGTACGCCCCGTACGGCGACAATTCGTCGTATTACCACCCGCCGGTCGAGCGTTACAAATCGATCGAGGTGCTCAAAGGCTCCGGGCAGATCGCGTACGGCCCCCAGACGATCGCGGGGGTGGTCAATTACATCACCCCGAACCCGCCGCAAAAGCCGAGCGTTGATATTTTGCTGGAGGGCGGAAGCCGCTCGTTCTTCAACGGCGGGGCGGGTTTCGGCGGCACATTCGGGAGGTTGGGGACTCTTCTGAATTTCAATCACAAACGCGGTGACGGATCGCGCGAGAACACGAACTTCAAGCTGTTCGATCTTGCCTCGAAGGCGACGTTTGATTTCAACGCCCGCAACTCGCTCACCGCGAAGTTCACGTTCTTCCGCGAGGATTCCAACCTCACTTACACGGGAGCGACCGAGGCGGAGTTCGCCGCGGATCCGAGGGGCAATATATTCAAGAACGATTTCTTTTACGGGCGGCGATATGGGTTCTCTCTCCAGCACGCGGCCGTGCTCTCGTCTCGGATCAGCCTCACGACGAATTTCTACTCCAATTACTTCTCGCGCGATTGGTGGCGGCAGACGTCGAATTCCGGCGAGCGCCCTTTCAGGCTCTTCCGCCCATCGGACCCGACCAACCCAATCAGCGACGTCGATTGTTTGAGCCTTGCGGACCTCAATACGACCTGCGGGAACAGGGGCAACTTGCGGGACTACCTGACCATCGGAGTGGAGCCGCGGCTGAACTTCAACTTCAACCTCGGGGCCGTCCGTAACGAAACGAACATCGGCTTCCGGATCCATCGGGAGGATCAGGATCGGCTTGGGAAATATGGGGACCTGCCGACCTCGCGGGACGGGCGGCTGATCGAGCAGAACGAGAGAAAGGCTCTAGTCTACTCCGGTTTCTTCCAGCACCGGTTCATTTGGAAAGATTTCGCGTTCACGCCCGGGATCAGGATCGAAAACATCAATTATGAGCGGTCAAATTTGCTTTTCAACGGCGGCGCCGGCGTTACCGGCGAAACTTCTTTGACCGAGGTTATCCCGGGTTTCGGCGTGGCCTATTCGGGTCTGAAGAACACCACTATATTCGCGGGCGTCCACCGCGGTTTCGCCCCGCCGCGGGTCGAGGATGTCGTGACGGACGCGGGGGGCGTGCGGGATCTCGATTCCGAATTGAGCTGGAACTACGAGTTTGGGGCACGCTCACGGCCTTTCCGCGGCGTCGATCTGACGGCCACGTTTTTCCGGAACGATTACGAAAACCAGATCGTCGCGGCGTCGATCGCGAGCGGCACCCAGTTCACCAACGGCGGGCAAACGCTGCAGCAGGGGATCGAGCTGACCGGCTCGATCGACAGCGGAACCGTTTTCACGTCATCGCACAACTTTTACGTTCGCACCGCCTATTCCTATCTTCCGCTCGCGGAATTCAGGGGCGACAGGCTGAGCACCGTTACTTCGGCGAGCGTCCTCAACCAGTACTGCCCGGCCGAGCGGCGTTTCTCCCCGACGGGCTGCATCATCACCGGGAACCGACTCCCGTACGCTCCGGAGACTCAGGTCACGACAAGCTTCGGCTATTCCCACCAACGCGGGATCGACGCATTTATCGAAAATGTGTTCGTCGGAAGGCAGTTCGGCGATGATCTGAACGCCGTCAACCCCACGCCGAACGGGCAAACCGGAGCCATCCCGTCACAGACCTACTGGAACGCCACGGCGAACTACAAAATCGAAAAATGGCGCTCGACTTTCTTCGTTACCGCGAAGAACATCTTCGACCGCACCTTCATGGTCGATCGTTCAAGAGGTATCCTGCCATCGCAGCCCCGGCTCATCCACGCTGGCGTGAAAGTGAATTTCTAGGACGGCCGCCCGGGGACGTTCCGCGTTCCACGCGCCGAATCCGGTCGGCCTTCACCCGGCTCGAACGCTCTGTTGCCTCACCCCGATCTCGTTGGCCTTCGGCAGAATGAATGCCGAGTTTTTGTCCCTGCTTCCTACCGACTTTCTACCAGTCAAGAAGCGGTGGAACCTGACATTTGTCAACAAAAAGTCATGTTTCACCGCCCCACAATCCCGCAAGCAAATAAGCTGTTGGCAGTCGGTTGACTCGCGGGGGGAGAACGTCCGGATGATCAAAAGCGTCGGGTACAGAAGGGTTTCGAAGAACCGTCCGTGCTCGATCTGCGGAAAACCGGATTGGTGCAGCACCACGGCGACGGAATCGATCTCGTTCTGCGCCCGATCCACCACGAACGCGGACCGGATCAGCCCTCACGGTTGGGGAGTTTTCTACGATCACGATCCCGGTTGGCAGTTCGCGCGCCCTACTCGCCCCATCCCTGCCCGAAAAAAGTTCGCTCTTTCACCCGCTTTGGCGCCGCCCGCGATAAGGGATCGGGTCTACCGCAAGCTGATCGAACTCTCCCCCGCGTCGTCGAGTGACGAGATCGTGTTCGGACGCGGCGGGCTACGGGACCGGGGCGTTCTCGATCGTGCGAATTATGGGAGTTTTCCAAAGACGGTCCGAGGTCGGGACGCTTTGGTCGGGAAGCTGGTCCAAGCGTTCGCGGGGGATCGAGCGCTGATTCCTCTCTCGTTTTCCGGAGTGCCAGGCTTCTGGAGGGATGAAGATGGTGAGACTCGCCTTGGGAGCAGGAAGGATTCGGTTGAAGATCTTATGCTGATCCCATTCGTCGGGTCCGACGGTCGCATCCGAGCGTGCCAGATCCGATTCATGAAGTTCGTTAGCAACAGGTCGGGGCGGTACATCTGGCTCTCATCCTCCAACGAGCAGACCGGGTGCGGTTCCGGGGCGCCACTGCATCACGCCTGCCCGCATTCGGCGTCGAATGAACCGGTACTGGTCACCGAAGGAGCGCTAAAGGCGGCAACCGCACAGAGGTTCCTCATCGATAGATACGTCGTCGGCAACAGCGGCGTGGCCACTTCCCACCGCGAGATCATTGGGACCGCGCGCGGTAGACCGCTCGAGATCGCGTTCGATCTCGACAGCTTTACCAACCCGCACGTTGCAAGAGCGTTAGCCGCTTTGGTGCGACTCCGCTATTCGGATCAAGCGTCCTTCGGATACGGCGAAAGCGTCCGGATCGTCGTGTGGGATGGTTCCATGAAGGGGATTGACGAGGCACTGTTGGCGCAAGTTCCTCTGCTACACCTCAGCGTGCCCGAGTGGCTTAAACGCCTCAGCCCGAAATGCCTCGGCGAAGCGACGCGGCAACTGGCACCGCTCACGCAATAAAATTAGCGGCTGGCAGTCGGCGTGATGAGGCCATTGATCGAACTAGCACACATCCCTTTCTCCCTGGTCGAACAGGTCGCAACGATTATCGAAACGGGGACGCCGATCAACAACCGCGAATTGCTCGCCCTATGCATTGGGGGCGGGATTGACGGATTCGCGATCGATCCACATCTGTGCCACGAAGTCGCGGAGACCGCACTGAACTTTCTCATTCAGGCGAAGCACGGCAAAGAGCTACTTCGCGCGACCGACCCGTCCACCGCCTGCTACAGCATCCTCAAACCTCTGCAGAAGAGACTGCCGACGCAGTCTTGGCGGAGTGCCGCACAGGTCACATACCAGCAATTTTCGACGCCCGCCCCGATCGCATATCTGGCTTCGTACCTGCTGGATCTGCACGCGGACGACGTCGTGCTCGAACCATCATGCGGCACGGGCAGTCTTGCGGTCTGGGCACGGGCGGCCGATGCGACCGTGATTACGAATGAAATAGACGTGCGGCGACGAGCGCTTGGGAGACTTCTCGGCTTCGATCCCACCGGGCACGACGCGGAGTTCATCGACGACCTCCTGCCCGCGAGCGCTGCGTGGTCCGTAGTGCTGGCGAACCCGCCTTTCTCGTCGAGCGGCGGGCGGGTGGAGAAGAACCAGAGCAGATTCGGATTCCGCCACGTCGAATCCGCGCTTCGGCGCCTCGCGGACGGCGGCAGATTTGCGGTCATTCTGGGCGAAAGCGGGGCACCTCGAACCCAAGCGGGACGGGTCTTCTGGGACTCGCTCCTCCCCGATGTTCGGGTGACCGGAGCCATCGGTTTGCCTGGTCGGGAATACTACCGCAACGGCACCACGGTGGGCGTAACTTTGATCCTCGGACGCAAGCACGCTGCCGGTGAACGAGAATCCGCGGCGTCGGTCAGCGATATTCCCAGCATCACTGCTTCTTCAGTTGCGGACGCTTTCGATCGGGCACTCGCGGCGGGGTTGCGTCTCGGCCCTCCGCCCAAATCCATACACAAATAGATGCTATCCACTCAGAACGAAATGACAGTGGGCACCGATGCGCCTTTTTGTGCGTCGACGGCCGCGGTGACCTCCACCGAAGAGGATGCGCCGGACGGGACGGCTCAGACGCTCGCATATTCCCCGCATCACATCGTCGGCGGCTCTCCGCACCCGGGAGTCATCGTGGAGACGCCCGGCCTCGCGAATGTCGAGCCCCCGCCGATTCGCTACCGCCCGCATCTGCCGAAGGAATTGTCCGATAGCGGACGGCTCTCCGCGATGCAGATCGAAAGGATCATCTACGCGGGCCAGGCGCACGAGCAACGACTCGCCGACGGCTCCCGAGCAGGCATCAGCATCGGCGACGGAACCGGGACGGGGAAAACGGCGACATTGGCCGGTGTAATCCTGGATAACTGGTTCCAGGGGCGACGCAGAGCTGTCTGGTTCTCGGTGAAGGCGGACCTGATCGAAGCTGTGTCGGACGAGTTCGCGAGACTCGGGCTCGTGCCGCCGATAAGGTTGATAAACGATTTCCCGACCGACGGCGGGATCCCATTCAGCGACGGGATCGTCTTCTGCACGTACCGCTCGCTGATCGCCCGTTCGAAATCGGGCGGTCGCCGGATCGACCAGATCACACGCTGGCTCGGGAGCGACGGGGTCGTCATCTTCGACGAGGGGCACAAAGCGAAATACGCATTCGCGGACGATCGCGGCAAATCGACCCAAACGGGAGCGGCCGTGCTTGAGGTTCAGGAGCCGACGCGCTTCCCCGATGTAAGAGTCGTCTATTCCTCCGCCACGTCCGCCGGCGAGGTCCGCCACCTCGCGTACATGTCGAGGCTGGGACTATGGGGCGAGGGGACCAATTTCCCGCTCGGGTTCGAGCAGTTCGCCGAGGAGATCGAATCGGGCGGCGTGGGCGCTTTGGAGATGGTCTGCCGCGATCTGAAAGCGATGGGCCGGTACCTTTGCGGGAACCTGAGCATGGGAACCGATCCGGAATCGGGGCTCGCCGTTGAGTTCCGCGAGGTGACGCACTGGCTTACCCCCGCTCAGCGGCGGATGTACGACCACATGGCTCAAGGTTGGCAGGAGGTCTTTCGGAACATCCATCGGGCGCTGGATCTCACTAATTCCGGCAAGGCGACGCGAGCCCAAGCCGTCAATCAATTTTGGGCGGAGCATCAGCGGTGTTTTCGCAACCTGATCACCGCTTTCAAGGTTCCGACCCTGATCCGGGAGATCGAGGACGCGCTCGGCAGGCGCGAGTCCATAGTCGTTTCCATCACCGGCACCGGCGAGAGCCAGACGAAGAAGCAGATCGAGCGGGCCGCCGACCAGGAGGCGGCGATCGACAGTCTGGATTTTAGCCCGCGTGAAACTCTTACGCGCCTTGTATCTAATTGCTTCCCGACGGCGTGTTTCCAGGAACGCACGAACCCGTATAGCGGGACGATCGAGTACATTCCTGTTCTTGATGCGAACGGAAATCAGGTCGAAAGCCGAGCCGCGTTGCAGTTGAGGGCGGAGCTGATGGATAAGTTGTCGATCTTGGAAGTCCCCGAGCACCCACTCGATCAGCTGGTCAATTACTTCGGGGTCGAGAATGTGGCGGAGATGACGGGGCGAAAGAAACGTCTGATCCGCACAACTTCGGGCACGCTTGAATATCGGCCCCGCCAACTTGCAGCCGTTCCGTCGAAGCTTGTCAACCTGCACGAGAAGAACGCGTTCCAGAACGGCGACAAGCGCATCGCGATCATGTCGGAGGTCGCCTCGACGGGCGATAGCCTCCACGCCGGGCATCATGTTGGCAACAAGCAAAGGCGTCTCCACATCGCCGCGGAGCTGAAATGGTCCGCCGACAAGCAGATCCAGGACTTCGGGCGCACCCATCGCACCGGGCAGGTCGCGCCGCCGGTATATCTGCTGGTGTTCACGGAACTCGGCGGCGAGAAACGATTCTCCGCGACCATCGCCCGCAGGCTTGGCAATATGGGGGCCCTCACCAAAGGGGACCGGCGTGCGGAGAAGGCGGGCAATCTCGATAAATACAACCTCGAATCGAAGGAGGGCCGTTCCGCTCTGAATGTCGTCCTTTCGAGCATCATGCGGGGGAGCGAGATCGGCGGCATCGAAGATCCTAAGCAGGCGCTGCGCGATATGGGACTTGTAAAGGTGGTGGATGGTGTGGAGCAGGTTCCCGAAGGCGAAAGGACGAACATCCCGCGATTTCTAAACCGTCTACTTTCGCTCGAAGTTGACCGGCAGAATGCGCTGTTCGATCACTTCTACGAGACATTTCTCGAAACGCTCGAATATCTGAAACAGAAGGGAAAACTGGACGACGGGATGGAAGACCTGAAGGCCGCGTTCGTCGAGATCGCCGAACCTCCACAAGTGCTTCACTCGGATGTGCTCACCTCCGCGAAGACGGTCTACTACAAGCTCAACCTGAAAGTGGCAACGAAACCTGCAAGATATTTGGAATTATCCGAAAGCGGGGTTCATCAGTTCTTTCAGGATCGGCGTGACGGCTCGTTCGTTGCGGTCCGTCGAACGCTATCGCACACCGATCCGGAGACCGGGGTAAGATATCAGATGTTCTCGATCTCGAAACCGATAGGCCGGAATCTCTCGTACGTCCGCGAGAGCGAATTGAATCAGAAATACCGCATCGTCCCAAAAGCGAAGGCGGAGAAATGGTGGCTACAAGAGGAAGCAAAGATCCCTCCGTATGAACACAAAGCGGTTCACCTTCTCAGCGGGGCACTTCTCCCGATATGGAAATACCTGAAAACTCTAAGCAAAGATGCTCTCGATATCGTTCGGACGACAACGGATGACGGCACCAGACTCGTCGGCGTTAAGATCTCCGAAGACCGTTTGCGCGATCTGTTTCGTCATTTCGGGTTGCGGTCCGACATTCCGTCCACGGCCCCCGAAGTGCTCAGGCTGGTCGACTTTGAAAACAACACCGTACAGCTCGACGGCGATATCCGAATCAAAACGTCCCGATTCCAGGGGCGTCTGCTTACCGAGATCTGCCCTTCGACCTTTGAACAGATCCGCGAACTTCGAGGAATGGGTCTGGTCAATATCGTACAAAGTGGAAAACAGCGATTCTTCCTTCCTGAACGATCCCCGGATGCTTACCTCGAACCGATCCTGGCGCTCTACTCGCCCAAATCCACCGACATCGATTTTCTGCCGGAGTTGGCGACCGAGTTTCAACCTGTTGAAGCGTCCGAGCCGATAGAACTCCCCGGATGGTTGGTCGAGCCTGTTCAAACGGAGATGATGAGTCTCAAAATATCAGAGGATACGCTGTTCGCGAGTTAACAATTGAAAGTGGTCAAACACCGTATTCTTAAAAAATTGGTCTTAAAAAAGTAACTTCCGGGTCTTATGCGGGTTTTTAGTTATGTAGGTTGAATAGCGACAGGTGATTCAGACGCGTCCGGCACGGAAGGTCCGCGGGGATCAGAACGGTTTGCTCGAATGAACCTCTCGTCGACTCCATCAGAAAATCCGCCTTATGAACAACCAAATTAATGTCACGACCGTCGACACAGTATCGTTGATTCTAAAGGAGAAGATAGCGTTATACGCCCGGGTGCCTCATTACGTGCTTATCACTGGCGAGCGGGGGACCGGCAAGACGACGATCGCCCGGCAGCTGCACGAGCAAAGCCCCAGATCGAAGCGGGAGTTCGTGAGCGTCAATTGTGCAAGCTTCACATCCGAGCTGCTGGAATCGGAGCTGTTCGGTTATGAGAAAGGAGCCTTCACAGGAGCAGCATCGGCGAAGGCCGGCCTGTTCGAGACGTCCGGGGGCGGGACCCTGTTCCTTGACGAGATCGGCGATCTCACGCTGGGCCTCCAAGCGAAACTCCTTAAGGCGGTTGAAGAAAAACGCATCCGCCGGGTCGGCGGCACGTTCGAACGGGAGATCGACGTCCGCATCGTGGCCGCCACATCCCGAAATCTGAAGGAGATGGTGAGACATGGGGCGTTTCGGCCCGATCTTTTCGACCGCCTCAACATACTGCAACTCGAGACGATCCCGCTTCGGTTCCAGAGGGAACGGATTCGCGAGCTTTTCGTCAAGGAGATGGAGAGGCAGTCCGAGACGGTTGGCCGAACCTTGCCGTTTGAGATCGATGATGCGGCGGTGGAAGCTGTGCAATCACTCGAATGGAGAGGCAATTACCGTGAACTAAAGAACTTTGCCGTGCGACTCGCCGTCGAAGCGATGGACGAAACCGCGATCACGGCCGAACTCGTCATTCAAATGGCTCGAGACGGGTGGGCAGGCGAGACGACAATTTGCTCCGCCAGCGAAGATCGCTCCTCCGACATTTGGCACGAGCCTCGGCACACGAAGCAAAGCCTCGTGATGGTCACCTTTGATGCCGAAACCGATGACCTCGATACCGTGTACGTGAAGGCCGCGGCGACATTCATCGAGCATGCGTTGAAACAAAGCAACGGTAATCTTCGTCGTGCCGCTCGTTCCATGAACACCACGCATTCGACGCTTTCACGGATCCTCAAAAAGAACAACGAAAGGAAGGCCCGCATCGACGTGAGCTCAAACGGCCTTACTCTTTCGGCGGCGGCGTGAGCTGCTGGATATTCTTCTGAAATCCGTCGCTAAGCTCTCAGCTCAGTTTCATCTCTGGCGATCCAACACTAAGCCGTTCCTCGATCGGATTCGAACTCGAAGAAGTGTCGCTCGAAAACGCGAGTCGTAGTTCCCTCCTTTCAACTCCCATTTGAGCAATGTGCCCGATCCGGGCTCCCACCCTCAGCAGACACCCGTTTTCCCTCGCCTTCCGTGCGGAGATAGCGGAAGAAATGAGCGGAAGACAGCGGCGTGGAAGGAGAGGAAAGCATGGACATTCTGAACAGCGGCTCGTTCGTCACGCTCGACAATCGCGAAAAGATCGATCAGCTCATCTACACCGCCCGCGAACTCGCGACCGAGGTGAGTCGCGCGGAAGGCTTCCAGAACGGCGGGCAGACCAATCATCAATTAGGACTCGAGATGTGGAAGGGGGCGGAGTACATGTGCAGGTCCCACGAGGAAGCAAACATCCGGAACCTATTTCTTAGCAAATTCCTCGAACGACTTCGCGAGATCGAAAAGGAAAGAGGTACCCAGACCAAGTCGGTCGTCGCTACGCCGGATAGTAGTGCATTTGTTCCGGTTCCGAAGACCGAGCCCGTTTCAACACAAACGCCTGCGATAACGCAGGCGAGGCCGGAGCAGTCGCCACCTAACGAGGCAAGGGATGAGTACCTGGGAGTTCTTTCCGGTGACGATGCCGAGAACAAGCGACCATCCTACGCCGACGAGTGCTTGCCGGAATGCGAAGCGGATATCGAGGCGAGCGTGGACAGGCTCGATAATGAAACTGCCGCCCCGGATGACGATCACCCATCCGGAGAGATCGGCACCCTCGCAGTGCAACCGGAGACAGGGGCAGTCTCCGAAGTTGGCGCCATCGAAACGGCGGCGGACCGTTCCGAAGCCGTCGAACGAGGCGGCTCAAACGATGTCCCTGACGAAGAAGCCCGTCCCGACCTGACAGAACCCGTTGAGCCGGAGTCGATCCCGTCGATCGTTCTGGCCGAAAAAGAGCCGTACAACCTCGACGCGTGCACCATCACTGCCGTCATCCAAGTGCTTCCGGAAGCGTCCGGGACACGCAAATGTGTTGTCAGCTTACGAACCCACGATTTCGCGCCGATGGTCACGGTCAGCGAGGGCGACGCCGGGGCGATCCTCCCGCACGTATCCGCCGCGTTGAACGACGCCTTGGCACGATACCGGATCGATCTGCCCGCGAAAGCGGCCGACAAACTGAAGAAGGAAAAGCCCGCCGCCAAGAAACAAACTAATTCAGGCGCGAAGCCGGTGAAGGCAGCAACGGTTCCGCCCGGAGCGGCAACAACGGCGGCCGCCTCTCCCGCCACGACCCCCGAAACGGATCAAGGCCAGCGGGGGCTGTTCGCGTCGTGAACCTACGCAAGAATCCCAGGAGAATCGAATATGGAACAGAAGAAAGGAACACCGGCTCCTGAGGCGGCCGCCAGCGCGGAGCCCGTCACGGAGCCGATGGCGACGATCAAGATCGAAGGGCAGGAGTTCGAGCTGGACGCCGCGTTGGCACAAGAGGACAAGACCTTGAAGGTCGTCCTCCAGCCGCACTTCGCTTCGGTCGAGAACGCGAACATCACGCGCGAGGTGAAGGACGGGAAACTTACGGTCACGATCGTGAAGCGTGCCCAGCATAAAGGAGCTCGATGAACCGCGAAACCCCGCTCGATCGATTGATCCGCGAAACGGAGCGAGTGAACCCAGCGATCCTTCTCGCCGAGGAGTTCATGCGAAGGGGCGCCGCAGACCTTCTGAGTGCGGAAGAGATAGATCGCGCGGCGGAGGTCCTGAACGACGCTCGTGCGGAGATCGAGACGATCAGGCGCCAGATCGCGGCCTTCGTAAGGTCACCTCCGAGTGCGTCGAGTCGGACGCCCATAGGTTTCTAGTCAGTGAGTGTGCAGTTCATTTCACCAAGTTCGAGCCGGCCTGGGTTCGGCGAACGGCTTTCGAGATCGCTCGAGTACCTAACCTTCAAAGCCCGAAGTCACAACGCGGTCACCGCTTTCGAACTTGTCGAACGCGTCATCTCCGAGCAGCGAAAGTACCTGATGTATCGGGAGATGTTCCCGAGGGAGTGGAAGCGGTCCAGGGCAAGTCTGTACAGGCGCGGGTACTACGAGAGGTACAGCGAGCGTGTGAACGAACTGTTCAATCTTGTAAACGATAACTGTTTCCCGTTGCTGGAGTTCGCCTACGACGATCCGGAGAACGAGTTCGAGCAGTTCGCGATCCCGCCGATGAACGTCGATCTGTGCTGCGAGGAAATCTACTTCGAGAATCTGAAGGTCAGCTACGCCGCCGCGTTGGTCTTTTACGTCCCCGATGAAGCGTGGGACTTCCTGAATCATCGATTCAAATTATCGAGAAGCGATTTTCCGGAGATAGTCGCCGATCCGCATCCGAACGTGTGGGACGGAAAGAACGGCTCGCTGCTCGGGGAACTCTTGCGATTGGTCGATCACTCCACCGGCAATCCGTGGCTCGACAGCAACTACTGCCAAACCGCCGATTGGTACAACTGGGACCGGGAAACGATCGCGGGGCTCACCGCCGAGTATGAAGCCGCCAACGAGGTCTTCGAAAAGCTTAACGTGCTCGACGAGATGATCGAGGCCGATCCGGGAAAGATGCTGCGGGCATTGATCGACTTTTGGAACACGGGCAAGTATCCGGGTTTGGTGTTGCCGTCGACGTCCACATCGGAGAACCATCTATGAACAAGAGCGAAAGCATCGCCAATCTCGCGAAATCTCTCGCCTTAGTGCAGGCGAATCTGGCACCGGCGAAGCGCGACTCCACCAACCCGTTCTTCAACTCGACGTACGCCGATCTTACCTCGGTGTGGGGGAGCTGCCGCGAACTCCTGGCTAAACACGGGCTCAGCGTGATCCAGGGTAACAGCATCGGGGCGAACAACACGGTCATCGTCGAGACGATTCTCGCGCATGAATCGGGTCAGTGGATCCAGAGCGAGCTTTGCATGCCGCTCGCGAAGAACGATCCGCAGGGGGTCGGTTCGGCGATCACGTACGGTAGGCGTTACGGCTTGGCGGCCATCATCGGGATAGTCGCCGACGACGATGACGACGGGAACGCGGCATCGCTCAAGAGCGGCAACGGCCATGTCCAGCCCACGGCGAAGAACCCGCAGCCTTCGTACCGCCGTCCCGTCGGCCAACCCGCGAACGGGTCCGTCCAGGTCAGTTGACCGAAATCCGTCATGCGAAATCACAAAGTCCCGCCGGATGCGGAAGCCGCCCTCTACTTCCTCCCCGGCCAGTACTTATTCGAGGCATTCCGTGAGAACGGACACGGGCTGAAGGCGTTGTCCAGCGTGCAGGTGACGAGGGCGTTTCGCGATCTTCAGACCGATACCGGGTGGATAGATCGGCGAATATTAAGGTATCGCGAAGCGACGGACGGGAACGCGATTCTCTCGTTTCTTCCAGCAGGCTCGCGAACGATCACGGTGGCGTTTCCGAACGACCGTGTCGAGGCGCTGACCCTGCCGCTCCCGACCTTGATCCTCCTCGGGAAGGGGAAAGTCTACTATCTTTGGGCGGCCGGAACTTCGAAGGTGACCCGGAGCACACGACTCGCCGTCGCTCCGTTGCCGAACATCGGCTCAGGGAAGATCTGCTTCGGGAAAAACGAGGTGCCGGAGACACATCCGTCCGCGCTTACCGCCATCTGGAAGCTCATTTTCGACGCGCCGTTCAACGGCGACCATTCGGCGGGGCGGTGCCAAACGGAGGACGACGTTCGCGACCTGCTCGCGAAGTTGGCCGCTGACAAAGTGAAGAAGTTTCCAACGCCGCAATTAATCATGTCGTCGAGCACCGTCGAGGACGCGTGGGAAAGCGTAGTCGAACGTGCCCGATAGGACAGTCGGTTTTAGCACCGATTTTCTTATGTCATCGAACCTCTTCGTTCCACCAAAACTTGTGGGGCATCGCATCGCTGCGTCTGAAAATGACCCGATCGAAGCCGCGTTGTACGAATATCTTCTGGCCGGAAACGGTTTGTTCGTCCGGGCTAAACGCCGGGAGTTCGCCGTTTCGTTACCGGTCTGCAGCCGGAAGATCGTCGGACTCACGAACCAAACAGTGGGAATCTGGTGGACAACAAGGACAAAGATACGCGCGTCGTTGTGGAGCGAGATCTTGCGGCACAGTCAGAAAACGCATACTTCGTCTTGTTTCAAGGAAGAAGTCTACCTGATCTATTGGGATAGACTTCTCGGCGCTTGGCGGTGGCGGGCTTCGGGCCGCGACAGCAATTGGGCATCGACGATCGCGGACGACAGCTTGCCCGAGTACGTGGAGTGCTGCATCGAACTGCACACCCACCCGCCCGGGGCTTTGAGCTTCAGCGCGGCAGACGACCGCGACGAACTCGGAAAGTTCCGCATCTTCGCGATCCTAATCGATGTCCACGATAAGCCGAAGATACGGTTCCGCTGCGGCGTCTACGAACATCTCGTATCGATCCCCGCCGCTTGGGTCGGCGAGATGCCGGACGGCATCGTCGACCTCAACGAGATCGACGCGCTTGTGGAGATGTTGTCGTGAACGGGATAGATCTCAGCTTCGCGAACGCGGGCGTCGTGATGCCCAAGGAACATAACAAACTCCGGGTCATACAGGTCGGTGCGGGCGGAACGGGATCGTTCGCGGCACTCGCCATCGCCCGGTTCCTGTACGAGTTGAAAGAGTCGGGAAAGTCAGCCGAAATGCTCATCATCGATCCGGATGTGGTCGAGGCCGGAAATATACCCCGAAGCAATTTCTGCGCTGCGGAGATAGGGAGTTTCAAGGCCCAGTCACTCGCGAGCCGGATCGCGCTCGCGTGGGGGCTGGAATGCGGCTACGCGAACGAGAGATTCGACGCCGAGGCGCATCTGAAGCAATCGTCGGGGGACTACCGCAACCTCACGGTGATCGTCGGTTGCGTGGACAACCACCTCGCGAGGCTCGAAATGCACCTGGCCGTCGAAAAGCATCAGGGCTACAGATCGGACGACGCGGCGAACATCTGGTGGATCGACGGCGGCAACGGGAGATTCTCCGGGCAGGTACTTATCGGCTCGAACGCGAAGCCGATGAAAGCCGCGAAGCTCTTCGTAGGTTCCAGCATCTGCCGGTCGCTGCCCGCTCCGTCATTAGTTCATCCGGAGCTGCTAACGGATGTGGAAAAAGCGACTAGGCCGATCACCCAAGTCTCGTGCCCGGATCGCATCAGGCTCGGCGAGCAGAGCCTGAACGTGAATCAGCGGGTCGCGGTCGAGATCGGCGAGATGCTCTCGGCAATGTTCCTCACACGAAATCTCCGGCGCTTCGCGACCTACTTTGATCTCGAGACGGGGACGAGCCGTTCACACTACTGCACTCCGGATCAAATCGAATCAGCCACCCGAAGAAAGCGATAAGTTATGTCGAGGCTTCTCACCGAAGAGCTTAGTAGAGCTCTACCAAAACTGCGTGCCCAGGAGAGGTCGGAGGACCCGATCGTTCACGCGATCTTCTTCTTTCCATTGAGCGATTGGAAATGGTTCGTGACTGAAGGGGAGCCGAACGGGAACGATGTGACTTTTTTCGGCTATGTGGAAGGCTTTGAGGCCGAACTGGGCCATTTTACTTTAAGCGAACTCGAAAGCGTGGATATCGACGGGTTCAAGATCGAACGCGTTGAGGATTTCGAGCCCGCACCGTTGCGACACTGCCTCGAACTCCACTCCGGCAGATCGAGAACAAGCGGTTGACGGAAGATGCACATGGAACGTCAGCAATCAACAATTCAGGCGAATGGGCATCCGTCCATTCCGACGACAAACTCGCTTGCGTCGTCGGTTCTGCGGAACATATTCGGACGTGGCTCACAAGAAATATCGGGAGATCGATCCGATCATCAACGCGCCCCTGAGGACTGCGTGCGGGGGAAACAAACCGGCGCCGAAATGTCTGATTCACCAGCGTCAGCGATTGCGAGGAATGCTATTGACCGCCTTTCCGCACGAAAGGAGAGAGCAGCCGTCCGGCTTGGGATCGGCATCGACGAGGTTGAATCGCTGCCGTTCGATCTTTCGAGACTTGAGAGCGAAGGGATCTTCATGAACATCGACTGCCGCGGATTCGGCAGTCTTGTCCGGCAGTTGGAGTGGAAGGCGCTTGGCGTAAAGTTGCCGGAAGATGCGGCCGTGCGGGTCAGCCCGCCACGCGCCGGGTTGCTCCCCGATGTCTATCGAAACAAGCTGATGCGCGGGGCGGCTCAGGCGCACAACGCCCTAAATCGCTACGGCTTCCGGTTTACGCTCTGCGAAACCATCTGGGGGACGAGCGAGTACAAGTGGATCCCCTGGGGTGCGTTCGAGCAGTTCGAGACGGAATACTTGAAAGCGAACGAAACGCTTGCGGCGGCGAAAGCGGAGACGCTTGAGAATTACGACGACATCCTAACCGTCCTGCAAGATAGTTTCTACAAACTCGCGGAAGACTCGGCGTACCGGTTCCAGGCGACCACGAGCGAGCCTTTCGACCGGGCCGAGTTCATCAATGCGGTCGCGGCCCAGGCAATCGGGATGGTGCCGACTCCGGCGATGATCAGAGACGGTCTGACGATCGAGATGAGGCCCAAGGTGGTAATCCTGGGTTCGGAAGTGGCCGCCGAACAGAAATTGACGCGCGAGCTAAGACTCGAGGCAACGCGGGCGGAAACGGAGACCCGTGCCGTCGAGATCGAGGCGAAGACGAGGAACAATATCGAGCGGCTGAAAGTGGTCGGCTTTGAGGAAGACCAGCGTCGCGAGCGGGAGGTCAAGGAACGCATACGCGATATGAAGATCGAGGCGGCCCGCCGCGAGGCGGAGGAGGCGGTCTCGCCGATCAAGGAAGGGCTGGCCCAGATCACCGCGAGGATATGCGAAGCGGCGCAGGAGATGTCCGTGCGGCTGAAGGACGCCAACTTCGTACCGGGCAGCCTCGCGAAACGGGCCCGCCAGATGTGCGAATGGTACAGCCTCATGAACTTCACGGGTGATGACTCGCTCGAAGACGTGCTCGCCAGATTGCAGGACGCCGCCGGCCGCGAAGCCAGGCACCGCTCCCCGGAAGAGATGCGGGACGCCCTCAACGATGTCCTGCGTGCGACCACCGTTCAGTCCAGAAAACTCCTCGACGAAGACCGGCTATCAGCCCTCGAACTCTGATTTCGGCCGTCGAGCGTGCGACCCACGATCGAAGAAATCGACAAATCAAACGAACATGACGACTACCGAACCGGACGCCAGGAGCGTCGATAGATTCCTGCGCGAACTCGACGTGCGGATAAGAGCCCGCTACCCCTTGATAGCCATCAACACATACGAGGAGGATCGAGTTCGCGAAGCTCTGATCGATCTCGTATTTCAGGAGCGGCATAAGGAGAAACCGCTGTACATCTGGAGCCGGCCCGCGGGCCTGCAGAAAGTGTTCGATCCGAAGGAGGGCATCCTTCAGAACCCAGTATCGGTCGGCGACACGGAGGACCCGGAGGGCGTTCTGGGTTTCATCTCGGAACAGAAGACGGGGCTCTTTTTGCTGTGCGACTATGCCCCCTACATCTCCCCGTACGGTCAAGAAGATCCGCTACTGGTTCGCCGACTTCGAGAGATCGCCTGGAAGCTGAAATCCACCAAAGCGACGGTATTGTTCGTCGCCCCCAACTTTCCCGACCTGAAGACGCTGGAAAAGGAAATAACGCAGATCGACCTCGAACTCCCGAAGGAGGGCGAGATCGAGGAGTCGATCGAGTTGCAGCTTGAGAATCTTCGATCGAGCGGGCTGGCCATCGATCTCGAGAAAGAGACGCAGGACGCTTTGCTTCAGTCTCTCCTCGGGCTTACCGCCGGGGAGATCAGCAACGTGATCGCGAAGGCCGTGATCAGCTGCAACGGCCTCAATCGGGAATCGATCAACGTCATCCTCGAAGAGAAGAAGAACGTGATCCGCGGCAGCGGCTCGCTGACCTATGTCCATCCAGAGCCTGCGAGCAACCTCGGCGGTTATCAAGCATTGCGATCGATTCTTGAGCGTGCCGCGTACACCTTCAGCCCGCGAGCGAAGGCCCGGCACGTCGAACCGTGCAAGGGAATACTGCTTGTCGGATTGCCCGGATGCGGAAAAGATCTTTGCAAGCGGGTCGCATCGTCGATCACCAACCGCGCCCTGCTAGATCTCGATTTCGGATCGATCATGGGCGAGGGGGGCGGCGTCATCGGCTCGTCTGCGATGTCCATCAAGCGGGCCCTGTCGATCGCGGGCACGATTAAGGGGATCCTCGGAATCAGTGAATTCGAGAAAGCGGTCTCCGGGATGAAGTCGTCGAACAAGACCGACGGCGGTGAAACGGCCCGGACGATCTCCTACCTGCTCAACTGGATGCAGGACAACAAGGACGTGCTCGTGTTCGCGACCGCAAACGACGTTCGCGAACTCGAATCGGAGCAGTTCCGCATCGGCCGGTTCTCTTACATCCACTTCGTTGATCTCCCTGACACGGAGGATCGGTCCGAGATCTTCAAGGTTCATTTGAAGAAACGCGAACTGGTCCCCGAACAGTTCGACCTCGAAAAGCTCGTCGATAAGAGCAAGGACTTCTCCGGAGCGGAGATCGAAGCGGCGGTGAAGGACGGTGTGCTGGAAGCTTTTATTGACGGCGACCGCCCGGCGGAAACGCGGGACATCCTCAAGGCGGTCGAGGGCATAACGCCGACCGCCCAGATGATGAGCGAGAAGATCGAGGAGATCCGCAAATGGGCTCGCAACAATATCAAAGGAGCGGCGGGCAGGACCGGCAGTCAAGCAATTGGCGGCAATCGCGGCGACCGGGTCTACGAATTTTGAGGACGGTGTTCAAGAGGTTATGAGCAAGTACATGTCATTCGAATCGCAGTCGTTCGCGAACGGCGAGCTGCTGCTCGAAGCCCTGTCCGAATTGGGATTCGCGACCGTCGCGCAGGGTAGAGACCTGCCCTTGGACGGTTGGGACAAGCGAGCGAGGCGGACCGCCGACATCATCATTCGCCGGAGGGACGTCAAGGCTCACAACCTTCTCGCGGACGTCGGCTTTCAGAGAACGTCGGCGGGCTACGTCGCCGTGATCGACGATATGGATCTCGATCATCGCCTGGGCCGCGACTTCGTCGTGCGTTTGCAGAATCAATATCACGAAGCCGCGGCCCGGAAGATGGCGAAAAAGCTCGGCGGAACCTTGGTCAAGGAGCGGATCGGGAAAACCGTGAAGATCCGGGTCAGATTTTGAAGGAGCGCTACCTATGGCTGAAATCGAATTCACTATCGACACCGAGACGGGGAGTTGCGAAACGAAGATCAACGGCATCCAGGGGCCATCCTGCGAGAAGACCGCTCGCCAATTGAGGGAGGTGCTCGGGACCCCGACGACGGATCGGAAAACGGCCGAGTATCACGTCACACCGGCGGTGCGGAGGCGAGTGGGACCTAATGAATAACGAAGTGGTGTTCGTGTTGGAGCCGGACGCGGCACGCGTCACCGTCGAGATCTCGCAAGCTCCAGGGCGGGTGGCGAACGATCTCGCACAAGATCTGGGTAGACGCGTAGACCTGAACTGCGCGAAGCCAGCCAGCAACACCAGATACCTACCGGTTATCCAGCCTCACCCCGCGACCGAAGACGAATCGAAAACGGACCCTTTCTCGATCTGGCTGTACCGGCTTTACCACAACTCCGTCGTCGACGGTCCTGGTCGCCGCAGCGTCATACAGACCGCGGGATGCTCGATTCGCTGCAGGCAATGCTACGTGCCTCAGACCCACGACCGGGAAAACGGTACGTTGGTTCCGATCTCGTCCATATTGAAGGAAATCATCTCCCATCGTGCCGAGCACGACGGTGTAACCATCCTCGGCGGCGAGCCGTTCGACCAACCGGAACCCGTCGCCGAACTCGTGTCGAGGTTGAAGGACCGAGGGATCCATATAACGGTTTACTCCGGATACACCATCGAGCAACTAATCGAGCGACGGGCTTCGAGCGTCGACTACATCCTCACCCATATCGACCTGCTCATCGATGGTCCGTTCATCGGCAGCATGCGTGACGGCGCGGGCGAGTATCGAGGGTCGCGGAATCAGCGAATCGTTGCGCTGACCAATCAACAATACCGTTGAGCAGGTGAGTGATCGGCGCGAATATGTTCCGTTGGTGCAAAAACGCTCAATCACCCCCCAAGATTCCGACTTACACCACGGTCGATTATTTACTCGCCTGATTGCTACCGATTGTTTTTCGAGATCTCTGGGCGTTGCGATCCTCGTACTCCATGATGTCCAGGAGCCGATAACGAGCCTGATTGCCGATCTTGAACGCCTTCAAATGCCGGGGGTTCGATTTGGGTAGGGCCCGAAGACGCTGGAACCTCTTGGCGATCGCGGTTTGCGTTCCGATGAGTTTCCAGCGCTCGGCCAGCTGAAGATTGTCGAGGACTTCTTGGTTCATAATTTCTTCCAATCACTCTCCACGATTCGCTTTCGCAAGAGCCGTGCCTCGCGGGACCTGGCGATCATGGCCAAGTCATCCGTTGTTACGTTCAACCTTTCCGTCCGTATCCCAGCGACCTCCAAAGCAGTACTTGCATCGATGCTGATGCTCGTAGGTTGGGTAGACTCATGGCAATCTACCCGAAAATCTACCCAGAACAGCAAAACGGCAACAAAAACGGGCTAAATTTAGCCCGTCAAATGACGCCGAATAACGGCGGCAAGTTGTTGTAACAAAAGGGGTTGAAAAGTTGGTGCGGACGAGAAGAATCGAACTTCCACTCCCTCGCGGGAACAGGCTTCTGAGACCTGCGCGTCTACCAGTTCCGCCACGTCCGCAACGTCGGGCGAACCTTGAGAATACTAGTTCGAAACGTGAATTTCAAGACCGGTTGTGCCCTGGCTGCAGTGTTATCATTAATCAAAGATGTCAGTGCATATCATTTCAAACCTCACAATGGTTCGGCATCGCATCGCAGATGCTGCTATGCGTTCGGGCCGCGATCCAAATGAGATCAAACTTGTTGCTGTAAGCAAGACTCACCCGCCATCTGTTTTACGCGAGGCGATGGAAGCCGGAGTTACGATATTTGGAGAGAACAAGGTTCAAGAGGCCGAAAACAAGATCATTGCGATCGGCCGCCACGCCGCGGAATGGCACTTGATCGGGCACCTTCAATCAAACAAGGCGCGAAAGGCGGTTCAGCTTTTCGATGTGATCCACTCCGTCGATTCCGTCGAACTCGCAAGGCGCCTCGAGCGCATTTGTGAAGAGGAGGGACGCGAGTCACTGCCCGTTCTGGTCCAGGTTGATATCGCCGGCGAAGCGACGAAGTCTGGAATTGCCGAAGAAGCTCTGAGTGAGCTGGTTGACTATTTGAATACCTGTAAATTATTGCAGCTACAAGGTTTTATGGTGCTGCCGCCGTATTATGAAGACCCCGAAGCGACGCGTCCGTTTTTCCGACGTCTCCGTGCGATCCGGGATGAGATGCTATCCGGCGGCGAACTTTCGATGGGGATGAGTCATGATTTCGAGGTCGCGATCGAAGAGGGCGCGACCATCGTTCGCGTGGGAACGGCGATCTTCGGAGAAAGAGAGTATGGTAGCCGCTGATGATAAAATGAAACTATGCTGACAGCGACAGTTTACCCGATAGTTTGGATGGTCCTGTGGGGTGCGTTCCTTGTATTTCTCACGTTCATGGTGCTTCGCCTTATATTTAATTACGCCGATCCTAATCCCTTCGGCAAAGTAGGGCGGGTCGGATTTAAGATCAGGAAGCTGACCGAGAAATGGGTTTACCCTGCGGCTCGATTCCTCGCTAATTTTCGAGTTGATACGCGGCTTGCACCGCTCGTCACGCTTTTTATTGGATTGGTATTTACCTATTTTGCAAGCCAGATCATCGGCAACACGTTTTTTGTCATCGACGGACTTTCGATCGGCATTGCAAGCGGTAATCCAAAGATGTTCATCGGCTTTGTGCTCTACGGTCTGCTTAGCTTATTAGTGCTTTTTATCTTCATTCGCTTTCTCTCTCAGTGGTTTGTATTCACCCGAAAGACTTTTCTTGGATTTGTGATGAAGGTAACTAACCCGATAATGCTGCCGGTTCAGAAACTCATTCCGCCGATCGGCATGTTCGACCTTTCAGCGATGATCGTACTTATCGTTATTGGCCTGCTTCAGTCGGTCGTTCTTAACGTTTTCGTCCGAGGCTAAGGCAGGCAACCGATTTGATCACGTTCACCGAAAACGAGAACTCCGTTACATTCGCGATCCGCGTGATCCCGCGGGCATCAAGGTCTGAGGTCGTGGGAGAATTTGAAGGAAGTTTGAAGGTTAGATTATCCGCGCCTCCGGTTGACGGAGCCGCAAATACAGAAGCTATTAAACTTCTGGCAAAAGAATTCGGTGTCGCCAGATCATCAGTCTCGATCGTCTCCGGTGAAACATCGAAATCAAAACGTATTCGCGTCGAGGGAGGAACGGCTAAGCGGTTACAGGAACTGGCCGGTGGCTGAATGGCTTCTTTTGTCGTGCGAACCGTTTTCGCAATAGAGATATCGCCGCCGAGACCAATAAACCGGCTGCGATGCCTTCCCCAGCGAACATCACCGCCAACGTAGGATCCGAAAAAAGCTCACGGGACTCTATTGTTTGCCCAATGCAGACAGCGACCGTGATAAGCAGCAACAAAAGTACAGCGACGCACGAGGTGGTTCGATTCATATTCCCTCCACTTAATATTTAAAAGCCATCTACTTAATTCGCGGTGAAATCCGGCTGAATTCTGTGTAAATGAACCAAATTTTGCCGACTTATCCCTGCGTGGTATATTTTGAGATTCGGAAAGGAGTACAGGCCTCAAGCTTACATACGCCGCCACCGGCGTGAGCACCGAAAAAGGTTCAATTAGTAAATATGTCAGGACACTCCAAGTGGCACACAATTAAGCACAAGAAAGGCGCGCTCGATGCCAAACGCGGCAAGATCTTCACCAAGCTGATCAAGGAGATCACGGTCGCGGCCCGCACCGGCGGCAGCGGCGACGTCGACGCAAATGCTCGTCTTCGCAAAGCGGTAACGGATGCGAAGGCGCAAAACATGCCTAACGACACGATCGACCGCGCGATAAAACGAGGCACGGGCGAGCTTGAAGGTGTAGCCTATGACGAGATCACCTACGAAGGCTACGGGATTGGCGGAGTCGCCGTGTTGGTCGAGACGATGACTGATAACCGCAACCGTACTGTTGCGGAGATCCGTCACATCTTCTCGAAAAATGGCGGCAACTTGGGCGAGGCCGGTTCGGTCGCGTGGATGTTCGATAAAAAAGGCTATATCGTCGTCGACAAAGCCGCAAAAAGCGAAGACGAACTCTTCGAGATCGCTATCGAAGCCGGAGCCGACGACATGCAGGACGATGGCGACGTCTTTGAAATTTTCACTTCACCGGAAAATTTCGAGGCCGTCAATGAAGCTGTAAAAAAGGCCGGCATCGAACCCCAGGCCGCCGAGGTCTCAATGATCCCGCAAAATTACATCAAGCTCGAAGGTAACGATGCCAAACAGATGATGAAGCTCTACGACGCGCTCGACGACAACGACGACGTCCAAAAGGTCTATGCGAATTTCGATATTGACGAGAGCGAGATGGAGTGATCAGTCTGACTTTCGATAGACGTGTTGTGTAAACCTATTCCACCCTTTTTTCGTTTTTGATTCGACGGCCCAATTTACAGAGCCGTCTTCCGATGGCCAATAGGTCATTCTGGCCAGCCCGGCCGGCATTAAAGCCTCGAATGCGATCGCTTCCGGATGGATATCAGTGCCGTCTGTGAGTGATCCCTGCGATCGCTTACCATCGGACGTAAACGACCAGAATGAAACCTGTCCCGTTTCATCGACGCCGTAGACCGCGTGTTCGATGTAGTGTTTACCGCCAAGATCCCAGTCCGCTTCAAGCGTGATCCATTTTCCACCAGACATTTTTGCGAAGGTGCGAGTACATCTAACGCGGCCCATTGGGGTCTCAGATTCAGCCGCCCAAGTGCCCATCAGCGGATCAAAAACACCCAGTTTCCCTCTGCCTTTTTTCCAGGGTTTTGTCATACAAAATACCTAGCTCACCAGTTGCCCAAACACGATCCTGTGACCGTCCGGCGTTTTGACGCAAAAATCACGGATCCCCCACGGCTGGCTTTTGATCGGCGAAATTATCTCGGCACCGCGTTCGCCGAGTTCCTTGTAAACATCGTCCACGTTCTCGACCAGCGCATGCGCAAACCACGAATGATCGCCTGTCTCATGCGCCCAAAGCGCGTCTGTACACTCCCCGAGCATTACTTTGAAATCGCCAAATGATAAGAATTCCCAACCGGGTGCAGTGAAGTCCCTGTCGAAACCCAGTTTTTCAGCAAAATGATCCGCCGACACCCTTAGGTCCTTAACAGCCAAAACGTGCCGTGTGTGAACAACCTTTCGTTTCATTTATTACTCCTTGTTTGATCCCTCTGCCAATTTGCTTTTTACAAAATATGAGGGATCTTTACTTACCCCGAAAATAACGCCTGCAAGTAAAAGTGATCCGACGAATATCCATATCGCCGTCCATTGATTCGGAACCGAGATCCTAAACGCAATGTCGTTTATCACCTCTAGAAACAGCGAAAAGAAAACACCCGCGAGTCCCAAGCAAACCAACATCATTGCTCCGTTCTTAACGGCGTCGGCAAACTGAAAGACTCGGACGCTGGCGGTCGCCCCTGAGGTCAGCGTAAAGGCCAGGAAACCGAACATAAAGATCAACGCCCACCAAAACAGCGAGACGATTACGATACCGAACGGCAACGCGCCTTGTTCAAATGCCGGAACAAATATTTCAGGTGAAACAGACAAGAGCGTTCCGCAAAGCAAAAAAACAAAACCAAGGACGGCGACAATGATCGCCCAAAAACCGCCGCGATTTGCGAGAAGCCATCCCAGTTCCAGCCCTTCGCGTCTATGAAAATAGAGAATGTAAAACGCAGATACAGCGAGCAATGCACCGCCGACTACCATCCCATTAACGGCCTCGGAAAACGGCAGAATCTCCCAAGGGACCAGGAAGAACCCGAAGAACCCGAGAACGATCAGACAGCTTGCGGAATAGATCTTGAGAAGCAGCTTCATTTAAGGCAGGGCCAATGAGCGAAACAGTCTTACGCGCTCCCTTCTATTTATTTTAGCGCCGTTGATCGGGCGATCTCTTCAAGCGTTGTTTTGCGTCTCCGTGATCGTAACTCAGGATCCGGGCCATCTTCCATTCGCCATTGCGAAGTAGCCACAATTGCATAAAACGCGCATGGCCATCCAGAAATTCAGGCTTACCTTTTTGGTTTACGTAAAAGACGTGTTCACCGGAGATGATCGCACCGTAATACTCTCCGTTTTTCGCCAAAGGAAATACCTTTACGGTTTCTTTCAGCTCGGCTCGACGGAGCCTGGAATCAGTATTCCCGCAAAGGCCGTTTTTCAGCGCGTCCATAAAGTTCTCGAAACCGATCGTCGGCCCGCCCTTGTCGTGGTAAAACTCGACATCATTAGTGAAAATCGTGCGAAACGCATCGGTATCACATTTGTTATAGGCGGCCCAAAAGGTCGCGTCTTTAGCAATGATCAGATCCGTCAATCTCTGCTCAGCTGTTTGGCCGGAAACCTCGGCCTGAGTAAAAAACAAAACCGCGGTCAGCACCGAAAGGAATCGTAGAGTTGTTAGTCGCATATATTGAATGCCCGCTGGAAACGCAATGCATGCGAATGATAACGGCCTCCTTCGTTCAAAAGTTCGGCCTGGCAGGATCGCGATAGCTCAAAGATAACTAAAGGCCCAATGCTTGTGCCTTCGTTTCATGTTCCCCCACCATACGCAAAGCGGATAAATGATCACGAGCCCGGCTATCCACGCAAAATAGACAACCGGAAGCGAAAAACCGTTGTCGGGAGGAAGTTGCACGTCCGGCCCGAGAGAATGAAAGAAATATCCTATGTCCTTCCCGGCGATCAGACTCAAGCCGATGCCGAACAGATGTGCAGAGATCCACTGAAGTACATAGAAAAAGAGCGGAACACGTCCGAAAACGATGGCGATCTTCTGCCAGATCGCGTGCCCGCTGATACGATCGGCCAGACCGAGAACGATCAGAGCCGGTCCAAGGGTCATCAGAAGGAATATCAGCGACGGCGGATACTTTGTCGTGTTGAAGAATGAGACGATCGTGAATTCAGGTTCGGACAGATGCGGGACCGGAACGGTCGCGTTCGGGCCCAACTCACCTGCTTCGATTCTGTTTTTCACGCCCTCCACAAATTCCGCCTGATCTGTCCATTTGCTTGGATCGCCATAAAAGTTCGCAATTCGCAGACCTACGAACAGAACTGTGGCGACGATGCCAATGGCCAAGAGCCACTTGCGGCGGCGTTCAGAATCCCACGCATAGACCGAGCCCAGGGCATAACCCGCCGCCATCACGCCGATCCATGGGATCAGCGGGTAGGCGACGAAAATGATCGAACCGCCAACAGGAATTACGCTCTGCTGATGGAGGATCAGCCACACTGCCTGCAGAAAGTCCGGCGAGCCGCCGAAAGCGACCTGAGGCGGCAGTTGATAGGCGTCGAGCAAATTGTGCAGAAGGATCATCACAAGGCCTGCGATGCCGACAGCTTTCAGGGGTAAATAGATAAGCGCAGCCATTACGATCATCGAAACACCGATGACCCATATCACCTGCGCCATTCCTAAGAAGGAGGAATAGTCGAAATTGAAAGTGATCAGAGATCGGATGACCGTGAACTCAAGAACGACCAGCCAAAGTCCGCGCGTCCATAAAAACCGCGAAAGTTCGCGATTTGTCTTGCCATTCATCTTCTGCAGAGAGATGCTGACGCCAGAAAGAAAGACAAACGCCGGGGCGCAAAAGTGCGTGATCCACCGAGTGAAAAAGACCGGAACGGTCGTGGTCGCCGGATCGGCCGGGTCGGAAATAAACGCGCCTTGATGAACAAAATCGCGTGTATGGTCGAGCAGCATTATCATCATTACGATGCCGCGAAGCAGATCGACCGCATAGATCCTCTGTTTTAGTTTTTCGGAACGTTCTTCGATCTCCATTAGGCTTGTTTGTACAGCAATGCTGTTCAAAAGTCATTAGAAAAGATGAGATCGAGTGAATTATCTCGAACTCGCTAGCGCCAGCGCGTTCACAACACGCACCTTGGTTTCGGTATCAGGTATGTCCTGTTCATTCCACCATTCGAGCGTGCCGTGTTCGACGATCGCGCCCGCATCGATCAATATTTCGATCACCTCAGCATGTGACGGCTTATGTTCATTCACCGCCGACCAGAGAGCTTGTCCGAGAACGGTGCCGCCATACATGTTCTCTACCTCAAGTGAAATTCCTCGATCGATGAACAGCCTCGTGATCTCGGGATGGCCTCCGCTCGCCGCCCAATGCGGGCCGGCCAGCCACGCTTTCATACCTGTGTACGGTTCAACTCCCGCCTCTAATAGATGCCTGGCCGTTACATATCTTCCGAGCATGCATGCGCAAGAGAGTGCTTCCGCAAGCATTTCGGGATGATCATTTAACCTTCCTTCGTCAAACCAGCTCACGATCTGCCGGTCAAACCCGTCGGGCCCGCCGAGCATTTCTTCCAGCGCGGAAAAGTTGCCTTTTTCGAGGTGGAAGAATGTTTTTTGAAGCTTTTCATCCATTTGCGTGTCGATCGACGCTCGACTGAAAGCAGATGTTGTAGTTGTCAGGGTCGCAAACGTACAGCTGTTTCATTCCATAAGGCGCGACTTTCGGCGGGTCAGGCTCAAGCCCTTTCGAGCGTAGATATTCATAGGCAGCATCTACATCAGCACATCCAAAATAAAAGCATGTATCGCTGTGCCACTCGGAGCGTTCTGCGGTCGGAGCATCAGGAACATTTCCGGCTTCGTATTGGTCGTTGAGCATCAGGTCGCAACCATCTGACCGAAGCCATACCCAGCTCGAATCGTCACCATTGCCCGAATCGCTGATCACTGCGAACCCAAGAACATCGCGGTAAAATGCGAGCGATCGCGGCATATTGAAAACCTGAATCAGCGGCGTCAAGCCCTGGACCTCAATCGCCATTGTCTTTGCTCTCCGGGACGTAATCGCCTAGAACTTTCCTCTCCATACCGTTGCCCCAACCGTTTCCATGATCGCTCGTTATCATTGCCGCTCCTCTCTCGCTGACATTGTGCGGAGGAAACGCGAGCAGCCTCAGTATTGAGCCGGGCCGAAGATGTTCGCTCGCCCACGAAAGCGGCGAATTCCCGTAAGCGTCCCGTGCCTCTATGTCCGCTCCGTTTTCGAGCAGATACGATATCATTGCTTCGTCGCCGTACGCAGCCGCACGATGAAGCGGGGTCTCGCCTTTTGTGCGTACATCGCGCATAAATGCGCCCGTTTCCTTGCCCGCGACCGTTTTGGTGTTAACATTTGCACCATTTTCGATCAAGACTTTCAGGACATATAGAAAGTGAGGCCTTCCCGCCTTGCACAAAGCACTGTGGAGCGGCGTCTCGCCCGTCTCCGCCACTGTCCAATTCACATTTGCACCGTGCTTGATCAAGAGATCTGCAACCTTCCAATGCCCGAAGAACGAAGCGTTGCCGAGTTCCTGATCGATATCAATGCTGGAGAGATCTCCGCCGGCGTTCAAAACCGCTTTCAGCGCCGTTGTGTCGTTATAGTAAACGAACCACGGAAGAGGCTTAACTTCACCTTCATGCAAAACTGATCGCCAATTCGGCAACGCGATGAGATCGAACACGAGGTCAGTTCGGCCGCGGCTGATCCCATCGCGAATTACATCCTTGTCCATTAGATAGCCAAAGGTTAACACGGTATCGCGGCAGCAACACGAACTTTCTTTTCTCAGACCGCATTGCGTCTGTTTCGGTTCCGTGGCCATAAGCTATTACAGAATTCGATCGTTTTTCACGCGTTATCGATCGGGAGTTAGAAAAGAATGAGATCGAGCATTGTCGCAATCCTCTTGTGCTGTCAGTTCATCAACGTCGCCGCAGCCGCGGTCGGCCATCGCGATGCCATTCGACCGGAAAGGGGCGAGCCGGTCGACGCTGTTTCAAAGTTTCGAAGTCCTGACGCGCTTATCTTCGACGCCGAGTTGACGAAGCTGGCTCCCGAAAGCGATATCTCAAACGCTCTCGAAGCCCAATCTGAATACTTCTTAGACCGTTTCCGCGAGGCGACGAAAGAGCAATTTGGCAAAGCGGTCGAGAAGTCGCGTTTGCTCAACAAGAAGCGGATCGGCGAAGCGTCAGCCAAGCCTCCGGCAAAGCGGAGTCCGAGGATCTATGGTAAGAGCCAACTTCCAGCCGACTTCCTTGAACCGGGCATGATTCCGGCCGCCGAGTACCCGACCCGGCCTGCAGATCCAGCTGACGGTATCGACGTCGTAGAAGTGGAGACGGACACCAGCTTTAGATCGACCGCAACCGAACAAAAGGTGACTGACCTGCCTGAAGCGACCGTAACACGGGTCCAGGCCGTTGATTCCGAAGTTGGTTTCGACGGAAAGAATACGATGTCCAAACGAATGTCGACCGACGAGACCGTTGAAAGCGCTTCCAAATCCGATGCCAAAAAAGTAACAAAAACGTCGAAGAACTCGTTCGCGGCCGCCTTTGAGATCTGTCCGGACTTTGAAGGTGTCGTTCGCGGAACCGGAACCGTAAAATTCTATTCGCAAACGACCATTAACACGGGACGGCAGCTTGCCGCTCTGACCACAGACTTCACCGTAGATTTCAGGGTAACGGCATATGTCAACGACGACGCCGAAATGACCCATTTCGATCTAAAGGGAACCGCGATCGAAAAAACGCTGGGATTTGACCGTGCGCGGCGGCTCGACCTGATAACGTCTACCAACGGTGTTACGGACGGAACGCGTTCCGCGTTCATTCAGTTCGAAAACAACACTCCTCCGCGATCCGTGGAGAGCGAATTCGGCGGAAAGAGGTCCGTCTCCGCGGAATTGGGAAACGGTACTTCCAAGCCGCTGCCAACCAATACCAGCGCCGACAATCTCCGGCTGGACCAGGCGTCCAGACTGGCGTCGGAAGCGTTCGTAATTGATCTCGATCTATTGATGCGGTCGTCGATCTCACGGTGGCAAAACTACGAATGCGTTACCGTAAAGTGCACCGCGCCGAAGACATCGCTAATGCCGAACGAATCGGTAGACGTAGCTGCCGTCAGCGTCAGCAATCTCGACCAGAGCAAATTCAACGCGAAGCTGAACGGCACAGGAACGCGGTCAGTTACGCCCGAAGTTCAGGACGCAAAGCCGAGCGCGATCTACTCGCTGACCGCTCCGGATAAGGAAAAGGCGACCCTTATTGTTAAGTCGGTATCTCGCCGCGGCATCGGCCTTGAAGTGCTCGAGATCCCTGTCGAAGAGTCCAAAAAGAAACCGCCCGTTAAGAAAGGACCGCCGCCTCCGAAGGCCACCGTTCCGATCTGGACGGGCACGGTCAAGGCCGTTCGCACTTACAAAAATTTTGAACGCGGAAAGGCCGACGGAAGGCTGCTGCGTCAGCTGCGCAATGTCGAATCGACATATAACATCGAGATCCTCCTCACGGGAGACCGTGACCTGTCGGGCGGGATAGTTAATAATTTTATCGGCAATGCCCGGGCAGGTTATGTGAAGGAAGAGACGCGTGAACGGCTATACGCGTCCGGGAGAATGAGCTGCAACTCCAGCATTATCGAGAGCCCTGAAACGCAGAAGAATATCCTGACCTATCGCGGCGATTCTTCCGGACGGGTCAACGTGGCGGTCGCGATCAACGGCAGCATCGCCCACATCGACTTCTCGCCTCTTCCGCTGCAAGCGGCTTTTACGCACGCCTATATCTACGAAACGGCCTGTCCCTCATATAACAATGTGAATACAAAGACAGTGCGTTCGGAACATCTGATCGATGTAACGGAGTCGGGTTTTGAGGTCGATTTCAGTATCGATCCTTCGGCTGCGAACGTGCTGACTGGCAGCAAGACCGTGACTGAGAGCGACGGAAGTGAGACGACCTATACTTGGAATCTCTCACGCGTATAAAAGAGCATGGCGATCATGGCCGGGCGCATCACTGATCGGGGTTCGCGGCATATTTCCTTCGCTTGATCAGGCAGCCTTGCCCGAAACGCCGGATCTGGCCGCCGAGATCTCTCTCGCACGCTGGGCCTCTGTTTCGCGGTCTCGCGGCGGGGAAGTTGTGACAAGCGTATTAAGCATTTCTTGTGCGGCCGCCGCGACGCGCTCGACCGCCAAATTAAACGCTTCCTCATTCACCTTTGACGGCTTGTTCATTCCCGACAATTTCCGAACAAACTGCAGTGCCGAAGCCTGCACCTCATCGGACGTCGCCGGCGGCTCGAAATTGAAAAGCGTCTTTATATTTCGGCACATATCATTTGTATGCCACGGCTGCGCTTGCCGGTCCCGCCAGATGAATTACCTCGGTACGCTTAAAACCGGCCTCCTTGCACCACCCGTCGAAATCGGCACCTGAATAATCGAATGCCTCGCCAAACTCGATCAGCATATTCAACGACATCATCAGTCCGAACGCATTCTCTCGGCGCGAGTCGTCGATCAATGCTTCGATCACGATATACGCACCTCCTGCAGGAAGCGCCTCGTAGGCCTTGCGGATAAGCATCTTCTTTTTCTCAAGATTCCAATCGTGCAGGATCATGCCCATTGTGATCACATCTGCCTTTGGCAATTCATCGGAAAAGAAGTCGGGCACCTTTGTGTGGACGCGATCGGATAATCCGGCAGCTTCGATCTTTTTGGCCGCGATCGCAGTTGCGGGCGGCAGATCGGCTGAGGTTATCGTGAGATGGGGATGCTTTTGCGCGACGATCATCGAAAGCGTTGCGGCCGCTCCGCCAACATCGCAAAGCGAATGAAATCTGGAAAAGTCGAACTTGTCGGCAAGCGCCATAAAATTGCCAGCAGAGATCCCCGCCATTGCGTCCATGAACTGTTCCAGCCGATCCGGTTCTCGATATAGCTCTTCGAAAACACCTTCGCCACCGTGCTTTGTCTCGTTTTGGGCTTTACCTGTTTTAAGGGCCTCAGTAAGATCTCCCCAAAATGGGTAAAGCCGCGCATTTGCCATCTCCAGGAAACCGCCCATGAACGCTGGACTAGCCCTGTCGAGAAATAAGGCCGTTTCCGGGGTATTCCTGTAATGCGAATACGGGCCGTCGCCGTCACGTTCCAGAAACTTAAGAGCGACAAGCGTGTCGAAGAAATCGGGATTTGACCTTGGGTGGAGGCCCAGTTCTTCCTGAAGCTCGGTACCCGTTTTTGCCTCCCCTCCGAGCTTTGTGAACAGTCCGAGTTCGATGGCCGACAATAAGACCTTCGCCGGCCGGAATATCGTGCTGGCCTCCATTGTCTCGGCAAATGCGGGCAGGCGCATGCCCTCAAATTGGTTGAAAAATAATAGGGGAATGGAGAAAAGCGGTCAAATCAAGGCTGCTGTTGCCGTAGGTACCATTCCTTTCGGATCAGCCCGCCGGTGATCTCATAGATCACTGTTCCGTAAAATTCCACGGGCTTGCCTTCAGCAGTTCCATAGATCTTTTCTTTGTCGATAACAAATTTTCCGTCCACTATCCGATCAACTATTTCGACCTTCAGCTTAAAGTTTGGATCGAGAACGCGGGCAAACTTCTTGCGGATCTCGTCATGGCCTTTCAGGATGACCTCGCCGCTCGGCAGCGCATACGCGGTAGAATCCGGAGCATATGCTTTCAAGATGCCGTCCATATTGCGAGCGTTATACGCATCGACCAACGACTGAGCGACTTGCTCTGGTGCTTTCGTTTCCATTTGGGCCTTGGCCGAACCGGCAAAGGCGAAGAAGCACATCGCACCGAAAACGATCGTTCCGGCGTTCCGAAATTTCATTTGGTCTCTCCTAGATCTTCGTTTTGACCAACCAGTCCTTGAGCACTCTTGCCATCTCGGCGAACACATCTTCGTCAGATTTCCGCATTTTTTTCAGCACTTTGTAACCGTGATTTGCTGTGTCGGCCTTGTGAAGCGTTGCACGCCTTCCAAGCTTTTCGATCGCCGGTTCGAGCAGATCGAGCGTCGCCAATTCATCTCGGGTTCCCGAAAGGAACAGCATCGGGATCTTGATGCGAACGAGGTGTTCTGCGCGTTTTGTATCGGGCCGTCCGGCAAGATGCAGTGGGAATGAAAACAAAACAAGCCCTTTTACATTCTCAAGTGGCTCTTCGCTCTGTGCCGTCGTCGTCATCCGCCCGCCGAACGAATGCCCGCCAGCAAGCAGCGTCAGATCGGGAGCCGCCTCATGCGCCGCCTTTACCGCATTGCGGATCGTCTCAATACAAACCGCCGCCGGATCTCGTCCGCCGCCTTTTTCAGAATAAGGAAAGTTGTATCGAAACGTCGCGATCTTCCGCTCGGCCAGAGCATCCGCGATCGCAGCAAGCGTCGCATGCCGCATGTTCGTCGACGCACCATGGCCGAGCACCAGCAAATGCGTCGCACTCTCAGGGCATAACAGAAGTGCTGAGACTTCGCCTTTTTCGGGTGAAGCGACGATCTTAAACTCTTTCGTCGACATCTCTACGTTCTAAAAAGTTTCTTCAATCCCTGCCATACATCGCTGTAATTATGCTGAAGTTCCGCGCAGTCCATCGCGAACTTTGTCGGGCGGATGATGTATCGCGACTCGAACATGAACGCCATCGTGCCCGAAAGTTTCTGCGGTTTCAGTTCTGTATTAGATGCTTTTTCAAACGCGTCCAGGTCCGGGCCGTGTGCCGACATTTGGTTGTGGAGCGATCCGCCTCCGGGTACAAAACCTTCTTCTTTGGCGTCGTACTGGCCATAGATCAGGCCCATGTATTCGCTCATCGTGTTGCGGTGATACCACGGCGGTCGGAACGTGTCCTCGCCAACGAGCCAGCGATCTGGGAAGATAACGAAATCGCAATTTGCAACCCCGGGTTCCCCGCTCGGTGACGTCAGCACGGTAAAGATCGACGGATCGGGATGGTCGAAGGAGATAGACCCGATCGTGTTGAACCGCCGCAGGTCGTATTTGTAAGGGGCGTAGTTGCCATGCCACGCGACGACGTCGAGCGGGGAATGGTCGATCTCACACGACCAAAGGTTCCCGCCGAACTTCGCCACCTGCTCGAATTCACCGTCTATGTCCTCATACCACGCGACCGGCGTTTCGAAATCCCGCGGATTTGCCAGGCCGTTTGCGCCGATCGGCCCGAGGTCGGGCAATCGAAACTGAGCACCGTAGTTCTCGCAAATATACCCGCGCGCGTCGCCGTCGGGCAGTTCGACTCTGAACTTCAACCCGCGAGGCAGGCAGCACACTTCCCCGGGTCCGATCTCCACGACACCCAGTTCCGTTAGGAAGCGAACGCGGTTCCGCTCCGCGACGACGAGCATCTCGCCATCGGCGTTATAAAAGAAGCGGTCCGTCATCGGCTTGTTGGCCCGGAATATGTGCACCGCGATGCCGGCCTGCGAGAAAAGTTCGCCGTTGCCCGCGATCGTCACGATCCCGTCGATGAAGTCGGTCGGCTCATCGGGCAGCGGCAGCGGATCCCAACGAAGCTGATTTGGGGTCGTCACGACCTCATCGAACGGGGATGAACGCCAAAGCTTGTTATCGCGTTGCTGGAACGGTTTGTGCATCACGCTCGGGCGAATGCGATAGGTCCACGTCCGCTTATTCCCGCTGCGCGGCACTGTGAACGCCGTCCCAGAAAGCTGTTCGGCATAAAGCCCAAGCGGAGCCTTCTGCGGCGAATTTCGCCCAACGGGCAACGCACCTTCGACCGCTTCGATGGCGAACTCGTTTCCAAAACCGGTCTGATATTTTAGTTCCATACCTGAGAATTCTGCCCGCGGATAACGCGAATGTCACGAAAGGGATGCCGGTATCATGGGTATATCGACATTATGGCTCATGAGAGCACACCCGCACGCGGAGGGTCCCGCCGCATTAGGCAGATATCGATCCCTGGCCCGAAACCGTCGGGCGTGTGTTCAACCGTGCGAAAGCCATATTTCTCATAAAACCCTTCGGTATGCTGCGATGTGCTTATGACCATGGACCTATCGCCGAAGATCTCCTGTGATCGCTCGATGCGGTACTGAGTCAGCAACTTGCCAAGGCCGGTTCCGAGGTGATTTTCGTGGATCATGCCCCAGCAAAGAGATACGGTGTCGTCATCATTCAATGCTATGCCGCCTGAACCGATCACCTCGCTATCGATCTCGATAACGAAATAGTCCTCGGAACGAACATCCGCCAAAAACGACCGAAGACCAGCCTCTTCAGACGGCCCGAAGTATTTTGGAATATTCGAACGAAATACTGCTACTAAGGACTCGACATCATCCGCCCTATACGGCCGGATCATAGATTCCCGCGACGCCGCTGCTCTTCCTCGATTGAGACAAAGAGCGCCTTGAAGTTGCCTTTGCCGAAACCTTTGCAGCCCTTTCGCTGCAGGATCTCATAGAAGACGGTCGGACGATCCTCGACCGGTTTTGTGAAGATCTGAAGAAGGTATCCTTCGTCGTCGCGGTCAACAAGGATGCCAAGGCGTTTTAGGTCTTCGATACTCTCGTCGATCTCGCCGACGCGGTCGGTCACTTCTTCGTAATACGTGTCGGGTACCCGCAGGAATTCGATGCCGTTTTCCTGAAGCTTGCCGACCGTGTGCATTATGTCTTTGCAAAGCAGAGCGACATGCTGAGCTCCGGCTGAACGATAAAAATCGATATATTCCTGTATTTGAGATTTGCCGCCTTTGCCTTCGGCGGGCTCGTTGATCGGAAACTTGATGTTGTGGCCGCCGTCGCTCATTACGATCGACATCAGCGCGGAGTATTCGGTTGAGATATCTTTATCGTCGAAGGTGATATAGCGTTCAAATCCCATCACGTCTCTATAAAAATCGCACCAGTAATTCATCTTGCCGAGTTCAACGTTGCCGACGATGTGATCGACCAGTTGAATGCCGACCTCTTCACCTGCCATCTCCTGCGCCGTAAAGCCAGGCAGGAACGGGCCTGAATAGTTGTGGCCGTTGTTGTTGTTGTAGGAAAGAAACGAGTGGATCGTGTCGCCGTAAGTAGCGATCGACGCATGGCGGACGACGCCGTTCTCGTCGCCGTGGTCATGCGGTTCTTCGACGGCACGCGCGCCGCGTTTCACCGCTTCGTGGAAAGCGTGGTCGGCGTCCTCGACCAGAAACGCTATGTCGTGCACGCCGTCACCGTGCTGCTTGATGTGTTCCGAGCCCGGATGGTCGGGGCTCAGCGGCGTGGTCAAAATAAAATTGACGCGGTTCTGCCGCAACGCGTAACTGGTCACCTCGCGGTTGCCCGTCTCTAGCCCCATATACGCGATCCGCGAAAAACCGAACGCCTTGCGATAGTAAAACTCTGCCTGCTTAGCATTCCCTACGTAAAACTCAACGTGATGTATTTTCTTTAGTCCTAAAGGATTCTTATCTGTCATGATCGTTTGCTTTTCAGGTAAAAGATTATCTGGGCCTATCTCCTTATCCTGACTCCAACTGATGTGATGACCGTAAATGCCCCTGACAATTCCGATCGGTGTTCTTCCAGAATGGACCTCAACAATTCGATTCGTTCTGCGGCCTCAAGTTTTCCGAAACGAAGCAGTACAACTCCTTTGGAAAAGAGCCGATCGCGAAAGATCAGCTCACCAAAATCCTTGTCATTGGTCAAAAGGACTGCGCCTGATTCGTTTGCAACGGACAATACTTGCCGATCCGCAATTCCGGGTGTCGTTTCCTTAATATCCGTGACTTCGTGACCTGACTGACGCAAAGCTTCAACGATCTCTGCTTCGATACTTTCGTCAGCGAGTATCTTCATGCAGCTTCACGCACCAACGGGAACACAAAATCTGATCTCATTGAACGGTGCGCATAGTCCAGGCAAGCAAGGATCTGCTCCCGATTTAAATGTGGATATGACGTCAATATATCGTCGAGAGACTCGCCCGACGCGAGCTTTTCAAGTACGAGTTCGACAGTAATCCTTGTACCCTTGATCACGGGCTTGCCGACCATTATCTTCGGATTTATTTCGATCAGGTTTTCCATATCCCTAAAATACTACTTTCCGCCAAACGATTCGATGTATTTCTTCGTAACTTCTTTCAACTCCGCATAAGACGGAATAACGTACAGCACCGGCTGCATATCGCTGTAGGTGTACTCGTGGTTGATCACTTCTTCAAGATCGAACCGCCGGCGTTCTACCTGGTCGGAAAAAGCGTGCTCGAGCTCACCAAAGCTGGATAGCAATCCTGCTCCGTATGCCTTGATGTCGCCCTCGTGTTCGACCAAACCGAATTCGACCGTGAACCAGTAAAGACGTCCCAATTCTTCGAGCTGTCTATCATTAGCGATCCGCGCACCGTGACCGACAAACTGTGAATAATCCGCGAAGTTCGGATTAGTAAACATCGGAATGTGGCCGATCGCTTCGTGAACGATGTCCGGTTCGGGTGTGTACGCAGGCTGCGAATGATGGCGAATGTACTGTGTACAGAGCATCACTCGATAAGAAAGCCACGAAAGAAATCCGCGTGTTTCTACCAAACCTTCGATCGGCGCAAGCCTAAAACCTGTAAGCTCCTTCAGTCGCCGGTTCATCTCCGTCAACTGCGGAATTCGATCGGTGCGAATACCGAGATCTTTCTTGGCACGCAGATAAAACGGAGAGGCATACTTTTGCTGTAATTCTTCAAGTTCTTCCGCAACGTACCGCCAAACTCGCTGTTCACGCGCGTTGTAATCAACGTCCGTGATTTCTCCGGTCATCCGGAAGTTCTTGGAAAGTGAGGCAATATAGTCTCGTCGCGCACGATATTCCTTGTCGTTTGCTCCGGGATGATCGAGGTGAAGTTCGTTGATATTCTCGAACTTAAGGTCCTTGAACTCAGGTAGATCTTCGTCCGAGATGCGAAAATTCTCGATCGAAAGATCGGTTTCGGCGTTGGTCGTAGCGGTTTCGGTTAGCATTGCGGCGGTTGCTCCTTCCATATCTTCGATGCAGGCGCAAAAAGACTAGTTATCTGCGAATAAACCATTCTAATGGAACTGATAATGAGATTGAATAAGAAAACTTAGTAATTACACACTCATCACCTTAGTTCATTAGTTTATTTAGCTGTTTTACCTTATATTATTTGGCGACTTCTGCGCAATGTTTGCGCCACCCGCGCCACCTGCGCCGGCGCAAGCTTGGCGCAAACCATATATGATCGACGAAATTGACCGCAAAATTCTGAAGGAACTGCAGGAAGACGCCCGAACGAGCTATGCCGAACTCGGCCGACGTGTCGGCCTGACAACACCGGCGGTCATAGAGCGGGTTAGGAAACTCGAGGATGCCGGCATCATCACCGGTTATCGGGCCGACATAGACACCTCAAAAGTAGGTTTGCCGATAACGGCATTCATCAGAATGAGCATTACCGGCGTCGATTACAGCCACATCATCGAGGTCGTACAAGGGTCGAACGAAGTATTGGAGTGTCACCGAGGAACGGGCGGCGATTCGTTCATTATGAAGGTCGCGGTTGCCTCGGTCGAACACCTTCAGGAGATGATCGACCGGCTGACGCCATATGGCATCACCACAACCACGATCGTGCTGTCATCGCCGGTCAAGCGAAGAGTGGTCGACGTTTAGTTCCAGGCGATCTGGCTTTTCAAACGCATGATAGACCGTTCTTTTCCGATCACTTCGAAGACTGCAAGCATTGACGGGCCGACAGCGACGCCGGTCAGCAGCGTGCGGGCACCGTTCATTATCACGCCGAGTTTCGTGCCTTTTTCTTCGGCAAATGCCTTGACGACCTCTTCGATGATGTCTTCGAAGAAGAACTCCATCGATTCGAATCTCTCAGCAAGCTCCGGCAGCCACTCTTTTAGTTCGGGGAACTTCGTCAGGTTTTTCGCGATCGCAGCGGGATCGAAATCGAAATCCTCACTAAAATACGCGCGGCCCTGGGCCGAAAAATCTTTCAGAGTGAAGAACCGTTGGCGAATAAGGTTGACTGTATATTCGAACCACTCTTTGTAACCGATCTCAAGCGACGCGCTCGTTCGTTCATGAAGCTGTTCGCGGCTTTCCTCATACTCGTCACGCCATAGCTTAGCTGCTTTCAATTCAGCTTTGACATGCGGCAGCAGACCCTCGAGCGACATCGATCGGATATATTCGGCATTCATCCATATCGCCTTGTCATCGGTCCATTTTCTAGGATCGTCAGGATGAAAATTAAAGACGGCGTTCGAACGGTGAATACCTTCAAGCGAAAATTTCTCGATCAATTCTTCCAATGAGTAGATCTCCCTTTCTTCGCTCGCAGACCAACCAAGCAACGCAAGAAAATTTCGAAATGCATCAGCAAGGAAACCAGCGTCACGGTAGGTCGTCATCGAAACAACCTCTCCGTGCTTGCGTTTCGAAAGCTTGCCCTTGTTGGGGGCCATTATCAGCGGAAGGTGAGCGAACGTTGGCGGTGTCACTCCCAGTGCTTCATATATGAGGATCTGCTTGTGCGTGTTCGTCAGGTGGTCCTGGCCGCGGATCACATGGGTGATTCCCATTTCGATGTCATCGCAAACGACTGCAAGATTGTAGAGCGGATGGCCGTCTGATCGCAGCAGCACGAGGTCCTCTGTGTCCGCGTAATCGCGTTCCTGAATACCGTATACCTGATCGTTAAATGCGGTGCGTCCCTCAACCGGGACTTTCAGCCTGATCGCAAAAGGTTCGCCTGCCGCGGCTCTCACATCGCTTTCATCACTCGAAAGATCACGGTAAGGGTTGTCGCGCATGTGCTTTTCATCACCCTGAGCACGCGCGCGTTCTTTGATGGCGTCTTTCACGTTTGCGTCCTTGGGCGCTTCCTTCGGCGTGAAATCCCGATAAGCTTTGCCCTCAGCAAGCAGGCGCCTTGCAGCCTCGCGGTGTTTGTCGGCATTGTTTGACTGAAAGATGATCTCCTCGTCTGGTGCGAACCCGAGCCACGCAAGGCCTTCGAGTATCGATCGGGTAGATTCGTCAGTCGAGCGTGCAAGGTCAGTATCTTCTATGCGCAGTAAGAATTTCCCGCCGGTGTGGCGGGCGTAAAGATAGTTGAAAAGAGCGGTCCTCGCGGAACCTATGTGTAAATAGCCCGTCGGTGACGGAGCAAAACGGACACGAACATCAGACATAAGGGAAGATTTTTACGCATCAAAGCGTGGAACGCAAAGCTGCTAAGTTTTTTGAAGCCTTGATGAGATCTGATCCAATTGCTTCGAAAGGTCTCCGATCTTTTTGAGTACCTCTTTCTTGAACCTCGCGTCTTTGATCTCTTCTTTGCCGTCCACCAAAAACGAACCGTTTGGGTCGAGGACGAGTTTCTCGATCTCTTCTGCATTCTCCAGTCCATTTTGGTGAGCAATTATGTCGAGATCGCGCTGCGTGATCAGCTCGCTGCGGAGTTTTTGCGGATCGGGATTGCCTTTGTCGACAAGTGTGACAGGAATGCCCTCGGCCGCCGCCTCTATCGTTGACGAAGAATACTTGAGCCTTGAGAAAATGAAGTTGATCAGAAGCAAAGCCACCGCCCCGACCAATCCGCCGACGAGCGAGTTGTCCGGACCGATGATCGCGTTCTGAACAGTGTTAGAAAGAGAAAGTATTACCACCAGGTCAAAAGGATTGAGTTGGGCAAGCTCTCTCTTTCCAAACACGCGGAGCATTATAACGAGAGCCGCATAAACAATGACTGGCCGGAGTACCTTTTCAGTCCACGTGACAGTGTCGTCCAGCGTGAACATATGCGTCCAGCCCGAACCGTCAAAGAGCAGGAATTGAGGGTCGATGTACATAGAAAAATGCCTCTCTGGAACCGAAGCTTAGTTTGAACAGGCTGAGTTTAGCAGATATAAAGGCCGTCCTGAGATGTGTCAGAAACGGCCGTTTACGTTTATGTACGAGAACGTTTGTTCTTGTGTCTGCAAGTATTGCAGCTAAGCGGGCAAGACTTCCTTTCTTCTTAATAGAAGTGCGCTCAGCAACGTAACGATCACGCCGACAGGCAGGATCTCCATCAGGGACATCGCGAAACGTACAAAGATACTCTTGTACATTTCCATGAATTGCTCGCTTTCAGTGCGGGCTTTTTCGATCTCGGCATCGGATGCACCTTCTTTCTTCATTTTGTCCAGGTAGTAGGTCGTGTACTTTTGCATGAACTCATCCCCGATCCTGGGGTAATAAAGTTCCCAGGCAGCGGCGTAGCAGACCGCTGAGATCAGGCTTATCAAGATGCCGACCTGCAGGCCTTTTACGAACGTGATCCGGCCGCCGTGGTTGTCGCGGTACGATTTAATGCCGAAAAAAACCAGCGACAACGCAATGATCATCGTGGCATATCCCCAGATCATTCCATTGTCGAAGTCGATCGATCCGGTATTCACCGTTCCCATCAGGATCCACATCAGGCCTCCGGCGATCACACCGGAGATCAAACCGAATATCAAAACGATCTTAGTCATATCAGTATTTCCTCCTTAGATTCGTCGAGGAATGTATACGAAACGCCAGCCGGACACATCAGCCGAAAGGATGAATTTTAGGTGATTACGGTCGATTCAGCCGAAAGTACTATGGAATTATACGCATTTCCTTGGCTTTTGCGATCGCTTCGGTTCGGCGGCTGGCGTCGAGCTTTGCGAGAATGTTCGAAACGTGGGTTTTGACGGTACTGGTCGAGACGAAGAGCCTTTCTGCGATCTCCTGATTGGAAAGCCCGGCAGAAATGAGCTCGAGAACCTCAAATTCGCGGCGCGAGATGCAGAGCTTTTTGATCGCGGCCTCGTCACGCTCGAATGGACCGGGGATAAGGACTTCAATAACCTTTGGCCGTGTAAGCCTGAGACCGGCCCAGATGCCGAGGCCGGTAAACATAACGGCTACGAGGCCGATATAAAATTCAAGCGGAATATCGCGGACGAAATAGCGGTATTCGACCATCTTCAATATGGCGATCAAGACCGCCATTGCGACACCGTAGATTATGATCGTCCGCAGCATTTCCAATGGAAAATAGGAAAGGCCGCATCGAAACCGATTGCGGCCAGTTCCAAAATACTGGCGGAGACGACAGGATTCGAACCTGTGGTACCCTTTTGGAGTACAACGGTTTAGCAAACCGCCGCTTTCAGCCACTCAGCCACGTCTCCGAAAAATCTACCGACGCAGTGCTACCCTGCATCGGGCAAGTGATAATTCTAACCGCGGGGCAAACTTTGTCAAGCGAATTGCATCGTACAGCCTAACCAGAGGTGTCGATAATGGCTTGACACGGTTGATTTTTGCCTAGAAAATACCTGAGTTGCTCGGAAAAGGCTCGATTTGAGCGTAGGACAAGTAAACACGAACGAAGGTTCCGCATTCGGAATGCCGGGACAGGGTTTTGGTTTTTTAGGATGTAGATGAAACTCGCGGCGAACAAAAACAAGTTCATTACAGCAATGCTGCTGGTTTTTCCAGTAGTTGCATTGCTGAGTGTGAACGCTGCCGCCTCTGCGACCGTTCAGGCAGGCGGCGGTCTGGCAGTTATCAAAGGCGTTGTCCGTGATGACGGGGGAAGTCCGATTGCCGATGCAACTGTGGCGATCTTTCGTGCAGGAACATCAACCCTGATGAAGCAGGTGCAGTCAGCAACGGACGGTTCGTTTCTTGCTCGGGTCACACCTGGGACCTATACGGTCCTTGCGGTCGCACAAGGGTTTAATCCGGTTACCGTTTCAGACGTAGAGGTACTCAGATCTGCGCAGCTTATTTATGGTTTTAAGCTCGAACGGGCGGGCGGCGGGAATACTCTTCCAGAAAAACGATTGGATCGAAACAATCCGAAATGGGCCCGCCGGTCTGCAACGCTTAGCCGATCTATCTATCAGAACTCCGAAGGTGTTGCGCCGGTTTCTGAAGTCGCGGCGTCCAGTGAAATCAATGCTGAAAAGACGTCGTTAAGGTCACAGACCGTTGCCGAAACCTATTTCGCGAGTGATGACGAAGGCGGCTACGTTGGCCTGAACTTTGCCAGATTTTTGCCGGTGACTGAAGACGTCAGTTTAACCCTGGCAGCCCAGACGGGTGTAGGCAGCAATGCGCCGCAACGGTTTGAGGCGCAAGCGAAATTCCGCCCGGCTGAAAACCACCAGATCCGGTTAAATTCTTCGATCGGAAAACTTGGAACCATAAACCTAGACGATTCTAACTCCACACTCGGACAGTTTTCCGTCCAGGCTACCGACGAATGGAAGATCCGAGAAGGGGTTATCCTGGTTTTCGGGTTTGACTACGCGAAGTTCCTCGGTGCAGGCAGCGATTTCTCGATAGCACCGCGACTGGGTTTTCAATACGACATAGACGCAAAAACAAGGCTTCGAACGGCATACACCACCCAAACTGAACAAAAAGACTGGGCGCGGGCAATAGAACTTGAGGATGCTCAAGTGATCTTCCGTGAACCGGTTGCGATCGATGATTTCGTCATCGAAAACAGCAAGCCTGTGATGAATCGCAGCAGCCGATTTGAGATAGGTATTGAGAGAGTACTTGATAATCGATCGAGTCTCGACGCAAACGTCTTTGTTGACGCCACGTTTGCACGAGGCGTTGGGTTTGCTGCGATGCCGTTTTCGGGAGGTGTTGGCCTCGAAGAGTTTGTAGGAAATCAGCGTGGAGAGGCTCAAGGGGTCAGTTTGGTCTACAATCGGCGGCTTAGCGGCATATTCAGTACCGCGGCAGGATATAGTTTCGGACGCGGACAGAAGCTTTCAGGAAAGACTATTTCAAATCCGGCCGAACTTTTCGAGAACAGCTTTTTCCAGTCGTTTTTTGGACAGATCGATGCGAACCTGCGGACCGGCACAAATGTGAAAACAGTATTCAGGCTTTCACCAAAAGCCACTGTTTTTGCAATAGACCCATTCCAGGGAAGGCTCGCCATTTATGACCCGAGTATGAGCGTCCTGGTGACGCAAGATCTGCCGACGCTCGGTCTCCCTTTCCATGCCCAGGCCATAGTCGATGCCCGCAATATTTTTGATTTCCATCCTGGGGTTAATGGTGACGAGGGTAGCCTCCGCCTGACAGGCCAGGGTCGTACACTGAGGGGCGGAATTCTCGTCCGGTTCTAAGAAAGTTTGGGTAATATGAACGGGTTCATAAAGAAGCTTCGAGCTGCTTTGTGGGCTTTTTTCTAGCTTGCCATATCTCCAAATTATTGGATTAACAAGCGAAAAACTGAATTTTTACGCAGTGCAACAGAATGATCGTTTTATGATGACCAGTTAACTAGTGCAAATAAAGCGGATTGCGGGTGAGGCAGAAAGCCGGGAAATGGAACAAGGTTTGCAACTTTAATTATTCGGTTCGGTTCGCCCTTTTTGATGAAAGGAAAGGTACTTACAAGTTGGAGTTTGATCTGGCTGGTTGTTACCGTCTTGCTTATTGCGGGCGGAGCGCTGAATCTTTCCCAACGGGCTTTCCACGAGCTGCCGCCATCGGACGGCATTCTTTGGGTGCAGCGTACCGATGGGATATACGCGGAAAAGGTCGTCGCAGGGCTTTCGGGCTCGCGTTCGGGAATAGCGGTTGGAGATAAACTCCTGACGATCAGCCTTGACGGAAAGACCTTTGAAGAGGTTGTTTCAACGTCGGATGTGGCGATGTATCTTGACGCTGCAGGGGTCGGGGGCTCCTTGACCTATTTCTACCAGCGGCCGTCCTATTCGTTTTCCAATAATTTCTATTACGCCGACCTGAGGAACATTGATTCACTTCCTCGCTGGTCGCCATCCATCATCTTTCTAAGCCTGGTCGGGATAGTTTGGCTTGCCGTCGGGATCTTTGTTTTGTTCAAGCAGGGTAGCCGATCGCCATTCGTACTTCATTTTGCGACCATATGTCTCGCGGCATTCGTGTTCCACGTTTACCGGTCTATCGGTATGGAACAGGATTTCGACATGGCCGTCAGTCTCATTGATGAGATCGGTTTTGCGTTCTTTGTTCCGTTGTTTGTACATTTCTGTCTGCGATACCCGGTACGAAGCGAGGTTTTTGACACAAGTCGATGGAAAACCTACGTTCTTTACGTTCCGGCTGCTGTCCTTTCTTTATCGGCGATATTCTTCTCACTTGGAACCCTTATCCCGGTTGAATCAGTCTCAACCTGGCTCCGCGGTTTTGTTTCGTCAAATCAAGTCCTTGTCCGTTTGAATCAAGCGCTTCTTGTTCATTTCGTCTCCGGAATTTCAATAGGCTCAGCGGTCTTGATCTGGAGATTTTTGACGAACAGACAGGTCCTTGTGCGCCAGAGGTTGAAATGGGCGATGTGGGGAACGATCATTTCAGTCATTCCGATCCTCGGAGTCCAGATCGCCAGGCGTTTCGTCTTTTTGCCGGACGACACGTTGACGGTCGCGATCACGACGCTTCCCCTTGCCCTAATTCCATTAAGTTTCGGACATTCCGTAGTCCGATACCGATTGATGGATGTGGACGTCGTCGTTCGCCGAGCCTTGGTTTACGCGATGACTACGATCGCGATCGCGATGATGATCGGTGCCGTCGCGCTGGGATTGGTCTTTCTCGCCTTAGGCAACAATCTTTCGACAACCGAGATCACACTTCGCGCTTTGATCGCCATAATCGCGATGGCCGCGATCGTGATGCTGAGCGAACCATTAAAGAATTTCCTGCAAGAAAGAGCTGACCGATATTTTTACGGGACACGATACGATCTTCGACACGGCCTTCTGGATTTCGGACGAACACTCTCTGCCACTACTGCTCTGGAACCGTTGCTTGAGGCATTGACCGATCGGTTGCAGCAGGTATTGGACGTACAAAAGGTCGCAGTGTTTGTCGAATCGGGCACCTCACCTGAACAATATGTGATAGCGCGGTCTGTCGGCCTTAGCGACCAATATCGGATCCCGGCAGATTTTAAACAGATGATCCGTCAGGGTTCGGCGGAAAAAGGGGTCGTACGTGCAGACGAAATAGAACTTCAGGAAGGCGAACCTGTCTTACACGCCGCTAACGGCAATGGCAATGGAAATTTTCCTGTGCGTCAAGAACTTCACTATTTTGTGCCATGTGTCGTTCGCAGCAAAATGGTTGCGGTTATCGGGCTGGGACGTGCCGGTGATGGTTCACTGCTTTCATCGGAAGATCTCGACATACTTAAGACCGTGTCCGGCTACATCGCTGTCGCGATTGAGAACAGCCGTCTCTATCAGCAGCAAAAACAACAGACCGAGGAACTTTCTCTTCTTAAAGAATTCAATGAATCGATCGTTGAATCAGTTAACGTCGGCTTACTCGCCGTTGACGAGACCGGGCGAATTACGCGATGCAACTCGACTTTCGAGGAAATGATGTCGCTTACCCGTGACCGCGTAGTTGGGAAGCTCGTCGAAGAGGTATTTGACGAAGGATTCGCATTCAATCTTGGAAACATTCTCGGCAAAACCAAATGGCACCTTACTGAGATCCGGAATGCCTACAAGATGCACACCTCAGATTCACAAGGCAGGTCTTTGATATTGAACGTCGCGGTTGCCCCTCTCCGTTCAGTTTCGATGTCACAATCGGGAGCGATCGTTGTTCTCGAGAACGTGTCGTCGCGTGTAAAGTTTGAGGAAACGCTTCAGCAAAGCGAGAAGCTATCGAGCATCGGCCTTCTGGCAGCAGGCGTCGCCCACGAAGTGAATACTCCATTGACGGGCGTTTCGAGCTACACCCAAATGTTGCTTGGTATGGTTCCCGAAACGGATCCTAAACACGCTTTGCTTCAAAAGATGCAAAGGCAAACCGATCGAGCGACGAACATTGTCAGTAATTTGTTGAATTTTTCACGCATAGGTACAGTTGCCGAATCAAACGAATTAGAGATCAATCGGCTCCTCGACGATACGCTCCAATTACTCGAGCCACAGCTTCGTAAGTCTAATGTCGAAATAGTCAAACACTATGAAGGATCGTCTGAAAAAGTGTTCGGCAATGGCGGAAAGCTCCAGCAGGTTTTCACCAATTTGATTCTTAATGCACGCGATGCAATGTTTGGCGGCGGGACCATCACGCTAAGCACCGAGCTTACTGATGACGGCGATGTGCTTGTCGAGGTCACTGATACCGGCGAGGGAATCGCGCCGGAAAACCTCAGCAAGATCTTCGATCCTTTCTTCACTACAAAGGGCGTCGGTAATGGGACCGGCCTCGGCCTCGCCGTCACCTACGGCATCGTTCAGGAACACGGCGGCACTATCGAAGCCGTTAGCGAGAATGGAAACGGCACCACTTTCCGGATCGTCCTCCCGGTCGCTTCCAAGGTCCGGCAACGCGCTGTCAGCTAGGCTCCTTATACAGCCGCGTGGTCCCTCATAACTCTTGCTGCATATATCGACGCCAGCATAGCAACAAACATTATTGCGGATGCGGTCCAAAAGGTACGCGTGACCGTCACGTCACTGACTTTGTTAAAGGCATTGTTCAGCAGGACACCGCCGATCATCGGCCCGATCGCCCGGGCAAGGCTTGCGCCAGATTGCATTATTCCGAGAGACGTTCCCTGCTTATGCTCTGGAGAGACCTTTGATCCTAAGCTTGTGAGCGAAGGTGATGCGAATGCATTACCGATCGAAAACACGGCGGTCACTATCAAAAGCCACGTGATGCCGCCGGTACCGGGACCGAGAAGCGGATAAACGATAAATCCCGACCCCATCAGGAAACATCCGATAATTGTCAGCCGGGCCTCGCCAAGAGTTTTCACTAACCTGCCGAACAGAACCCCCTGACCGATTATCGCAACCACCCCGACATAGGCGAACAGGTAGCCGTTCTGTTCGGCGGAATAGCCGAATCTATAGGCAGTAAAAAGTACAAAGGCATACGTCATTATCGAGAACGACGTCACGAGCAAAAAATAGACCAAATTGATAATGCCGAACTCTCTTTCCCTAAGTGATTCGAAGAGCTCGAGCATTCGGTTCTTGCGATCATGATGAACCCCGGGCGTGATCGATTCGGGAAGTACAAAATACAATGCGATCGAATTTCCAAGCGAAAGCATCGCCGCAAAATAGAATGGGACATGAACGCCATATTTGCTCAAGATCCCCGCGATCGCGGGGCCGAGAATAAAGCCTAAACCGAACGTCGCGCCAAATAGGCCCATACCCTTCGCACGGTTTTCCTTGCTCGTTACGTCGGCTATATAAGCCTGTGCAGTCGAGATATTTGCACCAGTGATGCCGCCGATCACCCGGCCGAGAAAGACGAGAAAGAGGGTATCTGCAAAACCGATGACAAAATATCCGACCGCGGAACCGAGTAAACTGACAAACAGGATAGGACGCCTGCCATAACGGTCACTTAGCCTGCCAAGCACCGGCGCAAAGAAGAACTGCATCCAGGAATAGATGGAAAACAGCAGTCCGATCTGAAATGGAGTCGCATTAAACGGAGAGGTCTCAGCATAGAAGGGCAGTATCGGTATAACCATACCGAAACCGATCAGGTCAATGAAAACCGTAATTAATATGATTATGAGCGGCGTCGTAAAAAACCGTTCCGAATTATTAGGATCTGCCATCTATCGAGAACACCAGCACTATAAGTTACGTAAAACAGAGATACCCATTGTTGTCGCCATTACACTTCCGACAACAGGTAATTTCTGCGGACTAATGATTCATAGTAGAATAATGACCAATATCGACCAAATGTATGAATAGCACCAAGGCGCCACTCTCGACTCGAACCGTAACTGTACTTTTCCTTTTACTTTTGGGATTCACCTTTATGTACAAAGAAACGCCTGCTCAGGCAAAGACGGTTAAGGCCGCAAACACGAAACCGACTCAGACCGCAGTAGAGGTTCCAGAGATCGCTTACACGGTCTCGATGTCAAAACCCGCAACTCACCTTCTCGAGGTCGAAATGCGTCTTAATTGGAAACAAATGCCCGACCAAGCTGAACTTAAGATGCCCGTATGGACGCCCGGCAGTTATCTCGTGCGCGAATACGCGCGACACGTGCAGGATTTTTCAGCAAAGGACGCGACGGGTAAGGCTCTTGGCTGGCGAAAGATCAATAAGAATACGTGGCAGGTCGATTCAAAGGGGGCCGGCGAGATCGTTGCTGTTTATCGTGTCTATTCAAACGAGCTGACGGTCCGAACCAATGAGCTGAACGATGAGCACGCCTTCTGGAACAACGGCGCGTTGCTGATGTTTCCAAAGGGCCAATTAAAGGTCGCTTCAACCGTAAAGGTAATTCCGGCGAACGGATGGAAGGTCGCAACGGGACTTCCCAAAGTTGCTGGGCAAGAAAATACCTTTCGCGCCGAGAATTTCGATGTCCTTTACGATACACCGTTCGAGGTCAGCAATTTCACCGAAATAACCTTCAACGTCCAGGGCAAGCCGCATCGATACGTAATAACCGGCGAAGGCAACTACGACTTGAAGGCCCTCGCCCGTGATACTACCAAGATCGTCGAGGAATGCTACAAGATGTTCGGTGAACTGCCGTACGATGATTACACGTTCATCGTAAATCTTCGCGGCGGCGGCGGTCTCGAGCATTTGAATTCGACGGCGCTGCAATGGCAGCGATTCGGATTCAAACCGGCAGCGCGTTACAAGGGGTTTCTCGGCCTTGTCGCTCACGAGTATTTTCATGCTTTCAATGTGAAACGAATACGTCCCGACGCTCTCGGCCCGTTCGATTATGAAAACGAAAACTATACCAAGCTGTTGTGGGTTGCCGAGGGCGGGACTGAGTACTATTCGAATCTCTTGCTCCGACGTGCCGGTTTGATCTCTGACAAAGAATTTCTTAATCAGAAGGCAGGAGCTTTTACCGATCTCGCATCTCGTCCGGGACGATTTGAGACAAGCTTGGAAGAAGCAAGCATGGACGCGTGGATCAAGTACTATCGCCAGGACGAGAATTCGGTCAATAACCAGATCTCGTATTATGACAAAGGCGAGATCGTGAACATGATGCTCGACCTTTCAATTCGGACAGCATCAAACGGCGCAAAGTCACTGGATGATGTAATGCGGCACCTCTACAATGAATTTTACAAGAGGGGTCGCAACTACACTCCTGAGGATTTTCAAAAGGTCTCTGAAACGATGGCAGGAAAGAGTCTTGATGAGTTCTTTTCTAAATACGTTAGGGGCGAATCCGAGATCGACTATGACGGCATTCTCGCCGGCGTTGGTTTGTCTGTATCGTCGTCACAGGCGGGGAAAAACCGGGCATATATCGGCGCCGACACGGCTGAAGAAAACGGAAGGCTAACGGTCCGATCCGTGCCGGCTGGAACGCCTGCATACGATCAAGGAATCAATACCGGGGATCAGATCGTCGCTGTAGACGGCTACCGAGCGACGACACAGTTCCTTCAGACTTATCTAAATGAGAAGAAGCCTGGAGAAGCCGTGAGATTGACTGTCTTCCGTTTTGACAAATTGCGCGAGATGAATTTCACATTGGGCGGAAACATGAGGGCCGAGTTCTCGATCTCACCGGTAAGTTCACCGACCGAAACTCAAAAGACACTTTACAGGGCGTATCTCAACAGTGATCTATAGAAATTCGCGGGTCGGTTGCCTTAAATGGGCCGCAATAGCCGCGGCTCTGTTTTTCCTCAGCGCGTGTTCATCGAATAAAGCACCCGGCAATTCGGGTGGTTCGACGTCGCTGTCTGAGGTTCCTTCGGTTCGGTTGAATTACAGGTATGAGGCAGATGTACCGGCACCGGAAACTACCGCGGTTGCATCTGAAGAGAAGAATGCAGCCGTACTTGCCGACTTCGATCAGAATCGTCCGCAGGAACAGCTTGACCGCACCCTCACATCTCCCGATTCCAAACGCGTACTCGCTATCTACCATCGACCGACCGATGTACAAGCTGAGTTTAGGCTCGACATGTATTCCGTCGACGGCAAGCTGCTTAGAAAAGTGACATCCGATCTCATGGCGGTCCATTTTCCGGATACGATCCGTTGGTCACCCGATTCTTCGACCGCTGCTTTTGTTGCGATGCTTAGAGGTGTTTCAAACGAACCGGAACCTCCGGGTGCGGCACCGGTCGATGAGTCGCTTGCACCTTCACCTGCACCAGTTTCGAACACTAATTCGCAGGCTGGTCTGGCCGAGTCGGAGGCAAATGCAAACACCTCACCGCTGCCGTCTCAACCTGAAGCTCCGACAGGGATAATGACCTTTCGCACAGAACAGCTTTATATCTGTAATTCCGACGGCGAAGGCACTAAGCCGATTACGCAGAACGAAGGCTTTATTTATTTCTATTACGTCTGGTCACCGGACAGTTCGATGCTTGCCGCATTGGCGCTTCATTCTCGTGAATGGGCTGAGCTCAACCGGCGGGCCGACACTTATGGAACTTTGTTCGTTCCACAGGGAAGGCCGCGCATAGTCGAAAAGACCGGCCGCGAAAGGCGCATCGATGATGCACTGACATCGGTCCAACCGGTCTGGTCGCCAGATTCTACAAAGGTCGCGGTTGCCTATGACACACAGATCCGCATATACGACGCGTTGGGAAATAATCCGACTCAGGCTGGGATACCCCTCCGAAATAATCTGCTCATCTCATCGCAGGCATACGACGAAGCACAGGCTAATGCTCTAAATGCCGATGCGAATCAGCAACCGGCGAACACAAACTCGGCTCCCAGTACCTTGCCCGATCCGAGCAAACTTGTATCGTTCAATCCGATCGTACAGCTGAATTGGACCGCTCCCGAGCTTCTATATTTTGAAACAGCATATATCCGCCGAATGAAGAACGAGGCCGACAACGCGACAAGTTTTGTCCGTTGGCATCGCCTTGTTCTGACCCCGCAGGCTGCCACAAGGTAATTATGAAATATCGATCAGTTGACGAAGCGTATAATGCAAACGACGCGATTCGAAGCAAGCTCAAAGAGACTGTTTTATCATTCACGGCAGAACAAGTCGATACATTGCCCGCAGGAGAAAAGTGGACCATCAAACAGATAGTCGAACACGTCTCTTTGGTAAACGAGGGCGTCGTGAGGATATGTGCAAAGCTGCTTTCAAAGGCGGAATCCGCAAACCGACTTTCGAGCGGGGAGTTCGTCGTCTCAAATTCATTTGTCGAAAAAGGAGTCGAAGTCGTGGATGTAAAGCTTGAGGCCCCGGAGTTCGTTCATCCCGTTCACGGCGCCTCGATAGATGATTCGTTTGCAAAACTTGATGCGAGCATGGAACTGGCCGCATCTCTAAGGGAAAAGTTCCAGAAGTTCGACGGCACCGAAGCTAAATTTCCTCATCCATATTTTGGCGACCTTTCTGCCCACGAATGGCTTGTGCTTTCCGGCGCACACGAGGCCCGCCATTTGAAACAGATCAGGAATATGATCGAAAAGATCTCGCATTGACCGACTTTTGTCTCGGCGGGTGGCGGCCAAGCCTAAAACATCGGATAGTCAGCTCATCAAAACTGATTGCGCCGCAACCGGGAACAATTTCCCAAACGCGCCCTCGCGGAGAGATAAAAAGGTCGAGTAAGCTAATAACACTTAGCAGGGGTCCCCTCCATTTAAACATTCGTTGACGCAACGCGGTTTCCTCGACGCCGGTTGGTTTGCTGAACAATTTCCACCTTCATTTCCTTCCAAACGAGCTGCAAGTTAATCATCGTGAACAAGAACGCGATGAATGTGGGGTTTTTCACAAAATGCGCTTCTCATTCACCTTTTGGTGCGATAGACGGCCAACTGTCTTAGGTCTTTAGCAGGCGAAGACGACTCAACCCAAGGTCGCGGGTTTCTGAAAAGGGACTTGCAATTTCTTCGCTCTCTGCGCGTGTGATAACATTTCGTTTTCGAATCTATAACAGTTGCTTACAGCGTTCGTGGTTCAATTACGGCGCACGAACTTAACTATATGGACAAGTTTTTAATTCGCGGCGGCAGGCCGCTGCATGGAAAGATCGAAATCAGCGGGGCAAAGAATTCGGCATTGCCGTGCCTCGCTGCTGCGCTTCTAACCCCTGAGACTGTGATCCTTCACAATGTCCCCTATGTCAAAGACCTCATAACTCAGCGACGCCTTCTCGAAGACCTCGGCGCTACGGTACTCACTCCCGAGCTTCGAACACACAAAATAAATGCAAGGAATGTCGCGATATACGAAGCTCCTTATGAACTGGTAAAGACTATGCGTGCGAGTGTCCTTGCGCTTGGGCCGCTGCTTGCGCGCTTTGGCCAGGCCAAAGTAAGTCTTCCGGGCGGATGCGCGATCGGTACGCGGCCGATCGACCTGCACCTAAAGGCTTTTGAAAAGCTCGGCGCGACGGTCTCGCTTGATTCGGGTGATGTGATCGCGACTGCTCCGAACGGCCGTCTCAAAGGCACTGAGATCGAATTTGAAACGGTCACGGTAACGGGAACGGAAAACGTAATGATGGCCGCGTCGCTTGCCGAAGGCCGGACTGTGATCCGCAATGCGGCTATGGAACCGGAGATCGAAGATCTTGCCGATCTGTTGAATAAGATGGGAGCTCGGATCCGCAGAGCTGGGACAACCGTCATGGAAATAGACGGAGTGGAAGCGCTGGGCGGAGCCGAACATACGATAATTCCGGACAGGATCGAAACCGGCACGTTCATCGTCGCTGCAGCGATCACTAACGGTGAGCTTGAGATCAAGAATTGCCGGCCTGAACATCTGACGGCCGTTATCGAAAAGATCAGAGAAACCGGCGTAGAGATCGAAGCGATCAATCCGAGCACTCTGCTTGTAGGTTCTGGTTCAAGCGGGCTGGTCGCAAAAGATGTAACTACTGAACCTCATCCAAGGTTCCCGACCGATATGCAGGCTCAATATATGGCCCTGATGACACAGGCAGAAGGTGTCTCCAACATTACCGAGACGATCTTCGAAAATCGTTTCATGCACGTTGGCGAACTTCTCCGAATGGGAGCTGACATCCACATCTCAGGACATACCGCGACCGTTCGCGGCAAGACAAAGCTCAAGGGCGCGCCTGTACAGGCGTCCGATCTTCGAGCATCGGCCTCGCTAGTGCTCGCCGCACTTTGTGCCGAGGGTGAATCGGTCATCGACCGCGTTTATCACATCGACCGCGGATACGAGACGATCGTCCGCAAACTCAGGTCGATAGGTGCCGATATCGAACGGATAACCGAAAGCAATTCGACAGGAAAAGAAGTTATCGCCGGGCGATAGCATTCCCTGCCATGTTCACATTCTGAGACTGCTGTGATTAAATTGTCGATATCGGATATGAACTCGGAAGATTGTATTTTCTGCAAGATAGTTGCCGGCACGATCCCGTCATCAAAGGTCTACGAAGATGATGTTTGCCTTGCATTCAACGACCTCAATCCCCAAGCGCCGACCCACGTGCTCGTTGTTCCCAAAGAACATTTCGATTCACTGGATACTGCCGTTGGCGAACAAAAACAGACTCTTGGGCATTTAATGCTTACCGCTGCCGAGATCGCACGACAAGAGGGTTTTGCCGAGGCGGGATACCGCGTTGTCATAAATACGAATGCAGACGGCGGGCAGACGGTTTTTCATTTGCACGTGCATCTACTGGGCGGCAGGCCTTTCGTCTTCCCGCCGGGGTGATCAAATAGTTTAATATGCTTCGCACGCTCTCGATAATTCTTCTCATATTCTCCGTAGCCTTTCAGTTCGGTTGTTCCTGGTTTTCTGGTTCCCAAAACTCGAATTCAGGCGCCCAGCAAAATTCAGCGGCTAACGCGCAGGAGATCGCTGATGCAAACGTTGCGCTTGCCGAGGGCAGCCGTCTTTTTGACAACGGCGACACCGAAAAGGCGATAGAACTTCTGAATCGTGCGGTCGAATTGAATCCGGATCTTGCCGAGGCCTATTTCAAGCTTGGGGTTGCATATGCCCTCATAGAGGCTCGCGATGCTTCGATCGTTGAATCACAGGTCGAGCAAACGCCGCTGCCGGGCGAAACCAGGCCGAAAGCCAAAAAAACAAATTCTGAAAAAGCATTTGAAAAAGCGATCCAGGCATATAAGAAACATGTCGAATCGAATCCGAACGACGATGTCGCCTTTTTCAACATGGGACGGGCCTATAACAAGTTAAACGAGGATGAGGACGCCGCCCGTTCGCTCAAGCAGGCAGTAAAACTCAAGCCTGACGACACTGAGTATCAGACTGAACTAGGTGCTATCTTGATCAAACTCGCGCAGTATCACGAGGCGATCGCTCCGCTCCGAAAGGCAATTGATCTTGATCCGGAAAATTCGCGTGCGATAGACCTTCTCGAAGACGCCGAGGCGGGCCGCAAACGTGTCGATTATACCTCGGTAAAGACCCAAACAAACTCCAATTCGAACGCCAATACGAATTCAAATACGCAGACGCCCGAGGCGAACGCATCTACAAAACCGAAACCTCAGGAAACTAAGGAAACCAAAGAAACAAAAACAACCCCTTCGGCAAACAAACCAAAGTAAGGCATTTGTGTGTCAAAATTACACACCACCGAAATGGATGTGCCAACTTGACATTGACTGTGCCTGGTTTCACATTATCATGTGAACCGGGCATTTCCATTTCCTCAAGTAAATGAAGATCGAGATAGACGACCCACAGGCACTTTCACTTGACCGAAAGATCCAAATGCACGAAGCGCGCGAGGCGATCATCGACCGCCTTGCCCGTGACCTGCCGACGACGATCGATCTCGAGCGTTTTCTAAATGTTGTCGTTTCCGAACTTGGGCGAATGCTGAAGGCGGATCGCTGCGATCTGCTCCAACTGGTTGAAGGTAAGGAACTGAAAATAAGCCATGAATGGCGTCGCGACCAAAAGGTTCCATCCAGTCTCGGTACAACAATTCCCATTGACGCAAAAAAGTTGGGGGAGAGATTCGACCTAACAAAGCCGATCCAGATAAGCGATACCAAGAAGGCATCTGACCCGACCCTGAAGTTTTTTGCTAAAGCTCTCGAAACTCGTTCTCTGCTGATCATCCCGATAAAGATAGGCGAAGACGTAATGGGCCTCATCGGACTACATGCGACCAAGGAACCGCGTGTTTGGCTTGAAGAAGAACTCTCATTTCTCGAATCGATCGCCCGCCAACTTGCGATCGGGTATCAATATACGACCCTCTTTACAACCCAAAACAAAGAATCGCGACGGATAAACGCGCTCCTCGAGATCGCCAATACCCTAAATTCTCATTCGGATTTCAACGAGGTGTCTGAACGCGCGCTCGAACGCGCTATCGGGTTGGTCGGAGCTGATTACGGAGCCCTCGGCGTGCTCGATAAAGACGGCAAGAAGATAACACTCGTTTCGTTCAAATCTGCCGAAGGAAAGCAGCCCGGCCGGCTGCTAAAGATGGTCGATTCGTATGGCAAATCGCTCAATGTAGATACGTTTCAAGCAGTAAGCGACCTTATTCGTGACGGCAAGACCATATCGCTCACCGATTCTCAGCTTCCTTTGTCGATTCGTCTGATCTTCAATACGACGCTTGGCGGAAAGGCTGCTCTAGTCGCACCGGTTCGCATTGGCGGCCAGCCCTTTGGCTTGCTTGGTTTTGTTTGGAGCAAAGAGACTGTTTTTGATAATCACGACGTTGCACTTGTCGAGGGAATTGCCGACCAGATCGGCACTGCCTTGGAACGTGACCAGCTTTCGGCAGAGGTAATGAGGCTCAAGAGTGAGCTTGTTCAGCGGCACAGCGAGATCGTCGGACAAGCCACGCCGATAAGGCGAGCGATCGAACTTGCGTTAAACGTTGCGGATACCAATACTACCGTTCTGATCCAAGGCGAATCCGGCACAGGAAAGGAACTGCTGGCAAATCTGATCCACTATAATTCCGACCGTAAATCTAAGCCTTACATAAAGTTGAACTGCGGTGCTATTCCCGAGACCCTACTCGAGTCAGAACTTTTCGGCCACGAAAAAGGCGCATTCACTGATGCCCGTGCACAGCGAAGAGGAAGATTCGAGGAGGCAGATGGCGGGACGCTCTTCTTAGATGAGATCGGAGAAATGTCGATGCAGGCACAGGTTCGCCTGCTACGCGTTCTGCAAGATGGGGAGTTTACACGCGTCGGCGGAAACGATGTTGTCAGGTCTGACGTACGCGTGGTCGCCGCAAGCAATGTCGATTTGGAACGTGCGGTCGAAGCTGGCACATTTAGAAAGGACCTTTTTTTCCGCTTGTCGGTATTTCCAATCACGATACCGCCGTTGCGAGAACGTGCAGAGGATATACACATTCTCGTTTATCATTTCCTCGATAGTTATAAGGAGAAAACAGGACGATTTGTTTCGGGAATTTCCAAAGAGGCGATGCGGGCGCTGATGGCTTACCAATGGCCGGGAAACGTTCGTGAACTCGAAAATGCAATCGAACGCGCTGTTATCATCGCCTCAGGCAGGCAAATTGAGATCGAAGATCTTCCCCCGGCGGTAAGCAACAGCGCTCTGGAAGCAGCTGTCCATACGCGGCTAGAACGAGCGCAGGCTGCCGGCGAAGGCAGATCGATCGGTATCGAAATAGATCTGCCGTCCACGATCGACGAGATCGAAAAACAGGTGATCGAGGCGACACTTGATTACTGCAATGGCGACAAGTCACGTGCCGCTAAGCTGCTGGATATTTCCCGACGAACACTGTACCGCCGCATCGACGAGTTAAAGATCTCGGAATAATATGCCGCTGACATATAATATTGAACAAAGGTCCTAATATTGCTATGTTCTACAGGTAGCTCTTCCCGAGTATTTCAGATTCCAGAGAACGGTCAGGACCACACGAAATATGATGCGGCTTCTTCTACCCTGCTCTTTCCTTCTATTGACCGGCTTTTCACTTTTTGTTTCTGGCCAACAGCCGACACCTACGCCGAAACAGGATGAAGCGGTCAGGATAACTACTAACCTTGTTCAAATCGACGTACTTGTCGTCGATAAAGATGGCAAGCAGATCACGGATCTTAAACCCGAAGAATTTGTCTTGAAACAGGACGGCAAGGTTCAAAAGATCACACGATTCGGTTATTACAGTACTGCTGCAACCCCTGACTCCGTAACCAAAGAATCGGTGACCAGTACATTGACTGTGCCAAGGTCGTCAGCACCGCCGGTTGGCCGGTTGATCACGTTTATTGTCGACGATGGCAATTGTGCCTTGTCTAATGTCGGGATGGTTGCCGCAAAAGAAGCGCTCGAAAAATTCGTCATCCAGCAAATGCAGCCAAACGATCGCGTGGCAATTTACCAGACTCGTGCCGGCAGCAGCGTTCTCCAGCAATATACATCAAATAAAGACCGCCTGCTTCAGTCGGTCAGAAGTATTAGGTGGCGGCCCCCGACGGGTTCTTGTTCGAGCCCGGACGGCAGCTTTTTTGAACAGGCTCGGTCGAACCAGATCGGAAAGACCATTGAAGATGAGGCCGGCAACCGCACAACAACGCTGAGAAATATTGAGAACGATCAAAGCAGACAGAGTCGAGAGGCTGCTGAAGACTTCAATCGAAATAATCAAGCAATTGGCACAATTGGCGTGATCAATTACGTAGTCCGCGGCCTTGAAGGTGTAGCCGGAAGAAAAATGGTCTTCCTTCTATCAGATGGACTCGCGCTCCGCGGCCGTAACGGCATCTCATCGACCGCTCTTCAGGTGATGCGTGACCTTACAGACAAGGCAAACCGTGCATCTGTCGTTTTCAACACTATAAGTGTTCGAGGGACCTATGATTCTGCCGCTCTCGATGTTCGGGATCAGATAGATATTACTGGTGAGATCGATCCTGCAAAGCCGTCAGGTTCGGCCAAGGTCGGGGCAGATCGAGAGAGATTTACTCGCGACCTCGAAGAGGGAATGTACTTTCTTGCTAATGAAACAGGCGGCGATTTCTATCGAGGAAGTAACTTTCTCGATGTACCGATCAACAAGGCATTGAGTCTTGAGCGCGGATATTATCTACTAGGCTATGAACCGGATGAGGACACATTCAAGGGTAAAGAATTCAATAAGATCGACGTTAGTGTAACCCGCATCGGCGCCAAGGTTGCGTCGCGTTCGGGTTTTTTGCCTAAGCCGGACGTCGAAGCTACCGCAAGACTGAAGACGTCCGACAGTGAGCTTTATCAGGCCATTGCGGCCCCGCTGCCAAAGGCAGGTCTCGAGCTGCAGCTAACGGCGTTTTTCGGAAATACGCCTGTCGATGGAAGCTTTATCCGTTCCTTTGTAGCGATAAGTGGGAACGACATCAATTTCACCGATGAAGCCGGCGGCCTGAAAAAAGCGGTCTTTGACGTCGTAGCCGTTACATTGGATGAAAAGAACAAAGTCGTTGACGAATTTAACAAGACCCACACGATCAAGGTCGATCCTGGTACCGCAGATGCAATAAAAGCCAGTGGATTGATCTATTTTGCTGACGTTCCGGTGAAACAAAGCGGCGTTTACAATCTGCGTTTCGCGATCCGTGATGTGCCAAGCAAACAGATCGGCTCGGCCGGCCAGAGTATTTCCATTCCTGATCTGAAACAGGGACGCCTTTTGCTTTCCGGCTTGAGCATAAGTGAACTTGGACCGGAAGGAAAATATGCGAGGCCATCGCTCGAAAAGTCCGAAAACGGTTTTTCCCTTAATTCGTCCAGGGGCGGGATTGTAACCCGGCAATTCAGGAGCCTTTCATCCGCGGCTTTCTCTTACACCGTATATAATGCCGGTGCGACCGGAGCCAACATTACTGCACAGGTGAATCTCTACAAAGACGGAAAACTCATTTCGGAGGGGAAACCTAAAGCGGTAAGTTCTCAATTGACGGCTCCCGGACGTATCGACGATTTCGGTTTCCTTCGTTTTGACGAATCGGTCGCGGCCGGCGAATACACCCTCGAACTTATCGTAAGGGACGAGGTTCGAAAGCAAGCCGCTTCGCAGAGTATTGATTTCTCGGTCATAAACTGAACTCGGGCGAAACTATTCACAATTGCTCTGAGTTGCGGGTGGGTCGTGAAATCCTGTATTTTACTTGTATCTCGACCTAGGAACTTATGAGCATCTCATCGGCGGACATTCAGGCACTGGCAGTTGACGTTTCATGTAATAACGAATCGCTTCACGTAGCGCTGGCTGACGGCCGCGAGATCTCGGTACCGTTGACCTGGTTTCCGCGGCTCGTTGACGCCACTCCCAAAGACCGTAATAATTGGCGATTGATCGGCGGCGGGCTCGGTATCCATTGGGAAGACCTGGAAGAGGACGTCACTGTCGAGAGTCTTCTCCGGCTCCGTTGACCTAAACCACCTTCGATCTGGGATTTCTCCCTGATGTTCATTATGTCCGGTTCTGCAAAAGAGTGGTTGTTCGTCGCTCTCTTCTTCGCGATGTTTTTCGCCTCATCCATCGCTGAGATGATATGGCTGATCCGCAAGACCAAGATCGATATCCGGCGCACGCTTATAGTCGTACTGCTGCCTAATTTTCTAACCATTACGCTCGGCTTTCTCGGAACATTTGTGGTGTTTGGAATACTACTCGCGGTCGCATGGGATGAAAATACACATATGCCGGGTGGAGACGCGGCCACTTGGGCAGTGTTCCTTCTCGGAATTCTATTCCCATTATTCCTGCTCGTCGCACTAAAGGCAGTGCTGATAAAAGTTATGCGTTTCGCGACATTGAACGCAGGATTTAAAGGTCCATTCCGCTACTCTTTCATTTCGTCCCTATTATTTTTCCTTTCTGTTGTAGGCATTCCCGCTGCGGCATTGTTTCTATTCTGATGGACATTGTAGTCGGGACAGCAGGACACATCGACCATGGAAAGACTACCTTGGTCAAAGTGCTCACGGGCGTAAACACCGATCGCCTTCCTGAAGAAAAGCAGCGTGGAATTACGATCGACCTTGGTTTTGCCGAACTTAATCTCGGCGGGATCCATGCGGGTTTCGTTGACGTTCCCGGTCATGAGCGGTTTGTAAAGAACATGCTTGCGGGCGCCAGCGGCATTGACCTCGTTTTGCTGGTCATAGCTGCGGACGAAGGTGTGATGCCGCAAACACGCGAACATCTCGACATTTGTCGCCTGCTCGATATCAGAAACGGGATCGTTGTTATTACTAAGAGCGATCTTGTCGACGCCGAAACCCTTGATCTCGTTGAATTAGAGACTCTCGAACTCGTAAAGGGATCATTTCTCGAAAGTTCACCCGTTATCCCGATCAGTTCAAAGTCGGGCGAGGGTATCGTTGAACTAAGAAATTCCATCTTGTCTTCGGCAAGAAAGGTAATAGAACGCGGAACTGACGCCGCCATGTTCTTGCCGATCGACAGGAGTTTTGCGGTAAAAGGATTCGGAACGGTCGTGACCGGAACTCTCGCTTCCGGCGAACTTAAGATGGGGACTGAAATTGAACTGCTGCCATCGGGCAAGACCGTTAGGATAAGAGGGCTTCAGACGCATGGTGCCGCAGTCAGTGAGGTTCGTTCGGGTCGAAGGGTTGCGGTAAACCTTGGCGGCATTGACCATAGTGATGTCGTTAGGGGCGAAGTGCTGGCCGAGCCCGATGTCTTTCGTGCCACGCAGATGATCAATGCCTGCGTTGACCTCCTCGAAAGTTCAAAACGGCCTTTGCGCTCCCGACAAAGGGTGCGAGTTCATATCGGGACCTCGGAAGTGCTTGCTCGTATTCGTGTTCTGAATGAAGTTGACGAGATCGAACCGGGCAATCGCGACTTCGTCCAACTCAGGCTCGAATCACCAATTGCGGCACGATTTGGCGACCGATTCGTAATTCGCACATATTCGCCGCAGGTCACTATCGGCGGCGGCCGCGTTCTCGACCCGGTCGCGGAAAAGGTCCGAAAGAAAGAACTGTGCCGAATTCGGGTAATGCTGACAAAGCTAAACGGGACGGCAATTTCAAAGGAGGAGATCGTCCGGATATTGGTCGACGCCGTGGGCCGGCAAGGAATTAAGATCCAAGATCTGAATGCAAAGACCGGGTGGCGAAAGAGTGTTTTGGATGTTGCTATCGATTCAGCTGTACGGAAACGATCGATCATTCGAGCAAATGAGACATGTATTTCTGCGATGGCCTTCGATCAGTTGAAGTCAAAGATTTTGGATAGGATCGCCGGCTATCATAAACAGGAACCTTTATCGAAGGGTATTGCCAGAGAAGGTTTGCGCGAGAATGGAATTGCCGTTGCTGTCTTCGATGCTGCGCTCAATTCTTTAGTGTCAGAGAATAAAATACTGCTATCTGGCGACACCGTTTCGCTAGCCGCGAGAAAGGCCGGGTTGACCGCCGAAGAACAGATCGTCAGCGGGCGCATCACTGAAACCCTCACCAATGCGGGCATCCAGGTACCGCGTCTTGACGAGGTGATCGCCGGATCGATCAGCGGCACCAGAATAACCGACGTTCATGCGCGAAAACTTTTGAGACTCCAGTATGAATCGGCGACGGTGGTCAAAGTTTCGGATGAGTTTACGTTTTCCAGAACTGCGATCGACGATATTGTTGCGAAACTTCGCGAGTACGCGGCGAAGAGCGACCGTACGATTGACGTTCCAAAATTCAAGGAACTTGCCGGAGTATCGCGAAAGTATGCTATACCTCTCTTGGAGTATTTCGATCGAGAAAAGATAACCATTCGTACCGGCGATGTGCGGATCATACGATAAATGCGCAGATTCCTGACCGCAAAATGGCAAGATCTGATCATGGCGAACTACGAGGTCGATCCCGTGTTGCTTGCCGATCGGGTTCCCTCGGGAACACAGATAGACCTTCACGAAGGGAAGTGTTTTGTCAGTCTTGTGGGGTTCATGTTCCTCGACACCCGCGTGATGGATTTTCTCGTACCGTTTCACGTGAACTTCGAAGAGGTGAATCTTCGTTTCTACGTTCGACGCGAATTGGAAAACGAGGTTCGCCGAGGTGTAGTTTTCGTCAAAGAGATCGTACCGCGTATGGCCATCGCCGCAGTCGCACGCTCGGTATACGGCGAACCTTATGAACGGTGGAACATGTCGCATTTTCGCGACGATGAACATGTGCGATACTCATGGCAAAAAGGCTCGTGTGAAAACACGATCAGCGTGGAACGCGGCGAGAGCCTCGGCGTGCCCACAGAAAATTCTCACGGTGAATTCATCATCGAACACTATTGGGGATACACAAAGCGAACGGGCGGCCGCACTGACGAATACAAGGTCGAGCACCCGAAATGGGAACTGTTTTCGACAGGCGAACCGCATATCGACGTCGATTTTGGTGCGACATACGGCTCGGAATTCGAGTTCCTGAATACTGAATCACCTTATTCGGTTCTACTTGCAAAGGGCTCTGACATAGCCGTTTATAAAGGTGAGAAAATTGTATGATAATCGGCATAGTAGCCATCGCAGATAATCTCGCCATTGGGAAAGAGGGAAAGCTACCGTGGCATTATTCGGCTGACCTGAAACATTTCAAGCAAACGACAACCGGTAATGCGGTCGTGATGGGTTCGAATACTTGGCGGTCGATAGGAAAACCCTTGCCTGGTAGACTTAACATCGTCCTCAGCCGAAGGGCTCAGCTGGATTCGGCCGACGACCTACTGTTTCTTCGCAGTGAGAACGAAGCCGTCGATCTGGCGAAATTCCTAAATTGCGATCTGTATGTCATTGGCGGAGCAAAGATCTATGCGGCATTTGCGCCGTTCATTGATTCCTGGATCGTTACCGAGATCCCCGAAACCATCGAGAATGCCGATGTCTTTATGCCCGCGGATTATCTGGATGGGTTTCGGCTCGCGGATGTTCAAGAGCTTGATGGCGGGCTCGGGGTCAAACGGTACGATCGGGCCTGAAGTCGCTTAGCACAACCGACATTTCGTATTAGAATGTCCAACAACACCGAAAATGGAGGACTAGATTATGCTTGGCGGTAAACCTTGGGACGAATGGATCGAAGAATACTCCCACGGGCACGAACACCCGATCAACCGGCTGACGCACAGTTTCGGTATTCCGATGATCGCTCTGTCTATCCTGCTTGTCCCCGTTTGCTTCTTTGTTACAAACCTTTGGATGGTCTCGCTCGGACTATTCATCGTCGGTTGGATACTCCAGTTCATCGGGCATTATTTCGAGGGCAAGCCACCGGAATTCTTCAAAGATTGGCGCTTCCTCTTCGTCGGCCTCCGCTGGTGGTTTAAGAAAGTAGTTGGGATCAAATAACGCTTAGAAGAACTGGATTTTGATCAGCTGACGGTTCATCGCCGTCAGCTCTTTTTTGCAAAAGTACAAAGTGATGTCTTGATGCCGTGTCAGATTGATGCTATGATGCCTAAGATATGAGAACGACCTTAACATTGGAAGATGAGGTGATCCTGGGAATCAGGCGCATTCAGAAAAAGCGTCCCGATGCTTCGTTCAAGCAGATCGTCAACGACCTTATGAAGAAAGGGTTGGCTTCCGAGGGCGAGATAAAGAAAGTGCCGTTCAAGGTGAGGCCAGGTCATGACACGAGGCCAAAGCCCGGACTTAACTATGACAAGATCAGTTCGCTCATCTCCATCGCCGAAGGAGATTTTCATAAGTGATCATTGTTGACGCGAACGTTTTAATTTACGCGCACATGTCCCATTTCGCGCAGCATCGGCAAGCTGCCGATTGGCTTGAACGAACGCTCTCCCAAGGTGCGGACTCTATCGGAATAATCTGGCAGGTTGCGACTGCTTTTCTCCGGCTAAGCACAAACGCCCGTATTTTCGATGATCCTTTCAGCGGCGAATTTGCACGAACCAAGCTTGATGAACTGTTCTCACATCCGCTGGTCAATATAGTTCTGCCGACAGCGCGCCACTGGGAGATCTATTCTGGACTTCTTAAGGAGCTCAATCTGACAGGCGACTTCATCATGGACGCTCACATTGCCGCGATCGCTATCGAACACAAAGCAGCCATCGCGAGTACCGACAAGGACTTCCGGCGGTTCTCAGATCACGTGAAGATCATCGATCCCCTGTCCAAATAGCCTCGAAACATCGCAACCACATTTCTCGTTTTGCCACCGATGAAAACAATTGGCAAAATGGACATTACCGACCGCGTTTTACAAGATCAGAACTTTAGCGACTTTGTGAATATCGGCTCTAGTCCGGCCGATTCTAAGGCGACTTACTAATATCTCGATTTCCATGATAACCGCAACCAAACAAGTAAAAAAGACCGACATCGACACGCTTTGCATCAACACGATCCGCACGCTTTCGCTCGACGCGATACAGAAAGCAAACAGCGGCCATCCCGGGCTGCCGCTCGGCATGGCACCGGCGGCGTATGTTTTATGGACCAAATTCCTGCGGCATAACCCGAAAAACCCGAAATGGTTTGGCCGCGACCGGTTCCTGCTCTCGGGCGGACACGGTTCGATGTTGATCTACAGCTTGCTCCATTTGACCGGCTACGATCTTTCGATGGATGAGATAAAGCGGTTTCGTCAGCTGCATTCGAAAACGCCTGGTCATCCTGAGAATATCCTTACACCCGGTGTCGAGATCACGACCGGTCCGCTGGGTCAGGGTTTTGCTAACGGCGTCGGAATGGGAATCGCACAGGCGCACCTTGCTGCGACCTTCAATAAAAAGGGCTTTCCGGTCGTCGATAATTACATCTACTGTATTTGTTCCGATGGCGATCTGATGGAAGGAGTAAGCTACGAGGCGGCGTCTCTCGCCGGCCATCTAAAACTCGGCAACCTGATCTATCTGTATGACGATAACGAGATCACGATCGACGGTTCGACCGATCTCGCTTTTACCGAGGACCGCACAAAACGATTTGAAGCGGCTGGCTGGCACGTTTCCGAGGTTGCAGACGGCAACGACCTGAAGGCGATCGAAGCCGCGATCAAGGAGGCACAGAAGGTAAAAGACAAGCCTTCGCTCATCCGCGTTCACACCATCATCGGTTTCGGGATGCCGAAACAGGGTACAAGCAAAGCACACTCCGACGCGCCCGGCGTAGATGCCGTAAAGGAAACGAAGCGTAATCTCGGCTGGCCGGAAAACAAGATTTTTTACGTTCCCAAAGAGGTCTATGCGAAGTTTCGGCAGGCGACGAAATCGGGCCCGCAGGCGGAACGCGATTGGAACAAGCTTGTATCAGGCTATGCGAAAGCGCATCCGGAACTCGGATCGGCTTTTGCCCAGATCCGCAGCGGTGACTTGCCCGCTGGTTGGGAAGACTCGCTTCCGAAATTTGACGGCGTCGAAGCAAAAGCGACTCGGGCCTATTCCGGCGATGTTATCAACGCCATTGCGGGTTCGATACCGCAGTTGCTCGGCGGTTCGGCGGACCTTACGCCATCGAACAACACTTATATCAAAGCATCGGCCGATTTCCAGTTCGGCAAATACGCTAATCGCAACATCCATTTCGGCATTCGCGAACACGCTATGGGTTCGGCGATGAACGGCATGGCACTTTTTGGAAGCGTGATCCCGTTTGGCGGCACGTTTCAGACGTTTTCAGACTACATGCGGCCTGCGATACGGCTTGCCGCTCTATCGCATATACAAACCATCTTCGTCTTAACGCACGATTCCATCGGCCTTGGCGAAGACGGCCCGACGCACCAATCTGTCGAGCATCTCGCCGCTCTACGAGCGATTCCGAATCTCGCAGTGATCCGACCTTGTGACGCACACGAGGTCCGCGAAGCGTGGCGCGCGGCATTGAAACGCGGTAATGCTCCGACGGCGTTTGCGCTTTCCCGTCAAAAGGTCGCGTTGATCGACCGTAAGAAATTCGAAAAGGCAGACGGCCTTCACAAAGGCGCATATGTATTGGCCGAAGCCGCCGACAAGGACGGCAAAAAGACCGAACCTAAACTGATCCTGATCGCGACCGGTTCCGAGGTTGGCCTCGCGATGGAAGCCCGCGAGAAACTCAATGCTGGAGGAACACCGACCCGCGTCGTATCGATGCCGTGCTGGGAATTCTTTGACGCGCAGTCAGCAAAATATAAAGAATCAGTACTGCCGTCGAAAATTAAAGCCCGCCTCGCCATCGAGGCCGGCGTTTCTCTCGGCTGGGCAAAATATATAGGCGATGGCGGCGACACTCTTTGCGTAGACAAATTCGGCGCATCTGCTCCGGCCGAAGATGTGTTCAGGGATTACGGATTTACGGTCGAAAATGTGATTAGGAAGGCCAGGAAGCTGATTTAGTTTATGAGAAAGTTTATTCTTCCACTCGCTACATTCGTATTTGCCTCGTCGGCACTCTCGCAGCCTCCGCCGCCTGCCGCCACCGGTTCGGGGTCTGGGCAGGTCAAGAAGTTCGCAGGCTGGCCGTCTGTATCTTCGCTGCCGGTTACTGAACAGTTCGCCTCACTAGAGGGCCGATTTAAAATTGGCTTGCCGAAGAGTATTAGTGGCTTTGCCGCACTTTCACCGAAGCAGACAGGTTCCAGCGCGACTGGGCAACAATACACGTGGAAATTCGCGGAGGGAGACGTTGTTTTCTTTTTCCTCGATTTTCCGGACTCTAATCTGACCGGATCGGCCGCGGATCTGGTTCGTATAGCTGAGAACTCCAAGAAACGCATCACGGAACGAGTTCCCGATGCCAAACTTGTATCGGAGAACCAGTCGACCGTAAACGGTGTTCCGGCTTCATATTTCATGTATGATCTCGGCTTGAAAGGCTTCGCAACGGTCCAACTTTTTATTGATAAGAAACGTGTTTACCGGATTGACGCGGCGTTTAAGGACCGTAAAACGGAAAAACATCTTACTTCTGTATTTGCATCCTTTAGTTTAATTTCCCAAGCGGAGGTAGATGCCGAACTTGCTCGCAGATATGAAGCGATGAAACCCGTACCCCTGCCACAAGCCCCGGCGGTTTCTCGCCCTACGTCTGATGCACAGGACGAAGGCCTGAAGGGGAAAGTCAAAAAGGTCATAGAGGAGAGCGAGGACCGTTCGGGCACATGGGGCGTTCAGGGACGGAAGACGACTTCGGTTGAATATTATGATCAAAGCGGCGCTCTGACGCAGCGAGACTCGTATGATTCCCAAGGGAAGCCTTTCCAGATAACTGTTTACGGCTATATAGACGGCATGCGCGTCTCGAACTACAAAACCGATAACGAGGGCAATGTTTTTACCGTGATGGGAGCTCCAAGTCCGGCTGTCGCTATAGCTCCGAGGAAGAGCGACCCGCGTTTCAAATACAGCTACGAATACAAGTACGAAGGTGGCAAACTCGTTGAGCGTCAAATGGTGCACAACAATGGCCGGAGAGGAATGCGATACGCTTACAAACATTCGCTAAATCAGGTTGAAGAGTTGGTATACAGCGACGACGGAAAACTAAATCAACGGTATGTTTCGATACTTGACGCGAACGGCAATGAGATCGAGAGAACCGATTTCGGCGTTGTCAACCACGATCTATATGGCGATCGAAGGTACAAGTATAGTTACGAATTCGACGCGGCCGGAAACTGGGTCAAAAAGGTAACACTGAAAGAGGTGAAAGAGAACGGGGTTACAAGCTGGCTGCCGGACTACATCTCATACCGAACTATCACTTACTATTAGTCTGCGGCTCGCCAAGACTGTCAGTGCACTAGCATGCATCTGGATTATTTAGAAATCAAAACTCCTTCCCTCGTTCTGGATCTAGCCCGGGTCCGGCAGAACGCCGACCGCATAAGTGAAGTAGCTCGGCGCAATAAGGTTCGACTGCGTCCGCATGTCAAAACCCACAAGTGTGTCGAGGTCGCGAAGATACAGACCGCGGGGCACGATGGTGCGATCACGGTCTCGACTTTGGCCGAAGCAAGGGCGTTTGCGAAGAACGGTTTTTCGGACATTACCTATGCGGTGCCGATCGAGCGCGGCAAATTTGGAGATGCGATCGAAATTCTGAAGAGTGGTGTGAAGCTAAACCTGCTAACTGACGATGCGGCAACGATGAATGCGCTCGATGTGGCTTCCGGAAAAGTGGGTGTCAGGTTCGACGTATTTCTAAAGATCGACGTCGGCACGCACCGCGTTGGAGTAGAACCGCATACGGCAGAAGCCATCGAAATTCCGCGACAGATACAAGATGCAGATGCTCTCAACTTTGCCGGCATTCTAACGCACGCCGGTCATTCTTACGATGCAAAAACCAAAGAACAGATCCTAGAAGTTGCACGTCATGAACGCGACGTGATGGTCGAATTGGCCGAACGGCTGAGAGAAGAAAGTATTGAAGTTCCGACCGTCAGCATTGGCTCAACACCCACTATGTCGACGGTCGACCACCTCGACGGCATTGACGAGATCCGCCCTGGAAATTACATATTCTTCGATAACTTTCAGGCTACGCTCGGCAGCTGCTCGTTCGAGGACACGGCCTTAACAGTGCTCTCGGCCGTGGTTCACCGCGACGTTTCCAGAAACAAGCTGGTCGTCGATGCAGGAGCCGTCGCCCTTTCAAAGGACCGTGGCCCTGTGGGCCTCGATCCCGGATGCGGTTACGGCCGTGTACTCGATCTCGACGGCAACGAAACCGGACTTCGCGTCACGGGGATGTCACAGGAACACGGCGAGATCGTCTCCGACGATGCGGCAATGATCAGACGGTTCAAGGTCGGCGACCGCGTTCGCATTCTTGCAAACCACTCGTGCCTTACTGCCGCCCAGCATACTCATTACAACGTTGTCGAAAACGGCCGCGTCATCGACCGATGGGAAATACATCGCGGCTGGTGATCATCGTCTGATCACGGCCCCATTCTTCATTACAAACGTAACGGACTTTAGCGTGTTGATGTTCTCGATCGGATTCTCCGGGACCGCGATCAGGTCCGCAGCCATTCCCTCCTTTAGGAATCCGCGAACTTTATCAACGCCCATCAGCCTGGCGGCATTACCTGTCATCGCCTGAAGGATAGACTTTGGCGGTACACCGGCTTCGACCCACGGATCGATACCCGCGATCGCTTCCGTTCCTCTTGTCTGGCCCGCGCGCTGGCCTGTCGCATCAGTTCCGTAGGCCATCGTCACGCCGATCTTGTAAGCACGTTTTAACCGATCGACCCACTGAGCGTGGGACTGCGGCGAAGAGCCGATGGCCAAATAGTCGGTTCCCACCAGAACGACGTTATTCTTCTTCGCAAGTTCCAGGTCCTCGTCCGTCATGTCGAATCCATGTTCGATCGAGGCAACACCCGCCGCCGCGGCATTGTGCGCGCCGGCTTTCGTCCAACAGTGAGCGATCAATTTCAAGCCTGCTTTTGCCGCTTCATCGATCATAAACTTGATATCTTCGATCGAGTAGATGTAACGCTGATCGTCAACGACGATCTTGATCACGCCCGCCCCGTAATGGATATTCTCGCGGATACCTTTGATCATTTCGTCGCGCGTGTCTGCAAAAAAGTATTCCGGTTCGGCCAGTTTTTGTTTGTCGGGCTGAAGGTGAAATTGCCCTCCGTAAGGTGCGATAATGCGTCCCGCATTTACCATCGTCGGCCCGGGAACCTTGCCTTGCTGGATCGCTCTCCGAACGCTCGTGCAAGCGTAATTGCCTTCGTTGCCGACATCGCGAACGCTGGTAAACCCGCTTTCCAGCATCGTCCTTGCATTTACCACGCCCTCGATCGAGCGATACGAATCCGGGTCGAGCAGCGTCGTAAAGTAGTAGTTTCCATGGTCCCTCGCTTCTATAACGTCCATGCAAAGGTGGGTATGCATGTCGAATAACCCGGGAAGAACAACGCTCTTAGACAGATCAATGACATTAGCTCCCGCTGGTATCGACGTGCTTGAGCCAATAGCGGTGATCTTACCGTTCTCGACCAGGATGATCTGATTCGTTTTGACCTCGCCGGTTTCGGTATCGACCATCCTGCCGGCTCTGATGGCTGTCACCTGACCGATGGCAGTAAAAACCAGGAAGAGACATAATAGGAGAGCTGAAGGAACGAATTTAGACATTTTGACCTCCGGAATTCCGCTTAGGATAAATATTGAAGTAAAACGGGTGTAAAACTAACACAGAAAATCTCTATGACAAAGGAAACGATCCTCAAGCAATACGATCGCTGCTTCAATGAAAACGGCTGGTTCGTCGCGGTTCGAAACGCCATCGATGGTCAGTGTCGAACAGGCCGCGTGGAAGCCGGACGGTTCGGTCGACTGCATCTGGGAAACGCTCTCGCACCTCTACTACTTCAACAACGCTTACCTTCAGCGGTTCAAAGGGAACGAATACGAATACGACGTGGCAGACAACAACGAGACCTTCAACACCGGTGAATATACGGAAACAGAATGGCAAGCGGATGTCGAACGTTTCGATGCCGTTGTGTCTGAATGGCGATCGTTAATTGCGGCCGCTGATGCGTCGAAGTTCTCCGAATCGGTCCCGACAAATACGTCCCGCGTCTGGGCCGATGTCATCGCCGACGTTAACGCTCACAACGCCTGTCACGGCGGGCAGATCGTGCTGTTAAGAAAACTGCAAAGGGCGTGGGATACAGGAAGCGGAGTTTCCTGAGCAAATAGAGATCAACGCTAGAAGAGTGCCCTTACGAGTTTCAACATACGGCCTTCCAGGCCCTTTTGTAAATCGTTGCCCCCCGAGAGGTCCGTGTTGCCAACCAGGATCGACGCAGTTCTACTTTTCTGATCCACATCGATATAGCTAAAAAAGCCGTTCTGGTGGCCGCTATGGCCAATTAGGGTATGTCCGTTTATTTCTGAAACGAAAAATATGAGTCCGATCCTTGACTGTCCCGGCGGATTCCCGTCGGCTCCGTCGCCGGCGTCAAGGCCGGGCCGCCACATTTCTTCAAGCGAGGCGCGTTTCAAAACACCATCGTAAATAGCCTGTTTCTGCGGGTCGCCAACAAGAAAGTTCAAATACTTCACCATGTCGGAGACAGGCGAATTCAGGCCGCCGTTTGATACGGTAATACCCGTATTAGCGTCGAATCGGCCTTCGGTGCGTTTTCCGTCCTGGAGGTGATAGGAGTGTGAGCGGTATTTCAGCAGGTGATAGGGCGTCGCGTCGAAATAGCTGTGGTACATCTCGAGCGGTTTGAGGATATTCTTATCGATATACACCTCGTAATCGTCACCGGTAAGCTTTTCGATAATGCGTCCTAAGAAAATAATACCCGGGTTCGAGTAGCTGAATTTGCTTCCGGGTTTGAACAAGATCTCGGTGAACGGGAACATTGCGACAAGCTGCGAATACTCCGTCGGTTCGAAAGGTTCCCAGTCTTGTCCCTTGTCCCACGGCCACGTCGATCCCCTAAATCCAGCCGAGTGTGTCATCAGATGTCTGATCGTTATCTCGTCCATCGAACCGAACTTATTATGGACGTCGCGCAGTTCGGGCAGATACTTTGTCACGGGGTCGTCCAGCTTCAGTAGTCCGCGGTCCCGGAGCTGCATGATCGCGATGCCTGTAAATGGCTTTGTGTTCGAAGCCCAATGGTAGATCGTATTTTGATCTACGACCTGGTTCTTTTCGATGTTTGCCAAGCCGTAGTATTCTTCGGCGACCTTCTTATTGTCTTTCAGAAACACGAAGCTGCTCCCTACGATGCCGCCCTCTTTTAGTTCCTTTAGATAAGTTTGGCGAAAGGCTGCGAATTTATCGGATTGAGCGGTCATCTGAAGCGTAAAGATTAGGATGGCGATCAAACAAAGTACGGTTCTAAAGGCAATGTTCATTTTGTGCGAATAATCGGGTATCGATAGGAGACAACTTAGCTAAGTTCGCGATAAAGTATGCGACCCGACCTCAGGCTAAGCGAAAGATCTCGCGGTAACCGCCGTCAACCAGGTCCATGTATCCGGCCATTGCCTGTTGGACGTCCTCCCGAGATCCCCGTTCTCGCATACGGTCCTCAAAATCCGCGATGCTCTCGACATTTACCTCCACAACGACCGTCCAGAATCCGGCGACCTCATCGACCAGGATCCGGTCATCCAAAGGAACGTCGCTTCTCATCAGGTCATGCGTCGCCTTGAACTTCTCGATCAGAGCCTTCGACTTGCCGGGCTTACACTTAAAGACATTACGGATGACGTACATTGAATTGCCTCCTTTTTTGAGAGCGATTTTAGCACAGTTTCCACGCGTGCAATCGCGGTCAAAACGCGCGAGAATCATCGCCGCGATCATGAAACGGATACATTTGATCTTCGGCGTTTTGCTTTTCGTCGTTTTCGCAATGACCGGGCGATATATGCGCGCCGATTTTCCCGATAAGGAAGCGATCGACCAGACTCTGCGCGTGCTGATGCGTTCGCGGCACATCTATATTTTGTTTTCGGCACTCATACATATCGTACTGGGAAGCTATCTTGTGGCGGGCGCTCGTCCAGTGGCACGTGTGGTGCAATATGCAGGGTCGGCGATCCTGTTCACGTCGAGCGTATTGCTTGTCTGGGCGTTCGTTTCCGAGACTTATGCGCTTCAACACTACTCCGACTACAGCCGCTACGGTATCTATACTTCGCTTGGCGGCGTATTACTCCATCTTGTAGGCGGCATCGGGCCGAAACACGACCACTAGGGAGATCGCGCTTTGCTGCTCGAAGTTTGAACGACCCTCCCGCTAACACTCGTGTTTCCGCCTGTAATAGAATATAGGTTTATGAGCGTTTACGAAGGATTATCCGATTCTCAACAGTTTGCATGCCGCGTGATCGCCGACCATGCGCGTTCTACCGCATTTGCTATTGCCGACGGAATTTTGCCCGGCAATGAAGGGCGAAACTACGTGCTCCGCAAGATAATGCGGCGTGCGATCTATCACGGCCGCGAACATCTCGGACTCAAGGACGCGTTTTTTTACAAGGTCTGCGATCGCGTGGTAGTTGAGATGCGCGGTGCATATCCGGAGCTCGAGACCCAGAGGGATTTCATCGGCAAAATGGTACGTCTCGAAGAGGAACGGTTTGGAAATACCGTGACCGTGGGACTTGGGAAGCTCTCGGAACTTGAGATCGACGCTGCCAAGCCCGTCGATGCACTATTCACGCAGGTGGCAAGGCTCTACGATACTTTCGGCACACCCAAGGACCTGATCCGCGTTTACCTTGAGGAAAAAGGACTCGAGTTTGAAGAAGACGACTATAACGAGAGATTTGAAACAGCTCTACAGGATCTTCAAAAACAATCAGGGATCGGGCAGACACAAAGGAAATCTGAGATCAATCCCATGTACGCTCAGATCGCCGAAGCGGTAGGTGCAAACAAATTCCACGGATACGAAACCACACGGCTTGACAAGACGGAAGTGGCAGCTCTTGTTAAGGGTGAAGAACAAGTGGATAAATTGAGCGAGGGCGAAGAAGGCCTGATCGTTCTAAAAGACACTCCATTCTACGCTGAATCCGGCGGCCAGGTCGGTGATGTCGGCAGCCTTTCAAATAGTGGTGTTCAGGTAAGGGTCCTGGACACATTCGCCCCGATCCCGGGAGTCATTTTGCACAAATCGCGGATCGAACGAGGCGAAATAAAAGCTGGAGACGAAATTGCTGCCGTTGTTGATTCTCAAAAACGGGACGCCACGCGGCGAAACCATACCGCGACGCACCTTGTACATGCTGCGCTGAAAGAAGTTCTCGGAACGCACGTGAAACAGGCGGGGTCTGTCGTTGCGCCTAATTATCTACGATTCGATTTTACGCATTATCAGCCCATGCAGGACACGGAAATACAAGAGGTCGAAGACCTGGTTAACCGATACATCCTGCAGAATGAACCGGTCACGACCAACATGATGGCCCTTGAAGATGCGATGCGTTCCGGCGCGGTCGCGATGTTCGGCGAAAAATACGGGGCCGAGGTCCGCGTGCTGAAAGTAGGCGACGGAAACTTTTCGATGGAGCTGTGCGGCGGTACTCACGTGCGTGCGACCGGCGATATCGGCAGCTTTAAAATTACTTCGGACGAGGCAATCGCTTCGGGTGTTCGACGCATCAGAGCAATTACCGGTTTTGACGCTTTTGCGCGTTTCCGCGAGGACGAAGTACTTATTGACCGAAGCCTCGACGTTTTGAAAACACAGCGAGATCAGCTTCCAGTCGCCATCGAAAGGCTGCAGGACGAACTGAAACGCACTCGCCGCGAGATGGACGAACTGAAGTTAAAGATCGCAACCGGGGCGATCGGAGGAGCGTCTTCAAATGGTGACGACGCGCGCGAGATCGCGGGTGTGAAGGTCATCGGCAAGATCGTCGAGGGCCTGGACGCGAACGGAATGCGGCAGCTTTCAGACACGCTGCTTGCAAGACTAAAGTCCGGTGTGGTCGTCATCGGCCGTAAGGAAGAAGGCAAAGCGGGCATCATCGTCCGTGTTTCCGATGACCTTACGGCAAGGGTCAAGGCCGGAAACGTGATAAAGGAAATAGTGCCGATCGTTGGCGGCAAGGGCGGAGGCCGCCCTGATATGGCGGAAGGCGGCGGGGCCGAACCCGATAAACTCAAGCTTGCGATCGACGCAAGCTATAAAGTAATTGAAACATTTCTGGCCACCTGACTCGTTTATTTATAAGGTCAGAGTTCTTTGAACACCGTAGGTACACGCAACTAAGTTGTCATAAAAGCGTGGAATACGGTGTTTACCATTTACGGGCTAATTGTCTGTGTTGAAAAAATGCTGGCGGGCGAAACATTTGGGCGGTACGAGATCCGCAACAAGATCGGCGAGGGCGGAATGGGCGAGGTGTATTCCGCGCTCGATCTCGAACTTGACCGAAATGTTGCGATAAAGCTTTTGCCCAATGAATTTACCGAAGACGAAGAACGCCGCCTGCGTTTTCGTCAGGAAGCCCGCGTTGTATCATCGCTCAATCATCCTAACGTCATTACTATCTACGAGATCGGCGAGAACGATTTCGGCCATTTTCTAGCAACCGAATACGTCGAAGGCAGAACCCTTCGCGAGATCATCAAACGGGAATCGCTAACGCTCCAGCGCATTCTCAAGATAATCGAACAGGCCGGAAACGCTCTCGTCGCTGCACATCACGAACGGATCGTTCATCGCGACATAAAGCCCGAAAACATAATGGTCCGCCGCGACGGTATCGTTAAGGTCCTTGATTTCGGCCTCGCGAAACCGGTCACGGGTTTCAAGAACGGTGATAATAGCACCGACAACAAGACCATTCCCGGAACGGTAATGGGAAGTGCCCGCTATATGTCGCCGGAGCAGGCACGCGGGCTCGAGGTCGATGAACGCACCGATATCTGGAGCCTCGGTGTGGTTCTCTATGAACTGCTCGTCGGCAAAGCGCCTTTTGACGGGCCGACCACCGCGGACACGCTCGGGGCAGTGATCTATCAGGATCCGGAACCGATCGGAACTCTTTTGCCGAATGCACCGGTGGAACTGCAGCGGATCGTCCGCAAGGCTTTGCAAAAAGACCGCGAGGAACGATATCAGGACATCAAGGACTTTGCGCTCGACATTAAGGAGCTTCTTTACGACATAGAGCACGCGAACAGCGGAAACCGTACGAACCACGTGATCTCGAATCCGGAATTTACCGAGAATCCGACGATCATCCATCGCACGGTCAGTGGCAATCACCCGACCGATAAGACAAATGTCGCGGTTTCCGGAAAAACATATGTTGCGCCGCTGCGTGCCCGTTCTCGCGTCGCTGCCTACGCATTGCCGCTGCTCGCGGCCGCCATCCTGCTGTTTGGCGGTATCGCTTTTTACAGTTGGAGTACGGCGGCTACACCGTTGGCGGCGACCGCGTTCGAGCGTCCGCAAATCTCGCGTATTAACACGGATGGCCGCGTGCTCTTACCTTCGATATCACCCGATGGAAAGTATGTTGCATACGTTTCCGGCGAGATCGGAAGCCGCAGCCTCGTTGTAAGGCAGATCGCAACGGACAGTTTAGTTACGGTCGTCCAACCGACGAATCTCAATCTTCAGTCGATAACGTTTTCGCCGACCGGAGATCATATCTATTACTGCCAGACGAGCCCTGACTTTTCGATCAACACGCTCTACCAGGTTCCCACGCTCGGCGGGACGCCGAAGAAACTGATCGAGGATGTGGACAGCGCCGTAACGTTTTCACCGGACGGTAAGCAGTTCGCATTTATGCGGCATCGGAGCGAACCTAACGAAGACGTTATCTTCATCGTGAATACGGACACACTCGCAACGGAGCCGCTTATCTCGAACTCGGCCACGGATTATGACTTTTTCGGAAGCCGACTAGCGTGGTCGCCGGACGGAAAGACGATCATAATGGGTGCCGGAAAGCGGCAAAGCGGCTTTGTTGAGAAGACGGACGTTGCCGAGATACTGATCTCAGAGAAGAAGGTGCGCCCAGTCAATCGACGCGAGTTTTTCTTTATTTCGAACGTAGTCTGGTTTGCAGACGGATCTGGTTTTCTGTTTTCGGGCAGGGAAAACGAGAACGGGCCGAACCAGATATGGCGTTCCTCGTATCCCGGCGGCGAAGTCGTCCAGATCACCAACGATTTCAATGATTATCTTGATGTGAGCATTTCGGCTGATGGCCGCAATATCGTAACGATAAAGGGCGATACGGTCTCGTCCGTTTGGCGGTTTTCGCCGTCGACCAAGGCGAACACTCAGCTGATAAGCGATTCGCGAAACCTCGAAGGAATGCTTGGCATCGTTCCTCGGCGTGACGGTAAACTGCTCTACACACGGAACGACGGAAAAGAATCGGACCTTTGGATCTCGGACGCCGATGGAAAGAACCCAAGAGCCTTGCTCACTGAACCTGGCTATTCGGTCGCTCCCGTTACGACACCCGATGAGAGATATATCATCTTTAACCTTCAGAAGGACAAGTCGTCGGGGATCTTCAGATCGGATGCTGATGGAAAGAATGTCGTCCGCCTAAGCGATGAAACTCCCGAAAGTGTCGATTTCAATCCGCAGATAACACCCGACGGCAAGTTTGTGATCTTCCAGAGGAAATCGGGCAAAGACGAGCGCTTTTCGCTTATGAAGGTTCCCGTTAGCGGCGGCACGGTCGAAGAACTCTATTCAGCTGAAAACTGGAGCGTCTTTCAGCCGCGAATTTCTCCGGACGGCAAACGCATCGCTTACGCGAGCTATGACGTAAAGTCGTTTCAAAAGAAGCTGATGATCGCCGCTCTCGAAAACGGGAGTTTCGGCAAGGTGGAGAACATATTGGAATTCAATCTGATAAGCCAGTTCACGTGGTCGCCGGACAGCCGTTCGCTTACGATCTCGACCAACCGGGGAGGTTCTATGAACATCTGGCGTCAGCCGATCGACGGTTCGGCCGCCACCCAACTGACCGAATTCAAGTCGGGGAAGATCATGAATTTTGCATGGACCGCCGACGGGAAAGAGCTGATCATTGCCCGAGGGAATACTAATAACGATCTGATCCTTATCAAGGATTCCGATCGCGTTGCACAAAGTCAGACGGTCACGTCTGTCGCAAATCGACAACGGTCCATCTTCGATTCGATCTTCCAGATCTTCAGCAGCGTTCGCTGACGAATTCTTTTACGCCTTCGATCAATCGTTCGATCTCATCGCACGTTGTGTATGCCGAGCAGCCTATCCTGACAAGGCCCTGATCGGCAACGCCTAATCGTTCGACGACCGTCGCCGCATAAAAATCGCCATGCGAGACGAACATCCCGCGTGCCGCTAAAAACTTGCTGACCTCTTCGGAAGGGATGTCACCCACGGTGAACGAAACGAGCGAGGTCCGTCTCGCATCGAGTCCGGGCCCGTAAACCCGAACGCCTTCAATATCGTTCAGTCCGTTCCACAACATTGAAGTGAGTTCGCTGTCACGCTCGTGCATTGAACTAAACGCGCTTGCAAGCGATCCTCGTCTCGTGGAGCCGGTTCCGAGCGATGCGATAAAGTCCACCGCAGCCGCTGCTCCGACGATCGATTCGTGGCTTTGCGTTCCCGTCTCGGCACGATCCGGCGAATTGTCGGGTGCCGGCCTCAGTTTAGGAAAATCTATCGTTTCAAGCAGCTCCTTCCTTCCGTAAAGTATTCCGATGTGCGGGCCGTAAAATTTGTAAGCCGAACACGCAAGAAAATCGCAGCCGATATCTTTGACGTCGATCAATGCGTGTGGCGCAAAATGGACAGCGTCGACAAAGCTCAACGCACCTGCATCACTCGCCAATTTGCACGCGGCCTTTACGTCGTTGATCGTGCCTATCGCATTTGAAGCCGCACCGATCGCAACTAATCTTGTTCGGTCGTTTATCAGTCCCGGCAACTGGTCAAATTCGAGCTGTCCGCTTTCCGGATCCATCGGCAATACGCGGATCGTCACGCCTCGGTCTTTTTCAAGCGAGCGCCAGGTATCGACGTTGCCGTGATGATCCAACTCTGTTAATACGATCTCGTCACCTTCCTTGAACTGTCGCCCGAGAGCGCGCGCAAGATGAAAGGTGATCGTCGTCATGTTCTGCCCGAAGACGATCTCATCCGAAGTCGCATTAAAGAAGTCGGCGAACGCGACCCGGGAATCCTCGATCATCGCGTCCGTCTCGTCGCTCGTCGGGTAGCCCCAATGCGTGTTCGCATTGTGGTTGTAGAGATAGTCGTTCATTGCCTCAACGACACCGCGGGGAACCTGTGTTCCGCCGGGACCGTCGAAATATGCGACGGGGTGGCCATTATAAACTCGCTCCAGGGCCGGAAATTGGGATCGGATGTCTTCAATAGGGAGAGCCGCCAAACGTGGTTTCATAAAAAGAGGATCGGGTAAAGTTTTCTGAAATTCTCAGAAACACTTTACCCGATGATGGCGGGGCGAGAAAGTCTCGCCCGTTTATGAAGATGTCGAAAAATTAGGCTTGTTGCACGACGGCGTCAGCGATCTGTGAATGACATCGTCGGTACCAGCCTCGACCTCCGTTTCCGGTTTGGCTTTCTTGCGGCTTGTTATCAACGCGACCGACGCAATCACCACGACCGCGCCAATGAGCATCTGGAGTGTCAACGATTCCCCGGCAATGCCCCAACCGAGTATCACTGCAACGACCGGATTGACATAAGCGTACGTTGCGACCATTGACGGTTGGGCATTCTTGAGCAGCCAGCTGTACGCCGTAAATCCGATAAGCGAACCGCAGACGATCAGGTAGCCGACCGCGAACCAAGAGCGTCCCGAGATAGCGGCAACATCGACCGTCAACCACTCGCCCCGAACGACGCTGACGATGAGCAAAACAAGGCCGCCTGACATCATCTGCATGCCGGCTGTCAGCATTGAAGACTTCGGCACCGGCGACTTGAGTCCGTAGATCGAGCCGGCGGCCCACGAGAGTGCAGCCGCGATCACGGCTACCGTGCCGATCCACATCCCATAACCGCCAACGGCTGAGCTTCCGCCCTTCGCCTGCCCGAGAATAAGCAATGCGACTCCAACGAAACCAACGACCAGTCCAAGTGCCGTTCGTGTACCAGGACGGCCATTTTTTAGCCAAAGCCAACTCAAAATAACGATGAAAAAAGGTTCGGTGGCTACGAGCAAAGCCGTAACACTCGACGAAACGTAGTGCGAAGCGATGACCACGCCGCCGTTTCCACCCAGAAGAAGAAGCGTTCCCACAATAAAGCTCGTTTTCCAATGCACCGCTTTCGGCCATTCGAAATCGGCAGTTCGCATCGCCGCAAAGAAGAGTATGGAACCGGCCACAAAGAAGCGTCCGCCAGCCATTATGAAGGGCGGAAAGGTCTCAATGCCGACCTTGATAGCCAGGTATGTCGAACCCCAAAGGATATAGACAGCCGCAAACGCCGCGATCATTATGATCGATTTCTTATCCAGCGAAAGTTTTCCTTCATCGTTTCGGTACTGCATACTTCACCCTTTTCTGACGCGTTTCTTTTCTTTTGCCGCGTCCTCTGCCAATGCCTCGCCGTCGAGCGGCAATTCCAGCGTCTCTTTGAACGTTTGCAGCACGATCGTCGTCCGTGTCGAAAGCACGTTCGGGATCGTCTTGATCTTTTCGCGCAAGATCCGGCCCAGGTCCTCCGGATCTTTTGCCTTCACCTTTAAGAGATTCGAATCCTCACCTGCGACGTCGTGCACCTCGAGAACTTCAGGTATCTTCACAAGTTCAAGATCCGTTCCGTGGTCGCATTCCTTTGTCTGAACGAAAACGAACGCGGTGAGTCCAAGGCCGACATGTTTTGCTTCGATCTCCGCTGCGTAACCGCGTATCACCCCGCGTTCCTCCAGTTTGCGGAGCCGTTCGAGCACCGCCGACGGTGCAAGCCCGACCTGACGTGCTATCTCCGCGTTCGCGATCCGACCGTCTTTCTGAACGATCTCCAGAATGTGCCTGTCTGTGCTGTCAATCATACGTCAAATATCAACTTATGCAGAATAATCGTCGTAAATGGGTTTGTCAAGAAAAATATTCATCGGAAATAAAGGTCCTTTCCCGAATGACTACAAATAGGGCGAAATTCATTACATCGTCCCTCGAATTACGTTATTCTATGCGTATTATATGAACGCAGTTTTGCAGCATACCGAACACGACGATCTCATCATTTCCTTTGATCCGGCTATCGGCGAAGAGATCGGCCGTATTTCCGTCACGCCCGCGGAGGATGTCGAGGCCGCGGTAAACCGAGCCCGTGAAGTTTTCCACAAGTGGAAAACAACAAGTTTTGGAGAGCGGAAAGCGTTGGTAATGAAAGCTCGGGAGGTGATCCTCGCCGAAATGGACGAGATCGCTCATCTCATTTCTCGCGAATCAGGCAAACCGTTTGGCGAAGCCATCGCGATGGAGATCGCACCCGTGCTCGATCTGATGCAGTGGATCGCTCGGAGGGCGGAGAAGATGTTGAAGCCGAGGCGTGTCGGGATCGGCTTATATGGATTGCTTGGGCGGTCGTCGAAGATCATCTACAAACCATACGGTGTGGTCGGGATCATCCCAGCTTGGAACTATCCATTCTCAATTCCTTTGGGTGAGGCCGCAATGGCAGTGATGGCTGGAAACTCGGTAGTAATAAAGCCGTCGGAGTTGACGCCGCTGGTCGGCGAAAAGATAGGCGAGATATTTGAGAAAGCAGGGGCGCCCGACGGGCTTGTGCACATCGTCCATGGTGCGGGTGAGACAGGTGCTGCCCTTGTCAATGCGGCGCCCGAGAAGATCATGTTCACGGGATCGGTCGCGACCGGCAAGAAGATCGCAAAGGCCGCAGCCGAGAATCTGACTTCGACGGTACTCGAACTCGGCGGTAAGGATCCGATGATCGTGTTCGAAGACGCGAACCTCGAATTGGCTGCGGGTGCGGCCGTATGGGGAGCTTTCTGCAACGCGGGCCAGTCGTGCTCGTCGGTTGAGCGTCTGTACGTTCATGAATCGGTCGCTGAGGAATTAACGAGCCTGATCGTCGCGAAAGTGAAGCAATTAAAACAAGGCCGAGGCGACAGTGAAGATATTTCTATCGGACCGATGTCCTCTGAGCGACAACTGAAGATCGTCGAAGACCACGTAAACGCCTTTCGCGAATCCGGGGCGACGATCGAGATCGGTGGAGGGAGCGCAGACGTCCTCGTAGGAAATGAGGGCAAAGCCCGAACAGGCGTTCACCTATTCTACGAACCGACTGTCATTTCCGGTGCAACGAACGACATGCGTCCGATGCGGGAAGAAACCTTTGGCCCAACTCTTCCGATCGCGACGTTCAAAACTGAAGAAGAAGCGATCCATCTTGCCAACGACTCCGAGTTCGGCCTGACCGCCAGCGTTTGGACCCGCGACTACGCGAAAGGAAGACGTGTTGCCCAACAGATCGAAGCAGGTTCGGTATGCATCAACGAGGTTCTCTACACGCACGGCATCGGCCAGACGCCTTGGGGTGGTTTTAAGAATAGCGGCCGAGGACGTACGCACGGCCTCGAAGGGTTGATGGAACTCGTCCAGCCGCAGCACATCCACACAAACCGCCTAGCTCTATTGCCCGACGCCTGGTGGATGCCGTATACGCCAACCGCGGTCGAAACCTTTCGCGGCTTCGCGTCAAAATTTGCTTCCGGATCTATTATCAAGACCACAGCTTTGCTGCCGCAACTGTTAAAACGGATCAGAGAACTAATGAACGTTAACCGGGAAGCTAAGAAATGAACGAGACGATGCCCGCGATCTTCATCGGCCACGGAAATCCGATGAATGCGCTCGCGGATAACGGTTACACGCGCGCTTGGCGGTCGATCGGCGAAGCGATACCCAAACCGCAAGCCGTCTTATGCATTTCAGCTCATTGGTACATACCTGCGCTGGCGGTAACAGCGATGGAGCGACCTAGAACGATCCACGATTTCGGCGGATTCCCGCGCGAGCTTTTCGAATTTCAATATCCCGCACCTGGCTCTGCGGAATTGGCAGAACGTGTGAACGAACTTCTCGGCGGAAAGGTCGCAATGGAAGCCGGACAGTGGGGACTAGATCACGGAACGTGGTCAGTGCTCTGTCATGTTTTTCCGGAGGCGGACATACCCATCGTTCAACTGTCGATCGATGAAACAAAGCCGGCCGCATGGCATTACGATACCGCGAAGAGCCTTGCTCCTTTACGTAACGAGGGGGTTCTCGTTATAGGCAGCGGAAACCTTGTCCATAATCTCCACGCTTATGCGTGGGGCGATCAAAGCCGTGAGCCATTCGATTGGGCACTGCGTTTCGAACAAAAAGCGCGCGAACTAATGCTCTCCGGTGATCATGCACCGTTGATCGGGTACGAGTCGATGGGTAAAGACGCGCATCTGTCGGCGCCAACGCCGGATCATTACCTGCCGCTGCTATACATACTCGCACTGCAGGCCGACGAGGATGAAGTGAGTTTTCCTGTAGAGGGTTTTGACGGCGGATCGATCTCGATGACGACGGTGATGGTCAGATAGATCAGGCGGTTTCGTCTGCGGCCGAAGAAAGTTCCTGCGATTCCTCTTCAGGATGGTAGGTCTTCAACCAGAGAAGGTGTATGGTAACGCCGATCGCGATCGCGAGGAGCATTAACGTTACCCAAAACTTCCCACTCACGAACCAGATACTCACGCCGATCGATGCCCAAAGGATCAGGATCGTGCTGGCCTTTGAACGGGCGGTCATCCCACGGCCGTCCCTGTAATTCTTGATATAGGCACCGCACCAGCGGTTATTCAGAAGCCAGGTATGAAACCGCTCAGAGCTTCGCGAATAGCAATACGCGGCGAGAAGCAAAAAGACGGTTGTCGGTACAAGCGGCAAAAACATCCCGATCACACCCAGTCCCACAAAGACCGAGCCCGCAAAGATCAAAAATGCTTTTCTGATGTCCATAAGTGCCGCTTCAAAAAATTATAGCAATTTTTTTCGAAGCGGCAATCCTCATAATAGTTCGGCCTGGTTCAGCGGTTGCTCGCCATGTCAGCCCGCATTATCGGAAGGCTTTTCTTTACAAGGCTTTCGGTTATCGCTTCTACGCAGTCGAGGGCCGCGAAACTTCCTGTCGCCGAAGCGCTTCCGGTCATACCCGTGCTCAGCATCTTGCTTCCGGCACCTAGTTTCGAATAAGTGATCTTCGGATATTCGAGTATCTCGCCCGAAAGGCTGCATTTTGTCTCGCGTCCTTCCTTTACAAGCTTCGACACCTTAAGTCTGATCGTGTAGCCCTTGGGATTCTTGATTTTGTTGGTCGTAAAAGTCGGATCTTTCTCGATGACCTTTACGACGACTTCCTGCATTTTCTTTTCCAGTACGTCTGCCTTATCACCGGCAAGTCTTGCTTCATAAAGTTTTTCTTTCGGGTCGCTGTTGTCTGTATGTATGTAGATCGGGGGCATATTAATTCCTCCATATAATGGCCTATTTACGCAGCAGAGAATGATCTCCGTTGCCGCAAACCAAAAGACGACAAAACCGCTCAAGACAGGACAAAAAAGGGGAATATCGAAATATCCAGGATGCAAGCATAAACAATTCAACTTTCCTCTTGACAATAGTCGTGATAACAAGTATCGTTATCCCATGTTCGAAGAAATTCAACATCAGTTAAAGCAGACCAAGCCTTTCAGCAGCCGCGAGGAAGCCGTATATCTGGGCATTCAGATCATCGCGGACGAACAGCGTGCGAGATTTAACGATCTCTTCAAGTCAAAGGACCTTACAGGGGCCCAGTACAACGTTTTGAGGATCCTGCGCGGAGCGGGAACGGCAGGTATCTCATGCCGCGAGATCGGCGAGCGGATGATAAACCGTGATTCGGACATTACCCGAATGCTCGATCGGCTAGAGGCTCGCAAGCTGATCACCCGCGAACGGCAGACTGACGACCGCCGCGTGGTGCTCACGTTTATATCAAAGGCCGGCCTCGGGCTTTTGGCGGAACTTGACCGTCCGGTCGAAGATCTGCACCGGTCGCTTTTGGGACATTTGAACGAAAAGGAGCTTGATTCGCTCTTGAAGCTTCTCGGAAAGGCAAAGCAAAAGAAGAGCTAAAAAATTTACCAATATAGTCGTTATAACACCGACCGTGATGACGGTCATATAAGGAGCAGGAAAATGAAAGCATTAAGAAATTCAGTAGCGGTCGCAATATTGACGACCATCATTCTGGCAATATTCGGTTTGGCTGTAAGCGGCTCGGCCTCCGCAAAGACGACTGCGGCAGACGTTAAATACGAGCCGATCGCTTCGGGAAAATATACCTTCGATCCGGCTCACACCGTGATCGGTTTCGGTGTTCGCCATCTCGGCATCGCGTTGGTTGAGGGACGGTTCAAAGATATCAAGGGGACAGTTGATTACAACTCCGAGGACGTTACGAGATCGTCAGTTCATTTTACGGCCAAGATCGACTCCATCGATACTGGCGTTGCTCCGCGCGATGCTCATCTGAAGTCGCCGGACTTTTTCGATTCGGCGAAATTTCCCGAGATGACATTTAAGAGCACAAAGATCGAGCGCTCGAACAAGCGAATGACCATAACCGGTGATCTCACGATCAAAGGTGTAACCAAACAGGTCTCGTTCCCGTTCTCATTGACTGGCGGCATCAAGGATCCATGGGGCGGAACACGATTCGGTATTGCCGCCGGAACAAAGCTGAACAGACGCGACTTCGGGATCAATTTCGGCAGCGTACTTCCCAGCGGGGCACTTGATGTTGCAGACGAAGTATCAATCGAGCTGCACATAGAGGCATTAAAGGCGGAATCCAAGTCCACAAACTGATCGAATCAACTGGAGCAACATAATGAGCATCGAGACATATACATCAACATGGACGCCGAGACTGCTTGGCGTCCTCAGGATCATCGCGGGATTTCTTTTTACCGCACATGGCACGCAAAAGCTATTCAACTATCCGGCATCGGAACATGGCCCCGCTGAGCTATTCTCTTTCATGGGCTTCGCAGGTGCGTTAGAGTTTATTGGCGGCGTATTGATCCTATTTGGCCTCTTTACGAGGTTAACGGCATTCGTTCTTTCGGGAATGATGGCGGTCGCATATTTCATGGCGCATGCACCGGCAGGATTTCTTCCTATTGTTAATAAGGGGGAACTTGCGGTCATCTATAGTTTCCTTTTCCTCTTCTTTTCAGTTGCAGGCGGCGGGGCATTCAGCCTTGACGGCCTGATCCGTAAAGATGCTGTGACGCCAATTGAAGTGCCGGTTCGTTGAACGACGAAACCCTTGACCATAGACATGATCGGGAGAAACAAATGAGTAAGACAATTCGTATATTGGGTATCGCAGGAAGTCTTCGTGAAAGTTCTTTTAATCGTGGTGCACTTCGAGCCGCGATCGAGTTGGCACCGGACGGTGTCGTCATTGAGAGCTTCGATATCGGTCAACTGCCTCTATTTAACCAAGACCGGGAAGGAGATCCGCCGGCGATCGTCACTGAGTTCAAACAAAAGATCCGCGAAGCAGACGCGCTCCTTTTCTCGACCCCCGAATACAACTATTCGATCCCGGGAGTATTAAAGAACGCGATCGACTGGGCATCGCGGCCCTACGGTGATAGTGCTTGGGACGGGAAACCCGCGGCGATCATGGGAGCATCAGGCGGCAACATCGCGACCGCGCGTGCACAATACGACCTTCGCAAGATGATGGTGTTCCTTAATATGTTTCCGATCAACAAACCTGAAGTTATGATCGGCGGTGCGGCAAGCAAGTTCGACGCGGATGGAAACCTAACGGACGAAACCACCCGCGGATTTATTCTGGAAATGCTGCGGAGTTTGGTCAGCTGGACCAAACGGTTAAGTGAGTGATCGCCGGACTATTCACCTTCGGGGTGCAGATAAAAGACCTTGCTGATGATCTTCCATTCTCCGTCGGTCTTGAGCAGGGTGAACATATCGGTGAATTTGTGGCCGGTCCAGTTGTCGAGTTCTAGCCTAACCGTCGCTATCGATCCTTCGATATCGATCGAAGCGATCTCAGGCTTAAGATCGGCGGCCGGGCCGTTCGAATCGTTCCAATCGTAAAGTCCCTGTATCGGCCCTCCGAACAGGTCGGGACCAATGTAGCCGTATATCGTCGCTCCATCGTGGAAAGCCGGCTTCATTTCATCGCTGCGGCCAGAAATGCCGCCGTTGATGTACGTTTTGATGGTTCGCTCAATTGCTTCCTTTTCGCTCGATAGCGCAGATGCCTGTGTCATGCTCGTCTCCTGTGTGCGCGAATTTGGGTGACTAAGTTTAACTCATTTAAAGGCCGAACAAGGCCGACAATAAAAGAAAACGCGCGAACGGCTGTAGCCAAACGCGCGTTTCTATGGTTGAGAACGGCGTTACGGCTTGATCACGTAGTCAGGCCAGCAAGATGTCTGGTTGAAATAAAGCTCCAGCATATCGTTGACAAAACTATTTGCCGCGGCAGCATTTGCTCTTCCCGAATCCTTCGGATCAAGGATCTTATCGATCTGATCGCGAACATTTTCGAGATGAACGCGAGTTGCTCTGTCGCTAGTCTTTGCAATCGCAGCCTGCGCCGCATTGCTGATATCGCGAAGCTCCGCCCTGTAAAATGCACGCTCATCGCCGCTTGTCACGAACATCGCAGCGAATGCGGGCGGCAGGCCTTGCGGGGCCGCCTGAGCCGCTCCGTTGACCTTGGTATTAGCAATGTCAAGATAAGCCCGCTGCAGATTACGGCGATACGCATCGACGACCGGTGTCGGCGAGCTTAACTCACTCCAAACACCGCTGCGAACGTCGGCCAAAAAGTCGGCCGGCGAGTAGGCCGCAGTGCCGTCTAATGCGCTCTGTTCCACTAGCCGCGCAAAACGCGAACTCGAAAGCAGGTTGTTCAAAACACTGTTTTGAGCATTGCGAATTCTGCTAAGTGCGCCGACCGGTTCGATCTTTCGGAGAATATCCTTGTCGATCTGCCATGTCGGTGAAACGAACGCGTTGTCGCTAAGAAATTTCACGGCTTCTGCCTGGCGAGCACGCGGAATCAGGTTAAATCTGACGCCTTCTTGCCCGATATGCTTCTGCTGCGAATTATAGCCGCCGACGATGGCCGCAACGTGGTTCATTTCAAGCGTCCACTGTCCGAGCATTCGACCGTAAAGTTCATTCAGGTCGTCGTATGGATCGCCCTTTTGCGTGGTCGTCGCGGGAACGAGCATCTTGGCAACGCGCTGCAGGTTTTTCATACCTGCTGCCGTTGACTTAACAGCATCGGCATCGCCTACTGCTTCGGTCAATTCGCCGGGATCGCTTCCGGCCGAACCATCGGTCGAGAAACGCAGCCAAGGCGTCTTGTCCTGTTCACGGGCCCATTCGTCGAGCGTTGCTTTCTCCGCATCGGGCGTTGTCGCGTTGGGAATCGCCTTGTAACCCCAAATCGTCGCCCAAATATCGTATGGTCCGATCCCTGGGATCAGGTCAGCAACATCGATCTTGTCTTCCGGCTGTGCGACGTAATTGAAACGCGAATAGTCCATCAGCGTCGGGGTGTGGCCCATTTTCTTGACCCACGCAGCGTCTCGCACTTTTTCCTGGGGATACATCGAGCTCGCCTTCATATTGTGCTGAAAGCCCAGAGTGTGTCCGACCTCATGTGCCACGACGTACTCAACCAATTCGCCCATCAGATCATCAGGCATCGGAAGTTTCGCAACCCGCGGATCGAGCGGCCCGACCTGCGTGAAGTACCACGAACGCTGAAGGTTCATTATGTTGTGATACATCTGAATGTCCGATTCCAAGATCTCGCCGGTACGCGGGTCGTTAATGTGCGGGCCAGAAGCATTTTCGATGGTGGACGGCAGCCAGCGGATCACCGAATAGCGGGCGTCCTCAGGGCTGAAATCCGGATCTTCTTTGGCAGTCGGAGCAAGCTTGGCGATGATCGCGTTCTTGAAACCGGCAGCCTCAAAAGCCTTTTGCCATTTTTCTACGCCTTTCTTTACGTAGGGAACCAGCCAGCTCGGCGTTGCCGAATCGATGTAGTAGATGATCTGCTTCACCGGTTCGGAAACCGCCGCGTTCGGGTCCTTCTTTTCTAAGCGCCAGCGGGTTATATACGTTCGCTGCTGGGCACGGTGCTCGGGACGCCCATAGTCCATGTTCGAAACCGAAAAATAGCCTACGCGTTCGTCAAACAGACGCGGCATCATCGGGTTCTCGGGCAGTTTCACCATGCTGTGGTGAAGCACGACCGACGCGCTTCCCGGGTTCATGCCTTGCTGTTGAGCCTGTCCGCCGCCACCGCCGCCGGCACCTGCGGGTGGTGCAGTACGTGTGTACGTGTGCGTAGCCTCAGCCTCGATGTTCTGCGGATAAGGCGATACTCGCTCAATATAAGTTCGCGTCGGGTCCATAGCCGTTGCATTGAGCCGCTGCCTTGCACTGAATTCAAATACATCCGTCGTGAACAAGCGGGTCACGTCGATCACGGCTGCTTCGTTCGGCCCCCATGCGGCGACCGGGAACGACATCAGGATCGTGTCATAGTTAGCTGCCTGAACCGCGCCGGAGATCGGCAGGTTCGGGTCGGCAACAACACTATAGTTCACATTGCGGAGATTTATCTTATTGTCCACGCGTTCCCAGCGAACCACGCGGCGTCCGAGAGCCTGTCCGCCGTAGCCGACGCCAAGCGTTGTCCGTGCGATCTGCGTTACCCACAGGAACTGTTTGTCGAACTGATCTTTGGGGATCTCGTAGTAATACTTATCCTTCACCTTGTGAACGGTGAACACGCCCGGCTTTGATTTGGCGTCTTTCGTAATGACCCGTTCATAGGGTTGCGGCTCACCGGTCGGCGGTGTTCCGCCCGGCCTCGGGCCTGCCGGTGTTTCTGTCGGCGGCGGGTCTTGCGCGATCACGACGCCGGTAATGGCGAAAGCGATCAGGCTGATCGCCAACAGTTTGCTGAGGAACTTACTCATTTAACGTCTCTCCTGTAAACCGCGCACTTGTCCCTGTGCGCTCAGGGTGATTTTAGAAACCTCTGGGATGAACCGAGGAGTTTACGGCTGAAAATTCAAAAAAGTTTATTTTATTCAGAAAAATGAATGCAAGACGGTTCGATACTTATAGCATCGTTTTTGCGTAGTTGCAATCAATTGGACTGCTGTAGACCATTTGATCGGGGTATGAGGACATAAAAAATGCCTCGAACCTAAGTGCGAGGCATTCCGCGTTTAACGGACAGAGATGGCCTATTTTCAATGGTCGTCATCGTCGCGATCATTGTCACGTTTGTTTTGGTCATCCGAATCCCGCCGGTTCGATACGATCTTCGAATTCGAACGGGAATTTCCGCGAATATCATCGGCGTCGGTTCGTTTTTGGTTCGTCACCTGATTTGCACTGTTTGAGGACGGCTGCGACGCCTTTGGCAGGTCGTCGGCATCATTGCGGATTTGCTGCGAATTTGCATTCGCTGCCTGATTATTCGTGCCGCTTACAACTGCAGGCGTTTTGGTCTCTGTTTTATCCTTTTCGGCCGTACTGCCGCATCCGATGAAAAGAATTCCTGACAAGATTGTCATCAAAAGAAGCTTAAAATTTCTCACAGTTTTTCTCCCTATAACTTTACCGGCCCATTGATCCGATCAATCATCGTCATCATCGCCGCGTTTGGACGGAGCGCTTGTCTGCGGTGTCTGTGTCGAAGCTGTCATCATTGCCCGGACGCCAAACTCGTGTACCAGCCTTCCGCCTTCGTGTGCCGTATTGATGAGCAAGACGACTCCGGCTCCGTAGAAGATCAAAAATGCGAGATTTAGCGGTATCACGATCTTTGACGACAGGTCCTTCTTGAAGATCATCGGTGCAAACAGCATTACCCCAAATATGACCGTCAACGCAGAAAACACTGTTCGTGTCGTTTCGGCAAGTTCCTCGTGATTTTCTAGTACAGAATCGACGTTAGCCACGCGTTCGGCAAGTTCGCCGGCCGATTCTCCCGTTGAAACCGCGATGAACGAAGCGACCGTTCCGAGCAGCATCAGGATAAATGCAGTTATCAGAAAGCTACGGCCTTTGTTCGGCACAACGATCCCGATCACGACCAATAAAGGCGCGACCAACAGAAGCGCGATCGGAAAATGAATTATCAACGGATGAAGCCCGTCCCAGCTTGGTATTGGCGGTAACATTTCTTTACTCCTTGTTATCTGAAAGAGCGGGTGCCGTTCGGCGTTTTGCGTTAGGCACCCGCAGCCTGCCCATGCTCGATGGTCCGATGAAGCTGACTACTTGAACTCTTCGAACTTGTCCCTGGTCGTGAAATCGACCGGACATTTTTCCAGTTTTGCGTCGGGCGTCGTATATCCGCACGTTGAGCATACGTAGTAGGTCGTCGTGCCGCCCTTCATCGATCCAAGGTTTGCGAGGGCTTCGCCATACAGCTTTGCGTGTTCTGCTTCGGCCGCCTTTGCCAGGTTGAATGTTCTGACCGCATCCTTATTTCCTACATTGCGAGCTTCAGCTAAAAAGTCCACGTACATCTTGTCGCGTTCATAGGTCTCGCCTTCGATCGCCGCTTTCAGGTTTTCCGCGGTTGTCTTTATCTCCGGCAGCTTGATGTCGGCTTTTGGCGTGCCGCCCATCTTCTTAATCACTTCTGCATGATTCTTAAGGTGGATCTCTTCTGCTCGGGCCGCTGCTCTGAACAAGCTTGCAACTTTTGTGTATCCTTCTGCGTCTGCCTTCTTCGCGAATTCGCTATATTTCGCATTTGCATTGCTTTCGCCATCAAACGCAGTCTGCAGATTCTCAAGTGTTTTTGCCCCGGTGGTCGATGCCGCTGGAACGGTTGCCGACGTTGCTGCCTTTTCGCTTGTTGTACAGGAAGAAAGCATCATCGCGGCAGCGAACGCGGCCGTTATCAAAACAAAACTTTGTCTTTTGACTTTCATTGTCTCGGCCTCTCCAAAAAGATTTCAGTTATCCGACTGTCTGCGGTTACAGTGGGCAAAGTCTGTGCCTTTCGGTCGCGTTCTTGTAAGTACTTGAAACAAGGTGTTTATCGAGAAAATAGAGGTGGGGTTCGACGCGAGGGCGTATAAATATTTGTACAAAAAAGGCGGGCTTGTAGAAACTTTAGTACGCCTGGTTACAGTCCGTATTTCCTCATTTTATATGCAATGTCACTTCGTGAGATCCCGAGGTTCCGTGCCGCCTCTGCCTGAACGCCGTTTGCATTACGAATTGCGCGCTGAATGAGGCGGGATTCCATCATCTCGACCACTTGTGGAAGGTTGATCCTTTCTGGAAGTCCGCTGATGAGTTCAACATCCACATCCGATGTTGTGCCTTCGGATCGCAGGAAAATATCACCTGGAGTGATATTTTCGCCCTGCGCCAATATGCAGGCTCGCTCGAGAATATTGCGCAATTCACGAATGTTTCCCGGAAAGGTGTACTTCTTCAGCTTTTCGACGGCGGCTTCACTAATGTTCTTCTGCTCAATTTTGAGGTCACGAGCGATCTGACCGATCAGAAATTCGACAAGAATGGGAATATCGAAGGTGCGATCCCTCAGCGGCGGCATCTCTGTCGGCACTACTGCAAGCCGGTAATAGAGATCCTCGCGAAACTGCCCGCTTTTTACACGTTCGTTGAGGTCGCGGTGTGTCGCTGCGATAACACGAACATCGACGGTCCTCGTTACGTTTGCGCCGACCCGCAAGAACTGTCCGTCGGTCAGAACCCGTAGCAGCTTCGCTTGCAGCCCGAGCGACATCTCCCCGGCCTCGTCGAGGAAAAGCGTGCCGCGATCGGCCGCCTCGAAGAATCCCGGCTTAGCGCGATCGGCCCCCGTGAACGAGCCTTTTTCGTGGCCAAAAAGCTCGGATTCGAGAAGTTGTTCGGCGACAGCGGCGCAGTTTACGGCAAGAAAGGTCTCATTCGCTCGCAGGCTGCCTTTGTGGATCGCACGGGCGACGAGTTCCTTGCCGGTGCCGGTCTCCCCGGTGATCAAAACGGTCGCGTTTGTCGGAGCCACGCGGGCGATCGTTTCCTTCACCCGGCGGATCGGGTCGCTTACTCCGAGGATCTCATCTGCATTAGCGTGACGTTTTGCTTCTTCTCGAAGAAGCTCGTTCTCACGTAATAGTCGTGTTCGCTCAGTCGCCCTTTTTGCAACGGCGGTCACGACTTCCGGAACGAAAGGTTTAGAAATGAAGTCAAATGCACCTGCCTGCATTGCTTCTACGGCAAGTTCGACAGTCGCAAGTGCAGTGAGAATTACGACCGGCAGTTCCGGTTCGTTATCACGGCAGTACTTCAAGATCTCAAAACCGTCGCCGTCCGGCATCTTCTTATCCGAGATCACCAGGTCAAAGCTCTCCGCAGACAAAGCGTCTATTCCCGACTTTACGCCGTTTGCCTCCTTAACGTTATGGCCGGATTCTTCGAGGATCAAGGAAAGGATCCGCCGCATGTTCTTTTCGTCATCTATGACCAATACTTTCGTCATACATCAAAATCGGATCTCGAACCGAACCCGGCCCGGCTCATTTTGGGAAAGGTAAACATCCCCGCCGTGAGCACGGGCTATGTTTCTGACAATAGGTAAACCGAGGCCCGTGCCCTTTGCCTCGCCTGTGTAGAATGGCTCGAATATCCTTTCAACAAGGTCGTCCGTGATCTGTTGACCCTCATTTTCGACGAACAATACCGAATGTCCGTTCTCGCTTTCCGCACCGATCAGTATCTTTCCTTTTGCCGGTGTCGCATTTATCGCGTTCATTAGCAGATTAAGCAATGCTTGCCGCATCTGTTCCGCGTCCATTCTGAACTGCACTGTCTCGTCACTGATGGTCTCAAGAGTGATCTCTTTCTCACTGGCCTTCGCCTTGGCAAGGTCCGTGATGTAACCGAGAGTGTCGCGGACACTCGCCGACTTCATCAACGGCTCCTTTGACCGGGCGAAAGCAAGGAAATCGGTTGTCAGAAGTTCGAGCCGCTTTGCCTCGGCTGTAGCGATTTCGAACATTTCCTGCCGGACGGGCGACCCGGGCAGATGTTTCTCGGCCATCTTCAGCGAGCTTGCGATCATTGTCACTGGATTTCGGATCTCATGGGCTATCGCGCTTGCCAGTTGGCCGATCACGGCCAGCTTTTCCTCGGCCACAAGTTTTGCCTGAACCCTGTGGAGTTCATCAAGGCTAATGCTTAGTTTTTCCTCTTCACTGCGAAGATTTCCAACCAACAGCCAAACGACTATCGCAACGACAAGAAAGATCAGCGAAACGGTTGCGGCCTCAAAATATTCACTTACATCGGCCGGCGGGTTTTCGCGAAAGAAGATCCAGACCTCGAGGAAAGTGAGAATTATGGTTATCGCCGTCACCGCAAGGGTTCGCACAATTCCGAAGCGATAGGCGGCCGACAGGATAGGGATGATCATTAAAACCGAGTAATGGCTGTCGGCCGTACCGCCTGAGATCGAAGCAAGAAAGGCGAACGAAATGTTAAGCAAAATAGAGAGATTTATCTGAATTCTTACAGAAAACCGACTTGATCTCTCATCGACCCGCTGGACCCAGATGAGTTCGAAGACCAGGATCGCAAACCTAACGGCCAGCGTCAAAAGCAGCCAAAACGTAGGCCGCCCAAGCAGTGTTATAAAGCTGATGTGAACAAAAAAGAGAGAGGCAAGGACCGCGAAATTGAGCAGTATCAATACCGTTTCCTGCCTTTTGTATGCGGCAAAGTTAAACACTCTCTCCATGGCGCCGGACTATGCTGATATGTGCCCCGGATCGCGGTAGTAAACGCAAAACACACCAAGGCTTAATTGATAAACAGCAATCCTAGTGCCAAGAGATCAGACGATTATTTGATACCTGCGATAGAAAGGACTGCGGCGAGAACGCGTTGCGTGCCGCGATAGCTGTCAGTCGTATCGAAACTCTCACCTACGGAATGCATTCCTTTCCAGATGCCGCCGCTTCCGATGGTGACAGAAGGTATTCCGAAACGCTGGGGCATTCCCGAATCGGTGCTGCTTGCGGTAATGTTCGTCGGTATCCCGAGCGCTTTGTCCGCCGCGAGGATCGTTTGGATCAAGGGTGCATCAGGCGCCTGTTTTCCGACAGGCCGCTCGCCGATCAGCTTTGTCTCGACGGTCAGCCTTGCTCCGTCCGTTCGCGAGGCATTTTCCTCCTCGAGCGCAGACTGGACCGCCAGCTTGAATTTCGCATCGATCGCTGAAAGTTCAGCAGCACTCACCGAACGAAGATCGACCTCCATCGAGGCGGTTTGCGCGATCGAATTTACAGTCGTTCCGCCCTCGATCCGGCCGACGTTATAAGTCGTTCTAGGGTCTTTCGGAACTGCGAACCTCGAGATCTTCTCAATTGCGCGTCCCAGAGCGTGTATCGCGCTCGGCCGTCCGAATTCGAAGTAGCTATGACCTCCGGGGCCGTTGAATGTGACGCGATAGCGATTGCTCCCGATCTCGCGGGTCACCAGGTCGTAACCCGATGCGTCCAGCGCGATGAAGTTCGAGATCCTGCCCTTCATTTCTTCTGAAACGAGATGCCCGACGCCGCGTAGATTTCCTAACCCTTCTTCGCCGGTATCGGCGACGAAAACGATCGTTTGTTTCGTTTCTATCCTGGTCTCGTTCAATGCACGTATCACCGCAAGCATCACCGCGAGCCCGCGTGCATCGTCGCCTATTCCCGGGCCGACGAGCAGCTGCCCTTCGCGTCGGACCTTCACATCGGTTCCTTCGGGAAAAACGGTATCCAGGTGGGCGGCCAAGACAAGCGTACCCGAAGCATCCGTTCCGGGACGCTCGCCGATCACGTTTCCGGCCTTGTCGATCCGGACGTTTTTCAGGCCTATGTCACTGAACCTTTCCTTTATATACTCCGCACGCCTTTCTTCCCTGAATGTCGGCGCAGGTATCTCGGCGATCTTGATCTGCTCGGCGATCGTTTCAGGTTCCGCCGCCTTCAATCGTTCAATTGCCAGGCGAACATTGTGATCGCTCATCAACATTTCAACGTTCTGGGCCGTAGCTGAGGTGCACGCGACAAACGCTAGGAGTATCGAAAGAAGCGGGACTAATTTCATTTTGATCTTGAGGTAACTAGTTTTTGAACTCAGCAATAACCGGTGCATGATCGCTCGGTTTTTCCTGATCGCGGGGAGTTTTGTCTATCTGGCAATCAACGCATTTTCCCGCAAGCGACGGCGAGGTCCATATGTAATCGATCCGCAGGCCGCGGTTTCGCTGCCATGCACCTTCTCGGTAATTCCACCATGAGAACTCCTGCTTGCCGCCGTTCATTTTGCGAAACAGGTCAGTGAAGCCCCATTGCTTTACGTTATACATTGCGGCCCGCTCGGTCTTGGTGAAATGAAGCTTGCCTTCCCATTGATCGACGCTCCATACGTCAAGTTCCTCCATTGCAACGTTGAAATCGCCGCAAAGCAGCACGTCTTTGTTTACATCGCACTGTTCGTCGAAATATCGCCTGAGCCGCTGCAGCCAATCGAGCTTGAACGTGAATTTGTCGGTCCAAAGTTCGGTCCCGTTCGGGATGTATGTATTTACAATACGTATGCCCTCAATGGTCGCTGCGATCATACGCTTTGGCGAGTCATGGTCGTCGTCGAGGAAGTTCTTTTGAATATCAGTGATCGGAAATTTTGACAATATCGCGACACCGTTATAAGACTTTTGCCCGATGAAAGCGGCTTCATAACCTGCCTCGCGCAAAGTTTCGACCGGGAAGTTCTCATCAACGCATTTTGTTTCCTGCAGGCAAACGACATCCGGCGCAGCATCGCCGATCCACTGGAGCAGCTGAGGCATACGGACATTTATCGAATTGACGTTCCAGGTCGCGATCTTCATATGGAGGATTTCACCATAAAGGCACAGAGGACACAAAAGCAGGATCGAACGATTAACGCGCACTAGGGCGACCCGAGTTCCGGTCCCAAAAAACACCATCGTCGAAGCCCTGGATCGTTTTGTCGATTTCCGCCATCTCTAAACGCTTAGACGCGAGCAGACAATAGTCTTCGTCACTCTCTATCGCGACAAAGTGTCGGCCGAGTTTTTTCGCAACCACTGCGGTCGTTCCGCTGCCCGAAAAGGGGTCGAGGACAAGGTCGCCCTGATTGGTGCTGGCGAGGATTATTTTCGCCAAAAGCTTTTCGGGTTTCTGGGTCGGATGGTCGGTATTTTCGGGCATCGACCAAAAAGGGACGGTAAGGTCCGTCCAGATATTCGATGGATGTGTGTCCCGATAATTTCCGTCCGGGGCCTCGTGCCAATCTTTAGGGTTGCCGTTCTCTTTGTACGGAGCAACAACGCGGCGGCGATGCTTCACAGCGTCGAGGTTAAACGTGTAGCGATCCGAAACCGTAAAGAACCATATGTCTTCGCTCGCGTTTTTCCAGTTTCGCTTCGCTCCGCGGCCCTTTTCGCGTTCCCACGTTATGCGGTTTTGCAGTGTGAAATAACGCGAACCAACTCTTTGTATCGCAGTACCCGAACGCCAATCGCCGCAGATGTAAACACTGGCAGTTTCTTTGAGCAGCGGGACGCACAGCCGCAGCCAGGAGTCGAGCCACTCCTCGTATCTGTCCAAACTTGTCTGCCTGAACCGTTCCTTTCCAAAATCTTTGTTCAGGTTATAAGGCGGGTCCGCAAAGAGTAGATCAAACGATCTGCTTGGAAGGCACGGGAGCGCGTCGAAAGAATTTGCGTGGACCAGAAGATCATTTGTGCTCCGCGGCTTGATGAGCGACGTCAGATCGGTGAGATACTTCTTATAGTGTTCGAGCTCACTGCCTACCAAAGATATTGTACGGTTCCTTGGTGCCCGAGTTTTTCCGAAGTTACCCGCCATCTTCGTCAAACGGTAGCACAATCGACAAACTTTAAAAACCTCAATGTTTTAGGCGTTTTTCGGGCAACGGGTGTCCTTGACCCTCAAAATAGCGCGTGATAACCTCATATGTTTTGAGCATCGGACAGATTTTGTCCTTTAATTTTTTGAGAACGCTTTAATAATCTATGTTTTTGCTGGCCTTTGCCGAATCGATCCAGCTATTTCCGGACGGCACGATTTTCATACACATCGCATTGATCCTATTGATGATCTGGATTCTCAACCGGACTTTCTTTAAGCCGATCAACAAGGTCATCGCTTCCCGCGAAAAACACAAGGCAGGCCCCGGCGGCGAAGCAGACTCCATCATGAAGGAAGTTTCCGAAAAGGAAACAAAGCTCAATCAGGCAATGCTTAGTGCGCGTTCCGAAGGTTATGCCCTTATCGAAAAGGAACGTGCCGCTGCCGTCGAGATGCGGTCAAAGAAACTTGCTGATGCAAAAACAGAGGTCTCCGCGAAACTGGCCGCAGAAAAGCAGGAACTTGAGCAGCAGGCAGAAGCCGCTCGCGCTGCGATCGCAGCCGAGGCGGAAGTTATGGCGGAAAAGATCAGTTCAACCGTTTTGAAGGCCTAAATTTTGGCCAATGGCAAACCCTGATCGATACGACGGGGAGCTAACGACGATATGCTAGCGTTTGTTTACGACATCCTTTTTCTGTTGGCCGCGGGCGGCGAATCAAAGGGCGGGTACATGGAGTTTTATAATAAGTACCTGAACTATCCAGGCTTTGAGGCGTGGAAATTCATCAATCTCGCCATATTTGTCGCGATCTTGGTGTACTTGCTTAAGAAACCTCTCGGCGACGCGTTCAGAGCAACACGAGACGCCATTCGTGCAGAGCTTATTAAAGCTGAAGAAGAAAAGAAAGCGGCTTTGTCGAGGCTTACCTCCGTCGAAGCAAAGCTTGCATCGCTCGATAACGAGCGCCAGCTTGTGCTCAACAAAGCCAAAATGGAGGCGGACTCCGAAAAGTCACGCATCCTTGAGAACACCGATGATGAAGTAAACAAGCTTCGACAGCAGACCGAAGGTGAGATAGCACGCCTCGCTCAGCTGACAAAGGTGGAACTCAAACGGTTCTCAGCCGAAGAGAGCGTTCGTCTGGCCGAAGAAAAGCTGCGTTCGAGGATCGATGCAAATGCGGATGCGAATCTTGTTAAGACCGGAATTCAGGCGATCGGAGGTTTGAACTAGATATGAGTGTTGAAACCATCGCACGCCGTTACGGAACCGCACTGGCCGACGTTGTAATCAAGACCGGTGAAACGGAAACGGTCAAAGCCGAGTTAAAGACCTGGGAAGAAATGATGACGTCAAGCGCTGATCTTCTCAGCGCATTCAGCAATCCTGCGATCGCGCACCTTGATAAGGAAAAGGTCCTCGAGAGCCTTATTTCCAAGGCGGCTCCTTCGCGAACGACGGCTAATTTCCTTCGAGTCCTGTTAAAGAACAACCGGCTGACAGAACTTGGTGATATCAATGACAAATTCGTTGCGATCCTTGAGGAACGAGGAGGCATCGTCGCAGCTCATGTAACTGCGGCCCGTGAGCTTTCCGATGACCAGAAGGCCGAGTTGAGGTCAAATCTCGAAAAACTGACCGGTAAGAAGGTCCAACTTAATTTTGAAATAAACAAGGAAATTATCGGGGGCGTCGTTACACGGATCGGTTCGACCGTTTACGATAGCTCAGTTAAAACACAATTAGAGAATCTAAAAGAACAACTGGTCAATGGATAATTGACGATGGGCAATGCTGAGCATTGTCCGTTTTCAACTATCAGTCGTCCACTATAAAAGAAATGGAAGCAATCAAAGCTAACGAGATCAACGAAATTATCCGTGCACAGATCGAGAACTTCGATTCGAGCATGACGGTCGACGAGGTCGGCTCGGTTATTAAGGTCGGCGACGGTATTGCCGAGATCCACGGCCTGGAAAAGGTCATGGCCGGCGAACTGCTGGAGTTTTCACAGGGTGTCCGCGGACTCGCGCTTAACCTAGAGGAAGACAAGGTAGGTACGGTGCTTTTCGGAGATTTTCAGAAGATCAAAGAAGGCGACGAGGTTAAGCGTACCAAGCGAATCATGAGCGTTCCGGTGGGCGACGCGATGATCGGCCGAGTTGTTGACGCTCTTGGAAATCCAATCGACGGTAAAGGCGATATCGTTACTGACAACTTTAATCCGGTCGAACGTATCGCTCCCGGCATCATCGACCGTCAGCCCGTTAAGGAGCCGCTGCAGACCGGCCTCAAGGCGATCGACGCGATGGTTCCCATCGGCCGAGGCCAGCGCGAACTTATCATCGGCGACCGCCAGACAGGAAAGACCGCGGTTGCGATCGATACGATCATCAACCAGAAAGGTAAAGACGTTATCTGCGTTTACGTCGCTATCGGTCAAAAGGCGTCAACCGTCGCCCAGGTCGTGAAAAAACTCGAAGATTACGGCGCAATGGATTACACCGTCGTGGTTGCGGCTACGGCTTCTGATCCGGCAGCGATGCAGTTCCTTGCTCCTTATTCTGGATGCGCGATCGCTGAATATTTCCGCGATAACGGCCGCCACGCTCTTACTATCTACGACGATCTTTCGAAGCAGGCAGCAGCATACCGCGAGATCTCGCTTCTGCTCCGCCGTCCTCCGGGCCGCGAAGCTTATCCGGGCGACGTGTTCTATCTCCACTCTCGCCTTCTCGAGCGTGCCGCAAAGCTCTCTGATGCGCGCGGTGGCGGTTCACTGACATCGCTTCCGATCATCGAGACTCAGGCAGGCGACATCTCGGCGTACATCCCGACCAACGTTATTTCGATCACCGACGGGCAGATCTTCCTTGAGAGCGACCTGTTCAACTCTGGCGTCCGTCCGGCTATCAACGTGGGTAACTCCGTTTCCCGTGTGGGCGGTTCGGCACAGATCAAGGCGATGAAGTCGGTCGCGGGTACTCTGCGTATCGACCTCGCCCAATACCGTGAACTTGCTGCCTTTGCCCAGTTCGGTTCGGACCTCGACAAATCGACCCAGTCGCAGCTCGAACGCGGCAAGCGCCTCACGGAGATCCTGAAACAGCCTCAGTATGTTCCGATGGAAGTCGAAAAGCAGGTAATGATCATCTGGACGGTGACAAACGGGCTTGCCGACGATGTTGCGGTCGAAGATCTGAAGGCATTCGAATCGGAATTGACCGATTTTATCGAAAAGTCGCACCCGGCAGTATTCAATACGCTTCGCGATAAGAAGAACCTGGACGACGACCTAAAAGGCCTGATGAAAGAAGCGGTCGAGGATTTCAAGGCGACGCGATGGGGTAAAGGCGAGACGGCATCAGCCGCTGCGTAGTGACTTATGCAGAATTTCACGGCTGTTGTTGAGAAGTGTTTTGAAACGGGATTGCTTGTCGGATATGTTCCTGGGTTGCCGGGAGCTCATTCGCAAGCCGAAACCATGGAGGAACTTCGAGACAATCTTAGTGAAGTCATTGAGATGCTCCTTGAGGACGGCGAGCCGCAGTTTGAAGCGGAATTTCTCGGCACGCAGTCCATCGCGGTGAATTAAGATGGGGAACCTCCCGATCTAAAAGCCGCGTGAGGTTGTGAAGATCCTCGAGCGAATGGGGTTTGTCGAGGTAAGGCAACGCGGTTCCCATGGGCAATTCAAACATCCGGACGGAAGATTCACTGCTGTTCCGGTAAATCAGGGACGGGATATTTCGCCGTTCCTCTTTAGAAAGATCGCAGAAGACATACGTTCGACTACGGACGAGATGTTGAAGCACCGATAGTTATGGCAAGTCTATTGGACATGCGCCGACGCATCAAGTCGGTGAAAAATACTCAGCAGATCACCAAAGCCATGAAGATGGTGGCCGCTGCAAAATTGAAGCGCGCGCAGGACCGCGTCACGGCTGCTCGGCCGTACGCGAAGAAAATGACCGCGGTTTTGAGCGGCCTGAGCGCTAAAGTTGCTGATGAATTCTCACATCCGCTGCTCGATTCCCGCGGAGACGAAAAATACCTCTTGGTGTTGGTCACGGCGGATAAAGGTTTGGCGGGCGGCTTTAATGCAAACGTAATAAAAGCTACCCAGGCGTTCATTGCGCAGAATTCAGGTAAGACGATCGAGATGATGGCGGTCGGCCGTAAAGGACGCGACTTCTTCAAAAGGCGTCATACGGACATTACTGACGAGTATATTGGCCTTACCGGCCGTGGTACTGCAAGCCATTCTGACGCCGTCGAGATCTCTCAAAAGATCATCAGCAAATTTACGGAAGACTCGTCGATAGACAAGGTGTTTCTGATATTTACCGAATTCAAAACGGTATTGTCGCAGAAACCCGTGATCGAGCAGATCCTTCCGATTCCGCGTGTCGAGCCCGATGCTGCCTCGGAAGGCGGAACTGAAGCTGAATATATCTATGAACAGCCGGCCGCGCAGATCTTCGGAAAGCTGCTGCCGAAACAGGTCGAGACACAGGTTTACCGGGCAATGCTCGAATCAGTCGCTTCCGAACAGGGTTCGCGTATGACGGCAATGGATTCGGCATCCAAAAACGCCGGCGAGCTTATCGATTCGCTCACACTCAATATGAACCGCATCCGTCAGGCGGCGATCACCAAGGAGATCATCGAGGTCGTTTCCGGCGCCGCGGCTCTATAGACTGTTAACTTTCCCCTGATCCGACAGGCAAAGCTGTTTGAAATCGTTGTCGGTTTCTTATAAGCTTTGCCTGCTTCTTTTTTTCGAAACAAACAGACAAAGGAGGAGATCATGATTCTAAGTTTTGGAGCGCTCTTGATGCTCGTTTGCGCGGTTTGGTTCATCGTTTTGAGTTTCAGGCTGGGCACGAGCACCGGTGAAAAGGTGGTCTGGGCAATAGCTAATTTCTTCTTCCAGCCTCTTGCGGGGATAATCTTCTTTTTCGTTAAGAAGGATGGGCTTGTCCCGATGATCATGGGAATTATCGGCGTTGTTCTCTACGGATATGGATTTATGACGTCCGTCGGAGAGATCTTAAGATAGGTCGAAAAACTAAATTGGAGCTGAGTTCATCAAAGGAACGGCGCAAATGGCTCATTGCCTATGCGCCGTTGATCGTTTGGATCATCGTCGTTCTAGGCCTCGGTACGGGAATAGGTTCGATGAACGAAACGTCGCGCTTCATCCGGCCTCTTCTTGAGTTCCTTTTTCCGGACGCATCTCCCGCCACACTCCTCCAGTACCACGGCTACATTCGAAAACTCGCCCATTTTACCGAATATGCCATTCTCGCCTTTTTTGCCTATCGCGTTTTCAAATCCCGGCATCCGTACTTGTCAGCAACACTCCTGGTCGCTGCCGTCGCCATTGCAGATGAGATCAACCAAAGCTTCAATTCGTCACGGACTGCATCGCCCTATGACGTTTTGCTCGACGTGATAGGCGGTGCCACGATGCTATTCCTGATATGGTTGGCCGGTAAGCTCAAACGCTCTAACTGATTCAAAAAGAAAACTCTTGTTGGTTTCTAAGAAAAGTTGTAAATTTGCATCTTACCGCCCCACAATTTGTTTTTGAGATCTCCCAAAGGAGTGATCTTTCGCGATGACGATAAGGCTTAACGATAAGGTCGGCCCCAAGGGTCTATACGCTAATCGCCATGAGGATGTACTTGCGATACAAAATGCGATCAACCGTATTTCGTATGCAAATGGCGGCCGCCGCGACGCAGCCTTCAAACCAAAACTGCAGGAAACAGGCATCATTGACGAGCCGACGCTCGTCGCTATCCAAGAGTTTCAGTTGGAAAATTTCGGCTGGCCCGGTGCCGACAGACGCGTATTTCCGTTAGGCCAAACGATCACGAGGATAAACCAACTGCTGGATTCCGAGGTCGTTCCGCCGGTCGAATTGCCTAGGTCAAACATTTTCTTCGTCCGGCTCGCTCAATCGCCGTTGTCGGTTTCTCAAAACACTTACATCGAGATAGCCGATCCGTCGGCTAATTCGATCAAGACCTATGTGGTCACAAGCCTTTTCCCGATCCCGTTAAACGCGGCCGCATATTCAAGCCCGGAACGAATAATGTGGCGTGGAATGCCGGTCTCCATAGATGACTTCGAAAACGCAGAGTTTAATTATTCGTCGATCGCTACCTATCAAACGGACATTTCCGTCAACTACAAAAGCGTAAACTGCGACAACACCATGAGGATCAAACTGCGGGGCGGCGTGGAAAACAGCTTTTCGATGTCGACCTACATCCTCGAAACCTACATCAAGGCATTGAACGGAAGAAATGGCGGTGGAAACGGATATTACAGCGATCAGATCGCGGGCCATATGCGTTCGGTTTGAACGATCCCGTGATTCCCCGAAAGTTCAGGTAGATTCGTTGCCGCTTGTTTTTCTTCCTTCTTATCGAACTTTGTGAGATATTACTCGTTAATATAGTCATAAGGAGATATCGAAAGAATGAGCTTAATGGATAAGGTCAAAGAAGCTGCGATGAACCAGTTTATCGAGGTCATCGAATGGCTAGATAGCTCGCAGGATACTCTGGTTTACCGCTTTCCGGTTTACCAGCAAGAGATCAAGAACGGAGCGCAGTTGATAGTCCGCGAATCGCAGGCGGCCGTCTTCGTTTTCGAAGGCCAGGTGGCCGATGTTTTCACGCCAGGCCGTTACTCGGTCGAGGGAGGCAATACGCCGATACTGTCCAAGCTCGGCGCGTGGAAGTACGGATTTAATTCGCCGATCAAGTCAGAAGTTTATTTCGTCAATACGAAACAGTTCACGGACATGAAATGGGGCACGTCAAACCCGATTATGCTTCGCGATGCAGACTTTGGCATCGTCCGTTTGCGTGCGTTCGGCGCCTACAGCCTTCGCGTTGCGGACCCGGCCGGATTCATTCGCGAGATCGCCGGGACAAACGCCCATTTCCAGACCGAGGATATCGATGGCCAGTTGAAGCGAGCGATCGTAACGGAATTTTCTGACGCTCTTGGCGAACTGAAGATCCCGGCGCTCGACCTTGCTGCTCAGTACAAAGAGGTCGGCGAGGCGATCCGCGGCAAGATCAACGAAGATTTCTCTTCCTACGGGCTTGAGGTAACAAAATTCTACGTCGAGAACATCTCGCTTCCCCCCGAGGTCGAAGCAGCGATGGACAAGCGTGCCTCGATGGGTGCACTTGGCGACGCGCAAAAGTATATGCAGTTTCAGGCGGCCGACGCTCTTCGCGACGCCGCACAAAACGAAGGCGGTGGTGCCGGACTTGGAGCGGGCCTCGGTGCGGGTTTTGCGGTTGGCGGACAGATGGCGAACGCCTTTGGCGCAAATCCGCAGGGTCAGCAGATGGGCGCACCTGCGGCCGCGACCGTCGCATGTCCCGCGTGCGGCAAGCAAAATAACCCGACTGCCAAATTCTGTGCCGATTGCGGCGGCAAAATGGAGGTCGTTTCGGTCCCGTGCGTTAAGTGCGGTGCCAAGCTCCGCGAGGGTGCAAAGTTCTGTTCTGAGTGCGGCTCGTCGCAGGAAAAACAGAAATGCACCGGCTGCCAGGCCGAACTCGCTCCCGGAGCCAAGTTCTGCGCCGAGTGCGGCACCAAGACGCCCGACGCGGCCTAATGTCAGAACCGCCTGCGTAAGCGGGCGGCCAGTTCCCCAGAAACCAAAGGCAGGCTGTCACAACCGGACGGTTTGCCTTTTCGTTTTACCTTTTACTTTTTACCTTTTACCTTTTACTTTAAACCCATGGCCGTACCGCCCGAACTCATCGAAATTCTCCGTTGCCCTAAGTGCAAATCCAAGGTCGAGCTCAAGGAAGATCCCGTTCGCCTTAAGTGTGTGAACGCTGAATGTTCGCTTGCCTATCCGGTCAAGGACGATATTCCCGTGATGCTCGTCGAAGAAGCGTCGGTCGAGAAGTGATCGAATGGAGCAGCGTCCGCCGTGTCCTCGTCGTCCGTCTTCGTTCGATCGGCGACACGGTGCTTGCCACGCCCTCGCTCATTGCCCTCCGGCGTTTCCTTCCCGACGCGAAGATCGACGTACTCCTTGAAGATTGGGTCGCGCCGGTGCTTGATGGTTTTGAAGCCGTTGACCGAGTGGTCCCGATAGGCAAGGGAACCCTCGAGCGGATCAAGACGGCGCGTGCGCTTCGCAAGACGCGATACGACGCCGTATTCGATCTTCACGGCGGAACGACCGCATCCCTTATCGTGCGTGCGACCGGAGCGCGTCATCGCGTCGGTTATTCGCATTACCGCTACTCGTCTTTTTATACGGAACTGCTCTCGTCGTCGGCGGATTTTTGGAAACAGGCCGTGACCCACTCCGCCGAACAGCAGCTTGCGCTTGTAGGCTTTGCCGGTGTCCCGGTCGAAGACCGCCCGCGTACAAGCCTCGCCGTTACCGACGCCGCACTTGCGTCGATCGAAAACAGGCTGAACATCGAAAATTCATCATTCGCCCTGCTTCATCCCTCGGCCGCGTTCGCCACCAAGCAATGGCCGGCCGAGAATTTTGCCCGCGTCTCCGAATATCTCGCCGCACGCGGTATCAAGCGGGTCGCCATCGCGGCAAAGCACGAACGCGCGGTGCTCGACCGTTTGGCCGCCGCATCGCGCGTTCCCGTTCTTACGTTTGACGATCTGACCTTGCCGGAGATAACGGCGCTTGCATCGAAAGCAAAACTCTTCATCGGCAACGATTCCGGCATCGCGCATATCGCGGCGGCCGTTAACACGCCGTCGGTCGTCATCTTCGGCTCGTCAAACCGCGACCACTGGCGGCCGTGGACAGACGCGCCGAATGAGATAGTCTTCCATCCGCTCGAATGCCAGCCGTGCCCCGGCTACGAATGTAAGGTCTTCGGCGAACCCCGCTGCATCCTCTCCGTCCCGCCCGAAAACGTCATCGCCGCGATCGACCGCCTCCTGTGATCCAAACACGGAATCCAGAATCCAAAATCCAATATCGACATGACCGGACCGCACGCGTCCCCGTGTGCATCTTCCACTCATCACTATTTTTGCCTGTTGGCTTTCCTGCGATACGCAGTTTAATCGCGGCCATGATTCGAATGGTCACTTGGGGAGTTCGTGCGGTGGTGCTCACGGTCGTATTCCTTATTTCGGCCGGGCTTTTGTTCGTGCTGTTCGTCGCGATGAACCTGCCGATCGCCGGCGTCGATCCGACCGAACCGATGCCGACCAACGGGCCGGTGGCTTTCGGCGTCGTCGCAACGGCAGTAACTTCGCTTTCCACCTTTGCCGGACTTGTCCTCAGCCTTGTGAAAGAAAAACGCGAATCTAGAAAAAGCGATATCGAGGCCAGGCGAATGGAACTCGAACTCGAACGTGCCGCCCTCGAGATCGCCGCCCTGCGCAAACGGGCCGCCGCCGACGATCCCGACCAAAGTCAAAACCCCGGCCAGTAGCTCGGGTGCCTAAATCCGAAACCCAAAATCCAAAATTGAAATGGCTTCACCCCCGCCTCGGCCAAGCTTAGCTTTTCCGCAAATTGAGCATCGAAGACTGAAGCAGTTGGCGATTCGCCGCCAAGGGAATCGAGGGCCGGAGAATGGGCGGGAGAATGAATGGATAGTTGATAACTGATAATGGACCATGAGGAAAACGGGCCGTGTACTATCAGCCTTAAAACGCTCCAAAAATTTGACACTTAACGGCTAAAACACTAGTATTTATAGTTTCGACTCTTGTAGCCGAAGTGTACCTATATGTTCGAATCGCTTTCGGATAAGCTGAAGAAAACGCTCAAGAATCTGCGTGGGCAGGGCAAGTTGACGCCCGAACACGTGGACGCGGCTCTTCGGGAGATCCGGATGGCGCTCCTCGAAGCGGACGTTAACTATAAGGTAGCAAAGGATTTCGTCGAATCTGTCCGGGCAAAGGCCGAGGGGCAAGAGGTATGGCAAGGCCTCAACCCTCACGAACAGGTCGTCAAGATCGTCTATGACGAACTCGCGGCCTTGATGGGCGGAACCTCTTCGCGGCTTGTTTTTACCAAGCAAATACCGAACGTCGTGATGATCGTCGGTCTGCAGGGCTCCGGTAAGACGACCTCGACCGGTAAGATCTCGCGTTGGCTTCGCGACAATCAGGAACGAAAACCGCTGCTCGTCTCGGTTGACGTCTATCGCCCCGCCGCACGGGAACAGCTTCGCGTCGTCGGAAGTGCCGTAGGCGTACCGGTTTATGAGAACAAAGAATCGAGCGACCCGATGACCCTCGTCCGCGGTGCCATGAAGCACGCGCAGGACATGGGCTTCGATACGCTCATGATCGATACCGCCGGCCGTCTTCACATCGACGACGACCTGATGGTCGAGCTCGAGCAGATAAAGGCAGAAACAAAACCGATCGAGGTCCTCTTCGTCGCAGATGCAATGACCGGCCAGGATGCCGTCAATTCGGCCGAGATATTCCATAAGCGTGTCGGCGTTACGGGCGTCGTTCTGACCAAGATGGATGGTGATGCCCGAGGCGGTGCCGCGTTGTCCATCCGACAGGTCATCGGCCAGCCTGTGAAGTTCGTCGGCGTCGGCGAGAAGTACGACGCGATCGAGCCATTCTATCCGGACCGCATCGCACAACGCATCCTCGGAATGGGCGATGTGCTCACTCTGATCGAGGAAGTCCAGGGCAAGATCGACGAGCAGGAAGCACAGGCCCAACTCGCCAAAATGACGCGTAACCAGTTTACGCTGGAAGACTTTAAGGCTCAGCTCGGACAATTCAAGAAGCTCGGGTCCATGTCAAAGCTGATGAAAATGCTGCCCGAACAGATGACCGGCGGCATGCAGCTCAGCGACGAGCAATCCGCTGAGGTCGATCACCAGATGAAGCGAACCGAGGCCATCATCGATTCGATGACCAGATCCGAACGAAATGACCATCGCATCATCGATGCAAGCCGCAAGACCCGTATTGCCGGCGGTTCAGGAACGACGATAGGTGAGGTCAACCAGCTGCTTCGCCAATACGAACAAATGCGTAAAATGATGGCGCAGATGAATAAGGGCGGGCTGCTTGCCGGGCTCGGCAAACGAATGATGGGTGGACTTGCAGGCGGCCTCGGGGGAATGCTTGGCGGGGGAATGCCTGGCTTACCTAGCGGCGGTGATGAAGATTCAGGATCGAGATCGGTCAAGAAGAAGAAAAGACATAAGAAACGGAAATAAGAATATGCTAGCTATCAGTTTGATGAGAATGGGCGCGAAGGGTAAACCCTTTTATCGCGTAGTAGTTAAGGAAAAACGTTCAAAGCGTGACGGTGCGTACATCGAAAATCTCGGTACATACAACCCGATGCTGAATCCGGCAGAAGTTAACCTGAAGCACGACCGCATTCAGTACTGGGTCGGCGTCGGCGCTCAGCCGACCGAAACCGTTAAGAGCCTGATCAAGAACAATCCGGCAGGCGAATAAGTCGAGGAGGTCGTAAAGGTCTAGGTAGTCTGGGAAGATCAGACATCCGAGACTTTCCTGGCTGGCTGGACCTCATGGACTGACTAGATGAAGGAAGCAATCGAAAGGATCGTAAAAGGGATTGTCGGCTCGCCCGATCTGGCGGAAGTGTACGAGATCGGTGACGGCAAGAACATCAAATTTGAGGTTCGAGTCGCCCCTGACGATTACGGACGCCTAATTGGCCGCGAAGGCCGCACGATAAAGGCGATCCGGAGTTTGCTCTTTTACGCGGGGCAAAAACACGGCAAGCGGTATCACCTTGATCTGATCGAAGATTAGCTTGGACGAGCTTGTAGCAATCGCACGGATCGCAAAACCGCGTGGACTTCGCGGTGAGGTCATCGGAGATTTGCTGACGGATTTTCCAGAGCGTTTCGATGGACTAAAAGACGTCATTGCAGTATTGCCTTCCGGAGAGAGAAGGCGATTGAAAATTGAAGATGTTTGGTTCCATAAGGAACGGATCGTTTTGAAATTCGATGATGTTGATTCTATCGAAGCTGCCGAGGGGCTAAGAAACGCTGAGATCTGCGTAGATGAGGCCGAGGCGGTGGCTCTTGAAGACGGTGAGTTCTTTGATTGGCAGCTTGAGGGTTGTGAAGTTATTACGACCAATGGAGATCCGATCGGTACTGTCCGTGAGCTAATGCGGACCGGCGGCACTGAATTACTGGTGATCGATGGGGCAGAAAGAGAATTGCTTGTGCCGTTTGCTGAATCGATCTGCGTCGACGTTGACGTTGAAAAGAAACGGATCGTGATCGATCCGCCGGAAGGTCTACTGGAGTTTTAGGTGAAGATTGATGTACTCACGATTTTCCCTGAGTTTTTCGAACAGGTCTTTGATTTTGGAATAATTCGTCGGGCAAAACTCGCGGGGATCGTGGATATCAATGTACACGACATCCGCGAGTTTGCAACCGATAAGCACCAAATGACCGACGACCGTCCATTCGGTGGCGGCGACGGGATGGTCATGAAGGCGGAACCGATCTTTCTCGCGATCGAGCACCTTCTTGGAACTTCGAACCGTGAAGAATATGCGGCGGGCACGAAAGTGATACTGCTTTCGCCTCAGGGACGGCCGTTGAAACAGGCCTTCGCGAAAGAGATCGCGGAATGTGCAAATCACTTAGTGCTAATTTGCGGGCGATACGAAGGCGTTGATGAACGAGTGAACGAGACGCTCGTTACCGACGAAATATCCATCGGCGATTATGTGCTTTCGGGTGGGGAACCGGCCGCGATCGTCTTGTCCGATGCGATCATACGGCTTTTGCCCGAAGCATTGGGCAGCGAGACATCGGCAGAGAATGACTCGTTCTCGAACGGCCTACTGGATTGTCCGCATTACACGCGGCCAGCAGAATTTAGAGGGATGAAAGTCCCGGAAGTATTGTTAAACGGCAATCATGCCGAGATAGAGAAATGGCGTCACGAAAAGGCGCTCGAAAAAACAAGGAAGTTTAGACCAGATCTATTGACAGGAGAAAATGGTGAATGTGAATGAAGTCCGCTAAGTTCGCAGAGCTTCTTAGCTGCAGAGTTAACAATGAACTTTGCAACTCTGAGACGCTGCAACTCCGTAACTTTGATTGACCTCTGGCCGAACGATTATGAACAGACTAGATGTAGTTGAGAAGACGCAACTAAAAGAGACTATTCCGGCATTTCAACCCGGCGATACCGTAAAGGTTCACGTCCGTATCAAGGAAGGCAACAAAGAACGCCTTCAGGTTTTTGAAGGCGTTTGCATCGCGCGCAAACACGGCGGAGCACGTGAATCGGTTACGGTTCGCAAGGTGAGCTTCGGAGTTGGCGTCGAGCGGATCTTCCCGCTGCATGCGACGATCGTCGATCATATAGACGTTGTACGACGTGGTAAGGTCCGCCGTGCCAAACTCTATTACCTTCGTGATCTTCGCGGCAAGGCTGCTCGTATTAAGGAGAAGGATACGCGTAATAAGGCGCAGGCAGCTAAATAAACTTCATTTTGACGTTATGAAATTAGGGCGTCGCGAATTCGTTGCAGCTTCGGCTTCGACGGTCGTGTACGCCCTCTTTCCGTCTGCCGAAGCGGTTCACGGAGGTTCGAAAATGTACGGTTTGATAGGCAAGATGATCGCCGCGGAAGGGAAGCGAGACGATCTCATCAGGATCCTTTCGGAGGGAACGGGTTCGATGCCCGGATGCCTCAGCTACATAATCGCAAGCGATCCAACTGATGCAAATGCAATCTGGATCACCGAGGTATGGGAAAGTAAGGAAAGCCACGAAGCATCGCTCAAATTGCCATCCGTACAAGCTGCGATCGCAAAGGGCCGACCAATGATAGCCGGGTTCGGTGAAAGATTTATTACGGAACCCATCGGCGGATATGGACTCGTGAAAAGTAAACCGTGATAGAATTTTGACCGTGACGGGATTTAAGCTTCAAGCCGATCGGACCATATGGACCATCGGCTTTGATTTTGAGGAGCAGGCGGCAAGCGAGGGTTTTCAGTTCGTCGCCGGTGTTGATGAGGTCGGCCGTGGATGTCTTGCAGGCCCGGTGGTCGCGGCGGCTTGCATACTTGATCAGAGCAAACCGGTCCCGAGAAGCCTGAACGATTCCAAGAAACTCACGGAACGTCAGCGAAAAGAGATCTACCAAGAACTCCGGCAAACGGCGGTCGCATATTCGCTTGGCATCATTGATGCGGACGAGATAGACCGTGTCAACATCCTAGAAGCCACAAAACTTGCGATGCTGAAAGCAATTGACGGTCTCACCCCTGCCCCTGATCATCTTCTGATCGACGCACTCCAACTTCGACAATGCAGCCTCCCGCAAAAGGCCATCATCAAAGGGGATTCGATCTCATATTCGATCGCCGCTGCATCGGTCATTGCGAAGGTATTTCGAGACGATCTGATGAAACAATACGATGCTGAATTTCCCGAATACGGATTCGCCGGACACAAAGGTTACGGCTCCGTCGCCCACCTTGCGGCCATTCGCGAACACGGTCCTTGTCGCCTGCATCGGAAAACCTTTCGCGGGGTTGTGTAATCTAACCGCGCCGAGGGGGCAAAATGGAAGAAAACGGAGCGGTCGCTCGGCCGCGGTTATTTGAAACTGTTCTATTTGGCGGACTTTCGATCGGAATCCTTGATCTTCTAGACGCGTCTATCTTTTTCCCAAACTATTTTGGGATGACCGTTCAGCGAGTTTGGCAGGGCGTTGCCGCCGGCCTGCTCGGCCGTGAATCGGCGATTGCCGGCGGCTGGAATACGGCATTTTTAGGAATACTCCTTCATTTCGTCGTTGCAACCTGTATCGCGACCGTTTACTTCCTTTTTTCTTCCCGAATCTCGGTTCTGATAAAGCACCCGGTGATCTCAGGCATTACTTACGGTATTTTAGCTCACTTTGTAATGCAGTTTGTCGTCATACCGCTATCGGCGATCGGCTGGCGTTCTACGCCTTTTGACTCCGGATCGTTCGCCAACAGTATCATCGGGCACGCTTTGCTTGTCGGGCTTCCCGTCGCACTGATCGCAAGCTGGTCCTCACGACGTGCGTAGTTCGTTTGAAGAGTAGCCGTTTCCCCTTATACGATCTTTTTTTGAACAAAAAGTGACCAAATGCGTATTTCGGTCAGG
>JAEUQK010000027.1 GCA_016789265.1 Blastocatellia bacterium
CCGTCACCCGTATAATCGGCAGGAACGATCTGATCGGTGTTGATGCCGAACTGCGTCACGCTGTAGGTCGCGTAGTTAGTCCCGCTGTTCAGCCGCCACCAATCACCGCCCGCAGGCCTGTACACCGCAAAATCCGCCTTCCGGTCGCCGTCAAAGTCGAATTGAGTCGGTGCTTGCGGAACATTTGCGTTGCCGCCGGCCCAGAATCCGCTTTCAAGCGAAAAACTGCCGCCAGTAGATGTCGTTCCAGCCGCTGCCTGGCCGATCGTTCCATTCAACGTGAACGACCCACCCGACCCGCTTCCACCGCCGCCTGCGATAACGGACTTGGTTATCGTAAAGCTCCCGCCTGACTGTCCGAACGCAGGGCTCGTAAACAGCAGTGCCGATAAACCGAAAAGAGAAAGGAATCGTTTCATCATTCTTCTCCAGATCAGGACAGTCTTCGACCTAAGTGGTTCAGCGCGGTGGCGGAATGGTAGCACCGTTTCTACGCGATCTCAACATGATCTTCCCACTACGCGTTAATGGTCAGGGTTTCGGTCCATTTAAGCCAAATATCACCTGAAGTAGTTTCCGAAACACCATAAAAAGGGCAAAAAAAGGCCGACATTTTGATCTTTGATCAATAAGTCGGCCATTGAAGATCGATTCGTACTTGAGGATTAATTCTTTCCTGCCTTGATATCGGCAATACGTTTCTCGAGAGCAGCTGTGTCTGCCTTTTCAGCTTTGCCTACCTCGACTGCCTTTTCGGTTGCGGCAAGAGCTTCCTGCATTCTGCCGGCGTTGAACAAAACGTTGGATTTCGCACGATAATTTGCGAAAGTCGGTTTTGCGGCAATCGCCGTGTCGGCTGCCTTGTTTGCCTGATCGAACCATTTCGCGGCGTCATCGTTAAGTTTGTTCGACTTTGCATACATTGCGGCGTTCAGCGGACGCTGCCAATCGTCGGCCTTGCCGTCGGCGACGTAAGCACGCAGACGGTTCATGGTGGAACCGACAACGTCTTTTACCTCGACCGTAAAGGGAACTCTTGCCTTCTCCCATGAAAGGGTGACGGTTGCCGACTTTTCGCCGACCTGATCAAAGGTATATGAAAGCAGTTCCTCGCTGTCGGACGCCCATTGCGGTTTCGTCTTGACCCGGAGAGCATCCTTGGCAGCATCGTAAGAAAAACTGCCCCACTGGCCATCGTCTTTGTTAAATATTATCGTCCATTCATCTTTTCCCGGGATGGTGTGAAAGCTATATTTACCGGCCGCGAGTGGCTGGCCGTTTATGAGTACGTCATCGTTGACGGTGAACAGCGTGGCTTCGTTGGCACCGGCACGCCAGACGTGGCCCCACGGCACTAACGGAGCATTTGCCGGACGCGTGTTTTGATTGTCGAGTGTCGCCTCGCCTTTTACATCGCTGGGCCAATCGCCATAAACTGTACGGCCTTTGACCGCCGGACGGCTGTAGGTGATCGAAACCTCAGACGTGCCTATGGTCTGGGCGACCGTTGCCTTTTGGCTCGCGCGCGGCACCGGCGGGCGAACCTGTGCGCTCGAGATCTGAATGCCGGACAAAACCAAAAGTATTGCGAAAGAGAGAAGAAGTGAGCCTTTGAAACTAAACATCGAAATCTCCTATTAACTCAAGAATTTCTTACGATTATGCACTGAATATGCATGATCATCCAATTTCGTTTTCGAATTATACGGAACCGGCGGCCAAAGGTTTTGAGAGCGGATCGTTAACCTTTTGCTATAAAAAACATCCGTGTATTTCGCTTGTTCAGGAGTTGGCAGCAACCTAACACACCAAATTTGCGAAATACACGGAAGGTGTAGAAGAGAACGCGATGGATCGCGGACTCTGAACTAATCTTCGTCGTCGTGGGCACGGACGCGGCCGGCGGCGACTGCTTCATCGATGACCTTTTGAGCCAGATTGTGCGGCAGCGGATCGTAATGCGAAAACTGCATGTGGTACGAACCCCGTGCCTGGGTCACCGAATTAAGCTTCGACTGATAGTCTAACATTTCTGAGAGCGGAACTTTAGCTTTTATTACCTGCTGTTTTCCGCGCATGTCCATGCCGCCAACTCGGCCGCGGCGGCTATTCAGGTCGCCCATTATGTCGCCGCTAACTTCCTGCGGCGTAAAGACTTCCACGTCCATGATCGGTTCCAAAAGCGTCGGTTTCGCCTTTTCCATCGCCGCACGGTAGGCCTTTCGGCCCGCAGCTTTGAAAGAATGCTCGTCCGAATCGACCGTGTGATAGCTTCCGTCGATGAGAGTGACGCGAAAATCGACCATCGGATAACCCGCGACGTACCCGGTCTGAGCGGCCTCTAAAATGCCTTTTTCGACAGCCGGACGGAAATTCTGCGGGATCGCACCGCCGAAGATCTTATCGACCCATTCAAATCCTTGTCCGCGCTCAAGTGGTTCGAAAATACACTTGCAATCGCCAAACTGGCCTCGTCCGCCGGACTGTTTCTTGTGGCGGCCCTGAACCTCGACCTGTGATGTGATCGTTTCTTTATACGGGACTTTCGGCGGATGAAGTGCAACCTCCACGTGATAGCGGTTATTCAACTTATCGACGACGGTCTCGATATGAAGCTGACCGGAGCCCGATAGGATGAACTCCTTCGTCTGGGCATCACGGTCGAAATGAAGCGACGGATCTTCTTCAAGGATCTTGTGCAGGGCTACGGAGATCTTTTCCTCGTCCGCACGCGATTTCGGCTCGATGGCGAATGCGATCGCCGCCTCGGGATACTCGACCTTTGGATAGACAATCGCGTTGGATTTGTCGCAGAGAGTATCGCCTGTTTGTGTGTCTTTCAGCTTGACGACGGCGATAATGTCGCCGGTCTGCGCTTCGTTTACCTTGTCAAGAGTTTTCCCGTTGATAACATGAAGTGCGCCAAGGCGTTCGGTGGTATCGCGGGTCGAATTAAAGACAGCCGCATCGGCCGCGATCTTGCCGCTGACGATCTTCATCACGTTTATCCGGCCTGCAAATGGATCGGCGATCGTTCGGAAAACATACGCAGAAAACGGTTCGTCATTGGAGTACTTTCTTGAGACGCGGTCGCCTACCATTTCCGGATTGGTGAAGCCGTATTCAGCCTCGTGGGTCGCGGGGTTCGGTGCGAACTCCACAATGTGGTCGAGCAATATCTGCAGTCCAACAAGGGTATTCGCCGAAACCGCATAAACCGGACAGAGTTTACTGGCAGCAATTGCCTTTGCGAGGTTCGGATAAATGTCTTCTTCGGGCAATGTACCGTCGTTAAAGTATTTCTCCATCAAAGCGTCGTCCGATTCGGCGACGATCTCGATCAGGCGTTCCCGCGTACGGTCGAAAACGTCGCGGCCCGTTTCAGGGATAGGAATTTCCTTGGCCTTTCCGTTGCTGTCAAATTCGTAAGCCTTTTGATGGACAACATCGACGACGCCCTTAAAGTCGCCTTCTTTTCCGAGTGGAAGTGTGAAAGGAACGATCGAACGGGCGAAACTCGAAGTTGCTGTCTCAAGCGCGTGGCCGAAATCGGCGTGCTCCTTATCGATCTTGTTGATAACCATGAATCGCGGCAGCAGGAATTCGTTCGCATACTGCCAGGTCTTTTCGGTCTGGACCTCTATACCGTGTACACCGTCGACGACCACCAAAGCGCAGTCAGCGACCCGAAGTGCAGGGCGGGCGTGTGCGACAAAGGCGGCGTATCCCGGTGTATCTATTAGGTTTATCTTTGAGTCCCCGTACTCGAGGTGGGCGAAATTATTGTTGAGAGAGACTTTTCGTTCGATCGAATCTTCATCAAAATCTGTGATGGTAGTGCCTTCATCGACCTTTCCCCAGCGTGGCGTAGAACCGGCTACATAGGCTAGCGACGCGGTCAGCTGGGTTTTACCCGCGTCGCCGTGTCCAATGACAGCCATATTCCTGAGATGCTCAGTAGTAAATGCTTTCATGGTCGGCAAGATCTCCTTAGAAAGTGGATTTCCAGCGTCCGGTCTCAGGCCTACGGCGGCGGCGGAACCATTCCCAAATCGCGGATTGACGGCCTGAACACTCGAATGGTTGGTAACTTTCTAATTTAGCGAACAGTTAACATATTGGCAAGAACATTTGCCGTAATGATGGTCTTTGCAGTTGGACACTGTACTAAACAGTTGATTTTTGAGGGTTTCGGTGCAAAACTTAGGGCGCTTCGGTTATCAAAAGTCGGCGGATTGTGCAAAATGCGCTTCCGGTAAACGTCAAGGGTCAGTTGCCGCATCGAAACGGCTGGAATTACGTGTGTTCAACCATTTCCCGCGGCCTTAATAATTTAGAGGAAGAGAACAAAATGAGATCAGCGTTGGCCAAATTGGCGATCATTCCGCTCTTATTGATCGCGATATTCATCAGTTCGACGGAATCTGCTGCTCAGGACCTTATCCCGGTCAGCGACGTAACCGGCGGTTCGAGCGTTTTCGTGCTTCGCGGCGGATCACGCGCCACACCTAAGAAATTCGTTTCCCGCGCGGGTATCCAGCGGTCCAAGACTCAGCGAATCGAGACGGCTAAGAAGGTAAGTAAGCAGTACACGACGCTTGCAAAGGTGGATCCGCGCCGAACGAGGGAACAAGCGGTCGATCCGAAGGACCTTCCATCGAACCAGAAGCTGAAGCAAATGCCGCGTGCGGAAGCTTCCAAACTATTTGCCGGGGTCGGCGAATACTACATGGATCGCGACGATTATAACAACGCGATCGACTTCTTCCGAGAAGCGATCTCAATGGATTCTGCCAACGGGGTCGCGTCGTCAGGTTTGAGCGAAGCACTCGCATTAAAAGGTAATGAATTACTGGTGAAGGACAGTTTTCCGGTGGCGAGGAGCTTTTTTGAAGAGGCCTTGAAATACAACGCGAACAATGCTCCTGCGTACTTCGGACTTGCCGAGGTCCTGACCGAAATGGGCAAAGAAGACGAGGCGGTAGGCAATTATGAGAGGGCTCTTCAGAATGACACCGCGCTTTCCGAGATATATACCCCGCTCGGGGCACTCTATTACCAGAAGGCCAGTACCAAGCTTCAAGCCAAACAGGATGCATCTGCAGAGCTGTCCAAGGCTGATAATTATCTGACGAAGGCCGTTGCGTCTTCACCGAACGACGCCCAGGCTCACTATTATCTAGGTTTAGTTCGTTACTCGCAGAATCGAAATGACGAAGCTCTAACGCTTTTGAAGAAAGCGGCAACTCTCGATGCGACCAATCCTGATGTTTTCTATTACGTCGGAGCGACGCTGGCTCGCTTGAACCGTAACAAAGAAGCCGTTGCGGAGTTCACAAGGGCCACAACGTTGAAGGCAAACTTCTTTGATGCCTGGTTTGAACTGGGTTCGGCTCAATATGAACTTGGTGAATATCAGGCTGCAGTCGATGCTTATACGCGTGCGACCAAACTTAACAATGCCAATTACGAGGCTTACAACAATCTAGGCGATGCGTACCGACAGCTGACTCCGCCGAACTACAATATGGCCGAGGCGAACTATAACCTCGCGGCAACCTTGATCCAACGTCAGTCGAATTTCGACAAAGAGGATGCCGCCGATATGTACAGCAAGGCCGCATTCTCGATCGCGAAACAGTGCGAATCGAACGTGAAACAAGGGCTGGCATGCCGCTGGGACGCGGCAGTCCGGGCACTTGAAAGTGCCGATAAGCTGAGCACCAGCGGCGTCGATGCGGCGAACCTTGGTTGGGCCTACTACAACGCGGCACGGTCAGACATTGCCGCGGGCCGAACGATGGGGGCACGTCCAAAGCTCGAGAAAGCAAAGGCAAACCTGCAGCGTGCAGCTGCAAACAATACTAATTTCGTCTCCGGCCCGATGCTAAATCTCGGAATGGCTTTGACCGATCTTGGCGAATACGACGCGGCGATCGATGTACTGAACAAAGTCGTCAAAAAGGAATCGAAATGGGTCTTCGCGATCAACGAGTTGGGGATCGCCTATCTGAAGAAGGGCAGTTTCAAGGATGCCGTCAAGCAGTTCAAGACGGCTACCGACCGGGATAAGAAATTTGCGCAAGGCTATTACAACCTAGGTTTCGCTAATTTCAAGGACAACAATATTCCGGAGGCTCGAAAAGCCTGGGATGCGTTGAAGAAACTGGATTCCCGGCTTGCCGCTCAGTTGGATGTTGCGACAAATGGCGGTCTTCGCGGCGGATCCTAATTCGGCCCCGAGTTTTCGGGAAACATTGCGAGAGTTGGAGTAAGCTCCGGCTCTCGCTATTATTTTGGGGACGAAGGTGAACACTCAAACCGAGAAATTGAAGATCGAAAATGACGTGCCGCTTGCGCCTTTTACTACCCTCGGCATAGGCGGGCCCGCGCGTCGCTTTGTCCGAGCTCGATCTGAGGAGCATATCGCGGCCGCTGTTGAATACGCGTCGGAAAAAAGGTTCCCGTTGTTCATTCTCGGGGGAGGAAGCAACATTGTCGTTTCGGACGAGGGATTTGAAGGCCTTGTACTCCAGATATGCCTGAAAGGGATCGAATTCAATAGGGCTGAAGGCAGACATGTGCTGGTCAGGGCCGCTGCTGGTGAGGACTGGGACGGGTTCGTTGCCGTCTGTGTGGAGCGAGGGCTTGCCGGGATCGAATGCCTTAGCGGGATACCGGGCTATGTGGGAGGAACGCCGGTCCAAAATGTCGGCGCGTATGGACAGGAAGTTTCGGAGACTATTCGGATCGTCAGGTGTTTTGATCGGACCAAGATGAAATTCGTTGAGCTTTCGAATGCGGAATGCGGTTTTGAGTATCGAAAGAGTATCTTCAATTCGACGATGCGAGACCGATACATTGTAACAGCGGTTGAGTTTGAGCTCGAAAAAGGCGGTGAGCCAAGGATCGCTTACAAAGACCTCGCGGAGCGTTTTGCCGGTCGAACGCCAGGGTTGGAAGAAGCAAGAAATGCAGTAATTGAGATCAGACGCGCTAAATCTATGGTGATCGACCCTGATGATCCAAACTCGCGAAGCGCGGGTTCGTTTTTCAAGAATCCGCTCGTTTCGAAGAATGACATCGAGGAAGTCGCCGGACGCCTGGGGATAGAAAAAGTTCCGCACTTTCGCGTTGATGATGAGACGGTAAAGATACCTGCGGCCTGGTTGATCGAGCGGGCCGGTTTTCGAAAGGGCTTTAGGATGGGAAACGCGGGCATCTCAAAGAAGCATTCGCTTGCGATCGTCAATTGTGGCAGAGCAACGGCCAGAGAGGTCATTAGCCTAAAAGAAGAGATCCAACGCGTAGTGTTGGAGAAGTTCGATGTTGAGCTTCAAACGGAACCGATTTTTGTCGGTTCATTTTAGTTAAGATACTTCGCGCATAAGCAAAAAGTATCGAATTGAACCGTCAACCTGCGGTATAATTTTAAGTCCAGCCTGCCGTTATTCGTCGCGGCCAAGTTAGAGAGGTAGCTATGTTTTACAGATCCCAACTGCTGAAATTCATCTTTTCGTCATTTTTGCTTTTTTCATTCGTTTTTAGCGGCTTGGTTGTCGATACCAAGGCGACCGACCTAGTACCGAACGACGATCTTGCGGGTGGAGCAAGCGTGTTTGTTTTTCGCACTTCGCGTAAACAGCCGCAGGCAAAAGGGGCGGTCAGGTCATTTCGAGCGAGCGGAGCGAGTGCTTCGGGCCGAAGGGATCGTATTAAGACCCAGGTTGCTGTCGCCAGAAAGAAGAAAGCCGATGCCGCCAAAGCACGTGCGGCCGCTCTCGCCAGAGCCCGAGCGCGTGAGCGTAATGCCAAGCTAAAGCTCTCGAACACACTGACGGCACAGGCAGAAACGCAGATGGAAAAGGGCCAGACAGCCGGAGCCATCGTCAATTATCGCGAGGCACTTAAGGCTAATCCAAAGAATGCTGAAGCGACCGAAGGTCTAAGCGAGGCTCTAACCGCCGTCGGCATTGAAACCGCAGGCGAAAGCAATAATCAAGCTGCTCTCATATATTTCAATGAGGCGGTCAAACTCGACCCGAAGAATGCCGCTGCCTTTGCGAAGATCGGTGAGATCCACGATGCAAATGGCCGTAACGACGAGGCGATCGCGAACTACGAAGCGGCACTGAAACTCGATCCGGAGTTTTCCTCGCTCTATATGCCGTTGGGCCTTGCATACGCACAGGCCGGAAAGGTGATCGAGGCGGAGACGTATCTGTCCAAAGCGGAAGCTGCGGGTTTTGACAGCTCGGAAGCTCGATTTGCACGGGCCGTGATCCTTTCAAAACAGGATAGAAATCCCGAGGCTCTTGCGGCTTTCGACAACATTCTAAAGACCGAGCCCCAAAATGCCCAGGCCCATTATCAGAAGGCGGTGATCTACGGGAAGACCAACCAGCAGGATAAGGCGATCGAGTCCTACAAGGACGCTGTCAGGATCGATCCAAATTATGCCGGCGCGTGGTTCGATCTTGGGGTGACTTACTATAACCGCGAGGATTACCCGAACGCCTTGACGGCATATCAACAGGTGGTGAAGATCGAACCTGAAAACTATCAGGCACAGGCGAACCTTGCGAGCACTTACCGTCAGTTAGAGAGATATCCTGAGGCAAACGCTGCGTACAAGATGGCCGAGCCGGGCAATACGAAAAATCCCGACCTTTACAGCGAATGGGGCTATTGTCTCGGAAAGACAAACGAATGGGACAAAGCTACCGCCAGACTAAACACTGCAAGAGAGCTAAGCCCGAGCGCCGTCGATAACAACAACACTGGATGGGGATATTACAACGCTGCCCGATGGGATAAGGAACAAAAGAAAGATGCTGAGGCGACGGCGAAACTGCAGCTTGGCAAACAGTATCTGGAGAAAGCGGTCGAACAGGATCCGAAACTCGATGCTGCCTATTTAAATCTCGGGGCGACAAACAACTCGCTCGGCGACTTCAAGGCGGCTGTTAACTGGTTGAATCGGGCATTGTCGATCCGCAGTGATTGGGTCATTGCGTTGAACCAGCTTGGACTGGCATATCGCGGTTCGAACGACCTCACTAATGCTCTGGTGCAATTCCAGCGGGTATCGTCGCTCGACGCTAACAACGCTTTCGGACTAGTCAATCTCGGCGAGGTCTATCATCTTACCGGAAACAAGAAAGAGGCAAAGAAAGTGCAGGACAAGCTGAAGAAGATCAATCCGGCATTGGCAAACCGGCTCGATAGTTTTTTCAGCGGAAAGGCAGTAGTCGATGCCGCAAAGCAGAAGATAGAAACAAAGATCCCCAAAGTTCCGAGGATACCGTTCTGATCGCGGATCAAACGAAAAATAGGCCCGCGGCTGAGGGCAATCGGCTGCGGGCCTTTTTGTGTCGTTTCGACTTGGGGCAATCGAACGACCAAAAAAACAATGTCGCCAAGAACGGACGATCTCAGGGTTCGCCGTTAAGCTATTTTCTTGAGGTGAAACAGAGAAATGCCTGACGGAATTTCGCTGTTACACACCTTATTGAGGAAAAATCGTGAAATCTTTCAAAAAAATCGCGCTATTGCGAGAATCGCTGAATTATTCGGGTCAATCGCACTTTTGCCTAAGTTGAATTCCGGATTAGATTATGTGAATCTTCTCCTGCAAACGCGTCTCGCCCACGAATGAAAGACCACTATGTTCTAAAGAAGGAAGACTTCGACGCCCTGCTTGCGCTTTTTTCCGAGGATCGGGAAGAGGCAGGGCGCATCTATGAGCGCGTCCGAAATGGATTGGAGAGGTTCTTCACCGGGAAAGGTTGCCGAGACGCCGCCCAACTTGCCGATGAAACGCTTAATCGAGTGGCATCCAAAGCCGGCACCTTTGATCTTTCCGCCAATACAAGGCCCGTCACATACGTCTATGGCTTCGCCGCCAAGATCTACCTCGAACAGGCACGAGTTCGGCCAACGGTTCCGATAGATCAATTGCTTAATCTGCGGTTGCTGGATTCGGGAGCATTCGAGTTTGAAGATCCTCACGAAATGGCCCTTTCAAGGCTTGATGAATGCCTTAGCGAACTCTCCGATCCCGACCGGCAACTGATAGTCAGTTACTACAGCCGGGAAAAGCAAGAGAGGATCGATCTGCGAAAAAGACTTGCAAAAGACCTTGGATTAAGACCGGAAATACTACATATGAAGGTGTTTCGAATTCGGCAGAGTCTTCGAATTTGCTTCAAAAGAAGACTCGATCGCGAAAAATAACGGTTAGATTTTGAGCTTTTTCTGCAATAACGAGTAAGAAGGCGGAATTATATGGCCCTCGATAAGAAGATCATGAAGAATTGGTTAATAGGCGCCACCAGCGACGCCGAGAACGAGCATGTGGGGGTTCGAATGATCGAGGATGATGCGTTCGCCGCCGATATGTCGCTAGCCGAAAGCGAACTCATCGAGGAATACCTTGAAGGAGGTCTGACCGAAGCTGAGCGGGAGTTATTCGAGCTCAATTATCTGGTAAACGACGAACGACGCGAATTGGTTAATGAGGTCGCCTTGCTAAAGAAATATTCGGGCGGTTCGAACAAGGTTTCCGAGCCGCTGCCGATTCGCACATGGCTTGACACAGTATTCGGGTGGCGGCCAAATCCTTTGGTGTTCGGCCCTGTCGTGATCCTGATACTTGTCCTCCTGGGCTGGCAGTTTCTACTCAATTCGGACTCTAATGAACTTGAGACACGATACGCGGAGATAAACCGAGAAGACGTTTCTGATCTAAGCCGCTTTTCTCAAATGGAACTGTATCCCGGGACGTTTCGAAACGGAGGGAACGGCGGGCCGGTATTCAAGATCGGTTCGTCCGGCGAAAGTGTTGTTTTCAGGATGCCGCTGACATTCACCCCCTCCGAAGGCACCCAATATGGTGCGGTCCTGACGATCAATGGTAAGCAAGTGTTCAATGTCGAAAAGATACAAACGCTGGTCGTGGGAAGTTCTCAGGAAGCAAGGGTCGTCCTTCCGCGGAGCGTTTTTGAGAAAGGGCAATGCCAGATAATTCTGACGCCGAAGATCGGCGGGCATTCGCCTATTATCTATACATTTATGGCCGAGTGAGCCACTCTGCGCCGTCGGATAAAGAAATAGAGAAGTCCGCAAACCGCGAATGCAGCAGCGGTAATGGTCGCGAGCCGCCAACGAAATTTCTTAAAAGCTGCGCGTAACTCCAACCGGAATTGGGCACACTTCCTTCCGAGGCGACGATCGTTTGAGCGACGTCCGTAAGTTCGTATCCGACCTCAAGCATGCTCATATCGCAGCTATCGAAGCCGATGATCCCGATACGTTTGTCGGCAACAAAAAGCCGCTTTGATTCTTCTAAGGCCCACCGAAATCGTCGAAGCGACAGATATCGTCCAGAACTTTGGTCCCGCATCAGGCTTGTTCCGAAAAAGCCGAAGCTGTGGCCCGAGAAGATCAGTGCATAGTTTCGCGCCTTTCGTTTTTGAGACCTGATACACCATCGAACGAAATTGATGATCGAGTTTGAAGAAGCCGAATTTTCCGTATCTTTTACTAAACCGTGGTAGAGATCCTTGCGGGTGACGACATGCCGCTCTGGAATCTGTTCCGAATAGTCTATATACAGCGTTGGTGCATCGAGCGAACAGCCGTCGAAGTATGCCCAAACGTTTACCTTGTCCCGCTCTGCGGTGCCGAGGTCTCCGTTTGCACTTTGGATGTCATTTAGAGAAAACGCCATATCGCCGCTCAGGTTATTGTCGCCGGCGAAATAGACCATGATGGTCCAGTCCTTAATAACTGTCATTGTTTAGGCTCCTAAGATCGAGTTTCAATTAGTAAATTGCCGCGGTGGCGTAACAGTAGATCAATACCCTTTACATGTAAATGACAAGATGGCACGAAATCTTTCACGTAAAAGTGTACGGGCTCTCGATTTTATGGCGGCCGAAGATTCGGTTATACTGCATGTTTGCAAACCTCTCTGTAAACGATGCCTAAACGCACAGATATTCGAAAGATCCTCATTATCGGTTCAGGTCCCATAGTCATTGGTCAGGCTTGCGAGTTCGATTATTCCGGAACGCAGGCCTGTCGTGCATTGATGCAGGAAGGTTATGAGGTCGTATTGGTGAACTCGAATCCGGCGACGATAATGACCGACCCGGAGATCGCCGACAGAACCTATGTCGAACCGCTGACGCTCGAGACAGCGGCCGCGATCATTGAAAAAGAAAGGCCCGACGCGCTGCTTCCAACTGTGGGAGGACAAACCGGTTTGAATCTGTCGGTCGAGCTATACGAAAAAGGAATTCTCGATAAGTTTGGCGTAAAGCTGATCGGAGCAAACATCGATGCGATCAAGGTTGGCGAAGACCGGGAATTGTTCAAGAAAGCGATGGACGAGGTCGGCATTCCCTCGGCCAAGGGCGGATTCGCGCATACGTGGGAAGAAGCTCAAAAGATAGTTGAGGAAACGGGATATCCTGCGATCGTCCGCCCTGCATTCACGCTTGGCGGCACGGGCGGCGGCACGGCTTACAACCCCGAAGAGTTTGAAGAGATCGCGAAAGGCGGCCTTGCGGCCTCGCCCGTTTCGCAGATCCTCGTGGAAGAATCGATCCTCGGCTGGAAGGAATTTGAGCTTGAGGTGATGCGCGACCTTAACGACAACGTCGTGATCATATGCTCGATCGAGAACTTCGATCCGATGGGCGTTCATACGGGCGATTCGATCACGGTCGCGCCGGCCCAAACCCTCACCGACGTCGAATATCAGAACCTTCGCGACATGTCGATCAAATGTATCCGCAAGGTCGGGGTCGAAACCGGTGGTTCCAATATACAGTTTGCGGTCAACCCTGAAAACGGCGAGGTTCGTATCATTGAGATGAATCCCCGTGTTTCGCGTTCGTCTGCACTTGCGTCGAAAGCGACGGGTTTTCCGATCGCAAAGATCGCCGCAAAACTTGCCGTCGGCTACACACTTGACGAGATACCTAACGACATCACGAAAAAGACTCCGGCATCGTTCGAACCGACGATCGACTACGTGGTCACCAAGATACCTAAGTGGGCGTTTGAGAAATTTCCCGGAGCCGAGGACGTTCTGGGAACCCAGATGAAATCGGTCGGCGAGGTGATGGCGATCGGGCGGACGTTTAAGGAATCGCTGTTCAAAGGCCTGCGTTCGCTGGAGGCCGTAAAACCACTCCGTCTTGTCGACGTTCCGCACGAAGAACTGCAGAGAAAGCTCGCACGCCCTAATTCCCAGCGATTCTCTTATCTTAGCTACGCACTGCAAAACGGATATTCGATAGACGAAGTGCACCGATTGACAAAGATAGATCCGTGGTTTTTGGATCAGTTGTCGCAAGTCATGGAGTTTCAGGAAACTCTCGATGAAAAGCCGCTTGAAGAGTATTCGAGCGAGGAGCTTCGTCGGGCAAAAGAGTTTGGATTGTCCGATCGCCGCGTGTCGTTCTTGACCAGCGCAGATGAACTTGAGGTGCGGGATCATCGCAAAGCTGCCGGTATTACACCCGTTTACAAGCGGGTGGATACGTGCGGTGCGGAGTTCGAATCGTTTACGCCGTATCTTTATTCGACCTACGAAGAAGAATGTGAGGCGGCACCGACTGATCGTAGAAAGATAATGATATTAGGGTCGGGTCCGAACCGGATCGGGCAAGGGATAGAGTTCGATTATTGTTGTTGTCACGCGTCATTTGCACTTCGCGATGCGGATTTTGAGACAATAATGGTCAACTGTAATCCGGAGACCGTTTCGACCGATTACGATACCTCCGATCGATTGTATTTCGAACCCCTCACGTTCGAAGACGTGATGAATATTGTCGATATCGAGAGGCCCGAAGGCGTGATCGTGCAATTTGGCGGTCAGACCCCGCTGAATCTTGCCGACAAACTTAATGCTGCCGGGGTGCCGATCATCGGAACCTCGCCTGATTCGATCGACCTTGCCGAAGACCGAAAGCGATTCTCGGCGTTGCTTAGAGAGCTGAACATTCCGCAACCGCCAAATGGTACGGCGACGTCACCGGACGAAGCAAAAGCGATCGCGACCGAGATCGGTTATCCGGTTGTCGTGCGTCCGAGTTTTGTGCTTGGCGGGCGAGCAATGGCGATCGTTTACGACGAAGCCAGCCTTGATGAATATATGCGAACGGCGGTCGATGCATCACCGGAAAAGCCGATCCTGATCGACAAGTTCCTGGAACGAGCCGGTGAGATCGACGTCGATGCGCTTGCAGACGAAAATACTGTCGTCATAGCCGGGATCCAGGAACATATCGAAGAAGCGGGTATTCATTCGGGCGATTCCTCCAGCGTGCTCCCCGCGCAGAAGATCGCGGTCGAGCATCTCGAAACTATTCAGCATTACACCCAGCTCCTCGCGAAAGGGCTGAATGTAAAGGGCCTGATGAACATCCAGTACGCGGTCCAGAATGATCGCGTTTATGTGCTCGAAGTAAATCCGCGCGCGTCGCGAACGGTCCCGTTCGTTGCAAAGGCGACCGGCGTTCCGATCGCGAAGATCGCATCGCTGGTGATGGCAGGAAAGAACAAGCTTGCTGATTTCAATTTGCCGGAGGTGCTAAAGGTTCCGCAGGTATTTGTTAAATCGCCTGTGTTTCCGTTCAAGAAATTTGCGGGCGTCGATCCGATCCTCGGTCCTGAGATGCATTCGACCGGCGAGGTGATGGGCGTCGGAGATACGTTTAGCGAGGCCTACGGAAAGGCAATGGAAGGCTCAGGGCTTAAGCTGCCGTTGAGTGGCCGGGCATTTATATCTGTCACAGACGCTGACAAAGGCCAGGCCGTGGTTCTTGCAAGACGGTTGAACAAACTTGGCTTCGAGCTCGTTGCCACATATGGAACCGCGATCAGACTTCGCGAGGTCGGTCTCGAATGCGAGAGCGTTTTCAAGGTCAACGAAGGCCGTCCTAACATTGCCGACCTTATCCGCCAGGGCGAGATCTCGCTCATCATCAATACACCGCTCGGGAAAACATCGCATTATGACGAAAAAGCGATCCGCAAAGCGGCACTACAATTCAATGTGCCCTGCGTTACGACGATCACGGGAGCCGAAGCCTTAGTTGAATCGATCTCGACAAAGAAGTCGCAGGCAGGAGTCACGGTGAGGAGTCTGCAGGAGATCCATAAGGCGCAAAGGCATATGCCTCTCGGCAAATAACAACTTTCGGATAAGATCAAATTAGTTTAGTTCATACGGACCTTGCACGCGTGTTCTGTCGCTATGTCGGGAGATTGTTTGAGCGAAAATTGGACCTATCTTCTATGGTCGAACAGATGCCCTTACCTTTGGGGTATGGTATCTTGAGAGCGAATTCTAGCATTACAAAGTTTAATTAGTACGGTATCACGGAGGTTCCATCTGAGATGAACAAGAAGCTCTGGGTGGGCGGATATCTCTTAAGTCTAGCGATCGTTCTTTCGGTATTATTTGTCGAGGCAGTACTTGGTGTATTGCTCTACGATGAGATCCTTCATCCAGGGGATGTTGCGGTGGGGATGATCGCAGTCGGGTCACTCGCCTACCTGCAGTTTGTATTCGTCCATACAATTGTTACCCTTGCGACGAACTATAAATTATGGGACGTCCTTCAGGACGGAGTGACTTCTGTAACCCCCGGAAAGGCGATCGGTTTCCTATTTGTTCCGGTATATAATTTGTATTGGATATTTCGCACCTGGTCCGGATACCCTAAGGATCATAACGACTACCTGGACAGACACAGTCTTTTGGCCCCCAGGCTGCCGGGAACGGTTTTCACAGCATACCCGGTCTTTGTTCTTTTGACCGCGTTCTTTGTCATCCCGATCTTAGCGCTGCCGTTCGTTACTTTGTTTTTGATCGCGCGTTCCTGCGATGCGGTAAATAACCTCTTGACCGCGAAAAATGCCGCCGCGGCCGGAACGCCTGTTTCGCCGGCCAGTTTCATCGGTACGCCCGAAAACCCGCGTTCCCGAACACCCATTTACCTTTTTTCCGGCGTCGCGGCTATAGCTGCTTTCGTCGTTCTGGCGTTCGGCGTGTTTGCATGGTTCAACCTTAATCCCAAACCCGCGGCCGATATTGTGCCGCCAAAGGTCGGAGATTTTACGCTGCAGCCAAGCGGAGGTTCGAGAGGCAGTTTTTTAGGGCGGCGTTCAACATATTATGACCGCATGTACGTCTCCGAATCCGGCGGAAAGAAGAAGGCCCTTGAATACAACATCGACATATATCCTTCAGACGAGAGTACAAAGCGGTGGATAACCACAATGTGTTCGCCATCTCCGTCCCAGCCTATCAAGGACGCTGCCGGCAATCCGGTCGGGGCGATGTGTTCGACGTACTCGGCACTGTACATGCAGGTCGGAAACAGAACGATCCGGATACTCCCGGCCGGCAAGTATGACCAGGAGAAACTAAAGGTCACAGAGGCGAGCATGGACGAGATGGTGGCGTTTGCCAAGGCTTTGCCGTTCAGTGCTGGACTTACGTTCCCGGGCATCTCGACCCAGTCGGCGCCGACCGTCAGTCCGACCACGTCATCGGCGACGACGAACAGCGAGCCGGCGTTGTCAAAAGATGCGAAACCCGATTTCGTAATGACAGCGGACGAATATTACAAAGCTTCGCAAACTAAAGATAAGTCAGCTTTACCGCAATACAATGGGAAGCTGATACAGTTAACGGCACGATTCTATTCAACAACGTCAAGTTCGGTGATGCTCCAGGCCGGAAAAGACACATTTTGGGGAAATTTCGAGCCGTCTGAGGCGACGTCGTTCCAACAGGCGCAGCGAGATGATCGGCTTACTGTCAAGTGTATGGCCGAAGCGTCGTCGACAATTACTCTGAAGAAATGTGTTTTGGTCGAGAACAAAAAAGTGATCTCTCCGGGGGATACGCCCGACCTCACACTTACGGCAGATGAGTTTTGGAAAACCGTCGCTTCGTACGAGCTGTCTTCAACCGTGCGGTCGAAGAAATGGGATGAGCTCCGAGGAAAGATCATAAAGATCACAGGCAAGGTGAAAAGTGTCGGCGGTGACAAGGCGAATTTGGCTGCGGGTGAAAACAGCTCATTTGGATGCAAACCAGATCCGGAGAACGCCGGAATGTTCGAAGGGCTTACGGAAGGGCAAAACGTAACGTTCCTTTCGGTTCACGGGGTCGCGTCGCTTGAACATTGCATCGTTATCAATAAATAGAACGGCTGCGCGGGACCAATAAATATTTGACGATCGTGCTGATTGGTTCTTCCGGCTTCGATTTGTCAAGATATCTGAATTGTGAGTCGAAATATGCTCAAATTCAGCTTGAAAGAGAACTACGTGACCTTATGAATGAATCGCATGACCGTGAGGTCATCGGCGGGCATCTGCTGGTGATCGGCGGCGCAGAGGACAAGTATAACGAACGGCGTATATTGAAGAAATTCCTGGAACTTGCCGGTGGAGACCGGGCCGAAGTCCTTATTGTGCCGGTCGCATCGGATTATCCTGAGTTCGCGGCGGATGTATATACACAGGCCTTCAGGAATCTTGGGATCGCAAGCCCGAGAGTGCTGCGTGCAACGACCCGCCAGGACGTGTTCCAAGCGGATGCGAATGATCTGCTGGAAGGCGTTACGGGGATCTTTATTACGGGCGGCGATCAGATGCGGCTGGTCTCGCTGCTTGGCGGCACCGACTTTGCCGCGAAAATGCGGCAAATGGTCCGGGAGACGAATATCGTTCTTGCGGGAACCAGCGCCGGCGCGGCGGGAATGAGCACGTCGATGATCGTTCGGGGAGAGGCTGCATCGCACCCAAAGAAAGATGCCGTACGCCTTTCGCCCGGGTTGGGATTTCTAAAGAACATCATCATCGATCAGCATTTCACCGAACGCGGGCGCATCAGCCGTCTGATCACCGCGGTTTCCTATAATCCATACAATCTTGGAATAGGGATCGACGAGAACACGGCGATAATCCTGGATCCGAACGGCGTGATGGAGGTTTTTGGACAAGGTTCGGTGACGGTGGTTGACGGTTCGCAGATCACTTATAACGAAATAGCCGAAGTCGATGAACACGACGCATTCGGCGTCTGCGGCGTGCAGATGCACATTCTTCGTGACGGATTGGTTTATCAGTACATTGACCGGCATCCGCTGCAGCCGAAGAAGGAATTTCTTCTGCCGGATCTTGGGTAATTTGCGATCTGCAAATTGCGATTTGCGATCTTTTCAACGCTATCTCGTATGACCGAAAAAGAGATGCTTCGCCGAACGAAGGATTTTGCACTTAGAGTGATAAAGCTTGTAAATGCCCTGCCCAATACGACCGCTGGCCGTGCAATTGGCGGACAGCTTATCAGGTCGGGAACCTCGGTAGCCGCAAACTACAGGGCTGCATGTCGCGGACGTTCGAAGGCCGAATTTATTGCTAAACTCGGAATCGTCGAGGAAGAGGCGGACGAAAGCGCGTTTTGGCTAGAAGCCATCATTGAAAGCAAACTGATAAAGGAAAAATTGGTATCCGACCTTCTGCGTGGAGCTAATGAGTTAACAGCGATGATGGTTTTATCAAAGATTACAGCCAGGCGACGATAGAAGATCGCAAATCGCAAATGGCAAATCGAAAATTCACGTCATGGAAATATTAGAGATCCGAACCCTTCGCGGGCCAAACTACTGGAGCGGCTATTGGAAAAAGCTGATCATAATGCGGCTTGATATTGCCGATTATGAGGAAAAGCCGTCCGACAAGCTGTCTGGGTTTTACGAACGAATGGTCGAAGTGATGCCGTCGCTCGAATCCCACGGCTGCAGCTACAGCGAACCGGGCGGATTTTTTCGAAGGGTGAAAGAGGGAACATGGGCCGGGCACATGATCGAGCACTTCGCTCTTGAATTTCAAACGCTTGCAGGCATGGATACGGGTTACGGACGTACCCGCGAGACCGGTGAAACCGGCATCTACAACGTCGTCTTTAGTTATCACGAAGAAGAGGTCGGTCGTTACGCCGCGCGGGCGTCGGTGAGGTTGTTCCTCGGCCTCGCCGAAGATAAGCCGATCGAAGAGATCAAGAAAGAGGTAGCCGAAGACGTTCAGCGGATGCGCGAGATACGCGAGGATGTGAGATTTGGACCCTCGACCGGCTCTCTTGTTGAAGAAGCGGTAAATCGTGATATTCCATACATAAGGCTCAACGACCAGTCGCTGGTCCAACTCGGTTACGGTGTCCATCAGAAACGCATTCAGGCGACGACCACCGCAAACACCAACATGATCGCGGTCGATATCGCGGGCAATAAACACGCGACAAAAACGCTCCTGGGCGATATGGGTGTGCCGGTGCCTAAAGGTTATCGTATCCGTCTCGAAGAGGACCTCGAAGAAACGCTCGAGCGCGTAGGCTTTCCCGCGGTGATAAAGCCGCTTGACGGCAACCACGGCAAAGGCGCGACCGTCGGCATCAGATCACTGGACGAGGCAAAGATCGCGTGGGAGAAAGCCAAGGAATATTCACGATGGGTTATTGTTGAGCAGCAGCTTCAGGGCTCGGATTTCCGCGCCTTGGTCGTTAACAATCAGCTCATTGCGGTCGCCGAACGTGTGCCTGCGCATGTCGTCGGTGATGGCAAGCAATCGATCCAACAGCTGATCGACGAAACCAATTCCGATCCTCGTCGCGGTTACGGACATGAAAACGTCTTAACGCAGATCGATATCGACAATCAAACGATGCGATGCATCCGAAAGTCGGGTTATGAGCTTGAATCCGTATTGCCGAAAGGTGAAAGGCTTTTTCTTAAGACCACAGCAAATATATCGACGGGCGGGACCGCGATAGATGTGACCGATGAGGTTCATCCAAAGAACATCTTCCTGTTTGAACGCATCGCAAAGATCATCGGCCTCGATGTTGCGGGAATCGACGTCATCGCGCCCAACGTGAGCGAGCCGCTGAGCGAAAACGGCGGCGGCATCATCGAGGTGAACGCCGCACCGGGATTTCGTATGCACCTTGCGCCGAGCGAGGGCATCGGACGAAATGTGGCCGAACACGTGATCGATATGCTATTCCCGCCCGGAACTCCGACGCGTATTCCGATCTTTGCGATCACGGGAACAAACGGAAAGACGACCACGACAAGGCTGATAGCTCACGTTCTGCGAAACTCGGGCCGAGCTGTCGGGTTTACGACAACCGATGGAACTTATATTGGCAACGAACAGATCACTCAAGGCGACAATACCGGGCCAGTATCTGCCCAACTGGTACTGAAAGATCCGACCGTCGATGTTGCGGTGCTTGAGACGGCCCGCGGCGGAATAATACGTTCCGGGCTCGGATTTGATCATTGCGATGTCGGTGTCGTTTTGAACGTCGCGGCAGATCATCTCGGCTTGAAGGATGTAAACACGCTCGAAGATCTTGCTCGTGTCAAATCGGTCGTTCCCAGGGCGGTGGGCAAACGCGGTTATGCCGTGCTAAACGCCGAGGACGAACTCGTTTACAAAATGAAAGAGCTGGTGGACGGAAAAGTCGTCTGTTTTTCAATGGACGAGAACAATCCGAACATCCGCCGGCGTGCCGAACGCGGCCGCGTATCATGCGTTTATGAGAACGGCTACGTGACCATCTTGAAAGGGAAATGGAAGGTCCGTGTCGAAAAGGTAGTCAACATTCCGTTGACATACGGCGGACGTGCTGAGTTCATGATCCAAAACGTCCTTGCGGCAACTCTGGCGTGTTTTGTCCACGGAGTTTCGATCGAGGACATCCGGGTCGGGCTGACGACTTTTAATGCGGGTACCGCTCAGACCCCTGGCCGGTTGAATTTTATGGAGGTAGGCCATACGACCGTGCTAATGGACTATGCTCACAATCCGGCCGGGTTCAGCGGACTCGCGAAGTTCGTATCTAAGCTTCCTAACAAATACCGAACCGTGGTGATGACCGTCCCGGGTGATCGCCGCGACGAGGACATTCGCGAAATGGGCGAGATCGCGGGGAACTCCTTTGACCGGATCGTGATCCGGCAGGGACATTACCTTCGCGGCCGCGACCCGAAAGAAATTACGAATCTGATCAACGAAGGTATCTCGCGTACCGGAAAAGAACCGCAGGTTCGCAACATTCCGGACAGCCGAGATGCGATCCAGCACGCAATAAAGTATGGCCGCAAAGGTGAACTGGTGGTCACCCTCGCCGATCTGGTTCCTGATGATATTGCCTACGTTCAGGAGATCAGGGACAAATTGTTGGAAGAACAACAGGCCGAATCGGCCGCCGGATAGTCATTTATAGATATCGACTTTGAAGTCGCCTGTGGGACCAACCGATCCGCGATACATGCCTTCTGAATTGAACGGCAGGACGAGGTTTCCTTGAGTGTCGACCGCGATGAGTCCGCCTTCGCCGCCGATAGACGTAAGGCGTTCGATCGTTTCGCGTGCTGATCCTTCCAGGCTCGATCCCTTGTATTTCATCCGTGCCGCGATGTCATAAGCCGTGACGCCGAGCATGAAATATTCGCCATGGCCGGTGCACGAGACCGCGCACGCGTCGTCAGCGTAGGTTCCGGCACCGATTATGGCCGTATCGCCAACGCGGCCGAATCGTTTGTTGGTCATTCCGCCGGTTGACGTCGCTGAAGCAAGATGGCCGTTGACATCGCAAGCAACAGCTCCGACGGTTCCTACAGGTTTTGGAGCGGCGTGGTCAAGTTGCACGCGACCTGCCGCGATAGCGTCTTCAAGCTGTTTCCATCGAAAATCCGTATAGAAATAGGTGTTGTCCTTTAGCTCGACTCCTGCTTCCTCGGCAAACATGTCTGCTCCATCTCCGGCAAGCAAGACGTGTTCGCTTCTTTCCATGACCAATCGAGCTAGTTTGACCGGGTTCTTTACGTTTCTGACGAAAGCTATAGCTCCGGCTTTCAGACGCGACCCATCCATGATCGCTGCGTCCATTTCGATCTTGCCCTCATGGGTAAAGACCGAACCTCGGCCGGCATTGAACAGAGGACAATCTTCGAGCGAAACGACAGCCGCCTCGACTGCGTCGAGCGAAGAGCCTCCGTTTTCTAAGATTCCCCAACCTGCGCGTAGAGCGTTTTCGAGCCCGCTCCTGTATTCCGTTTCGAGTTCAGGAGTCATCGCCGACCTAAGGATGGTGCCGGCTCCGCCGTGAATAGCAAGTGCAGTTTTTGCCATATCGGAATTTTACTCTCAGATCGCCAAACCTCGAAATCGTTCAAAGTGAACGAAGTGTCTAAAACCGTTGATGTAAGTTCAGGAAGTCCGTATCATGATCTGGGAACAATGTTTCCCACCGAACAATGCTCCGTCCGAATCTGGAACAGTCGTTCAATTACTAATTTCCTTTTAATGGATGTGGATCTATTTGGTCCGCAGCCGGCATTGAAATTCGGATCTAATGATCCGGCCGAACCTTAACCGAAAAGGCAACTGCCGCTTTTAAACAGCGGCGGACGCAAAGCCAGGAAACGCAACCACTGCGAAACGTCCGGCTGCCGAAGTGAGGTCATTTTGAGATCTTCCCTATTAGTTTCATTCTACATTTTGGTATTGATCTGCGGAGTTGCACTGGGACAGCGTAGCTCCGCAGGAACGCGCGCGGTTCCGGTTCTAGTCGATGTCATAAGTACTCCATCGAAGAATCGCGAGGCGGTCAGGCAAACCACGGTTCAAACGGCTGCCTCGACGGTCAGCAGTGCAAATGAAACGGAAGCGAGAACGTTCGAACTGATGAACGCACAGCGGCTGGCGATGGGCCTCAAGTCGCTTCGATGGGACGAGACGCTTGCCGCCGTTGCGAGAATGCACTCGCAAAACATGGCATCGTCAAAATTCTTCAGCCACAAAGGCCTCGCAGGTGAATTTGTCGATGACCGTGCGGCCAAGTTTGGAATATTTAATTGGCTTGCCATCGGTGAGAACATCGCGTTTATGAAAGGCTACTCCGATCCGGCAACGATGGCAGTCGAAAAATGGATGCAGTCCGATTCTCATAAGAAGAATATTTTGAATGATCAATGGCGTGAATCGGCTATCGGCGTCGCGGTTGCGGACGACGGAGCTATGTATTTCACGCAGGTTTTCATAACCCGTTAATTTAGCGAACGCAGCTAAAACTGGATGCGTGTCGGTGCAGGAACACCGGCACGCTTTTTTTGTGCAGGTCGGTCGGATAAACTAACGCGGTGCCGGTAACGCTGCCTTCTTTTGCAAAAGTAAATCTTCATCTTCGCGTACTCGGAAAACGCGAAGACGGGTATCACGATATCTTTACGGTATTTCAGACGGTCTCGCTTCACGACACGATCACGTTTGAAGAATCAGCCGGCGAGATCGTCTTGGAATGTGACGAGCCGAACGTTCCGACAGATATAAGAAATCTCGTTGTGAAGGCGTCAAACAGGATTCGAGACCGATACCAGGTCTCAAAAGGCGCTTATATCAGGATCGAAAAACGGATCCCGATGGGCGGCGGGCTAGGCGGCGGTTCGTCAAATGCGGCGGTCGCCCTGATAGGCCTGACGCGGCTATGGGGCTTGAATGCGAGTGTGGAGGACCTTGAGCCTATTGCTGCCGATCTCGGGGCGGACGTGCCGTTTTTTCTTCATGGCGGGACGATGATCGGGGAGGGCCTTGGGACTTCGCTGGATCAGATCGCTGAGTTTGGGGCTGAAAACATGATCATTGTGACTCCAGATGTCCACGTTTCCACCGCTGCTGCCTATGAAGCCCTGCGGGCTGAAAGCTTGACAAATGCTGAGGCGAATCGTATTCTTCGAGTTTGCCGTTCTGAGGCGGAGTCTCCGGATTTTCTTCATTCGGCATTAAGAAACGACTTTGAGACTATCGTGTTTGCCGCATTCCCGGAGATCGGGCGTGCCAAACAACAGCTTGTCGACCTTGGTGCAAGACAGGTATTGATGAGCGGCAGCGGGTCAAGCGTTTTCGCAATTTTTGACAAAGAAGAGACACGGCAAACAGCATTGAAAGCCCTTGACAATGAGGTCAACTGGCGAAAGTTTGCCGTAGCGGCTGTTTCGCGAGAAAAGTATCGCGGAGCGCTTGAAATAGCGTTTTAGCCGTTTCCGATCAGTTTCTGAAATTAGCTTTGGGGCGTAGCCAAGTGGTAAGGCACCGGTCTTTGGATCCGGCACTCGTAGGTTCGAATCCTCCCGCCCCAGCCAATTTTGAATAATCGGAGCGGCTGCCTGAGATAGGCGGCCGTTTTTATTTTTTGATGAGCGTGACTGGCAACATAAAGATATTTTCGGGCAATGCGCATCCGGAACTGGCGCGCGAGATCTGCGGCCATTTGAGTCTCGATCTCGGGTCGGCGGTGACAGATCGTTTCTCTGACGGAGAGTTCAACTTTTCGATCGGCGAGAATGTTCGCGGTTCGGATGTATTCATCGTTCAGCCGACTTGCCCTCCGTCGGACCAGAATCTGATGGAACTGCTCATCATGATCGATGCATTCATACGCGCGTCGGCGTCGCGGGTCACGGCGGTAATGCCGTATTTTGGATATGCCCGTTCAGACAAGAAAGACCGTCCGCGAGTTCCGATATCGGCAAAGCTTGTTTCGAACTTGATCGTCAAGGCTGGAGCGCATCGTGTTTTGACCATCGACCTGCACGCGTCGCAGATCCAGGGATTCTTTGACATTCCCGTAGATCACTTGTACGCAAGGCCGATCATTGTCGATTACTTCAATACGAACAAGATCGACAATCTGGTCGTGGTCGCGCCCGATACGGGAGGCGCCGAACGAGCGCGTGCATATGCAAAACGCCTCGACGCGGGACTTGCGTTGTGCGATAAGCGACGCGAAAGGGCAAACGAAGCAGATGTAATGAACATCGTCGGCGACGTAGAAGGCAAGAACTGCCTCATCGTTGACGATATGTGTGATACGGGCGGCACTATCTGTAAGGTGGCAAAGGCACTTCATGAGGCCGGAGCGAACGACATCTTTGCATGTTTCTCGCACGCCGTACTTTCCGGCGGGGCGGTAGACAACATAGACGCCTCGTACTTGAAAAAGATAATTGTTACCAACTCCATCCCGTTAAATGAACGGGCCCGGCAGCTTGAGGCCAACGGGAAGATCGAGGTGTTGAGTGTCGGGAAATTGCTCGCATCAGCGATCAATTCGATCCATGACGAGACCAGCGTTTCGTCGTTGTTTTTGTAGAGGTTATTAAGTTATGGCTGATAAAATTGTAGTAAAAGCTGAAAGGAAAGAGGCGGGCAACAAGAATATTAACCGACGTTATCGCGCGGCCGGGAAAGTTCCTGTCGTCGTTTACGGCGGCGGTTCGGAAAGCGTTGCTGCGGTGGCCGAATTGAAGGACCTTGCCGCGATCCTTCGTTCGGATTCTGGGGTAAACACCGTTTTCTCGCTGGATATTCCCGGGGTCGGTGTGAATGACGTGATCTTTCAGGATCGTCAGGTGGATCCGATCAAAGGTCGATTGATACATGCCGACCTTCGCAGGTTTGCCCGTGGAGAAAAGATCGAAATGACCGTTCAGATCCATCTTACCGGTCATCCGGTCGGACTGGATGAAGAGGGTGCGGTTCTTACACAGGCAATGCGTGAGATAAAGGTCCTCTGCGAACCCGCAAAGACCCCGGAGTCGATCGACGTCGATGTGTCGGGCCTTGAGGCCGGACATTCGATCCACGTATCCGACCTTAAGGTAGGCGCGGGCATTGAGATCCATGAGGCACCTGAAACCGTGGTCGCTTCGATCGTGACCGTCAAGGAAGTCTCGCTCGAGCCGCAGGTAGCTGAAGGTGTCGAGCCTGAAGTGACGGGTGAGAAGGCTGAAGAGCCGACCCAAGGCGAATAGTTAGCGTTCAGAGTGCGCGATTCATCGCGTAACTCTTTGGATCACGAGCTAAAGCTCGCACTCTGAACTGTATATGAATTCGTCCTCTGAAAACTGGTTGATCGTCGGACTTGGCAACCCCGGTGCTTTGTACGAAAAGACGAGACATAACCTTGGGTTCATGGTCGTCGATCGTCTCGCCAGGGAAGTCCAGACACAGGTCAAGCGAGACGAATGTCGGGCCTTGGTCGGCAGGGCGATAATTGAAAATCAAACGGTAGAGCTTGCTAAGCCGCAGACATATATGAACCTAAGCGGCGAATCGGTAAGCTGCCTGGTCTCAAAGCCGGATCGGTCGGCCGATAAATTGATAGTTATCTCAGACGATCTTGCGTTGCCATTCGGGACTATCAGACTGAGGCCCCGCGGTTCGCACGGCGGTCACAACGGTTTGCGATCGATCATAGACTGTTTGAAGGACAACGATTTTATAAGGCTCAGGATCGGCATAATGCCGGAACATCCGATAGCGAATACGAAGAATTTCGTTCTCGAGAATTTTTCTAAAGGCGAGAGCGAGACGGTTGAAAAGATATTGGAAATGAGTGCTGACGCGGTTCGGATCGTCGTAACGGACGGAATCGAGAAAGCGATGGCAAAGTTTAATTAGAGGTAACCTTTCTGCTTCGGCCAAAACAAGAGAGCCGAGGCTGGAGAAGCCAAAGGGAGGAAAAGAAATTGGCAAATAGAACTTACGAAGTAATGTACATAATCGATCCGGAAACGCCGGCTGATCGTATCGCTAAGCTGAACGAGGCGGTCGGAAAAGTGATCGAAAAAGAGGGCGGCACTGTAGTCCGAATGGATGATATCGGACGCCGCACGCTTGCTTATCCGATCGAGAAGAAGACCGAAGGCCATTATGTGCTTTTTGAGATCGATGGCTCGGGCCAGGAGATCGCAGAACTCGAACGTCGTATGCGCGTAAACGATATGATCATCCGTTATATCACGATCCGCGTTGATGAGGACCGTAAGAAAGCGGACAAAATGAGAGCGAAGCGCGAAAAGCGTCAGAGCAATCGATCTAAATTCCGTCCGACGGAAGAAACAGCGGATGCTCCGGCGGAGGCGTCCGTCTAAGGGAGAAGAATTATGGCAGAGAATTTTGAAAGACCTATCGGTGAAGGCCAGGAAATCGATCTTGGAGATGAGCAGTTTAGCGATAAGATGCCGCGCCGCTATCAGCGCCGCCGCCCGCGTCAGGTCGTACCGGATTATGTGGATTGGAAAGACGTCGATCTGCTTCGGCAATTCATTCCCGAGCGCGGAAAGATAATGCCGCGCCGCATTTCGGGCATATCGGCCAAGGACCAGAGACGTATCGCCACCGCGATAAAACGAGCACGATCAATGGCAATGCTGCCGTTCGTGCTGGACTAGGCCAAGGGAGGATTTTGAAATGGCAAACACGACAATTTTGTTAAGAGAAGATATCGATACTCTCGGCGGCCGCGGTGAGATCGTTAAAGTGAGAGCGGGATATGCCCGAAACTATTTGCTTCCTCAGGGCCTGGCGACGCTTGCCACCAAAGGCAACGTGAAGCAGATCGAACAGGAACGCGCGGCATTGCTGAAAAAGGCCGCGGTAGAAAGGGCAACAGCCGAAGCACAGAAGGAGCAGATGGGCTCGATCGAACTGAGCTTTGAGCGAAAAGCAGGCGAAGGCGGCACTCTTTTTGGTTCCGTTACTTCAATGGACATTGCCGAAGCTCTCCAGGCGAAAGGCTACGAGATCGACCGCCGCAAGATCAGTCTTCGCGATGCGATCAAGGAAACGGGTGATTACACGGTAAAGGTCAAACTTCACCGGGAGGTCACTTTAGAGGTCCCAGTTACGGTTAAAGCAGAAGGCGGCGAGACAGATGAATCGCGGAAGGCTGAAAAGAAAGGCCGTAAGGTGAAGGCTGCGGCTGAAGAACCGGCCGCTGAAGCAGCCCCTGAATAATTTCTTCCCTCGTTTCATCTTCGTAAATCGTTGAACTGCATCCGTTTCGGCGGATGCAGTTTTTTCATGTCGAAAATGGGCAATAAAACCTCAAAACCCCAACAAAAAATCATCATTTCATTCTTTGTCAGGTGTTTGCAATCTGGTTATCATTTACATCTACTCCGACTAACAAATTGACCCATGGCTGCATTTCCTGAACCGCGACGAGAACAGTTTTTAGAGCGTCCGCTGCCTTCCAGCGAAGAAAGCGAGCGTGCGATCCTTGGTGCGATACTGCTGGACAATTCGCTTATCACGCAGGCTGTCGAGCATTTGAAGCCCGAGGATTTCTATTCGCCGCTGCATCGGCGGATCTACGGCGCGATGACGTCGCTATTCGAGGCGTCGCAGCGTATCGACCCTATCCTTATCGGTGAAGAACTGAAGAAGGATGGTTCGGTGGAATCAATAGGCGGAGTCGCGTCGATTACAAACCTGACATATGGGTTGCCACATTTTTCGGATCTGACCGATTACATTCGCGTCGTAAAGGAAAAATCGACCATGCGGAGCCTGATCCGGACGTGCAACCAGATCACGAGTGAGGCACTGGAAGAGGAACAGGATGCACAGTCCATCCTCGACCACGCCGAGCAGATGATATTTGCCCTTGCCGAGCAAAAGGAACGTGAGGGATTTACACATTTTCAGCCGGTGGCTGAACGTGTTTTCGAGAAGATCCAGGAGTTTGCAAAGCGCGATACACACGCTCTTACCGGTTTGGCTACAGGATTTCGCGACCTGGACATCATCACCTCCGGTCTTCAGCCCTCAGATCTGATCATTATTGCGGCGCGTCCCTCGATGGGGAAAACGGCGCTTGTTCTGAACATTGCGCAGAGATCAGCCGTGAATGAGAAGGCCGTAGTGGCCATCTTTTCACTCGAAATGTCGAAGGAGCAGCTGGCGATGCGTATGTTGAGCGCACAGGCCTCGATCGATGCTCGAATGCTGCGGACCGGTTCGCTTTCAACCCGAGACTGGACGAGGCTTGCCGAGGGAATAGGCGTACTCGCGGATACCAACCTTCATATTGATGACACCCCGGGAATTACCGTGCTCGAGATGCGCGCGAAATTGCGGCGGCTTGCGGTCGAGCAAAAGAAAGTCGATCTTGTGATCATCGATTATCTACAGCTCATGGGCGGCGGCGGCAGAAACGAGAACAGGCAACAGGAAGTATCAAAGATCTCGCGTGACCTGAAAGCCCTGGCTAAGGAATTCAACGTGCCGGTCATAGCGCTTTCCCAGCTCTCGCGAGCGCCGGAGGCGCGTAACCCTCCAAAGCCGATGATGTCAGACCTGCGCGAATCGGGCTCTATTGAGCAGGACGCCGACGTCGTCGCTTTCATCTATCGTGCGGATTACTATGCGAAAGAGTTGGACTCGCTTCCCGAAGAAGAAAAGAACATCGCCGAGTTGATAATCGCCAAGCAGCGAAACGGCCCGACCGATACCATCAAGCTTGTTTTCCTGAAGCAGTTCACGCGGTTTGAGGATTCATATTTACCATAGAGGGAATTTTTATGAGTATAGCTACACAAGAACTCGACCTGAGATTTCCGATCGGAAAATTCGACATCGCAAATTTTCCGTCCCGAAGCGAAAACGTCGAAACGATCGCCGAACTTCCGTTGAAATTAAGAACGGCGGTTGACGGTCTTTCCGACGAACAGCTCGATACGCCATATCGTCCGGACGGTTGGACATTACGGCAGACCGTTCATCACATTGCCGACAGCCATATGAACTCGATCATTCGGTTCAAACTCGCATTGACCGAAGACGAGGCCCCGACTATTCGGCCATATTACGAAGACCGCTGGGCGGAGTTGGCCGACAGTAAGCTGCCGATCGATATCTCGCTAAGCATCATCGATGGTGTGCACGCCCGATGGGCAGAGTTATTGAGAAATATGTCCGATTCAAATTTCGCAAAGGAATTCGTTCATCCGGAAACGGGGAATTGGACTCTCGAAAGAGCTCTTGCTCTGTATGCGTGGCACTCGAAGCATCATACGGCTCACATAACCGGCACGCGTGAGCGGAAAGGCTGGTAGGCCGATGGACAAGTTGCAATGGAAAATGGACAATGCATTGTTGTTCATTTTCCATTTCTGTTTTGATCGATGAGCGAGCGCCTTGTATCTCTGGACGTTTTCCGCGGAATGACCATCGCCGGAATGGTACTGGTCAACAATCCCGGGACGTGGTCTGCAATATACGGTCCGCTAAAACACGCCGAATGGCACGGCATAACGCCGACAGACTACATCTTTCCTTTCTTCTTATTTATCGTCGGCGTCGCAATTCCTATTGCTCTCGGAAAACGGCTTGCTGAGGGCATCACAAAGACTCTCTATCTTAAGATCATTCAACGTGCAGCGACGATCTTCGCCGTCGGTATATTGATGTCGGCGATCCCGTTCTTTAATTTTGCCGACACGACCATTCCATACGCGCTGAAGATCTTGATAGTTCTCGCATATTCGGCTGCACTTTTTCTCTATCTCTGGGATAAGAAGACGACGGCGCTGATAGTCGCGGGAGTCACGGCCGCGGTTGTAACTGTGTTCTGGCTGGCCGGCTATATTGTTGTCCCGTATAACGTCGGTATGATGCGGATCCCCGGCGTGCTGCAGAGGATAGCGGTCTGTTATCTGATCGTATCGCTAATATTCATTCATACTAATTGGAGACAGCAGTCCATCATTGGCGTAGCTTTACTGCTGATCTACTGGCTTTTGATGAGCGTGGTCCCGGTGCCGGGATGCGAGGTAACGACCATCGACGATAAGGCGTGCAATCTCGCCGCGTGGCTTGACCGCACAATTCTGACCGAAAACCATATTTGGCGATCGGCAAAGGTCTTTGATCCCGAAGGAATCCTCTCAACGATCCCGGCGATCGTGACCTGTCTCTCGGGGGTACTTACCGGGACTTGGTTATCGAGGAGGTCCGGGCAGTCGGAGAGTGACTCAAATTTCAAGATAGAGACAGCCGTTGGAATGTTCTTTGCGGGTTCGGTTTGTCTCGGTATTGGTTGGTCCTGGAGCCTCGTTTTTCCGCTTAACAAGTCGTTGTGGACGAGTTCATACGTTGTTTATACGACTGGGCTTGCTTTGTTGACGCTCGCATCCTGTTACTGGCTGATCGACATCAAAGGCTATCGAAAATGGGCATGGCCCTTTGTCGTCTTCGGAATGAACGCCCTCGCGTTGTTCGCATTTTCCGGCATAATGGCCCGTCTGATGGGCATGATCCGCATCGCGGGTCCCGAAGCGGGAAAGGACATAACCCTGCAGCAGTGGATATTTAACACATTCTTTCTTTCGTGGGCGTCTCCAATAAACGCGTCGCTGGCATTTGCGATCTGTTTTATCCTCTTTTGGCTCTTTCTGATGTGGCTGCTTTACCGAAAGAACATCTACATCAAGGTCTGATTTCCCCCTAAAACTTTTACTTATCAATTTCGGTACATCAGTTCCGAAATGTTATCCTGATTTTTTCGCATATGGCACAGACGCCGATTCAAAATCCGAGGGCAGAGATCGACGCGATCGATAGCGAGATACTCAGTTTACTCAATAAGCGGGCCGAGATCGCCCTTCGCGTTGGTGCCGCCAAACATGACGCAGATACTTCCTTGTGCGATCCGGTTCGCGAGAACGAAGTGATCGGAAGACTCGTAGGTGAAAATCCCGGCCCTTTTGATGGTCATAGCATTGCGAATATCTTTCAAAGGATAATCGACGAATCGCTGCACCTTCAACAGACCAAGTTTACCCGTCCGGCTCGTCAGACAGGCTCTGGAAATCTTTCGGGGCTGGAGAAGACCTCGCGTGTTGCATTTCTTGGTGAGCAAGGAACATTCAGCGAGACGGCTGCGCTCGGGATACTCGGTCCCGGATCCAGGTACGTTTCTTATCCGACATTCGAGGACCTTTTCGGTGCGATCGATGCCGGAGAGGCGGACTACATAATCTCTCCGCTTGAAAACAGCCTGGTTGGTTCGATCCATCGGTGTTACGACCTGCTTGTCGCCAGCGAACTTTATATGGTCGCGGAGATAGTTTTGCCGGTGTCGCATTTTCTTGTTTCGTGTCCCGAGGCGACGATCGAGTCGATACGCACAGTGGAATCGCATCCCGCGGCCCTCGGTCAGTGCGAACGATTTCTCGCCGCCCATCCGTATATGAAGGGGATCGCCGCAGACGATACGGCTGGCAGCGTAAAACGCGCGGTCGAAAGTGGCGACGTGACGCGGGCGGCCATCGGCAGCCGAAGGGCTGCAAAAATATTTGGCGGAAAGCTGCTGCGCGAGCATATCGAGGACCACGCAGAAAACTACACGCGGTTTGCGCTTCTCGCTGCAAGACCGGCCGAGTCCAATGACGGCTCGAAGATCTCGCTAGTGGTCCGGCTGAAGAATCAGCCGGGGTCGCTGCACAATGCACTGCGTCCATTTGTTCGCCGCAATATCGATCTTGTAAAGATCGAAAGCCGGCCGATAAAGGGCGAACCGACACAGTTCAATTTCTATTTAGACATTCAAGCCCCGGCGAGCGAGAGCGAGCTTCGCGGTGCTTTGGATGAGATCGGAACTCAGGCAGAAAGTATTCGCTATTTGGGCAGATACCATACAGTTCGCGTGACGGAAGAGATCATAGACGAGATCTCCTGAGATGTTTTATAAGCAATGATCCTTATACTTAAACCAAATATCGACGTCGATTCCCGTGAGTTCAAGCGGATCGAAACACATCTGATCAATTATCCGAAGATAGAGATGCGCGTGCACCATGTTCAGGGTGCCGAGCAAACATTGACCGAGGTCTATCTGATCGGGCATACGGCGGAGCTTTCGCTTGACGAAATGCGATCATTTCCCGGCGTAGAGCACGTAGTCCGCGTTTCAGAAGAATATCGTATCCTCGGCCGCCACAAGAACGATTCGCGTCCGGCCGGCTTTTCCTATCAAGGGATCGAATTCAGCCAGGACAGTCTGAACATCTTTGCGGGCCTGTGTGCCGTGGATTCGCCCGGTTCGGTTGAAGCGATGATGCGGGCATTGAAGGATAATGGCCAGGTCTGCACACGCATGGGTGCCTATAAGCCGAGAACCAGCCCTTACTCGTTCCAGGGCCACGGCGCGAATTGCCTGCCATATGTTTTCGAACTTGCCGGAAAATACGGGATCAAAGTGATCGCGATGGAAGTGACGCACGAATCGCACATTGAGGAGATCAACGACGCTTTGAACGCTACCGGCAGGCCGACGGGCGTAATGCTTCAGATCGGAACGCGGAACACACAGAATTTTGAGCTGTTGAAGAACGCGGGCCGGCAGCAAGAGTTTCCCGTGCTGCTCAAACGCGGCTTCGGAATTACGCTCGACGAATCGCTTCACGCCGCGGAGTACCTTGCGAGCGAAGGAAACCAGAAGGTGATATTCGCTCTGCGCGGAATGAAGACGAACATCGGTGACCCGCACCGCAATATGGTCGATTTTGCCCATGTTCCGGTCGTCAAACGGCTGACACGAATGCCGGTCTGTATCGACCCGTCACATTCTGTCGGCAGCCGACACCGCAGTTCGGATGGCATTCTTGACGTAATGCATGTTACCGCCCAGGGCGTAATAGCCGGTGCGAACATGATCCTGGTTGATTTTCATCCCGACCCAAGCGTTGCTCTGGTTGACGGTCCGCAAGCGCTTCGCCTCGAGGAACTTCCGATGTTCCTCGAAGACGTGCGTATCTGCCGAGAGGCGTACGAACGGCGGATAGCAAACGCCGCGAAGTAACTACGAGTGCGCGATCTATCGAGACAGTCTCGATTTCCGAATAACGCGATACATCGAGCACTCTGAACGGCTATTTGATCTCAAAAACCGTGATCTCGACGGCAAGTTGACGTTCAAGCCGGTCTTTTTCGGCGACGATCGCTTTACGCTCTTTTTCCATCTCTTCGAGCCGCGTTTCCTGTTCACCTGCCTTGGCAATATACCGTGCGATCAAGGCTTTTGCCTCGGGAGTCTTTGCGAGTGATTCGATATTCTCGCGAAGACGTTTCTGATCGTTTTCGATACCGCGAAGTTCCTCCTGAAAGGACTGAAGTTTGGAGTTTTGGTCAGTTATCTGCTGGCGAAGCGAGATCAGTTTCTCGAGTTTCGCTTTTGTAACATCGTCGATGTATCGCCGGGTAACGAAAAGATTCACCTGATCGCTCGTAATGTTCGAAAGCGAATAGGAATCCATCAAGCCCTGTCGTTCGACGACAGGAAGTTCCGCCTTTTCAAAGGGCTTGAGGACGACGCGGAAACGATAGTATTTTTCCGTGACGATCTCTGGTTTTGAAGTCTCGTCGGACAGTCCCCAGCCCTTTCTTATCGGATGCTCGACATAAATGACCTTTTCACGATCGGTTTGATTGGCGAGTTTATAGATCTTCCTTTCGGTTTTGAAATAGTGAACCTGAAAAACGCCTTTGACGACCTTTATGAGTTGAGCAGGCCGAATGTCTCCTTCATTTTCAGTCGATACACGCGTTCCAAGATCAAGGGCGAAAGAAATAAGCCGCTGTTCTTTTGGCTTGAGCCTCTCCATCAACGCTTCGCCCGCATAAGCGTCCCTATCGAGGATCGTCATGCTCCCGCCCTCAAATGTGAGCGGCGTGGTGTTCATGAGCATCATGCCGCCCAAGGGACGATCAACTCGTGCAGATTCGTTGTAGATCGAGACACGTTCGCCGTCCATCTTGGTTTGCACGATAGGGATCAGTGCTGAGCGGTTTCGCGTGACGGTAACAGGATTCGAGATCTTGTATTCAAACAGATCACCAAGTTCGCTGCCGGTAGCGGCGGTTTGAATGCCGCCCTGCTGATTGACCAATGCATCGCTAACACTTGTTTGAACGGTCATAAAGTTACTGCTGGCGGCCTCAACTGTAACAACCTCATTGGCGCGGCCATATCCGGCCCCGTCCCCTGATCCGCTTCCGGAACCGCTGCCAACACCATTTCCTTCACCATAACCCGCTTCTGCGTCGTAGATCTGCGGATCGAGATTCAGGTCGTCCGGAATGGGAATGATCGGACGATAACGATATAAAGGCTTCTGAAGATTCTGGATAAATGAAACAGGCGACCCCGAGACAAGAGAAAGCTGAACGTTCTGCCAATCTTCGTCGCTGACATTATCGACGATCGCCCAACCCTGAAAGAACGGCTTGCCCTCGGCGTCCAGCACCACGCGATAGGTCGTTTTCCAGATCGGAGCAGCGATCGTGTAGCTTACTACCATTTCGCGTTGGCCGGTACCGTTTGACGTGACGGTTATCGTTTTCGCGTCGCGGCGGCGGGTCGAGGCCGTTGCACTCGCGAATTCGTTCAGGTCGCGCTTGGTTCCTTCGTCGAGCAGTTTCACGGTCTTTACATCATTTAGATCGAAGCTCGAGATCTCGCCTGTGTCCGAGGAAATGACCAGATAGTGGTTCGCGGAAACCGGCTTGTCCTTTTCGGCAGGAACGACGCGTTTTTCGACGGTAAGGATCGAACCCGACGCGGCCGCTTTTGTCGAAACCACCGTGACCTTTGCTCCCTGCATTTGCGAGAGCACCTCCGCCATTCCGCCGCCGCCTTCGCTTCCGGATTCCGCATCCACGGAAAATGGGATCTCTGCCGTCCGTGCCGAGGCGGGCGCCGATGAGTTGTAACTGACGGCGCCGATATTCCCTTTACCAAGATCGAGTACGACCATCGATTTCAGGACGTCATCAACTTGAGATTGCTTGAATGAGAGATCGATCTCGGCGTTTCCGCTTACCATTCCCCGGCGTTCGATATAGGCGACGCCGTTCGAATAGAGAATGACACGGCGTATGGGAAGTTGAGTTGAGTTTAGCGTGGGCGATCCATCGCGTACTTTCTTCACCGTCGGTCGTGCATCTGCCGCAAACCGTTTTTTAACTACCGTCTGTGAATGGCCCGTAAACGCGCACACGAATACTATTAGGAGAAAAGTTATCTTCTTCATTTTCTTACTTCCTCAGAATCGAGATGGGTGCCAAAACTTGCTTAATGGATGATACGAAATTCTGAATTGGTTGCTCAGCGCAAAAAAAAGGCGGGCCGCAGCTCGCCTCACGAATGAAATGGTCTTGATATTATTTTCCGGCTGCAGCTGCGACGACCTTTTCGGCGGCGTCGGTCATTCCGGATGCGGTGATGATGCCGATGCCGGATTCGGCGAGGACGCGTCGGCCTTCGTCGACATTTGTGCCTTCAAGACGGGCGACGATCGGGATAGAAACGCCGAGGTTTTTTGCAGCCGCAACCACACCCTTGGCGACCATGTCGGTCCGAACTATTCCGCCAAAGATGTTGACAAGAACCGCCTTAACATTCTCGTCCGAAAGCAGAATGCGAAAGGCCTGTTCGACGCGTTCCTGCGAAGCGCCGCCGCCGACATCCAGGAAGTTCGCGGGCTCGCCGCCGTGGAGCTTGATGATGTCCATCGTTGCCATTGCGAGGCCGGCACCGTTGACCATGCAGCCGATGTTGCCGTCGAGTTTGATGTAGTTGAGGTCATGTTTTGACGCTTCGATCTCGAGCGGTTCCTCCTCGTCAAGATCACGCAGAGCGGCGTAATCCTTGTGACGGAACATCGCGTTGTCGTCGAAGTTGAGCTTTGCGTCGAGGGCGATCAGACGATTGTCTTTGGTTAGAAGGAACGGATTGATCTCGACCAGCGACGCATCGGTCTTTTCGTACGCGTCATAAAGCGAGAGCATGAACTTTGCGGCCTGGTTGATGAGTTCGTTCGGAATACCAAGTCCGAAAGCCAGCTTCCGGGCCTGAAAAGGACGAAGCCCGACCGACGGATCGATCGTCTCTTTCAAGATCAGTTCAGGCGTTTCTTCAGCGACCTTTTCGATGTCCATACCGCCGGCGGATGAGGCCATGAATACGTTACGGCCGGTTACGCGATCAAGCGTTATGCCAAGGTAGAATTCCTTGTCGATCGGCAGTCCTTCCTCGATCAGAAGGGTCTTTACTTCACGCCCTTCGGGACCTGTCTGGTGCGTCACCAGCATCATCCCGAGCATTTGAGAAGCGATCTCTTTCGCCTCCGAAGGCGATTTGGCAAGCTTGACGCCGCCGCCTTTGCCGCGTCCACCGGCATGGATCTGCGCCTTGACGACGACCACATCGGTACCGAGTTCTGCTGCGGCTGCTTCGGCCTCTTCAGCAGTGCGGGCGACTATGCCGCGGGGCACGGGGACACCAAATTCCTTAAGGATCGCTTTTCCCTGATATTCGTGGATCTTCATATATTTACGATGTTGTCGAAAGAGAAAGTTTAGCTTTCAGAGTTTCAAAAATCAAAAAGCGGCCGTGAAAGCCGCCTTTTGATTCCGGGTCTGACTCCTTCATTTACGGTACACGACACCATCAAGCGTCATTTCGTCGTTAGCCGGCGGTTTATCGATCTTAAACTTGGGCCCGATACCAAATAAGGATATCCGAAGCGTCTTCTCCTGCTCGCTCACTTCGGCCGTGCCGCCTGTAACCGTTGTGCTACCGGACTTGTAGTCCGCTGATCCATCGCTTCGGATGGTGATCGTGGAACCGTCCTTGGCGGACCAGGCGCCGACATATTCCGGCCCTGCCGGCTTCGCATCAGCGGCACCGCCTGAACAAGCAATGCCGGAAATGATAACTGCGGCCAATGCGGCGGCTAAAAGAAAGAGGTTGTTTTTGATCAGTTGGCCTTTCATCACTTTGTGAGCTTTACGATAAGTTTCAGCATCTTCCATTGGCCGCCGCGCTTCACATATTCGTACTCGAAACGCATGGGGACGGGCTTCGTGTCGTACTTTCCGTTCGCAACAAGAATGCTCAAGCCTTTCTCTGTTCTAAGCGATGGTGAGGGCGAAAACTCTGGGTCCATACCGGTCGCCTTTGACAGGATCGGCAGCACAACGGACTTCCTTTGGACGAATTCCTTGAACGTATCGCGAGTCTGTTCTTCGGTGTAAGTCGACTGAAAGTCGGTCGAGGACTTACTGTAAAGAGTCGAAAAGTCATCATTGCTGATCGCGGCTGCAAAATCAGCGGTCGTTTCCTTTACCAAAGCCTTTAGCAGCCTGTCATCCGGCATGTCGCTGTCGCTCGAACTGCTGAACGGTGTGTCCGAACTTGAATTGCTGCTGGACCCCGAATTCGAAAGGTTTAAGTCCTTGGTACAGTTGCACCCGAGGGCTATCGACCCTATGACGGCAAGCGCGATCAAGCCGTTGGTCAAGTTGTTATTTCCCCAAAAAAGTCTTTCGATCTCTCTGAACATTTTTATCCTCCGGTGAAACTAATTTTTCCGCCAAGGCCCGAGCAGATTGACCCAGCTGTCGACGGATTTCTGATATTCGGTAGCACATCTAACTGCTCGTTCCTTCGGCAGATAGCCATCTGTTACAAGCTTTTCATATTTGGAAGTGTTAGAACCGTAGATCATGCAAAGTGAGTTATAGAAACGCTGTTCGCCAAGCAGATGTTCGTCGGCCATGTTCTTTATCCGCCCTTCGCTGTGTTTTGATTCGATAGCGAATGCATCAGCGGCCGCAACTACTGCTTTGACGCCCTGCTCACCCAATTCTTCAAGGTTTATATACGCCGAGCATCGGTCGGCGGCATCCTCTTCATTGCCGATGATCGGCAGCTTGTATTTGTCGATCAGCGCATGAGCGATCTCATGAAGAAACACGAACCTCACGGCGTCAAACATCTGATCGTATGAATCCTCATCCGTTCGCCCGGCACTCTTGAACGTCTGGTAAAAATGCTCCATCAGTTCGTAACACATTGTGACGGAACTATCATTTGGATCATAGAACGCATTTATTTCCTGACAGTCTTTGGTCCGAAGCGTGATGTCTTCGGGCAGGATCAGTGCACGGTTGAGCTGATCTGCGGCCTTTTCAAGGAGCTTTTCGTTACGAACCTGCCGGTCGATCTCTACATAACGCGGTGTTGAGACCGGCAGATGCTCGATCAGAAAGTCGCCCTTGTCCGGGTTTTTGCCTTTCGATTGTGTTGTTGTCGAACTATTTGACGAAGGAGCCTGGGATGCCGGTGTCGAGGACGATACCGGAGGCTTATCACCAGAGAGTCCCGAATCGCTATCCTGTCGGCAAAAACACCCGGCAACAAGGATCAATGCGCAAAGCGCGATTCCCAGATTGAAGAGATTTCGGTTCATATTGTCCAAAACGCGTGCCGCGGGAGCAGAGAAATGGTCCTTCTATAAGTAAACGCGTAATCGATCCCTAAACGGGACGTGAGTACCAAGAAAAATTTGCAACGAAAAAAGGCTGATAAGTGAATAACTTACCAGCCAATTCTAAGGTCAAACCGAAAGTTTGTCTATTGTGACTTCTCGACTAATTTGATCAATGAACGAACCGCGACGCCGGTCGGTCCTTTCGCCTGATGCGGCCTGACCCCGTCCGCCCATGCCGTACCCGCAATATCGAGGTGAGCCCACTTTGCTTTATCGACAAACTCCTGGATAAAGACTGCTCCCATGATCGTTCCCGCCTTGCCTCGCGGCCCGATATTTTTGATATCGGCAATGTCTGAACGTATCTGCTTGCTGTATTCCTTGCTGACAGGAAGCTGCCAGAATCCTTCGCCGTTTTCCTTGCCGCAGGCAATGATCTCGTCGATCAAGCCCTGGTCGTTACCCATGATGCCGGTATTCTGATCACCGAGTGCGACGATCACGGCGCCGGTCAGCGTCGCCATGTCAACTATGCGGTTGGCACCTTGTTTTTCGGCATATGCAACGGCATCCGCCAGAATAAGCCGGCCTTCCGCATCGGTATTAAGGATCTCGATGGTCTTTCCGTTCATTGCGGTGACGACATCGCTTGGCCGCGACGCTCGGCCGTCCGGCATATTTTCAACCGCAGCGACCACGCCCAATACGGGGACCGTTGGTTTCAGCAGAGCGATCGCACGCATTGTCCCAATAACGGTCGCACCGCCGGACATATCGTATTTCATCGCTTCCATACCCTCGCCTGGCTTCAACGAAATACCGCCTGTGTCGAATGTGATGCCTTTACCTACGAGAGCAAGCAGTTCACCTTTCTTGGCAGTGTTCTTTGTCGGCGTGTAGCGAAGGACGATCAGCTTAGCGGGCTGTTCCGAACCAAGCGAGACGCTGAGCAGAGAACCCATGCCCATCTTCTTCATTTTCGCTTCGTCCAGGACCTCGCATTTCAATCCGGTCTCTTTTGCCATTGCGGCTGCACGATTTGCCATTTCCGTCGGCGTGAGGACGTTTGGCGGTTCGTTGGCAAGATCACGCGTGAAGTTCATCGAATCCCCGATGATCTGCCCGCGGTTCAAACCAGACTTGAGTTCAGCTGCTTTGGCACCTTCGACACAAAGCACAAATGAATTGACCGTGTGTTTCGTTTTGTCTTTCGATTTGTATTTATCAAGCTCGAACTGGCTGGTTATGCAGCCTTGCATAGCAAACTGCGCTACATCGGCCGCATTTCCCGCGGAACGCGGCAACAAGGCAAAACTCTTGATCTTTCGTTTTTGCAAAAAACGAACCGCTCCGCCGGCGACCGACGCCACGGCATGGGTCTTGTAATCTGATCTGTCGCCCACGCCGATCAGGAGCACACGAGAAGCCTTCACCTTTCCGGAAGGATGGAATCTAAGGAGGGCCGTTTCCCCGACATCGCCCTTAAATTCGTCATTTGCAATGACGGACGCGATCAGTCCGCCGGTGATCTTATCGAGACCGCTCAGGTCTGCTGACGAAGCCTTCTCACCCTTGAAGACCACGACGGCCAGGGCTTCGACATTCGCTTCGGGAAAATTTCCCGTGATTGCGAGAGATTTCATTAATTACCTCAGTGATAAATTGTGTTTATACGTCGAAAAAAGCTAGTAATAGCTATAACTTATCTAAGCCTTTCTTTCAACTGTTGGCGGGTCTCTTTGTCGACCGTTTTTCGCATCTCGGTCTCGCGTTTATCGTACAGTTTCTTGCCTTTTGCGACCCCTATCTCGAATTTGATACGCCCGTTTTTCCAATAGATCGCCGTGACGACGAGCGTCATGCCCTTGACAGTCGTCTCTCGCTCAAGTTTTTCGATCTCTTTCCTATGAAGCAATAGTTTTCGGGTTCGAAGCGGATCGTGATTTTGCTTATTCCCGTGAGAATAGGGCGAAATGTGAGCGTTCATCAGCCATACTTCGCCATCCTTCACACTCACATACGAATCCTTTAGCTGGATACGTCCTGCCATGATGCTTTTGACCTCCGTCCCGACAAGGACTGCGCCAGCTTCAAACTTGTCCAGGATGTGATATTCGTGGTAAGCCTGGCGGTTATTAATGATCTCCTTCGGGTCAGACATAAACGTATATTGTGCCTAGCGAACCTGAATACCGCAACTTTCTCGGATTTGACACCATACTTTTCGACACGTAAATTATTACTTACGCTGGGAGATCGTCTAATGGTAGGACTGCAGTCTCTGGATCTGCCTATCGGGGTTCGAATCCCTGTCTCCCAGCCAACAATCTATGGACGGCTGGCATGAAACCGAGATCCGAGTCAGATATGCCGAGACCGACAAGATGGGAATAGTTCACCATTCGAACTACCTCATTTGGTTCGAAGCCGGACGAAGCGACCTATGCCGCGCTCGCGGCTTTTCATATAAAGAAATGGAAGAACGCGACGATGCTCTGATGGTCGTTGCCGAGTCCTACGTCCGCTATAAATCACCTGCATATTACGAAGATATTCTGCATATCAGAACCCGTGTCGCTGAGGTCCGTAGCCGCTCGATCCGCTTTATCTACGAGGTATTCAGGGCACAAGACGAAACACTGATCGCAGAGGGTGAAACGTTGCACCTTGTGACCGACGCAAAGAAAAAGGTAAAGCTGATCCCGGAAAGCTACAAACAAATGCTCACGTCGGAGCCAGAGATTCACGTCAGGTCGTTTCCGCCAAATCAAGCACCGCATTAAGGTTGCCTCAAGTTTCGGGTTCCGGTAAGTAATTGCTAAACTTGAGGTATGCCTGGTTCCGCAAAAGCAGAGGTCATCTTTATTGCCGCGATGATGATATTGATCCTTATCATCAGTTTCACGGCGGTCTTTTTCTTTGCCCGGCAATACAAGAGAGAGATGGCGGCTAAAGCCGAAAACGCGGTGAAACGTGAATCCGAGAAGGCGGAGGGGAAGAAAGATGCCGCATCCTAGGTCGCTAAATATTGAAGACTCGGTTTTCGTGATCATCGACGTTCAGGAGGCATTTCGAAAGGCGATCCCTGATTTCGCTCTGATCACATCGCGCATAGCGATGGCGGTTCGCGGATTTCGGTCACTTGAGGTTCCGATCGTTGTCACCGAGCAGTATCCTGACGGGTTGGGAATGACTGCCGAAGAATTGCTCTTCAGTCTTCCGGATGAACTTGAGCCCATCGAGAAGACATCCTTTAGCGCCTGCGGGGAACCAAGCTTTTTGTCAACGCTGAACGAACTCAGAGCAAGACAGATTGTCGTCTGCGGCATCGAGGCCCACGTCTGCGTTAATCAAACCGTTCACGATCTGATCGAAAGCGGTTTCGAAGTTCATTTGCTGACCGATTGCGTGGCGTCTAGATTCGAACACGATAGGCAAGCCGGCTTGGCGAAAATGCTCGCAAGCGGGGCTGTTTCGTCTTCAACCGAAATGGCGTTGTTTGAGATGATGCGGAATTCGAAACACGAAAGATTCAAGGAAGTTCAGGGGTTTATCAAATAGTTCAGAATATGGGTTTCGTCTCGGCCTCTGGGAAATGAGACGCGATGGATCGCGCACTCTGAACCAACGCGATGGATCGCGCACTTTGAATGGCAATTATGGAAGCACTTTCCTCCCTAAATCCTCAGCAGTTAGAGGCGGTCAAGACTACCGACGGACCACTATTGATACTCGCCGGTGCCGGTTCTGGAAAGACGCGAGTTATCACGGTTCGCATAGCGTATCTTATTAAGGAAAAGGGAGTTGCGCCTCATAATATCCTTGCCGTGACGTTCACAAATAAGGCGGCGGGCGAGATGCAGAACCGCGTTCGTGAGTTATTAAAGGGTGAGCAGTTAGGTTCGTTCCCTCTGATCTCAACATTTCACAGCCTGTGCGTCAGGATCCTTCGAAATGACATTGAGAAACTCGACGAAGGATATAAGAAGACCTTTACGATCTACGATACTGACGATTCTCAAAAGGTGATCAAAGCCTGTATAAAGGACCTCGGCCTCGATGAAAAGCAGGTGGTCCCGCGTGTTGTTAGAAATGCGATCAGCGCGGCCAAGAACCGCGGCGAGGACGTGGATCTGTTTGCGTCAAAGGTCGAGCACACGGACGAAAAACGGGCCGCCGCAGCAAAGGTCTTCAGGATGTATGAAGAACGTCTTCGGCTTGCGAACGCACTCGATTTCGATGATCTGCTGATAAAGACCGTTCGTCTGCTGAGGAAGTCGCACGAAACACGGGAAAAATATAACGAACGATACAGGTACATACTTGTCGACGAATACCAGGATACAAATCCGCTTCAGCTTGCTCTGATAACGTTTTTAACAGAGAAGCAGCAAAACATCTGTGTTGTCGGCGACGATGCGCAGAGCATCTACGGATTTCGGCAGGCGGATATTCGCAACATCCTGGAATTTGAGCAGCATTTTCCAAACGCAAAGGTGATCTTGCTCGAACAGAATTATCGCTCTACACAGACGATCCTGGATGCCGCGGACGCGATCATCGCGCACAACATAAATCAAAAAAAGAAAAAGCTCTGGACGTCGAATGCCGGCGGTGAGCGGATCTTTTATTACCAAGCACAAGACGCAGACGGTGAGGGGAGATTCGTCGCCGCAAAGATCGAGGAACATCTTCGGCGGCATCCGGGCGAAAAACTTGCCGTGCTTTATCGAACTAATGCCCAATCCCGCGTATTCGAAGAACAGCTGCGTCGAATGCGGATCGAGTACAACATCGTCGGCGGTTTTTCGTTCTACGAGCGTCAGGAAGTCAAGGACATAATCGCCTATTTGAAATTGGCACTTAACCCCGCGGACGATATCGCACTGCTTCGCGTAATAAATACGCCCACGCGCGGGATCGGAAAAACCACGCTCGATGAATTTCAGGCGCGTTCGAAGGATCTCGGGATATCGCTTTGGGAGACCTTGGCGATCATTACGGATCCGGGCTCGGGGGTAAAGCCGAACCTAACAAACCGTGCGGTCGAGGCTCTGCGTTCTTTTAAGCGCGTTATTGAGACTCTGCAAAGGAAAACCGGAGAATTTGCTGATACAGACCGCAGAGTTTCTGATGTTGTTATCGCCGCGATCGACGACAGCGGCTATTCCATGATGCTGCGTTCGGAAAATAGTGACGACCCCGAGGCGAGGCTCGAAAACCTTGAAGAATTGGTCAATGCCGCGGTCGATTACGACAGAATGCCTGAAACGGGATTGCGCGATTTTATCGACCACGCAGCATTGACGTCCGACACGGACGGCATCGATTCGAATGCCCGCGTGACGATGATGACGATCCATTCCGCCAAAGGACTTGAGTTTCCTGTTGTATTTTTGGTTGGCCTCGAAGACGGCATCTTCCCGCACTCGCGAAGTATCAACGATCCCAAAGAGTTAGAAGAGGAACGGCGTTTGGCTTACGTCGCTATCACAAGGGCTGAGAAGATCTTATACATTACACATTCGATGCGCCGTCGCGTGTACGGTGAAGAGATCGCTGCGGAACCGTCACAGTTCCTGAACGAGATGCCGCTCGAGTTGATCGAAGACCTCTCATACGGGCCGTCTTGGCTCTCTTTTGCGAGAGATTCGACGGTGAGAAAGAACAAACAGGCCGTCTCAGCCCTTCGCGGCGAATCGGTTAATATTAAGCCTAAAAATCTGTACACTGGAAAGACCTACAATAGTGCCGACGCGATCGCCGAGTTTTTCAAGAAACGTGAAGGCGGCAGCCGGATAGCCAATGACGATAAGGCAAGCGGTGAACGAGAAAGGAAGGACGAAGTCATGCGTCCGTCTCAGAGCGGTTACGATCGGCTCAAAGCTTTTGGGGCGGATAAGCCCGCAGCTAGATCTTCTGAACCGCCTGCCGGATCGATCGTTGCAGGATCGCATGTCCGCCATGAGAAATACGGCAGAGGTCTTGTTCTCCGCCGAGAGGGAAGCGGCGACAATGTTAAGTTAACCATCAGTTTCCCGGGATTCGGCCAAAAGAAGATGATCGAGAAATTTGCAAATCTGCAAAAAGCCTGAAAAACTTTCGTCAATCCGGCGCGAGGTAACCCAGATCGTTCATATGAAAAACACGCTCACAACACTTTTCGTTTTACTGGCTCTCACGTTCGCCGTTCTTGGATGTTCGCTGAATCCATTTGGCGGATCAAGATCGTCCGAATCTTCAAACAGTTCGCAAAAGGACAAGACATTGACCGACAAGGCCGTTGATACAGCGGTCGGCGAATCGAAGATCGGAGTTCCGGAATGTGACGAAGTCATGGACGCGATAACCGCTGAGATGAACAACCCCGACGACGATTTTGTGACGAAGGCGATCAAAGCGACCGTCTTGAACCGGATCAAGGACGGGATCCGTGAGAGTGTTGAAAAGAATAAGCAGGATACGGCTGAACTTGCTAAGACCTGTAAAGAGTTCAAGACCCAATTCGACAAATTCAAGGCTGAACAAGAAGCCAAGGAACAGGAAAAGAAGTAAATTCTCTTTTTGCAAAAGTAAGCCCGCTGCCGTGAAAACGGAAGCGGGCTTTGAGTATCTACAGGCTAAGAATTGCCCTAAACGCTCATTATTTCATGCTCTTTGTTCTTTGCGAGTTCGTCGAGTTTTGTGATGAAGGAGTTCGTGAGCTTCTGCACTTCTTCAAGGCCGCTGCGTTCATCGTCCTCTGAGACGAGCTTGTCTTTCAAGAGCTTTTTAAGAGAATCATTCGAGGCATGGCGGACATTGCGAACGGCAACTCGGTGATCCTCAGCGATCTCGTGAACTTGCTTAGCCAGTTGTTTTCGTCGTTCTTCGTTAAGTGGCGGAACCGGAAGCCGAATCAGTTTTCCGTCATTCGAGGGATTGAGCCCGAGGTTTGCCGCGATGATCGCTTTCTCGACGGCTCCCAACTGTGAAATGTCCCACGGTTGGACGGTGATCAACTGCGGTTCCGGCACAGCGACCGACGCCATTTGCTGCAGCGGAGTAGAGGTTCCGTAATAGTCAACGTGGACCGCATCCAGCAAACCGACGGTCGCGCGTCCGGTGCGAACATTCGAGAGCTTTCGCTTAAAATCCTCGATGACCGCTTCCATTTTGGGTTTTGTGTCTTTGATTACGTCTTGTACACTCATCGTTTCCGTAATTACGACCAATCACCAGGTCGAATGGAGAATAAAATGAACTAGGCGCCGGAAGCTGCAGAATCGCCAACGGTAACCAGCGTGCCGATACTCAGATCACCCGAAACCGCCTTTATTATGTTTCCCGGAACTTTCATATTGAAGACCATTATCGGAAGGTCATTGTCCATACATAGCGAGATCGCGGAGGTATCCATGACCTTTAGCTGCTTTTCCAGTACTTCCTGATAAGAGATCTTCTCAAACCGCGTCGCGTCCGGCTGTTTTACAGGGTCCGCCGAGTAGATGCCATCTACCTTTGTAGCTTTGAAGATCACTTCTGCTTCGATCTCCAATGCCCGCAATGCTGCTGCAGAATCCGTAGTGAAATAAGGATTGCCCGTACCTGCAGCGAAAATAACTACCCGTTTTTTTTCGAGGTGACGAACGGCCCGCCGACGGATGAATGGCTCTGCAAGCTGCGGTATGTCTATCGCGGACATGACCCGCGTATAAACATCTAACTGTTCGAGTGCGTCCTGCAGCACAACGGCATTCATTACCGTAGCCAGCATTCCGATATAGTCGGCCGCAGCACGATCCATATTTCCGGCTGACTCCGAAACGCCACGGAAGATGTTGCCTCCGCCGACTACGATCGCAACCTCGACGCCCAGATCGTGAACAGCCTTGATCTCGCGGGCCACTGATTCGGCGATCGCCGTGTCAATGCCGTAGCTTTGCGAGCCCATAAGGGCCTCGCCGGAAAGCTTTAGCAGGATGCGTTTGAAAACCGGATCCATTTTTGTTTACCGAGTTGGCCGAGTTCGGCGAGTTACAGACAGAAACCTCATTCTCGCCGAACACCGCCCTATTACAAAACTACCCGACCATCGACGCCACTTCTGCAGCGAAGTCGTCCTGTTTCTTTTCGATGCCTTCGCCCATTTTGTAGCGGGTGAAACGACGGATGGTGATGTTCTCCTTGATCGAACCGATCTTCTCGGCAACAAGTTCACCGATCGTCTTTGACGGATCTTTTACAAACGGCTGATCGACCAGAACATTTTCCTCGTAAAACTTGTTCAGGCGGCCTTCGATGATCTTATTGAGAACGTCTTCCGGCTTGTTCGCATTTTTTGGATCGTTCTTAAGCTGTTCGCGCATGATCTCACGTTCCTTTTCAAGAACATCTGCCGGAACTTCCTCGCGATTGGTATATCTCGGATCCGATGCTGCGATATGCATTGCGACGTCCTTTACCAACTGCTGAAACTCTTCGCCGCGCGAAACAAAATCGCTTTCGCAGTTCACTTCGACCATCACGCCTACCTTGCCGCCCATATGGATGTAAGAGCCTACCGCGCCTTCTGCCGTTACTCGGCCAGCTTTTTTGCCCGCAGTCGCCATGCCTTTCTTTCGAAGGATCTCCATGGCCGCGTTCTCGTCGCCGTTGGCCTCGACTAAGGCGTTCTTTACATCAATCATTCCCGCGCCTGACTTTTCGCGCAGGGCTTTAACCGCACTTGCTGTGATCTCTGCCATTTTATTGCTCCGATGTCCGGCAAACTTTAGTATGCCGATATTAGTAATACACTCAACAAACCGAAGTTTGTTATACCTTTGTAAAAAAGCGTAGCCAATTTGCCGATACCGGAAAAAGCCACGCTTTCAAAAACTATTGAAAATGTTATTAGCTCGCTGAGGCTTCGCTGCTTTCTTCGGCCGTTGCAGCGTCCGGTGCCGCGGCTGCCGGTGGTTCCTCCGCCGCAGTTTCTGCGGCCGCGTCGGTCTCAGCACTAACAGCTTCTTCTTCCTCTTCGATCTCGATACCGCCGTCTTCCTCATCCGGATCAGTGATACCGGCTTTCGCAAGCGTTGCAGCGATGTCGATCTGATCTTCCGCCTCGACCGTTTCTTCGGTCGGTACAACGGCCGTGCCGCCTTCCGTTCCTATCTGTTTACCTTCCAGGATCGCATCCGCGATACGGGAAGCAAAAAGACGGATCGCACGGAGAGCATCATCGTTGCCGGGGATCACATGGTCAATGCCTTCCGGCGAGCAGTTCGTGTCAACGACTGCTACGATCGGGATACCAAGGCGATTTGCCTCTTTTACAGCGATGTCTTCCTTTCGGACGTCGATGATAAAGAGCATGTCCGGGGCTCCGCCCATATCCTTGATACCGGCGAGGTTCTTCATCAAGCCTTCGTGTGCACGATCGAGCTTAAGACGCTCTTTTTTAGTGAGCATTTCGAAACGGCCGTCTTCACGCATCGCCTCGATCTCTTTCAGCTTTGCGATCGACTTTTGGACCGTCTGATAGTTGGTCAGAAGGCCGCCAAGCCATCGATTGTTGACGTAGAATTGTCCCGCGCGTTCGGCTTCTTCTTTTATCGCGTCCTGGGCCTGTCGCTTGGTGCCGACAAAAAGAACCTTTTGGTTGGGCCGTTCGGTCAAAGATTCCTGAACATATGCGAGTGCATCACGGAACAACTTCTGGGTCTTTTGCAGGTCAATGATGTATATGCCGTTGCGTTCGCCAAAGATGTATTCTTTCATCTTCGGGTTCCAACGGCGGACCTGGTGACCAAAGTGAACTCCCGCTTCGAGGAGTTCTTTCATCGTAACTGTTGCCAAAACTTTATATCTCCTAATTTTCTGGTTTTTGTACTCGCCGAAAACTTATTGATAAACCAAGGAGTTTCGGCGATGGATTATGCTTAGAGTGCGAGCTTCACCTCGTAAAATACGCTATAAATCGCGCACTCTAAACCAATTATCGTTTCGAGAACTGGAACCGCTTACGAGCGCCTTTCTGACCGTATTTCTTACGTTCTTTCTGACGCGGGTCGCGCGTGACCAGCCCTGCTTTCTTCAGCGTCGGGCGAAGGTCGGCATTGTATTCCATCAACGCCCGCGTAATACCATGACGAACAGCTCCGGCCTGTCCGGCAGAACCGCCGCCGTCAACATTCACGAGAATGTCGAATTTGCCGGTAGTTTCCGTCAGGTTTAATGGCTGGCGGATTATCATCTGCAGTGCTTGATTCGGGAAATAAGTTTCGAAGGCACGCTTATTGACTATGATCGCGCCTGAACCCGGGCGAAGGTAAACACGTGCGGTAGAGGTCTTTCTGCGGCCGGTGCCGTAATACTGAATGTCTGCCATAAACTATTTTGTCTCGATCTTGATCGCTTCGGGTTTCTGAGCAGCGTGGCGGTGATCAGAACCTGCGTAAACCTTCAATTTCTTAGCCATTGCTTTGCCGAGTTTCGTTTTCGGCAACATGCCCTTGACGGCGAGTTCGATGACCTTTTCAGGTTTCTTTTCGAACATTTCCTTTACGCTTGTTTCGCGAAGGCCGCCCGGATAAAGAGTGTGGCGATAGTAGATCTTCTGATCCGTTTTCGTTCCCTTAAAGATCGCCTTGCTCGCATTTATTACGACGCAATGGTCGCCCATATCCATAAAAGGCGTCCATGCCGGGTTGTTCTTGCCCGAGATAATGCGTGCAACTTCTGTGGCCAAACGGCCCACGGTCTTGCCCTCAGCATCTACCACGAACCATTTGCGGCCATCGGCCAATCCCTTACCGCTCGGAAAATAAGTACTCATATCTACCTACACTGATACCGATTCTTCGCAAAAAGCGAACTCACAGAGTATCGAAATCACGCGTTAAGGTCAAGTCCGGTACAAGGTTGTCGATGAAAGCTGCCCCTTTTCCCCCGAGAATCGGGCTCATAGGAAATTGAGATTGACCGGGATGATAGAATCTATTGAATAACTGCTGTGTCACGCGATGATTCGAGAATTGAAGTTGGCGGCGGTCGATTTCCGGTAATTCCGGCGTTGATCGCGTTGGTTCTACTGGCCCTCGTCGTTCTGGGCGTCGCATATGCGGGGCGCACGCCATTTGGTACTGAGGTCGCCGTTTCCGAAGAGTTATCGACGGCGGTAAAGGAATATCTCGGTCGGAATTTGCCGCGTTTTACGAGCCGCACGATCTTCTACGAATGTTCCGGATTTCTCGATACGATCTTTTCGGACACTGAGGAATATGCCGCTGCGGCGGAACTCGGAGCCTGGCGGCCCGGATTTAACCCGGATGGTTCGACGGGAAACCTGGTGATAGCAAGTATCCGCAGGACAAAGAATGGCCAGCCGGAGATCACCTCAAAGGTCATTCCGGGAGGAACCTTTGATCCTTCCGCTACCCCGGGGGACGACCCGAGGAATCCATGCAACCTTCGTTAGCGTGCGATCGACCTGAACTTTTCCTCGGCCAGCATTATTCCAAGCATTGTTTTTGCGTCTGTAATTTCGCCGTTTCGGATCATTTTATTTAGTTCGTCAAAAGAATGGCGTTCGACGGTAAGTAGTTCGTCGGCCTCCAATTTCTGCCCTACATCAATGAGTCCGGTCGCCAAGAAAACGTGCATCTTTTCGGTCAGGAAGCCGGGCGAGACGTAAAATTCGGTGAGTTTCTCGATATTTTCTGCCGTCACTCCGATCTCTTCCTCAAGCTCACGAATTGCACCCAGTTTTGGATCTTCGCCGGCGTTGAGCGTTCCGGCCGGGATCTCAAGCAGGAATTCTTTTGCGGCATGGCGGTACTGACGTACGAGAGCGACGGTACCGTCATCAAATACCGGAACAACGACCGCACTGCCCTTGTGAATGACGATCTCGCGTTTGTACTCGATGTCGCCCTCGCGTATCGAATCGGTCCGAATATCGAAAATACGGCCGTTGTATATCGTGTCCGAAGCGGTGACAACAGGTTTCATTACTTTTTTTTACCACAAGATCCAAGGCAGGCACATAAAGACCGGCAATATGATGTAAAATCCTCGAAACTATGAAAACGATCTTCGATGGCCAGGATCTCAATGAGCTGCTTGAACGGTTGAATAAGTTGGATACCGGGAGCGAACGGCAATGGGGAAGGATGTCGCCGTCTCAGATGATGGAGCATCTCGCGCGAGCGCTTGAAATGGGATCCGGAGCGAAGCCGATGAAGCAGATATTGCCGGGCAAACTGTTCTCTCGCTTCTTTAGAAATGAGTTTTTTGGCGAGCAGCCTTTCAAGAAAAACCGGCCAACCGGACCTGATTTCATCGTGAAGGACGAGCCCGATTTTGAATCAACGCGTGAGAGGCTGCGTAAACTTATTGCTGATTTTCATGATCTGGGCGAAGACGGCACGAACGGCAACATCCACGGCTTCTTCGGCCCACTGACCGGCAAACAATGGGGCGAAACTCAGTATAAACATCTGGACCATCATTTCCGGCAGTTTGGGGTCTAGTAAGCCCTTTTTGTTCGTACGAAATCAGCCAAGCGATCGTACAAATCTTTCTTTTGTTCATGAAGAATGCTGCCAATTCGGACGCCATCTACGGAATCGAATACAGATATTCGAATGAGTTGGCAGCCAATTATCTCGGCCGCTACGTCCCGTAGATAATCGCAGAAGGCCCGCTGTTTCCAGCGAGACGAACATGTTCCGGTTAACTGTCCGTAAGGTTCCGACGGGCCAAATTGTCTATCGGCCGAATCCGTTCTCCAATACTTTCCGAAGGCGGCGCGGGCTTGGCAGTCTTCCTCGAATTGATTGCAGTAGTAGCGATACTCCTTGACGCTCTTCGATCTGTAAAACTGCGACGAAAGAGTAACGAGCCTGTACCTATTGAAGTGCTGCTCTACGTCAAGCTCGACGACGAAGCCGTTTAGCTTGATATCCACTCCCCGAAATGCTGTTGGATAAATTTCCAATATTCCCAAAGCTCTTTATAAAGATGGGAGATCTCTCCGCTAAATTGAGAATCTCGGTATTGGTCGTGAGTGGGCCGAACACACTGACCTATGCCGAAGGCTTCGATTAGGATTTCCTTAAGAGTGTTTTGACGGGATGGCATTATGATCTCGGTAAACACATATTGCTTGTTAGTTAGGATATAGTATAGCGAGAGAGTCGAACCGATGAATAAATACCGAGTTGGGTTGGGCGTTAGCGGTGGTATCGCGGCTTACAAAGCGGTCGAGGTGATGCGGCTGCTGCAAAAGTCGGGGTGTGATGTTAACGTTGCGATGACACGCCATGCGACCGAGTTCGTTCAGCCGTTGACGTTCAAGGCGTTGAACGAAGGTCACGTGATCGTTGACGATTACGACCCGGCGAATCCGGACCCGATCGCTCATATAAATTTCTCGCAAAATATCGATCTGCTTCTTATAGTTCCGGCGACGGCGAACATCATCGCAAAATTTGCTAACGGCGTTGCCGACGATTTTCTTTCCTCAACATACCTCGCCTGCACGGCTCCGGTGATGATCGCCCCGGCGATGAACACGACGATGTGGGAACAGCCCGCGACCCAGCGGAATATCGAGCAGCTAAAAACGGACGGCGTGCATTTTGTTGAGCCTGTTTCGGGAGAACTTGCGTGTAAAACGGTAGGAACCGGGAAACTGGAGGATGTGGATAATATTGTCCGTCAGGCACTGTCATTGTTAGAAATCGGGACTGATGGAAAAGGTAACGGCGAGAACCACCCCGGCGGCGAATCGCCGCTGCTCCTCCTTCGTAAGGAGGGGAGCCTCGATCTCGCTCGCGAACACGTTTTGATAACCGTCGGCGGGACGCGCGAGGCGATCGATCCGGTTCGATTTATTTCAAATCATTCGTCGGGGAAGATGGGTTTTGCGGTTGCCGAGGCGGCCCGAGATCGCGGCGCGGAGGTCACGGTCGTCGCCGGAGCGACGACTGTAGAAGCTCCTGCCGGTGTGAAGGTCATTAAGGGAATTTCCGCGAGAGAAATGTTCGACGGTGTGATGGCGGAACTCCCAAGCGCAACCGTCTTTGTCGGTGCCGCTGCGGTCGCGGATTACGCACCTGCGAATGCAGCTAATGCCAAGATCAAGAAAGAAGACAAAGATACGTTGACGCTCGAATTGAAAAAGACTCCGGATATACTTTCCGAGGTCTCAAAACGCCGCAAGGACGGGCAGATAGTTGTCGGCTTTGCAGCCGAGACCAACGACGTCATTACCTACGCGAAGATCAAGATGGGCAAAAAAGGCCTCGATCTCGTCGTGGCAAACGACATTACCCAATCCGGTGCGGGATTTAATACCGACACAAACATTGCCACGCTGATCACCAAAAACGGCCAGGTCGAACTGCCGCTTATGTCAAAACGGGAAATGGCTGATAAGATACTGGACGAGATCCTTAAGCTGCGAAAAGCCTGATGCCCGATACGGAATATTCCGAACTAATTGCCGATCTTCGCGAACAGGTCTTGTTCATGCAGGAGCTTGGCGTTGACGCGCTGTCGGCCGAATTATCCGATACGCAACCTGTAGGTGCTTCGGTGGATGCCGGCAGATCAAGAGCGAAGGTTGATCGAAGATCTGAGAATTTGAGTCAGCAAAGGGCTGAAGAAAAGGCACCTCCTCCATCGTCGATCAATTTTCCGCGACGTTCTGCTGATGCGTCAAAACAAGCCGGTTCGCGATTGGCGGTGTTGCCGTCGCTAAGATCGCGGACGAGTTCTCCGATCCGGAGAGGTTCGAGTGAAAACGAACAAGTAATGCAAAAAAGAAAGGCCGCGGACGCCGCTCCCGCTTTGATTGACATTTCATCAACGCTTGAACATTCAGCCGACACTATTGAATCGATTCGCGCCGAGATCGGGGATTGCACACGCTGTAAATTACATACCCTTGGCCGAAAACAGATCGTCCACACAACAGGTAATTTTCGGGCGGATCTTATGTTTGTTGGCGAAGCTCCGGGAGCGGACGAGGACGAACAAGGCTTTCCGTTTGTCGGCCGTGCCGGAAAACTCCTGACCGACATTATCGCTGCAATGGGTTTTGACCGTGAACAAGTCTGCATCGGCAATATAAATCGTTGCCGTCCGCCGGAAAATCGCAAGCCCGAACCCGACGAGACCGCCCAGTGCAGGCCCTTCATCCTTCGGGAGATCGCCGTCATAAAACCGAAGGTCATCGTTGTGCTTGGAGCTACGGCGGCGCATAATCTGCTTCAAGTAAATACTCCAATTTCAAAACTACGCGGTAACTTTCAGGACTACTTCGGTGTAAAGGTCATGCCCACGTTCCATCCAGCCTATCTTCTCCGAGATCCCCACAAGAAAAGAGAGGTCTGGGAAGACATGAAAAAGGTCCGCGACTTTCTAAACGATTGACGGCGGAAATAGGTTTTTGAATCTATTTCCATGTGAACCTCGAAGACTGATGTAGACCAGGCTGCATAAGTTTTCATATGGGTTTCGCATCAATGCTTGTTGGACGTTCGGGCATCTCCGTTCAGGGTGCTGACTCGGCGCATATTTCCGCCGGCCTCGAGGAATGCCGCCGAATCACAAAAAAGTACGGGACAAGCTTTTATTTCGCGACCCAGTTTTTCCCAAGAGAGGTTCGCGAGGGGATTTACGCCATTTACGCCTTTGCACGGATCCCCGACGAGATCGTCGATGACCCATCTCTTAATGATCACGACGAGGCGATAGCCCGCCTGAACGAATGGGCCGACCGCTGGCGCAGTGCCATGCGAGCAGGGATCAGCAACGATCCCGTCCTAACTTTCATCGCCGTCCAGTTTACGAAGTACCAGATACCGATCGCCGAATGTGAGGCATTTCTGCGCTCGATGTTCATGGACGAGGCCAAGTTCGAATATGCGAATTACGACGAACTCGAAGATTATATGTACGGCTCGGCAGGCGTGATCGGCTTGATGGTAACGCGTGTTGTCGGTTATTCGGGCGAAAATGCATTTGAATACGCGAAAAGGCTCGGATACGCATTTCAGCTGACAAACTTTTTGCGTGACATTTGTGAGGATCACGATGAACTCGGCAGGGTTTATATGCCGCAGGATGAACTCGCGAGGTTTGGCCTTACCAATGAGGACATAGCGCACAGGAATCGTGACGAACGATTTGTTGACTTTATGAAATACCAGATAGAGCGCAACCGGCAGATCTACAAGGATGCATTGCCCGGCATCAAACTTCTGCATTGGCGAGGCCGGCTGGCGGTCCGGGTCTCGTTTGTTCTGTACAGGGCGATCTTAGGTGAGATCGAGCGTGCGAACTACAATGTTTTTGAGGGGCGCGTACGCACAAATCGACAGCAGAAGTTCTATCTTTCCTTGAAAGCTCTCGCCGGAGTCTATGAATAAAAAGGTCGTAGTTATCGGTGCCGGCATCGGCGGACTCGGAACGGCAGGGCTATTTGCAAAGAAAGGCTACGAAGTTACTGTTCTGGAAAAGAACGAGAACCTTGGCGGACGTGCGAATATCTTTGAGTCGGACGGATATCGCTTTGACATGGGCCCGTCCTGGTACTTGGCTCCCGATCTATTCGAACATTTTTTTAGTCTGATGGGTGAAAGAATAGAGGACCACATGGATCTCGTTCGACTTTCGCCGTCGTACAGGATCTTTTTCAGCAAGGATCCGAAGCCGCTCGACATACATTCTGATATTGCGGTCGATTCCGCGACCTTCGAGGCGATCGAGCCTGGCTCGGCCGAAAGGCTGCGGGCTTACCTTAAGCAATCCGAATATCAGTACGAAGTTGCAACACAGCACTTCATGTACAAGAACTACGACACGGTCTTCGATTTCTTTAATCGACGCGTGATGACCGAGGGACAAAAGCTCTCGGTCTTTTCCAAGATGCATGCCTTCGTCTCAAAGTTCTTCAAGACCCGAAAACTGCAGCAGGTGATGGAGTACACGATGGTATTCCTCGGAACATCCCCTTACGAAGCACCGGCACTCTACAACCTGATGTCGCATATGGATTTCAATCAGGGCGTGTTCTATCCGCAAGGCGGTTTTTACGAGTTGATCAAGGCTCTTGCGAGGATCGCGGAAAAGAACGGTGCTGATCTGAGGACGAACTCGCCTGTCGCCGAGATAATTGTCGACAGCGGCGCGACGAAGGGCGTGATGCTCGAGAGCAAAGAGTTCGTCGAAGCCGACATCGTCATCTCGAATGCCGATATCCAGTTCACCGAAACGAAGCTGCTCGGCGAGAAATGGCGGACCCAGCCACAGAAGTATTGGAATAAACGGGTGATGGCTCCGTCGGCGTTCATTATGTATCTCGGAGTGAAAGAAAAACTGCCGAACCTGATCCATCACAATCTCCTGTTCAGCGAAGATTGGCGAAAGAACTTCGACGACATTTACAAGGATCCGCGTTTACCGGAAGAGCCGTCGCTTTATGTATGCGCGCCGAGTGTGACGGATCCGAGCGTCGCACCCGAAGGCAGGGAAAATCTTTTCGTCCTCGTGCCGATCGCTTCGGATCTTCAGATCTCCGCTCACGAAAAAGACGCATACTCGGAAAAGGTCCTCGCGCGGATGGAGCAAGAGATGGACCTTCCCGGCCTTCGTAAGAAGATCGAGTACAAACGCATCTACACCGTCGATAACTTTGCAGCCGACTACAACGCGTTTAAGGGGACCGCGCTCGGGCTCGCTCATACGATCTGGCAAACAGCGATATTCAGGCCGAACAATCGTTCAAAGAAAGTGAAGAATCTGTTCTACGTAGGCGCCGGAACGAACCCCGGCATCGGAACTCAGATCTGTTTGATAAGTGCGGAGTTGGTCTATAAGCGAGTCCACGGGATCAAGTCCGCAGAGCCGCTTGCATCGATCTAGAAGAACTTTGGCCAGGCTACGAGCCAAAAGAGTGCAAATCCGGCGATGGTATTGATGATCGGAAACAGGCGGTAAAACGTGAAGATTCCCATATCTCCTTTTACCCGCAGTGACAGCAGCATTAGAAACAAATAGGCAGCACCTATGATCGCAGGTGCGGCAAAGCCGGCGTCAAAGCAGATCAGAATCGCCACGAAGTAACAGGCGATGCAGAAAATGTGCGTCCATGTTTCTCCCAGCTGTGTAGCTATCGTAGCAAGGCCGGCTTCTTCGTCTGCTTTAATATCAGGTATAGCCGAGTATGCGTGCATCGCCATCGTCCATAGCCCGGCGGCGGCGAAAATGCCGAGCGGAAGAAAAGTTCCGGTCAACATTTGGTAGGCGAACGCGGCAGGGAAAACGTAGAGAACATTGAATAGTGAATCGATGAACGGAACGGTCTTCGCTCTGATCGGCGTCGCAGAATAGAAGACCGAGAAAAAGATAAATCCGGCAAGCGAGGGCAATGCTTGCGGGGCGAGAATATAGGTCGCAACAACGAACGGTATGTTCAGAACCGCGATCCAAAAGATGAGCTGCCGATGCGATCCGGGCTGCACGAGGGTCTCGTACTCAGTCTTCTTCGGATTCAGCCGATCTGTCTCCCAGTCGAAAATGTCGTTGACGCCGTAGATCAGAAGATTTGCTGGGAGCAGGAAGTATAGCCCGAAAAGCAGCGCGTCCAACCGAAGAAGATCTTCTCGCGACGCTGCGCCGGCCGCGAGTCCGACAAGGTAGGGACCGAAAACATATATCCAGAATCTCGGCCTGCTCACCTTTAGAAAGAATGTTGTGTCGGGCATGATCGTAATTAGCTTAATGTTTGGAAAACTTAGTAAACAAACTGTCTATTCAATCATAGTGCTCGGATTTCTGGCGATCGGCGCATTCTTTATGGTCAACGTCGAGCTGCCGCGGTGGTCGCATTATCTTTCGGCAATAAACGTTGTGCTTTTTTCGTTGCCGTCTTTTTGGGCCGTGCGATGGTGGCTCGGATGGCGCGACGCGGCAATTCTGTTATTGGCGTTGGGGTTGTATGCCTTGCTGATCGAAGCATCGGCAATATTAACAGGTTTTCCATATGGACACTTTGGTTATTCGGACCTACTAGGGTTTCGGATTTACGGCCTTGTGCCGTGGACCGTTGCTTTCGCCTGGACGCCTTTGATACTCGGTTCCTACGGGATCGCCGCCAACCTATTTGCAGATCGTATACTGCGGATATTCGCGAGCACCCTCATCGTAACCTTGTTTGACGTAGTGCTCGATCCGGGTGCGGTCTTGCTGGGTTTTTGGCACTACAAGGAAGGCGGGTGGTTTTATGGCGTTCCGATGTCGAATTTTGCCGGCTGGCTCGTAAGCGGTTTCATCGGTACGGTCCTGATCGAGTTATTGGTCGTTAAGTTCAAACCGTTATTGCCGACACCTGTTCAGTTGGCGTTGAGCGCGATCTTCATTGTCTTTTTCTGGGCCGCTATCGCCTTTTTCGGTTCGTTATACCTTTCAGCGGTGATCGGGTTGCTGAGCTTTGCCGGCCTCGTGTATCTGTTCTTCCGACATCATTACTCCTTTGACGACAAGATCGTCTTTGTTGACGAAAACGCCATACCCATTGGCACAGGTGACAAACTTCCCAGCCATACCGGCGACACTAGACTGCATCGGGCATTTTCGATCTTCTTGTTCAACTCAAAAGGAGAATTTCTGCTGCAGCAGCGAGCGCTTTCCAAAAAAACGTGGCCGGGCGTTTGGTCAAATTCATGCTGTGGTCATGTGAAACTTCATGAAAGCTATGAACGGGCGGCCAAGCGGCGTTTGAAACAGGAACTCGGACTTTCCGGTATTGAACTTATGTTGATGCTTCCGGATTTCAAATATCGCGCTGAAAAAGACGGCATCGTTGAAAACGAGATATGTCCGGTCTTCGTGGGTTTCACAGACAACGTGCCGGTGCCGAATCCAGACGAGGTCGAAGCGGTCGAGTGGGTCGACTGGTCCGGTTTTGTTGCTTTGCTCGATGATCCTGAAACACAGATCTCGCCATGGGCGGTGCTCGAGGCACGCGAATTATTAAGCCTGCAAGAGTTTCGAACTGCCGTGTCCAACGCGGGTGTGAGATAATCGAACACGTTTAGACCCAACTTTCGGAGTAGAAAGATGAAACGTTTGCTTTCTTTTGTGCTTTTGCTAAATCTGTTTGGTTCGATTTTGCCCGCGCAGAAGGGTTCATTTGGCGAGATCAAGCAATTACAGGGACCGCAAAATCCGCGGCTCGGATTTGTTATTCATGGCGGTGCCGGGGTGATCACTAAAGGCTCGCTCACGCCTGAAAAAGAAAAAGAATTCCGAGCCAAATTGGAGGAAGCTGTCCTTGCCGGATATAAGGCTTTGCAGGCCGGGAAAACAAGCGTTGACGCGGTCGAGATCGCGATCCGTATCATGGAAGATTCGCCGCTTTTTAATGCCGGTAAGGGCGCGGTATTCACCCACGACGGAAAAAATGAACTGGACGCATCGATCATGGATGGCAAGACACTGGGTGCGGGTTCGGTTGCCGGACTTCGAAGAGTGAAAAACCCGATCACTTTGGCACGCGCCGTAATGGAAAAAAGCGAGCATGTGATGATGATCGGCGAGGGCGCGGAGAAATTTGCTGCCGAACAGAAGATCGAGCTTGTCGATCCGAAATATTTCTGGACTCAACATCGGTGGGACGCTTTGCAGCAGATCCTCAAAGAAGAAAACGAAAAGAAGGTAAAGGCAAAAGGTCAAAAGGAAAAAGCAAAGATCGATGGCGATGAATCCTCAGGAAGCAGTCAGCGGTCTGAAGTTGAAAAGCCGTCGAACAGGTTTGGTACAGTTGGCGCGGTCGCACTCGACAAGAACGGTGATCTCGCGGCAGGCACATCGACCGGCGGAATGACCAATAAGAAATACGGGCGCGTTGGCGATGCTCCGATCATCGGCGCGGGAACCTATGCAAACGACCAGACTTGTGCAGTTTCCGCAACAGGATGGGGAGAATACTTCATCAGGCTCGGAGTAGCCCGCGACATTTCCTCGCAAATGGAGTATCGGGCCATGCCGATACAACAGGCCTCAGATCTTGTCATCAAACAGAAATTGCAGAAACTTGGCGGTGACGGCGGCGTGATCGCGATCGATAAATTTGGAAACATTGGCATTTCGTTCAATTCCGAGGGGATGTACCGTGCCTATATAAATGCGGATGGTAAACCGGTTGTAGAGATCTATTGAGTATGCTTTCTGCAGAAATAATCGCCGTCGGGTCGGAATTGCTCACTCCGCTGCGTACTGATACAAACAGTCTTTGGCTTACGGAGAAGCTTAATGACATTGGTATTGAAGTTAAGCTCAAAACGGTCGTCGGTGACGATGAGGCCAGGCTCGAGGAGGCGATACGCGACGCGTTGAAGCGCTCTGAGATCGTCATAACCACCGGAGGGCTCGGGCCGACCGAAGACGATGTTACGCGTCAGGTTTCGGCAAAGGCAGTCGAACGGGACCTCGTCTACCACGACGAACTTGAGGCTGAACTTCGGGAGCGGTTCAAGCGATGGGGCAGGGATATGCCGGAGATCAACAAACGCCAGGCATTCGTGATAGATGGGGCCGACGTGCTTCCCAATCCGAACGGATCTGCGGTCGGTATGTTTCTGCCGCTTGTCGGCAAATGCCTTGCAGTCTTTCCCGGCCCGCCCCGCGAGATGCGGCCGATGTTTGAGGATTTCGTGTTCCCTAAACTCAAGGTGCTGGCCGGCGATGTCCTTGTCAAACGCCGCATACTTAGGGTTTCGGGAATGGGCGAATCAGCTGTTGACGAGATCATTGCTCCGATCTATAAGTCGTACCCCGATGTTCAAACCTCGATACTTTTCAGCCGCGTAGAGATCGAGATACACCTGATCGCCAGGTCGCCGTCGAGCGAGGAAGCGGCGGCCGTTCTTACGGAATTGACTGAAAAGATATGTTCGGCACTCGGGCCCGCAGTCTTTGCGACTAACGGCGAGACAATGGAAGAGGTTGTCGGGTCGCTGTTAAAAGCTCGCGGCAAGACGGTTTCGGTAGCTGAAAGCTGTACGGGCGGGATGATAGGAATGCGGTTGACCGAGGTTTCCGGTTCATCCGCGTATTTCATCGAGGGTTCCGTTGTTTACTCTAACGAATCGAAGTTACGAACATTAAACGTTTCCGAACTAACCCTAAGGGATCACGGGGCGGTTAGCTCCGAAACAGCGGAAGCAATGGCAAAGGGAATGAGGGAACGATCTGGCAGCGACTTTGCGATCTCTGTGACCGGAATCGCCGGGCCGGACGGCGGAACCGAAGAAAAGCCGGTCGGTACGGTTTTCATCGGCTATTCGGACCCGCGGCGGACGAGATCGATGAAATTCGTCTTTCCTGGCGACCGTGAATTGATCCGGTGGCGATCAAGCCAGGCGGCCCTCGACTATCTCCGCCGCCAGATACTCAAAGAAACCTCTAATTAACGTCCAAAATGCTTGCATTTTCAGGCGTTAAGGTTGAAAATCACAGGAGCGCATCGTCGGCCGCACCTGGCCTGACAATTTTGAAACTTTGCTGCCTCAAACTCGTGAAAGTTAACTGTGACGGGTCCTTTCCCCTTTTTCGCAAAAGCGTGTCGAGACCAAACCTATGAGAAATCCTGTATTCGTGAGAATCACATCATTCGTCGTTTTCGTGTGTCTTCTGGCTCCTACCGCGTCATTGGCGTATGGCGACGGGAAGAAGTTCTTTAAGGAAGGGATGAAGCACGAGGCGGCAGAAGAGTGGGATAAGGCAGCGGAATCCTTCGCTCTTGCGGTCACGGAAAATCCAAAAAATCCTGAGTATCGTCTTCACCTGCAGCGTTCGTTGTTCAACGCGTCGCAAATGTATATGGCGAAGGGTAGGACGCTGGCCGAGCAAAAGGATTTCCAGGGGGCGTATCTTGCCTTCAGGAAGGCTTACTCTTTCGATCCGGTCAATGAACTTGCAAAGTCCGAAATGGCGCGAATGGTCCGGATGCAGGAAGACGTTAACAAAGGCAACTCTCCGGATGCAAAGGATGAAGGCACGAAAGGCGTGAAGTTGATACCCACGAGCTATCCGACAATGCCTGACGGAACAAAGATGCCTCAGAAGCTCGAGAAATTGCGTGACATTCCGTTCCCGAGCGGAGTTGACCTGATGTTTATCATCAAGGAACTCGCCAAGGATCTCGACCTGAACGTCTTATTTGACACAGATTCGCGGCTGTCTGGCCGAAAGGTCGCGATCGAACTGAAGAATGTTACGTCGGCTCGTGCCCTGGACTATATATTTCTTCAGGAATCGCTCTTTTTTCAAAAGGTAGGACCGCGTACGATACTCGTCGCGTCAAACCAACGGCGTGCTCAATTGCAGCCTCTCGTCCTTCGCACGTTTTATCTGGCAAACGCCAATCCGAAGGACGTTAAGACGATCATACAGACGGCGATCCCGGCGCAGCCGGGCAGAACGCAAACGATCGTCGTCGAAGACCCGTCGACTAACAGTCTCACGATCCGCGACACTCCGGAAAATATTGCCCTTTTTGAAAAGCTGATCGGCTCCCTTGATAAGGACAGGGCCGAGGTCGTGATGGACGTCGCGATCTATGAGGTCTCGAAATCTGACCTATTGCGTCTCGGTAATCAGATCGGTAACGAATCGCAATTGACAACGCTTGGCGGCACCACTCGGGGAACTGTCGGCCTTGGCGGAAACGAGTTGTTCGGCACGCTTGGCCGGGCGGCCGCAGACATTATCCCATCGGTTTTCGGTGCAGGCATAGTTTTGCCGGCTTCGAACCTGGTCGCGTTTCAGAGCAAGGGAAACACAAAACTGCTTGCGTCGACGCAGATCCATGCGTTTAACAACGAGGATTCATCCGCCCGCATCGGACAACGAGTTCCGGTCAGAACGGCACAGTTTGTAACTGCCGCGAACACTTCGAATAACGGCGTCGTGTCTGACGTTATCAATTATGAACAGGTCGGCTTGACCTTAAAATTCAAACCGATCGTGTTTCCGAATCAGGACGTGCAGGTAGCGATGGAGATCGAATCAAAAGACGTCGTAGCCGGCGGAACCGATTCAAATCCGGTCTTTTCCGAACGCACCATCAAGGGAACGGCGAGAGTTCAAAATAACCGAACACTTCTGCTTGCGAGCGTTGCTCAGGATGTTGAGAGCCGAGGGAAGTCAGGATTGCCATTGCTTGGACTTATCCCGATATTGGGCAGGTTGTTTTCAGCGCCGACTCGCGATAATCGCCAGGTTGATATCGTCATCGCGGTCACGCCAAAGGTCATCCGCGCACCTGATATTCTTCCCGACGATCTGATAGAAAGGCCGACGGGTTCGATGTCGTCGCCGACCAGCGGTTCGCTTGAGGCAATGGTCATTCAGGAAGAGCGCGACGAAATGCTTGCTCAGGTGCGAAAGATCCCGACAAATCCCGAGGTTCAGCTTCCGGACCGTTCTGCCGAAGCACCGACCTACATTCGTGACGCCAAGGCCGATAACGCCGCATCCGCGTCCGCGGAGACCGTCGTCGCAAGCCCGCAGTCTTCGTTGAACCTCAAACCGATCGAGACGTCGGTGAAGAACATTGACGTAAAGCAGACATCTGACACGTCGATATCACAAACCGAAACTAAGGGTGTTCTGCCGATCCAGGCAGCGGAAACAGTCAAGGAGACTGCTGCAAACAATTCGGCGGTCGCTGAGTTGAGCCTGCCCGGACTGTTCAAGTCGATGAAGGTGGGTGAGAAAGCCGTGATCCCGGTAATGGTCAAGAGCTCTGCGGCGTTCCGATCGGCCGTTCTGGGCTTGAGATTCGATCCTGCGAAACTTGCTGTACGCAGCGTTTCATATGGTGATGTATTTGGCGAGACGCTGGCAAATACATCTGCCCAGCCTTTCCTGAATCAAGGCGGAAAGATGTTCGTGTCATTTTCGCTCAAAGAAGGCGTCGCTCCGGGAACATTCGGCATCTTAGCTTATGTTGAGATCGAAGCACTCGATGAAGGCAAACCTGCACTAACGATAGAAAAGGACGTATTGAATTTCCTTACAGGTGAAGGGAAGAACTTTGCGGTGAAGTTTTAGGGCAAAGTGAGAATAGGCCAACAGAAGTACACGAAAAACTTGAATGCCGGCGGCTATACGCTCTTTGAGCTTGTTGTAACGCTGGCGGTAATAGCCGTGCTTGTCGTCGGAACTATCCCGATGTCGGTAAATGCCGTAAAACGCCAGCGCGAACTCAGGCTTCGTGAATCGCTTCGAATGATCAGGAACGCGATCGATGAGTTCAAGCGGGATACCGTCGGTGCATGCCCGCAGGGTGCGGTTACGACGGGAAATCCGACGGTACCGGGCCGCGGTGCCGATGCCCCTGCAGATCCGCGAAGCCGCGTCGTCATTGATGACTGCACGATCTTCGATACGGAGAATCTAGATCGGTACCCGCCGAGTCTCGACATTTTGGTTGAAGGTGTGCGAATTCGCCAGCGAGGAATAAATCTTGTGGGCGGCAGCGGGCTTCGTCCGGGTTCGACCCAGGCAACCGAGGTGAACCCTACCGAAGAGGTGATCAAGGTCTATCTGCGCGATATACCCGTCGATCCGATGACCGGCGAGAAAGATTGGAAACTGCGATCGTCATATCAAACGAAAGACGAGGAGAACTGGGACGATGTTAACGTCTTTGATGTGCGGTCGGCATCGGACGAGGAAGCTCTGAACGGTGAGAAATATAGTGACTGGTAAGTTTGGACAAAAAGGATTTTCGCTGCTGGAACTGATGATCGCGATGTTCATCTTGATCATCTTGTTGTCGGTTGCTCTGCCCACGTATCAGCGCAGTGTCCAGCATGCAAAGGAAACCGTTTTGAAAGAGAACCTTTGGCAGATGCGAAGGGCGATCGACCAGTACGCATCGGACAAGGGCAAGCTTCCCCAAAGCTTGGACAGCCTGATCGAGGGCAAATATTTAAGAGAAATGCCGGTCGATCCGGTTCTTGACAAAGCCGAATGGGAGTCCGTAATGGGCGAAGACCCGCTCTCGTCTGACGGTGAACAAGGACTGATAAATGTGAAAAGCCTTGCCGAAGGCACCGATGCCGACGGAAAGGCTTACAGCGAGTACTGACATTTCCAACCTAATGTTTGAATTCTTAACCCAGCCAAGTTATCCGAAAGCCGCAATCGGCATTGAACACAATTCTGTGACGGCCCTCAGTCTCAGGCGCGAGGGGCGAGGGCTCTACGGCATCGAGCGGGCGTCAACCGTCGAATTTCCGCGAGATCTCGTCGTGCCGAGTTTTTCTGAGAAGAATATCTCTTCGCCGCAGGAATTCCGTGTTTTTCTCGAGGAAGCAGTGACTACGGCAGGCTTGCTCAATCAGAAGAATTGGTCCATCGCCCTGCCTAGCAACACGGCACGTACCACTATTTTAACGGTCGATAGCGGCAAGACCTCAGGGGCGCAGCTTGAAGAAATAATTGAATGGAAAGCCGAACAGAGCTTTGGGTCGCCTGCGGCAGAGATGCGTGTTACCAGATATCCGATCTCAAATGACACGGACGGACGGGCGAGGTATTTCGCGACGGCAGTAAAGCTAGCGGTGATTGACGAATACGAAACAGCATTTGAACAAATGGGTTGGCGCGCCGGACTGATCCTGCCGCGCGCAGTCGCAGAGTCGAAATGGCTCGAGCTGCAAAACGACACACGGGACTCAATTTTGATCAGCACTCAGAAAGACGGCTTTACGGCGGTTTTGTTTCGCCGCGGCGAACCTTCGGTCGTTCGCTCGGTGACATGCGGAACAAAGGAATTGGACGATGAGGTCTATCGCCTCTTGATGTTTTACAACGATCGATTTGGTGACCCGTCGGGCATAAGTATGCTCGACAGGCTTCTGCTCGTCGGGCGGGAACTCGTGCCCGAACGTATCAGGGCGATCTCCGCCGAAGCGATCGGCAGGACGCTTACTATACTTCGTTCGAACGATGTCGGTTTAGAGGTCCCGATCGGGCAACTTAGCTTTGACGACCTAGCCGCTCCGGCGGGTCTCGCTGCCTTCGCATGGCCTTAAGTTCAGTGTGGATCGTGATGATCTGGGATGAAACGGTTCGTACGGGTGACGAGCCGTTTTTCTTTACGAATCTTTACCAAAAAGGGCTTGCATCCTGGAACAGGTTGGCAAAAAATGTCGTACGGACCCATGAACCTATGGCATTTCCTGCATTAGCATTAAAGCCTCGACCGACAGTAGCCGATGTCGAATTGATCGCAAAGGCCATTGCCGGCAAAGAGGATGGATTCGAGGAACTAGTTCACCGCTACCAGCGGCCGATCGTGAATTACGTCTTCCGGATGCTGGGCAATTACGATTCAGCTCTCGACGTGACACAGGACGTGTTCATCAAGGTCTATAACTCGCTTGCCAAATACAGCTCTGAATATAAATTCTCTACCTGGCTCTACCGCATAGCCCACAACGCCGCTATCGACCACATGCGGCGAAATTCGATAAATTCCCAAAGTATCGAAACTGAAAACGCGGATGGTACGTATCAACTCCAGCTTGAAAGTCCGGGCCCGACACCGGAACAGGACCGCGAGCGAAGCGAATGGAGGATCGAGATCAACAATGTTGTCAAATGCCTCCCTTCAGCATACCGCGATCTTATAATGCTTCGTCATTCGTACGACCTCAGCTACGATGAGATCTCCGATGTGACCGGCTTACCGCTCGGGACCGTCAAGAACCGCCTGTTCAGGGCTCGCGAGATGATGCGCGAGATCTTTGTCGAACGCGGATTTTTGGGACTCTGATCAAGATCAGACATTTCAAGCTAGTTTTGATCGTGCTTTGTGAAAAGGAGCGACGCTAAGAACATGTTTGTGTGTCCGCGCGAGGAGATCGGCGCATTTCTCGATGGGGAGCTATCCGCCGATCAAGAAGCCGTGTTCGAGACACATATTGCTTCGTGTCCGGATTGCAGAGAAGAATTGAACCTGCAGCGATCGTTCCTGATCGCGTTGAACGGTTCTCTCGAAGAAAACGCCGATATCCAAATACCAAAGGACTTTACAAGAAACATAATCAGCCGTGCAGAGAGTGACCTGAGCGGAATTCGCTCACGTTCAGAACGTGTGGTCGCGCTTTCGATCGCCGGGATCTTGATATTGATGGCCGCAGCGGCTCTTGGAGGGGAGTTTTCAAGCGTGATCCGGCCCGCCAGAGCGGCCATTGAAAAGTTTTCTGTCCTGTTCGATGTGGTCGGTCATATAAGCTACAGTTTCGTTTTCGGAACAATGTCGGTCTTGAGGAGTGCACTTTCGAGGCAGGAGATCGGTTTGTCCATCGCTGCTGTATTGTTCACCGTAGTTGCCTCGATCGGGGTCGTAGTTGCTGTTGCTGTCGCAATTAGAAGGCATACGAAAGGGATCGTTTAGAAGGAACCATTGTTGGGCAATGCTAAAACTCGAAAAGGCGGCCTTTTTGATAGGGCCCGAGCCTGCATTTGGCTGATCTCAGTGATCTGCTGCGTTTTGACATTTCCAGTATTGACGTTCGCTGAACCTTCATTCAGTTCTGGGCAGGGATCGATGATAGAGATCGACGACGCGCCTGAAATGGAGGTGATCGGCGTTTCCAAGACAGTGGTAATAAAAAGGCATGCTAAGGCTGTCTTTGTCTTTGGCGGCGACGTGATAGTCGAGGGCAGGGTCGACGGCGACGTAGGCGTGATCGGCGGAAACGTAATACAAAAGGAAGGTGGGTCGATCGGCGGAGACGTTATCGTTATCGGGGGCGGATACCGGCCCGAAGCCGTAAAACCGCTCAGGGACCCAGGCAAGCAGACGCTGGTCTTCGGGATCTTCGAAGACGAACTGAGGGAACTGGGAAGTGATCCGACGAGTATCTTATCGCCTTCGTTCAGCCCTGCCTTTTTCGCACAAAGAATTCTCTCCGTTCTATTTTGGTTTGCAGTCGCATTCGCATTTTCTTATATTGCACCCGGAGCCGTCAGCCGAGCGATGGTACGAACGGATCTTCACACTGGCAGAGTTGCGGGTTTCGGACTGGCCGGATTGATATCCGCGGTCATTGTCGTGATCGCAAGTCTCACTTTCCTACCGGACTATTTGGGCGCCGTGGTCTGGCTGATGATATTCGCCCTCCTGATGCTGGCCTATCTTTTCGGCAGGATCGTACTCCAGTTATACATCGGAAAATGGATGCAGCGAAGAGTTTGGGCCTCTCGAAGTTACCCTGACTCTGTTGCAATACTGATCGGCACGGTTTTTTGGACACTACTACTTTCAATTCCCTATGTTTGGACATTCACCCTGCTTGCCTTGTTTGCATTCGGGGTCGGGCTCGTTCTGACCGGACGTGAAAACAGGCCGCACAGCCACGCTTGACGCTACAACACGTTTTCTTACAAATCTTTACAGATTTCATCAAACCAGTACGATAGAATTTTCGTCATACAGTACTTGAGAGAATTGTACTTATCTCTCTTGAGTACAAACACAGCAAGTTTAATAGCTATTAAAGGTATCGATGCGAACCAAATTCATACAATTTTTGATCCTGATAGTTCTTAGTGGTCTAGGAAGCTCGGCTATCGGTCAGACCCAGGTGAAGCCGTCTGCACTGACCGGCGATGTGGTTTCGATCAACGAATCCAAGATCGTACTGAAAACGAAAGACGGTGACGTGGATATAAACCTGTCCGACAAGACGGAATACAAACGCGTGCCCCCCGAGAATCCGACGTTGAAGGCTGCAGTCGCTGCGACCTTTGGGGATATCGGTGTAGGCGACAAGCTGCTGGTAACCGGCATTCTTTCGGAGGACAAAAAGTCGCTGCCCGCCCGCTCCGTCTATCTGATGACCAAGGCAGACATTGCTAAAAAGCAGGCCAAGGATGCCGAGCGATGGGCGATTCGCGGAATTTCGGGAAGGGTCGCATCGGTAAACACATCAGCTAATCAGGTGACCATTGAGGTCCGGGGACTAATGAACACGACCAATGTTGTCGTTACCGCAAAGTCCGATGCGGAATTCAAGCGTTACGCTCCTAATTCCGTCAAATATGACGAAGCTCTCGAGAGCTCCATTGCCGAGATCAAGCCGGGCGATATGTTCAGGGCTGTCGGAGATAAGAGCGCGGACGGAACCGCATTCGCCGCAGAGGAGATCGTGACGGGAGCGTTTCAAACGGTCGCCGGAGCCGTGAAATCGATAGATACCGAGAAGAATGAAGTGATAATCGCGGACGCACGAACCAAAAAAGATGTGATCGTCTCGCTGGCATCATTTTCCGTGCTCAAGAAGTTTCCCGAGGAAATGGCAGCGCGTATGACTCAGTTCGGCGGAGGAATGACACCGGGCGGTCAGGCAGGCCAAGGCGGCATGCGCCCCGGAGGTGGACAGCCGGGCGAACAAAGGCCCGCGGGTGGACAGCCCGGAGGCGACAGGCCTGCAGGAATTCAGCAAGGCCAAGGCGGGATGCCGGGTGGCGGAAGACAGTTTGGCGGCGGAGCTCGCGGCGGGATCGACGACATGTTCGAACGTCTTCCGGTCATCGCCTTAACAGACCTTAAGCCGGGCGATGTGATCGCCGTATCAAGCTCAAAAAATAGCCCGGACCAAAAGATCCACGCTATCAAAGTGCTTGCGGGAGTAGGTCCGTTCTTGACGGCAGCACAAGCCCAGGCGGCAGCCGGACGCGGAGGCCGCGGAGGCCAGCAAGGCGGATACAGCATTCCCGGTCTCGATGGATTTGATTTTGGAAATTAGCCGTTAGCGGTCGTCGTTAAGTGAGTTTTCGACACAAACCGCATATTTGGAAACAGGAATAATACGATGAAATTCATAAGACACCCCTTTTATAGCGTCTTTATAGCCCTCGCGCTGAGCATTTCGGCATTCGCGCAAGCGAACGGAAGTCTCGCGGGACAGATCCAGGATTCGCTCGGCGCGGTCGTTGTCGGTGCTTCGGTTACCGTAGTGAATGCCGCGGGCAAGGAAAAAGTAACTACCAGCAATCAGCGCGGTGAATTTTCAATGTCGGGACTGGCGCCCGGAAAATACACGGTAAAGGTCAAGGCACCGAAATTCGCTCTGTATGAGAATACCGAGGTAGAGATCATTGCGGGCGAAAAGGCCGAACTGACGGTTCCTTTGACGGTTGAAGCCGTCGAGGAGCAGGTCGATGTGTCGGATGCGGATACGGTCTCAAACGATCCCGCAAATAATGCAAGCGCCACCGTTCTGAAGGACAAGGACCTCGAAGCGTTGCCGGACGATCCCGATGAACTAGAGGCCGCTCTTCAGGCTTTAGCCGGGGCGTCCGCGGGCCCGAATGGAGGCCAGATCTACATTGATGGATTTACGGGCGGCCAGCTTCCGCCCAAAGAATCAATTCGTGAGATCCGCATCAACCAGAATCCTTTTTCAGCCGAATTTGACCGGCTCGGAATGGGCCGCATTGAGATCCTAACTCGTCCGGGATCGGACAAATTTCGCGGAAGCGTGAACTCGAATTTCAATGACGAGAGCCTCAATTCCCGAAACCCGTTCTCTACCAACCGAGCTCCCAGCCAGATGCGTGCATTCGGCGGTAACCTGTCCGGCCCTATCGTGAAAGGCAAAGCGTCATTCTTTGTTGATATAAACAATCGAGACGTCGACAATAACTCGGTCCTCAATGCCATCGTCCTGGATTCGTCGCTAAACCCAGTGAGTTTTCGCCAGGATCTCAGAATACCGAGCCGTCGGTTATCGATCAGCCCGCGCTTTGACTATGCCATCAATGATAAGAACACGTTGGTAGCGAGGTATAGCTTTTCTCGATCAAAGCAGGACAATAATGGCATCGGCGGCACATCGCTTCCGCAGCGAGCGTATGATTCGACAAACCAAGACCATGAATTAAGGCTTACTGAAACTGCGATCCTCAATCCAAAGACGGTCAACGAGACCCGTTTTGAATATAGCTGGGAAAAGCGGAGCCAAACGGGCGACAATTCGATACCGACTATCAGTGTTGCCGAAGCCTTCACGGGCGGCGGTTCACAGATCGGTGAGAGTTACAACAAGGCCAGGGATTGGGAGATCTATAACGCCACAATGACAACGCTCGGCAAAAACGCCGAACACGCCTTGAAATTCGGTGGACGTATAAGGTCGGTAACGATAAATGACCGTTCGGAAAACAATTTCAGCGGAAACTTCTCGTTCATCAATTTGAACAATTTCAGGGACACGATACTCGGTGCGGCCTATCCCACACAGTTTCGGATCACGGTCGGAAACCCGCTTCAATCGATTTCGCGGACGGATTACAGCTTGTTCGTGACGGACGACTGGAGAGTTTCTCCGCAACTTATGTTGAGTGGCGGCCTACGTTACGAGAATCAGACAAACATCAGTGACAACCTGAATTTCGCTCCGCGTTTTGCTATCGCATGGACGCCGGGAGCCGGTGGTGCAAAGGCGCCGAAGACGGTTTTCCGAGGCGGCTTCGGTTGGTTCTATGACCGCTTCAGCGAGAACCTGACACTTCAGGCTTTGAGGTTCAACGGCAATGAACAATTGAGCTTGATCGTAAATGCCAACGACGCCGATCCGGCTCGCCGTGCGGCTGCGATCGCATTGCTCCAGCAGGCAGTGTTCACATATAACAGTGTTTCAAATGTGCCGACGTCGGCCCAGATCCTTTCGGCTTTGCCGCAGTCAAACACGATACGAACGATCTCCGACCGGATGCAGTCTCCGTATACATTCCAGACGGCTGTTAGTGTTGAGCGGCAGTTGCCGATGCGAACGACGCTTTCATTGTCGTATGTTTCATCGCGAACGAACCACGTATTGCGTATCCGTAACATCAACGCTCCGGTTTGCCCGCTGCAGGTTAATTGTCTCAATGCTCCGAGGCCGGATCCGACACGTGGCGACGTGTACATGTATGAATCGAGCGGCCGGTCCAATCAAAACCAGATAATGGTCAATTTCCGTTCGAACTACAGCCAGCGGCTCTCGTTCTTCGGTTTCTATCGGCTTGGGTTTGCAAAGAGTGATACGGATGGCTCAGGCAGTTTTCCGGCCTACACGTACGATCTCACGGATGAATACGGTAGATCGTCGTTCGACCAAAGGCACAGCTTTACGGTCGGTGGGAGCATAACGTTGCCTTGGAGGGTCTCTCTCAATCCGTTTGTTTCCTGGAACGCGGGACGTCCGTTCAACATCACCCGCGGTGTGGACCTGAACGGTGACGGACTCTTCACGGAACGTCCGACTTTTGGGGAACTCGGAGCGCGTTGTGCAACCCTAGGCATCTCGGCATCCTATTGCGACGTTTCGGGTGAGAATGCCAACGAGATCATTCCGCGAAACTGGGGCCAGTCGCCGAACTTCTTTTCTGTCAACCTTCGCATCGGTAAAACCTTCAGTTTTGGAAAGTCAGCAAACACTCAGGTCGCGGCCGGAGGTAATCAAGGCGGACAAGGCGGCGGTCGCCAGGGCGGCGGCGGTGGTCCCGGGGGCGGCGGCGGTGGAGGACGCCAGATGGTAATGATGGGTGGCGGCGGCGGCCCGATGGGCGGTTTCTTTGGCGGAAGCGATAGCCGTAAACCCTATAACCTGAATCTAAGTCTCAACTTCAACAACTTGTTGAATAACGTGAACTACGGTTCGCCTGTTGGAAACCTTGCTTCTTCGCGATTCGGCCAGTCGCTTTCCACTATCGGCGGCTTTGGCGGATTCATGGGCGGCGGCGGTGGCGGCGGCGGTTCGGCTAACCGCAGGGTCGAGCTTTCAGCACGATTTAGCTGGTAGTACGATTCACACCAAAAGAAGAAGGCTGCGAAGGTTAAAGTCGCGGCCTTTTTTTGTTAGACTCCCGTTATTATGAATTACCTTGTCGTAATACTACTCTTTCTTGTTCTTCTCACTTCATCTTCACTTGCTCAGCCGGCGAACGGAGTTTCCAAGGAAGGAAAGTCGTCGTCAGCGGCAACGAATTCGGATGTCGATTTGTTGGCTAAAGCGGTATTTGCCGCACACGGCGGCGACAAGCTGAAAAAGATGAAGACGCTTGTCATCCGCGGAGCGGTCGATGTAACATCTTCTGCCTTTCCTCAAGCTATTGCCGGCGGTTTCGCGACGGTGATATCTGGCTCAAGATACATTCTTGATATTCAAACACCTTTTCAATCTTTGAAGCAGGTCTTTGACGGCGAAACCACAACTTCGTCACTACCGGGAATCACACTGCCTCCGGTCACGTCGCTGGGGTTTCCTATGCTTCCGAGGTTGGGCGACTCGGGTTATGTCGTTTCCGCCCTGCCGGAAGCTAAACGAAAACAGAAAGGATTTCGAATGACCGGTCCTGACGGGTTCTTTACCGATTTCCTGATAGACGAAAAGACGAACCTGATAAGGGCATATGAATCTTCGTATGAATTTAACGGGCGGAGTTTTTCAACTTCGGTCGAAGTGGACAAGAACCGGATCGTTGACGGCATTACGATACCCGAGAAATATTCGCAAAGATTCGATCTTGGCGGAATATCTGCTTACTCGAGTTTCAAGGCGAAAGAGATACTGGTGAATTCCGAAATAGACAGTGCGGTCTTCTCGACCCTTAAGTGACCACTTGAAAATAACGGGGAATGATCAAGGTTTTGAGAATCGGCTCGACTTCCACCATTCGATGGTCTCGCGGATACCTTCTTCGAGACCGACGAGTTTTTCATAACCAAGCCATTCTTTCGCTCGAGAGTTGTCGGCTTGGGAGTGTTTGACGTCACCCTTTCGCTCCGGCTGGAAATCGGCCGCGACATCGGTCCTGCCGGTCACGCGTTTCATTACATCTACAAGTTCGAGAAGCGATACTCGTTCCCCGTTAGCCACGTTCATAACTTCACCGATACCCTGAGTTGCCTCCATCGCCTTGATGTTAGCGTCAACTACATTTGCAATGTAGGTGAAATCACGTGACTGCTCTCCGTCACCGTAGATAACAGGCGATGCACCTTTCATGAACGCATCTATGAATCTTGATATAACGCCTGAATATTGTGAAGATGGATTTTGCCGTGGGCCGAAAACATTGAAGTAACGCAGGGAGATCGTCTCAAGGCCATAGACCTTTGAAAAAACCTGACAATAGTATTCCCCGACGAGTTTTGCCGCGGCATACGGCGACAGAGGTTCAGGCTTCATGGTCTCTAACTTCGGCAGAGTAGGCTGGTCGCCATAGGCCGAGCTCGAGGCCGCATAAATGAACCGCCTTACACCAGTTTCTTTTGCCGCGACTAGCAGATTAAAGGTGCCGTTGACACACGCTTCATGAGTTTCGACAGGGTTCGCTACAGAGCGGGGAACGCTCGGCAAGGCCGCTTCATGGAAGACCACGTCAACACCACTGACCGCCTTCGCCGCGTATTCCCGATCGGCAATGTCAGCCTCGATAAATTCGAAACTGCCGCGGATCTCCTCAAGGTTCTCACGAAAGCCTGTAACAAAATTATCGACTATCGACACTTTTGCTCCCCGATCGATCAATGCCTCAGCGAGATTTGAACCAATGAAACCGGCTCCGCCGGTGACGAGTACTTTTGGTGTTAGCGCCATAAAGAAAGACAATAGAACGCAAACGGGAGAATAAAATAGGGCCGGCTAGGCCCTATTCTAACAGACCATCATCAACGGCCGACGCCCACATATTCGAATCCAAGTTCACGCATGTCTGCAGGCTCATAGACGTTTCTAAGGTCGGCGATCTTTGGCGATTTGAGAAGCGATCTGACCTTTTCCATATCAAGTGCGCGGAACTGGTTCCATTCCGTGACGATGACCATTACGTCTGCGTCCCTGATAGCATCATACTCATCCACCGCATATTCGACGCCGCTGATGTAATGCTTCGATTCGTCCATCGCCACCGGGTCATAGGCACGAACGGTTGACCCGCCCTCGATCAGCTTGTGAATGATGTCGATCGCCGGAGATTCGCGCATGTCATCGGTCTCCGGTTTGAACGACAGTCCGAGCATGCCGATCTTCTTGCCCTCAAGCCCGCCGACAAGTTTCTCGATCTTTGGGATCATAGCTTGACGCTGAAGTTCATTCGCTTCGATAACGGCATCCACGATGCGTGTTTCAACCCCATACTGGTCCGCAACCGTCGTCAGTGCCCGCGTGTCCTTAGGAAAACACGAACCGCCGTAGCCAGGGCCGGGATGAAGGAACTTTCGACCGATACGATTATCCATTCCCATACCGCGGGCGACGTCGTGGACGTCGCATCCAATTGCATCGCAAAGGTTTGCAACCTCATTTATAAAAGTGATCTTTGTTGCAAGGAATGCATTTGCGGCGTATTTTGTGAGTTCGGCGGCTTCGAGCGAGGTGATCACGATCGGAGTTTCGATCAGGTAGAGCGGTCTGTAAAGCTCTTTCATTACTTCGATCGCCCGCTCTTCATTGCTTCCGATAACGACGCGGTCCGGATGCATGAAGTCTTCGATCGCGGCCCCCTCACGGAGAAACTCGGGATTTGAAGCCACGCCGAACTCCATTCCGGAGGGGATCCGTTCGGTCACAAACTTACGAAGCAAATTTCCGGTACCGACAGGAACGGTCGATTTGGTGACAAGGACCTTATATCCGTTCATCGCGGACGCAACATCTTCCGCGGCCTGCATGTAATAACTCATATCCGGCGAACCGTCATCTTTCGGCGGCGTGCCCACGGCAAAGAAGACCACCTGTGATTTTTCCACAGCAGACTTCAAATCAGTTGTGAATTCGAGCCGGCCCGCCTTTACGTTCTTTTCAACGATCTGATCGAGCCCGGGCTCGTAGATGGGGATGATGTTGTTATTTAGCTTCTCTATCTTGGTTTGATCCACGTCGACGCATGTGACATGAATGCCGAACTCGGCAAAACACGCACCTGACACCAATCCAACGTAGCCTGTGCCTATTACTGCGATCTGCATACTTTAAGTGTTTCTAGTCTTCCTTCTAAAAAATAACTGCTCTATAAAAAAACGAATGCGGGTCACATTGAATCAATATGACCCGCACAATTTTACAAAATCGGATTGCGTTAGACCAAAAGGCCTATCTGGTCGGACTTACAACGATCGTGTCGCAGCGATCGCCTTGGCACGGTTCGTCGTCTCTCGGAATGAGCGTCGTAACGATGATGCCGCCCGCTATGAGGAACAGCCACCATGGCACACCAAAGCGAACCGGAGGTGCCGAGTCAGGACGCAGACACGGCTTGCAGCCTGTCTGAGCAAGATTGCCGGCCGTAGCGGACGTGCCGGCTGCAACCTGACGGTCGTTACTTCCTTCTCTCATGGTCACCATTCCCGTCGTTGCGTCAACGTGAGTGTGCGAACATTCAGCTTCAACGACAAAGGTGTTGGCTTGAGACGAATCCGCAATAACCGTCGCATCCTTTGATGCCACAGTCGCGGCTACACCGGCGCCGTTTGCGACGCGGACCTTTCCGGAAGAGAGGCTGGCGACAATGCTCGCTTCGGAGAAGTTAAGAACAACGTTGGTATCGGAAAGGATCTCAATGCGGCCAGTCTTACCAAGACTGACAATAGCACTTGAGCCTGCAGCGGTAACGATCGTGCTGCCCGAAACGATGGTCGAATTTGAAACGGCCGGCTGTCCATTGACCGTGACCGAGCCTGTGACACTGATCTCACCGGAAAAAGTGTTGGGCAAAGCAAGTGCCCACGACGAATAAACACAAAGGACAGCTATGGCAGAAAGTGATGATACAAACTTTCGAAGAATATTTTTGCCGAGCATCAGATTTAATCTCCTCCTTTTGACAATCCTCAATTGTAAAGTCCGCTATCCAGCCAAACAGGCAGATCGACGGATCATAAGAGCAATGAAAATGTGACCTAATCGGGGAGCATTCAAGACGACTACCCGCTCAATCACATGTCCAAATTTTCAATTACCGGTCCCGAACAGAAAGCAATTCAGAACCTCAAGATAGCACAAATAAACGGAAAATCACGTAAATAGAGTTGGATACAAAAAACTACCCACTAAAACTCTTACACAAAAACCGTTCTGCTGTCAATAAAATCGGCACCTAAAATGTTCTGTTTCAAGATTTTATTGCATGATCGGCGTTTAGAAGCGACCCAGCTTTTTGTGTGACTCACTTATAGCACAGGTCGCTCCAAAATGAAAGCATCCGGGACTGATCGCGGGCAATTGGCGGACAGTCACCACACCCGTATCCCGAACACGCTAGATGGGATCGGGCGAATTGGTGTGAGACGATCGCCAATTCCCGTGCTCACTTTGCCCGGCGAATGGTTTTCTGATTTAATTTGTTAGACCAATCGAATCAACGGGAGACAAATTCAATGAAAATAAAGGCATTACTCCTCGTCTTTGCGGCAGCGCTGTGCATAAACTGCACCGGGCCTCAACAGAATTCAAACTCATCATCCGCAAACAATGGCGACCCGAACCGAAAGCTTAAGATCGGATTTGCAATGGACACGCTTAAGGAAGAGCGTTGGGTCAGGGACAAAGAGGCATTTGAGGCGGCATGCAAGAAACTCGGCGTAGAACCGGTTGTGACCGTTGCCGACAACAAGGCCGATAAACAAGCTAATGATGTCGATAATCTTCTTACACAAGGCGTTGATGCTCTTATCATTGCTCCCCATGATGCGACCCAGGCAGCATCGATGGTAGAAAAAGCAAAAGCCAAAGGGGTTCCTGTCATAAGTTACGACCGATTGATCAACTCTGACAAGATCGACCTATATATCTCACATCAGGTTCCGGTAATAGGCCGAAAGATCGCGGAGTACGCCCTTGAGAAGGTCCCGGAGGGAAACTACGTGATGGTTTACGGGGCCGGCACGGATAACAATGCGGTCATAATGAAGAAGGAACAGCTCGACGTACTGAAACCTGCGATAGATTCCGGAAAGATAAAGATCGTCGCAGATAATTTCACCCCGGACTGGAAGCCCGAGGAGGCGCTCAAGATGGCTGAGAATGCCTTGACCCAAAACAAGGACGATATCCAGGCGTTCGTCGTGTCCAACGACGGAATGGCCGGCGGCGTTGTTTCTGCATTGGAAAAGAAAGGCCTCGCAGGCAAGATATTGGTCACAGGTCAGGACGCCGCGCTGGACGGACTGCAGCGGATCGCGCAAGGTACGCAGACAATGACGGTTTACAAGCCCATTGTGCCGCTCGCGACTCAGGCGGTCGAGGCCGCTATTAAGCTCGCCCGAAAGGAGCCGATGAACACTGTCATGTTTCGAAATGATGTCATCGGAAAGGACGTGCCTGCCATTCTCCTAGAGGTGACGGTCGTGGACAAAGACAATCTGATGACTACAGTGATCAAGGACGGTTACGCAAAATACGAAGACGTTTACAAGAACGTCCCGGAAGGCCAAAGGCCGGCAAAACAATAAGGACCCCCGATCGATGGAAAAACTGATCCTTGCTGCCGACCTCGGCGGTACAAATCTTCGAATGGCCGCAGTAAGCCGCAGCGGCGACCTCGCGATTCGCCGAAAGGTTTGTACTCCAACGTCCAAGACCAGAGAGGATATTCTCGCTGCCATCGAAGAAACGGCCCGATCGATCCGATCTGAGTTGGGTGATCTGGGCGAATTGGCGGCTTTTGGGGCGGCTGTGCCTGCGATCGTCAATTCCAAACAGGGAATCGTGCTCAGGTCTCCGAATTTGCCCGAACTTAACGGACTCGAGTTTTCGAGCTATTTTTCTGATCGGCTTAAAATGCCTGTCGTTCTTGAAAACGATGCGAATTCGGCCGCGGTGGGCGAGTTTTGGAAAGGGGCGTCCCGCGGTGTTCAGAGTTCGGTTTGCGTTACTCTCGGAACCGGGGTCGGAGGCGGGATCATTATTGACGGAAAACTCCTGCGTGGGATCGATGGGACCGCAGGTGAGATCGGCCACATCGCCGTCGAGCCGGAAGGGCATCCCTGCGGATGCGGAAGCAAAGGCTGCGTCGAGCAGTATTCATCGGCAATCGCGATCAAACGCATAACAGCTGAACTTTTGCCGCGATTTCCTGCCTCGGTCTTGTCCGGAATCTCGGACATTACTCCGTTTAAGGTTTATGAGGCCGGAAAAAGCGGTGACGAGCTTGCCATTGAGATCTTCCGAATATTTGGAACCTACCTCGGGATCGCGCTCGGAGGCCTGGTAAATGTGCTTAATCCGGAAACGATCGTAATTGGCGGCGGCGTGGCTGCCGGGTGGGACCTTTTCGTAGATCACGTGCGTGATGAAATTTTTCGAAGGGCATTTAAGCATCCGGCGGAACGTGTTAGACTTGTGCGGTCGGAACTCGGGGACGACGCCGGTATTATTGGTGCTGCATTTCTCGGTTCCGAGAGGGTTTATGTTTAAGATCCTTTTTGTTGAGATTCCCGAAATATGAACGTATTTCACAAGGTACTGCTCAAGGTACACGAAATTTCCGGCGGCAAAGAAAATGCCGACGTCGATCTTATCGATCTGCTTAAGAAAGAAGGGTTTTATTCGAACATCGATAACATCGCCAAGCAGCTCCAAGACGAAGGCTGGGTCACGGAAACCTCACGCAGATACACGGTTCGCATCACCCATTGGGGTAACTCGGAAGCAAAGCGGGTCTTGAGCGATTCGCCGGATAAGGTAAATGAAAGAGAAAAAGAATCCAGCCGTCTTCTGAATCAGGGGCGGGAGATGCTCATTCTCCTCGAGGAGTTTGCTGCGGGGCCGACGACAGCAAAACTGGATAACATCGAAAAACACCTTTCTGCCATCGCTGAACGCTCAAAGAAGATACGGGGCTATTTATGAGCTGAATTACTTGCTTATCGGGCGCGTATTAGAGTAAACTGATTGTTTGCAACGATGCGTCGAGTGTCTAGTGGGTCTCGTGCCCACTTTTTGTTTTTCATAGAACGTCTTGATGGAAGGAAATTCGACATTCCAGAGGGTCAAAGAGATCGCGTTGTTTGCGGTAGCTGAGTGCGGCGTCGAGTTCGTTCATCTCGAATTTGCCGGCACCAAGCGTAACCTGGTCGTTCGGGTATTTGTTGATAAACCCGGCGGAGTAACGATCGAAGATTGCGGAAACGTATCGAGAACCATGGAAGCGGTCATGGATGCCGAGGATCTCATACCGCGAGCCTACGTTCTCGAGGTGTCGTCCCCCGGGCTCGACAGAGAGTTATATAACATCGAGGATTTTGTAAAGTTTGTCGGATCCGCCGCAAAAGTGCGAACGAAGGTCGCCGACGGTACTATTGCAAGCCTGAATGGCGTTATTGCGGGTGTTGCCGAAGGAATGATCGAGTTTGACGACCGTACGAAAGGACGCGTCAGCTTTCCATACGATTCGGTCGTGAAGGCAAATTTAAAGGTGGATATTCAACAAGAATTGAAGCGGAACTAACGGCGGCCGTCAGGCCCGAAACCGGAGTTCCCGAAAAGGTAATATGGCATCATTGATCCAACAGAGTATCGAGGCACTGTGCAGCGAACAGGGGCTTGACCGCGAAATGGTCATCGAAGCGATGAAAGACGCCGTTAAAGCGGCGGCTCGCAAGCAGTTCAGATCGCAGGACAAGACAGGCGACAGTATTCAGGTCGACTGGAACCCGGAGGACGGCGAAGTAGAAGTTTCTGTTCAAAAGACGATCGTCGAAACGGTCGAGGACGAGCTTACGCAGCTTTCACTTGAAGAGGCACAGGAACTCGCTGGCGACGAGGTCGAGATCGGCGATATGCTGCTTATCCCGCTGGATCGTGAGCTGATGGGCCGAATTGCCGCGCAGACCGCCAAGCAGATATTGGTTCAAAAGGTCAGAGAGGCGATCCGTGAAAAGGTCTATGACGAGTATGTCGATCGTAAGGGTGAGCTGATCAATGGCACCATCAAGCGTTTTGAGCGCGGAGACATTATCGTAGACCTTGGCAATAATCTTGAAGCGATAATTCCAAAGAAGGAACAGTCACGCGGAGAGATCTGGAACCAGGGCGAACGTATTCGCGTCGTTATCGTAGATGTGACAAAGGATCAAAAGGGACAGCAGATCAAGGTTTCCCGGGCTTCGGCCGAGCTCGTGAAACGCCTGTTCGAGATGGAGGTCCCTGAGATCTATGACGAGACAGTTGTGATCAAGTCTGCGGTCCGTGAACCGGGCGACCGGGCAAAGATAGCGGTCGCGTCAAACGAAAAAGATGTCGATCCGGTCGGTGCGTGCGTCGGTATGAAAGGCTCTCGTGTCCAGGCCATAATCAAAGAGCTTCGCGGAGAAAAGATCGATATTATCGAGTGGTCGGACGAGCCGTCTGTGTTTGCGGCGAACGCTCTGTCGCCGGCCAAGGTGTCTCAGGTTCGCATCACCGACATAGAGAAACGTAAAATGCACGTGATCGTCGGCGAGGACCAGCTTAGCCTGGCGATCGGAAAGAAAGGCCAGAATGTGCGGTTGGCCACGAGACTTGTCGGCTGGGATATAGATATTGTAAGCGAAGAAGTTCTGAAGAAAGAGATCGCCCTTCAAATGGGCAGGATGATGGCGTCGGGTGAAGCGGTACCGATCACGGCTCTGGAAGGCGTGAACGCCAATCAGGCTGACATCCTTGCGGCAAAGGGAATTGACGATGTCGAGAACCTCGCATCATCGACGATCGATGACCTGGTTGACTACCTTGACGTCACCTTTGATGAAGCACAAGAAATATTGAGGTCAGCTCAGGCCATAGTGGCAGCAAAGGACGGTACTGGATCTGAAGAGTCGGTCAGCGGCGACGAAGGGTCTCTTGATACCGTCGGTAATTCAGATGCCCCTTCGCCTGAGGAAGGGGAGGCCGAGCCCTCTTTGGAAGTGGAAGAGACCGAGATCGCGGAAACTGAGGTCGCCGAGACCGAGGTTGCGGAAACCGAAGTGGTCGAAACCGCGGCGTCCGACGAAGAGGCCGTGGAGGTCGAAGGTGCCGAAGAACCAGCTGAAGAGATCGAAGAAGCGGCTAAGTAGTCCGTAGGTTCCCGCCCGGAATCTGACCGAGTTTCTCAGTTGATCGGCAGGCCGGTGCTATCCGACCGGAAACGTCGGGTCAAAAGGGTTTTATTATTTATGGCAGCAGTTAGGAAAGTCAGAGTATATGATCTCGCGAAAGAGCTGAAGCAGGATGCAAAGCGCCTGATCGAAGACCTGCGTCGTGAGGGTGCGGACGTTAGTGTCGCGTCAAACTCGGTCAGCATTGAGATCGCTGAAAAGGTTCGGCTCAAATATATGCCGAAGACCGAGGTGGCGCCAAAGCGCGGCATCAAGGTGATCAAGGCCACTAAGAAAGAGCCCGAAGCAGTTTCTGAATTGCCGCCGATCGAACCGGAGGCTGAAGTTGAAACCCCGGTCGAGATCGAGCCTTTGCCTGAAACGGAAAAGGAATCGGCCCCTGTCGAAGCGGTGGCAACTCCGTCCGTTCGAAAGGTTTTGAAAAAGAAAGAGGTGGTTGAAGCGCCTGTTGAATCGGTGCCGGCCGAACCCGTCGTAGCTGCTGACGAATCCTTGGACACGGTGCCGGAAACGGTACCTGCGGCCGAAAGTCAGGATGAAGTCCCGGTCTCTGAAGCTCCCAAGGCCGGAACTGCTGTAAAGGTACTGCGTCCAACTGGCACTCAGATCAAAACGCTTACATTAACAAAAGATGCACTTCAGAAGGGAATAAAGCCCGGTGAACGCGTCGTCGCCGAAGCGCCGACCAAGGCCGGTAAGCTTGCAGGTGACATAATCGCCGGAAGGGATGCGAGGGGCAGACGACCGGGAGAGTTCAGAGGAACTCCTGGCGAAAGTTCAACCCCCCAAACCGTTTATACGCCGCCCGCGGATAATCGCAGAAGGCCCGGACGTTCGGGCGGGCGCAAAACGAAAGGTGACGCTAAGGGAGGCAGGTTTGCAGAGCGCGATCTGGATGCACCGCGTCAGCGCACTATCGAAGAAAGGATCAGCGAGCAGATCGGCCGTAAAGAATCTGACGAGTTCAAGGCCGTTCGCCTTGTGGAAGGAGCGACAGTCCGCGAATTCGCAGAAGCGTTGGGCATTCCTCCGCGAGACATTGTCCAGCTTTTGATCAAAAAAGGAGTTTTCGCAACTCTCAATCAACCTATCGGCGAGAATAAAGCAGTCGAGATCGGAATGGATTTCGGTTTTGACGTTAGCTTTGTCCCATTTGAAGAGATGGTCGTCGAACAAGAGTTCGAAGAGCTTATTGCGTCCGACTCAGACGACGTTGAAGAAACACGAGCGCCGGTCGTTACGGTCATGGGCCACGTCGATCACGGTAAGACGTCTCTGCTCGATGCGATCCGTTCGGCCAACGTTGCCGAAGGCGAAGCCGGCGGCATCACCCAGCACATCGGCGCCTACAGTGTCTACGTGCCAAGTCCGGACAATCCGGAAAAACAACGTCGTGTCGTGTTTCTCGATACGCCGGGACACGAAGCCTTCACGATGATGCGTGCACGCGGCGCAAAGGCCACGGACGTGGTCATCCTTGTCGTGGCGGCGGATGACGGTGTTATGCCTCAGACCATAGAAGCGGTCGAACATTCAAAAGCGGCGGGTGTTCCCATCATAGTCGCGATCAACAAGATCGATAAACCTGACGCCAATCCGGATAAGGTCAAACAGGGACTTGCCGGCCTGGGCCTGCAGCCGGTAGAGTGGGGCGGCGACGTCGAAATGGTGCCGGTGTCGGCAAAGAAACGTGAGAATCTTGACACACTCCTTGAGACGGTTCTGCTTCAAGCCGACATTCTCGAACTCAAGGCGAGCCCGACTCGCAGAGCTTCCGGCGTTGTACTTGAGGCGAAACTTGATAAAGGCCGCGGTGCGGTCGGAACCATCCTGGTTCAACAAGGAACTCTCCGAGTTGGTGACCCGTTCATCGTCGGACAATTTTACGGCAAGGTACGCGCTATGTTCTCCGATCGCGGTGAAGCCGTGACCGAGGCACCGCCGGCAACGCCTGTCGAAGTCCTCGGACTCCAAGGCGTCCCGCAAGCAGGTGATACGATCCAGGTCGTCTCCGATATCGAACGAGCCACCTCCATCGCTGGGCAGAGGCAGATGCACGCACGACAAGCTGCAATGCTCAAGACCACGAAACGAGGCATCGAATCTCTCGGACAGGCCGAGATCAAAGAACTTCTCGTCATTCTCAAGGCTGACGTTCAAGGTTCGGTCGAGGTCCTCAAGACCACCCTCGAAAAGCTTTCGACCGAGAAGGTAAAGGTTCGCGTCATCCGCGCCGGCGTCGGAGCTATAGCCGAATCGGACGTTCTCCTTGCCTCTGCAACGCAGGCCGATGATTCATCTACCGCTGTTGTGATCATCGGATTTAACGTCCGTCCGGAAGCAAGGGTCGCGGACATTGCTAAGCACGAAGATGTGGACATTCGTCTCCACTCGATAATTTACAAGGTCGAGGAAGAGATCAAGGCCGCGATGATCGGGATGCTGGACGCGATCGAGAAAGAGGTTATCCTCGGCAAAGCGCTTGTACAGGAAACATTCAAGGTCTCAAGGATCGGAACGATCGCGGGGTGCCGCGTTACCGATGGCGTGATCCGGCGACAAGCACGTGCCCGCCTGATCCGTGACGGTGTGGTGATATGGGAGGGCGATATCGCAACCCTGAAGCGCTTCAAAGATGACACCAACGAGGTTCGACAGGGCTTCGAATGCGGCATCAGCCTCGTGAATTTCAATGACATCAAGATCAATGACGAGATCGAGGCATACGTCATCGAAAAGATCGCGGCGACTGAACTTTAATGGCCCGGCGTCCTGAAAGACTTGCAGAGGCCCTTCGCGAAGAGATCGCAGAGGTGGTCGGATATGAACTCGATGACCCGAGGACCGAGACGGTCACGGTCACCGATGTAAATGTTTCGGATGATTTGAGGGATGCAAAGGTCTTCGTGATCGTAGAGGGCACCGAGGCTGAAAAGCTTGCGGCAATGAAGGCCTTGCAGCATGCCTCCGTATTTGTTAGGCAACAGGTCGCTCTGAACCTTAGCTTGCGCCATGTCCCGCTGCTTCATTTTGCACGCGACACGGCCGAAGAAAATGCCGCCCGCGTGGGCGAACTCTTGCAGGATCTAACGAGCAAGGGTGAATTTACTGAAAAGGAAGAAATAAGTGAATAGTGATGAGTGATGGGTTACAGGTGGAGAGCAGTATTTTTCAGACCGCTCGCCACTAACCATTCGCCATTCGTCACACTTCGTTTTTGATAAAGTGTTAAGTCAAGTAGTAGAGTTAATTGAAAACAAGAACCGGTTTGGTATCACAACACATATCAAACCCGACGGCGACGGTATCGGCTCATCGCTTGGCCTCTGTTGGCTGCTCAAGTCTCTCGGTAAATCCGCCGAAGTGATAGTCAGGGGAGAGATCCCACCGGCTTATCAGAACCTGCCAGGGGCAGAAGAGGTACGCGACATTGAATCGGTTGATCGAGATTACGATGCCATTTTCGTGATCGAGTGTTCAGACCTGGATCGTCCCGGGATAAAGGGCCTTGAGCACGAGTTCACGGTAAATATCGATCATCATTCGACCAGCGCTCATTTTGGAACCGTAAACTGGATCGATTCGACCGCATCCGCTGTTGGGGAGATGATCTACAATCTTTGCAAGGCCATTGGCGGCCGTGTCACAAGAGAGATCGCCGAGTGTGTTTACATGGCGCTTGTGACAGACACAGGTTCATTCCATTTTTCAAATACGACAGATCGAACGCTAAAGGTGGCTTCCGAACTCGTTAAGGCAGGTGTAAAGCCTGCCGATATCTCAGAGGCCGTTTACAGTAATTATCCCTGGTCCCGCATCGAACTCATGCGTCAGGTGCTGGACACCGTGAAGCGCGATGAGACCGGACGCGTCGCGTCACTACGTCAGACGCTTAAGATGAGGGAAACATCGGGGGCTGTTGATGGCGACAATAATGGATTTGTGAACATTCCGCTCGCGGCCAGAGACGTTCTGGCCTGTGTGTATATGCGAGAGATCGGTGAAAACCAATATCGCGTCAGCCTTCGGTCAAAGGGCGATATCAATGTCGCGAAGGTCGCCGAAAGATTTGGAGGCGGCGGTCATCGAAATGCGGCCGGGTTACGTATCGACGGCGATTGGGATGAAAAGGAGCGAGAGTTGATCGAGGCAGTCCGCGAGGCCGTCGAATACGGTGAGGCCGTTGCTGCAGGCGATATTACGGTCGCTCCTGACGTCTTCTAATACGGCAAACCCGTGTCCCAGTTATGAATGAGATCGAACGGCTATCCCAGGCGTCGTCTAACCAGGACCACCGACCAGGAATCGGCTCGTTCACAGAGTCATGGCTTCGTTTCATTAGACTCTACACCTATTACACACCGATCCGAAAAGGCAAATATCGCCTCTATCAAGCAGCACTAAAACTGGTAAAGGAACGTCCTCGTGAACTGCCGACAACCGTTAGAGACGGACGCCGATTCGTTGTTGACCTCACCACTGGAATGCAGGAGACTCTTTTTTTTATTGGTGAGTACGAGCGATTTATTACGAGAGTTGCCGAGAAGCTGATAGGGCAAGGTGAGACCTGCGTTGACGCAGGCGCGAATTTTGGCTGGTACACGACCCTCATGTCCGAACGCGTCGGGCCAAAAGGCTCGGTTCTCGCCTTCGAACCCATGCCGAGGACCTTTAACGAGCTTTCACGCAATCGCGATCTATTGCGGTTTAAGGAGAACGTGACGATCAACAACCTGGCTCTCGGCGATCATGAAGGAACGGTGCAGATAAATCTGTTCGAGGGCGAACCGTCCGGCCATGCATCGCTTTCGCCAAAGTCGCAAATCGGCATTTCATCGTTCGCTTGCCCGATGACGACACTCGACCAGTATCTATCGGAAAACGGTGTTGGGAACGTAGATTTTCTAAAGGCAGATATAGAAGGGGCGGAAATGATGCTGCTAAAAGGCGCGGATCGCCTATTTGAACAAAAAGTTCCGCCGATCATATTGATGGAAATGGCATTGGAACAGTCCCGTCATTTTGGCTACACACCGGATGAACTTGTTAAATACATTTCATCAAAAGGAGCCTACGATTTTTACAAGGTCGATGAGCCGAACGAATGCTTGATAAAGATCGAAGGATTTGATAGCAGTGACATAGGTGCAAACGTGTTCTGTATTCCAATCAATTCGGCGCCGGAAAAGACAGCTGCCTTGAAGGAATTCATATCTGACCGATAATGACCGATACAAAAGAGAAGCGATACAAGTGGCGGCGTGAGGACTACCGCGAGAACACCAAAGGCCTGCTGATGGTAAATACCGGCGACGGTAAAGGCAAAACCACGGCGGCGATCGGCGTTATTGTACGAGCCGCCGGCCGAGGAATGAAATGCTGCATGATACAGTTCATGAAGTCGAAGAACGATAGATATGGTGAGCATGAATCGCTGGAAAAACTAGGCGTTGAAGTCCATACAATGGGCGACGGATTTACGTGGGACACGAACGATAAGACCCAAGACATCAAGACAAGCGAAGAGACGTGGGCCCTTTGCGTCGAGAAAATGAAAAGCGAAGAGTATGACCTGCTTGTTTTCGATGAGCTTGTTTACGTATTGGATTATAAATTTCTGGATGTGATCAAGGTCATCGATGAAATAAGATCCGTTCGCAAGAAACAGCCGCACTTGCACATTATCGCGACCGGACGAAACGCTCCGCCGGAACTGATCGAAGCCGCCGACCTTGTCACAGAAATGAAAGAGATCAAGCACCCGTTCCACGCGGGAATCTATGCTCAACAGGGGATCGAATTTTAACGTGGGCATCAAATCAGACATAAAGCGCCGAAAACCTGAGGGAATAAAAGACTATCTTGCGCTTGCTGTGACGACGGTAGGAGTCGGGTATTTACCTCTCGCTCCCGGCACTTGGGGATCGCTTGTTGCCGTTTTGATCTATACAGTGCTTGCTTCTGCTTTTACATCTTACCGTTATGCGCCCAGCATCACTGATCCACAATTTCTGGTCGCGGCGATTCATGCGGTCATCCTGATCGTCTTCCTGCTCTTTTCGCTTTTGGGAGTTTGGGCAGCGGGCCGCGCGACCGAGCTGCTTGGTAATTCAGACCCATCTGAAGCTGTTGTCGACGAAGTTATCGGCCAGCTTATCGTTTTTCTATTCATTCCGTTCACAACTTCATGGTGGCTGATAGGTTCGGGGTTTCTCCTTTTTCGTTTATTCGATATTTGGAAACCCTATCCCATTGACTATCTTCAAGTTCTGCCCGGCGGTATCGGGGTGTGTGCCGATGACATACTGGCCGGGGTCTATGCCGGGGTTTGCCTTTCTATTATCTACGCCATTGGCCTATCGATATGATCTACCACGTTTTGCCCGGTGACGCTCATGTCGAGGAGTTTCGAAAAACCGGCCTTGAGGGCGAGGTGATCGTTTTCCGCGATGTACTCATTACGGGTCCGATAGATCACGCCCCTGCGGAGGAATTCTGGGATCGGAGAGCACGGTTCGTCTTGTCGGAATACGGCGAGGATGAGATCGTGTTTCAGGAAAAGGTCGCTGATGAATTGCTCAAGCTTTCAGACGTTAACGAAGGAGATGAAGTGTTCCTTTGGTTTGAGTACGAACTGTTTTGCAGCGTGAATATGTGGTTTTGCCTGGATCGGTTGCAAGACAGCTTGGCAGACATTTTCAGGATCGCGCCCAGCAATGTCTCGCCCGACGACGTTTGGAAAGGCTTTGGGGATCATGCTGCAGAAGATCTTTTGTCATGTTTCGAGTCCAGGATCCAATTCGGTAAGAAAGATATTGAAATAGGTGCACGTCTGTGGCGAGCCTTCGCAGAGCGTGACTCTGAGCAGCTGGAGGATCTCGGTAATTACCGATCAGCTTGTTTCCCGTTTCTAAAGGAAGTCTGCGAAGCTGCACTCGAGATCGACACTCGGCCGGCAGAGATAGTTAGAGAGATCATGGGGTCAGGACTTGATGACATCGAAACGGTCTTTCCCGAATTTCAAAAACGGGCTGGAGTTTACGGTTTTGGGGATCTACAGGTGATGAGAATCATGGAGAACCTAAACTAGGGTCATTTTCTTCGTCCTTTCGAGACGGCAATTCGGCAACGCTTTCACCCTGAAAGATCCATCCTCGCCTCCAAAAATATACTAAGAGCAAGATAGTTATCAGTCCCATTGCTCCGAGAGTCATGAAATAGCCGATCGGCGATTTCAGTTCCGGCATATATTCGAAATTCATACCGTAGATCCCAGCTATAAGTGTAAGCGGCAGAATGATAGACGAAAGAACGGTCAATGTTTTCATCACTTCATTGCTTCTATTGGACATGACGGAAAAATGAATGTCGAAGAGACTGCTGACCAGATCGCGATAACCCTCGGACAGGTCCGATATGCGGAGCAAGTGGTCATGAACGTCACGAAAGAACGGGAGTATGTGTTCAGGTATTTGGGGAAACTCTCCGTGCGAGATACGGTAAAACACTTCGAGTTGCCTTGCGGAAATTCGCCGCATCCTGGCAACGCTCCGGCGAAGGTCCATGATCTCTTCGAGGATCGCGTTGCTGCTCTTTTTCATGTCGAAAACGCGCTCTTCAAGGTCATTGATCGCATCGTCGAATTCATCGACGACAGGCATATAGAGGTCGACAAGTTGATCCAATATCTGATGTAGCAGGTATGCGGCACCTCGTTTGCAAACGAAGTTGCTTGAACGGATCTGCTGCTTTACGGCTTTAATGCTCCTGAAACGCTGGTCGTGAAAAGTGACGACGAAATTTTTACCGAGGTAACCGTCAATCTCCTTAGTGACGAAATTTCCCGGACCCGTCTCGCCGGGCTTTATTCCGTGAAAGATAAAGTAGATGTAACTCGGAAAAGCTTCGACCTTGGGCTGATTTCTTGTTTCTATGCAGTCTTCGACCGTCAAGTAATGAAAGTGGAAAATATCCAGCAGGACACGCTTCGCTTCTTCGATCCGTTCCGGCGTTTCACCTAAAAAATCTACCCAAACGACGTTGTCCTCGTCGGCAAGTAATTCGGGCAGCTGCTCTTCGGTAAATCCTTCTTCGACCTTTTCGGACCTATTATTGTAAACGAATATTTCCATCGGTTTTGCCAGTCGAGAATATACACGAATCTAGGACGAAATGCGCAATGTACCCATCGGAAGATGTGAGTCGGGAGTATAATTAAGGTAGAGGCTATATGCAGGGTGCGTCCGCGAAAGCGATCAAATTCACTATGGTCCTTGATGTCGGGCGGCCTGCGAGGAGGTCATAATGTGGCCGAGAACAATATTGATGTTCCTTTGTTTCAGTGCATTCTCGCTGACTTTGTTAGCTCAGGATAACGAACCGATAGATTTTGTAATGAGCGCAAGATCGGAATTCAGGGGACATTATTATGAGTATGTGATCACTAATGCCGATTTTAGGGATACCCCGAAATGGGATTCGAGAAACCAGGAACCCCCATTGTCCGTGTTAGAAGCACTAAAGATCGCTCGCAACAATCTTTTCCTTTTTGTTGATGATGAGCGAGGATGGGAGGCGACTTCGATAAGGCTAACCTCGACGTCGAAAAAGCGTTGGTATTACTTCGTATCGTTTAGCTGTACCGAGGCGGTCTGCGTCGAAGGATCCGGGAGCGGATTCAACATCTTGGTCAAACTTGACGGAAAGGTGATCCGTCCGATTGTCAAAGACATTGAACCGCGGATGGTCAAGCCCATGTGATAGTCGTCCTGGAGTGCGTATTCCTCGTATTACCGCATTGGCTAATGACGTTGAAGTTAGGTCGTGCAGAGATCTAGTTGCGCGTAAAGTTGCGACAATTAGCCGCTGATAAGTTGACCTTACTATTCTGAGCTCTTACTTGTGGCGGTATGTGATCCTGCCTTTCGTAAGGTCGTACGGAGATAATTCAACGTCGACTCGGTCCCCCATAAGTATTCGAATACGGTTCCTGCGCATGCGGCCGGAAATGGTCGCAAGGACCATATGCTCGGTATCTTTCAATTGCACTTTGAAGAATGCATTCGGCTGTTTATCGACGACCACGCCGACCATTTCAATCAATTCTTCTTTCATTTAGCTAAATTTCCCAAATAATCGGCCTAACAAGAAATAATGCCTCCGGATATTAACAAAACCGGAGGCAATACGAATATCAGCCTTCGATGATCAATAACGCGAGTTGCCGCCGTAGCCGCCGCCTCGGTTTCCACCTCGGCCGCCGCCGCGATTTCCGCCCCGGCCGCCGCCGCCAAAACCACCACGGTCTTCGCGGGGTTTAGCTTCATTGACCTTCAGGTTGCGTCCGTCGACCTCTTTGCCGTCCATTGAAGCGATCGCCGCATTGGCTTCCTCAGCCGAAGACATTTCAACGAATCCGAATCCGCGTGAGCGTCCGGTTTCGCGGTCCTCAATGAGGTTGGCTGACTGGACAGTACCAAATTCGCCAAAGGCCGTCTCGAGGTCCTGCGCCGATGTGTTAAATGAAAGATTTCCTACGTAAAGTTTCGTTGACATTAATATATTTACCTTTTCCCATGCGGGAACGCCTTGAGAAGTGTCGAATCGAAGTGCTTCGTAGAAAAACGGTTACGACGAAGGATCGGTTTCGGATGCTCAAATACTTAAAGAGCGACTTCTGTAACTAATAAAAACCTGCTCTCTAGCTTATCCAAAAACCGTCTTTGACGAGCGCTCCAAACCGGAGCAAGAGAAGGGCTACCCGTTTATGATGCTCTATTTCGTCAAAAGTTGCAAACTTGTCTGCCCGATCATGTCGTTTCCAGTTGAGGATGCACGCATTCCATTCAGATCGTAAGTGAGAAGGGGCTGGTCGGCAATCGTTGCAATTCTTAAGATCGACGGCCAAAATGTATGCAAGATGTCCGACCCAACAGGAACAGGCGTTACGCTGAAGATTTCCAATGTGACCAAACGCTTCGGCGATTTCACCGCCGTCGAAGACTTGAGTTTTGAGGTGCGTGCCGGGAGAGTTTTTGGCTTTCTTGGGCCCAACGGTGCCGGAAAAACGACGACGATCCGAATGATCGTCGGAATAACGGCCCCCGACAACGGTTCGATCGAATTATTCGGTGAACACGTTTCGCCGCATTTGCAGAACCGCATCGGCTACCTTCCCGAAGAGCGCGGCCTTTACAAGAAAATGAAGGTCGTAGATCAACTCAAATACTTTGCTGCGTTGAAGGGAATGGCATCTTCAGACGCTGAGAAGAAGATCGATTTCTGGCTGGAAAGGATGAAGCTGTCAGAATGGAAGACAAAGAAAACGACCGATCTTTCAAAAGGAATGCAGCAAAAGATACAGTTTATTTCCACTGTGCTTCATGATCCCGATCTTCTCATCCTCGACGAACCTTTTTCCGGCCTTGATCCCGTCAATGTTGAATTCATGATAGAGGTGCTGTCTGAGTTTCGAACCCAGCAAAAGACCGTGATCTTTTCGACGCATTTAATGGAGACCGCCGAAAGGTTGTGCCACGACATCATTCTGATCAACAAGTCGAGAAAGGTCGTCGGTGGCAGCCTGCGTGAGGTAAAGGAAAGTTATGGCAAGAATCTCATAGCGTTTCGTGGAATGGGCGCCGATAACCTGATCTCGGACCGAACCTTTGTCGAGAAGGTGGTTTCACATGCAGACGAACAGGAACTTCATCTTGCCGAGGGCGTAGATTCTCAGCAACTGCTGAGGGCGCTGATCGAAAGCGGGGCCGAGATCACGAAATTTGAGATCACCGAACCGAGTTTGAACGACATTTTTATTGAAAAGGTGCAAAATGCGTAAATTTCTTGCGGTAGTTAAGCACGAGTACAGGAAGGTCGTTCTGAAATGGTCGTTTCTGATCGGCACCCTTTTGCTTCCTTTCCTAGCGGCGTGTTTCGCGTTTGTTCCGCTGATAATTTTCTCTCTAAAGGGCGAACCATCGCGTATCGCTATCGCGGACCCGACCGGGAAGATCCTCCCGCGGCTCGAAAAGAACTTATCCGCTGAGCGAATGGTCGAGAAGGCAAAAAAAGCGGCGAAGGATTCCCTGACAAAGATCGATGCTTCTCAAGAAGAGAAAATGCGAAACAACGCCGCGCAGTTCATGCAGGAATTCAAATTGGTGCAATATGAGATCGCGGGTCGAGATCAAGATGAGATCAGGGCGGATCTGCTGGAAAAGATAAATGGCGGAGAGATAAATGCCTATCTTCTCGTCCCTGCAAATTTTGATTCACCGGACGCACGTTTTGAGTTCCGCTCCCGGAAAGGAAGCGATTTTGTGTCGAACAGCACTTTCAAGGACGCATTGAACGACGCGGTCAGGTCACAGCGATTGGCTGAAGCGAACATTAGCGAAGAAAAGCTGGCACAATTGAGCGCCCCGGTCAATTTTGACGCAAAAGGAATCGATGAGCGTGGTGCGGAAAAAGACTCGGCCGGAGTGTTCATTGCGTCGTTCGTTATCGGGTTGATGATCTACATAATGCTGGCGATCTACGGACAACAAATTCTGGGAGCGGTTGTCGAAGAAAAAGAGACGCGGATCGCCGAGATACTTTTCTCTTCAGCGCGCCCTTTTGAACTGATGCTCGGTAAACTTGTCGGGGTCGGACTCGCTGGACTAACGCAGCTTGCGATCTGGGTCGGAACCGCTTCGATACTACTCGGTTTCCTTGCCTTGCAGACCGATTTTCAAGCGATCCTGGCATCAGTTCCTACGATCACGCCGATCATGGTCGTCTATTTCCTGATATTCTTCTTGTTGGGATTCTTCATTTACGCATCGATATTTGCACTTATCGGATCGATGGTCACAACGGTTCAGGAGGGCGGCCAGTTTGCGTTTCCCCCGATGATGCTGCTGCTTGTCGGCTTTTATTTCAGCTTTGCAGTTATACGTGATCCGAATTCGAGCCTCTCATTCTGGACATCGATCGCTCCTTTCTTTGCACCGATCACGATGCCGGTCAGGATCATCGCCGAAACACCACCGGTGTGGGAGATAGCCCTATCGATCGCGGTAAACGCGGCCGCGATCGCGGGACTGGTATGGATCGCGTCGCGAGTTTATAGGGTTGGAATGCTTATGTATGGGAAACGGGCGAGCATCCCGGAAATCTGGAAATGGATATGGCAAGCTTAGATCGATGCCGACCGAAATAGAAAAGAAATACAGGCTTACTGGTGGCCGGCGTATGGAGATCGAATCCGAACTGCGCCGGCAAGGTGCCGAATACGCCGGAGAGGAATTCGAAGAGAATACGATCTTTTCAAGCGATTCGCTTCGGGCCGCCGGCGGTATAGTTAGGATCCGGCGTGTTGGCGAAACAACCCTATTGACATATAAACGCCGAGTCGAGAACCAATTCGACGTGAAGGAACAGATCGAGCACGAGACAGAGGTGAGAGATGCCGGTTCGATCAGATCGATCCTGGCCGAACTGGGTTTGGGGCCGATATTGGTCTACGAAAAGCGCCGTTCTACGTGGAAGTTTCGCTCGGTCGAAGTCGTATTCGATGAACTTGCTTTCGGGTCGTTTATGGAGATCGAAGGCTCGGTGACCGGCATAAGGGAAGCCGAATTGCTGCTTGAGATCGAAGATCTCGAAACCGTTCACGAAACTTACCCGAGTTTGACCGCCCAGTTTGGAAGCAGGTCAAATGGAATTATCGAATCCAGATTTCAAAAGAATGGTCCTTAAGATCAGGTTCCGCGGGTGAATGGTCGGTCGGGTATTATCCAAGCCCGCTAATCGTCGTCGCTGGTCAGTTCGTGCAAGGCAAGTATCTGGTCAACTATAGATCCAGGCTCAAAGGGCTTGGTCAGGTAGCGGTGAAACCCTGCTTCGAAGGCGCGCTGCCGGCTTTCTGCCGATGCGAAAGCGCTCAATGCGATCGCAGGAATTGAACCCCCATTTTCTTCCGGGAGTTCACGCAGCCTGCCTATGAATGTGTAACCGTCCTCTTCCGGCATTGCGAGATCTGAGATCAAAATATCAGGAAGCGGACTCAGTTCGTCCTGGATGATCGCCATGCCGTTTCGAGCCGAATCGGCAGTGCGGATCGATGCTCCGTTTTGTTCGAGAAAGATCTGAAGAACCTCTCGAGAGTCCGGATCGTCCTCTACGATCAGGATCTTTATTCCCTCGAGTCTCTTTTTTTCCGGTTCGGCGGGAATGTGATTAGCCTTGTCGCCTATTTGCACGGAAGAGTCTGACAAGGGAAGCGTGACCGTGAATCTTGATCCTTTTCCAAGACCCGTGCTTTCTGCCGCAACCGCGCCGCCATGTTTTCCCACCAGGATATTTACTATAGAGAGGCCAAGGCCGAGGCCGCCGCTGCGGCGAACCTGTTCGGCATCACCCTGAGCAAACTGTTTGAAGATCGTCGGAAGACCCTTTGGGTCGATACCTTGACCAGTATCAGTGACGGTTACCTCAACGGTATCTTCCGAAGTGTGGATCGAAACCGCCACGTCGCCGCCGGGCGGCGTGAATTTGATCGCGTTCGAGATCAGATTCCCGAAAACCTGCTGCAGCCGGCCCGAATCACCAAAAACTATTACCTTGTCTTCTTTTGAAGAGAGGGAATAGGTCAACTGATGACTTTCAGCCGTCGGCCTTTGCGCTTCAAACGTTGACCTGACAATGTCAACGAGATTGACGGGCCGGTATTCGAGCTTGAGCCTCCCGGAGGCGACACGTACCGAATCGACAAGGTCGTTTATCAGTTTCTTTTGGACTTGAGCGCTCTTTTCGATAGTGTCAATGGCTTTCTTTCTGGTGTCTTCGTTGAGGTCGCGTTTGAGTATGTTCGTCCAGCCGATTATTGCATTTAGCGGCGATCGAAGTTCATGGGATACGAAAGCGAGAAAGAAGTCTTTGGCCCGATTCGCGATCTCAGCTTCGTCGCGGGCTTTCTTTTCACGCTCGTACACTCGTTCCAGCTCGGCCGAGGCCTCTTTTTCTGCCGTAATTCGGCGAACAACTCCCACCATCTTCTTCGGCTTACCATCCTCGTAAAGAAAAGATCGGCCTTCGGCACAGAGCCAATCCACCGAACCATCCGAACTGACGACTCGAAACTCTTCCTGGTATTTAGTGCCTTTTCGCCGGGTCTCGTCGAAAAGATCGTTAACGAAACCTCTATCGTCAGGATGGACGGCAGAAATGAACTTCTCGTACGTCAGCTCCTCATACGCAGAAAGGTCAAATAACTCGTTGCAGCGCGGTGTCGAATAAGATCTGTCTTCCGTATCGTCCCAAAACCAAAGCCCAATGTCCGCATTCTCTGCGGCGAGCAAATAATATTCGCTTTCTCTCCACATGTTGGGGAGTCCGCCGGAGAGATAGATCCGTCGTCCGCATACGAAAATGGAGTCACCGATACGTTGAAAATTCACTTCAAGAGGACGCTTTTCATCCGCACTTACACGAAAATCGATGGCCAGTTGTGACGTACCGGCGTCGACCGCGGTCGAGATGGCCCGTTCAAGAAGTTTCGGGGTGTTTTCAGACGACTGCCAAAAGATAGTGTCAGGAAATCTTTGGGCGATCTGTAGCTGCGGTTCCGCATTGGTCTCGTTGAATATCTTGCCTTTCAGGTCAAGGATATGACCTTCAAGGTCAAGTATTCCGTATAGATCAAATACGTTCTCGAAAATAAGGTCCGCCGAACTGCCCAAATTTGCGAGCACTTCGGCTTTGACCATATCGCCGGCTGTTGAATTGGCCATAGAGTGAAAACGCGAGACCCCGGTGAACCAATGAATCGGTCTCGTATTACTTTCCTGCTTAGGTTCAATCTTAGCGCATCGGATGATCTATGATCAGGCCACGCGACGTCCGGAGACAAGCCGTACAAGAAAGATCACAAGTGCGACAACAATAATGGCGTGCAACGCACCTCCTAATGTTTGCCCGGTTACCATCCCGAGCAGCCACAAGACCAAAAGAATGATCGCAATTGTTTCAAGCATAGTTTCCTCCCATGTTCGATATCTAAAAATACTCCCAGCATTTTTCTCGTATTCAACAACCGTGCCAATCACCTTCATTGGTCTTCAACCAAGCATTCTCCCACTATTTTCAATATCTAATTTAATTGAAAACATATTGGCCGTATCGAATCTGTACATACGAATCAACCGTGGCCATAGCTTGGCAAAAATCCCGACCATTATGCCGTGCATTAAAATAGTACAACTCCAATAGCTCTAGGATTTGCTAACTATCAGCAAACAAGCAACTTATTGTGTTAGGACGGATGGCACGGACTTTGCCAACTGATTAGGGGACGCTGTGTTGGAAACAAAAGAAGGCGGTTTGGTTTTCGCCTGACATTTTTGTTTCTCAGGCCATAAAGGCTGGCCGGTTGACTACAACACTCGATGCAAGCAACTCAGGATTCAAAGTTGGCAAACAAATACTTACATTGATTGCGTTCGATTTTGATACAATTATATGTTTGGCAAATCACACGGAGAAAGTGGAGACGTGGCTAATAAGGCATTGGTTATTGACGACGATCCGTTTACGCTCGATCTCTTTTTGTACGAACTTTCGTCTCAGGGATTTGAGGTCACGACCGCAAACAGCGGATCAGAGGGACTCGAAATGCTGCGGGGGCAGGACTTCGATGTTGTCCTGACCGATCTGAATATGCCGGACATCAACGGCATTGAAATGGTTCGAAAGTCGCATGAGCTGCGTCCGAACACAGAAGTCATCGTTGTGACCGGGGACGATTCGACCGAGCGCGCTGTAGAGGCGATCCGCGAGCGGGCATTTGACTACATAGTCAAGCCGGTTGATTTCGGGAAACTATTCACAGTTGTCCGCAATGCGGTGGAACGCAAGCGACAGACGCTGATAAACGAGCGTCAAGCGGCCGAGATCAGACAGCTCCGAGATCGGCTTTCCAGCAAAACCTCGTTCGAAGGCATCATCGGCGGAGCCCGTTCGATGCAGAACATCTATGAGATCATCGAAAATGTCGCAGAGTCCGATGCGAACATCTTGATCCTCGGCGAATCGGGAACAGGGAAAGAAGTTATTGCAAATGCGATCCACTACAAGTCACATCGGTCGAGAATGCCGTTCGTCAAAGTCAATTGTTCGGCATTGCCAAAGGATCTGATCGAATCTCAGCTCTTTGGACACGTAAAGGGGTCTTTCACGGGAGCAAACGCTGACAAGACCGGTTTCATCGGTCAGGCTAATGGCGGCAGTCTGCTCCTTGACGAGATCGGAGAAATGCCGATAGATCTGCAGCCGAAACTCCTCCGCGTACTTCAGGAAAAAGTCTATTATCGCGTCGGTAGCGACAAGCCTCAACAGGCCGATTTCAGACTCATTTGCGCTACTAACCGAGACCCATTTGAAGCGATCAAAGACGGCAATCTTCGCGAGGACCTATATTATCGCGTTAACACGATCGAGATCCGGATCCCGCCGCTTCGTGATCGAATGGAAGACGTCCCTATGCTTGCTGAACATTTCCTGCACGAGTATGGCGAAAAGTACGGGCGAAAAGGCCAGGAGTTTGCCCAGTCAGCATATGACCAAATGCTGAACTACACATGGCGGGGAAACGTCCGCGAACTCCAGCATTCGATCGAGCGCGCAGTTCTACTAAGCAAGGGCGATAAGATCGAGCGGCTCGATATTCCGAATTCTGCACCCGCAGTCGCAGTTGCCGCGGCAGCCGGCGGGAGTTCGACCACTAACGACATTCCTTCACCATCAACCTCTGCTGCAAATACCGTTTCATTACCGCGTTTGATGGGAAGCGAAGATCTGTTTTCGGAGGTCGGAAAGCTGATCGTCGATCGGTTGCCTGACCCTGTCGACGGCGAAACGCAGAATGACGTCTTTGACGGTATCGAAAGCGGGGTAGTATTGGCCGCGTTGGCTCGAACAAACGGGAACAAACAAGCTGCCGCTAATTTGTTGGGTTTGTATAGGCCCCGACTATATGGAATGATCAAACGGCATAAACTCGAAGGCAAGATCTAAAAAAAAGAGCCCGCCGAAAGGCGGGCTTTTTTCGTTGTGATCGTCTTGCACCTATCGCGTATTTGCCGCACTCGGCACCTTTATTTCAACGTCGATGTCCTGCTTTTTCTTCGGACTAAGGAAGCCGCTGTAAAACATTGTCGCGGCGATGATCCCTACTATTATTATCATTGCTAATGCCCATATAAAGTTGCTTCCGGTTGAATTTTCTTCTGCCATGATTTCCTCCCATGTATGCTCGTAATTGAATATCGAGAATTCGAAAAGCAAATAGAGTGCCAATGTGCAGGATATCGAATGTTGTTATGTTTGAGCCAAATTCAGGTGGAGTTCCGTATCGTTCCGATACACAGATCTGTGCTTGAACTTTGAAGATCAAGCGGCGTCAAATAGTTCTTGTTTATCCGGTCGGTTCGAGTGATAATTAGCCTACAGCAACGAATTTCTGACTTTTCAGTTTATTAAGGAGAAAACTATGATCGGTTTTGTTTGGGAACTCATCGTTGGTTTGATCGTGGGTGTTTTGGCTCGGTTGCTATTGCCCGGAAAGGAAGCATTTCCTGCGGGAGCCCTTGGCTGGCTGTTAACGGCGGTCCTCGGCATTGGCGGCTCACTCCTTGGCGGCTTTATCGCCAGATCGTTGTGGGCCGGCGAGAATTATACTGCCGGATGGATAATGTCCATCCTTGGTGCGATCATTTTGCTGTTGATCGTTCGATTGATATTCGGCAAAGGCGGATCGGCTAGCTAAACTTCAATCTGTCATGTTTCTACGAGGCTGCCCAAACCATGTGGGCAGCCTTTAATCTTCGTTTCGGGTTTCGTGGTTGCCATAGACCGTTCGCTCTATTCGCCGATCCGGGATCAGCCAGATTATGGCTACGGCCACGTATAGCGAGTCTGAGATCCATTGATTCAGGAAAGCCAGAGGAATTGCGGCAATGTAGCAGGCGATCGAGACCTTTCCTTTAAGGTCTTTTCCGACCGCTTGCGCAAGAGTGTCGTCATGCCCGCGGTGATGACGGACGATCAGGCCTTGCAGGATCGAATAGGCGATCGCGGAACATAGAAGCACGACACCATATAGTGCTGTTGGCAGGGCGGCGAAATGATTTTCACCCATCCAACCCGTGGCGAACGGTATCAATGACAACCAAAACAAAAGGTGCATGTTCGCCCAAAGGATGCCTCCATTCACTTTCCGCGTGACCTGAAGCATGTGGTGGTGGTTATTCCAATAGATGCCGAGGTAAACAAAACTCAGTACATAGGAAAGGAAAATAGGTAAAAGGGGGCGAACGGCGTCGAGGTCCGTACCGTGGGGTATCTTCAGTTCAAGGACCATTATCGTCATGATTATGGCGATAACCGCATCGCTGAATGCTTCGAGCCTGTTTTTGTTCATACTCCGTTATGGGAGTGGGCGGCATTTGGCGGCAATTCCATTTTTATCAAGCCGTCAAATTGCACGTTGAATCCGACGCCTTTGACCGGAATCGCCATTTCTTCATCTGTTTTCGCTTCGCTATTTGCAATACCGACGCTGGCGAAATAGCATGATGCTCCGTGAGCATGTGCATGCTGCACAAGGGTATTGAATGCTTCCTGGCCTTCCTCAAATCGGCCTCTGGCGGGGTAAACGCCAGTTCGAACTACAAAGAACGCAAGCTCGCCGTCTTTGTGGGCGGTGATCTGCGGTTCAGACGACCGATCAGCTTCGACATCTGCCGATTCGATCGCCCAGCCGTCTGCCTCAAGCTGCTTGCACACAATTTCGATCCCAAACGCAAAAATGTCCGCTTCCGTCATTATTTCTCGGTTTTCCATTTGTGAATATCGTATCGGCAGGTGGCGGGTTTTTCAAAAGCTGATGCAAACAGAAGTATAATAGAATCATCCAACAATAACTGTAAGGAGGGTTGAACTGAATGAATAAGAATATTTTGGTTGTGCCAATTCTGTTTTTGATCGCTGCTGCGGCCGCTTTGCCGGCCATTGCCCAATCGAGAGAAAATTATACGGGGACGATCGTCAGCTATGGTTTCGGCCGCAATACGCGAACGACCACAAGCACCTTCTCGCTGATCATCAACAGCACAACGTCCGACGACGATGCTGACCGCCAGCTCGCCGTTTTGCAGGAAGGCGGTCAGGACGATCTACTGAATAATATTCGCAAGAATGATCTTGGGAGCTTTTCGGTCGGATCGCGTTTGGGGCGAACACTGAACAGCGTTCGCGTCGACACGGTGGATGGGAAAAAACGAATTCGTGCGATCTTTGAACGTTGGATCAATATCAGCGAGATACGAGGCGGCTATCGATCGCGCGATTATCCATTTGGGTATGTGGAACTCTTCATTGATCCTGCCACTGGGAAAGGCGAAGGCACTCTGATCGAGGCCGCTCAGATAAGATGGAAGCGGGACAAGAAGCTTAACGAATACGTCGTGGAGATAGAGAGTTTCGCGACTTACCCTTCGCGCCTTATGGGCGTGACACAGCGCAACAGACGGTAGCCGAACGCAGACATTCTTCACGGGCCGCATCTCTAATCGAGTGCGGCCATTTGCTTGTCCAATCGGCAGCCGTTAATTCGTTTTCTCCAATGCACTCCTTTTATCGATGTGAATAGGAGAACGACTTGATGGCTTGGGATACAGATCACATTTTCGAGGGGCTGCATATGTTCGGACCGCCGCTGAACGTTTGGAAACGGGAGATATATCAATCGCCGTATGGTCCGGAATCTCTGTCGTACCTGAGGCTCCATTTGAATATCGACGATAACCGGGCGAAGTAGGACAAACGGCAAAACGAGGCCTGCCGCCATCTGAATTAAGAGCAGGATTCCCAGTGTTCGTCCGGAGCTGCGTTCGTCCGACAAACCGCTTCTCCTCAGTTCTTGTTCTTGCTTGTCATATCGATTTACGGCTGACCGCAAAGATTGTTCCGACATCGTTAAATAGAAAAGTAATGGTCAAATCTTGAAGACTCGCCCTACGTCAAGTATCCTGTCGCAAATAAGGAGAAAATATGGAACGCAAGACCGCTGACGAATATCCGCAGGAGTTATTGGACCTATTTCACGAATATCAGCATGGTGATATGGACCGCCGAACTTTTATGAGAAGCATAGGCAAGTTTGCAGTCGGCGGACTTACGGCTGCCGCTATATTTGAGAGCTTGACCCCGAACTATGCGTGGGCCCAGACCGTTCCAAAGGACGATAAGACCTTGAAGCTGAGCTACGAGACCGTTGAATCTCCGCAGGGCAACGGCTCGATCAAGGGCTATCTTGCGAAACCGGCGAAAGGGAAGAAGTTCGCCTCGGTGATCGTGATCCATGAGAATCGCGGGCTAAATCCATATATCGAAGATGTCGCTCGTCGCCTTGCAAAGGCGGGCTACATGGCTTTTGCTCCTGATGGCCTTACTTCGGTCGGCGGATATCCCGGCGACGAGCAAAAAGGTGCTGCGGCTTTTCGAACGGTCGACGGCAAGAAAATGACTGAAGATTTTGTTGCGGCTGCTTTGTGGCTTAAGAAACGCTCGGACAGCACCGGCAAACTCGGAGCGGTTGGTTTCTGTTTCGGCGGCGGAATGGTAAATCAGCTTGCGGTACGTCTTGGCAAGGATCTAAACGCGGGTGTCGTATTCTACGGCCGTCAGGCGGGCGTTGCGGACGTTCCGAAGATCGAGGCTCCGTTGATGTTCAATTATGCGGGTAACGACCAGGGTGTGAATGCCGGTATTGCGGCCTATGAAAAGGCTTTGAGCGAAAACAAAAAGAAATTCGAATCGTTCACCTACGAAGGCAAGCAGCACGGTTTTCATAACGATACGACACCGCGTTTCGATGCCGAGGCCGCGAAACTTGCTTGGGAGAGGACGCTAGACTTCTTTAAGAAGAACTTGAAATGAAATATGTCCTGTGTCGAAGTTGTTCTACGTCTGACAAATTGGTCTGAGACCATTTTGGAGACAATTTCGATGCGTAGCGACAAATTAAAATACGGCGTGATACTTTTGGTCGCGTTTGGTTCGACAATGGCCGTGCATGCCCAGAAAATAAGGGCCGTTCGCGACCCTGATTCGGCCAAGATACTTTCGATAAAAGAGGCACGCGACCTTCCGGAAGGCGACATTGCCGAGACATTAGAAAGGGACGGCCGCGGCAGATCGACTCTGGCCGAGAGTCCGGATCAGATCCACCAGACGTTTGTCTATTGTGTCCCATCGGGGTCGAAAGATGTATCTTCATGCGTGCGCAGGGTTTTTTTCACGGATCTGGGAACCGATATTACCTACGAGATCACGGGCGAAGAACTGTTCATCGAAGCGAATCGGATCGTCGACAACCTTAAATGGATCGACAACCGCACACTAAGTTACGAGCGATGGACGGGACCGCATTTTGGACATCGCTATGTCGTCGATATAAAACAAATGAGGCAAATCGGAGCATTCATCCTGTCCGATCAGTAGATCTAAAAGGAGTTGGATCTTACGGTGCGATCCAGGCAGGCTTGCGAATGGTATAATGGAACCACAATGAAAAGACCACTTCTAACTACAATTTTTGTTTTCGTTCTGGTGCTTGTTTTTGCCGATGGAGTCTTGGCTCAGAAATCGGTCGAAGGTGAATGGGATGCTGTTTTTAACACGCCCGGCGGTCCGCGGCCGTTCAAGCTGGTCTTAAAGGTCGATGGCGAAAAGCTTACCGGCACCGCAAAGCGCGCGAACGGCGATGTTCCGGTGTCAGGCACCCTCAAGGGAAACGACATCATGTTTGCCTACACGATCAGCTATAACGGCAACGACGTCACGCTGACGTACTCGGGCAAGGTCAACGGCGACACGATGAGCGGAAATGTTTCCTTCAACGACACTGCAGGTGACGAATGGAGTGCTAAACGAGCCACATCTGCCGAAAAGCCAAAGTCGGACAAACCGTGACGCCCGAATTTGAACTGCTGATGAATGACCCGGATCTCGAATCAATACGTGGTCCGGGCAATACCCTCATTTTCGTCGACGGCGATCAATACTGCTGTGTCGGCCCCGAATTCGTCTCCATCGAAGAAAGCCAATGCTACGCTTTCGGCTCAACGAAAGACGAAGCGATCGCGAATTACGCCGCTAAGTTTGGCGGGCGCGGCTAAATAGGCGTCGGGCTCATGCGTTTTCGGAGTAGGATCAAGGCCATATAGATCCCGAGCACGATGTCTATAGACATACAAAACATCGGCCACCACGTTGGGAGTCCCGGATTCTCGATGAACAAGTGGTGAAAAATGTCCATGACACCGTGGCCGATAATGCCGGCAGCGACTAGCCAGAGATTTGCTCTGAATCCGACAGCTGCGATCACGACAAACACCGCTGCGACGATCGACTCGTTTACCAGAGCCGTGTTCGAGCCTCCCAATACGGCATAGAGGCAATAATACGACGCAATAACGATCAAGGCCACAGGGTAAAGGGCTCTGTCACGGTCGAGTCCGACGAGAGTCGCGAAAATTCCGATACCAATACCTAAGACTGCTCCGACCGTGTATTCCATTTATCCTTCCTCCGAATATTCATCTGTGACTTCAACCGGCTCTAGCCGCTGTGGCTTCAGAACCAGCCGAACGAATTGGAAGATCGCACCGATCATGAGAGCCAGGATCGCCCCGAAATATGGCCAGAAAGCAGATCCGAACCCAGCATTCCATACCTGAAGCAGGCAGATCGCGATCAGTATCAAAAAGAGTGAGTAGCTCGTGAATGGACCGCTTCCTGCCGAGCTCAGAGCCCCGGGAGCGAAACCTCTCAGCCTTTGTATGATCATCACCGCGTACGGCATCAAACCGATCGGCGCAAATCCGCTCAATATTCGCCAACCTGCGACCGGGTGAGGCCCAGTCGCAAGGAAAAATATGCCTGCCAAACTGAAAGTGAAGGGCAGTATCGAGTTCAGGAGCAGCAGCCGAAGCCAAAACTGCACGATCTCACGCCGCTCATGCAGAGACTGGTTTCGATAGGCGGCAACGATCCCGGCAAAACCCGCGATGGCGAGAGATATTTGTGCGGTAGCAATGAAGTATCTGTCCGGTTCCATGATCTTAACGCTGCTCTAGCTTTGTCCGAGGAACTGCGTCGAGATAAATCCCCAAACGATGATCGCAAGTCCAGTGATCTCGCCGACGGTCAGCATGTACACATACCAGGTGGTTCGAAAGTCACGGTGGCGAAACAGATTGTCGGTCTTGTTCATCATACCCGTGACGAAATACCCGACGATCGTAATGCTCAAGAAAACAAGGATCGAACCCATGGCCACAAGCTGTACGCCCTCGGAATACGGGCTGTATTCCAGCAGCTTTGCGATCACCAACATCGCGAAACTGTAAAGAAACGCTGCTCGGTGCGCGATGTCGATATAAGCGGGAGCCATGTGGTCGGCACTCTTCAACATCCGTCGATGTTTGACTATTCCGACAAGCATTCCGGCAAGAAGGAAGAGCCCGGACGATAAGAGACTGATCTTTATAGCAAGGTTCATAATAGCTCTGATATTTATTGTTAAGTAAAAAGTCTTCTATTTGGGTGCAGAGTCAATTTCTTTCGACTTTTGACGATCGATGATCTCTCCATCATCGATCTGCACGTAATTGCCGGCTCACCGACGTCATTCATTTTCGGCGGCGTGATACGAGCGGCGCAGCGTAGACAAACTGATTCGCTGCCGCCTCCTCGAGCATCCAGCGTCCCATAGCTTCATACGAAACCGGGAACCAGGAATTTAGAGAGCCGTCCCAGTCCCGTGAGGCCACAGGAGGCTCATCTTTTCCCTTCGCGTTGACGCCGGCTCGGACCAGAGTCCAGCGAAGCGACGAAAATGAACCATTGCCAATAGCATCGACCACTGCCTGTTGCTCAGTTGCACCACGCCCGATCGTCCCGGGCATCCAGGAGAAAAAACGCATAACGCGGGTCATCGGACTCCCTGGCGGTGCGGCAACCATTGTATTTATTATCAGGATGCGATCAACGCCCGAATCAGCCATTGCCGCTTCCATCGACTCAATATTTGCAGATAAAAGGGTTGAGCGATCATAGCTTGTCGAGGTCGCTCCCATGACTGCAAGTACGGCATCGGTACCGGTAAACGCATCCGTGAGAGCGATCCGGTCAGCAAGAGACGTGACCACGGCAACTCGTGAACCTGCCGGCACGTCAGTGATCCGCTCCGGTCGAGAGCGAACTATGGCGGTAAATCCGATCCCCTCAGCACGGCATATTTTGAGGATGCCCTGACCAAGACCGCCGGCCGCTCCAATAACCGCCACGTGCCCAGGCAGCGGACGTGAAGGGTGGTCGGAAGCAGGTGTCGGCATGATCAAATAAAAGGGAATGTAGCACGTATCAATAAGTCGAGCAAAAAGGATGTACTTCTACAGATCGTCTCGGCGGATGATAATTACTTTCCTCCAAATGCGTTGAGACAAACTGGTACAGGGTTCCGGCCGCAACCGCGGTCAAAATACAAACGGCCGGTCCGATCGCGATTCTCCGAACGGCCTGCCAAGGAATGAAACAGAGAGCATTTTGCTTTTCTGGGGAGAGTTTTGGAACAAACTGAGAGAATGGTCTGAAAACCGCCGATCTTCGAATTTCATCTTCGGGCCGTGAATAATAAGGTCCGGCAGCCTGAAAATTCAATTGTGATCACCGCCAAAGAAGAATGGAGCGCCAAATGATCTTCAACAAAAAATTGCGAGATCTGATCAAACATGACGCTCCAGTATTGCAGTTATTCGGGATCAAGTCGGGCGATCATTTCACCGCCGCACAGTCTATGTATTGTATGTCGCGTATACCGCCGAGGTACGGAGCACCGTAAGTGCCTGCCCCCGAGTACGATTCACGCATATAGACTGCTCCGACCTGACATGAATTGTCCTTCGGGTCCTTATAGATGACGTAGATATACGGGCTCACCATTCGATATTCCGGTATCCCGAGATCATTCTTCTGGATCACCCAAAGCGGTCCGGTGTACGAGACGATCATGTGCTTCATATAGGTTAGGTTCCATTGGCCGATGAAGCCCTTGATCAAAGGGACGAGACGCGCGGGAGCCAGTTTCGGTTCGGGTGGATTTGACGCATTCGCCCACCAATCCGGCATCGCATGGAGCATCTCTTTGCGGTTGTTGGCGGACTCTATCGCCTCCCTTGCCTTCGCATAGCCTCCTGCTATCCTCTGTCCGTCCGTTCCGCTGAATTGGAAGGCGAGGTTCGCCGAAACGGTCGGAAACTTTTCAAACTCCCCGGCGGGTTTGCCCCAATCGTCATACGAATCGCCGTATATGGTTATGTCAACGTTGTACGTCCCATTCTGCGGAAAAAGGCGTCTCGCATTTTCCATATCTCGGATCGCCGGCCACATTCCTGACGGGCTGTTGTAATACTGAAGCTCATCAGCGAGGGCACTCATGAGCGTCGTCGCTTTCGAGGGATCGGGAAGCACGTCAAAGTTCCAGTAGGTTTTCTGAGCTTCCTCTTTTGATACAAGCGTGTAGGTGCGGCCATTGTGCCAATCGTGTTCCCATCCCTGATTGCTGCCCGCCGGCAGTATCTTTAAAAAGTAACTTACGTAATAGAAATCTCGGTTGCCCATCGCTTTCCAACCGAAAGCGTCAAGCATGGTCCTGCCGCCGAAGTCGATCCGGCCATAGATGTTCTCTGAAGAGGTAAAGCTAGTCTTCGGATTTGACCCGTCAGGACTGTTCGAGAAGATGATCTTAGCCCCTTTGATGGGTACACCGCGAACGTCGCCGCCTTTCATCCCCTGTGACGAGTCCGCTGTTTTTGTGACACCGTCATTATCGCTCATTGTCACCTGGGTTTCCTTCGTCGTGATCTTTGGCAGCTTGACCTTTGGAATCGTGAACTGTCCGATTGCCGGTTCGACGAAAAACGAATTGATAGCGAAAGCCGCGATCAGAACAAATAGAGTTCTAGCCATAAATTTTCCTCCTGAGTGAAAGGACCGGGTCAGTGACAACGCTTCTATTCAATGTTCAGCCCATTCCTACATCCTTTAACGTAAGAATGTCTTTAATAAGGACAGAGGAAAAATAAAAATGCCTCGTCAGGTTACGAGGCTGATCAACAACACCCAAGACGTCTGAGCGCTACGGTTCTTTTGTACACACTATCGGATCAGCGATCTTTTTACCTTCGTCATTGAGGAGCGTTACGGTCATTTTATTTCCGCTTTTGTTCCCTTAGTGATCACGTCCAAAATTGTGTCGTGCATTTCTACCGTATTGCCTTTCGGGCGGTACTCGCACGGTAATTTATTGTTGGATCCATAATTTGTGAACACATATAAACCGTCGGAAAATACGTGATCAGCAGTGACCTTTCCATTTCTCTTGCACGAACAGATCGTACCGTCCAACACGTCTCCGGCCGCTACTGTTTTTGGAGGGAAAAGTCACAGTACAAAATTTGCAGCCAACAAAACGGTGAGGAGCGTAAGTATCTTGACTATCTTCATCATTTCCTCGGTTTGATGATCTTCCGCGTCATCATCTGTGCCAAGTTGTTCTGCCATTGTTTAGTATTGTCAATAAGAAAAAAGGCTTCGTCGAGAGGCGAAGCCTTTATTACGTTGGCGAACTTGCCGCCCGCTTACGCAGGCGGTTCTGAAATACATTCCCATGTCCTTATCGCCGTCCTTTCCTTCGACGACGTCGGCGATCATTTTCCGCGTGCTTTTTTCCTTGCCCATTTCGATGGGGTTTGGAACCATAGCCCTCAAGATATTGGCATCCTTTGGGATGCGACAAAGGGCATCATCTCTTTTTGCTCCTTATGCGGCGTACTTCCCACGTGAGAATGGTGAGCCCTGTTTTAATGTCACCGGCCTCTTCCGATCCTTTCAGGATATCGGGCGTTTTCGGATTCACCCTTCCTTTTACGACAATGTCGCCTGAGGAAAGCGTTGAGCTGACGTCGCTCGCCGATACGGTGTCGGGCAATGGGGGCGGGCACCCGCGGTTAGTGCGTCGGGACTCGCGCTTTTCCCTGATGGTCACCGCCGGGAAAAAGGCTCGGATCGAGTAACCGGAGGGTTGGATATCGATAAGGACGGTCTCGGCCGTCCTTGCGGAACCCTCGGTATCGGATCTGTTCGAAGCCTCGTTTCTGACCGTCTCCTTATACCTTGGAACGCCCTTGCCGCGGCACAATGCTACTCCCTCTGTGATGGTGTTTTTGTGATCGTGGCCGGCGATCCGTCGAATGACAGATGTCACGGGATTGGTATCGCCGGGAAGCGGCGGGTCAGGGAGAATATCGATCTGGATCAATTCTTCGCGGCTCTCATTTTTAGACTCGATCGTTGTAGACGGCTCGCCCGCAACCTTATTGGTAACGGTGGTAGTTGATGGTTCAGGCGCCCTGATAACGCGCCGCGTGATCCGGCCGACCCAGAAATCGCCGCATTTCGCGTAGGCCAGTCGGGCGGCCTCGAGGGCCGCGGCTGCATTTTTCTCCGATTCGTGAGCGGCGGCACTCTCGTCCTCGAGCTTCTCGGTAAGTTTTTCGTTCTCTCTCAACTCTTGTTCCAGGCGTGCGGACTCGGCCTTGAGGTCGCGGACCCGCTGAGCCGCCTTGGCGCAGTCGGTAAGAGGAGCGAGAGCCGGTTCTTTTTCCGCCTTTGCACAAGCCTCCGCATCGGCCTCTGCCTTGACGGTATCGGCGAACAACCGTTTCAGCTGGCTGTCCAGGTCCTTTGACCGCCGGACGGCATTCGCGACGCGATCACTCTTATTGGACCAGTTATCGAAAGACTCTTGCCACGTTGCCTGTGCCGCCTTAAGCTCCTTGAGCAGCTGAGAGCAATTCTTTTGGCCATCAGCTTCGGATCCGGGAGCAAAAATGAAAAGAAGTGCGGCGAATGACAGAAATAGAATGACCAGACGCGATCTTGTCAAAACGTCCACGTGTGTCATAGAAACCTCCGAGGCGTCGGTAAATCGATCCTCAACTACAAGCTAACGAGGTTCGAGTGCCGTTTCAGTGAGTATGGTCACAAAATTTCACGCACCTTAAGCGATGTCGAACGACGACCGGAGCCGGATCGGCCGGCTTAGTTTCACCTCGGCCGGTTTCGCCGTGATCGGAATCGTTCTCGGCGGATTGTCATACCTTCGCACCGGCCGTTCCCGGAAAATGCCAATTGAACCGAAGAGCTAGCCGCCGGGGGTTTGGGTGTAGCGGTTAAAGTTGTTGATGTAGTCGTCGAGGTTTTCTTCGAGCATCGCCTGGTATTGCTCCAGGAAATATTGAATGGTTTCGGCACGGGCGTTTGCCATGTCTTTTGGGTCGTCGAAGCCGATCCAGCTCACGTACGCGTTGAAACGCGCGGTCGCGTACATCATCGAGGCGCTAACCTTGCCCGGGCCGATCTCGCCCGTCATCTGGCTGTTCGATAAATGAATATGCGCATCCGCGCGGTCGAAAAAGGTCGGGTCGTCTTCAAATCTCATGCGGCGAGGTCGTAACACGAGCGGGGAGAGGGTTCATCGCGGCAAGCAGCAGCCCGTTTGTTTGAGAATCGCAGGATCGCAGGCCTGATGCGGATTCTCCTCTCGAAGCAAAAAAAAAACGCCGGACACCCAAAGTGCCCGGTGGTTTCTGTTTCCCGTGACCTGTCGCCGAAGGTGACAAAGATAATAACCCGGGGAGGCGGTTGAGGCTTCCGAAACACTGGCACGTATCTTGTGCCAGAATCCCTGGGATCGGGTCCCAAATAAATGCGTCCCTGAAGGGGACGAACATCCGCGTCCGTGTTGCTCCCATTCAGGGAGCGGATTGTTTGTATGCCCGATTCGTAGGGTTCCACCCTACGCTATTATCTCTGTCCCTTTCAGGGACAGGCACGAAATTTCCCGCATGCAATGTACCCGAATGCGGCCTCCCAGGCCACTGTCCATTGATCCCGCCCCGCCCCAAACAAAAAGCCCGCAAACACGGGCTTCACGAAAGAACCGCAATATCGCACGCCTGACCCCGATCCTTCTTATCGTTCTCAATGATAACCATTCAAGGCCATCCGTCTAGTTAGGATTGAGGAACGTGTAATAGTTTTCAGTCGCGGCAGCGACCAGATTGACCTGCGTGCTAAAAACCGGAGCGGTCCAGAAGTCAGCGATAGTATCATCCGATTTGAACCGATCCCGCACGGCCACATCTTCTAGAACCGAGCAGAAAGCAAATCGAGCTAATATTTCGGCCTGATATGAGCGGGTTGCCAAGATGTCGTTTCGTCGATCAGGATCAAATCTGTCCAGTTTAGAATGCATCGGGCTTAGATGTTCGGCTGCAGATCGCAACTCATAGAGGTCATTAAGAATTTCCTCGCTCTCATCGTTATCGCCAATAATGACTTTCGACTTCAACTTGAAGTCGTTCTTCAAATTACTTCGTCGAGGCATCACGACAGACTCGATTGCCCGCACAAATTGGTGGAGACGGATATGAAATTGATTGCTTCGGAGACCTAATACGTAGGCGTCGAATCCCTTCCTCAGTCTTAGATATTTGTCGCTTGGTTGATTTGAATAAATCGCATCTATGCCAGCTGCTAGTACCAATGCCCGTTTTAGGCGGACAACCTCGATTGCGGACGTGATGACTTTCGCGGGTTCGTGAAACCTAAACATACTGCCAACACTTGATGACCGGAGTTCACAATTTTTAACGGGCCCTGCTATGATCCAACCTTCTTGGCCACAGTTGTATCCAGTTCCTTGCAGCATCAGACCGTAGTGGAAGCTATGAAGATAGCTCTTAAGCTCTTCGTAGTTATCACCTGTTGACAATGCAATAAGTACGGTATTCGAGTTGCTTACCTTGTTTGCCGCGATCTCTCCGAGTTGCGTCTTCCAGAATTCGTCCATTGCAAAAGGAGTTCTCCGAGCAACGAGTAAGTCCTTTGTCATCCAGACTGACTCTCCCTCCAAATGAACTCCGCGTCCCGAAAAACTTAGAGACGCGAAGCAGTTAAATTCCGCAAATCCGTAGTTCATAGGTCAAGAATAAAGGCCTCGCTCTTCCGAGCGAAGCCTTTAGTTAGCTAAAAACTGGCTCGGGAAATTACATTCCCATGCCCATGCCGCCCATGCCGCCGGGCATGCCGCCAGCTTCGGCCTTTTCGTCCGGAGCGTCGGCGATCATTGCCTCGGTGGTGAGCATCAGGCCTGCGATCGAAGCCGCGTTCTGCAAAGCGGTGCGTGTGACCTTTGCGGGGTCGATCACACCGGCTGCGATGAGGTCTTCGTATTTTTCGGTCGCGGCGTTAAAGCCATAGCTATCGTCGCCCTCGCGGACCTTGCCGACAACAACCGCACCTTCCTGGCCGGCGTTCTGTGCGATCTGGCGAAGCGGTTCTTCGACAGCACGTTTGATGATGTTCACGCCGATCTTTTCGTCGTGATCGTCACCGACCTCGAGAGTTTCCAGCACCCGTGCCGCACGAACGAGTGTCACGCCGCCGCCTGCAACGATGCCTTCTTCGACAGCTGCGCGGGTTGCGTGCATCGCATCTTCGACGCGAGCTTTCTTTTCCTTCATCTCGGTCTCGGTTGCAGCACCGACCTTGATCACGGCAACACCGCCGACCAATTTAGCAAGACGCTCCTGGAGCTTCTCACGATCGTAGTCGGACGAGGTTTCTTCGATCTGGGTACGGATGGTCTTGACGCGGCCGTCGATGGCTTCGCCTGAACCTGCACCCTCAACAATGGTGGTGTTTTCCTTGTCGATGGTGATCTTCTTGGCTTTGCCGAGGTCTTCCAGCGTGATGGACTCAAGCTTGATGCCGAGGTCTTCGCTGATGACCTTACCGCCGGTCAGGATAGCGATGTCTTCGAGCATTGCCTTGCGGCGATCGCCAAAGCCAGGTGCCTTGACGGCAGCGACGTTCAGTGTGCCGCGGAGTTTGTTGACGACCAGCGTAGCAAGAGCTTCGCCTTCGACGTCCTCAGCAATGATGAGCAGCGGACGGCCCATTTTCGCAACCTGCTCGAGGATCGGCAGAAGATCGCGCATGTTGGAGATCTTCTTCTCGTTGATCAAGATGAAGGGCTCGTCGAGAACCGCTTCCATGCGATCAGCATCCGTGACAAAATACGGCGAAAGGTAACCGCGGTCGAACTGCATACCTTCGACGACCTCAAGAGCGGTGTCCATCGTTTTCGATTCTTCAACCGTGATTACGCCGTCTTTGCCGACCTTGTCCATCGCCTCGGCGATGATCGTTCCGATCGTTTTATCGCCGTTTGCCGATACGGTACCGACCTGAGCGATCGCATCACCCGAAACCGGCTTTGCAAGTTTCTGTACTTCTTCAACCACGGCAACGACTGCCTTTTCGATGCCGCGCTTGAGAGCCATCGGGTTTGCACCAGCTGCAACCGTGCGGACGCCTTCTTTGAAGATAGCCTGTGCGAGAACCGTTGCGGTCGTCGTACCGTCACCGGCAACGTCCGAGGTCTTAGAAGCAACTTCGCGGACCATCTGCGCGCCCATGTTCTCGAGCGTGTCTTTGAGTTCGATTTCCTTAGCAACGGTTACGCCGTCCTTGGTGATCGTCGGCGAACCGAATTTCTTGTCAATAACCACATTGCGGCCTTTCGGTCCCAAGGTGACCTTTACCGCATCAGCAAGCTGATTTACTCCGCGTAAGATCGCGGCGCGTGAATCTTCTCCGTGAACTACTTGTTTTGCCATGATGTTTTTTCTCCGAAAAATGTTTACTGAGTTTCAAAGTTACAGGGATGCAGGGTTAGCGGAATTCAGAAATTTACTCTGTAATTCTGGCACTCCGAGACTCTGCAACTATTTAGCTGCTTCTCCTGCGCGGCTAATGATACCGAGGATCTCGTCTTCACGCATGATGAGGAATTCCTCGCCATCGAGCTTGATCTCAGAACCGCTGTACTTACCAAACAGAACACGGTCGCCTGCTTTGACGTCTAACGTCTGACGCGTGCCGTCTTCTTTATACTTGCCTTCGCCGACTGCGATAACTTCGCCTTCCTGCGGCTTTTCCTTAGCTGTGTCCGGTATGAAAAGCCCGCCAGCCGTTTGGTTGACGTTGTCCTCGATCCGGCGGAGGATCACACGATCGTGAAGCGGTTTAATGTTTGTTGCCATAATGGTTTACTCCTTTCTAAATGGTAATAAAGGTATTAAGATGACGTCTTGGACTTACGGTCAAGAAATCGAAACTTTAGCACTCAGTGTCCAAGAGTGCTAATTTACTAAACGTGGTTAAACTTGTCAATAGGGTAATTGGCATTAGCAGAAAAGTTGATAATAAGATTATCAAGTTCGGGCTTTGGACATTCTTTGTAGGTTTCCCGGATCTGAGTTTTCTCCCATCATGATACCCAATTTAGAAGGAATGTTGGTTTCCGAAATAAATATCTACCCGATCAAGTCGTTGAAGGGCATTTCGCTGGAAAGTTCACCTGTGGAAAAGCGCGGGCTGCGGTTTGATCGGCGGTGGATGCTGACGGATCGGGACGGGATGTTCTTCACTCAGCGTGAAGTGCCGAAGATGGCGGCGATCGCAGTGCGATTGGATAGTGGGAAGTTGATAGTGGAGAGTGAAAGCGCGGGGACGCTGAACATTCCGTTTGAGCCGGACCGTGCTATGCGGCAGAAAGTGGTGGTGTGGCAGAGCGAGGTTGCGGGCGATGTTTACACGGGCGAGGTCAGTGAGTGGTTCAGCGACGTCCTCGGACGGAATTGCCAGCTTGTACTGATGCCGGAATCGAGCGAGCGGCATGTGAGTGAGAAGTTTGACCGCGGCGATGACATCGTTAGCTTTGCGGACGGCTATCCGCTGATGATGCTCGGCGAAGGATCGCTGGCGGAGGTGAACGAGCGGCTGCATGACAAATATCGCAACGAGGAGTATGGAGCGAAACTGCCTTTGCCGATGAACCGGTTCCGTCCAAACCTGGTCGTGCAGGGAAGCGATCCGTTCGAGGAAGATAATTGGTCGAAGATCCGCGTGGGCGAGGCAATCTTTTGGGTAGTCAAACCGTGTGCAAGATGCGTAATGACGACGGTCGATCAGGCGCGGGGCGAATTTGATGGAAAAGAACCGCTCAAGACGATCGCGAGTTTCCGTCAGGCAAAGGACGTTTTCCCCGGCACGTTCGAATCGTTGGGCCAGACGGCTAACGCAGTGCTATTTGGCGAGAACCTGATCCCGGAAAGCCCCGGGTCGACGATAAGAGTCGGCGATGATGTCGAGGTGCTCGAGACACGAAAAAGGCCCGATTAGCGTCGGGCCTTTTCCTTAGTCATCTACTTCGCCTTAGTTACCTACCAATCGGTAGGTGAAGAACATCTGCGAGAAGTCGACCGGTCCGGTGGCACGCCCGCGGATGCCGAACTTAAGCTTCATATCCTTCTTAAACAACTGATTGATCACATTCTCCGGCAGCCCGAGAGCTCGAAAATAAGCTCGCGAGAGGCCTCGACCCGATACTGAAGCATAGCTTCTGTAATCGGTCAGGAATTCTCCCGCAGTTGTCGAGAAGGTTCGCGTCTGCGACCCGGCTAGCGACGTCGTGTAGGAGCCATTCATTGGTAAGCCGGTTTCCGGATTGATCGCCGCCGGATCATTAAGCGCGTCACTCTCTATCTTTACCCGCGGCGAGTAGAAATAGGTGAAGGGATAACCCGTCACCGTAAAACTGTCGAATCCCGTGGAGTTATTCAGCAGCGGATACACGACGTTGCTGACCGTGCGGCCCGGGATAACGAATTCCCAAGCAGGATCATAGAACTCGAAAGTCGAGCCCGGCGTATTCGGCGTGTATTCGACGCACTTGTCGTCGGCTGCGAGCGGGGCGCCCAGTTCTGCCTCAAACGTTACCGGGTCACAGGTGTGATAAACATAGACAGTTCCTGCGTACAGGCTGCCCAGAAACTTGACGTTCTTGCCGAACGAGTCCGCATCGTTGAACGGGCTGTTAACTAAAGGTGTAGCGGCGAGAACGGCCTGCTTCTGTTCATTCTTTTCGCGAATCGCCTCCTTTCGGGCTTCGCGAATCTCGGATCTCGAGATCGACTGTCCGCTTACGGCAATCGATAGAGTCAATAGACAGATCAAAAACACGAAATATCTTGAGTTCATAATCCTCCCATGAGCAAATCAGTATTCAATTCAAAGTCGGAAGATCCGACGGTTAGTTGGGTCGTGGGAATCGAAGATCCGCCCTGCGTTGGACCTGCGGAACTATGTTGCAAACGCGCTCTTAATAAGAAAAAGTCAATCGGCCGGGAAGTTCAGAATCTTGATGGTCCTAAAGTCTCGATCTTAACCCGAAAAAGCCGATGCGAGGCCAAATCCTCAATTTTCCGAACCTTCGCCGTTTAAGAGAAAGCCGGAAACTGAACCACTACGCGAGGGAAGTGGGAAATTCAGCTCAAGAAAAATCGGTTGAAGAGCGGAATGGGCTCGTCGCCCGGCCGCCTGATCTGAGACTCTATACGGGGATGCTAGTGACTCGGCCAAAATAGCCCACATCTTGCCCGGCGATCATCTTACCTTACGCGTCAAACCTGCGGACTTTTAGCTTTGCACCGAAGAACATCAGTGGGTTCATTCTCGTGATTCCGCCTTTAAAGAGGACGTTAGCGACGGTTGTGCCGCCGACTATCCCGCCTGTAGCGGCGAGAACGGCCTGCTTCTGTTCATTCTTTTCGGCGAAGATCTGATACCGGAAAATCCTGGGGTATCGATACACATCGGCGATCCGATCGAAGTCTTAGAGATGCGCCGCTAACGCTTCCTAATACGTTTGCTATTGTTTGTTTTGTGCGGCGATCGTTTTGAGGCGGCCGTTTTCTTGGCTGAACCGTTATAGCTCGCTACTCGCTTTGCGAGCGTGTTGCGATGGATCCCGAGTGCCTCAGAAGTTTGTGAGAGATGTCCGCCGTTGCGCTCGAGCGCGGTTTGGATGTAGATCTTTTCAAACTCAGCCGCAGCCTCGCCTAGAAGTATCCTTCCATCGAGCATCGTGGCTATTAATCGTTCCATTTGATCGCGCATTTTCTATGTCGCGGGAGATCCTATTTCGAGTTCTTCCCCTGTTAGAAGCTTAAATGCTTTCAGGTATCTTTCCGTCGTCGCTGACGCGATCTCGTCCGGAAGCGGCGGCGCGGGAGGCGTTTTGTCCCAATCGAGAGTTTCCAGGTATTCGCGGACGAATTGTTTGTCGAATGACGGCTGCGGATGTCCAGCTTCGTAAAGCGATGCGTCCCAAAATCGAGACGAGTCCGGCGTAAGCACCTCATCGACAAGCAAGATATTCCCGTCCTTATCTTCGCCAAATTCGAACTTAGTGTCAGCGATGATTATCCCGCGTGTCAATGCATACTCGCTTGCGAAATTGTAGATCTCCTTTGAAAGCCGTTTCAGTTCGGTAGCCGTGTCGTGTCCGACGATCTTCATGAACTCGACCTGGTTGATATTGTCGTCGTGGCCCGCAACCGCCTTGCTCGAAGGCGTGAAGATCGGTGTCAGAAGTTTCTCACACTGAACCATCTTGGTAGGTATCTTGTGCCCGCATATCGAACCGGTCGCCTTATAATCTTTCCAGCCCGAGCCTTCCAGATAGCCGCGGACAACGCATTCGACCGGGAAGACCTTTGTACGTTTCACCAGCATGGAACGGCCGCGAAGTTCCGGATGCTTTCTTACCGCTTCGGGCATCTTTTCGAAGTCAGTAGTGATCATGTGGTGATCTACTATGCCTTCGAGTTTTCGAAACCAAAATTCCGAAAGAGCGGTCAGTACGGAGCCTTTGTGCTCGATCGGTGTCGGCAAGATGCAGTCAAAGGCGGAAAGTCGGTCAGTTGCGACAAGCAGAAGCCGATCTTCGTCGACCTCATACACATCTCTTACCTTGCCCCGGTGAATTAGCTGAAGATCCGAAATGTCAGTTTCCGATACGGCGGAAGTTCCAAGCATAAAAACGATATGAACGAACTTACAAATGTATTACTTCTGATCCTATTCGTAAAGTTCGTATCGGCAGTGATATCTATCACCACTGAATTTCTTTGATACGACTAACCGCTGCGATTTTCCGAAACGGAAAATAGTGACAACGAGTCCCATTTAATGCATAATGTAGATGTCTGATCGCCAGTCCCACGGCGGTTCCCTTATCATCCCGGTGTCCTCTCTGCCACAAACTCAATATAGATCAACCAATGCAAACGGGTAGTTACCGGCTTTTCAAGTACACTTTTGCCATTTTCGTCGTTCTAGCGGCATCAGCTATATCGGCCTTCGGAGCAAATTCGACCGGCGGTCCTCTGATCGTTCTTGATCGGGGCATGACCGAGTTGCTGATCCTCAGCGCGATGGGAGTTTTTGGAGCGGGATTGTTCAATTTTCCATGGAAGAAAAAGTCCGATGAGTCTTCGATCGGACAAAAGAGAGAAATCGATAGTAAGCCGGCCGAACGACAACGAAGACACGACAGGAAGGCGACGGAAACTCACAATAAAGAGTCGCTTGCTCGAACGGCGTCGGATACATTAGCAAACTTCTCAAAGAGCTATGCCGCATCAGAGGATATTTCACATCTGCCGATCACCAGGATAAACGGCATTTCCGAACCATCGCTTTTCGAAGCGTTGCCTGAGTCAGATGATCCGGATCTTTTGGATGCGATCGATCAGTTGAGCGAGGACGATGAAGCCGACTCAGATGCCGAGATGCGTATGCTCGTTATCAGGATCCTGAACCGATTCAAAACGTCAAACTCGGTCGCTGCTTTGTCGCAGATCGCCCTTTATGACCTTTCGGTGACGCTCCGTTCAAAAGCTGTGGCGATCCTCTCCGAGTTTGACCATGAGAGTGTTTTTGACACCATCATCCTTGCATGTGCCGATCCTTCGCGCGAGGTTCGCGCTGCCGGTGCCCGAGCAATGGCAAAGCTGACCTTCGACCGCGGCGATGCATGGTCCCGTGCGGCACATTCTGAAGATATGCTGTTCAGCCGTCAGGTCGCGCGTGCCGCCGTGGAATCTGGTATTGCCGAGCGTTCATTTGATCGTCTTGCGATGCGTGATGAAAAGGCCGCATATGAGGCGTTTGCTCTGGTATATCTTCTCATTCGCACGGGCGAGACGGAGAAGATATTTGACGCGATCCGAAGCCATAATGACATCAAGACACGACTGGCGCTTTTGCATTCGATCAAGGCAGCGAACATTGCAGAGATTATTCCGGATCTGACAAAGTTGATCTCGGCCGAACCGATGACGTCGCAGGTAGCCAATAAAGCCCGGGAAGCTCTCCTCGGAATAACAGCAGCTCCTATATCAAACTGAACTGATCTTTTTCCGATAACCGATCTTTAGGATCGAAAGTTGTATCCTTTTTTCAGGGCGAGAAATTCGCTATGATCGAGGTATGCAATTTCGTCTCATAAGTGAAAACACCCCGAAGGGCGACCAGCCTGAGGCGATCCGTCAATTGGTTGATGGCCTGAACGGCGGCACACGGGATCAGGTTCTGCTTGGTATTACCGGCAGCGGCAAAACCTTCACGATCGCCAACCTGATCAATGAAACGCAGAGGCCGACACTCGTCTTGGCGCATAATAAGACACTCGCGGCTCAGCTGTATCAGGAATTCAAATCTTTCTTTCCGGAAAATTCTGTCGAGTATTTCGTATCTTATTACGACTATTACCAGCCCGAGGCCTATGTTCCTGCGGCTGATCTGTACATAGAAAAGGAAGCTACGATCAATGACGAGATCGACCGCCTCAGGCTTTCTGCTACACGAGCGCTATTTGAACGAAGGGATGTGATCGTTGTCGCATCGGTATCGTGTATATACGGCCTTGGCGATCCGGACGCCTACTACGGAATGCTGATCTTTATCGAACCCGGAATGAAGATCAAGCGCGAAGAGTTTCTTCAAAAGCTTGTTGAACTTCAATACGAACGCGTGAATGTAGATTTCGAGCGCGGCGTGTTTCGCGTTCGCGGCGACGTGGTTGAGATCTATCCGAGCTATCAGGATCAGGCATATCGTGTCGAATTTTGGGGCGACGAAATTGATTCGGTCTCCACGATCGACCCTTTACTTGGCGAAGTACTTCACAAACATGAATCGCGTATTCCCATTTATCCAAAGACGCACTATGTGATGTCGAAGCAGACGATAAAGCGTGCTGTTAAGACAATTCGTGCCGAACTCGACGAACACGAAAAATTCCTCGTCGAGGAAGGCAAGATCGTCGAAGCCCAACGGCTGCACCAGAGGACAATGTACGACCTTGAGATGATCAAGGAGATGGGGTTTTGCCGCGGCATAGAAAATTACTCACGGCATCTTACGGGTAAGAATCCGGGCGAACCGCCGCCCACGCTGCTCGATTATCTGCCCAAAGACGCGATCATGGTCATCGATGAATCGCACCAGACGATCCCCCAGCTTGGAGCGATGTACAAGGGCGATCAATCGCGAAAAGGGACGCTGGTCGAATACGGCTTTCGCCTACCTAGCGCGAAGGATAACCGTCCGCTCAATTTTGACGAGTTTGAGCAGCGGCGGGGCCAGACAATATATGTATCGGCAACGCCCGGGCCATACGAACTGAAACAGACCGAGGGCGAGGTGATAGAGCAGATAATCAGGCCGACGGGTTTGCTGGACCCGATCGTCGAGGTGCGTCCGGTCAAAGGCCAGATCGACGACCTTCTGGAAGAATGCCGTCAGCGGGCCGAGCGGAACGAACGCGTTCTCGTCACGACGCTTACCAAACGAATGGCAGAGAATCTCAGCGAGTATTTTGCGGAGGTCGGTGTAAAGGTAAGCTATTTGCACAGCGAGATACATACGCTCGAACGCATCAAGATCCTTCGCGATCTGCGTCGCGGTGAGTTTGATGTACTTGTGGGCATTAATCTGCTTCGCGAAGGCCTCGACTTGCCAGAGGTTTCCCTCGTCGCAGTTCTTGACGCGGACAAAGAAGGTTTCCTGCGCTCGGAACGGTCCCTGATCCAAACGATCGGACGTGCGGCCAGAAACTCGGGCGGTAAGGCGATACTCTATGCCGACAAGATCACCGATTCCATGAAGCATGCGATGGACGAGACCGCACGGCGCAGGACGATCCAGGAAGCATACAACACCGAACACGGCATCACTCCGACGACCATCATCAAGTCGATCGAGGCAACACTTGTAACCGCATATGAAGCTGACTACTTCAAGGTGCCGCTCGATCTCGAAGCATTTGAGGAATACTCTCCGAAACAGCTTAAGGAAACGATCGCGCAGCTCGAAGTCGACATGCGTGCCGCCGCGAAGGATATGAAATTCGAACAGGCTGCGGAGATCCGCGATAGGCTGAAGTACTTACGCGAACGTGAACTCGAATATCGGTAGCAGAGGTAGAAACACGGCCGGGAGGGAGTGTGCCGCTTGGCCACGAGTCACACTCGCTACTGCTCGTGTTTCCGCTTCTTTTGCCTTAGAATCTCACTTGTGCAAGTAAAGAGTCAGCTAGACGATCTACAGAACTACCTCACCGATGCGAGCAATATGCCCGGCGGGCATGCCGAAAAGCTATTTGTGCCCGACAACGCTGGCGAGGTCGCCGAGATCTTGCGCGAAGCGAATGAGAATCGAATTCCGGTGACAGTATCAGGCGCTAGGACCGGAACAGTTGGCGGTGCGATCCCGTTTGGCGGGTGGGTGATCTCGTTAGAAAAGCTGAACAAGATCATATCGATCGATAAAGACAATTTGAGAGCGGTCGTCGAGCCCGGCGTGATACTAGCCGATTTTCAAAAAGCGGTCGATGCGGAGGGATTGTTCTATCCACCTGACCCGACCGAATGGAGCTGCCAGATCGGAGGAACGGTCGCAACGAATGCCTCAGGCGCAAGGAGTTTTAAATATGGAGCGACGCGAGAATTTGTCGTCGGCCTCAAGATCGTTCTGCCGAATGGTGAAATGCTTCCGCTGCGACGCGGTTCGACGATTTCTTCCGTTGGTGATCATATAGAACTGACCACCGACAGCGGGAGCAAGATCATCGCGAAGATCCCAACCTACGATCGCCCGAATGTGCGCAAGAACGTGAGCGGCTTTTTCAACGAGAGACCGCTCGACGCCATAGACCTTTTTATCGGCAGTGAAGGAACGCTCGGCGTGATCACCGAGATCGAACTTTCTCTTTTGCCGAAACCTAAGGGGTTTTTCAGCGGGATCGTTTTCTTTAGGAAAGATGACGAACTGCTGAGCTTTGTGGATGAGGTAAAGAGAACCTCGTTTTCAGTTAGAGAGGATGTCGGCGGCACAGTTGCGGCCGAGGGCGTGCGCGTTTCGCTTGATGCAACCTTGATCGAGTATTTTGACGATCGTGCATTGAATTTCATCTCGGAAAAGTTTCCTGAGACTCCATCGGGAATGGCAGGTGCCATCTTTTTTGAGCAGGAAACGACCGCCGAAAACGAGGACGAATTGTTAGAGGCGTGGAACTGTCTTCTCGAAAAACACAACGCAGATGTTGACGTTTCATGGTTTACCACGACGGAGCAAGACCTAGAGAAGATGCGGGCTTTTCGGCACGCTTTGCCGGTTTCTGTGAATGAACGGGTCGTGCGAAACGAGCAGAAGAAGATCGGGACCGATATGGCTGTGCCCGACGAGGCGTTTCCGGGATTCCTTCGATTCTACAAAGATACGCTCGACGCGAGCGGGATCGATTACGTGATATTCGGTCACATTGGAGATTGTCATCTCCACGCCAACTTGCTGCCGAAGGATGACGACGAGGCAGAACGATCGCGGCATCTTTACGGCCGGTTCATTGCCCAGGCGATCATGCTCGGCGGCACGATATCGGCCGAACACGGCATCGGAAAACTCAAGTCAAAATACCTGAACGTAATGATGGGCGAGCGCTATCTGAACGAGATGGCCGAGCTTAAGAGGGCTTTCGATCCGAACGGCATCCTCGGCTGCGGAAATATGGTCCCTGAAAGATTTCTCACTTAGAGTGCGCGATATATCGCGTATTTTAGTTAGAACAATTTACTCTGTTACACCGAGGTACGCGATGGATCGCGTATTCTGAACAATTATGATCAAAGGCATACTCATGGATTTTAACGGCGTCATCATAAATGATGAACCGATCCAACACGCCGTCTATCGTGACATTTTCAGTGACCAGGGCATCGATGTTACTGACGAGATGTATTACTCCCGGCTGGGCATGGACGACAAGACTTTTGTCGCGTCCATACTCGAAGAAGCAGGAAAGCCCGCCGGCATCGACTACGTGCTTGAGACGACGGTCGAAAAGACCAGACGTTGGCGGGCGGTGGTCGAAGGAACAATGCCGATCTTTGAAGGCGTCGAGAATTTCGTCCGAAAAATGGCAAACGAGCTGTCACTTGGCATCGTAAGCATGTCCAAGCGCGAAGAGATCGATTTCGTGCTGGAAAAGGTTGGGATCGCCGATTGTTTCTCGGTCGTGATAAGCGCCGATGAGGTGACAACATGCAAGCCCGATCCGCAATGTTACCGCCTCGGGTTCCGACGGCTGGATCTGGCCCGAGTCGCGCAGGGACATTTGCCGATGACGCATCCGGAATGCCTTGTGATCGAAGATTCACCACCGGGCGTGATGGCGGGTGTGGCTGCCGATCTGCCGGTTTTGGCCGTTACAAATACCGTATCTGCGGAAGAGCTGCGGGCGGTAGGAGCTGGTGCGATAGCAAAACGTCTGGACGATTGGATGCCCGAATCCGTCAGGCGGGTATTCACGTAAGAACTCGAACGGGAAATACAGGATGGACAAGAAAGATGTCCCAAATTTGTGAAGGCCTCATTTATCCTGTAGACCCTGTTGATCCTTGTTGACTTGACTTATGACGGACCACTTTATTTCTCGTCAGGAAGCCGAAAGCGATCTGCTTTCTTGTGCGACCTTTCTTGGTGAATCGATCGAGACGGCAGACGGCCACGCCGAGTCGATGCTCGCCGTCGTTCCACGTTACCTTGCCAAAGGCAACGTAGATCTCGCGGCCGAACTTGCCAACACCGTTGATGATCCGTTCTCACGAGACAAGCTGCTGATCGCGGTGTCTATAAAATGCGCCGAGATCGATGATGACGAATACGCGCTCCAGTTGATCGACGCGCTCGATGACCACGGCCTGCAGGCCGAGGGCTGGGAACGCCTCGGCGCTCTAAAAGCCGCGATGGGGCAATTCGACGCCGCACGTAAGATCGCCGGCGAGATGGAACATCCGGACTATGTCCTTTCAGCTATCGCGATCAGGCAGTTCGCAGATGACGATCCCGATGGTGCGAAGTCGACGATCCGTGAGATCGAATTTCCGGCCGCACGGGTTTCTGCCTTCATTCACACTGCACACGCGAGGATCGCTCTGGGTGAAACGGAAGGCATTGAAGACCTTCTTGAACCCGCGATCGCAGACGCGGCCGAGATCGAACACGACGAAGAGAAGATCCGCGCTGTCATAGAGATCGGTACTCTCTTTTCCGACGCCGGGCAAAATGGAAGAGCGATCGAAACGTTTGATAAGGCAAGGGAGTATTCAGAAGAACTCGACAACATACACCGTGACGCTTTTTTCGCGGCCGTTTCGGTCGGGTTTCTTCGTGCGGGCAGCCAGGACCTCGCTGATCGCACGCTTGATCTCGTAACTGACAAAACGCAGATCGCCTCCTGCCTTCTCGGGCACGCACGTCTTTACTGGTCGAATGATGCGAAGGATGACGCTATGGAATCGCTCGAAGAGGCATATGCGATGCTGAGGTCACAGAGAGAAAACGAGACTAGAAGCAGCAAAGATCGTTTCCGGCTTTTCGGGTCGATCGCCACTCAGTATGTTCTTTTCGGAAAGGGAGAACGTGCCATCGAGATCGCCGAGCAGATCGAGGACGATAACGAAAGCATGACGGCTCTAGCTCAGGTAGCAGCTCTGTTGGCCGACAGCGGCAGCGATGAACTTGCCCGCCGTGCGGTGAACGCGATCCCTGAGGACGCGAACCGCACATTCGCTCTAATAGGTATGAGCGATGCAAAAGCCGGTACCGAGCAAAAGGAAGCTGCCGTCGAGTTGCTCGACGAAGCAATGCATCTCGCCGAAACAGTTCCTCAGCTTTCGTCACGTGCATCCGCTTACAATGAGATCGCGGCTCGATTTGCCAAACTTGAGGATGACGCTCGGCTCGAAACCGCCATCCACGGCAGTTTCGAATCGATCGCCGCACTTCGCGACGACAGCATAAAGGCCGCTTCGCTTGCCGAACTTTCCGCGATCGCAGACGAACTCGAAGTAGCTCCGGGCGAAAACGAGATCGCCTATCTTCGTAAATTCGTGGCAGACGTTTCAAAGAATTAAAGATCACTCGCGATCAGATCTTTAAGATCATCCCTCCGGCGGATCAGTTCCGGTTCGCCGTTCTTGTTGATCAGCACGACAGGCGGCAGGAATCGGCCGTTGTATTGAGATGCTTGAGCCAAGGAATATGCACCGCAGTTGAGCAATGCGAGGATATCGCCGGGTTTCATATCAGCGGGCAGCAATCGATGATCCGGCAAGCGTCCGTGGCCTTCGTGGTCAAAGTAAACGTCACCGCCGTCACACAGTGGGCCGGCGAGTTTGTACGGCGTGTCGTGCGCGTCGTCGGCACGCTTTGCTGATATCAGATGGTAGTACCACTTGTAGGTTTCCATCGAGAGCAGGATGTTGAAGCCGGCGTCGGTGAGGAGCCAGTGGTCAGTGGTCGGTGGTCGGTGGTCAGTTGTCGGAACAGGACGAGATTTCTGATTCCTTACGGTTGTCAGGCAGATGCCGGCGTCGGCGATGATCGATCGGCCGGGTTCGAGCAGAAGCGTAAGCTCGTCGAATAAATGCTCGGCTTCACAGTCGCGGGCGAATTGCCGTGCTTCATTCCACGCTTCACTAACCGCGTCGGCCGGTTCGAAATCAGCCGAGAACATTTCTCGCTGTTCTGGCGGGAACTCGTTCTTATGTAAACCGTCTCGAAGGTAATTTACCGGAAAACCGCCGCCGAGATTTATGTGTTTCAGCTTGATCCCGGTTGCGTCAAAGATCCGCATCATCGAATCGGTCAGCATGCGGAACGCATCGACGTAAGCCTGCGATTCCGGAAGCTGCGAGCCGATGTGCAGGTGAATGCCGTTTAGGTTGAGATGCGGCGAGTCTTTGTATTTCGCGAATGCGTGAAACGCTTCGTCCGGCATCATACCGAATTTTGATGTGACGAGCGCGGTCTGCAATCCGCTGTGCGTTCCGGTCTTTATTTCCGGCACCATTCGAAGGCTGACATTGGCCTTTTTGCCAAGCCTTTTGGCCGTTTCCTCGATGAGTGAAAGCTCGTAGAGTGAATCGACCTGAATGGCATAAACGTCGTTCGAAATGGCGAGTTCGAGTTCCCAGATCTCCTTGCTGTTGCCGTTGTAATTGATCTCCTCGCCGGCAAAGCCGACTTTCAGAGCCTTCCACAATTCGCCGCCCGAGTTCACCTCGATATCGGAACCCGCATCCTTCACTGCGCGGAGAATTCCCAACGTGGACATCGCCTTCGCGGCGTAACACAGCTTAAGTGGGCGATCGATGAACGAGGCGGCCTTCTTGAGCCGTTCTATATTGTGACGAATGCGCGATTCGCTATAAACGAACAGCGGCGTGCCGTGCTCGCGCGCGAGTTCGACGGTATCGACACCGTCGATATGGAGGCGGCTGTTCTTTATTTCGAGGAAACGTTCGATCTCCCAAGTCATAAATGGGACGCGGACGCCCTCGTCCGCAGTTTTCAAATTTAACTATTCAAATTAACAGTATCGCGGCGGCTTACTTGTTGCGTACTGGGGCGTCTGCGTTCCGCTGGATCCCGGTTCCGCGTTGATGAAGTCCCGGCAGCGATATCGGCAGTCTCCCCGTGATCTCCTGCATTCCCAAAATTGCCCTTCCAGATGCACGCTGTAGGCTTGGCATATCGCCGTAGGCGACGAGGTACGTTTTCATCTCGGGAAACGAACTCAGGACATACGGATTTCCGAAACTAATGCCGATCACCTTCTTATTCGCGGCGAGAGCTTCCCGCAGGATCGCGGCCCCGTTCTCGGGTATCCCGACGCTGTTCTTCGCTCCCGAACGGACGCGGCCGTAAAGGCCAACCACGACGACATCTGCTTCATTCACAGCCTTTCGTGCAGCATCGGCCTGCTCCTTCAGGGAGTTCTCTTGCAGGTATCCGGAAGTAAACCTCAGCCCGTTTGAGCGAAGTGTGCCGACGAGCGAACCCATCGTACCAGGACCGTCAAAACCATTTGAGATTCCCAAGACTGCGATCTTTTTCGAGCGGTCGAGCGGTAAGTCGCCTTCGCCTTGACGGACGAGCGTGATCGCGGCATTGGCGATCTCATCGGTCAAGGCGTTAACGTCCGGGCTCGAAACGATCTGGTCCATTTGGTCGATCGGTGTGATGCGTTGCTTGAAAAGTCCAAGTTCGTGTTTCCATGCGATCTGCCGAGTGACGGATTCGTCGAGACGAGACATCGGAATACGCCCTGAAGCGACGGCGGCCCGAAGACCGCGAAGGATCGAATCAGCATCCGTAGGTTTTTCTAAAATGTCGGTTCCGGCCAACACCGCCCGAACGCCCGCTTCTTCCTGCGTGAAATAAAGTGTCAGGCCGCTCATCGACATCGCGTCGGAGACGATCAGGCCTTTAAAACCCATCTCCTTGCGAAGCAGATCGGTCTGAACCTTTGCTGAAAGTGTTGCAGGGATGGTCGCCGACTGTGTGACGATCTCGGCACCGGCTTCGGCATCGCCGCCTTTGTATTCCTTGAGCGGTTTGACCTCTTCTCCGTCGATCTGCGGCAGGGCAATGTGTGCGATCATGATCGAACCGATGCCGGCCTCGATCGCTTTCTTGAATGGCACGAGCTCGAGCGAATCCAGCCGAGCACGCGGGACTTCGATGATCGGCAAACCTCGATGCGAATCGACCGCGGTATCGCCGTGGCCAGGGAAGTGTTTTGCTGTCGCTATCACCTTCTGGCTCTGAATACCGTTGGCAAATGCGACGCCGAATTTAGCGACAGTTTCGGGATCTTCGCCAAAACTGCGAACGTTGATCACCGGATTGTCGGCGTTATTATTTACGTCCAGAACAGGTGCGTAAACATGCTGAATTCCGACCGCACGGGCTTCGCGGCCCGTCACGACGCCCATCTTATATGCGTAATCCGTGTTGCCGGTTGCCGCAACTGCCATTGCCCACGGAAAATTCGTCGCATCCTCAAACCGCATTCCTATCCCGGTCTCGGCGTCCAGCGACATCAGCAGCGGCGTCTTTGCAAGTTCCTGCATGCGGTTGCCGATAATGGTTGTTTCATAGATCGGGGCACCGAAAAAGATAATGCCGCCGATCTTGTTTTCGACCACATCACGCTGGAGTGTTTTGAAGAAGGAACTTTCACGGTTCGCAAACTTTGCGTTGATGCCGACGTGGACAAGCTGGCCGATCTTTTCATCGACCGTCATCTTTTTGACGTATTTGGCGGCAAAGTCCCAAGACTTTTTCGAAGGCTCGAATCTTTGGGGCTGCGGACTGCTGACTGCTGACTGTGGCGCTGTCAGTACCACCTGCGGTAGCGGGTGGTTTAACTCAGCCGATGAACGTGCGACCCCAACGGTCGCTAGTTGGGGCACCAAGGATGCAAGCAACAAACTACTGAGAAATTTCTTCATTACTTCTAATAACTAAAGTCGAAATAAATGCAATAAACACGGTCGTCAGACTACCCATCAATGCGTACCACGGAAACGCGATCACCGGCCCCGGGACGACCTTATTAGCTGCGAGAAGCACGTAAGTCATCAGCACGATACTTACGCCCATGCCGAGAAGGGCATGTATCTCCGTTGCGCGTTTTATGAACGAACCGACAAGGAACACGCCCAGGATCGGGCCGTTTATAAGCGATGCGACAGCGAGAGCTAGGTTCAACGCCGAGCTGTTCGCGTCCTTTAATCCGACCGCGATCGCGATCTGTATTATGCCGACAACGACCGTAAGAATTCCGGCTATGCGCATCAAATGCCTGTCCGATCTGTCCTTAGCGAAGGGTTTGTAAATATCGTTTACGGCCGTCGCGGCAATTGAATTGAGAGAAGAGGATAATGCGGCTGCAAAGATCGCGGCAACGACCAGACCCGAAAGCCCGGTCGGCATCTTTTGCGTGATGAAACTCGGAAAAACCTTATCCGGCCCGGTGAAGGGAAACGCTCCTGTCGCAGTTTCAAAGCCGTTTAAGTTGAACGGAGCGTAAAAGGCAAAAAGCAGCACACCGATAAAAAGAAAACCTATGAATTGTCCGAGAACGACAGCTCCTGACGTCATCAATGCGGTTATCGCAGCCCGCGGCTTATCGGTACAAAGATATCGCTGGACGAGAAACTGATCGGTGCCGTGCGTTGACATCGTGAGAAAACAGCCGCCCAGCACGCCGCCCCAAAACGTGTAGGTCTTGGCGAAATCGAGATTAAAGTCAAGCAGCTGAAACTTACCGTATTGCCTCCCGATGTCGATAGCTCCGCTTATCCCGCCATCGATATTCTGTATCAGCACGACCGCCGCTGCGATCGCTCCGCCGATGTATATCACGAGCTGCACGACCTCGATCCAAATGACAGCTTCCATTCCGCCATAGAAAGTGAAGACGATCATCACGATTCCGAGTATCAGGATCGAACCGACGATCACGTAGGTCGGGTCGGTGTCCGGCTGAAAAGCTGTGTAAACGGCCGCAAGAACGATAGCCGTAAGCAGCAGGCGAATGCCGTCCGCAACGTTTCGCATGATAACGAACAGGCCCGAAGCAAGCATCTTCACCCGTCCGCCAAAGCGATCTCCCAAGAGCTGATAGACCGTCTGAAGCTGGCCTTTGAAATACAGCGGAATGAAGACTATAGATATTACGACGCGGCCGAGCAGATAGCCGAAAACAAGCTGAAGGAATTCAAAATTGCCGTTTTTTGCAAAGACAACACCCGGTACCGAGACGAACGTGATCGTGCTCGTTTCAGTCGCAACGATCGACATCGCGATCGCCCACCACGGCACGCTGCGGTCACCGACGAAATACTCTTCGGTCGTCTCCTGCTTTCCAGCAAAGAGGATACCGAACGCAGTGATGCCGATCAGGTAGCCGAAGATTATGACAAGGTCGAGTGTCTGCATTGATCAATAAGCTGTAACGAAAGATTTTCGGGAAAGCGATAAGAAGTTTTTATCGTGAAATGTTAGGTCGGGTCAAATCGGACAAAGGAGTGCAAGATCCTCAGTCCGTAAGTTGGCCTACTTTCTTGCCCAATACATGCCGATATTCTTGATGCGATAAAGCTGACGTTCATCGACCCAAGGATACCTTTCGCGCGCCATCGGCACGATGTCGCTTTCCGAAATATTGCCGGCGAGCTCGTCCTCGGCAAGCCTGAGAATATATGATTCCGCCTCGTCCGCGAGTTTCTTTAGCCGAGCGATCCGGCCGGCCGAGAGGTTAGGATAGATCCGAAGCATTCTCTCATCAATTGGCTTACGAAAATTCTCGCCCCATTCCGTCGCGAAGGCCAGGGCGTGGTTCATCATCTCTGCCGGGAATTCATATTCGTTATCTTCCGCGTGCGAATGGTAAAGATTTACGGGCATTGAATCGGTGGGGCGTACAGATGATTCCGCAGAAGAAACTGCATTCTTGATCTGTTCATACCTAGATTCGAACTCGGGCGGATAAAATTTGATAAACCTGATGCGTAAAGATCGCCCGCGTTCGAGCCGCATATCCATTTCATAAAATCCCGGCCCGACGTGGCCGACATGTAAGCAATAGGCCTGCCCATTATCGACCTGTTCGAGCGACGGCGTTTCATACCTATCGACCTCAAAGCCTTTTAGCGTGTCCGTCAGGGTGACGTGCGAGATCTGCGGAAAATTTTCCGGCAACGGAATGACGATCTTCTGCCAATGAAGATTCTCGTCAACGTATATTCCGAAAATGCCGATATTGTTCGGATTGTCGTCAAACGACGCATCTGCATCGCTCAAGACACGCTGGTACGTGATCTTTACCGGACATTTTCCCGGAGGAACGTTCTCGGCAAATGGCGGACAGGGAAGTACATCATCCTTTGCAATAAACCCCGGAATTCCGTCGCCGCGATCGGGAAGCCGATAGCCCATCGCTTCGTGATCGCGGTCAGGGATCGTATTGAACGGCTGGCCGAAAGTTGGATCAAGGCTGGCTGCAGAAACGATCTGGTTCTCGAGTTCGAAGAGGATGCCTTCTGCGAAGCCTTGAAGAGCCTTCACGAAGAAGAGACTGTACTTTGTTTGGTCGCCCATCGATCTGATCGCTGCAGCTAATTGTGCTTTACAACCGCTTTCTCCACGACCCAATCATTTTGTTCGAGCGATTTGAGAGCCGTTGCCGCGTCAGCTTGTTTAGCGTTCATCACAAGCGCCACGCGAAGATCGCCGCCCGCCTCGATCATCAATTCTTCTGCCACTGATTCTTCCAAACCGGTTTCTGCGATGAGAATTCGCAGTGAACGATCTTTGAGTTTCTCGTTCGCAGCCTTCATGTTCGTCATTCGGTTGCCCTTGACGTAACCGAGCCGGATCATGGCGGCGGTGGAGATCATGTTAAGGACGAGTTTTTGCGCGGTGCCTGCCTTCATACGCGTAGAACCGGTGATCGCTTCGGGGCCGACGACGGGGACGATGGCAATGTCGACGGCTTTTGTGATCGCCGATTCCGGATTGCAGACGATGCACGCTGTAAAACAGCCGATGCTCCGGGCGTATTCGACGGCGCCGATAGTGTAAGGCGTGCGGCCCGAAGCAGCGATACCGACCACCGCATCGTTCCTATTAACGCCGCGTGCTTTCAGGTCTTCGATACCTTGCAGTTTATTGTCCTCGCTCGCCTCCGTCGCCTTGTATAGAGCGTCATAGCCGCCCGCGATAATGCCTTGTACAAGGTCGTAAGAAACACCGTATGTCGGCGGAATTTCAGATGCATCAAGCACGCCTAGCCGTCCGCTAGTCCCAGTGCCGACATAAAACAACCGCCCGCCGTTCTGTAGACGATTCACGATCTCGTCGATCGCCGCCGCAACATCGGGCAGCACCTTCTCGACCGCCTCGGCGACGAGCTTGTCTTCGTTATTTATAAGGCGCAATGCATCGAGCGTCGACACCTGATCGATGTGTGCGGTATTCGGATTTTCTTGTTCGGTGACGGGAAGCATTAGAATTCGCCAAAATAGAAAGAGACCGGTTTACTTGTTGTTACCTCAAACCCATCTTTGATCGTCGGCAAGAACCTGATGTGTTTGGCTGCCTGAATCGCGTTGTCCGTGGCACCATAAGGCAATCCTTTGATAACCTTTATGTCTCCGATCAAACCACCGGCGAGAAATTGCACTCGGAGTATTACGGTGCCGCGGATACATACAGTTCCAAACTCGGGTACGGGATACTTTGCTTTCGGCTTGTGCAAAATGACCAATGGCGAGTCAGGCCTGTTGGTTGGTATCCGGTCTTGACTTACGGTTTGTCCGAGGCTCACGCTACCCATCAATAGGCCAACGATAACTACCTTGAGAGCACACCACATTTGAATGTATCTACTATTTTTCATCTGCAAAATAGACACAGTCGCTATCGCTTACGGTTTCGAGGTTTGCCATTCATCGAGAGAGTTCCGTTGAGTAAAGCCATCAAAGCCGCGGCGTGGGCGGGAGCCATTGCGGGCTCGGTAAGAAACGCTTTCGGTGCGATGGTTTGGATAGTGTCGATCATCGGCCTGGTCAGAATTTCACCGGCTTTGAATACGCTGCCGACACAGCCGATCGGGACCTTTTGGCGTTTCAGCCCAAGCTTTTCGATCACCGCGCACGCGGCCAGCCCAAGTTCCGAACCTGCTTCTTCCAAAATGTCGGTCGCCACTGCGTCGCCGTCTTGCGCGGCCTCGACGACAAACTTAGCGAATCCGGCGATCCGGCTGTTATCGACCTGCGGCGAGTATATCGCAACGATCAGGTTCTCCGGCCCCGACGCCCTGAAATATTCCGATGCCCGACGGCTCAGAGTGGTTGCGATGCCTCGGCCGTCGGAAGCTTTTGCCACGGCATGAAGCGCCGTTTGCGCAATACCGACCCCGCCGCCTTCGTCACCGGCAAGCGGCCCCCAACCGCCCGCGATCGCCATTTTCCCTTTTTCGTTCTTTCCGAGACAAACGGAACCTGTTCCGGCGATCACGACCAATCCCGGCTTGCCCATTGTCGTCGCAAACAACGCGATCTCGGCGTCCGTAATGACCTCGGTCTTGCGGACGCGAAGCTGTTCCGTAAAGCTCGCCTTCACACGCTGCTTCAAGTCTGCGCGGCGTACGCCCGCGAGGCCTAGCGTCGCAGCGGCAATGTCAACGCGCATAATGCCGCCCGCGTCCATTGCTTGATCCGTAGCTTTGATAATGTTGGTAACTGCCGTCTCTACACCGACCCGCAGCGGGTTCGAAGGTCCGGCCGCGCCTTCGCCGATGACTTCGCGCCCTTCGTTCATAAGCGCGACCTGCGTTTTGGTTCCTCCGCCGTCAACACCTAAATAGTATTGCGGAAAGGTTGCTTTTCGGCTTCGCTTTGTCGGTTTAGCGGCCATGGAAAACGGAGGAAAGTCAAAAAAATCCCCATGATATTGTTCGCCAAACTTGACTTATAATCAAATTTAACAGATTTTATGTATTCAATAAGATTGCGTGATACGCAGATCTTGCCGGAACATCTATTCATTACAATTTGAGATTCCAATATGGAGATCAGACAGCTAAAAGCCTTTCTGGCTATTGCCGAGGCTAAGACCTTCACGGCCGGAGCACGCCGTGTGAACGTTACGCAGGCGGCGATATCGATGCAGATACGCCAACTCGAGGACGAGGTCGGCCTTCAGCTTTTTACGCGGACGCCTCGCCGCGTGATCTTGACCGAGGCGGGTGAATATCTGCTCGAACGAGCTCGAAAGATACTTCGCGAACATGATTCGGCATTGGCCGAGATCGCTGAGGTCGCCGGTGCGGAATACGGGCGCCTTCGTATAGGAACTGCGTCAGGAACGTTTGCGATGCACCAGCTTCCCGGAATTCTACATAAATTAAAGAACAAATTTCCGAATTGCGAACTTACAGTCTCGTCCGGTACCAGCCAAAAACTTGTTGACCGCATGATGCATGGCGAGATCGATACCGCGTTCGTTTCGCTTCCGGTCGATAACGCAAACATCACTACCGAATCGATCTTCTCGGACGAGATCGTCGCCATCGCGCATCCAAAACATCCGCTCGCAAAAGAGAAGTACATCTCGGCCGCCACGCTCGCCGGTGAAAATCTCATACTCGGCGAACAGGGCGGAAACACGCGGCGAATGATAGACGAATTTTTTGCCGCGGCGAATGTAAGGCCGCATATCTCAATGGAGCTTTCGCGACAGGAAGCGATCAACCTGATGGTAGAGGCAAACTTGGGCGTCGGCATGGCCGGAGCCAAGTCTGTCGCGCGCGAGATTCGCGACGGCAGATTGATCTCTTGGCTTATCGAAGGTGCCGAGATCAAATGGGAACTCGGCCTTGCGCGTTTAAGAGGCGGACACTTCTCGCCGATCGGGAAGGAGTTCGCTCGGCTGTGTAAGGAAAGCTTTGTTGAAAGAGACAAGGAGTTGCGGGCTAAACGATAGCAGCGCGGTGAAACCGGAGATTTTAACAGGATGTACAGGATGAACATGATGATAAGAAGAGGTAAGCAGGTTTGGCTCGATCAACTGATCTCATCCTGTCTATCCTGTGCATGCTGTTTGATCCTAACTTTGCTTCTCGGCCTCTCTGCGTCAGCGCAAGGATTGCCACTAGCTGCGCCGGCGTCGGTCGGGATGAACGCAGCAAAACTCGACCAGATCGAGCAGCTAGTTCTCGCCGACATTGCGGATAAGAAACTCCCCGGTGCCGTTGTCATCGTCGGGCATAAGGGGAAGATCGTTTACCGCAAGGCGTTCGGCAATCGTTCGCTAGTGCCGACGGTCGAGAAGATGACCGTCGATACGATCTTTGACGTTGCGTCGCTCACAAAACCCGTCGCGACCGCGACGTCGATAATGATCCTCGTCGAACAGGGCAAATTGAGGCTGAACGACACCATCGGCAAGTTCATCCCCGACATCGACGACGAACAGGCAAAGCGGGTGACGGTTTTGCAGCTTCTTACTCATACGTCGGGGTACGCTCCTGATTTCGATCTAAAAGAAAAATGGACCGGCCGCGAAGGAATGCTGGCGGCTTTGAAAAAGGAAAAGCTGAGAAACCCGCCGGGAACGAGGTTTGTTTATTCGGATATTGGGTTTATCGTTTTGGGGGAGATCGTTCAACGAGTTGGAAATGAACTCCTTTTTAAGTACGCGGAAGGGCATTTGTTTTTGCGGGGATCAATGGGCGAATCGAGGTTCTTTAGCGCGGGTGACTCTATTGTAGGAGAACGCGAAATAACGTCTATCGCAGTTGACTCACTTCCGATCTTCACAAAAGTGCAAGGCCGAATTGCCCCAACGGAGAATATTCGTGGTCAAAATTCTTATCTCGGTTCGAAATTTGAAGGTGACGACACGACTGGCAACAAAATGCTCCGCGGCCAAGTTCACGATCCAACATCGTTCCGCATGGGCGGTGTAGCCGGCCACGCCGGACTATTCTCGACTGCCGATGATCTTGCTCGTTATTGCCAGATGCTGCTGAACGGCGGCGTGGCGCCGGCTCCGATGCAGAAGCCCGCGCGTAAGCAAGGGCTTAACGCTCAGCCTGGTGATCAAGCCCTCCCTGACGGTCGGGCCTCCGCAACTCGCATTCTCTCAGCTCAAACTGTTGCACGCATGACGGCGCCGTATGTGGTTGCGGAGGACGGATCGGCACGCGGGCTTGGGTGGGACATGAACACGTCGTTCTCATCGAACCGCGGCGAGCTCTTTCCGCTCGGTTCGTTCGGCCACACAGGATTTACAGGCACCGGGCTTTGGATCGACCCTACATCACAGACGTTCGTCGTCTTCATGTCGAACCGCGTTCATCCTGACGGCAAGGGCGACGTCGGCCCGCTTCGAGCACGTGTCGCCACAATAGTTGCGTCAGCGATCGAAGACACCCCGATCGAAAAATGGAAGGAAGCCGAGGCGAGATACAACGCAGCGGTCGCTGCCCAGATCCCCGGATTCAAGGAACGTGTAGAGGCTTCCCGACGGCCTGCGGCCGTTGCAGGCGGGACTCCTGCGGTCCAGTCGATAACAGTACTCAACGGCATAGACATCCTCGAGAAGAACGGCTTTAAGGAACTGGAAGGCAAGAAGATCGGCCTGGTGACGAATCACACGGGCCGCAACCTCGCTGGGAAGCAGACCATTGACGTTCTCAATGAGGCGAAGAACCTAAAGCTCGTCGCGCTATTCTCGCCCGAGCACGGCATTCGCGGCCTGCTTGATATTTCAAAGATCGACGACTCTAAGGACGAGAAAACCGGCCTTCCGGTCTATTCGCTATACGGCGAGGGCAGAGAAGCCCGGCGGCCGAAGCCCGAACACACTGCACAGATCGATGCGTTCGTCTATGACATCCAGGACATCGGGGCACGGTTTTATACATACACGGCGACGCTCAAGAACGTGATGGAAGAGGCGGCCAAGGCTGGAAAGCCGGTCTTTGTTCTCGACCGCCCCAATCCTATAAACGGCAACGCTGTCGAAGGGCCGCTGGCTGATGAAGACAAGCTTTCGTTTATCGCCGCGCACACGACACCGGTCCGATACGGTATGACGATCGGGGAGCTTGCACAGATGATGAACGCCGAGCGAAAGATCGGTGCGGATCTTCGCGTCATCAAGATGGAAGGCTGGTCGCGGTCGATGTGGTTCGACGAAACCGGCCAGACGTGGGTAAATCCTTCGCCGAACATGAGGTCGCTTACAGAGGCTACGCTCTATCCCGGCATCGGTTTGCTCGAAACGACGAATCTGAGTGTAGGCCGCGGAACGGATA
>JAEUQK010000005.1 GCA_016789265.1 Blastocatellia bacterium
GTGGTAAAGGTTTGGATACCTTCCGTGACCAAATGCTTCGCGATCGCCGTTTCGCTAAACTGGTAGACTTTCCTCAGTTATATGACGTGTTTCCCGGAGTAAAAATTCGCGGCGGGATTTCCTACTGGCTTTGGGGTCGCGATCACGAGGGTGGCTGCGAGGTCGCCACAATGATTGGAAACGAGGTAATTGGCAAGCCAGTTGTGCGGAAACTGGACGCGTACGACGTGCTCATCCGCCGGAACGAAGCGGTACGCATCCTCGACAAAGTTGCTGGCTATCGTGTAAACGGCCAACACGAGCCAAGCCTCGGCGATCACGTTTCGGCGAGGAAGCCGTTTGGTCTAACAAATCAACGAGGCAAGCCGACACCGACGGGTATGACCGATCCTGTGTTGGTATATGGTAACCAGCTGAAGTCGTACCTCGAGCGTTCGGTAATCACGAGTAACCTTGATTGGATTGACCGGTGGAAAGTCTTGTTGGTAAAAGCTCACGGCACGAGCGGCCGAGATGACGTAACCATTCTCGGCGAGCCGATAGTGGCGGAGCCAGGAACGGCTTGCACCGAGACTTACTTAGTGATTGGCAATTGTCCGAATGAAACTGAAGCACGAAATCTGGGTGCTTACATGCGCACACGGTTCGTGAGGTTTCTCGTGTCGCTACGAAAGATCACGCAGAATATCACCCGGGATTCGTACAAATTTGTTCCGCTGCTTCCGATGAATCGTCTTTGGACCGACCAAGAGCTGTATGAGAGGTACGGAATCACGTCGAATCAAATTTCGTTTATCGAATCGCTAATAGCGGAGCGTCCTAGCGACGAGTCGAGTGATTCTGCTGACGAAGACGATGAATAGAATCATCTGGCAGCGGAGGTAAGGACGAATATGACGAAACGCGAAGTAGAAAACTCCATCAAAGATATAGTTCACGATTCAGGATTGGAGATCGGCGAATTACGCCGAATCTTTAGAAAGGTCGTCGTCGATTACGAGAAGGAAACGGGTTGGGACGAACGAAACAAAGGTGGTTCATGGACCGATGCTGAGCTCCGTGTTGTGCTTTCCGACGCTCCGACTCAAGAGAACTGTGTTAAGCACGCCCAGGCATTCAACCGAGGTTACGGCTCTATTGAACAGATTTACCGCTGGGCAGTTACTCCAGACAAAGTGATGAAGGAAAAGGGGCTGGATGATTCTTTTCGTCTCACGATCAAGCGTGTCGCCAAGGAACTTGGCTGACGAGCGTAGTTGATTCATCGCGGAAATGAGTAAGACCATCGAAGAAATCCTTTCCCCCAAGCCCGATATTCGCCCGCGGATCTACGCCTACTCGATCGCGGACGAGGCTCACAAGGGTCTGCTCAAGGTCGGCCAGACGACGCGCGATGTGCGGCAGCGGATCGCGGATGTCACAGATTGTGATATCCGGGTTTGAACCCGATTAACGTTCGGATTTGAAGAAATATGAGTAATGAAAAAGCCCTCGTGGCGTTTGAGAAGTACAACATTCGCAGGGTTTTCGATGAGGATTCGGAAACCTGGTATTTTTCGGTAATAGATGTTGTCGGTGCATTGACCGATAGTGCGAATCCTCGCGACTATTGGTTTAGGATGAAGGTACGCGTAAAAACTACGGACGGAATTGAACTGTCGACAATTTGTCGACAGTTGAAAATGGAAGCTCCTGACGGAAAAATGCGTGAAACCGATTGTGCAGACGTTCAGGGATTGCTAAGAATAATCCAGTCTATCCCGTCGCCAAAAGCGGAGCCGTTCAAACAATGGCTTGCAAAAGTAGGCTATGAGCGGATTCAGGATATGAGCGACCCGGCCCGCTCTCTTGACCGTGCGCGGGAATACTGGCAGCAGCAGGGCCGCAGCGAGAAATGGATCCAGCAGCGAATGACCGGGCAGGACACTCGCAACAAGCTGACCGATTACTGGAAAGATCACGGCATAAAAGGCGATGAATACGCGATCCTCACAAACATCATCCATCAGGAATGGACCGACCTGACTGTAAAACAGCACAAGAACCTAAAAGGCCTGAAGACTCAAAACCTTCGTGATCATATGAGCGAGGCGGAACTGATCTTTACAGCTCTCGCCGAGCTGACCACTCGTCAGATCGCAGAACGCGACGGTGCCGAGGGCATGCCCCAAAACACGGAAGCGGGACGCAAAGGCGGCCGAGTGGCAAAACGGGCACGGACCGATTTTGAGACGGAAACAGGTAAGAAAGTTGTATCGGGCGAGAATTTTCTGCCTCCAAAGGCTGAAAAGAAGAAGCTTAAGAAATGAGCAAGACCATCGAAGAGATACTTTCTCCGAAACCCGAAGTCCGCCCGCGGATCTATGCCTACTCAATCGCGGACGATGCTCACAAAGGTTTGCTCAAGGTGGGCCAGACCACACGGGATGTGAAGCAGCGGATCGCGGAGCAGTTGAAGACGGCGGCGATCAAGAATTACAAGATCGAGCTGGACGAATCGGCCGAGCGCGATGACGGCCTGCCGCCGATCACAGACCACGAGGTTCGTGCTGCGCTTGTCAGGAAGAATTTCGAAAGGGACACGCTCGAATGGATGCGGTGTACGGTTGCGGATGTAAAGACCGTGCTCACCGAACTCCGCACGGGAAAGAAGTTCTCCGGAACGCACGACCAAGATTTCCCGATGCGTGCCGAACAGGCCGAGGCGGTAAACAAGACGCACGCCTATTTTCACTCGATCTGGAAAGAGGACATGCACGCGGTTCCGCGTTTTCTGTGGAACGCAAAGATGCGTTTCGGGAAAACGTTCACGGCGTATCAGCTTGCGAAAAAGCTCGGGGCGAAACGGGTGCTTGTTGTGACCTTCAAGCCGGCGGTCGAGGATGCGTGGCGGACCGATCTGGAATCGCATGTAGATTTCGATGGCTGGCAGTACCTTTCTCGCAACTCGGACATGGATCCGACGGAAATCAAAGCTTCAAAACCCGTCGTTTATTTTGGTTCCTTTCAGGACCTGCTCGGCACTGATCTCTTCGGCAATATCAAGGCAAAGAACGAATGGCTTCACGCGGTGAACTGGGACCTCGTCGTTTTTGACGAGTACCACTTCGGGGCATGGCGTGACACGGCGAAGGAACTCTTTGAGGGTGAGGAAGAGGCCATTGCAAAAAAGGAAGCGAAGCTCGAATACGGCGGCGGCCTGGAGGACGTGAACGAAGACCTTCAGGAACTATCGGAAAAGGAAGCTGAGTTTCTCCCGATCACCACCAAAGCCTACCTCTACCTCTCCGGCACACCATTCCGTGCGCTTTCAACCGGCGAATTCATCGAGGAGCAGATATTCAACTGGACCTACACGGACGAACAGCGAGCGAAGGAAGAATTCGCCGAAAAGAACCCTGACAAACGAAACCCTTACGGTGCCCTGCCGCAGATGCGTCTGCTGACCTATCAAATGCCCGACGAGCTGTTGGCGATCGCAAGCGCGGGAGAGTTTGACGAGTTCGACCTGAACGCATTCTTCGAAGCATCGGGCCGGGATGTTCTCGCTCAATTCAAACACAAAACCGACGTCCAGAAATGGCTCGACATAATCCGTGGCGGCTACATGCCGAAGGCGACCGAGTTTCTTAAGACCGGAACACGGCCGCCGTTCCCTTATTCCGACGTTCGCCTTTTGCCATATCTGCAGCACTCGTTCTGGTTTTTGCCCAACGTCGCCGCCTGTCATGCAATGGCTAACCTTCTGGCGGAAAAGCAAAACACGTTCTGGCACGATTACAAGGTGGTGGTAGCCGCCGGAGCCTCGGCCGGGATCGGCCTCGACGCCCTGCCGCCGGTGCGGAAGGCGATCGGAAGCGGGTTCGACACCAAGACCATCACCCTTTCATGCGGAAAGCTCACCACCGGCGTGACGATACCGCAATGGTCGTCGATCCTGATGCTTCGGAATCTGAAGTCGCCGGAAACCTACTTTCAAGCCGCCTTCCGTGTCCAATCTCCATGGTCGATCAAGAACCCCAACGGCGACGACCCGAACGAGGAAGAGGTGCTAAAGCCGATCTGTTTCGTATTCGACTTCGCCCCTACACGCGCCTTGCGCCAGTTGTCTGACTACGGTATCGGCCTTTCGCCGAACGAGCCAAACCCGGAAAACGCCGTTAAGGACCTCGTCTCCTTCCTGCCGGTACTGGCGTATGACGGGGCCAACATGACGCAGATCGATGCGGGCGGCATCCTCGACATCGCAATGGCCGGCACCTCCGCCACACTTCTCGCCCGCAAGTGGGAAAGCGCGTTGCTTGTGAACGTTGATAACGATACGCTTCGACGTGTCTTCGACGACCCAGAGGCCATGGCAGCGGTCGAGAAGATCGAAGGCTGGCGAGCCCTCGGCGATAACATTATCGAAACGATCATAAACAAGAGCGAAAAGGTCAAGGACCTCAAGAACAAGGCTAAAGATAAGGGCCTGACCGACAAAGAAAAGAAAGAACTGACCGCCGAGGAAAAAGAATACAAATCAAAGCGGAAGATGGTGCAGGAAAAGTTGATCAAATTCGCCACGCGGATCCCGGCGTTCATGTACCTCACGGATTTTCGCGAGAACACCTTGCAGGACGTAATTACCAAGATCGAGCCCGACCTGTTTCTCACGGTAACAGGGCTGACCGTTAAGGACTTTCAACTGCTTGTAAAACTGCGGGTATTCAATACCGAGCAGATGAACCAGGCCGTCTTCGCCTTCCGCCGCTACGAAGATGCCTCCCTGCATTACACCGGGATCGAGAGCCATGAAGGCTTGACCCATTACGGACTTTACGACACCGTTGTGGCTAAAGATTGAGGAAGGCGAACTTAAACCGCCGCGGGTTGATCGGAAACTACGAACAACCCGGGGCGGATGCCAACGTCCAGTCCCCAAGTAAAAAGCACTAATGATGATCGGCGCCTTCGGGGGTACCGTGGTAGATCTCTCCGCCCGAAGCAACGAATTCCTTTGCTTTTTCGGTCATCCCGACGGCCAGAGCCTTTTCGGCCTCGAGGCCTTGTTTTTCGGCGTATTCGCGAACGTCCTGCGTGATCTTCATCGAGCAGAAATGCGGGCCGCACATCGAGCAGAAGTGGGCGAGTTTTGCACCTTCGGCGGGCAGGGTCTCGTCGTGAAACTCCTTTGCCTTTTCCGGATCGAGCCCGAGGTTGAACTGGTCTTCCCAACGGAATTCGAAACGGGCTTTTGAGAGAGCATTGTCGCGATACTGTGCGCCGGGATGTCCTTTCGCAAGGTCGGCGGCGTGAGCGGCTAGTTTGTATGTGATGACGCCTTCTTTTACGTCCTGCTTGTTGGGCAGGCCGAGGTGTTCCTTCGGCGTTACATAACAAAGCATCGCCGTGCCGAACCATCCGATCATCGCCGCACCGATCCCAGATGTGATGTGGTCATAACCCGGAGCAATATCGGTCGTCAAAGGCCCGAGCGTGTAGAACGGCGCTTCCCCGCAAACCTCGAGCTGCTTGTCCATGTTCTCTTTGATCAAATGCATCGGCACGTGGCCGGGGCCTTCGATCATAGTTTGGCAGTCCATTTCCCACGCGATCTTCGTCAGCTCGCCAAGCGTCTCGAGCTCGGCAAATTGCGCCTCGTCATTCGCATCGGCGATGGAACCAGGACGCAGCCCGTCACCGAGCGAGAAGCTGACGTCATACGTCCGCATGATCTCGCAGATCTCGCGAAAGCGTGTGTAGAGAAAACTCTCTTCGTGATGGGCCAGGCACCACTTCGCCATTATCGATCCGCCGCGGCTGACAATGCCGGTCGTGCGTTTAGCCGTAAGCGGAATGTACGGAAGGCGAACCCCGGCGTGGATGGTGAAATAATCGACGCCCTGCTCGGCCTGTTCGATCAGCGTGTCGCGATAGATCTCCCAGGTCAGTTCTTCCGCTTTGCCGCCGACCTTTTCGAGCGCCTGATAGATCGGGACTGTTCCGATAGGAACCGGCGAATTGCGAAGTATCCATTCGCGCGTCGCGTGGATGTTCTTGCCGGTCGAAAGGTCCATCACCGTGTCCGCGCCCCAAAGCGTCGACCAACGCATCTTCTCTACTTCTTCCTCGATCGACGATGCGACCGCCGAGTTGCCGATGTTCGCGTTGATCTTTACGAGGAAATTGCGGCCGATGATCATCGGTTCGCTTTCCGGATGATTTATGTTCGACGGTATGATCGCGCGGCCGCGGGCTACTTCATCACGGACGAATTCGGGCGTTACAAATTCGGGAATAGCAGCACCAAATGAATCGCCCCTGTGCTGATGGTTCAGCGACGAGCGATCGCTGCGTTCCGAAAGGCGGACGAGGGCGTCCGCGTTCCGCTGTCGGCCAAGATTTTCGCGGATCGCAACATATTCCATCTCAGGCGTGACGATGCCTTTGCGGGCGTAGTGCATCTGCGTGACGCATGCTCCGGATTTTGCTCTGAGCGGTGCTCGCTTGAGGCCAGGGAATTCTTCTAACGCACCATTATCTTTGGTGCGAGCGATGTCTTCGGCGCCTTTCGTGAGGTAGCCGTTGTCCTGCGGAACGATCTCACGCCCAGTGTATTCCTCTACGTCGCCGCGGGATACGATCCATTCTCGGCGTAGGGAGGGCAGGCCGTCGCGAACGTTATGCTTGTTCGACGGGTCGGTCCACGGGCCGCTGGTGTCGTAAACACGAACGGGGGCATTCTCGCTCAATGTGCCGTCCATCTCCTTGGACGGCGATAGCGATATCTCGCGAAATGGTACTCGTAGGGCGTGCCCGCCTCCGTTCACCGCTCCGCCGTTCGTCTCGACGAAGATCTTCCGCGACGCCGGCAATTTGACCCGATCGCTGCTTTGCTCTGTATTACCTTTTGAATTTTGACCTATGATCTCTGACTTCTGGCTCATTGTTTTTCTCCCTTCGTCGGTATTATCCGCATCAGGTTTTTAGGGTCTTGTCGGTAAACAACTCTCAGCCGGCACAACCGGCTCCCCTGAAAACTTGCATGATCTGATTCTAGCTAAACATCACGGATTTGCACACAGCGGTCGGGCCTTGTTAGCATTCTGCCTTTTTGATCACCCAAGTAGTCATGCAGCGAAGGTTTTCGACATTTGTCGTCTTGATGGGTTCGAGGAACTGAGCGCCGATCATTTGCGTTGCTTCTTTCAGTAGCTCTTCATCGACAATGAATCGCTCTGTGCCGTCAGGCATGAGGTAACGCCCGTTTTCTGTCGGGATAAGCAGATCAAGAATACCGATCGATGATGCCAGACGTGCAAAGAACATCCCGCCCGTCTTAAGCGTTCGCCACATCTCAAGCAGCCACTCATCGAACTGCGCTCTGTCTCTGGCAAAGTGCAAGACCGCATTGCAGATCACCCAATCAAAACTCAGATCGCCGAACGGTATTTCGGCGAGGGTCGCCGTTTGGAAGTTTCCCGATGGAAGATCCGGCGCGACGCTGCTAGCAAGTTCTCGGATATTAGTAATGGCGTCCTCATCGACATCTATGGCGGAAACGTCAAACCCGTTTTGAATAAACCAAAATATATTCCGACCTCCACCGCATCCGGCATCCAGGATCTTCATTCCGGGCTGAAACCGGCCCTTTTGCAGCTGGTCGAAGAGATATATGTCTATGTCTCCAAAGTTCTCCCGAACATTTATCATTTTCAGAGGTTTCGCAAATAGACTGCTTCGAGCTGCATTATGGAGACATTTTGGCTGTCAAATGGCTCATAGGGCCCGAAAGGATGTTCGATTGTAAGACAGTTTTCATCTAATGCGAAAACTACTCTTAAAATGAAAAAAAAAGAACCATGTTTTGCGTGCAACCTCGGCGGGTTGGCGTTATACTAATTTTTAGCGTTTGTGCGCGGTTTAAACATCACTAAAGGAGAAAAACCATGAGAAAGCGGAAAATGATATTGGGTATTGCGGTCGTGATCTGTCTGGATTTGGCTTTTATCCTTTCGATGATGAGCCAATTTCAATCTGCCGAGCTTGCGAAAGTGATCGAATCACCGATTCCCGTGCCCATCACCATTGCCAGAAACACTCTGGCGGCCGCTGTTCCTGCGGAAACCGAAACTGACGAAATAGGAACCGAGATCGCTGAAACGCGCGACCCCGAGCGGGTGTTTGCGCGAACCGAAAGACGTCCAAAGCAGGACGTTCACGAACAAAGGTCGGGCGTGCCAAGTCCGCGAACGGCGACGAACAAATTTGAACCTCCGATCTTCGAGAGCACCATTATCTGGATCGAGCGGCCGACTTCTTATGAATTTGAGGCACGGCCCATAAGCGAAGCTGCGGATCAGAAGCCGGTGGAAAGACCACTGGCAGCGAAACCGATGCCCGAACGCAAGAAGCGCAATTTTTTTGCTAAGGCGCTTCCGGTTATCAAGAAGCCGTATGATTGGATCAAGGCTTTCGTCGAGAAATTGGACTAACTCACCCGCTGGAAAGAGAGAGGCCGAAGAAGCAGGATCTTGGATCTAAAAAGCGCCCGCGAATACCCAAAAGGCAATCTCGCGAGCGCTTTTTCATTTAAAACGCGTATTTGAATCCGACGCCGAAGCTGCGGCCCGCGCCATCGATCCCCCAGCTCGGATTCCGGTATTTTTGGTCAAGCATATTTTCAAACGACCAAAAAGCTTCCGCACCTTCGCCGAGGCGGAACCCGCCGCGAAGATTCATCACGCCGTAGCCCGGCAGCCGAGTGAACATCGGCGCCGAATTCACACCGACGCCGAGAATACGATTCTGTACCTGAAGGATCGATTCACCCGTTGCAAGAAGCACCGTTTCATCGCCGGTACCACAAACGCCGTCAGGGTTATTGGTAAGTCCGCGAACACAAGCCCCGCGGCGGAAGAAGTTTTGGATTTGCGAACGCGAACGCGTTGCACCGGTTCGGCGGTCGCTGATATCGAGCGTGGACAAGCGGTCCTGTTCGGCGGCGAGCGTCGAGAAGAATTCAACCCAAAAAATGTTTTTCGGGTCGTCGTATCGGATGCTGACGTGTCCCGTGGCCGGCGGGGTTCCGCCCTCGATGTTCGGCGGCAGGCCGGTCGCCTTGTCCTCTGCGCGAACGAACGTGTAATTTGCATGGAACCAAAGATCGCGGCGGAGCTTTGCACTGAACTCATACTCGAACCCGAAGATCCGGGCATCGGAGTAATTAGACCGGACGAGAACCGGCGCAGTCGAAAGTGAGACGAACACAACGCCATTGGGAAGCTGACTGGTGATCGGCTGTCCGCCGAGCGATTGTCCGACCGCTCCTTGCGGCAGGATCAGCGCCTGTTTGACGATGTTGTCATTCAGGTCGATGCGGAAATATGTCCCCGACGTTTCCATCCATGAATTTCTGTAACGAAGCCCGATATCGAAGTTGTTCGTAAGCTCGGAGCTTTGCCGGGCAACGGGCAACCCGGTCGATACGGCGGATGAATCGGCTGTGGTCCCGATGGTTCCGCCTAAGGCGATCGCGGTTGAATGGTCTACCTCGAAACCATCGCCCGTGAGCCCAAGCGTTCCGAGATCGGTCATGCTCGGGGCACGAAATCCGCGGCTGTACCTTGCTACCAGGCGAAGTTGATCGAGCAGGCGGACAGTCGCGCCGACATTTGCGGAGTAATCACTCACTGTCAGACGGTCGTCGTTCCAGAGGCGGAAGTTATTTACGACGGGACTGTCTGCCGCGCGAACTTCATACCATGCTCCGTTGTATCGGATCGCACCGCTAATGCGCAGCCGGTCAGGGATGGCGTCCCATGTATCCTGAAGAAAAACGCCCGCGAGTTTGTATCGCGCATTATCCGGGACGCGCGGACGGGACAGCACGGCAACATTCGTGACCGGATTTACCGTAAAGGCAGGCGAGTTGATTCCCTCGCTGTAAAAGTCGCCGCCGATGACAACGACATTTCGAGTTCCGGCCGCCTTTTCAAGGAAAGAGCTGAAGCCGACGGCGGTCGTGCGTTCGTATTGGTGTGTGATCGAACCGCGCGGATCGCCCTGTCCGCCCTGATTGACGCGTTCTTCACGCTGGCTGTTGTAGCTGACGGTGAAAGATGCCGTATCGAAGAACCCGAAGTTCTGCCTTACGAACCGAAGGTAACCAAAATCAAGCATCAGGTTTCGCAGGTCGGCGATCAGGTTGCCGTCGCCGCCGAGAAGCTGGTCATAGCGTTTACCTCCGTCCTGCTGGCTTCGAGCGTAATAGAACGAAAGCTGGCTGTCGTCCGTCGGACTGTAGTTAAGTCGAAAGGCTCCGCCGTATTGCGAAAAATCGGTATCAGGCAGCCGCGTCCCCAAGATGTCAGACGGCAAGCCAAGAAAACGTGTCACCGCCGCATGTGTGTCGATGCCGTCAGCAGTGCGAAGAGTGCCGATGCGGCGAGCGGCCAAATTTACAAAGCCGCCGAGCTTATCCGTTCCGTAACTCAACATGCTCGAACCGCCAAACGATCGGTCTGCCGAATTAAATCGTGTCTTGAACTCGCCGTGGAACTCGGGCTTGTCGGCTCCGAACTTCGGGCTTCGCGTAAGCATGTTCACCGTTCCGCCCAAGGCATCTGAACCGTATTGCGCGCTGGATGAACCGCGGAGTATCTCGACGGTTTGCATGTTCGACGGTTCGTTCAGGTTGAAGAAAGTATTAATGCCGCCGCGCTGTGCGGACGTTGTGTAGCGAACTCCGTCAACATATGTGTTAACGTTTTTTCCCGCAAGGCCGCGAACGAATATGCCGCCGATGGTCGGGCTGGTCTTCTGCATTCTCACGCCCGGTTCAACCTCGGCTACCTGAGCCATTGTCGCGGCCGACCGCTGGAAGATCTTGCTGGTGTCCAGAATGTTCACGTTTTGCGGAACGGTTTGGCGGTCGGCAGATTGGCCGATCTCGGCGGTTACGGTCACAGCGGCCTCTGCAATAGAGAGCTTGATCTCGATCTTGTCGGCCGTCGGAAGCGTGATCTCGAGCGATTCCACGGCAAAGCCGATAGCCGTCACGGTCAACGTATAACTGCCCGGGGAAAGGCCCGTGATCTCAAATTCGCCGTGTCCGTCCGCGATCGCGATCTTCTGCTTTGGCCCGCGGATCTCTACGCGGGCGCCGGAGACGGCCGCGCCTTCGGGGTCGCCGACGGAACCGGAGACCTTAAGGTCTCCGTCCTGTGCGGCCGCGAAGCCGGCAAAAACGAACGCCATCAAGATATAGAGGTGTCGAACAAGTGTATTGAAACAGCTTTTGATCATGGTCAGGGTTATTACCGATTATATCTTCCGGAAAATGGAGTGAGCGAAGATTTTAACTGCTTTTGTCGAACTACTACCAAGCTCCGTAGTTTTTGTTCTTGAGTGGAAACAAATTAGACTGTATGCGCGTCAAATTTAGACAATGAAACAAGGATTCCGCACATTGTTCCTGCTCACACTGACTATGTTGGGAAGCTGCGCTAACGCGGCTCCGACCGGTGGGATCGAGAACGCCGTTTTTATGTTTCAGGAACGCACGCGATTTAAGGTCGAAACGGTCGCGAGCGGATTGGAAGTTCCTTGGGGATTTGCATGGCTGCCGACGGGCGAGATGCTGTTCACGGAAAGGCCGGGACGCGTTCGCATCATCGAAAAAGGAAAGCTGCGGGCCGAACCGGTTTTTGTCGTTCCGGACGTCGAGCCCTCGGGCGAGAGCGGGCTGATGGACATCTCCCTGCATCCTGGCTTTGCGACAAATAGTTTTATATATCTCGCGTACGCATATAACTCTGACGGCAAAATGGTGAAGGTCGTGCGTTACAAATACGCCGACGGAAAACTTACGGAACCGACGCCGATCATCGAGAAGATACCGGGAGCTCCTAACCACGCCGGTACAAGATGCCGATTCGGCCCGGACGGAAAGCTCTATGTCACCACGGGAGATTCGACGGACTGGAACCTCGGGCAGGACAATAACTCGCTTGCCGGCAAGACGCTGCGGTTGAACGACGACGGAAGTGTGCCAAAGGACAATCCGTTTGTCGGCAAAAAAGGTTATCGGCCGGAGATATGGACGACCGGGCATCGCAACGCGCAGGGCCTCGCCTGGCAGCCCGGAAGCGGACTGATGTTTCAAACGGAACACGGGCCGAGCGGATTTGAAAATCGCGGCGGCGGTGCGGACGAGGTGAACATCGTCGAACGAGGAAAGAATTACGGCTGGCCGACGATCTACGGCAAGATGACCGCGCCGGGACTGGTCACGCCGCTGCTGGAATACACGCCGTCGTGCGCCCCGGCAAGCGCGATGTTTTACACCGGTGCAGCGTTTCCCGACCTAAAGGGCAATTTCTTTTTCGGATGCCTGCGCGGTGCGCGGATCGTTCGCGTCGTGCTGAATGGAAGAACGGTCATTTCGCAGGACAACCTTTTGGTCGATCGCGTCGGCCGCGTTCGCGAGATGGCACAAGGGCCGGACGGATATATCTATTTTTCAACCTCAAACCGCGACGGCCGCGGCACACCGCTCGACAGTGACGACCGGATATTGCGAATGGTGCCGACGGAGTAACTGCAAAGCGTCGAGCGAGATCATTTCTCGCTTTCCAGCATCTTTTTGGCTTCCTGCAGTTCTGCCAGATGTTCCTTGGTCACTTTCGGGTAATGCAGGTTCATCGATCCGAGCTTTTGGACGATGACCTCTGAAACCGCAAGCCGTGTGAACCATTTCTTATCGGCAGGGATGACATACCACGGCGCAAGGTCGGTCGAAGTCGCCTCGATCGCGTCTTCATAGGCGTTCATATAGTCAAACCAGAATCCTCGCTCTTTCGCGTCGCTGGAAGAAAACTTCCAGTTCTTTTCCGGCTCGTTTATGCGCGACAAGAATCGTTTCTTCTGCTCTGATTTTGAGACATTGAGAAAGAACTTGAGTATGTGAGTCCCGTTTTCCACGAGATGTTCCTCCCACTCTCGGATCTGTTTGAAACGTTTCCGCCACACGAACTTGTCGCCTTTGACCTCCTCGGGCAGATGCTGTGTCTGCAGAATTCCCGAATGAACGCGAACGACGAGCACTTCTTCATAGTGCGAGCGGTTAAAGATCCCGATGCGGCCCCGCTCGGGCAAGGCCTTTTGGGTCCGCCACAGAAAATCATGGTCGAGTTCCTCAGCCGACGGCTGCTTGAATGAGACGACCTGGCAGCCCTGTGGGTTCAGCCCGCTCATTACATGCTTGATCGCGCCGTCCTTACCGGCGGCGTCCATCGCTTGAAAGATGATCAGCAGAGAATAGGTGTCCTGCGCGTATAGGACGTCCTGCAGTTCGGCCATCCGCTCGATGTTCTTTTGCAGGTCTTCCGCCGCCTGTTCTTTGTCGGTATAATCGCCGGTGAAACCGGTGTCGTGCTTGCCAAGGTCGAGCTTCGAGCCCTCTTTGATTCGGAATTTGTCGGTGTTCATAAGAAGATTAGCCACAGATTATCACAGATGCATAAACTATTTGGGAAAACAATCCTGCCGCTCGCTTTTGCAGCTGTCACTGCCGGTGTATTCGCACAAACAAAACTTGTTCCGCAGCGGATCGTACTGAAAAACGGACGCACCCTCACGCTGAATGCAACGTCGGATCTTGAGATCATCCCCGCGGCCGAGGGACTGAAACGGGTCCGCTTTTTTGCAAAGGCTCCGGACGGACGGATCTTCGTCACGGATATGTATAACTTGACGGACAACAAACGCGGATCGATATACATTCTCGACGGTTGGAACGCAGAAACCGGAAAGTTTGGCAAGGTCATTCGGTATCTGTCGGGATTGCACAATCCGAACAGCGTCCAGTTTTACCGCGACCCGAACGGACTGGAATGGATCTACATAGCCGAAACGGGAAAGCTGACTCGCCGAAGATATACGCGTGGCGAAACGGCGCCGAGCGACCTGAAACCGCAAACGATCGCGACGTTTCCAGACTACGGATTGAGTTACAAATATGGCGGCTGGCACCTGACACGCACGCTTGCATTCGGACCGAACGGAAAGCTGTATGTTTCGGTCGGGTCCAGCTGCAATTCATGCGTCGAAAAAGAAGACGTGCGCGCTGCCGTTTTGGAGATGAACCCTGACGGGACCGAAAGCCGGATATTTGCAAAGGGTTTGCGAAACGCTGTTGGGCTCAAGTGGATCGGCGATAGTTTGTATGCGACGAATCAGGGCTCGGACCATCTGGGCCTGCAGAAACCGGACGAGACGTTTTATTTGCTCGCCTCTCCGACCAACTCTCTTGGTGCAAAAGCGGAGCCGAAGGATCACGGCTGGCCCTATTGCCATTCGTCAAACGGAAAAGTGTTCACAGACCCAAAACTAAAACGGCGTTCCGGTTGTTCCAACGTCACACCGCCTTACGCATTCTTCCCTGCCCGAAGTTCGGCCCTCGGGTTCGAGTATTTCGATGACGCCGATGCACCGGCTGCATTCAAAGACGCCTTTCTTGTCTCGCTTCACGGTTCGACAAACAAAGCGATCGGACACGGCTACAAGATCGTCATCTTGAGAAAAGGCAAAAGGCTGCAAGATCTTGTGACCGGATTTCTCCAAGGCGGCACTGTCGTCGGCAGACCGTGTGACATCATGAAACTCGGGCCGGACTCGTTCCTTTTCACGGACGATAACAAAGGCGTCGTTTATTTAGTGCGGAAACGGCGATGAATCGCTAGACTAATCCTAATGAACATCGGGATCACGGTTTATCCGACATACGGCGGAAGCGGCATCGTCGGCTCGGAGCTGGGGCGTGAGCTTGCCGAGCGCGGTCATACGGTGCATTTTATCTCGTCCGTATTGCCCACCCGCGTTACGGAGCTGAACGACCGCGTGCATTTTCACGAGGTCGAGATGATGACCTATCCGTTGTTCGAACATCAGCCATACGATCTTGCCCTGGCGACAAAGATGGCAACCGTAGCTCGTGCCGAGAAGCTGGATCTATTTCACGTTCATTACGCGATCCCTCATTCGATCAGCGGCATTCTCGCCCGCGAATCCATAAAGGACAAACGATACGTCCCGGTGATAACCACTCTGCACGGCACCGACATCACACTCGTCGGCGCCGACCGCTCGTATCTTCCGATAACGCGATATGCCTTGCAGCAATCTGACGGTGTGACGGCAGTTTCCAAGTTTCTTAAAAAGGCTACGATCGAAACTTTCGATTTTGACGACGTCGAGGTCATTCCAAACTTCATTTGCCCATCGCATTATCGAAAACTGACTGACTGCAGCTTGCACAATGAACTTGCGCCTAACGGCGAAAAGCTGCTTGTACATGTATCGAATTTTCGTCCCGTAAAACGTGCTATCGATTGTGTCGAGATCTTTGCGAAGGTGAGAAAGGAATATCCGAATGTGCGTCTCGTAATGGTCGGCGACGGGCCCGAACGCGCCGCGGTAAAGCATAAGGCAAAGGTGCTTGGAGTCGACGACGACGCGGTCTTTGTCGGCAAAAAGGCTAACATAGCCGACTATCTTGGTGTGTCGGATATTTTCCTGCTGCCTTCTGAACTGGAGTCGTTCGGCCTGGCCGCGCTCGAAGCTCACGCTTGCGAGCTTCCCGTTATTGCCACTCGCATCGGCGGTATTCCGGAAGTCGTAAACGACGGAGAAAGCGGTTTCCTGAGCGAGATCGGCGACGTCGAGAAAATGGCAAGCGATGCTCTCCGATTGCTGCGAAATGAAGATATGCGTGCGTCGTTTGGCAAACGCGGCCGCGAGATCTCCATTCAGCGATATTCGACCGACGTCATTATTCCGCAGTACATCGCATTTTACGAAAAGGTTCTCGACAGAACCCGGACGTCCACTTCAGCAGCGGGCAAAACACCGTAGTGATCGTGCCATGGATGCCGCCTTGATTATTTAGGCTCTGTTTTAATTGATACAATCAATTTCGAGTGGCGGTCGAGGCGTCCGCATTCTTTTTTATGGTCTTGCGGCGATACATGCATAAACGCGAGCGGCACTTTGCGATGTTGAACGACAATCGCGTCGTGCAGCCGTTCGAATGGGGAACGGAGTTCGTGGCCGAACATGTAAATGGCAACGATCCCAGAGCTTTGCTGTTAGAACATTCCCGGCATGTGGTCGAAAACAGCGACGAGTATTTTGCCGCACCCGAGGGTTTGGAATTTTCGCTGGAAACCCGCTTGTATCCGTCATCGGCTTCCCTAAACGCAAACCCGCCGAAGAAGACACCAGTACAAACGGAAGTAAAGGTGTTGACCTGGCAGAGCGCTGTCGAGACGCCTTCGGCAGAAAACAATACCGCGTATGCGACCTACTTTCCGCACGAAAATAAACGGGCCGCAGTGATCGTTTTACCTCATTGGAACGCAAAGGCCGGAACCTATTTCGACCTCGGCAAGTTCTTTAACAAGGTCGGCCTCTCGGCATTACGCTTGACGCTTCCCTATCACGAGGAACGTATGCCGCCGGAACTCGAACGGGCCGATCATCTTGTTGCTCCGAATGTGGGCCGATCGCTGCAGTCGATACGGCAGGCGGTCGCCGACACTCGCGCGGCCGTTTCGTGGCTGAAAATGCGAGGTTACGAAAAGATCGGCATCGTTGGCACAAGTATCGGTTCATGCGTCGCGTTCATGGCATTTGTCCACGATCTGCGGATCGAAGCCGCCGTTTTCAATCATGTCTCGGGTTACATGGCCGATGTCGTTTGGCGCGGCCTTTCAACCTATCACGTCCGCAAAAGCTTTGGAGATAATATCTCTCTCGACGAACTTCGCGAATATTGGCTGCCCGTTTCGCCCATGGCGTATATGGAAAAACTCGCGTCGTTGCCAGAGCGGCCGCAACGGTACATTTACACAAAATACGACCTCAGCTTCCCTATCGATCTTTCTCTTGAAACTATGGAAGCTCTCCGGCGCCACAACATCAAACACAGCGAGGTTTCGCTGCCCTGCGGCCACTACACCCTCGGCGAAAAACCATGGGTGTATTTGGATGGATGCAAGATCATTTCGTACCTTCGCAAACATCTCAAATAGCATCCAATTCCGGCGAGACTGCGTCCTATTGTTTAAGCACCGAAAGTGCTAAAATTCTCTCCGTTCCCGGATGACCCAATCGGCCGAAAAACACAGTCCTGCGATCGACGAAGCGGTTTCGCGGCTGATCGCGCGCGCCGGAAATGCGCGCGGGCTTGGAGCGGCAGATCTGCGGCCGCGGGTCGATTCTGCGCTTGGGAAATACCTGTTCAAGGAAAACTCAAACGTCGAGCATCGCGAAGTTAGTGCTTTTGTAGATGAGCTAAGATCTGATGACCTTTGTCTTATTGTCGCTTGCGAACGCGGCGACGAAAAGGCCTGGGAAGATCTGGTCGCTAATTTCGATTCGACCGTCAAGTCGGCCGCGAGAAAGATCTCGGCAAACAGCGAAGACGCCGAGGACCTTGCAGGCGGGATCTGGGCTGAGCTCTACGGCTTACGTCAGGACGCTGACGGCAACAAAAAGAGCAAGCTGGCGTATTATTCCGGACGCGGCAGCCTGGCCGGATGGCTGCGGGCGGTCGTATCGCAGCTCGCGATCGATCAATACAGAAAACAATCGAAATTCGTCCAGATCGAGGAAACCCGCGAATTCGAAAACATCGCTGAAGAATCGTCAAATCATTCCGGTAATAGCCAGGTGCTGCACCACACGGAGAGCCCGGAGGAATTGTTCAGCGAAAAACAAACTTCTGAAGATGTGAGTGCCGCCCTTCGGTCGGCGATCGCCGGCCTCGATGACGAAGACCGGCTGATAATGAAACTCTATTATTTTGACGATCTTAAGCTGAAAGACATCGCCGCGACGTTCGGTTATCACGAGGCGACGGCGAGCCGCAAATTGGTCCGCGTTCAGTCAGAGATCCGCAAATCGGTCGAAAAAGAGTTGAAGAAAACGCATGGCTGGAGCGAGGGCGAGATAAAGCGATACTTGGCGGAAACTGCTGCGCGTCTTGGAGTTAGCCTTGAAAAGATGTTCGCCGTTCTGATCGTGGCGGCAGTGCTGCAAGATTTTTGGGTCTGAAGCGTTCTGATAATGGGTTACGAAACCATGAAAGGTGAAAAAGTGAAAAAGGGGAAATGGGAAAAAGCGAAGGAACTCTTCGCCTGACCTTTTCACCATTTCACTTTTCACCTTTTGTACTTTTACAGATGGAACTGGAATTCGACAAGGAAATAGATGCTTTGATGCGCAAGGGTGCGGCCGGCATCGGTGTAACGCCGAGCGTCGGGTCAGGTGCTCACCTTGACGCAGACGAGCTTTCCGCATTTGCTGAACATGCGATGCCCGAAAAAATGCGGGCGTTGTATATGCGGCATTTAGCGGACTGTGACCGGTGTCGAAAGATCCTTTCCGGGCTCATAATGCTGAACGCTGAGGCGGAACTGGAAACGGCTGCCTCCGTTGCGGTTGGATCACCGTCGTCAGAAGTCCCGTGGTACAAACGTCTGTTCCTTTTCCCGAATCTCGCCTATGCGATGGGCGGACTAGTACTCGTCTTTGGCGGACTTATCGCGATCTCCGTCCTCCAAAGTTCTCAGCGGGAAACGGCCACTGTTACGCAGATGACCGAATCCGATCAGGGACATGTACCGATGGCGGCCAGCGAGCCTGACTTCTATGCTGCAAACGCGGCGAATGCCACCGCGAACGCTGCGGCCAACACCAACGCTGCCTCTATGTCCGGCGCCCCGGGTTACTCGACAAACACAGCGTCAAATTCAATGGCGGTGGCTGCCAACGCGCTGCCGAGAAATGAGCGCGAGGTTCCGTCAGGTGAGTCGGCGGCATCGGGCGTTACGGCCGACGGAGTTGATCCTAAAGCTCCGGCAGTCTCTGCGGCTGCTCCGCTTCCGCCTCCCGCAAAGACGGAAATCCCAAAAGATGCGGAGCTTGCGATGAAACCGGACGCAGCCGCCGAGGACAAGATGGCAGCCAAGGAGAAAGACGACGACGCGGCAAAGAACCGATCACTGGCCGCAAAGAAAGTAAACGAACAGCCACGCACGCAAGCCGGCGGCCAGGCAAAAGCGACGCCGGGACCGACGCGCGATATGCAGCAAAACTTCCCGAACCGTGCCGATAACACCTTTGAGCTGAACTCCCGACGCGTTGGCGGTAAGGACTTTCAATTCAAGAACGGTGTTTGGTATGACAATGCGTATCGTGGACAGTCGACGATCAACGTTCGCCGCGGTACGGACGAATACCGGAAGCTCGATGGCGGATTAAGATCGATCGCTGAGAGTCTAAGAGGCACAGTGGTTGTGGTTTGGAATGAAAAGGCCTACAGGATACAGTAGTGTTCCTTCAGATTTTTCTAGCTTAATCTAATTCACAGTTATAAGATAGGCGCATGAGAACGTTGGCATTCCTCATGTGCCTGTTTTTGCTTCTCGCAGCCTCAACACCTGCGCAGCCCGCGTGGCAAAGCAGCCTCGACTCCAAAATACGCTTTTATCAAACAACTGACCTCGGCATTGTTCTGGCCGGGACAGAACGCAGTCTGTATGCGGTCGACGGACAAACCGGAGAACGCCTTTGGCGGCGTGATACCGGAAAGATCAATGAGACCGCCGTGACGCCAGTGCCCGAAACAGATCTGATACTGCTTTCGCGAGATCTTGGCAGCAAGTCGCGGCTCGAAGCTGTCGACCTTGTCTCGGGCGGCGCGATATGGCAAAGCGAAAAGGTCAAAGGCGATGTGATGCAGCTGGCGGTCGACCCTCAAAACGACCTCATCGCGGTTGTTCTGGTACGAGGAGCCCGCGGCGCATCAGGCAAGGAATTCAAGGGGAAACCGATCGTTCATGTTTTGAGGCTCTCTGACGGAAGCGAGCTTTGGAAACGCGAGCTCGACGACGATGTCGACATGATGCCGTCGCGTTTCGGCGACGATCTGGGCGAGATCGCTTACACGCTGGACAATTACCGGGCGCCATTGATGATCGACGGCCGGTTATATCTCTTTTATGACGGCTCGACGAGCTGCGACGCCCTTACCGGCAAGGAAAAAGAGCGTGAGAAATTCAGGATAAACGAGGCCGGCCTGGCTCTGACAGAGGCAGATCCCGTCATCGACGATTCGCATGTTTATCTTTCGGGGCGAGGACGGATCAGAGCAATAGACCGCAAGACTGGAAACGTAGCCTGGAAAGCTGACGATGTTGGAAACGCCGCGGAAATGGCATTGGTCGGCAAAACGCTGTTCGTTCGTACCGGCGGACGATTTACAAGGCTGGCCGACGGCGAGACGGTCGAACGCGGGCCTTACGGTATGGCTGCGATCGACACCGAGAACGGCGACGTGAAGTGGCGTTTCAAGGGCGCGGACAAAGGAATAACGAATTTTGTCTTTTCGGATGCGGAGACCATCGTGATCGCGGACCGCGACGAGGTGATCACGGTCGATGCCGATACGGGGCGAAAGCGGGAAGAATTTGACCACAAAGTCGAAAAGGCCCAGTTCGTTCTGATCAACGAAGGCGGAAACGTCGTGGTTGGCGGCAGGGACGAGATCGCGGCGTTTGCGTTAGGCCGTGAGGCGAAACGCGGCGCGCGGAGCATAGAAACATCGATGGAATCGAACATTCCTGTGTTCTTTGCCCTCACCGACACGACTTCGCAGGCTAAGCGCGAGCTGTGGCGCATCAGGCATAAGGCGCCTGGCCGCGGCGTGTTCCGCATCGTTGCCGGCATCGCCTTGCGGGCCGCGGCGCTTTATTTCCGTTACGGCGGGATAGCGACATCGGCTCTCGGAATCGCTAGAGGTGGACTTAGCCTTGCCAACACGGTGAATTCGTTCAGATGGTCTGGTATCAGGTCGAGATTCGGATCTTTCGACCTAACGACCCTCGCCAGCAATACTGCCTCAAGATATGCGACGCAAACCCTTTATTCGTACGGTTCTTTTGCTCGAACTGCCAGTTTAGCCACCCGCGTAAGCGGAATGCGGATCGTCACTCCGTCGGGTATTCGGGAGAGTATCGCGAACCGAATCGTGCCGTCACGGACAGAGGTACAAGAGAGCGTTCTCGATCGGCTCGACCCGACCCGATACGCCGAACGGCTCTCCGATCATTTGCTGCGAAAGAAGCGGTTATCTGAACTCCGCGGGAACTATATGTACTTTTACACAGACCTCGAACGCCCGTTCGACCAAAAAGGCCTTGCCGGAGTGAACATCCATACAGGAAAAGACGCGAGGTTCATACTCGCGTCCGATCCTGATCCCGGATTTATACTCGATGAATCGATAAACCTGCTTTACTCGGCCAATGGCGATAAACTGCAGGCTTTCGACGTACTCGGCCGCTGATCATTTGAACAACGCTGCGGCGTCGAGTTTATAATCAGACTTTACCCACGCCGCTTCGAATTCCCTTCGAACGAGAGCGGCTGACGAATCTTTCCCCTGGCGTGCGAGAGCCTCGGCAAGGCCGAACAACGCTCGTCCGCTGCGCGGATTGCGCCCGATCTCTTCGCGGAATGATCTTTCTGCCTCTGAAAACTGGCCATCCTTCATCAAAGCGCGTCCGAGCCATTCACGCGTCGGCAGGTCCCAATCCGGCGGTTCGGCGTAATTAACCTTTGACTCGGAGACGGCCGCCATTCGCATTGCTGCGATCGCAGCTTTACGGTCGCCGCGAGAAAGCGCTATCTCACCGACAAGAAGATCATCGGCAACCTTTAGTGCGACACTCACCGGAGTCGTGAAGAGAACAGCTTCGGCCGGTATCTTCTTTGCCGTCTCTCTCAAGGCAGCGAGTTCCTTTTCTGCTTCTTCGGGCTTACCGGTTTCTGCCAGCGCGATACCGCGCGCCATGTGCCAATGAGCCGCCGTGATAAGCATTTCAGGCGCGGGTTTGGGATACTTCATTATCTCGTCCCACTTGTGAAATCGGGTCAATGCGATGATCGGGTACGGCATGAACATCTCGAGCATCGGCATCGCCTTTACATTCGGTCCGACATTCGCCGCAAGTTCATTAGCCGCTTTGATCGCACCCGAGTAGTTCCCCGCCTCAGACTGAGCCGACGCCAGCATGTGAACATTGTGGTTGTAGTACATCAACGGGTAAATACCGTTTGCACCGCTTCGCTCGATGTAATTCTTATCGGCGATGATCGCGAGTTCATTACTTTTGATCGCCCCCGCATGTTCGCCCGTCAGCAGATAGATATGTGACGGCATATGGACGAGATGGCCTGCACTCGGGGCTAGTCCAAGCAATCTGTCAGCTGCCGCGGTCGCACGTTCGGGGCTCGGCGAGGCTTCGACCGCATGGATGTAGTAATGGTTTGCACCGGTGTGGTTGGGATTTCGCTTCAATACGCCTTCGAGTACGGCTACGATCTCTAGGGTTCCCTCTGCCGGCTTTCCGTCCAAAGACCATAGCTGCCACGGACGTAGGTTCATCATGCTCTCGGCGTAGAGCGTCGCAGCGTCGAGGTCGTCAGGATAGTTTTTGACGAGATCCGCCATCGCCGCCTTGTAGGCGTTGGCCAGGGCCTTCGGATCGGCCTTTGCGTCCGACGAATATCTCTTTGAAAGAGCCGTTATGTAAGCCTGTTCGGCCTTAGAGACCTTTGGCGCCAGATCGATCGCCTTTTGGAGTTCGACATATGCCCGTGCAAATCGGTCCGTATTGCCCGGGTCGTTGTAGTTAGCCCCCAAACCGAGCGACATTCCCCAATAAGCCATCGCCATATCGGGGTCGAGTTCAGCAGCCTGCTTGAAAGAAGCAACACCCGCATCGTGATTGAATGCAAATAGATAAGCTAAGCCCTGATTGAAATATTTCTGCGCCTCAGCGCTCTTGGTCGTGACGGGATGATCGACGTTACCCAGTCCTTCATCCAGCCACATGAGCCGCTTTGGCGGATCGATCTGGACGCCGTGGCCGTGCTGGGCATATGCATAAGAACTTAGTGCTAGGATAAAACCAATTATTAGTGCTTTCATTTTTTTTCTCCGTAAAGCCCGAGATTTGAACGGACTTTACCAGTTTGATCCTATGAGGTTTCGTCCGAGATATCTTTAGGAAAATCTGAGATCTTTATGAAAAACTCTTGAGTGTTTGCATCAGAGTGTCTCAGACTCATCAAACGGATTTAGAACCTGAAATCGGTCACTTTTAGAGCGGATTTTATCACCGAACAACAAAATTTCAATCAATTTCCCGTTGATATTGCGAAACCGCGAATTTCCAATTACATTTGTAACGATCCCGCTCGCAATTACACATAACATATGAAACGAATCCTGATATTAGCTGTGCTGGTGTTTGTTTGCACATCGGCCGCGACCTCTCAACCGAGATCAACTGCACGAGGCATTGATCCCGAAATACAAAAAATGATCCGGGAGGTCTCGGCTAAGAACATCGAGGCAAGCATTCGCAAACTTGTTTCCTTCGGAACCCGAAATACATTATCGGAGCAAGATAACCCGACCCGCGGGATCGGTGCGGCTCGCGACTGGATCTACGCGGAGTTTCAGAGATTCAATGTTGAGTGCGGCGGCTGCTTGAAAGTAGAAAAGCAAAGCTTTACGCAGCCGAAAGCGGGCCGCATACCCGAGCCGACGGTGCTGACCAACGTGATCGCGACATTGAAAGGCGCAACGGACCCCGATCGCGTTTACGTTGTATCAGGCCATTACGATTCGATGTGTTCGTCGCCTACGGACGCTAAATGCGATGCTCCGGGAGCAAACGATGACGCATCGGGTACGGCGGCGGTAATCGAGCTTGCGCGTGTGATGTCGAAAAGAAAATTCGACGCGACTATCGTTTTCATGACGGTTCCGGGTGAAGAACAAGGACTGCTCGGCGCGGCATATTACGCCGAACAAGCTAAGCAGAAGGCGATGAACATCGAGGGAATGTTCACCAATGACATTGTCGGCGGTGTTACGACCAAAAAGGCCTCACCGAACCGCAATCGTGTCAGAGTTTTCAGCGAGGGCGTTCCGTCAAACGAGACCGAACAACAGGCCGGGACCCGCCGAAGCGTTGGCGGCGAAAACGATTCTGCGTCGCGGCAGCTGGCCCGATATATCAAGGAGCAGTCGGATAAATATCTAAAGACTTTCAGGGTGTGGATGATCTATCGGCGCGACCGATACGGCCGCGGAGGCGACCACATTCCATTCGTCGAGCGCGGGTTTACGGGCATTCGAATAACAGAGGTCGATGAGGATTACACGCACCAGCATCAAAACGTTCGCACCGAGAACGGCGTGTTTTACGGAGACACTCCGGAGTTTGTCGATTTTGAATACACCGCGAATGTCACGCGAGTGAACTTGGTCTCACTCGCTAGTCTTGCCTCGGCTCCGGCCAAGCCCACGAACGTTGGGATCGTCACTTCGCGTTTAACGAACGATACCGAACTTAAATGGGACGCGAACAAGGACGCGGATATTGCAGGCTATGAGGTCGTATGGCGCGATACGACGGCAGCCGAATGGACGAACTCCAAAAACGTCGGAAATGTGACGACTTTTGTCGCAAAGGAAATGTCGAAGGACAATTACTTTTTTGGTGTCAGGGCCGTCGACAAGAATGGTAATAAAAGCCCGGTCGTTTACCCGCGTCCGATGAGATGAACGGTCCTGCCGATCTCTGATAGGAACGTAAAACCCGTATCTTCAAAATAATTGTCCGTTCACGGGTATTCGGTGTTAAAATACGCCCTCTAGCGTTATGAATACCGGCGATTATCTAGGTCGTTATAGGATAGTTCGCAAGATCGGCGAGGGCGGAATGGGCGAGGTCTTTCTCGCCGAGGACCAAAAGCTAAATCGCCAGATCGCCGTAAAGGTACTTTCCGCAGATTTTGCGTCAGATTCCAGCCGGATGATGCGCTTCGTACACGAAGCCGTTTCCGCTTCTGCTTTAAATCACCCGAACATAATCACCATCTACGAGATCAACGACGAGAATGACCCGCCATTCATCGCGATGGAATTCGTCGTCGGCGATACCCTCGGCCGCAGAATGAAACAATCGCCGCTCGAGGTCCACGAAACACTCGACGTGTCGATCCAGATAGCTACGGCCCTTGCCGCCGCTCACGATGCGGGCGTTGTCCATCGCGACGTAAAACCGGACAACGTCATCCTTAGACCCGACGGATTGGTCAAAGTACTCGACTTCGGGCTTGCCAAGCAGGTGGACCGAGTCTCTGCCGACTACGAAGCGGATACGTTTCCCGACGTCAAGACACATCCCGGCCTCGTAATGGGCACTGTGGCCTATATGTCACCCGAACAGGCTCGGGGAAAGCTCGTCGATGCCCGGTCGGACATATTCAGCTTTGGCGCTGTGATCTACCAGATGGTCTCCGGCAGGCTGCCTTTCATAGGTGAGAACGATGTCGATGTCGTCGGCTCGATCCTGCACAAGGAACCGAGGCCGCTGAGCAAGTCGGCTCGCAATATACCGCACGACGTCGAACTGATAATCAAAAAGGCCCTTCGAAAAGATCGCGAGGAACGCTATCAATCCATGCGTGAATTGGTGGCGGATCTGAAAGAGGTCAGGGAGGATCTTCGCTTAAACAGCAAGAACGGCCACAAACGTAACACTGACGGGAACGGCCGGCCGGCAGGCGAATTCAACGAAGACGAACGCGGCCTGCCTACCGAACAATTTCATGCCGCTCCTGTTCATTCTACTCAAGATGTGACCGTTGCCGCGAGTACACTCAGCGGGATCCTGATGAGCGAGATCAAGGCTCACCCGGTAAGATCGCTCGGAGCATCGCTCTTGATCGCCGCGATACTTGCCGGGTTAGCTTACGTAACACTTTGGGGCGTCGGTATCTGGCGACAACCTGAAAAGTTTCAGACAATGAGACTCTCGAAATTGACGTTTTCGGGAAACGTGAAGTCGTTTATCGCGGCCATCTCGCCTGATGGAAAGTACTTCGCATACGTGGTCCAAGAGGCCGGTGAAGAGGGATTGATAATTCGTCAGACGGCGACCGAAAGCAGTATCACTATTGTAAGGCCGGGTACCAATAACATCACCGGTGTCGCTTTTTCTCCGGACTCGAATTTCGTCTATTACTCGATGGCAGAGGGCCAGGGTCAGTCTGCTCTTTATCAGGCCCCGGCTTTTGGCGGACCGTCGAGAAAATTGATCGCAAATGCAGAAAAACGAGTCACGTTCTCGCCCGACGGAAAAACGCTCGCATTCATAAGAAACTCGACTGCGATATTACTGGCGGACATGCCTGACGGAAACAACGTCCGTCCGCTTGCCAATGCCGCCGCGGGAAACCGCTGGATCAACCTCGCCTGGTCACCGGCCGGAGACTCGATCGCGACGGTCTATTACTCGCAAAGTGACAGCAACGACCACCTTTCACTTGTGTCGGTCACGGATGGATCGGAAAAGCCGATCGAATCAAATCCATGGCTTCGGCTTCGCGGAGTGGATTGGCTGCCGGAAGCGAAAGGCCTCGTTGTCAGCGGCCGCGACTTTGACAGCCAGGCCGCGCAGCTCTGGCTGATTGATAATCCCGGCGGATCGACACGCCGAATAACGAATGATCTGAGTAATTACCAGGGTGCAACTCTGACCAGCGACGGAAAGTCGGTGCTGAGTGTTCAGGAAAACTATCTTTCTAACGTATGGACAGCAAATGCTGAAAACCCTGCGAAACCGCGTCAACTGACCACGGAACTTGGACGCGACGAGGGAATGTCAGGCATCGCCGTCGCGCCGAACGGAATGATCGCCTATACCGTTAGAATAAAGGGCGATCAGGACATTTGGACGATCAATCCGGACGGCAGCGGCAACCGCCCGATCACTCAGAATTCCAAATCGAACTTTTCACCGGTGATCTCACCCGATGGACGCTTTATCGCCTTCGTTTCCACTCGCGGCGGAAATCAGGACATCTGGAAGATGAACATCGACGGAGGCGATCCTGTACAGCTTACCAGCGGCCCTGACTCTGACGCTGACCCCGCGTTCTCGCCTGACGGAAAGTTCGTATATTACCATTCAACCGATGGCGAACAGCTTGCAACCATCTGGCGCGTGCCGGTCGAAGGAGGCACACCGGAGCAGGTGACCAAGTTTCGCGCACGCAAACCTCAAGTATCGCCTGACGGGATGTCGCTATTGTGTGAGACCACGCGGGCCGCCGGCGACACCGAACCGAAACTTTCGATCGTTTCGACCAGCGGCGGAAATATCTTGAACGTTTTGAATTTTCCTGCTGCGGTCAGATCAAGGACTATCCGATGGACGTCGGACGGAAAAGGCATCATTTATGTCGAATCGCAAAATCGCACCGATAACCTCTGGATGCAGCCGCTCGACGGATCAAAACCCAGTCAGATAACGGATCTTTCATCCGACAGGATCTTTCGATTTGACATGCTGGCCGGCGGAGGAACGTTCGTGATGGCACGCGGAAACGAAAATTCCGATGTGGTCGTGGTGAGGGATTTTCGGTAATATCTCGTTTTCTGACCGTTTCGGTAATTGCATTATGAACTTCTAAGCTGATTGGAGAAACATATGACAAGTGAAATGCCCATAGGCGCTTGCAAAGGACTCGATTGCGGATTTGGCAAGGTTGGCGGCGACCTGGCCTGCACCGACGGCGGCAGCTGTTTCAAGGCGGAAATGCTCACCGCAAGCGAGTCGATCTTTCACGATGCGGCATTGGTGAAAGCGACTCAGGCTATCAAAGATGCCCTCGCTGCCGTCCCGGCCGACCCGAATGGCAGGCAGCTGTCTTTTATCCACACGAAAATGGGCACAATGCTTGTTTGGGTGAGGCATGACATCGAGGTCCCGCCAGGCTCGATCAATGCGGCAAGTTCTGATGAAGAGCTCATCAACGCCCTCGGGATCGAATATCCTCTTTTGGCGAGCTGATGATATCGGACTCAACTGATCCTGAGGCCTCGCTTTGGGCAATAATAGTCTGGCCGAAGGTGACTAAAGATTTCGTTTGCGGCGTTTCGAGATGCTAACATCTTCGAAATGAACAAGCTGTTTTTCTACGCCTTTCTATTCGTTTTTTCATCCTCAGTTTTTGGCCAGACTTGCAACACCGATAATTCATGGAACCAGCCCGTTGAGCCCTTTAAGATAACCGCAAATATCTATTACGTTGGGGCAAATGATGTTACGTCCTATTTGATCACGACCGCGAAAGGCCACATTTTGCTCGACAGCGGATTTGCCGAAACGGTGCCGCTTATCAAAGCAAATATTGCTAAGCTCGGTTTTGAATTGACCGACGTAAAAGCGATCATCAACAGCCACGCACATTGCGACCATGCAGGAGGTCTCGCCGAACTCAAACGCCTGACCAAATCAAGACTTTACGCCAGCGAAGCTGATGCAAAACTGCTTGCGCGTGGCGGAAAAGACGATCCGAATTTCGGCAACGAATTGTTGTTTGAACCGGTGACGGCGGACAGCACTTTCGTTGACGGATGGAAACTGAAGCTTGGCGGAGTTTCATTGACCGCAAACGTCACGCCCGGACATACGAAAGGATGCACAACCTGGACGACCGCCGTGAAGGAGGGCAAACGAAAGCTGAACGTAGTCTTTGTCTGCAGCACTTCTGTCCCTGGTTACAAGCTCGTCGGAAACGAAAAATATCCGGAGATAGCTTCGGATTACGAGAATACGTTCAGGCGAATGAGAGCGATGAAAGTAGATCTCTTTCTTGCTTCGCACGCGACCGCATATGGAATGAGCGAAAAAGCAGAAAAGCTAAAAGCCGGTGCGAAAACTAATCCCTTCATCGACCCTGCGGGGTACAAAGCATATATTGACGCCACCGAATCATCATTTAGAAAGACTCTTGAAATGCAGCGGGCTAAGTGAAATTCGCGTTACTGCTCCGACCCGCGTGATTCCCGATACGGCCGAAATATGCTAAAAAGGTAATTTGCGCCCTATCTCGGTTTCCGCTCAATGTGAGCGCCTTATCGTATTAATGAAAAAGTTACTCATAGCTCTGATCTTCGCAATTCTTTTTGTGTCAGCCTCGGTCACCGACCGCCGCGTGACGGCACAACAGGAAGATAATATTGTTTCTCCTCATCTAGTTATTAGCCAGTTCCAGGCTGGAGGCGGCACCGCGACTGATGAATTTATAGAGATCAAGAACACCGGTGCGGCACCGATCGATCTCAACGGTTACGTCGTCATATATCGCTCTGCCGCCGGAACCGATGACGGTTCCCCAATGGCCTCTTGGGCAACGACTACACTACTCCAACCCGGGCAGTTCTATCTGATCGCCGCTCAGAACAGTTATGACGGTGGTGTCGCACCTGACAAGACCTATGATCCATCGGTTCGTTCGATGGGAGGTGGGGGCGGTGGATTGGCGATTCGTCAGGGACCGACAAACACCGGAGCAATCATCGACTCGGTCGGTTGGGGAAGCGCGACTAATATTTTTGTGGAAGGAACGGTAACAACTTTTCCAGGTGATAACAACAGCAAGGCTCGGAAACAGAATGGGTGTCAGGACACGGACAGCAATTCGAATGACTTTGAGACGATCACTCCTTCTGCTCCACGTAATAGTTCGACTACACCTGTCACCTGCGGAGGCAGCGGGTCAAATCTATTTGCCGCGATCAACGGTAACCCAACCACTGTTTCTCCCGGCCAGAACACTCTGTTGACGGTTACGGTCATTCCCGCAACGACTCCACCGAGTACGGGCATAACGGTCAGTGGAAATTTGACCAACATCGGCGGCTCGGCGTCGCAGACGTTCTTTGACAATGGGACCAACGGCGATGTGACGGCAGGCGACAATGTGTTTTCGTACCTCGCGACCGTTCCATTGGGAACAAGCGGCGGCATCAAAAACGTCACTGCCTTGGCCGCCGACGCCGAAGCACGTTCAGTCAATCTGAACATCAACTTGACCGTTAACGCGCCGCTGCCGAACGAAGACCCGCTAATTTTGGGCAATCCTTCGAATGCAACCGCGGATGTCGCGAACGAGAACAATTACCTGATGCCGAAACCGCAGTACACGCTTTCTTACAATAGGCAAAAGGCTACGCCTAATTGGGTCGCTTGGCGGCTCGACAGTTCATGGATCGGCTCGACATCGCGCCAGGACGATTATCGTCCCGACCCAGCCTTGCCGCAGGGCTGGTATCAGGTGCTTGACACCGATTATTCCGGTTCCGGTTACGACCGCGGACATATGTGTCCGTCCGGCGACAGGACAAACTCGATCCCGAACAATTCGGCGACGTTTCTGATGACGAATTTTGTCCCGCAGCTTTCGGCAAACAATCAGGGCCCGTGGGAAGAGTTTGAGACCTATTGCCGAACGCTTGCGAGCCAGGGCAAGGAGATCTATATCTACACCGGCCCGATCGGCTCCATCGGGACGATCGCCCAAGGCCGCGTCACCGTACCAGAATACACCTGGAAGGTCGTGCTCGTACTCGACAACGGCTCGAACGACCTTGCTCGAGTTGGCAAAGGAACCCGTGCGTTCGGCATCATAGTCCCGAATTTCCCTCCGCTGAACATAAACGCGCCCTGGAGGAATTTTCGCGTGACCGTTAACGAGGTCGAAAATCGAACTGGATATGATTTCTTTTCAAATGTTCCTAAGAACTCGCAGGAGATCATGGAACGGCGCCGTGACCGAGAATGAGAATTAACAACAAATTTATTAGCAGGTCTGGCCTGCTGCTTTTGTTTGCGGCAGTGGTATTTTCCACTATTGCGATCGGCCAAAAAGAGGTTCCGATCTCGGCCGTGCAGGGCGAAAAAAATATCTCGCCTCTTGTCGGTGAATCGGTAAAAGTCGCCGGCATTGTCACCGCGCGCACGCGGTCAGGTTTCTTTCTTCAAACACTTGACGGAAAGGCCGATGCTAACCCGCTGACGTCTGAAGGCGTATTTGTTTTCACCAAGAACGAGCCGATGGCAGAGGCGGCGGTCGGGAACGAGGTGCTCGTCGCCGGCCGCGTAGAGGAGTTTCGCCCGCGTAGTGAACCGTCGGATTTGACCATTACCGAGGTATCACATTTCCTCGGCCGCGACTTCTTTTCACTTCTGTCCAAAAATAATCCGCTTCCCAAGCCCGTAGTCCTTTCATTTGCGGATTTTAAGCCGAACGCGTTCGATCAGCTTGAAAAGTATGAGGGTATGCGCGTTGCCGTCACGGAACTGACAGCAGTCGCGCCCACAGGCGGCCGCGTTGACCCAAAAACTGAAACGGTTCAGTCAGACGGTGTTTTCTTTGGGGTCCTAAAGGGCACGCCTCGGCCGTTCCGAGAGCCCGGTATGGACGTTCTCGAATATCTCGCGTCCGATGATCGCGAAAAATGGAAAAAGGAATTTCCAAAACTTCCGATCTACGACGGCAATCCCGAGATCCTTCGCATCGACACAGATGAACAGTCGGGTTCGATCCCGCTGAACGTGACGGCGAAGTCTGAGTTAAAGGACGTTGTAGGTGTGATGCACTATTCCTACGGAAAGTACACCATCCTTACGGATACATCGGCCCGGCCTGTGGTCTCCAATCTTATACGCCCTTTGCCGCTGCCGCCCGTCAATGACCGTCAATTTTCGATCGCCTCGGCGAATATCGAGACGTTTGTCGATGATGTCGATGATCCCAACATCAAGGAAGACATCGCTTCGAGTGAAGCGTTTCAGAAACGGATCGGGAAGATCTCTGTCGCGATCCGCGATTATCTTCAATCACCGGATATTCTCGCCGTTGTCGAAGCCGAAAACCTGAATGTCTTGAAGAAACTCGCGGAAAAGGTAAACGCTGACTCAGTCGCCGCCGGCAAACCCGACCCTAAATACGAAGCTTTTTTGATTGACGGCAACGATCCGCGCGGCATCGATTGCGGCTTTCTTGTCAAAACATCCAGGGTCGCGGCTGTTTCGGTCAAACAATTCGGTAAAGACGATCGGTACAAGAATCCGGTGACCAAGAACGATGACATCCTGAACGACCGGCCGCCGCTGATGCTCGAAGCAAAGATCAACGATGCAAAGACCGGTCAGCCGCTCGCTTTAACGGTCGTCGCAAATCATCTCAAATCGTTTCGGGGAATAGACGACCCTAAAGACGGGCCGAACGTTCGGATGAAGAAAAAGCTGCAAGCCGAGTTTCTTGCAAAATGGGTGAACGAACGGCAAAAGGCGGATCCAACTGGACGCATCCTTCTGGTCGGCGATTTCAATGCGTTTCAGTTCAATGATGGACTAGTCGATCAGATCGGGACCATAAAAGGAACGCCGACTCCCAAAGAAGCCGTAATGTTAGCCTCGGATGATCTCGTGGATCCGGACCTGGTTGACCTGGTCGATCTGATCAAGGCCGACCAGCAGTATTCATATTCATTCGACGGCAGCGCTCAGGTGCTTGATCACTTTCTTGTGAATCTGCCGATGAAACGGCATCTTGCCGGATTTGGCTATTTGCGGGTGAATGCGGACTTTCCGCAGAGTTATCGCGGCGACGGAACGCGGGTCGAACGATTTTCTGACCACGACGTTGCGATCGGGTATTTCACTTTCGACGAGCCAAAACCCTAGTACAAATTACTTTTCGAGTATTACCTGCGCGACCGCGTGTTCCGCCGTGTGCGAGATCGAAAGATGCACATGTTCGGCCCCGCGGTCTTTTAGTATCTTGTGCGCCTCGCCCGAGACATTGAGGGTCGGAACGCCGTCAGCGTCGTTTGTGACCTCGATGTCATGCCACGTTATCTTTCCGCGCCATCCGGTCTTTATCGCTTTGACGAACGCTTCCTTCGCGGCAAATCGCCCGGCATAGCTCTGCGCGGCCGCGGCTCCTTTTGCATCGCAGTAATCACGTTCGGCGGGCGTGAATACGCGCTCCGCAAATCGCGGAGTCCTCGTCATCGTTTCAGCGATGCGATAAACTTCAACTATGTCGATGCCGGTCGAGACGATCATTTCAGATGATAATGCTGAGACTTTAGCAGAATCGGGCTTCTATTGGCGAGAACGCAGCGGAGTAAAGTTATTGGTCTGCAAGCATTTGGAGGACGCCGGATTTGCGAACGGATTCTCGACACGCGTCGGTGGCGTGTCGCCCTTTCCGGAATATTCTCTGAATCTTGCCGGATTTGACGAAGACCTTGCCGAGAACATTCACGAAAATCGGCGCCGATTTATCGCAATGTTCGGCGGCGAATACAGGTTAGCGACGCAATGGCAGGTCCACGGCGACGGAATCCGCATGATCGATTCGGAAGCAGACCTCGCCGACGGCGAAGCGAAATACGACGGACTGGTTTCGCGTTTGCGTAATATTCTCGTCGGAGTAAAGACCGCCGATTGCGTACCGGTTTTGATCGGCGACCCTGTGACGAGATCGTTCGCCGCTGTTCACGCCGGCTGGCGCGGCACCGTAAAGTCGATCGTCGTTCGTGCGGTAGAGAAGATGCAGGAAAATTTTGGCAGCGAACCCAAGGATATGATCGCGGCGATCGGGCCGGCGGCGGGCTGCAAGAATTACGAGATCGGACAGGACGTGATCGACGCCTTTGGATCAGCATTTTCAACCGCTGAAAAATACTTTTCGCCGACAAGCGAAGGGCACGCCTTGATCGATCTGCACTTGGCAAATATGGATCAGCTGATCTCCTGCGGCGTTCCATTTGCAAACATCTATACATCTCCGTTTTGCACGATGGCGCGGCTCGACCTCTTCTTTTCCTATCGCGTCGAGAAGAAACTGTACGGAAAAACTGGGCGCCTGATGTCCGCCATCGGCCTGCGTCAGGACGAATTTCATTGACGCTTATTCGCCGATTAAATAAACTTCTCCTACACCTTCCGGAGGTACACCGTTTGTGAATCTGGTCCGCCCACAACTTGCCGTTCTTTGCGCAGCCGTTTTTCTGTTGTCGGGTGTTAGTGTCGAAGCAAAAGACGACTGGCTAAATATCCGAACTGCCAATTTCAACTTGGTCGGAAACGCCAGTGAAAAGGAATTGAGACAGGTCGCGACGAAACTCGAGCAGTTTCGCGAAACATTTCGCCAGATCTTTCCCGGTGCCAAATTGGGCAGTCCGATCCAGACCAATGTCGTGGTATTCAAGAGTTCGTCTGCTTATGATCCCTATCGGCCGAAACGGCCGGACGGGAAACCAGACACCGGCATCGCCGGCTATTTTCAAGCAGGCGAGGACGTAAATTACATCACTTTATCGACCGAGGGCGAAAAAGAAGACACCTACGGAACGATCTTCCACGAGTACGTTCACAACATTCTAAGTACGAATTTCGGCAGCGGAAATATTCCGCCGTGGTTCAATGAAGGGCTCGCCGAATATTACCAGATGTTTCAGATCGAGGACGACCAAAAGGTCGCTCTTGGCCGGATCCAGAACGTACATCTCGAGCTGCTGCAGCGTACAAAGCTGATCCCGTTGAAACAGTTTTTTGCCATCGATAATTATTCGCTTCATCAGAACGGCAATCACTCGAGAAGTATTTTCTATGCACAGGCCTGGGCGCTCGTTCATTACCTGATACAGGCCAACGGCGGTGCAAACCTTGAGGCCATCGGAAATTTTCTGAAGCTTTCCATGGGCGGTACTGAACCTGAGGAAGCGTTCAGACAGGCGTTCAAGAGCGATTATGCCGCGATGGAAAGATCTCTGAAGAACTACGTCGAACAAAGAAAGTTCTTTTATACGACCGTCACATTCACTAAGAAACTCACCTTTGACGATCAGATGAAGGTCAGCCCGCTATCCGAGGCGGAAGCGAACGCGTACTTGGGCGACCTGCTTTACCACACACGCCAATACGAAGCCGCAGAGGCAAGGCTTAAGGAAGCGTTGGCTGTCAAAGCCGATTTGAGTATGGCGCTCACCTCGCTCGGCCTCGTTAAGATGCGCCAGCGAAAATTTGCCGAGGCAAAGGAAAACCTTGAGAAGGCTATCGCGGACGATCAGAAGAATCATTTTGCGTTTTACAACTATGCGTATGTGCTGATCCGTGAATACGCCGATGAGTTCGGATACGTGCGCAAATTCCCGCCGGACGTCGTCGATAAGATACGAGCTGCGCTTAAACGTTCGATCGCGCTGAATCGCGAGTTTGCCGAGAGCTATCGGCTGCTTGCGTGGGTCGGATTGATAAGCGGTGACGACCTCAACGAATCGCTGGAAACCATTAAGACCGCTATCACATATCGCCCGGGCAACGAACAATATCTGCTGCTGATGGCGCAGATCCTTCTCCGTCAGGAAAAGGTAAAAGACGCAAAGCTGGTCGCTGATCACCTTATCAAGACCGCGAGCGAAGAAGGCACGCGGACGAATGCCGAACGCATTTTGAGTTCGATCATTCAGTTTGAAAACGCTAAAGCTGCCGCTGAAAAACAAGTTGACATCATCGTGGCCGGAGGCGAAAAACGGCCGACCTTCGTAAGACGCGAAGCCCTTACGGATGAGCAGCTCGCCAAGATCGAGCACGACCGTGAGTTACGAAACTTGAATATCATCCTCGAAAAACTCAAGCCGGGCGAGAAAAGAACTCTGGGAAAACTTGCTCAGATCAAGTGTGAGAAGGGCGAAGTGCTATATACGGCCGAGACTTCGAGCGGAAAACTGACCCTGCGGAGCAAAGATTTCCAGGAGCTGGATGTGACCATCCTTCGCGAAGGAACGAACGACGTTTCTGTGGGGTGCGATGCGAACATCGGCACAGAACTGGTCGTGATCACTTATGTTCCCGCCGATACGTCCAAGCCCGGTTCAAAGGATCTTTTGACTGGACTGACATTTGTTCCTGAAGGCTTTCGGCTGATGACCGCTGAGGAGGTTGCCAACGCCCCGAACATTATCGTTCAGGGCGGGCCGCCGACCGACCTTGCGAAGAATGCGGAAGAAGCGGCCGAGCAACAGGCGAAAATGGAACAACGCCGTCGTGAGATGATGATGCAGCAGATCGATCGTGCTTTGCGGAAGGCCCAGGACGGTGAAACACGCGTCTTAGGCGGTATTGAAAAGATCGAGTGTTCGGGAAAGAACATTACTGCGATCATCAGGTCGGCAAATGGAAGCTTGAGGTTAAGATCGCCGCAGCCTAACGAACTACATTTGAAAACGTTTGTTCCTGATCTGGGCAGCTCGCCACTTGGATGCGGCTTTGGCGCTCCTGACATCTCGGCTGTTATTACCTATCGGCCATCAGGCGATGCAAAAGCAAAGTTCGCCGGTGAACTGGTATCTATCGAATTCGTTCCAACGACCTTTGTTCTGGTCCCGTCGGAAAATTAACGGACCCTTGCTGTGATCGTGATTTCCTTGTTCCGGGGCGGATAACAGACCTCGTCTGTACAGGCCTGATAGCGAACGACGGCGCGGAGGCGAACTGTGTCTCCCTTGAATCCCGTCGGAACCGTAACCGTAAACGGAAACCGAACGGTGCCCTCATAAACATTGATCGTATTCTCAGAGAACTGAAATTTGCGGTTCACGCCGCGCGGGAACGTCGGGCCGCTGATCCGTACGCCGGCGCCGCTTAGGCGGACCGTCGTCGGGATCGCATACTCGCTTGCGGGCCGGCTTGAATTCACGTGAAGCCCGCCGGGAATGGTAAGCACTATCGAGCCTTTTGCTGAACCTCCTCGCGTGACCGAACCGCCCGTGATCGATCCGCTGACCGACTGACCGTAAGTGGAAACGATGCCTAGGATAAGAACCGCAAACAAATATTCAAATGATCTCATTCTCATAATAATTGCTTTCAGATGAAGATTTTCCCGTTTGGGATGTGTTTATTTGATCCTTAGGCGTTCGATAGCCTCTTCCAGTTTACTAAGGATCGACTCACTGTATTCGGATAGGACGCTCGCTCGAGCCTCATAGACATTATTACCGCGAGTTACCAGTTTGGTCAGCACATCAAATTCTGCTCCGTCCTCGGTTTTTTTCGTCATCAATACCGTTGCCTTTTCTCCGCCATCCAAATACGGCTGCTCGCTTTCGACAGACTCCGAACGCTCAGCGATCTCGTTCCGGACCTCTTCGATCGTTGTATCGCGACGGATATTGATCTCCAGTTTCGCTTGTCTTATGTCCTTTTTGCCGACAGTTCCGAATTCTTTTGAATACGACCGAAACGCCAGACCGGATCCGTCGTTTAAGACATGTAGAAAACCTTCCGGCTTTTCGACCACAAATTCGTCAGTTTCAACAGTTTCGGCGACAAACGCTGCCGCGGCATTTTTCTTTATGCGCGTCGAAGCCCACGCCATAATTGCAACAAGGATCAATCCCGGGATAAGTAGTTCCATACAAAACTGTCCGACAAACTTAACTTTGCCGCTTTCGTAATGATCAACAAACTGAGGTTTGTTGGACGGCCGCTAGTTGTCCGCACGCGGCGAAAATGTCACGGCCTCGCGGCGTTCGGATATATGCCGATACATCTTGAGATTCAAGTATTTCCTTGAAACGCTTAACTTGTTCCGGTGAAGACGGACGATAATCCAATTGCTCTGCCGGGTTGTGCGGGATCAGATTGATCTTCACTTTCCGCAATCCGTATTTGCGCAGTAGCGATGCCAATTCTGAGGCCTGTGCGTCCGAATCGTTGACGCCGCCGAGCAAAACGTACTCGAACGTAAACCGTTCGCCGCGTTTCAATGTTTTCTCGAATGCCTTGGCAGCCTCAAAAAGCTTATCGATCGGCCAGCGTTTGTTTATCGGCATCAGCTTGTCCCGAAGTTCGTCGTTCGCCGCCGAAAGCGAGATCGCCAGATTCGGCCGATTTTCGAGTTCTGAGAATTCAAAGATCTTCGGCACGATACCGGCTGTCGATACCGTGACACGGCCCGGAACAATATGTAGTCCGTTCTCGTCCGACATTATTTCCAAGGCCTTGATCAAATTCTCAAAATTCAGGAAAGGCTCGCCTTCGCCCATCGCCACAAGGTTTGTCCCGTGCGGCGTATCGTTTCCGATGCCGTAAACGTCATTCAGCACGATAACGATCTGTTCGATGATCTCGCCGGCAGTCAGATTACGCAGTAATCCCAGCTTTGCTGTAAGGCAGAAATCGCACTTGAGAGGACAGCCCGACTGGGACGAGAAACAGATCGTGTCGCGGTTTTCCGTTGGGATAAAAACAGTCTCGACCGGATGACCATCGGGCGTCTTCATCAGAAATCGCCGCGTTCCGTCAATGGAAGTATATTTTGATTCGACTTTGAGTGTCCGTGTCGTTGTGGCTTGGCTAAGTTTTTCCCTCAACGCCTTTGGGAGATCGGTCATTTCTTCAAACGACATCAACCGCCGTCCGTGCAAACCGCGAAAGACCTGATCCGCGCGGTACCGCGGCTCGCCGAGCCCCGCAAAAAGCTCGATAAGTTCCGATCGCGAAAAACCTCTCAGATGGGGAAATTCAGACATCGCCTAGATTTTATCGCATTTGAAGCCCATGGGCATTGTCAGGCCTGTTTCGCAAACGACGGCTGCGGTGAGCCCATCAGGTAAACTAAGGATTTGGTAAACTTATGTCCGTGGATCGCGTTCGAAATTGGGCATTTGTTTTGATCGCTCTGTACGGAGCGATCCTTGCGTTTACGGCGTGCCAACACGTTGCCGGACCCGAAGTTCCGCGCGCGCATCCCGGAAGTGAATTCACGCCGGCGAACAATAAGAATACGGCCTTTGGCAATCCCTCCAACGCAACCGATGATCCAACAAATATTGAAAACTATCTGATCGTTGGTGAAGGTTCGGTCATTTCATATAACAATTCTCGAGGTACTCCGAATTGGGTCTCATGGCGGACGACCAAGTCCGACTTGGGCGAGAAACTGGAACGTCCCGAGTTTCAGCCTGATCCACGCCTGCCGAAGGGTTACCGGAGAGTCAGCTATTCCGATTACTCGGGAAGCGGTTTCGACCGAGGCCATCTTCTCCCGAGCGCGGATCGTTTTGCCGAACCGAGGCTGAACGAAGAGACCTTCTTTATGACGAATGTCGTTCCGCAAACCGAAGCGTTGAATCAATATCCGTGGAACATGCTTGAGATGTACGTTCGTTCGCAGGTTTGGCGTGGATTCGACGCGTACCAGATCGCTGGAGCATATGGCGATAAAGGCCGACTGAAAGGAAAGGTCACAGTACCTACGAACTGCTGGAAGATCGTTGTTCTTTTGCCGAACGGGACAAGACCGGACCAGATCGATGAGCGTACACGCATCATCGCGGTTGATATGCCCAACAATGACGGTATCGAGGAGGAGCCTTGGGACAAGTATAAGACAACGATCAGGGCGATCGAAGAAAAGACCGGGCTCGACTTTTTCATCGCCATGCCGCGAGAGTTGCAGGACAAGATAGAGACGCGGATCGAAACGCGAAACCGCTGAAACATTGTCTGCAAAGTCCCGTAATAAACGGGATGAAAGACCTGATCCTTATCGCGGCGCTATCACTCTGTTCGCTTTCTGTTATGGCTCAAGATCCGACACCTGCCCCGACACCCAAAGAAGCCGATCCGGCAGATGTTTCGACACTCGACGGTATTATGAAAGCCGTCTATGACGTGATCTCAGGCGACGCGGGCGTAAAGCGCAATTGGGTTCGATTCCGAACGCTGTTTCATAAAGATGCTCGTCTTATCCCTACCGGAAAGAACCAGCAGACCGGCGTTTACGGCGGCAACGCGCTCTCACCTGAAGACTACATCAAGCGCGTCGAGCCAGTATTTGCCGCCCAGGGCTTTCACGAACGCGAGTTGGCACGACACGTCGATCAATACGGCAACATCGCTCAGGTCTTTTCGACCTATCACGCGTTTCGCAAAAAGGACGACAAAGAAGCCTTTCTTCGGGGTATCAACAGTTTTCAGCTTCTGAATGACGGAAAACGCTGGTGGATCGTAACTATATACTGGCAGGCAGAAACGCCCGATAACCCGATACCGAAACAATTCCTTAAATAGAATCCGATTACCCGTCTCATTCGAAGTGTATGCTTTGTTGTAATTACAGCCCGTTTCTATGGCAGAGCATACACTGACCAGATCTATCACCATCGGCCGTCCGCTTCGAGAGGTTTTCGATTTCTTTGCCGACGCCGGGAATCTCGAGCGCATCACTCCGCCCGAACTCAATTTTCACATCATCACGCCTCAGCCGATCGATATCGAGAAAGGAACGCTTATTGATTACAGCCTGAAACTAAGAGGCTTGCCGATGAAATGGAGAACGGAGATCTCGGTATGGGATCCGCCGTTCGAGTTTGTCGATCAACAGTTGAGCGGTCCTTACAAACAATGGATCCATCGGCACAGGTTCACGGAGCTTGAAAAGGGTAAAACGCTGATAGAAGACGAAGTAAGGTATCGCTTACCGCTCGAACCTCTCGGCGATGTGGTTCATTTCATCGTCCGCCGCGAACTGAACTACATTTTCGATCATCGCCAGAAAACCGTTGCAGAATTGTTGAGCTAGAATTCGCCGCAAAATGCCAGGTCGGCACGGCCGGTAATGACGATCTCATCATCATCGCGCCACAAAAACTCCGTAGTTCCGCCCTCGGTGTGGACAGAGACCTTTCTTTCCGTGCGGCCTGTCAATGCCGATAAGACTGCCGAACCGCTGACGCACGTTCCTGATGATGCCGTTTCTCCTGCGCCTCGTTCCCATATCTTCAACTCGATATTTTCGCGGTCGATCACTTTAACGAAGACGATATTCGCCCGTTCGGGAAAAGCTTCGTGAGACTCCAGCGCTTTTCCGTGAGCCCGCCAGGCTGGTTCGAATTCATCGACGAACGTGACGGCTACCGGATTTCCGACATTAACGCACGACATTCGGAACTCTTTCCCATTCGCGATCACAGGAAGATCAATGACCGTGTCAATTGGGTGCTGGCTCGCGACCGGCACTTCATCGCTCGAAAACTTTGGTTTCCCTATCTCTGCCGCAAACCAATAATGGCCGGGAGAGATCGTTTCGATCAGTTTGTAATTCTTGATCCCGCTTCGTGTCTTGAGCCGCAGGTTCGGATCGGACCAAAGCTCTTTGAAATAAATATAAGAAACGGCGCATCGCGTCCCGTTACCGGAAAAGCCTGCTACGCTTCCGTCCGGGTTAACGATCTCGCAAAAGAAATCTGCGTCGCCTCCGTCGAGTTTTTCTATGATCGCGATCCCGTCAGAACCGACGCCGGTATGCCGCTGACAAATCGAAAGCGCGAGATCGACCTGATCGATCGACGCGGGGATATTGCCGCGTTCGATAACGATGTAGTCGTTTCCGAAGCCGTGGAATTTGCAGAAAGAAATGGTCACAAAGCTTAGTTCACCCAATCGGCGACAAATACGTTTGTGTCACCCTCTTTTGCCGCATTGCGGTTTGAGGCGAATACGAGCTTCTTGCCGTCAGGCGAAAACATCGGGAACCCGTCAAATGTCTCGTTGTAGGTGACGCGTTCCAGTCCCGTTCCGTCCACATTGATCAATGCGAGGTCGAAGTTGCGTTTCCGCGGGTCGCTGGCAAAATTGTTGGTGCAGAAGATGATCTTCTTACCGTCCGGCGTAAAAAACGGCGCGAATGACGCGGCGCCAAGTTTCGTTACCTGGCGTTTGTTGGTGCCATCAGCGTTCATCACCCAAACCTCGAATACGGTCGGCTCGATCAGGTTGTTTGCAAGGCGGTCTTTGTAACGCGCGATCTCTGCCGCGGTCTTGGGATGATATGAACGATATACGATCTGTTTGCCGTCCGGTGAAAAGAACGCTCCGCCGTCGTAACCAAGTTCGGTGGTCAGGCGCTTTACGTTCTTTCCCTTCGTGTCCATTACATAAAGGTCAAGGTCGCCGTCACGCATCGATGTAAAAATGACTTTCTTTCCGTCGGGCGAGACTGTCGCTTCGGCGTCATAGCCCGGCGAATTGGTCAATTGCTTAATGTTCTTGCCGTCGGCAGTTGCAGAGAAAATATCGTAGGTCGGATAGATCGCCCACACGTAGCCTTTCGAAAAGTCCGGATTCGGCGGACATTCTTTAGCACCAAGATGCGTCGAACCGTAAAGAATGTTTTTGTTCTTATTAAAGAAATATGAGCACGTCGTACGGCCCTCGCCGTTGGATATCATCTTTGTTCCCGTGCCGTCGGCATTCATCGTATAGATCTGGTCACAGCCGTGGCCGTCCCGTTTTGATTGGAACGTCAGCTTTTTGCCGTCGCTCGACCAATATGCCTCAGCATTCTCTCCGCCAAAGGTAAGCTGCTTGATGTTTTTGATGCGTTTTTCACCTTCGACGGCCAGGTTTCCTCCCTGAGCGAAAATGTTAACCGTTAAGGCGAATATGACGACGAAAAAAAGCGATACAAATCTCATAATTTCAATGTTAATATTCCTGATAATTTATCTGCCGAATCCGAGATTATTAGTTTACCGAATAAACTCTCTAATCAAAACTCGCGGCCATCCGCCTCCGGAGATGATTCGTTGACCTATGGGGTTTGAAACCAGCAAAGACGTACTCGATTGGTTCGAAAGACAGGACCGCACCCTGACGAATGAGTTCATCGACAGCCTGCCATGGAACCAGGTGAAGGAAACGCCGTTAGATGAAAAATTCATTCCGGTACTTCTATATATGCGCGACGTTGAAGTGCTGACGGAAATGTATCACCGTGAACTTCAACGAACGCCGACCGGCCGCGACCCCGTGATCTCAAAATTTATGGAACGTTGGGGCGTCGAGGAAGTGACCCACGGCCAGGTGATCGATCGTTTTCTTAACGAAGCCGGTTACCAAACACCAGAGGACTGGCAGAAGCAAACACATGGAAATGTTCCCAGAACGTACCATGCGAATACTTACTTCCTTACCTCTTTGACCAATCTTTTGGGCAGCACTTTTACCGCGACACATATGGCCTTCGGCGCGATCCACGAAATGTCGACCGGACAGGCATATCGAAAGATGCAAAAGCTCGCGAACCATCCCGTACTTTCCAAAATACTCGACGGCATTATTCGCGAAGAGGCGGCACATACACACTTTTACCGCAGCGTTGCGAGGATAGAGCTTCAAAAGAGCAAAACCGCCCAAAAGATCGCAAGAAAAGTGGTGGATACATTCTGGCGGCCGGTTGGCCAGGGTTCGCTTGCTAAGAAACGCACCGAGTATTCGATAGCTACACTTTTTGGCGACGAGACCGGTGAAGGCGTCGATACGCTGGACAGAACCGTAACGCAGCGCGCGAGACAATTCCCGGGATTTGCGGAGTTTTCGAAATCCACAAAGCGCTTTCGCGACATTTGCTCGAAATTCGTCCCGGGCAAATCGGCTGTAGCGTCGCTAGTATTTTCGATAAACCTCTATTCCGTCTTTTAGTTCGACGGCAGCTTTGCCTTCCGATTCGGCATAGTCGAGGTGCGCGATCGCCTCTGAGACCGCAAGGAAGCGATGAACATCGTGGTCGAACGACTTGGAAAACAGCCTTTGCGCCACTTCGAACGCCGTCGAACCGCCGTTATCCACGAGGTTGAGTACGTTCTTTTGGCGCTCGTCGATGGCCCGGACATAACGGTTGAAGATCTCCTCGAAATCGGTTACCGGTTCGCCGTGGCCGCTGTAAGCTAGGGTCGGTTTATAACTTCGCATCTTTGCCAGGCTCACCAGATATTCGGCAAGCGACGGAAACCGCCGCTCGGGATCGACCGGGTCCGGCGAAACTATCGGATTCGGAGTGATGTGTTTGATCACGCAATCGCCGCAGATCAAGGTCCGATTCGCTTCGCGGGCAAATGAACACGAACCCGGTGTATGCCCTGGAGTATGAAGCACGCGCAGGGCACCGCTTTCGAACTCAAGCTCCATCTCATCATGAAGCTCGACATATTCGCCGTCTTCAAGAGCATCCGTCAAAAGACTTATCTCGTCATAAAGCGCCTTCATGTCGTCAAACACGGCTGAAGGAACACCCGAGCGGAGCAGCAGCCTTCTGTGCTGTTCCTGGCCGAGCCGTCCGAACAGATTCCCGGTTTCCCAATCATGGATCAGTATTTCGGCATTCTTTGCCTCGTCACGCACCTGTTTCGCAAGTCCGCAGTGGTCCTCGTGTGCATGCGTCAAAACGATTCGCCGAACATCTGCAAACCTGATCCCATTTTCACCTAGCTTGAAACGCAATGCCGCCGCCGCTTCGGAAGTTTTTGGGCCGACATCGATCAGAGTTACCGGATCTTCCTTGATCAGGTAAACGTTCACATCGCCTACATAAAATGGGGTCGGGATCGAAAGCGGAATGATGTTCATCAACTGCGATTGTCAGTTCGCAAACGGCCAATGTCAAAAATGAAACCCGTCAATGGTTTATACTGTCTGAAAAAGTGGCTTACGCGTCAGAAAAACAAAGGATGAGGGTGGTGATCGTCGGGGCCGGGCCGGCAGGTTCGAGCCTCGCCATCAGGCTTGCTCTCCGCGGGTCAAAGGTCACGTTGATCGAACGCGACAGATTCCCGCGTGAAAAACTTTGCGGCGAGTTCATCTCGCCCGAGTGTTTTCGGCATTTTGAAGACCTCGGCGTCACCGGTGACCTTTTCGCAAAAGGCGGGAAATACATCACCGGGACGAGGTTTTTCAGCGCAAGCGGAAAAAGCGTTTCCGTACCGACAGCGTGGTTCGGCCATGGTGACGCCGCTCTCAGCCTTAGCCGGGCCGAAATGGATATGGCCTTGCTTGATCGCGCACGAGACCTCGGCGTGGAGGTGCTCGAAGGATACAGGGTAAATGGCGTCGAGATGGCGGACGGACGTATCGAATCGATCACGTTCAATGCTTCGAACGGCACCAAAGGTTCCGTTGGCGGTGAGCTTTTCGTCGATGCGGCCGGCCGCTCGGCTATTCTCACGAAGTTGTCGGATCGGGTGTCAAAAAATGTGCCGGAACCCGCGAGGGGTGCACGGCTTATTGCCTTTAAAAACCATCTCTACGGTGCTCTTTCCGATGCCGAAACCTGTGAGATCTACTTTTTCGATGGGGGTTACGGCGGCCTAAGTCCGATACAGGGCGATCTTTACAACTATTGCTGCATAGTCACAATAGATAAAGCCAGAGACTTTGTTGGTAAGACCAATAATTGTCTTGACATGGCGGTGGGCGGAAACCAGCGAGCAAAACAGACTCTGTCCGATGTGGTGACTGCCGGTGAATGGCTGGCCGTTCCGGTTACCGGTTTTGGCCGCCGCAGACCGGCCGCGATCCCAAATCTTGTTGCAGTCGGCGACGCGGCCGCATTCATTGACCCGTTCACCGGCAGCGGTATGCTGATGGCCTTGGAGAGCTCTAAATTGCTGGCCGAAACCATTGATGTTAATGACGTTGATCAGGGCCGTCTTAGCAAAGAATACGATCGACGTCATGAACTGAAGTTTCATCGAAGGTTTATTCTGACTTCGATTCTAAGACGAGCCGCCTTTTCGCCAAGGCTCGCTTCAGCAGCCATACTGGGTGCAAACGTTAGTTCCGGTTTTACCGAATTTCTTGCACGAACAACGCGATTCGGTTCTCGAGACACTTCCAGTGCCCGCTAATTTTTCAAAACAACGATGTTTTTGCTTGCCTATTCGGCGTTTTTACGCTAAAACCAACAAAGCAAATCTTGTCTAACTGAAAGAACAACAGACCAAAACTGACATCGTTTTGTACAACAAAATTCGAGACACGGATCTTTCCACTCTCTCGATCCCGTTTCTTCGACAGTCGGTTGTATTTCAGTAGGCCTCGCTAAGTATAAGGAGAAAAATTGATGTTAGCTTTTCGCTATTTCAGTTCCGCCCGTTTCGGAAGATTCTTTTCGCTTGTTCTTGCCCTTGCCTTTGCGTGTGCAACGGCCATCGGACAGGCGCAGGTAAGCACGGCCGACCTTGTCGGCACCGTAGTTGACCCCAACGATGCCGTGGTCGCAGGTGCGACCGTTACCGCCCGCAATATGTCGACCGGGCAGTCGCGAAATGTTACCTCCGGCACGGACGGCACCTACTCGTTGATCGGTTTACCTCCCGGCGACTATGAAGTCACGGCCGAAGCGCCTACGTTCAAAAAGGTTGTGATATCACCTGTGCGGCTGACCGTCGGACAGAGTGCCGAATTAAGGATCAAAATGGAGATCGGCGCTCAAGACGTAGTTGTTAATGTCGCAGGCGATACGATCGAACTGATCGAGGCCGGCAAGACCACAGTCTCTCAGACGATCGACTCTGAACGAATTCAGAATCTGCCGATAAACGAACGAAGCGCAACCGGCTTTGCATTGACGCTTTCCACGGTCGGCCGCGACAACGGACGCCCGATCGGGCCCGCCCCGACCTCGGGCTTGAACATTGGCGGACAGCGAGGCCGCTCTACGCAGGTGAACGTTGACGGTGCCGACTTCACCGACAATTCGATCAACGCGGCAAGGTCCACTGTAGGACAAGAGGCCGTTCAGGAATATCAGGTTTCGACAAACTCTTACGCACCTGAATTCGGACGCGCCACAGGCGGCGTCGTTAACGTCGTTACCAAACGCGGGACCAACACTTTCAGCGGTAACGTATTCGGATTTCTTCGGGACAAAACGATCCAGGCACGGAATGCTTTCAATCCGCCCGGAGATAAGGCGGATTTCACCCGCGGGCAGTACGGCGCGACCTTAGGAGGCCCGATCGTCAAGGACAAGACGTTCTTTTTCGCGGCTTTCGAAGGCCGTCAACGCCGCGAATCCGGTTTTTTCACGACCAATGTTACGCAGGGATTGACGGCGTCGGTCACGTTAGGGGCACCCATCCTGCCCTTTACCCAGACATTTGGCTACTTACGGCCTGAACAAGCCGCATGGGCAAACGGACTGATAGCAAGCGGAAACCCGACGGCTATCAACGCCGCCGTTCAGTACCTTTATCTGGCGTCCAGCGGAAGTCAGACGGCATTGTTTGGTACAAATCCCTTGATCAGTGCCGGCGGTGCCGTTCCCGCGGGGCAAGTGGTCGGTCAGCGTTTCTTCCTTTCAGGTGCTCCGGTTCCTGTCAACACAGTGAACGGAAATGGCGATTTTATTGCGTTCCGTCCTCTCACCCAGCTGCAATCGGTTTTCCCGATAAAGGACAAGACGCATTATTTTTCGCTTCGCGGCGACCATGCTTTCAACGATTCCAATCACCTGACGCTTAGGTTTGGTTACAATCCAAGCAAGGTCTCAGGAATTCAGGTCGAATCGCAGAACCAATCCCTTGGCCAAAATGATTTCTCTAGGACGGGTATCACTGACGTAAAGGACACTTCGTTCTCTGCAGGACTCAATTCGAATCTCACGGGCAGTGTCCTGAACGAATTCAGATTCAGCTATGGCCGGCGTGCTACCAGCTTCCGCTCGCAGAATAACGATGCCGTCGCGTTCAATATCACCGACACTGCCTTCATCGGCCGTGAACTTTTCTCGCCCGTCGACCGGACCGAGACCCGTTATCAATTTGCGGATAACATTAACATCGTTGCCGGTTCGCACACGCTCAAGTTCGGCGGCGATGTGAATTTCATCAACATTCCGTCGGCACTGTTCGAATTGAACTTTGCGGGTCTGTTCAACTTTGGACCGATCACGGCCGGGACGCTCAACGCCGGATTTGCACAGCTTGGCGCTCCCAATTTCACCGCAACACAGGCATATGGTCTTGGGTTCCCTTCGCTCTACATTCAGGGCTTCGGAAACCCGATCTCAAAGATCAAGAACAAGCCGATCGCGTTCTTCGGTCAGGATTCGTGGAAGATACATCCGCGATTCACTATCAACTACGGCGTTCGTTATGACGTCGAGTTCACGGAAACGATCGCTCCTGTGGCGTTTCGTGATCCGCTGACCAACATTTCGCTGTCGAGTGCGGACCTGACCGCGGCTCAGGATGCCGTCGGCGTTCAGCAAGGTATTCCGAGGGACACCAACAACTGGGCGCCTAGGTTTGGTGCGGCATGGGACCTTTTTGGGAATGCCCGCACGGTCATTCGAGGTTCGATCGGACTTTATTATGACCATCCGCTTCTCGCGGTCGCATTCAACTCTGACATTGCCGACGCCGCCCAGCAGCAGCAATCGGTGCTGACCGCCGGAAGTCCGATCCCGACGAACACAAACCTTCTTAATGCTGCTCTGGTTTTCCAGGGAACGGTTTGCGGTGCGCAGGGTTCAAACGCTTCACTTTGTGCGGCTTTTGGAAGCCCGACCACGCCGGGTGTTGCTTCTACCGCTCAGTATCAATTCGGTCGCCAGAGATTCAACGATCAGACCTTCACAGGCTTTGGACCGGTTCTGCCGTTTACTCTACCCGTGGCTAAGGACTTTCAATATGCTTCGGCGACCCAGGCAAACTTTACGGTCGAACAGCGTTTGACCAAGAATATGTCGCTATCGGTCGGTTATATCTATGTCGGTGCTCATCACCTGCCCCATCCGACCGATCTGAATACTCCGGACACGAACCTACAGATCCAGAATTTCCAGCGTTGCTATGGCAGACTTCCAGTGAATACGACCGAGGTCGCCACAGTGAATCCGGCCGCGTGTACGGCAGCAGGAACCTGGGTGAACGTAATTCCCGGAATTATCTCCGTGAACACTGCAAACGGCCAACGCGTTATCGCCCCGGCGATCGCGAACTTCTTCCGCCCGAGCGGACCGAATTATTTCCTCGCTACGGCCCTTTCCGGCGGAGCGGTGTCGAAAGCGGTTCTCGATTCACAGCTTGCCGGCACCCTTCGAACTCCGGGCGTTTTGTCGCCGTTCGGATCGGTCAACGCCCAGCTTTCTGACGGAAACTCGAGCTACAACGCAATGAACCTCGAAGTTAATCGAAAATTCTCAAATAACTTCGCGTTTAGAGCGAGCTACACGTGGTCGCACTCGATCGACGATTCGTCCGATCTGCAGACGTTGCTGATCGCTCAGGATGTAAGGCGATTTGACCTTGAGAAAGCAGACTCGCTGTTTGACCAGCGTCATCGTTTTGTGTTCAGCGGCCTGATGGCGTCACCGCAAGGTTGGCGAAAGGCGGATAGCTGGGGCAAACGGTTCTTGGCTGACTTTACGATCGCCCCGATCGTCGAACTTTCGTCAGGCCGTCCGTTCAACATCATTACCAACATTGATGCGAACAACGACCAGTCATCGCAGACCGACCGGCCCGACATCGGACCGAACGGGCTTTGCCCGGCAACTCTGCCGTCAACCGGCACCGGGGCCGTTGCACCGGGAGCTCCGTGTTCATTGTTCGATTTCAATAGTGCCGGCCAGATCGTCTTTGGAACGGGCAATCTCGGCCGCAATATGGGCCTGACCGCACCGTTTGCTTCGGTTGACCTTCGTGTTTCTAGAGGCTTCTACTTCGGCGAGAAAGTTCGTATCGATCTCATCGCCGAAGGGTTCAACCTCTTTAACCGCTTTAACGAAGGCTCAGCTTCACCCTTCTTTGATTCCGTCAACCTGATCAATCAGCGTCGCGGATCGAAGTATGCGGGAAGATCGACGGCCGCTTTCGATCAGCGTCAATTCCAGCTCGGTATGAAGATAAACTTCTAAATTCGAGCTCTTGCGACTCCTTCGGCTGCGGAACTGGGATTCCGCAGCCCTTTTTGTTTTACACCGGCAGATACGAAATAATTGACGGGACCTTACCGAATGGATGAATAGATTTGCCGACCAGATAAAAGAAGCTGCCTTAGATCTTGGTATAGATAAGATCGGCATTGTCCGCGCGGAGGGCCTGCACGGAGAGGGAAGACACCTCCTTGATTGGTTGGAAAATGGCTTTCACGGCGAGATGAAATGGATGGAGCGCGAAACTGAAAGACGGAGCGATCCGCGACTCCTGTTTCCCGGAGCAAAAACGGTGATAGTCGCCGCCATAAACTACTACACGCCGCACGCACATTCAGAAAACGGAAAGATATCGCGATACGCGTGGGGCGATGATTATCACGATGTCGTCGGAGGAACCCTCAGAAAGCTCCTCGAATGGATCTGCGACAGAATGCCCGATGCAAACGGAAGGTTATGTGTCGACACCTCACCGTTCATGGATAAGGCTTGGGCCGTTCGTGGGGGTATCGGCTGGCTCGGTAAACATTCAAATGTCATTACTCAAGAATTTGGTTCATGGATCTTCATTGGCTCGATAATTCTCGATATCGAAATGGACTATGACAGGGAGATCGTCGCGGATCACTGTGGCACATGCACGGCGTGTCTCGATGCCTGCCCTACAGGCGCGATCGTTCAGCCCTATGTTGTTGATTCCAGAAAGTGTATCTCGTATGCGACCATCGAACTGAGAACGCCGGATCTGCCCGCGAACGTGGCCGAGAACCTGAACGGCTGGCTATACGGATGTGATATTTGTCAGGATGTGTGCCCCTGGAACCGTTTTGAAAAGCCAACATCGGAAACGCGTTTCGAACCGAGAATGGGCGAAACGTCCATTGACCCCGATCTGGTACTATCGCTGACCCCGGAAAATTACGCAGCCCGATTTAGACGAAGCGCGATCAAACGTGCAAAGTTAAGCGGACTTCAGCGAAACGCTGGAACATTGAAAGCTGATGCTCAGCATGAAGAACTAAAATGAGAACGAACCATCGATTCACGATCTTTCTATTTGTTTTGCTGCTTGAGTTTTCTACTCTTGCCGTCACGCAGGTAAACGCTCAAAAACCCGCAGGCCCCGACCGCGCAAAACAGGCGGCGGCAGAGTTTAAGCAATTGCTCGACTTGCGAAAACGTGTGCAGATGATCCCTGTCAATGGCGAGAAGCGGGAGCCGCACAAGAGCTTTCTGAAGGCAAATGAAAAGAGTGTCGTTTATAACGACCCTGCAGGCCAGTGGATATTAAAGTCGGATCTGTTTTGGGATCTACGTGACAAGTACAGCGACCTCGTTATAGCGGACGATATCGCCTGGGAAGCCGCACAAAACCCGGTCGCCGGCGAGTGCGAGGGCTACATGAATTGCGCCGTTTACCTTTCACAGATCACCGCGGTGCGATATCTTGGTCTTTATCCCGTCGGCAAGCACAACAAAGCGGCATTGGGCGAATTAAGGGATCTTTTTGGTACTTACGCCGATCAATCGAAGTCCGGAACGTCTTATTCGCCGCCTGAAGAAGCATCCGATAAGGGAGAACTTCAGAAAATGCTTAAAGATATCGACACAGTCCTTGCAAAGGTGCCAGCGGCGGAAGCGGCCGAGACACGCGGTTTCATCAAGACCATTGCGGGCAGGTACAAATAGATCGGCTCGAACTGAACTGTTTATGATAAGGATCATTTTTCCGACCCCGCTGCTTCGGGCCTAATTGAGAAGTAATCAGCCCGACACCTGCTTTATTTCTTTCTCATTGCCGCTGCCGGGGCTATTATCTAATTGTGAGCCTAAAGGACGCCTATAACCGAAAGATCCGCGATCTGCGCATTTCGCTGACCGATCGCTGTAACTTTCGCTGCTTTTATTGTCTTCCCCATGGCGAGCCGTCTTGGGCCAAGAAAGAGAAGTTGCTGACGTTTGAAGAGCTCGAGTATGTTTCCGGCATATTTGTCTCGCTCGGTATTGAAAAGATCCGGCTTACCGGCGGCGAACCTCTTATCCGGCGTGATGTTCCGATACTTGTTGAAAAACTTTCGCGACTAAAACCCGCTCTCAAGGATATTGCGTTGACGACCAACGGGTCTGAGTTTCCGCGTCATGCGGAGGCTTTACGATCTGCCGGCCTCGATCGCGTTACTCTTAGTCTCGACAGCCTTGACAGAAAGAATTTCGAGGACATCACCGGCGTTGACGGTCTTCGTAAGGTGTTCGAAGCGATCGACGCAGCCAAAGCGACCGGTTTTGCTCCGATCAAAGTCAACTCTGTCATCGTCCGCGGCAGAAACGACCACGAGCTTATCGATTTTGCGGCATTTGCCCGCGAACATTCCTTAGCGATGCGTTTTATCGAATTTATGCCGCTCGATTCCGGACATGAATGGAGTCGCGAAATGGTAGTTTCGGGTAAAGAGATTCGTGAAACGATCAACAGTGAATTTCCGCTCGAACTCATCGAAAATTCACGCGGTTCCGGCACTTCCTGGAAATACAGATTTGCTGATGGTTCGCCGGGCGAGATCGGGATCATTGCGCCGGTGACCGACATGTTTTGCGGACAGTGTTCGCGTATTCGCCTCACGGCCGACGGCCAAATAAGAACGTGTCTTTTTTCAAACGTTGAGCACGATCTACGCGGCATCGTGCGTAGCGGGGCTGCACGTAACGAGATCGCCGATTTTATCGAAGAGGTCGTACTAAAAAAAGAACCGCGTCATTATATTAACGACGCGGAATTCATTCAGCCCGAAAGAACCATGAGTTTTATTGGCGGCTAGTTCAAAACTAGATCCTCTCAAATCTCGCCTGGAAAAACCGCAGGTACTTAGGTTCATAGACCATTTTTAAACCGCGTGTCTTGCCGCGATTTTCAAAGGCCGCTCTGACCGATTCGGCGACTACGTCCATATGGGCCTGCGTATAGACCCGCCGCGGAATGGTCAGACGTGTAAGCTCCAGTTTCGGATAATTATGATCGCCGGTCTCGGCATTTCTTCCTGCCGAGGCTATGCCGCGTTCCATCGATCGAATACCTGAATCGAGATAAAGCTCGGCTGCCAGGGTCTGAGCCGGAAATTCGATCTGCTTCAGGTGCGGATAGAACGCTTTTGCATCGAGAAAGATCGCGTGGCCGCCTACCGGATGCACTATCGGAATGCCCCACGTAGTTAGCAATTCGCCGAGGTAACGCACTTGCCCGATCCGCGAGAAGATATGTTCATCGTGAACACTTTCTGCAATACCTATCGCCATGGCCTCCATATCCCGTCCGGCGAGCCCGCCATATGTATGCAGCCCTTCGTACACGACGACCAGATTACGCAGCTCTTCAAAAAGCTCTCGGTCATTTACCGCGAGCCATCCGCCGATATTTACGAGGTTGTCCTTCTTCGCGCTCATCCACGCGCCGTCAGTAAAGCTGCAGAATTCCTTTAGTATCTCGGCGATGGGCTTATCGGCATATCCGCTCTCTCGTTCCTGTATAAAAAACGCATTTTCGACCATTCGCGTGGCGTCCAGATAAAGCTTGATGCCGTTTTTGTCGGTCATTTCGCGCAACGCCTTTATGTTCGCCATGCTGACCGGCTGTCCGCCAGCCATATTAACGGTACCGGCGACGCTGACATACGCGATCTTTTCAGCACCCTCGCGTTTGATGAGCGACTCGAGCTTCTCCAGATCGATGTTGCCCTTGAATGGATGGAGGATCTGAGGATCGTGAGCCTCGTCAATGATCACATCTACGAAAATACCGCCGGCAAGTTCCTGGTGCAGACGCGTCGTCGTGAAATACATGTTTCCCGGTACGAACTGGCCTGGCTTGATCGCGGCCTGACTGATCAGGTGCTCGGCACCGCGGCCTTGATGTGTTGGTACGACGTAGGAATAACCGTAGAAATCCTGCACGGCCGCTTCGAGATGATAAAAATTGCGGCTGCCGGCATAGGCTTCGTCTCCGAGCATCATTCCGGCCCATTGCCGGTCGCTCATAGCCCCTGTACCGCTGTCGGTCAGCAGGTCGATGTAAACGTCCTCGGAACGCAGCAGAAAGGTATTAAACCCTGCGTTGATCAACGCCTTTTCACGGTCTTCGCGACTGATGATGTTCAGCGGCTCGACCATTTTTATCTTCCACGGCTCAGCCCAAGAACGGCGTTCGAACTGCTGGCCGATGGTCATTAATGTATGGGGTGACATTCTCTTCTCCTTGCCGGGGTAGATCCGCGAGCGGCCGAAAGGGATGGACGGAAGCACAAATAGGCCGAAGCGACATTAACAGCGGCTAGATCTAATTTTGGTTAGATTTGAGAAAGAGAAATATGACGTGCGTCACATATGCTGCCGTACGAAAGACACTCTTGTCCGTCGTCGTTGTGAAGAGAAACTTCGACCTGGGTCATAGTCTCTGACCATCGATAGAACAGACCGGAAAGTCTGTTCTACGTCCGCCGGCGGCCCATCATATCCAGGCCTACGGCAGCAACAAGGATCGAGCCCTTGATGATGTCCTGCATAAAATCGCGGACATTTAGCAATGACATCCCGTTGTCGAGACTTGCCATGATCAGGGCCCCGAGACACGCCCCGAAAACGGTCCCTCGTCCTCCCATAAGCGACGCTCCGCCGATAACACAGGCGGCGATCGCATCGAGTTCTTTCAGAACGCCGGCATCAGGAGCAGCGCTGCCAACGCGGCCGGTGAAAATGAGAGCCGCGATACCGGTAAGGGCTCCCAGCAGAGCATAAACTTTCAGCACATTCCGTTTGTTGTCAATGCCCGAAAGCCTTGCGGCGTCCGCGTTGCCTCCGATCGCATACAGGTAACGTCCAAAGGTGGTCGAGTTTGTGAGAAACGCACCGAACAGCGCGACCGCAAGCAGGATCATCACCGGCACCGGGATACCGCGATAGGCGTTCATCACCCAAATAAACGCGATCACACCGACGATCGGGATTATCGCTTTCAACAGCTCGCCGCTGTAGTTCGCTTCTCCAAGGCCATAGTCCTTCACCGACTTTGCGTTGCGGTAAGCCATGAAAAGAACGGAGAGTACGGCCACGCCGGCGATAACCCACCCGACCAACGGTTCGACGTAATTATTGCCGATGGCTTTGAACGTATCGTCAGCGATCGGTACCGTATATCCGCCGAGCAGCCATTTCACCGCGCCTCGCCATGCGAGCAGACCGCCGAGCGTGACGATGAACGCCGGTATGTTCAGGTAGGCGGTCAATGCGCCTTGAAAGACGCCGATGAGTACGCCGACGATGATCGCGAAAATTATCGAAGGAACCAACCCCAGTTCATAGGTCGTCATGCTAAGCGCCGCGATACCGCCGGCAAATCCAAGAACCGAGCCGACCGAAAGGTCGATGTTGCCGGATACGATCACCATCAACATACCGACCGCGATGATCGCTGTGACCGACATTTGTGTTGCAAGATTCGACAGGTTGGTGGGCGTCAGGAATATCGACCCGGTGGCCCAGTGGAAATAGACCCAGATCAGCCCAAGCACGCCGAGCATAATGTACGCCCGAAGTGCGGATGTCGATACGATCGATTCTTTCTTTTCGCTCATCTTTCTCTCTAATGATTACCCGTCGCTGCGGCCATTACCTTTTCCGGCGTTGCTTCCTTTCGTACAAATTCTCCGGTGACACGGCCTTCGTGCAGGACCATGACACGGTCCGAGAGCCCGAGCACCTCAGGTAATTCGGACGAAACCAAAACGATGGCCAGACCAGTCTTTGCGAGTTTATTGATCTCGGCGTAGATCTCCTGTTTTGCTCCTACGTCGATCCCGCGCGTAGGTTCATCGAGAAACAGCACCTTCGGATTCGTCAACAGCCACTTTCCAAGTACGACCTTTTGCTGATTGCCTCCCGAAAGCGTCCCGGTAACCGTGAGCGGCGAATTTGCCTTGACGCGAAGCGACTGCATTGGCCCACTAGCAGCCATCGTCTCTTTTGTGCGGTTTGTCAGAAACTTTCCTGAAATTCGCTTTAAACCCGCGAGCGTCATATTGTCGAGAATTGTCTGTTCAAGTATTAGTCCGAATCTCTTTCGATCTTCGGTCACAAATCCGATGCCATGACCGATGGCTGACGCGGGAGAATCAAGCGAAACCTGTTTTCCGTTAACATAGATCTCACGAGAAAATCTTCCCGGCCAGGCGCCGAAGATCGACATCAGAAGTTCGGACCTGCCCGCGCCCATAAGGCCCGCGATGCCGAGCACTTCGCCTTTGCGCACATGGAATGAGACATTATCAACGACCCTCTTGCTTGCCACATCGATCGAGAAGGCCGTCAAACCTTTTACTTCGAGGACGACGTCTCCGAGTTCGTGATCGGGTTCTGGGAAAATGTTCCCGACCTCTCTGCCGACCATCAGTTCGATCACTTTGTCTTTTGTCAGATCCGATGCGTTATGAGTTCCGACGGTCTTGCCGTCACGCAATACGGTGATGCGGTCGCTCATCTCAAAAACTTCATTCAGCTTGTGCGAGATGTACACCATGCCTACGCCTCGCGATTTGAGCTTTTTGAGAATATTGAAGAGTATCTCAACCTCTGATTCCGTCAGTGCGGCAGTCGGTTCGTCAAGAACGAGTATCTTTGCTTCCTTTGAGAGAGCCTTGGCGATCTCGACAAGCTGTTGCTGCCCAATACCGAGATTGCCGACAGGGACTCGCGGATCGATGTCGAGGTTAAGGTCTTGAAGCAGTTTCGATGTCCGATGGTAAAGCTCTGACCAATTTATGACTCCGAGTTTCGACGGCTCTTTTCCCAGAAAGATGTTCTCGCCGACGGTCAGTTCCTTCACAAGCGAGAGTTCTTGAAAAATGATCGCGACGCCCGCATTTTCCGAATCGCGGATCCCGCGAAATTGCCGCACCTGATCGTCGATCAGAATGTCGCCTTCGTACGTACCGTGAGGATAAACGCCGGAAAGCACCTTCATCAGCGTCGATTTTCCGGCGCCGTTTTCGCCGACCAGGGAATGGAACTCTCCGGAGTCGAGGGTAAAGCTAACGCCGTCAAGCGCTCGTACGCCCGGAAATTCCTTGACGATGTTCTTCATCTCAAGCAGCGGCATTCTTTTGTATTTTGCTGCCGGTCGAGGCCGGCTTTTGGCTAAGTTGAGTTAACACAATCTAACACAAAAACTGCTAATAGAGATATGCGTTCTTCATCGCGAGCCGTATTGGATAATTCTGCATGAACCAATACCACACCTTTCCGCTGCGCAGGTTTTCGGCGCTCAGCAATGTTATCCCGAGATCGATCCCCAATACGTCGCGATTTACCCAACCGTTGTGCGGATTGAACGCATCGGCAAACCCGTACCGGCCGTAGATCTGCTGGCCGTATTGAGCCTTCATCGCTTTCAGGGCCGGAAGCGCAATGTCCGGCGTGAACATCAGCGAACCAGCCGGTGCACACGGAACAAGGCTTCCATCCGTATCCGGGTGACGCGGCGGCGCTCCCCAGGCTGTGTAGCCGCCCTGATAATCAGACGCGGTCAGGCCCCACATATTCGGACCGTATTTCGGAAATTCCCTACTCAGTACGTTGATAAAAAAGTCACGCTGCGCACGTGTCGCTTTTACGGAATTATCAAAGTAATCGACGTAAGGGGGACGACGTTCGCGGCGTCCTCGAAAATCGACCCACGCGTGCGAGAACTGATGGATAAATAGCGGCGAGACGGCCGCAAGGTAACGATATCCCGCGTACTCGTACCACGTCCTTTCCCAGGCATACCATGAGCGGGCCGGGATCGGGTGTGTCCGCGACCCGATCGCCAAAAGGTACAAGATCATCTGCTCGCTGTAATCATGCCAGCGATTGGATATCCAACCGCTTTCCGGACGCCAGCCGTGAGACAAGAGGTACGGATCGCCGTTCAGCATCCATTGAAAATCGACCCGGTCATAGATCTTGTCGGCAAGCGTGACGATCTGTGCATCGTCAGAAAAACAGCTCTGAACGGTTAACACTCCGCCCAAAAGCAGGGCCGTGTCGATCGAAGAGATCTCGCTGTTCCAACGGCGTTCGCCGGTGGTCTTGTCTACAAAATGATAGAACCAGCCGTTCTTGTGTTCCTGCCGATTGGCAAAAAAATCGAGCGTGTTTCTCGCTCGTGTCTTTGCCTGTTCTCTTGTGACCCAGCCCCGGTCGGCCGCGATACAGTATCCGCTAAGTGCAAATCCGGTCGCTGCGATGGTCGCGACATTGTAGTGCGATTCCCCGGGTTGGGGCGGCGTTCCGTCAGTCCGCGCACGATCTAAGGTTAGTCCGGTATTGGCGTCCGAATGATCCCAAAAAAACTGAAACGTCTTGCGCTGCAGGTCGTCGAGAAACGCTTCATCCTCCTCGCTCACCTGCGCCGTTGGCACGGCTCCGGACGGTGCGGCTTCGGGCGTAACATTCTCGGCCTTGCTTACCGGTCGTGCCACGATCTTATCGACGACCTCGAACGTGGTCTGAAGCCCATTGTCGCTGCTGGTTCCGACGTAAACAACAAACTCTCCCGGTTCGACGACCGGTTTGAAAGTCCGATCCAGAAACTGAAGTTCCTTGGGCGACAAAGTAAACTCTACACGCTGTTTCTCGCCGGGACGGAGAGTCACTCGCTTGAAGCCTCGCAGTTCTTTCACTGGCCTCGTCACACTCGCGGCGACGTCGGAAATATAGAGCTGTACTACTTCATCACCGGCTCGTCTCCCGATATTTTCGACCTCGGCCGAGACCTTCACCGAGCCGCTCGGCAGGATCTGCATCCTGTCCAATTTCAGATCGGACAATCGAAACTGCGTGTAGCTCAATCCGTAACCGAACGGGAAGAGCGGCGTATTTGGGATATCCAGATACTTGGATGTGTATTTCTGCGCAGCGTCAAACGGCCGTCCCGTGCGTTTCTGATTGTAGAAGATCGGGATCTGCCCAACGGATCTTGGGAAAGTGATCGGCAATTTCCCGCCGGGGTTTGAATCACCGAACAGCGTATCAACGATCGCCGGACCGGCCATAGTTCCGGGAAACCAAGCTAACAGAACGGCCGGTGAATTCTCGGCAAGCCAGTTGATCGTCAGAGGACGTCCGGTGATCAAAACGACTGCGTAAGGCTTGCCTGTAGCGTGGATAGCTTTTACGAGATCTAGCTGTTTGCCGGGCAGGTCGATATTGCTCCGCGATGACGCCTCTCCACTCATAGCCTGCGATTCGCCAATTACCAGGATCGTGAAGTCGGAGTCCTTTGCCGCATCGACAGCCTTTGCAAACCCGGACGTGACCTCGCATGACGGATCACAGCCCGTTTCATAACGCACCTTCGTTCGCGGAAACTTCTGCTTCAGCGCTTCGAGGACCGTGATCGGATCGTTAGGCTGGCCGTCGCCCGCCCAATTGCTGTTCATCTCGGCTTTGTTGTCTGCGAGTGCACCGATAACGGCGATCTCGTCTACACTCTTGCTGATCGGAAGGGTCTCCTTCTCATTCTTAAGCAGGACGAACGACTTTTCGGCGGCAAGCTTTGCGGTGTCACGGTTTGACTGTTTGAATACTTCACGCTGTTCGCGGCCTTCGTCGGCGAAGGGATTGTCGAACAGCCCAAGACGAAATTTAATGCGGAGCACGTGACGCACCGCGTTGTCGATCGTCGCCATCGTGATCTTGCGCTGTTTCAGCAACTCCTCGCCGTGCTTGTTATAGAAACGGCTGACCATTTCCATATCGGTGCCCGCGTTCAATGCGTAACGTGCCGCATCGGCTTCGTCCTTGGCGAGGCCGTGAAACATCAGCTCCATCACGGCCGTGTAATCGCTCACGACGAGGCCGTCAAATTTCCACTCGTCGCGCAGAACTTTCTTTAACACAAATGGATTTGCCGTCGCGGGTACGCCATCTATGTCATTGAACGAGGTCATGAACGAATCGACCCCGGCATCCAACGCGGCCTTGAACGGCGGAAAATAGATCTCGCGAAGCGCTCGCTCAGATAGATCCGTCGTACTGTAGTCTCGACCCGCCTGCGCGGCACCGTATCCGACCCAGTGCTTTGCCGTCGCAAGTATCCGATCGTTTGCACTGTAGTCCGTTCCCTGAAATCCGCGAACGCGAGCCTGCCCCACAAGAGAACCGTAAAAAGTGTCCTCGCCTGCACCTTCTATGACCCGTCCCCATCGCGGATCGCGAGCGATATCCACCATCGGGGCAAACGTCCAATGGACACCTGCCGCACGAGATTCCGCGGCCGCTATTGCCGCGGTCCGCTCGATCAGCGGGAGATCAAAACTCGCGGCCTCGCCCAACGGTACCGGAAAGATGGTCCTATAACCGTGAATTACGTCAAAGCCAAGTAGGATCGGGATCTTAAGACGCGATTCCAATGCGGCCCGCTGCAATTCGTTCGTCATTTTCGCTCCGCGAACGTTCAGCGTGGAACCGAGCAGCCCTTTGCGCGCCATCTCGAGATGTTCCGGCCTGTATTTTCCGTTTGCCTCTCCGTCCAACTGCTGCAGCTGGCCGAGCTTTTCGGCCAATGTCATCTTTGCTATCAGCTGGCTGATCCGCCTTTCTACAGCCGGCCCGCTCCGTTGCGCAGCTCCGACCGCAGCGTGGCTGACCACAATTAGTATAAGGAAGACTATCTGAATACACTTGGTCATTGCTGGATTGTTCACCACTAGACAAGTCCTAGGTGGAAAGAAAAACCGCGCCGGATTTCTCCGGCGCGGCCCGTTTGAGCAGGTTAGAAGCTGAAGCGGATCTGGAATTCACCAACGCGTCCGGACAATCCGCTCGTTGCAACGCCGAATGTATTCAACTGAATACGTGTCGGGTCGGAGTTCGAGTTGAACGGAGCAAGGTTTAGATTGTTAAGAAGGTTGAAGAAGTTAAACTTCACGTCAACATTTGCATTCTCTCCAAGAAAACCCCAGCTGCCCAATCCGAAACGCTTCGCGAACGACATATCGACCGAAAAGTATCTCGGTCCCGCCAACGTGTTGCGTCCGATGATCGGACGGTTCTGGAACGGGTTTGACGAATTGAACGCACTGCTGAAGATCGTCGTACCCGATACTCCGAACAATCCGCCTGCACGCAGGAAGTTTTCATTCGTATTGTCTCCCGGATTGATCCCCGGCGAACCAGCCGCAAGCGCAACCGGACGCGGATCGCAGAAACCGTTGCTCGTACTTGTGTTTCCGTTCAGGCAGCCAAAGAGTTTCGGCGTCCACGGGAAACCGGTGTGATACGTCGCGATACCGCTGATCTGCCAGCCGCCCGCGATCTTGTCTGTCCAGCTATTCCCGCGGAAGAACGGAAGGTCCCACGTTCCAGAGGCGACGTAGCTGTGCCGGACATCAAAGTCCGAACGTCCGCGCTCTTCCTTTTGATCTACCGGAAAGCTCTGGTTCGTACATGCACAAGGCGATTCGAACGAAGACGTGTCCAGGCTCTTGCCATAGCGATAGTTCATGTCGAATGAGAACTGCTTCATGAACCGGCCCTGCAGCCGTGCAAGCAACGCATTGTAGTTCGTATTTACGTCTGAACTTGCGAAGTAAGCAGCACTGATCCGCGGATTGGTCTCCGTCATGATGTGCAGAGGAAGGATGCGAACAAAGTGACGTCCCGCACTTCCCGAGTAACCAAGCGTCGCAACCAGGTTGCCCGGAAGTTCGTACTGTCCCTCGAGCGAGTAGCGGATCACGTACGGCGTTTCGAGATCCTGCGGAGCACCGTAGATCTCGGCCGCACCGCTATTCGGCAAGCCGGTCGTCGGGTTCGTTCCTCCGCCGAGAAGCGGATTACGCGGATAGCCGAAGATCGTTCCGTCAGTGCTGCTGACAAATGTGATCAAACCTCCGACGAACGGTGAACCCCAATCTTCGCCGGGAGTTCCCGCCGTTCCGCAGCAAATGCCGAACAGCGCGCCGTTTGGCGGATTGCGTCTCGCATTTGCAAGCAAAGCGTTTGCAAGACGGTCATAGCCCATTCCGCCGCCGCCGCGAATGACAAGTTTGTTGTCAAACATCTTCGGGTTCCATGCAAACCCGAGCTGCGGGCCCCAATTGTTGAGGTCGCGGCCATGAAGCTGTTTGTTCGTTACGATCCTAGCTCCGGCGAGACCGTTCGTCGGCCCAAGCGCGAGGTTTCCAAGTACACCATCTGACGCGGTGACCGGCGACATGTATGTCCAACGCAAACCAAGATTAAGCGTCAGATTCGGCCGAAACTTCCAGTCGTCCTGAACAAAGAACGCAAGTTCGCTGGTTCTGAACTTCGTATTGTTTGCTGTCGGCTGCCCGTCGAGTGTCGCCGATATTTCTTCAAATATCGGTGTTCCGTTGGCAAAATTCCATGGACGATGGAACGAATAAAGCGGACGTGCTCCGCCTACCTCGCCGTTGCTGTTCAGGTCGAGCCGGTATTCGCCCCCGAATTTCAGGACGTGATTTCCCCATACCTTTGTCAGCATGTCGCGGAAATCAAGCTGCTTCTCGTCGATCACGCCGGGAGTATTCAGCCCTCGTGGAAATCCGAATCTCAAACGATCGCTGTAAAATCCCTCGATCTCTACACGCGGCAGCGAAAGGTCTGCATCGGGATTCGATTTCGTTTCGTCAAAACCCCATCGAGTGATGTTGAATCGCGCCTCGTTGGTCATCGTCGCCGAAATATTCCGGTTGTAGATGAATCCGAGCGCATACGTCAAACGGTCGGAATTGATATCCGCCTGCGGCCTGCTCTGAGCGCCGTCATTCGAGGTCGTCGCCGTGTTCGGCACAAAATAAGAGGTAAACGTGAACTTGTCCTTATCCGTTGCATTAAAGTCGATGCGGGTGTTGAACTGATTGCCGCGGAATTTACCCACGCGGTCAAGCAGCGCCCACTGCACATCGGCAATACCGTCAAGACCGCCTCCGTTAGGGGCCGTTGTCAGCGTCGGGACATATGTTCCATACGTACCTGTGATAGAACCGATGTCCATACCATTTCCGACAACCGCGCAGGTCACGAAAATACCGCTGCATGTCGAGGTCAAGATCTGATTCACACGGGGTTCGATACCTGTTGCTTGAAGAATTCTTGCCGAGAGCGTATTCGGCCGCGCGGCAATTAAGGCGGACCGAAAGCCCGTTGTCTCGACCAAACCTGTGAAAGAAGACGACGTGTTCTCCTTCAGTCCTTCCCATGTGAAAAAGAAGAATAGTTTGTCCTTGATTATGCGTCCGCCGAAACTGCCGCCGTATGAATCGTATTTTCTTTCCACACGCTGCGGGCCGCCCGTATTTATCGTTCCGACGAACTGCGGCATCGTGTTGTAGGCATTCAATGCCGGATTGTTAAGCTTATAGAAAGCGCTTCCGTGCCAGCTATTTGTACCGTTTTGTGAAACGACCTTGATCTGGGCACCGCTGTTGCGGCCGTCCTCAGCCGAATAGGTGCTTGAGGTTACCTGCACCTCCTTGACGCTTTCCTGACTTGGCGTCACGACGGCACCGCCGCCCCATGTCTGGCTGTTCACGCTTGTTCCGTCGATCTGGTAGTTGTTTGCAGATACGCGTTGTCCGTTCGCCGAAATGGGCTGAACGTTTTCCGTCGCAAAGATCGAATTGTTCGAACCGCCGGGGCCGCTGGTATTTGGGAAGTTCAGCGAGTTGCCATTGCCGCCTCTTGCGCCCGCACCAAAAACACCCGGCGCAAGTCGTGCAAGTTCGTAAGGGTCGCGGCCGACTTGCGGAAGCCTCAGTATTTCCTCCGTGCCGAGAGTCTTTCGAATATTGGCGTCTTCGGTTTCAAGAGTGGCCGCTCCCGGTTCAGCGACGACGGTCACCGTCTCGCTTATGCCGCCGGCTTCGAGCGTGACATTTACGCCTTCGAGCGTCTCGGCCGACACCTGAACATTATCGATCACCGCCTTCTTAAATGCCTGGCTTTCGACGGTTATCGAATAAAGGCCCGGAGCAAGCGAAGAGAATCGGTAAAACCCTTCATCGCTCGCAGTAGTTTCCTGCTTTTGCCCGGTCTCTTTACTTATGAGGGTGACCTTCGCGTTTGCGACCACCGCACCGGTCGCGTCAGAGATGGTTCCCTGAACGCCTGCCCGAAACTGGGCGCTTGCGGCGATAACGAACAAAAGGATAAGAATTGACGCCGCGGAGAGCTTCGTCAAAAATTTGTGAACTTCGCGCATAGGATCCTCCTAGATCTTGAGAAACGTATTACCAAACCCGGCGAGCCAGACTCAGCCGTTTATGATTGCGGAGATCTCGGGGCTTCAACTTCCCCGTTCAATTTTCTAAAAAATTAAGAA
>JAEUQK010000011.1 GCA_016789265.1 Blastocatellia bacterium
TCAACGAAAGGACACTCACCGAGAATGAGGTTAACGAACGGCACGACGATCTGTTCAGACACATCGAGAGTCAGTTGAAAATAAAGCAAAGAAGTTAGAAATTGGTGCTGTTAAAACTTGAACTTTTATTTCAAAGTATCCATAATCGGAATTCCAAGTTTTCATGACCCCCAATACCACGGAGATAGCTGAATGAACGGCTTAACGGGAATGGAGAAATTCTCGCATCTCGAGGACAAGATATATCTTGCTATCGAGTACGCGAAAAAGATGCGCGAAGAAAAAGAAAAGGTCGAACGCGAGCTTCTCGAACTTCGGCGCAGCACACACGACATATTTGAGGAACGGACGCGGCTGGAAGAGAAGATTGCTGATCTGCTATCTGAGCGTGACGCTATTCAACTAAAGGTTGAAGCAATGCTTGACGCGATCACAATAATCGATGGCGACGTAGCCGAGGCTGTCGGGAGGCATGCGTCATGATAACCGGCAAACAGCATACTGAATCAGAACAGACGATCAGGGTCGAGATATATAATCAGACTTACAGCATCCGTTCGGACGGTGATAACGACTACATTCTTAAACTGGCCGAATATGTCGATCATAAGATGCGCGAGATCTCTTCCGGCACTTTCACGGTGGATTCGCTTAAGGTCGCGATACTTGCCGCTCTTCATATCGCCGATGAGTACCATCAGCTTCAGGATGCGCAGCACCAGGCCGATCTTCAACTTGCCTCTCGCAGTGCTGAGTGTGCCGAGATGCTTGATCGCGTGTTGAAGTATCGCGAACACGTGCCCCAGGAATTTGACGTGGAGCAGTGACCTTATTAAAAGATCAGATCAAAGCACCGGGTGTTCACCCGGTTTTTTTGTTTGTGCTTTGATCTGCTACGATGTGTTAGAATTACGCTAGGCGAAAGAACTTTACTGCGGGGTTTGTCACCGTCGCAATAATAATTGAGCCAACACTTGAATTGAGGGGGGCCGATGCCGGTTCCAGTGCAAGGTCTTACGGGAAGTTGCCAGAGGTTCCGGCTAATGCGTTTCTTCGGGGACGCGACGCCACCCACCTGTACATACAGGTTCAATTCATGCGTTCGGAACGGCTTCTGCGGTTACTTTCGCTCTTCCCCCGGTCTTCGCAAAATTACTGCTCGAAGTGCGTCCCCCATTGGATCTCCTGGAGGGTTTTAAAATGGGTTCTATCGTCGTAATTGGAAACAACAAAGGTATCGCGGCAAATACGTTCACCGAAAAGTGCAACGAGTGCCTCGACATGCTTCAGAAGAATGCAAGTCAATACTATTCCTGGATGCTCAAATATGAGCTTAAGATCAGGTCGGCAGAAAAGAGCGGAGCAAACTTCAAAGACGGCGCGATAGACATCGCCCCAACAACATTCAACGCATCAAAGACATGGCTCGCCAGCGTATTCATCCACGAAACCGTTCATTTCTGGCAATATAGGTCTGGAAAGTATCAAGCCGGTACGTCTGCGGAATCGGAAGCAAACATTTATCAGTTGGCTGTGCTTCGCCTACTGAAGGCGCCTCAGTCTGAGATCGCCCATATGCTGAGCCAGAATGGCGGCCATGCGGATCTTAATGGAGATGGCGTTTATGACGAAAAGGATTATCAATTGCGGAACTATTGAATTGGTTCCTTACCCGCGATCTCCAATAGGCCGTCGTCGTCCTTTTCAAGTTCGGCGACGGCTTCTTCGTGAATGCGGGCTGCCTCGAGCGCTAGCGGCAGTTGCGACGCCCGCGCGGCCAGTTTTTTAAGGGCGACCTCGGAATCTGCAAATGTTCCGCCGCGAGCAGCGGAGGCCTCGATCATTTCAAGCCGTGATTCGGCTTCAGCCAACATCTGCTTGGACTCAAAATGGATCGCCTCTATTTTTGCCGTGTCCTCCTTGAGCTGCTCAAGAAATCGTTTCACGTTTTCAGCTTTTAGCGACTTGAGTTTTATTTCGCGGCGTTTTGCGACCTGAAGTTCCCTTTTTGACGATCGAACAATTCGGGTTGCCGTTAAGCGGGACGCGAGTGTCTCCCTGTAGGCGTCCGCGACGAGCGGGTCGGCAACATCCATCGACTTTAACGCCCGCTTCTCCGACGGCCTCATTTCCTTTCTAAACCACTCGACCTCATCGGCACCGATGCCGTTAGCGGCGATGCGCTCGCGCATTTCGGTCGTCCATCTTTGATGCTTCACAAAAAAATATGCCGAAAATCCGAGTCCGATCACGAGGCCAGCGATCGTAGCAAAGATCCCGAGCACGAATGAGGAAATGGCAAAGATCGGCGCTCCGCTGAGTACGATCGTGAGCAATATGAATATCGCAACGGGAAGAAGCGTAAGAACAACCGGCGCAGAAATTCCGGCAAGCTTGAGATTTCTTCCTCGCGCAAGATCGCGATCTGATATTCCGTATCTTTCCAGAGTGTTTGCCATTCTCAAGGATTTACTTTACAAACAGTGCCTAGTTAATTCAAACTAACGGCGTAATACCGCGTTGAGGCTTAACCTTCTTCTATGAATCGTGCACTTGGCTTCCAAATTACATTCCTTCTTTCTGTATTATTCCTTGCAGTGGTCGCAGGGCCGGCCCAACCTCCGGCAACTGAATCGAAACCGGCGGTACGTCCGGTATCGATCCCGATATCCATTTTTACAAAACAGGAACTAAAGGAAGATAAGCTACAAGAGTTTCTTCAACTTGACCGGCTGATAGTAAAGGAAAACAAGGACGAACAGACGATACTATCTCTACGGAGCATAGAAGAAACACCGCTTTCGCTTGCGGTATTGATCCAGGATGACCTAACGTCTGGTTTCAATTTGCAACTGAAGGACATTGCAAAATTCATCAGAAGCCTGCCACGCGGATCACGCGTAATGGTGGCATACACGAGGGGTGGCAGCCCACAAATACGGCAGAAGTTTACGGACGATCTCAACAAGGCTGCTGGTTCACTTCGCATTGTTGCCGGAAGTTCGTCTGCATCGCCCAGAAGTCCGTTTGACGGTGTTGTTGACATTCTCGATCGGTTCGATGCCTTGCCGACTGGTCGACGAGCTATATTATTGATATCAGATGGTTTGGACCTTTCATCGGGCGTAGCAAATTCAGCTCCTGGGCAAAGTATCGAGCTGGACAAGGCCATCCTTCGTGCGCAAAGGCGAAGTGTCTCGGTTTTTACGATCTATTCTCCATCGGCATCGGTGGGTGGAGACAATTCCAGGCTGATACTGAATGGACAAAGTTCACTCCAAAAGCTGTCGGACGAAACGGGCGGACGAGCCTTCTTTCAAGGCTCGATCGCTCCGATAAGCATGGAACCTTTCTTTCGAGACCTTAGCATCCTATTGCGCCGTCAGTTCCTGCTCACGTACCTTTCCACTCATATGAAGAAAGGTTATTACAAAGTGGAAGTAACAAGTTCCAACCCGGACATAAAGATCGAGCATCCAAAGGGTTACTACTACCGGTAACTTGTCAGTTTAGTCTATATTTGCAGACCGGGCAGACACTTACATCTTCTTTGATCAACAAACCGATCCAGAAAAACACGAACGTAAACACAAGAAGCAGGGCAAATGTGATCCAACCGGCGGTTGAGATCCGCCTTTCGATCACCGGAAGATAGTGCGTTCCGCAGTTTGGGCATCGATAATTTCCTGTAATGTCTCGCGGCGTGTTTTGAACGAGTGTCTGAGGCCCCGGCCCGACATTTTGGTGAAACTGGGCGATGGGATAATTCTCAACCGTCGAACGCGGTCCGCGGCTTCCCTGCTTTGTCTGGAATTCGTCAGTTTGCCAAGAATACGGCCGGCGGTTGATCATCGGATCAGCCGGTTGAAAATACGGATCAGGCATCTGATAACCGCAAAACCGGCAGAATTTGCTCTCTACCGCGTTAGCCTGACCACAATTTGTACACTGATTTGTTGCCACAGTCTATAAGAACGCGCTATTACACTGATTTGTTCTAGAATCGAACACGTTCACCCGATCTGATCCCGTGATATACGGATTCTACCAATTCAACGGACTTGAAACCGTCCTCGGCTGTCACTGGCGGCGGCGTCCCGCCTAGGATCGAATCGATGAAAGCCTTATCTTCCTGGACGTATCCCCAACGATCCTCTTTCTCGACCATGTGAAATGAGTGGGTCTCGAAGTTTGCGTCCATTCCGCGTGAATCAAGAAGGCGTTCCATTTCTTCTGTCATGATGGTGCGGTGATGGCAGAAGACCTCGATACGTTCGAAAGGGAAATGCCAACTTGCGTCGGACGAAGATGCAAATGTGCAGTGGAAGCCGTTCTTGAACTTGAAGATCACCGAGAACTCATCGAGCTCCGGATATTCGTGCTGCGATCCGTACGCGACCAGTTCCTCGATCTCACCGAATTGGAACCGTAACATATCAAAGAGATGGATAGTAGTTTCGTACAAGAACCCACCCGTTACGTTAACATCGCCAGTCCACACCGGATTTTTCAGCTCACCGCGGTTCATCTTGATATGAGCCGAGTGGGCCGTGTCCTCTTTAAGGAGTTCTTTGAGAGTAGCGTAAACCGGGGCATATCGACGATTGTGTCCGACCTGAAAAACGCCTTTCCCAGCATTCGCCGCATCCCGAAGTTCTCTTGCGTTGTCGATACCGATCGAGAACGGCTTTTCGCAGAAAATGTGCTTACCTTCGGCTAAAGCATGCAGGGCGACTTCCTTATGCGTTTTGTTAGGCGAGCAAATGAGAACCGCATCGCAATTCTCAAGCAGTTCGTCGCGAGAGGAACACACCTTTCCTCCGATGCTCTTTGCCGTCTTTACAGCCCGCTCCGGAACGATATCGTACAAGGCAGCTATCTCCGCCCTCTCGTCACGCGAATGTATCCTGCCGTGGACGTTGCCGATGTAGCCCGTTCCGACTATTCCAATTCTTACTTTATCCATTTGTTACCAACTTCCGCCTGCGGCGTGCTGGCCTAGCCCCAAGGCCTGTTCGGCGGCTAGCTTTGCCTTTACCGCGACTTCGAAGGGGTCCTGCTCCCAATATTCGGGTCGGAAGATCTCAACGCTTGCCGGCCCATCGTAGCCGATCTTGTCGAGAATTGCATTCATCTCGCCGATCGGCAGAACGCCTTCGCCGGGATAGAGCCGCTTCGAATCGTTCAACTGATCTTTCGGCAGGTCTTCGGCCCCATTGATGTGGAATATGAAGAGCTTTGCCGGGTCAAGATTTTCCAAAGCATCGAACGACGAGCTTCCGGCGTAGAAATGATAGGTGTCGATCACATTACCGACCGACTCGCGATCGACGAGTTCAACTATTTTACTGCCAAGATCAAGCGTGGTGACGGAGTTCCCAGCTTCGCCGAGGAATTCGAAACCGAGCTTGATCCCGTATGATTCTGCAATGTCTGCAAGCTCATTCAGCACACGCACCGACTCCTCGATCGTCTCCTCATCAGTCTTCGGCCCTTGCCGCAACGCTCCCGGCACCGAAAGCACATACGGACACCCGATGGCTTGCGAGATCTCTGAAAGCTTCGCACATTCTTCCTTGATCGCGGCATAGTCCTCATCCGAACGCCATGTAATATGCTCGAGCGTATTGATCGAAAGCACGCCGATGCCAGTGTCTGCCAGCAGAGCCTTCAGATCGTCGACCGTCTTCGTTTCGAGATAATCATAGAGCTTATTCGACCTCAGCTCCACCAGATCATACCCGGCCGCTGCCGCTGCTCTGATATCCGTTTCGAGGTCGGCCTTCATTGTCGTCGCCCCGTTCAATGCGAGTTTCATCTTCGTAACTCCGTATAAAACGTGATTTTAGCACGAATAATCCCCGGCGTTTAACCGACACGACAACGGCAACCAAAAAAATTGCCCTTACGTCTAAGTTTCGGCTAAGCTAAAGTTGATGCCGGATCCGCCGCCAGAAAAAGATATGCGCAAAACGCTCAGAACCCTCGCCGCTCTCGTTTTACTATCCATTGCCGCCATCGCACAAACTTCTGACGCGACACTTCGGCGAATAACAGATGTTGACCGTGCATCGCGCGATGCTAGTGGAAAGCTTCCTGTATTGTCTGCGGCCGAACACCTCTCGCGGGCCGAAACCTATATGGCAAATCGCCTCTTCCCACAGGCCCGTGAGCATTGGGCGATCGTACTCGAGAAATACCCTGAGGACCCAGGCGTATCCAAAGCGTTATTCGGGACCGCACGTTCATACATGTGGGAACGCGACTATCAAAAGGCCGTCGAATGGTTCGATCGGCTGACCAAAGACTATTTAATGACGAAGGACGGTCGCGAAGGTTTGGCTTTTAAGGGCGCGTCTTATGTTCGGATGGGCAAGAATCTTGAGGCCGTCAAGGCATACGAACAATACACGATCGCATTTCCCGAGGGAGAACGAATCGAATCTGCATATTTAAACATAATCGACGCTCTTCGTGAGGCAGGCAAATACGATGACGCCGAACAATGGGTAGAAAAGACGGTATCTAAGTTTGCCGGCAAACCGAGCGAGGTCAATGCTTTACACGCACAATTGCGAATGGAGATCCATCGTGAGCACTGGTCCGATGCCGTGAGTGCTGCTGATCGATTGCTTTCCGGCAAGTCGTTCACAGGTACCATGGCAAGTTTCGATGAGGTCAAATATTTGCGTGCCTTCGCGATCTCAATGGACAAAAGGGCGAATTCAGCAAGCGTGTTCGCATCCATCCTGCCGAATCCGACCTCCTATTATGCAGGCCTCGCTGCGGAAAGAGTCTCCGGTTCAAATGTGAAGCTTATCGCCGACGTAACACCGAAATACTACTCGGACTATCCGGTGATGTTCCGAACCGAGGTGGTCCGCGAATCAAAGAAACGAAACATCGATCCTCGTTTTCTCCTTGCTATCATGAAACAGGAAAGCTCTTTCAAACCATCTGCAAAATCACCCGCGGGTGCGCGTGGCCTGCTTCAACTCGTCTTTGATACTGCTCTGAAATACAACGTCTCGGCAGGTTTCCCGAATGTGCAGCCTGACGATCTTTACGATCCTGCGACCAATATCGCCATAGGTTCTGAATATATTAAGTTTCTCAAAGACGAGTTTGGTGGCTTATACGAGGGCATTGCAGCTAGCTACAACGGCGGCGAGGATAACGCACTTAGATGGCTTAACCGTTCGAAACCAAAAGAACCCGGCATTTTCACGTCTGAGATCGGCTTTGCCGAGTCTAAGAATTATGTCTTTAAGGTAATGACCAATTACCGTATTTATCGCGAACTTTATACCGAAAATCTCGACAGAAAATGAAGCGGCTCTTTATTGCTGCTGAGATCTCAGATGAGGCAAGACGGATCGCGTTGGCCCAGAGCAAGGATCTTCGCTCGGCAAGCCCTGCAGTAAAAGCAAGTTGGGTCAAGCCCGAAAACCTGCACATAACGTTGAAATTCTTGGGTGACACCGACGAGGCTCTTATACGACATCTCGTGTGCGTCCTAACAGAAGCCGTAAGTGAATTCGGCCCTTTTCAATTGCGGCTGAGCGGACCAATGGCCTTCGGCAAGCGCGTGATCGCGATCAACATCGACGACGAAGCCGGGACTGTTTTAAGACTCCAAAAGTCGATCGATTCCGCTTGTTCACAATTTGGAATTCCGCTGGAACATCGGCGTTTTCATACTCATCTGACCATTGCCAGAATTCGCGACGATCGATCCGCCGCGTCGCTAATTGACATTCATCTTAGCTCCGACATAAAAAAGGTCAAATTCGTTCTGTCAAGGATCGTCTTGTACGAGAGCATCATGCTGCGATCTGGCGTGTTTTACATACCGTTGGAAACATTTCCACTTAACGCAAAAAGTTAGCTCCAAGAATCACTTCAATCCTTAGTCCCCAACTGGTTTTCGATGGCTGCGACGACAGAAGCATCTTCGGGATTAACGGCCGTCGCAAAGCGTCCCACGACCTTGCCGTCCTTTCCTATGAGGAATTTGTTAAAGTTCCAGCTAATTTCGCCGCCAAATTCAGGATTGGTCGCCTTGTTTGTTAGAAAACCGTAAAGCGGGTGCTGGTCCCGACCGGTCACCGAGATCTTAGAGAACATTGGAAAAGTCACATTATATTTCAAGGTACAAAATTCCTTGATCTCCTTTTCCGTGCCGGGCTCCTGGCCCATGAAGTTGTTCGCCGGAAAACCGAGTATCACAAATCCACGGTCCTTGTATTTCTTATAGATCGCTTCCAGCCCTTCATACTGCGGTGTATAACCGCATTTGCTGGCCGTGTTGACGATCATAATGAGACGGCCCTTGAATGCGTCGAGTTTGACGTCGTTCCCGTCAATGTCTTTCATGGTGAAATCATAAACGGACGACGCGTTCACCGGAGCCGTCGGGGTCGGGTTGAATATCATTCCATATCCATAAAGAAGGACGACCACCGCGACAATTGCCAAAACTAGAACAACAAGGCCAACCTTTAAGATCGTCATACTATCGGTTTAACTCCCTTGGCGATTTCGGGGTCGGCGGCAGTTGCTCGCTTTTCTCTCCTGTCTCGGACAAGATCTCCTTAATTGCCCCGACGCTGGAAAGCAGTGTGGACGTCTCCATCGGCATGAAAATGACCTTTGAATTCTGTGTTCGGGTCATGTCTCGAAGCGACTCCACGTAACGCGAGGTGATCAGATATTGGGTTACCTGCTCTGCGCTGCCTACGACCTGTGCTATCTGATTGATTGCCTGAGCATCCGCTCCCGCTGCTTTCAGTCGAGCCTGTGCGGCACCGTCGGCCTGCAAGATCGCTGATTCCCTTTCACCTTCCGATCGTGTGATCGCTGCCTGCTTTTCGCCCTCAGCACGTGTGATCGCTGCCTGCTTCTCACCCTCTGCCTGGAGGATCAAAGCACGCCGGTTACGTTCCGCAGTCATCTGTTTTTCCATCGTGATCCTAACGTCCTCGGGCGGATTGATATTCTTGACGTCAACACGCGTGACCTTTACGCCCCATTTATCCGTCGCCTCGTCCAGTATCAGGCGGAGTTTTGCATTGATCTGGTCACGCGACGACAGCGTATGATCGAGGTCCATCTCGCCCATTACCGAACGCATACCTGTTATTGTCAACTGCACGATGCCACCGACAAGATCGGCCACTTCGTAAACCGCCTTTATCGGGTCGGTGATCTGCCAGTACACGACCGAATCGACGTTGATGGTAACGTTATCTCGGGTAATGACCGGCTGCGGCGGCAGATCTATGAACTGCTCCCGAAGGTCGATAGAGGTAAGTCCCGGTCGGACGTTGGTCCAATAAACGGCTCGAGGCGATTCAAAGAACGGAACTATGATGTTAAGGCCGCTCGTTGCCGTGCGATGAAAACGGCCGAGCCTTTCGATAAGCAGAACACTCGATTGGGGAACGATCTTTATCGTCTTCCAGGCAACAGTGAGTAACGCAATCCCGAGAAACAGCAGAAAAATCGCACCAAGTCCGAAAACTTCCATATTCCCTCCAATGAACTATTTACGCTAACTATAACCCATTCGTACAAGATTGGGGAATTCATAAAATCCGGAACATATTTGCCTGATGATACGTTTTCAATAATACCTACGCGTTTATAGGTGGAATACAAATGAAGGAACGCTTGATAAGGTATTTGGAGTTTCAAGCCAATTGATAACCAGGACCGGAGAGAAGCACCGAAGTCACATCTACATCCGCATCATAACCTCAGTTTTCTTCCTAATCATTCCTTTGCTTCTCTTCGGGCTTTCGTGCGTTTAAAAACCCATTCCCTTGCCCTATAATTTCGTCCAACGCTATGACGATATCCATTACCGGGATCCAGGAGACTCGAAAGGTCCTTGAGGGCATCATAAATCCGACACCGATCATTCCAGATCAAAGACTCAGCAACATACTCGGTGCAAAGAGTTTCTTGAAAGCGGAATGTCTCCAACGGGGCGGCTCGTTCAAGGTGCGGGGAGCCTATAACAAGATCTCAAAGCTATCGGACGAGGAAAAGTCCCGCGGCGTCTGCACTGCCTCGGCCGGAAACCATGCACAGGGAGTTGCCCTAGCGGCAAAGCTGCAGGGAGTTAAGGCCACAATTGTTCTTCCCGAATTCGCTCCACTCACAAAGGTTGTGGCGACGAAAGCACTCGGCGCTGATGTAATTCTTGAAGGAGACAGCTTCGACGCTGCGGTCGCCTATTCGCGTGAACTCGAACGAGAACGCGGTTACACATATGTACACGCGTTCGATGATCCGCTGATCGTCGCCGGACAAGGATCGGTGGGCTGCGAGATCGCCGAAGATCTGCCGAACGTGACGGTCATCGTAGTCCCGATCGGCGGGGGCGGGATAATATCCGGCGTTGCGATCGCGGCGAAGTCCCTTCTAAAGGGCGTTCGTGTGATCGGTGTTCAGGCGGCACATGTCGCCTCTATCAACAAGTCGCTCGCGGCAGGAGAACCGCTCGAAGCCGTTGCCCAACCGACAATTGCCGACGGTATCGCAGTTAAGCGTCCGGGCGTTGTCACACTCCCCATCATTCGAGAATATGTCGATGAGGTAGTCGAGGTCACAGAGGAAGAGATCGCAACCGGCATCTATCACTGCGTACAGAACGCTCACATCGTTGCGGAAGGTGCCGGTGCCGCAGGCGTTGCCGCACTTCTCGCCCGAAAGATCGAAATTAACGAGACCGACGTTGTCTGCGCCGTTTTGTGCGGCGGAAACATTGACGGCAACCTACTTTCACGCGTTATCGAACAGGAACTGGTCCGACAAGGCCGTTACATCATTCTCAAACTGCTTGTAATGGATCGGCCGGGCGGGTTGGCTCGTATGCTGGATTGCGTTGCCGAGACAGGCGGAAACGTTATCGAAGTAAATCACCAGCGTGCGATCTGGCTTGCTCCTTTGGGCTATACAGGCATCGAACTGATCCTCGAAGTCCGCGACGACGAACACGCCCAGCACGTCGTCGCCCATTTAAAGTCAAAAGGATACGGAGTCGAACGCGAGGGACAGGGGTACTGGAAGCACTAAGTGTTAGTCAAGGTAATTAGAAAAGGCAGACTGCATGGGTCTGCCTTTTTCTGTTTAAGATTCCAAATGATCACTGGGGATCGGGATAGAAATCCAGATCTCTCAGTTCCTCGGTCACGTTTACTAGCATCGGGGTGAATCGGTAACGCTTTGAGCTTACACCCAGAACGTATGATTCGCCGGTGCTCACTCCTTCAAATCGGTAATAGCCGAACGTGCTGGTTGTTGTCTGACGAATCACGCCGAATCCGTCCGTCATTGTAACAATCGCACCTTTCAGCCCTCGTCCGTCGAGTGTTCGAACCCGGCCAGATATGGTCACGGGGGCGGATGTCGGCGCCAAAGACTGACCGAACCCCCAACTCGAGAATTGCGAAACGTTTTGAGCAGTCATTTGGTTTACAGCGAAGTTATTCACATAGGGCGTGTATTCAACGGGGAATCCCACACCTCGGCGATAGACCCGCCACTGAGATTCTTCATTCGAAGCATCATCGACATCCCGGTATTTAAAGGTCAAATCAGCAGTTAAGTCGCCCGTCTCGTTAACAGTCCAGTAACGAGAACATGCCCCGGCCTGAAGTAGCCCAGGTAAAAAACCATCCGTCACGCTCACCGTCAGGCTCGAACCAGCGATTCCGTCCGTTATTGTCACTGTTAACGGTGAATAATTGTCAGCCGGTATCCCTCCAGGGATCACTATCCCTAGAGGCGGCCCCCCGACTGGGAACTCAAACGTCTCGGTCGCGCAGAAGCGCCTCTTAACCTTTCCAACTACGTAACTTGCCGATCCGGCCCCATTCACAGATGTATTACACCCAAGAGCTAGCGTGTAATCACCTGTGTAAGCGAGACCATTCAGGGTCAAGGCTTGCTTAACTTCCGCATCGCCATTAAATGTGAACTCGCTTCCGAGAGCGACGTTATCGAAGTCGCTAAAAAGCGATACGTCGATCGAGCCACCGCTGCCAATGGTGTACAAATTTCGCTGCCCGCCACTCGGCCCGGCATCGCTCGGACTTGCCGTGAGATTGCCCGCTGCGTCAACCGCAGTGACCCAGTATGAGACCGTTCCCGGATTTGTCTGCGGCGCACCCGGGCCGTCAAGGATGGAGCAACCCCACATCCCATTTTGCGGCGTTCCTCCGGTTTGGGTGCATTGAGTTTCCGCATAGCCCGCGCTCCCTCCGTTGACCTGCCAGAACACCCGGACCTCATTTATTCCGACGTTGTCTGTTCCAAACACGCTGAATGTTCGATCGCCCGGGCCAACTGCATTCGTTAGCGGCGTGTACGTAATCGCCGGATCGCCGCGATCTATTACATACGCCTCACCCGTAAACGGTGTATTCGTCAGGGTATGGGAAACCGCATCGTCGTTCACAAGGGTCAGTCCCAGAAGGCCAGACCCGGTCCACGTGGATGCGGAGACATTCCAGGTTGTGTTCGGGGTCGTCCCGCCTGCAGGCGCGACCGTCACGAAGGGGCTGCCGTCGAGGCCAACATTTACAAGGTTAAAATTGGTCGGGTTAACCCCGGAAACTGCATCATTGAACACGGCCTGCCAGGAAACAGTATTGGCGTTATTTGGACTCGCCGCCGTCCGGTTGAGCGAGCTGATCGTTGTTTCCGGACGTGTACCCGTACCGACGACGAGAAAGTCAAAGATCTCCTCGTCCCGGTCATTGTTTTGGAAATATATGACCGCCTGTCTCAGGCCAAGCCCGGTCGGATTGAACGTAACCTCGAAGGTCGTCGACCCGGATGGTGTGATTGGCGAATTCGGCTGTACGGTGACCGAAAAATCCGTTGGGTTCAGACCACCAACAATAACTCGAGGCGTCGAGAATATCTCCAGGTCATCGAGCCCGGTATTTTCTATCGTGAACGTCTTGACCACGGAACCTCCGTCCATTAATACCGGACCAAAGGCTGTGTTGTTTGACGGAGACGGCGTCGCATCACCATCCGGAATATTCTGCCCATTACCTGATACGCTTACTTCAGGAGAAACACAAACGCCTCGGAAAATGGCGACCTGATCATTTCCCGGGACGACCCCAACAACGTCCTGGATCGTGTCCCCGTTGACATCTCCAACCGCCACTTGAATGACATCATCGTTCGCATTGAAAAGGCGACGATCCAGGTAACCAGTATTAGCCGAATTCCGCAAAAGAACGGAGATCGCATTTTGGATATTTCCCGATACTATATCGAGGCGGCCATCTTGGTTAAAGTCGCCGAGTGCGACTGATCTTGGATTGCCGCCCATATCATACAATTCCGCGGGTTGAATGAACCCCGTTCCGGCAGCGTTGCGATACAGAACCGATGCGTTCAGGCCAAGATAGTTTACCGCAACGATATCCTGACGGCCGTCGCCATTAAGATCGCCTGCGGCCAATGAATACGGTAGATCGCCGCCAGTCGGCACGGTTGGTTCCGCGTCATATCCATTGTTGGCTGCGTTCCTTAAAAGCACAGTTACACCACCGGGATTTGTTCGATTTGAACCTGCAAGATCGGTCTTGCCGTCGCCGTTAAGATCCGCGGCAACTATTGAATACGGCAAGCTGCCAAAGGAATAATGATTCTCCAAGACAAAAGAATTATTAGCAGTAGTTCGGACATAGACCGTGGCTGTACCCGGAGTTGAATTTGCCGAGGCAATGTCGTTCCGTCCGTCGCCGTTCAGATCTGCGATCGTCACCGCTATTGGACTATCGTTCATGGAAAGAGTTTGGCCATAGGAGAACCCGGTGTTCGCCGTATTTCGATAGTAGAGCTGAACCTCATCATTAGAATTAAAGACAATGGCAAGATCGTGACGTCCATCGTTGTTCAGGTCGCCGGAGGCTATAGCGGCCGGGAAATCATTAAAGTTGCCGATCAACTCGGAATCATATCCGTTATTTGCGGCATTCCGCAGCAGAATGGTCAATGTCCGATCATTGACGTTTCCCGTTACGATATCCTGCTTCCCATCTCCGTTAAAATCACCAACCGCGAGATTTTGTGGATTACTGCCGACATCTACATTCGCTGTATTAACGAACCAGGATGTATTAATACATTCGTCCGCCATCACAGTAAGTGTGAAGCTGGTACTGTCATACGAAGAGCCGTTCTGGGCTCTTACGTTGACCGTATATGTTCCAGCGGGACGCGCGTTAGTAATATTCACGTTGCCCGTCGCAGGATCGACGGCAAGCTGACCCTGAAAACTCGGGGACGTCCAGGCATATGCCTGTTCGGCATAGATCAAGGGAACACTTGGAGTGACGGTCGTGTTCCCGCTCAATCCAACCATGGAATTTGGATAGTTTCCTAGTACCGGGACATAGTAGCCAGTGCCGCGGATTGCAAAATCATATGGGTCCTCGTCGGCGTCGTCGCTGTCAATATTCACGGTAGCATTTCGAAGCCCCTCACCGGTCGGGTCGAACGTGACAGTGAATGTCGTGGATGCACCAGGTGCGACCGTCGATGCGGGCGGCGTCGTAAGCTGAAATTCGCTCGCGTTCACGCCCGATATCGTAATCGACGCTATATTTAGATTTCCGGTACCGGTGTTCTGTATCGAAAAGGTCCGAGCTGAAGTACCTGAAACTATATTCACGCTCTGAAAAATGGTGTGATCTGCGGAAGAAGGGGTCACATCTCCGTCCGCAATACTTACACCATTCCCTATAACATCTATCTCTGGGAAAGAGGCGACATCGTTGTCCTCTATCGTTAATGAAGCTGTAAAAGTGGACACTCCGATCTGCCCCTTGAAAACTGCAGTTTCAACGCCTTCGTAAACGGCATCATCTTCGATATTTATCTGAACCGAACCGGACGATTGCCCGTCAAGAATTGTGATCTCGGTGGGGATGGAGCCTCCGACGAGATCTGCAAGCGTTGCCGTAGACGTTGGGTCAAGAGTAAGACTCACGACCGTGTTTCCACTAGCCGGAACGTCGCCGGTTGCAGTAATGGTCACCGTCGGCTCCCCTGATTCGTTTGCCGTGGCTGGATCGACCGAAAGCGTGTACGTCACCGACACGGGCCGTTCATCGGCCCCGATGTCGAAACCGGCGCCGATCGGGCGCGGGTCGCCGTCGATATCCGCGACGGTGCCGACGTCGATCGCATCGTCGAGAACGGGACTAGTGCCCTGTAAATGAAGATCTGTTGTCGGATCGACAAACAGCGGATCTACCTCTTGAGAATTTGCATCATCGCTTACGCTGCCCTGCCAGTCGGCAAGGTTGGTGATCTGCGTTCCGGAAAGCAATCCGCCAACGCGGTAACCGAACGTGCCCGAATGGTAGAACGCATTAAAGTTCGAATCGAGATTTACGAACGTGCTCGAACCCGTTCCGATCGCATAGCTCACGGCTCCGGCTCCGCCGCCCGTGGCGACCTGCGTCGTATAGAAGATGTTGTTCTTCAACTGGACCGTCGGGTCGGTACCGCTCATCGCTAGTGCATAACTCGGCAATGCTGCACCCGAACCGCGGTCGCCCGTCATCGCGACGGAATTGTAATTCAGGTACGTATTCGAACCCGGAACTCCCGCGATGAATATGCCGGTCGTCAGGTCAGGCGAAGTCGGCGCACCTGTGACACCGGAGATCATATTGTTCGTGAGCCTGTTCTGGCCGCTGGGTGCACCGGCAACGGCGATGCCGTGGGCGCCGTAATCATTGCTGCCGACCACGCCCGTGATCCTGTTCTGGGCGACGATGGCGTCAATGATGCCGCCGCTCGTCGTCGCGTTAAAGGCAAACTTTGAATCAACATCGGCTCCAAGCCCGATTCCAACGGCTCCGCCCGGCGCGCCGCCGCGGTTTACATAGATCTGATTTCGGCGTATCTGAATGTTCTGTTCGTTCACGGCGACGATGCCGATCCGCCGAACGCTGTCCGCACCAGTAAAATTCAAAACGTTATCGACGATCTGCGTGCCGAGGTTGGGGTTTGCCTCGCTCTGCCCCTGCGTATAGATGCCGAAGCTTACGCTCTTGATCGAACAATTGAGCACCTTGTTGTTGTCGTTATCGCCGCCGAGCCCGCCGCTGTTTCCGCCGATGGCGATGCCCGCGTACGAAGTGCTGTTCCCGACGATATTCACGTTTTGAATGGTATTGTTCTGCGACGGATTTCCGAGGCCGTTGTAGAAAAAGACCATCGAGGCGAACGCATTTGTCGAGGTGTTCGTGATCGTAAGGTCGCGTGTGACGGCGACGCCTTCGGGTTCGGGGCCGGAAAGCACGGCGCCCGACCAACCGTCTATCGTGACGCGGTCGGCGCCGTTCAGCTTGATAAGTTCTCCGGCAATATCGCCCGAGACCGTACGCGGCCCGCCGCTCGGTTTGATCAGAATGCGGTAAGTTCCGGCGCCTGCTCCCTGTTCCGTCAGGTTACGCAGGGCGTTATTGCCCGTTTCGATCGTAAGGTCGCTGGTGATGTTTACCGTCAGGTCGCCGGTGAGTATCAGGTCGTTGTTCAGGGCCTGGAACAAACCGTCGTTATTCGTAAGGTTGGTGTACGTCTGCCCCGTGCCGACGCTGACCGAGCCCGAAATGCCCGGAATGATCTCTAAATTCACTATCCCGACATCGACGGCGGTTCCGTCCGAGACCACATATTCGAATGAAGCCAGACCCGTAAACCCTGCATTTGGCGTAAACGTGACGACGCCCGCGCTGATCGAGACCGCACCGTTGATCGCATTCTGTACAGCGCTTACCGACAGCGTCTGCCCCGCGTCCGGATCGATGTCGTTGGACGTGAGCGTCGCAGCGGGGATATTCAGCTGCGTGTCCTTTGCACCTTTCAGATTGTCGTCCACAGCAACCGGTGCCGAGTTACACGAAGCCGTGTGCGAACCAAGGTTTGAAAATGTATCCGTGGCAAATCCGTTCCACTGAACGGACGGGACAAACGTGTCGGTTGAATTGGTATCGCCAGTACAGATAGTTGCCTTCCGAACGAGTGTCGCATTTATTGTAGTTGTAGGTGCAGTTCCCCAACCGGTAATGGGATCAAAACCAACTTGACCGATCGAATCGATCACGGTTCCGGCAGTTCCGCCTTTTCGCAACACGACAGCATCATTACCATTGAACGATAGAGTTGAACTGCTACCATCAGCCTGAGCCAAAATTGTCGCGTTAGCTGAGGGATGAGCAAAAACATATACATCCCCGGCTGCTATTATTCCGTCCAGATTTATGTTTGTACTTGCGGTTACTGCGCCATTGAAATATACCTGAAGCACATAATTACCCGTCGCCAGGTTCACAGGCGCACCCGTTCCGTTATAGATCTCTATCGCTTTATTGTTAGACGTTCCCTCAATGTATTCCGAAATAAACAGATCGCTGGTTACTGCGGGTGCGTTTCCGTCTTTGGTCTGAGCGGCGGTTTCAGGTGTTTGCGAGAAATACGCGGTGATTTGCAAGCTTAAAGCCGAAAATGTCTCAAAAACCGGAAACGCAAAAGACACTATTGCTAGCAGAGCAACAGCCATGAGAGAAACGGCGATCCTTTTCATTGGGCGACCTCTAGAGAGAGTAGATTGATATATTGTGTCTAGGAACTTACGGGCACAGTATAGGTCTAAGCATATTCATAATCAATCTGACGGCAATTAAATCCGTGCAACAAAAAAGGCAGAGCCACAGCCCAGCCTTGATCAGTTTGCGTTGATAGAAATTTATCCGGTGATGGTCGCCGAGACCGTCTCACCCCAGGCCGAAACGCTTCCGTCGCGCATTCGCCAGCGGATCATGTAATGAGCGGTTTTGCCCGCATCTGCCGGGTCATATTCCGCAACATACGGCGTAAAGGCGTCGAGCGTCAGAAACACGCAGTCCTTCTCGTTCCCTGGCGGCGGATCGCCTATCTTCACCCAGATCTCGGCTCCCATCACGCCGCGCGGCTTCTTCTTGTTGTCCAGCGAAGCCGCGTCCGTCCAATCCAGCCTGTGACGCAGCCTCTCCGACGTATTGACCGCCGCCGCCGGGACCGTAGCATTTGCCGGAGCGGGCGACGAACTCGACGGAATGCCCATCTGGGCCATGTTTGCTTCGCTGATCTTTGCCGCCTTCGCCATTTGCCGGGCATCGCGGATCAAACCTTCGAGAACCGATCGCTGATTGTCTTTTTTGATGGTCTGGGCCTTTGCCTGTGTTTGCCTGTCGATATGTATCGATAATTCCTGATCGAAATTATCTTTCTCATCGGTCAGCGTCGTAACAAAAGCGGGTGTTAATCCAAACGTTGCAGGTGCCGCGGTAACCGCACTTATCAATCCTGCGGCCATTCCCGCCAATTCTGAATCTGATAGACTAGAGATCGAATCTGCCATTTAATTTACTCCAATTTGCCTGAGATTTATCCGATAACTCCCAAGCTAAACTGCTGTGGGAGCAACAGATAGAGCAAATTGAGAAAGATTTTGCCATAAACATTTTCTCGAAAGCAAGCAAAATGATCTTTTCCGCATGCGCCAAAACATTCTCCGTAAGTGCCAAAACATTCTCCGCAAGCGCCAAAACATTCTCCGCACGCGCCAAAACATTCTCCGCAAGCGCCAAAACATTCTCCGCAAGCGCCAAAACATTCTCCGCACGCGCCAAAGTATTCTCCGCAAGCGCCAAAACATTCTCGAGCTATCTCACAAACTCAAAAAGCCGCCTCAAAATGTTATTGAGATACTAAAGAATCTTCTCAGGATCGGAAAAATCCTTTTCTGTAATTAGCGGAACTCTTCCGGTTTCTCCCCAATTCCTATCGGCACTTGGGAAAGCAATTTCCGCACCGCCCGAAATCCTTTGAAATTGTCAGATTAACTTCTTAGCGCTCCTTTAATCACTAGTTGGTATGTCAGCGACTTCCTTTCAGGATGGTTCAATTCCTGAGAATCCTAACATTTTGAATATCAGGCAAAAAGAACCTGTCCGCGTAATAGGGTCTGGCTAGCTTGATCAATTATTTGGAGTATACGGAACTATTCCAATTCAAGGTCTAGATTTTTCTCGAGTTCATCTTGCAAAATCTGAGTAAACACTCCTGTATCTGCCCAATAATTCGGATATCCAAGTCTTAGTTCCCTAATGTCTTCTGCTTTAACCAACACGATATCAACATCTGCTCGATCAGAATATCTTTTCTCTAAATCATTGTACTTTTCGTTAGCTTTTATTAATTCATCTTGTTCGAAACTATATATATGGATCTTCCTCTCTGTCGCATCCATATGTAAAACAAATAATGATTGTCCGACAAAATCAGTTTCTTGCTGCGAACCAATTATTCCACACCCGAATAAGACACTTCTAACATTTAGCTTATTCCAGTACTGCAGCGTTTCCTGATAAAGTTCCATACCGGTTGGCAGTCCCGGTATAGGTGGAGCTTCTTCCCGAACGGCAAACACTCCACTCGCTAGCGCAAAAAATCTTAGCCAGTCAGGATCTCCGAGATTGGCTTTCAACTGCTGGCCCAATACCGTCGAAACGGATTCAAGCGTTGTCGCCCACGAATGCTGAAGCTTAGTTCGTAGCTGTATTTCAATCTTGCGACCATTCCATGTTTTCGTATCAGTCCCATCACTCTGGTACTTAATAATCAGATGAACTCCCCGATATCCAGTTTCCTTCGGATAGGCTATATAGTCGCGAGGTGTAGAGATAAGCACCGAACGATTTTCTGGATTTCGTTCTTTTGCTTCCTCATATATTCCTACTATTCGATTTACGCAATCAATGTCCTTAACTATCGATCTGCAACCGCCTATATCTTGCATTCCCGAAATTCGCGTTCCTTCAAGGCGAATAAGCTTGTTTTCAATCGAAGCAAGGCGCTTCAAACGCTGAACAACAACCGCCGCCTGATCCACACGATACGAACGATTCTTAAGGGTATGTCGCACTTTTTCAAGCGGCCACAGATGCGAGCTTCGCCACTGGTTAATTACCTTAAGGTGTTCTGCATATTCTGCTGACCCACGTATTGAGTTTAGAAGCTCATTCGCAGCACGATCAACGGCACCGTTACTATAAAAGGGTTTTACATAGTTCATACCAGTTTCGGTAACTAAATCTTACTACGATAGTTCGACCGAAGAAACTTTTGTCCCCGCGGAGGGTGGGACACCTGAAGATATGTCGGCAAGCGGTACTTGAGGACAATAGTGTCCCCTCTCTGATCAGATTTGTTAAACTCATTTCGATGATGAGGAAGCTTTTGATCGGGGTGGTTTTGTTGGTACTGGCCGCGGCGTTGGCGGTCAATGGGCAGAGTGACGCTGCAAATAAAGGCATCGAACACTATCAGGCAGGAAACTATGCGGAAGCAATAGTCGTGCTTCGGCAAGCGCTCGAAACGGACAAAAACGATCGCACCGCCTGGAGATATCTGGGAGCCGCTTACCAGAAGACCGGCAACCCTCAAAGAGCCCTGGAGTATTTCAAAGAATCGCTCGTCGATTTCAAACAGCCCTACGGTGACAGTAACAACAAGAACATCAAGGTTGTCGTGCTAATGGTCGAATTTGCGGCGGACGGGAAGATCGGCTTCATTGTCCCTGTTATAACGCAGCCTGACGGACTCACCGAAAAGGCCATAGAACGCGCCAAAACCATGAAATTTAGACCCCAAAAAGTGAACGGCAAGCATCAGATAACTGTGAGGCCCGTTAGCTATTCGTTTGAGCGCTACTGAGATTATGATCCGAAAATTTATCCTCCCAATTATTGTTCTTGGATCCTTGACCGCGGCGGCTGTGGCAGGCGGTACGGCGTTGTGGGTAAAGCGGGCGATGAACTCGCCGCATGAACACGGAAAAGCGAACGATTACATAACCATCGAAAAAGGCACCGCTCCGGCAGCGGTGATCGGGCGGTTGGTGAGCGAGGGCGTGATAGAAAACGGAACGCCCGTTATGCTCTATCTGCGGACAGTGGGCGACGCCGGCAAGATAAAGGCGGGCGACTATAGATTCAAGTCTCCGATCACACCGCTCGAGGTCCTCGCCGATCTCGAAAAAGGCGAAGAACGCACCACGCGCCTCGTCATTCCCGAAGGCTTTACCATCTTCGACATCGCCAACCGCATCGCGGAGTTTACTGCAAAAAATCAGCCCGACCGCAGCGGAACCGTGGACAGGGGCGATACAGGTTCGCCGCTCATCTATACCGACAAAGATGTGCTCGCGATGCTGAACGACACTTCCCTAGTCAGAGACATCTCGCCCGAGGCAAAAAACCTCGAAGGATATATGTACCCGAGCACCTACGATATCCCGCCGGGAACTTCGCCGGAAAAGATCATTGAATTAATGGTCAAACAGTTTCGTAAGGTCTGGAAACCCGAATGGACCGAGAAAGCGAAGCAGATGGGAAGAACGCCGCACGAGATCGTCACGATCGCTTCGTTGATAGAGACCGAGACCGGCGTGCCCGCCGAACGGCCCATAGTCGCAAGCGTGATCTATAACCGCCTCGCAAAACGCATTCCGCTCGGGATAGACCAGACAAACGTTTATATCGCCAAGATGCAGGGCCGTTGGGACGGCACGATACACAAGAGCGACCTCGAGGTCGTTTCGCCCTACAACACGCGAAAGTTTCCGGGCCTGCCGCCCGGCCCGATCTCAAGCGTCTCGGCA
>JAEUQK010000026.1 GCA_016789265.1 Blastocatellia bacterium
TCTGCCCGGCAGGTGCTGGGCTGTTCGCCTCAATTATGTCAACAACTCAGAGTTCATCGGTCGGGTCGTTGTATTTCTCATGAAAGCGGGTCCACCTCATTTCTTATTTCGTCGAACGGATTTGCCTATATAACAGGGGGACAATCGCAGCTCGCGATTGTTACGGAATTCAATGGTTAAACTCAGTTTTCCGTCTACAAAGGTGTCAATCCGTCCAGTGTCCGAATAATCGATGCTAACGGACGCAAGAACACTCCTCCCAGGAAGTGATAGGCCGGTACCTTGGTGATAAACCGTAAGGTATTTTTGAAGAGTCCTGGCTCGTCGATCGGAAAGCCCGCTTTTTGACTCGCCCTTACCTTTTGTTGCAACAATTAATAGAGTTTGATTGTTGTCTACTGTGCCAACAAAACTATCTACAATTGCCGCGACATACTCACAATTCCCTGAACGAGAAGCCTCGATTTTCTGAAAGTCTGGTATCCTTTGTCCATAACCGAATGAAATACTCAATGAAAAAAGTATAATCACTGTCACGGACAAATATCGTAAATAAGTCATAAGTTCTCCGCATCTAAAACCCTAAATCCTTGCAGAACACGCTTCTAGGGTCGATTGGCCTTCCTCCGGGACCGTAGAAAATTGTGTGGTTGTGAATGTAATTCTTTGGGACGAACTTGGTGTCGGTCCTAACTCCGTCCAAAATTTCAAGAAATTTATATCCACCACCACCTCCTCCGTCATAGGGACTCCCGTCTGCGCCAATTACTCCGATGAGTACGGAGCCAGCGGCATTTCTTACATTCGAAACAATCGGCGCAGGTGTTCTGGAAGCGCTATTAACCGGACCCCCGTGAATGAATGATATTGTGAGACCGCCGCTGTATCCGAATCTAGCGAGGGCCCCTGCGGCATACCTAACTTGAATATTGCTATAATACGTTTCAACCGGTTTCTTTTGATTTGGTGGGTACCGATCTGGTTTTCCAATCACACTCGAAAATCCCGTTGGAGTAAAGAGGTTTCCGACGAAGCCTCCGGTACCGGTTCTTGGTGTCCCATTTTCATTTGAAAATATATGGATGACTCCTTGTCTTGGGTCCTCGCCGACCGCTCCAATTCTGTTACGAATTCCATTGCCTCTTCTGCCATCAACGCCTCCCGGCTCAATAGCCGAGCCGACTACAACCTGATCGTCTCCAAAGATTCGAGCTAACCGTTTATCACACTTCATCTGATTGTTATAAAAATCCAAAATCTTCTTCAGGCAGTCAAAGAAGTCACCGCACGGCTCGTCTTTGGATGTGGTTTGACTTCCGTTCCGAGTCACAATCTGATAAATCGGTGAACCCGCCTTAACGGTAACGGTTGAAGGGTCATCGTTGCTGTTGGCTTGCCCAAAATGGGTGGCGATCAAGGTCGAATCGCCTTCCCCTTGATACCGAAGCTCGCTGAGCATTTGTGCAATCGCCCCCTCTTCCCATCTTCCCGACTGGTCTGAAAAGACAGGCAAGGGGCCGAAGATCCTAATTTCACCAACAGAACCGTGGCCACGTCCGACGGCACGGGCAACGTTCTGGCATAACTCAGGGACGCCCTCATAAAAACATCCTTCACCGTAATTGGAACTGCCGAAAAGCGACCAATCAACAAGGCTCGACGATCCGAACTGTAAGTTACCATATCCCCGATTGGGACGTGGCGGAAAGCACGCGCTATTGAATTTATTGCCCAACGGATCGATCTCTTCGCCGCCAATGTAGGTGGAGCCATCGGGCTTTGTTCTGACTCTTGCCACACCGCTCGCATCCCAATGTTCCCAAGCAACGCTTTGAGATGAGTTGTCCTCGATATTCACGTTCTGTTCCGCAAGGACTTCGTTGCCGGCGTAAATGTATGTCTTCGCCTTTGCCCCTGTACTGGCTACTTCCGTTAGGATTTTGCCACCAAAGACACTGGATCGGATGTAATAGACAGTTTCCGGTTCGCTCCAGTCCATTTCCTCTGTATCCCAAACCTTCTCCGTTCTCTTTACCTCCTGGCCGTTGCCGTCGTGGGCAAACATCAGATCATATTCTGATAAACCATTCCAAAGTTTGATCATCGAACCTCGCGCATCGAATCGCTTGTGGATTCCCATTAGGTGAAGTTGGCGTCCATCCGCGTCATACGATGCTCCTGAATGCGTGTTCCGGTTGTTGAGAAATGTGTTCGAGTCCGAAAAATCATCACGAGAACAATCGGTGCCGGGTCGCCAATCGCCGGTCTGGCTTGTCATGTGGCCGAATGCGTTGTGAGTGAAGTCCTCGCGAAAAGGGACGTCGTCAGGATATGTCGGTGTTTGCCCGCGGGCCTCTGGGCCGCTCCGAGCCGAAACTAATCGAAGACCGAAATCGTATTCGTACAATCGATCATGGTTCGGAGTGTTCAGGTCTTCCGAATAACGAAGATTATTGTCTGGATAATATTCGTACTCTTTCCGCATGATATTTACAGAGGTCGCAGGATTGGTGAGTGTGTAGCTTGCGGTCATCAAATTCTGATCGAACGTTGCAAGCATCTTCAGGCCATTGCCATAAGTCGTTTCCTTCGGCGCACCCCATGCACGGTACTTAACGTCTGAGAGGTAAGATGTGACGCCTGCGAACGATGTGCTTCCACTGATCTGCTTCGTACTGCCGACCGAATCTCGGACATAATTGAACTGTTGACTAAAAGGATCTTTTATCGACGCTAGCTGACCATTCAACCCGTACGTGTACTCGATCCTAAAGCTGTTGTTCGCCAACGGCGCGTTAGGCATTGTGTCAACGAAAGCTTTGGTCTCGCTTAGTAACTGCGAAAGTTCGTTATATGCATACGAAGTGGTTGCCATCCCGTCGGTCATCTGCACAGGGTTCCCGACATTATCAAAACTGATCGAAACCGATGGAGTCTGCTGGATGGTCGATCCTTGAGGAAGAGTATAGGTCGTCTGAGTCAGAAGGCCTCGACTGTTGTACAAGTTCGATTTGACGACATCGCGAGCGTCGGTTACGGTTGCTATGCTGTCGTCCGGATTGTAGGTAAGTACGGTATTCTTTCCTGAGTCCTGTTCGGGAAGATGCCGGGTCGATAGTCGGCCGTGCCCGTCATAAGTCGCCGAAGTCACCTGGGAGGTTGAGCTGCTGTCTGTACCCGCGTATTCAGTCATTGTGACCACCTGATCTCTTCCGTTGAACAGGGTCTTCATCGTCGAATAAACATTGTTACTCCAATCGAGTGCTTCAACCTTGAATGTCCGACCGAGAACGTCGGCATAGAACTTTTGAGTGCGTCTGGCCTGCGTATTCGATTGTCCCGGGACATTGACGAGTTCGCCCTGGACCGTGGTCACAAGCCCTCCAGCACATCCGCAGCCTTGATAACTGGTAAGAGTATCTGTTCCATCGGGGCTGATCGTCCGAATCGAACGATCTTTCCAGTCATATTCCGTTGTGATCCATTTCCATTCTCCGGCTGAATCATCTCCGGATGGATCCCAGTCAGAATCAACTTCCCTCGGTGCGGATTGTCTCTTGAGCCTTCCAAGCACGTCAAACTCAGACAAAGTCGCCGACCAGCCGCCATCACTTCCCGGGTGTGGTGATCTGGAGCGAAGAACTCTTCCCGCGCCGTCGGTCCAGCTTTCGGTGAGGACCTCGTCATCTGCGTCGGCGCCGTCGTTGTCAGTGTCGATGATGGTCGAGAACACTTTTGATTGGATGCCGTTTGCCGGGTATTCGTAACGCGTGTAGGCCCCGTTGTTGACTATTCTTTCTTTAGATAGCCTGCCCAACGAATTGAATTCGCGTTCGGTTATCTTGCCTTGCGAGTTTCCAGCCGGTGCCGGACTCGTCGCTTCAACATTCGCCCCGATGTCGTATCGATACTTAACGGTCGATGAGTTGTTTGCCGAATCCGTGATGCTTGTCGGGTATGCATATGTCGCACCCGAAACGGTCGAGTTCCAGTTGTCCGCGTAGCCGATCTTGACCGTTCTCGTGTTTGTGCCGTCCCACGGCGTGATCTTCGCGACTACGGAGCCGGCAGTGTTGTATTCGACGGTTGTGGTGACGGCTTCGCTTGAGTTTGTCGGGTATTCTACATTCCAGCGTGTTGTGGTTGTGAGGTTGCCGCGGCCAAGGCTAAACGCGGCCCCGTAGTTCGTGTTGTCGTGCTGAACCGGGGAGATATCCTGGTTCAATCCTGACGTCGCAAAATCGTCGTCCGTGTCGTACTCGTAAGTGACTTTGGAGACGTATTCGAGGCTGCTCGTAAGATCGTTCCATCCCCAAGCCTCCGATTTCGACGGCAGGCCGATGATCCGGCGTGAAGTGTAGGCAGAGTCGAGGTTGTACTCTGTCTTTACCTTTTTGAGGACGTTCGAAAGGCTGCTGTCGTAAACCTGAACAGTCTTTGGCAGACCGTAGAGAACCTGCCCGGTGACTAGGTTCTCAGTGTATTCGATGGTTGTCCGTTTTGTGTTCGTGTCGTCGCCGACGCGGGTCTCTATGACACGCGGGTTTGTCTGGTAACTTACGCCGGTGTCGTCTTGGTCCCAATCCGACCACGTCCAGCGTTTCCGGTTTGAACACGATGTCGGAGAAGTGGTGAGGCAATCCTCCGTCGCAAGCGTCAACCCTTCCTTCCAGCCGGAAGAGCCGTAGTAAGTCTTTGTATGGAGATCGTCGGGGTGCCCTTCAAGATAAACGTCGACAACCGCGCCGCTACCGGTCAGCGTTCCGCTCTGGAGCGAGTAGCTCCCGCTCTGCGGTTCGGAATTGTGAACCTTGATCTCCTGCTCGGTACCGGGGCCGCCGCTCAGGTTAAAGTTCTCTACCTTGCTGGCGGTCAATGTGAATCGTGGGCAGTCGGTTTGGCCGGATGTTGGTGATTCGAGATTCGTGCGTACGTAGTTAAGGATATGCGGCGTGCCTGTTGTGGAATTAGGGGCATTGTTTTCGATCTTGTAAACCTGTGCGTATCCATTGTAGTGAAACTTTGTAAAGCTGCCGTCTGCAT
>JAEUQK010000030.1 GCA_016789265.1 Blastocatellia bacterium
CGGCACTTTGGAACATTGCAACCTCAACTTACAAGGGCCTGGAGATCGAAAAAGGAGACACCGTGGTTCTGTCTGCGCGCATAATCCCAGGCAATGAAAAGAATATCAGTCGGCTCATCGGCCACCTGTATAAGCGCGGGGCCAACATCATCGAGGAAAAGCGTCGTTTGGTACACGTCTCCGGTCATGCGTCTCAAGAAGACATTAAGATAATGGTAGAGACGGCTCGGCCGAAATACCTTGTGCCGATTCACGGTGAGTACAGGATGCTCTTTCGCCACAAGGAATTTGTAAAGAATCACATTCCGGGATACTCCGATGAAAATGTGATCTTGATAGAAAATGGTGACCTTCTCGAAATCGACGAATTTGGAGCGCGGGTTGTTGAAAATCACGAATTACATAAGACCTTTATTGATGAGGAATCGCTTGGTGAGATCGAGTATGACGTCATCCGGGAGCGGAAGAAACTTGCTTATGGCGGTGCGGTTTCATTGGTCGTGACGGTGAATAAGACGACTCATCAACTTGTGGGAGAACCCCAAATATCATTTAACGGTGTGGCAGGCTTAGATCTTTCCAATGGATTCACGACCGAAGCCCGTCGAGCAATATCGAGTGCGGTATCGGAAATGAAACGCGAGCAGATCGCGGATAAAACCGTCTTTAAGGAGAATCTTCGAATTCATTTAAAACGGTTCGTACAGAAGGAACTAGGTACTAAACCCGTGATCGTTACGACAATTGTTGAGGTATAAGACATGTGAATGGTGCCGTCGAACTCTTGAAGAGATCTTCTGTGATCGTTTCGCCAGAGACATTCTCATTTGTTTCACTCAGTAGAGAAGCCTGGAACAAACTTTTACTAGAGCCCCAATTAAGTCCGCGAATGTCCGTCCCATTCATGATCTTCATGGATGGGCATGAGGTCACCTTGATGCTAGACGAGACAGACCTTTCAAACATGCGGCGAGGATTCGGTGATGCGAAGATCGAAGAAGACCTTAGACTGTTGACCTTCAGTACCGTAATGGATTTGTCGGTCGTTGGATTTATGGCCGAAGTATCGAGAATACTTGCAGATGCCGGTATCTCGATCTTGCCGATCGCGTCATTTTCCCGAGATAGTGTTTTGGTCAAGCAAGACGATCTAGCTATGGCAATGCGTGCCCTTGGGCCCCATGTCGATTCGTTCTGTTAATATTGGGCCTTAGATTCACGTCTGCGAGATATTTAGCGAAAACTGATCTGAATAATGAATTGGAGTGGAAAAGTTGTCTTTCTTACCGGAGCATCTAGCGGTATTGGCGAAGCTCTAGCTATTGCTTTAGCAAGGCGTGGAGCTGCATTGGGTCTTGTCGCCCGTCGAAGGGAACAATTGGTGGAACTGGCGGATAAGTGCGTAAGTATCGGCGGTAAGGCGAGCGTTTTCGCAATCGACGTCACCGACGAAACCGCAGTCACGAATGCGGCGGACGAGTTGCGTTCCGAGTACGGCCATATAGACATTCTAATTGCAAATGCAGGAATCGGCGGAAACGACGAGGCGACCCGCTCCTATAAGCCGCAATCTGTCAAAAAGGTTATTGACACTAATCTTCTTGGTGCCGTAAATGCGGTTCATGCGGTCGTGCAGGCAATGATAGAAAGAGGCGAAGGTCAAATAGTTGCGATCTCAAGTCTTGCGGGTTTTCGGGGATTGCCTCGTTCAGCGGCATATTCGGCAAGCAAAGCAGGAATGACGGCGTTTTTCGAAAGCCTTCGCCTCGACGTGCAGCAGAAAGGCGTCAGCGTGACGATAATTCAACCCGGGTTTATCCGAACACCTCTCACGGCCGGACGCGCCAATAAGATGCCCTTTTTGATGGAACTTGAAGCGGCAATACCACTATTCATTAAAGCTATCGAGAAGAAGAAAAAGTTCGCGGCATTTCCATGGCAATTGGCGACCGTCGTCCGGGCGGGCAAATTCATGCCGGCCTGGCTTTACGACCGCATCGCGGGAAGGGCCAGATATCGTGAATGAATTCGGAAACGTCGTCCAGTTCGAGGTATTAGATCGTGTGATATTGGCTTTCAGAGGTGTCGTGCATTGCGACTATTTTGGATTGATGCCGCTCACGTGTTTTCGGTCCTCAGACGGAAAATAGTATTGATAGGCACAAAAACGGACCTTGGGTGCTTTGTCAATTCGTTTGTCTCATTGGATGACGTTGCATTGCAGTTGTCAGACAACTACCGAATAAGGAGTTCCTTTGAGCTAATAGGCGAAAAACCGCCTGTGTAGTTCTCGACTTCCCATCCAATCTTTCTAATTGGAGCCCATCCGAAATCTAGGCTTTATCCATTTTTCCTGACGAACAAATCCGCATCATGAGATAACCTGCCGAGGTCGAACGTTACTGACGACAACTGATCAGGATGGTCGCTGAAAGTTGATGTTTTATAGCATGCGCGATCAAGGTCGAACAAGGCGAAAAGGGGACAAATTGATTATTTGTTATGTTACCCGGCAAGTGTTAAATTTCAGTGTACTAACTAACCGCCCGCCTTCGGACGTGAACACTAATGAACATTATTCAGGCGATCATACTTGGCTTAGTTCAGGGTTTGAGTGAATTTATTCCGATCAGTTCCACCGCTCATCTTGTTTTTGCAAGCCGCTGGACAAACATCTATGACGGAAATGCCCAACAGATAACCGCAACAATAGCGGTTCTTCAGCTTGGAACGCTTGCCGCGGTGTTCGTCTATTTCGCATCAGACATTTGGAACATCTCTTCAGCGTTCATTCGCGACCATTGGGCATTGCTCACCGGAAAGCGCGGAATGAGGTTTTCGGGTACCGACGGCGTTCGCCCGATCTGGCTGTCAAGCGAATCATGGCTTGGCTGGCTGATCATAATTGGTTCTATCCCGATCGGTACGATCGGCCTAATATTCAAGGATTTCATTGAAGGAGAGGGCACTAAAAACCTTTGGATCATTGCGTCAATGCTTATCGGGATAGCGCTTCTGCTTGCGTTGGCGGAAAAGGTTGGGAGCCAACGAAAGGACATGAAGCACTTGGGCGTTTTGGATGCATTGGTGGTCGGTTTTACCCAGGTACTCGCACTTATGCCGGGAGCAAGCCGATCGGGTTCGACGATCATGGGCGGCCTTTTCGCTGGACAGAAGCGCGAAACGGCAGCTCGATTTTCATTTCTTATGTCAATTCCCGCGATCACTGCGAGCGGACTTTTAGAGCTTCGTGAAGCCCTCCACATTCTCCCCCCTGACAGTTTTGTACCACTGCTGGTCGGAACCATCGTTTCGGCGGTTGTAGGTTATCTTGCCATTTGGTTTCTGATCGCATTCCTTCGTAAAAATACAACGTTTATTTTTATATTGTATAGGCTGATACTCGGCACGTTGATATTGGTCTTACTCTGGCAGGGAATACTGGATCCAAAGGCATAATGCAGAAGCGTTGGGTGATTAGAAAACATGATCACGAAAGATCCCGAGAATTCGCGGAGCAGATCGGAGTATCACCGCTTGCTGCGGCGCTATTGATCGCGCGTGGTCATGACAATGAAGAATCCGCACGATCATTTCTCTATCCAAGCTTATCCGCACTCCACGAGCCATATTTGTTGAAAGGCATGCGGGAGTCCGTAAAACGGATCCAGAAGGCGATCAAAGACAAGGAAATGATATTGATCTGGGGTGATTATGATGTAGACGGCACGACGGGAACGTCTCTGCTCAGAAAAGTTATCAAGATGATCGGCGGTACCTCCAGGTTTCATATTCCTAACCGTTTCTCGGAGGGCTACGGCGTCAATACTCAAACGCTGCAAAGGGCAAGATCGGATGGAGTAACTCTCGCCATTACAGTCGATTGCGGGATCAGGAGCTTTGAGCCACTTGAGTGGGCAAAGGAAAACGGCCTTGATGTTATCGTGACCGATCATCATCTTTCTGACGAGACTAGAGGAAATCCCCCTGCCTTTTCTGTTGTAAATCCAAACCAGCCCGGATGCCCATATCCTGACAAAAACCTTGCTGGCGTTGGTGTCGCATTTAAATTGGCACACGCACTGTTGAGAGAGGCGAACTTAGAGCATCTTGTTCCTGGTCTGCTCAAAATAGCGGCGATCGGAACAGTTGCGGATATCATGAAGCTGACAGGTGAGAACCGGGCAATTGTGTCTCTTGGCCTAAAGGACCTTACAAATACATCTAATCTTGGATTAAAGGCGCTGATGGAGATCGCTGATTGTCGATCAGATATGACGAGCTACCACATCGGCTTTCGGGTCGCACCAAGAATAAATGCAGCCGGTAGGATGGATGTAGCCAAAACGGTTGTCGAGCTTTTTGAGGCTAGTGACTTCACGTTGGCGCGAAGGCTTGCCGAAGAACTCGATGTTAGAAACCGTGAACGCCAAAAGATCCAACAAGACATTAGTGAACGAGCTCTCTTTGAAGCCTGCGAAAATCTTCAAAACAAGTTCATAGTAGTAGCAGGTGAAGGCTGGCACCGAGGCGTCATCGGACTCGCTGCTTCGCGGATCGCGGACAGATTATATCGCCCGACTATCGTGCTTTCCGTTGATAACGAAATAGCCCACGGCAGTGCACGAAGCATCGGGAACTACCATCTGATGCATACTCTAGAGTCATGCGCGCATCTTTTTGAACAATTCGGCGGACACGCTGCGGCTGCAGGCCTACAAATCAGAACCGAGAACATAGAGGCTCTAAGATCCGAACTCAATGCCCATGCCGCGTCGAAGTTGTCTGAGGACGATCTCATTCCCGTGCTAGACATAGATGCACACGTTTCCGCCCAGACACTGGATCTGTCGCTTATTTCCGAAATCGCACGATTCGAGCCTTTTGGTGCTGGAAATCCAAAACCCGTATTCGTCACAAAAGGATTAGTTGTTCTTGAGGAACCCAGGGTAATGAAAGACAAACACCTGAAGTTGTGGCTTCTTGGTGAAGGCAACAGACGGTTTGAGGCCGTATGGTGGGATGGGGTCGAACGATCAATGGGGCGAACGCTGGGACAAGGCACCCGCATCCAATTAGCTTATACGGCTGAGGCAAACACGTGGAATGGCAATACTAGGCTTCAGCTTGTCGTCGAGGATCTAAGAGCCGATAATTAGCATTGTGGCAGAGTCGAGATCAGATAAATTAAGCAGTTTTGGATTGCGAGCCGCTATTCCCCGTTACGTGCGTTACGGGGCGATCGCCTTGCTCGGGCTTACGGTGATCGGCATTGGGATCAGCTACATAAACTCCCGTACAAGCACCGATTTTCGGATGAAGGGCCGCCCCACTTCACTCTCAAAAGATGTGGTTGCGACGGTGGACGGTTACGAACGGACTGAGTATGACGAGGGGACAAAGCGATATTACATAAAGGCTGACCGAGCCGTCACGTACTCAGACAACCACCAGGAGCTGGAAAATGTTTTCCTCCAGGTATTCGCCCAGACAGCTGATGTTTCGGACCGGATCACAGCAGATAAGGCGATCTATATACCTGAAGAAGATAAGAACTTTACGGCCTATCTCGCGGGAAAAGTCAATGTAGATACTCGTGACGGATTAAAAGTCATGACTGACCAGATCACGTACAGAAAGTCTGATGAGACCGCGACCGCAGAAGAATCGGTAGAATTCGTCCGTGAAAACGTATCCGGTAGCTCTTATGGCGCTGTTGTAAACGTACCAAAGAAATTGATCGAACTGCTTCGGGAAGTTGAGATCCGGCAGTATGAATCTGTAGAACTTTCAGGCGAACCATCCGCCACCATTAACGCGGGGTATGCATCTTATGATCAGCTCAATGAGAAGGTGGAGACGAGGGGCGGTACCAAGATACATAGCGTCTCTAAGGTACCGTCCCGCATGATCGATCTCACAGCTGATCATTCGGTCGTGTCCCTATTTGTCCCTGAAGGGCAGCCGCGACAGCTCAAGTCGGCCGAAGTTTTTCAGAACGTATCGATCCAATCGGTCGAAAACAGTGGCCCGCAATCAACAATTACTTCCGGCTACGCACTTTACGATAAGCCTTCTGATAGTTTTAACCTGCGTGATGATGTCAACATCGTGACAACATCGTCCGACTCAATGCCCACGACCATTACGTCGTCTAGTGCATCCTACGGCCAATCGACAGGTCACATTGAGTTAGTGGGGTCTGCACAGATCACCCAGGGTGCAAATTTCGCACGTGGTGACAAGATCATCGCGGACTTGTTTCCAACAAAAAGATTAAAAACAACACACATTGTTGGGAGTGGTTACCTTCGGCAAATCGAAGCAGATCGAACGATCGAGATATCAGCAACCGAACTGAACGCCGCATTTGCCGATGGGCAGGCACTAACCGAGGCTAATGCGGTCACTGAGGCCTCGACCGTATTGACACCGTCGAAACCCGAAGAGTATTCAAAAGTCACAATGGAGACTCCGCGTTCGATCAGCCTTAGATTCAAACAAGGCGGCATACTTGAAAAGATGTTCACCGAGGGCCGGACGACGATTCAGCTTGACTCACCGAACAATGCACCTGATGCCGCCAACAAACGCGTAACCGCGGATACAGTACGGACATTTTTCTCATCAGATGGAAAGAATCTTTTGAAGGCTGAGGCGGTAGGATCAGCCGAACTTTTTGTTGATCCCCTGAAAGTTGCGGCTGAGAACTATAAGACCAAGATCACCGCTCCGCGATTCGATTGTGAATTTTTTCCGACGGGCAACAATGCAAAGAACTGTAGCGGTGGAAAGGGCACACGGACGGTCCGGACCCCAACTTTAGCGACTGTGTCTCGCGGCGAACAGGTGTTGACCGCTGAATCACTAAATGCGGCTTTTAGTGAAACGTCAAGGGACATAGAAAAGCTTGATGCTCTCGGAAATGCCAGGTTTTCTGAATTGGATCGAAATGGTTTAGCTGATCAAATGTCATTTATGCCTACTACAGGGATAGTACAACTTCGCGGCGGAGAACCGGCCGTCTGGGATTCCAGGGCGCGAGCGAAGGCTCGTGAGATCGACTGGGACACGAAAAATGAAAGGTCTTCTTTGCGACGTAGTGTTAGTACGACATATTACAGCCAAAAGCAGGCCGGCGGAGCAACGCCTTTCTCGGATTCTAACAAGCCCGTATTCGTGACGTCAGACACGGCAGAGATCGACCATCGTGCCCAAACAGCCACATATAGCGGTAATGCGCGAGGATGGCAGGAAAAGAGCTACGTCAGGGCGCGCCGTTTTTATATACAACAACCGCTTGGACAATTTGATGCAGAGGGGAACGTTCAGAGTCTTTTATTCGACGTAAAGCGGAAAGAAAACGGAATTGAAAAGACAGTACCCGTATCTGCATTGTCCGATTCGATGACCTATTACAGAGACACGCGTCTAATACGATATGTCGGGGGTGTGGATGTCCGTCAGGCTACTGATCGCATAACGGGCGGGAGGGCAGACATCTACTTAAATGAGAATAACGAACTTTCGCGTTCTGAATTTCGGGAGAGTGTTATCATCACTCAGCCGAAAAGAAGGGCTGATGCCGATTCTGCCTTATACAATGCGTCTGATGAGAGTGTGATCCTTCGCGGAAACCCGGCCAGAGTGGAGGACGCGGAAAATGGAACATCCCAAGCCGGTCAAATGACCATCTTTCTTCGCAGCAACCGGGTCGTGTCCGAAGGAAGATCCACACAAAACGCCAACGGCCGTACCCGTTCGATTTATAAGATAAAGGAAAATTAGTATCATCCTACCAATGAAGAACGGGGCTTCGAACGGGTTGTTGAGTTCAGACGGCATACAAAAAAGAGAACCTGGCATTTCATTCTCCGCGAATGGTATCAGAAAGACATACGCAAAACGTCGTGTCGTTGACGATGTTACGATCAATGTTGCGACGGGAGAGGTAGTCGGATTGCTAGGAGCAAACGGGGCAGGGAAGACAACTACCTTCTACATGATGGTAGGTCTGGAACCTACTGAACACGGTTCGATCAGCATTGGCGAGGAGGAGGTCACGCGTCTGCCCATGTATCTCCGTGCTCGGCTTGGTGTTGGATATCTTCCGCAGGAGCCGTCGATATTCAGAAAGTTGACGGCAGAACAGAACATCTTGGCGGTGCTTGAGACACGGAGATCGACTCGATCGGAACGAATGAACCGGCTGCAGGAACTGCTTGAAGAGTTTGGAGTTGAGCACGTACGACGTGTTCGCGGCGATTCGCTGTCAGGCGGCGAGCGCCGACGGGTCGAGATAGCACGATGCCTTGCGACTGAACCCCGGTTTATTCTTCTCGACGAGCCATTTGCTGGAATAGACCCCCTGGCAATTGACGATATTCGTGAGATAATACTGCATCTTAAGCGAAACGGCATCGGAATATTGATCACCGACCACAATGTAAGGGAGACCCTTGGTATCACTGATAGGACCTACATATTGACGGAAGGTAAGATCCTCAGAAGTGGCTTCCCCTCTGAGCTGGTAGAAGATCCAGAGGTCAGAAGATATTACCTTGGCGAACGATTCAGCCTCTGAAATTCTGATATTTTTCACATTCCCCGAAAAACCATTTATAATCAAATTGACTCGTGCAGCAATGGTTCGATACTTTCATCGGCATCTGTAAATTATGTCGTCACTTAGATTAACCACCTCTTTACAGCAGAAGATGGTCCTAACGCCTCAGTTGCGTCAAAGGATCGAAATGCTGCAAATGACATCGATGGAATTGCAGGATCTCATCGAGCAGGAGATGGTTGCAAATCCAATTCTGGAGGAAGTTCAATCCGGAGATGAGCTCAACGAGATCTCGGCGGATATCCTCGATCAAAACTCCAGCGGTACGGATGATGGTTTTCTTAATGGCTACGAGAAAGGTGCCTCGGAATTCGAAGGAGCACAACCGGACCAGAAGTCGATCGTAGAAGATCTTGATTCGGGACAATCAACTGTAAGCGACTACGACACAGACAGTGGTTCCGATTCGGATCTTCCTGACAGCTCCGGAGTTGAAAATACCGACGCATTTGAAGAGATCGATTATGGACGTGAGTTTCAGGATTACTTAGACCCGGGATACCGTACCCAGGAGATCGAATATAAGGACGATGCACCGAGTTTTGAGCAGTTTCTTACGCATAAACCGTCGTTAAGCGACCATCTGGAATGGCAGCTTAATATGTTGGATGTTTCCGAAGCTGTTAGGGAGGCTGCAGTCGCGATAATTGGCGATCTCGACGAAGACGGAAGGTTGTCTGCGAGTATTGAGGATATCGCCGAGCTCGCCGGATGTTCATTGGAAGTGGTGGAGAAAGCAAGGCAAGCCGTTCTCCGAATGGATCCGATCGGGTGTGGGGCGTTTAACGTTCGGGAGTGTCTGTCAGTTCAGCTTGAGGTTGAGGACATGGCTAACAGCTTAGCTGCAAGGTTGGTGATGGACCATCTCGAGGACCTTCAGCCGCATAGGCTCCAACATCTTTCGAAAGCAACTGGGGTGGAGATACACGAACTTAATGAAGAGATCAAGAAGATAAGAGCTCTGGATCCCTATCCGGGCAGGCGTTACTCGTCTGAAGACGCCATGTTCGTGGCTCCAGAGGTCTATATTGAAAAGATCGAGGAAGATTATGTTATCTATTTTGCAGATGACGGCAGCCCGCGACTTCGGATAAGCCCGACCTACCACCAGCTTCTCGATCAGTCCGACACTACCAAGGAAACCAAAGATTTTATAAAGGAAAAAGTGAGATCAGCGGTTGATCTTCTTCGAAACATCGAACATCGGCGACAGACTATTTATAGGGTTGTTGAATGTATCGTAGATCGTCAAAGGGAATTCCTGGATAAAGGTGTCGAGTACATTAAACCGATGATGTTGAAAGATGTTGCTGAAGATATTGGGATGCATCTATCAACGATATCACGGGTGGTAAATCGAAAATACGCACATACGCCCCAGGGCGTTATCGAACTAAGACGATTTTTCAGCGAAGGGATGATGAACGAAGAGGGAGAAGAAGTCTCGACACGCATCCTCAAGTTGAAGATCAAGAAGATGATAGAAGAAGAAGATACGAAGAAACCCCTTACCGATGATCAGATCGCAAAGATACTGAGCAAGGAAGGTGTAAAGCTCTCACGGCGAACGGTGGCAAAGTACCGCGACCAATTGAACATCGCCGGATCTAGAGAGCGAAAGACAGTCATCTAAGTAACTACGTGACAAGAGGGGACAACATGAAATTCGAATATACAGGACGTCACATCGAAGTAACTCCCGCGCTAAAGGCGCATGTCGAGGAGCAATTTAAAAAGGTTGAGCATATTTTCAACGGGAAACCGGCAAAAGCACATGTGATCATAGAGGTTGAAAGGGGACGACATCGCTCCGAGGTTATCCTGAACTGGCGAAAAGAAACAATAACGGCCACGACCACAAATTCGGATATGTATCTGTCGCTTTCGCAAACGATCGCAAAACTTGAGAAACAAGCATTGAAGATAAAGAAAAAGGTGATCGACAAGGCGCATAAAGCAAAACGCTCTGCCGTTGTCGCTGAACGCCGTACAGAATCAAGGGGGGATGTTCGCCGCCCGCGGATCATACCGGCGCGAAAATATGCGGTAAAGCCTGTCGCGCCTGAAGAGGCAGTAATGCTGCTCGAACAAGATTCAAAAGATTTTCTTGTTTTCCGAAACGCTGAGAACCAGAAGATCGCCGTGATCTATAAACGATCGGACGGAAACTTTGGACTCATCCAACCATAGGAATGATCTCAATCGACGAAGGTAATCGAACCCCGGCTGTTTCGGTCCATACTTTCTTAGAGATTGCGTTTGACCAGATGCCTATCGAATGTTTGGTCGGATCGGATTCCCTCAAGAAGCATTCGCTCGATTCGCCTCGGGTTCAAAAACTCGGTCTTGCTCTTTCAGGGTTCACGCATCGAATACATCCGGGTAGGATCCAGATCTATGGCAACAGCGAAGCGTATTTTTTTTCAAATCTCTCCGCGGATGAAATATCGACAGCCATAGATCGCCTTGATGCCAAGAACATAAGCTGTATCCTTGTCACAGCAAGTAATAACCCACCGGAAAGGTTTCGCGAATTTGCTCGTAAAAATAAGATCCCGCTTCTGCGAACATCGATCGCCAGTTCCGAGGCTATAAATGCGGTCGCCAGGATCCTTGGATTTGAGCTGGCCCCGCAGCAGACTGTCCACGGCGTGTTGATAGAAGTATTCGGTATCGGAACTATCCTTATCGGCGAATCTGGTATTGGTAAATCAGAATGTGCACTTGACCTGATCGGTAGAGGGCACCGCTTGATATCGGACGACTCTGTTGTCCTAAGGCGCATTGGTGATCGACTGATCGGGGCCGCTCCGGATATCACGCGGGACCACCTGGAAATACGAGGGTTAGGAATAATAAATGCCCGAGAACTTTTCGGGGTTTCTGCATTAGGACGGGAGACCAATGTCGCTCTGTGTATTGAGTTTGTTGGCGATAGCGAGGAATCGCATTTCGATCGTCTCGGATTTGAATCGGGTTCCTTTTCTGCTCTGGGCATTGATATCCATAAATTCGTATTTCCAGTTCGGCCCGGGCGTAATTTGGCTACGCTGTCTGAAACAGCGGTCCGAGTGTTTGTTTCAAATAGAAAGGCGGGAGGAGCGGCTCATGAGCTTATTGCCCGGCATGATAAGGCGTTGAGGGACTTGAATGGCCAAGAATAGGTCCAAAAATGCTCCGCATCATTTCTTGATCATTACCGGGCTCAGCGGCTCCGGAATGAGTTCTGCGACCAAGGCATTCGAGGATCTTGGCTACTTTTGCGTCGACAACCTCCCTCTCACAATGCTTTCAACCTTTGCCCGTCTGCTGATCCCGAACGAAGAAGAACATCCGGCGATCGAAAAGGCTGCGTTGGTCATTAATATTCGGGAACGGCATTTTTTGTCGCAATTTCAATCTGAGCTTGCGAAACTCGAACGGAAAGATCTCAAGCCCTATATCATCTTCTTCGAAGCAACTGACGAAATACTACATAGGCGTTTTTCTGAAACGAGGCGCCCGCATCCTTCTGTCGGCGGCAAATCGTTGGACAGATCAATAAAAGCCGAGAGAAAGGAGATGCAGGCGCTGAGAAAGCTCGCTGACCTGATCATCGACACTTCGGAGCATACCGTGCACACTCTTCGGCGTTCGTTGATGGAGACCTTCCGTACATCTAAGGACGGCGCGCCGTTTCGAGTTCAGATCGTCAGTTATGGACACAAGTTCGGAAACCCCCGCGACCTGGATCTTTTGTTTGATGTAAGACACTTGCCAAATCCGTTTTTCGAACCGAATCTACGAGAGTTGACCGGGGAAGATAAACGAATCGTAAAATTTCTCGACAAATACCCGGAAGTAGCCGAGACAATATCAAGGTTCAGTGATCTGCTCTTGTTTTTGTTGCCATACTACAGGCGAGAAGGGAAGTCATATGTTACTGTCGGGATCGGCTGCACCGGAGGACGACACCGTTCTGTGATGGTAGCGAATAGCCTGAAACGTGTTCTTACCCGTCACAAATACGATGTTTCGGTAAACCACAGAGATATGCAAAAATGATGGTTATGGAAAGAATCGGTGGAGTGATCGTTTCACACGGCCAACTCGCAAATGAACTATTGGCGGCGGCGGAAACGGTAGTTGGTGACATTGGCCACATTATTGCGGTCTCGATCGGTTGGCACGATGATGTGGAAATGGCAAGAGACGAAGTCGAGCGGGCTATCAGATCAGTTTCCAAAGGAACAGGGGTCATCATCTTGACCGACATGTTCGGCGGAACTCCGACCAATATTGCCGCGATGTTCCTCTCACCGGGTGACGTCGAGATCGTCACCGGTGTCAACCTCCCGATGGTGATCAAACTCGCGTCGAATACAAAGGATCTGGATCTTATTGATCTCGCAAAAGAGATCGAGGATCAAGGGAAGACCTCCATATATAGAACGAGCGCACTTTTGGAGCCACAAAAACTAAAGAAGGATGCTTGAGGGCAACGTTAAGGTTATCAATCGACTTGGTTTGCACGCGAGAGCTTCCGCTCAGTTGGTCAAGGCCGCGTCGAGGTTTTCATCGAAGATACAACTTAAGCGAATTGACCGCGACATCACCGCCAATGCCAAATCGATCTTGAGCGTTCTCACTCTGGCTGCCGGGATAGGAACTACCTTAGAAGTAAAGATCGATGGAGAGGACGAAGACTCGGCCTTCGAGGAGATAACTCGATTGTTCTCATCGGGGTTTGGCGAATCGTAGTCTTTGGTCTTGATCCATATGAAAAGCAGACCCGAAAATATTGGAATTCTTGGTATACCGCTCGGCTTCGGTGCAGGGCAGACGGGCAGCGAACTAGGTGTCGATGCGATGCGCCTTTCCCGGGTGCGTGGAAAACAACTTGCGGAACACCTCTCTGATCTTCAACTTTCAGTAAGGGACTATGGAAGTGTTCCGGTAATTCGCCCCTCAAGGGAAGCAGATGCGTCTGAGAATCCGAAGTATTTAGATGAGATGGTCGCTTCGAGCCGGAATATTCTCGATTCTGTACTGACTTTATTGAGAGAGGGCTCATTTCCGGTGATACTGGGCGGAGACCATTCAATTGCTATAGGGACATTTTCCGCGCTTTCGTCATTTTATCGCTCCAAAGGCGAGGAGATCGGGTTGATCTGGTTTGATGCACATGCCGATATCAATACACCTGAGAGCTCCAGTTCCGGGAACGTCCATGGAATGCCTTTAGCAGTTTTGCTCGGTGAGGGAAGAGATGAGTTGACAGGCCTTGGAGGCTTTTCACCAAAACTCAACAAAGATCATTTTGCACATGTTGGGGCCAGAGACCTAGATCAAGGAGAAAAAGATCGAATAAACTCGCTTTGTCTGCGGGACCAATTTTTTACGATGAGCGACATCGACAAAAGAGGAATGCTCTCCTGCGTCGAAGAAGCGATTTCGATAGCGTCAAAGGCTCCGGGAGGCTTTGCGGTCACGTTTGATGTAGATATGATCGATCCTCGGTTCGCTCCCGGTTCCGGGACGCTCGTCAGAGGTGGAACAACATATCGTGAAGCTCACCTTGCACTCGAAGTCATCGCCGAACATGGCGGAATGGTCTCGTTTGAAATCGTCGAGGTGAATCCACTTCTGGACCAGAGCAACATAACCGTAGAACTCGCTGTTGAGTTGATCCTCTCGGCCCTTGGTAAAACCATTCTTTAGACTGCTAGTTACTAGGTCTCGTTCTGACCAGTAATTTCCTGGATTTCAATACTTTTTTCCGAGCCAACAAATTTATGAGAAAAACGATCGGGGTTATTTTTGGAGGGAGATCGGGGGAACATGAAATATCGGTCCGATCAGCAAATACAGTGATTCGGGACATGGACCGGAGCAAATACCGCATTATTCCGATCGCGATCGGACAAGACGGAACGTGGCTTAAACCAGCAACTTCATTGGGATTACTGTCCCCTGAGTGCGTGGCACTCGTTGAGCCTGACATTACGGGTATTGATCCTCGAGACATTATCTTCATTTCAAACCCAAAGGTCCGAGACCTCAGGGATGACAAGATCGGTTCGCCGATCGAGATTGACGTATTATTTCCTATACTTCATGGGACGAATGGGGAGGACGGGACCATCCAAGGGCTTATGGAGATCGAAGGGGTAGCATACGTTGGCTGCGGCGTACTTGCATCTTCTTGTGGAATGGATAAGTTGGTGATGAAATCACTCTTCAAGGAAGCCGGCCTGCCTATCTGCAAACACGTAAGTTTCTTGCGAAGCGAATGGGAACACGATCCCGACATAGTTAGAAGATCGGTCAATGATTCGATCGGTTTTCCGTGTTTCGTCAAGCCGGCGAATCTAGGTTCGTCGGTCGGTATTTCGCGGGCTGAAAATGATGAAGAACTGACTACTGCTATTAATGTCGCAGCAATGTACGACCGACGCATAATTGCGGAGGAGGCTCTTAAAATGAGGGAGATCGAATGTGCGATAATCGGAAATGATCATCCCCAGGCGAGTCTTCCCGGCGAATACATCATTCGCGATCGATCTAAAGTATTTCTTGACTATACTGAGAAATATGCAGGAACAGGGAACAATGAATTCGTTGTCCCTGCTCCGGTCTCCGAACAGCTTTCCGATCGGATCCGGCAGATGGCCATCGCAGCGTTTAAGGCGATCGATGGGTCCGGATTGGCTCGCGTAGATTTCTTCTTAAGAACAGATAACGGTGCATTGCTCGTTAACGAAATAAATACGATGCCAGGGTTAACGGACGCATCCGGCTTTCCCAAAATGTGGGCCGCAAGCGGAAAGTCAATGAGTTTGGTCATTGATGAGCTGATCGACCTTGCGATCGAGCGGAATCAAGATAAACAAAGAAATATGACTTCGCTAGTGTGAGCGGCTGACTGAGGTCAATTCTTCGACTTTTCGGCTGTATATCCCTTTCGGGTTCTTATTTGCAGGTTTGGCCGACTGACGCGGAGTTCGATAGCCCGCCATTTACCGTCCTTTTGAGAATTGGTGGGTGAATAACCCAAAGTGTATTGGCTGCCGAGCTCATCGACGATAGATTCAAACGCCGCACGCAGCGCAGCTCCACCGGGTGTCGCCACAAACGTTCCTCCGCTCTTCTCCGCAAGATTCTTTAGGGGAGCCTGATTCTGAGAACGTTTAGAATCTCCTATTGGTGACATATCAACGGTGTATATCACTACGTCAGCCGAAAGTGCCGCTTTCAGGGCCTTTTCGCTCGAGCGGCCACTCAACGTATCCTGTCCATCGGAAAGCACTATAAGCGCGCGCCGTTTTTCGGGACGCTTAGACAAAGCGGTGGAGGCTTCGTAGATAGCGTCATTCAGTTTCGTCATTCCATTCGCTTTTAGATCGAAGATCTTTTGTTCGATGTCACGGCTGTTCGAAAATTCCTGAACAAGAGTGACTTTAGAATCAAAAGAATAAATAGCAACGTTATCTAATTCTCTGAGACCATCCAAGAATCTGATAGCCGCCGCCCTGGCCATGCTCACGCGTTCTTCCATGCTCCCCGAGGTGTCTAGCAGGATGGCCGCTGCAAACGGTGTTTCTTCCGCGGAAAACAGTTCGATCTTTTGTTCAACCCCGTCCTCAAAAACTTTGAACTGCTCACGTCTTATTCCGGAAACGGCACGTCCCGCCGAATCTTTGATCGTTGCATTCAATACAACGATCGAGGAATCGATCTTTAGTTCGTCTTTGTCCTCCTGCGCAGCCGACTGATGCCATAGTAGACAGAGGACCACTGCGGCAAAAGCCATCGTGGCGTTTTTACGTCGTTGCTGTAGCAAGTTAATAGTCAGATAAGCGGGTTGGGTTCTGCAGCTATTGCTTCAGCCGTAGAAATTTTATGACTCTGATAACGGCGTTCGAACTCTGAATAGCAACTGCCGAAATACTGAATCTCGTTGTTTTTCTTATTTCGTCGACAAGTTTAACCGTAGTTGATCGCAAAACTCTGAACGCAGACTTAAGGTCGACGGGCTTTTCGTCATCGTCGTCAGACTCTTCGACCGATTGGTCATCATCTCCGCCGAGTTCGCCGCGGATCTTCTTGACTACCTTTTCCAGTTCGGCGAGTTTTTTTACGTCATTCGGCGTAACTACCGGATTTTCCTCAAAGGCGGAATCAAGTTCTTCTGAAAGTGCCAGTGCGGTCTCAGCTCTCTTAAGGAGTTCTTCATGTTCCTTTTTGTCACGTTCCGCTTGTTGTTTTGCGAGCATGTCGCGAACTTGCTTTGAGTCCTCGATCCGTTTTCCATCGCGATCGGGAAATGGAAAACCGGGATCCGTATTTTGAGCCTTTGCGACACTTGTACATAAGGCGACGCATGAGATCAAAACAAATGAAAGGGGAGCGAACCGCAACATCTTTACCGAGCCTCTAATTATTTATGGTCTGATCCGGATCGAGCGACTTACCGGTTACCGCCTCAACTATCAATTTTAGGATCTCGTCTTCGGCCAAACCCGAACTTTGAAGCGTCGTCCATTCCGAACCCAGTCCGGTCCCGGACCGACCTTCCACCTTTGCATTTACAGTCACATTATTCTGAACTCCGTCGATCGACTGAACTTCGATAACTAAGGTGTAGCGTGCCCTCGACCACGCGGTGTCAGAGGTTTGAAGTATCGCGTATCGAAGCAGTTCGCTTTGTGCTAATACCGGTCCTTTCGCGAACTGGAAAGGCTGGGTGACTATAATTCCATCGGAAAATCTTGAAGACGCTTCATCGACAACAAATTTGCTGTCTCTCAGAACCTGTTTGATCGTTTCGACCAGAACATCGCGCCGAGATGCCAGCCTGTAAGGGTTAGCAAGCCTTTCCCGGACCTGAGTCTTACCTTTTCCCCAATCAAACGACCGGGTAGCATCGCTCTCCCGAGAAGTTGTCTTATTCGTTGTTTCCTTGATCTTTTGTGTCTGGGTGTCGATACCTTTTTGGGCCGCCCCAACGGAGTCCAAGGCAAAGAGGACCCCAATAGACAAAACGACGGACGTTAGTTTGGACATAAAGTAACCCTAATTAGAAATATAGCTGATTTCTAATCGAATCAGAAAATTAGATGTGACTGGCTTCGAATTGGTTGTAGATAAGGACCTATTCCGTTTTACGGCCCTCAGACTGATTTTCGAGGAAAATAAGATGCTTCATCAACGTATTATGGGCTGCAAAATAGGCGATAAGCAGCCCATTGCGACCATCGAGAACACCGGCCTTAAGGACATACGATCTTATGAATGTCCCGAGCGCTGACATAAAGGCATTAAGAAAGCTTGTACGCTTATGATCGGTCAACATCTGTTTTGCCCCAAGCGGTGCATATCGCTCAGCGATCGATCGATTGTGCTGCTCAATGCTATCAACGGTGTAATGGAGGAGGTGACCTGAAAGCTCTCCAAGGGTAGCACCTTTTTGAAGCTTAAACGACTCGTGAATTACCCGCGGGGTCCATTCGCCGGCCCGCCTGTCAAAGAATCGAAGCTGGCGGTCCGGATACCATCCGCCGTATCGTATTTTTTGACCCCGGTAGAATGTTTGTCTGGGAACGGAATATCCATCTTTTAAGTCACCGGCTCCGGTTAGAGACAAGATCTCGTCTTTAAGCTCCGTCGTTACACGTTCATCCGCGTCCAGGCTTATGATCCGATCGTTCTCCGCATTTTGCATGGCAAACTGCTTCTGCTCGGCAAAACCGATCCACGGATGATATATAACACGTGCTCCCAGCGACTCAGCGATCTCTCTGGTATCGTCCGTACTTCCGGAGTCAACCACCAGGATCTCATCCGCCCAATCTACGGAACGGATCGCTTCGCCAATGTTCCGAGACTCGTTATAGGAAATTATGACCGCTGATATCTTCACGAACAAAATTTTCGCAGAGAAACTTGTTTTACGAAAGTTCCGGAATGGCTCGCATGATCCCTTCGGCCGTTAGCAATAAAAAAGAGGCCGAACGGCCTCTTTAACTTCACAAGATCGAATGATCTAAACATCTATAACTGATGTCATTTCTTTTCGACTGGAGAAACAACTTCAATGTTGTTCATCTGGAATGTCGTTGATGTAGCTTTCTGCAAATTTGCAACTGCCTTGTTATAGTCTGTTTCAGCCCGAATCTCGGCATTGCGGGCGTTAGCAAGTGAATTTTCCCTTTGAAAAAGCAAAAAAGACGTGGACTTACCCGCATCGAAAAGCTTCCGCTCACCGTCCAACTGGATCTCCGCATTCTCCCGTGCCCTGCGGGCTGCAAGAACACGTTGCCGGGCAGTTTCGACCGCCTGCACCGCGTTCCGGACCTCAACCATCACAACCTGTTCCTGGATGCGGGTCTGAGTTTCCAACTGATGTTTTGTGATCTCAGCTCCGGCTAGGTTCGCCTTTGCGGTTCGGTTTCCGATCGGAAACGAGAATGTAACGCCAACCGAGTAATTGGGAGCGTCACTCCGGAAAAGATTAGACATTGATCGCCCAAAACCGCCCGACAGATAGCTCGGTGTACCTGGTACGGTGACGTTAGGAACTGGCGTGATCCCTCCAGGAAAAAGGCGCCTCAATTCCGCAAGAAGGAATCCACTTGCAGAAACGGCAGTTGCCGAATTCTCGGTAGCGATCAATGGAAAAGTTACCGCGTCGGTACTTGCTCCGCCTCGTGCCAAACCATCGAGAGAAAAGGTCGTGTTCAGATCGATCTGAGGTCTCGTCTGATTTCGAAAGAAGTTAACATCGATCTTGTTTATATCGGCCGCGAGCTTTAGACGCTGTAATTCATATCTGTTGTCCATGGCGTCTTTGACCGCATTGTCCAAACTGATCGCGTCAAGGCTGAATGCAGGTTTGTCGGTCGGCGTGTACGACTGCGACCATTCAACAGATGTAGAATCCCTTAGTAGTAACTGCTTCAGCGTATTTTCGGCGATCGAAACTTGCTGAGTCGCGATCAATACGTCCGACTCACGATTCGCAAGTTCCGTCGCAACTTCAGCACGAGCTAAAGGCGCGGACGCCCCGGCGGCGATTCGTGCCTCGACCTGCCGCAAATTTTCCTTTGAGAGTTCCAGATTGGCAACACGATTCTGTTGATCACGCAAAGCAAATACGAGATCCCAGTATGCATTCTGTACCCGAGCGATCGTTTCGATGGTTGTGCGACGAAAATCCGCATCGCTCTGCTCTAATCTCCTACGGGCTATTTTGAGATTCCGTCTCGTATTATCTATCGAGAAATTCCTTACAAGCGGCTGGGTGTAGCGGATCCCCAGGCTTGAAGAATAGATCGCGCTTGAACCGCCGCTGATGTTCCCGTTACTCACCTGGGCCTGCGAAAAGGCATTCTCGGTTCGCGTGTTATTAAAGAAGATCGTGTAATTGCCACCTCCGGCTTGAATTGCGTGCCTGAGGTCAGAATTTACGCTGAAATCGTTCGTAGCCGCAGAACCCGTAATGGAATTCCTGCTGTAGTTCGGATTAATCGTGAAAACCGGATCGTAGGAACCCCGAAGAGAACGGATCTGTGTTTCCTGGATCCGGACGTCATCACGGGACACGTCGATGTCATTGTTGTTTGCAAGTGCTCGTCGGATCGCCTCATCGAGGGATAGAGAGATGGGTTCCGCAGATTGGACACCAACACGCGTCATTAATGGACGCCCCGACAATATCGATACAGGACGATCGGATCTCGGCTCTTCTGCCAATACAATATCAACGACCTTAACATCGGTAATGTTCTTAGCAACTTGCTCGCCCTGTCCATAGGCGTTGTTCGCAACGACGAAGAGTGTTAACACCGCTGCAAGTCCGAGGGTAAAATAGCGCAATGAAAAGTTCATTTTAAGATCGCTCCAGGCTTTCTAGGCTCAAATGTACATGCCGGAAACTCAAACGCTTACTACGTCACAAGAATTCGCTTTGTTTCAACAAAATCACGCTGAGACTATGCTTTACAGGCGACGGCAGCAATTGAATCTGGCCCTCAATTGGGATATCTTCTTCCTTTTAATATACTGTAATTTCACGAGGAGAATACTCATAAATGGCTATTAAAGTTGGCATTAACGGATTTGGAAGAATTGGACGCAATGTGCTCAGGTCTTGCCTTGGCGACAAAGGGATAGATTTTGTTGCTGTGAATGACCTGACGGACACAAAGACACTGGCCCATCTTCTTAAATACGATTCTGTAATGGGCAATCTTGATAACGATATCAAGGCTGAAGGAGACACGATCACTGTCGACGGCGATTCATTCAAGGTGTTCTCAGAAAAAGATCCGGCGGCTATCGACTGGGCTTCTGTCGGTGCCGAAGTAGTGATCGAATCGACCGGTCGTTTCACGAAAGCAGAGGATGCAGGAAAGCACCTAAGGGGAAGCGTAAAGAAGGTGATAATTTCCGCACCGGCTAAGGGCGAAGACGTAACGATCGTGCTTGGTGTAAATGATGCAATGTACGATCCAACGAATCATCACATTATCTCGAACGCGTCATGTACGACCAACTGCCTTGCCCCGGTAGCAAAGGTCATACACGAAAAGTTCGGCATTAAGAATGCGTTAATGAATACCATCCATAGCTACACCAATGATCAGCAGCTTCTTGATCTGCCTCACAAGGACCTGCGAAGGGCAAGAGCGGCAGCTTTGTCGATGATCCCGACTTCGACAGGTGCCGCCAAGGCCGTGGCTCTTGTGATCCCGGAACTTAAAGGCAAGTTTGACGGGATTTCGGTACGGGTTCCAACACCCAATGTTTCGCTTGTAGACGTCGTGATGAATGTGGAAAAGGAAACGTCGACTGAGGAAGTGAATCAGACGCTTAAAGACGCGGCGAACGGTCCGATGAAGGGAATCCTCGCATTCTCCGAAGAGCCGCTTGTGTCGATAGATTTCCGCGGCAATCCGAATTCGTCGATCGTCGATGCCGAGAACACAAAAGTCATCGGCGGAACCGCGATAAAGATCTTATCCTGGTATGACAATGAGTGGGGATATTCCTGCCGTGTTCGCGATCTTGTAAAGTTCATCGCGGACAAAGGCATTTAGAAGACTTAGGCCCGATATTACTTGCCAATAGCTGTGGCTTGCAGCTATTGGCTCTTTTTCACTATGAACAAGAAAACCATTAAAGATGTCGATCTAAAAGGGAAAACCGTATTTATCCGGGTTGATTTCAACGTACCTATCAAGGACGGCGTGATCGAAGACGACACGCGGATCCTCGGTGCGATCCCGACGATCAAATATGCGATCGACAAAGGTGCCAAGGTAGTGCTCGCGTCGCATCTCGGTCGTCCGTTGAAAGATAAGAAAAAGGCTGAGGAAAAGGGGACCGAATTCGACCAGTCTAAGTACAGTCTTGTGCCGGTGTTTGAGTTTCTTCGCGGCCATTCCGACCTGCAAATCAGGTCCACGGCTGGCGAGGGCGTTTCGGCGTCATCAGAAGGAGTAGCGATGGGGAGGGCGGAGATCGTAAACGACGCGGTCTTTTTTGTCGATGACTGCGTTGGTGAGAAAGCGTCGGAAGCGATCGCGCGGCTGCAAACCGGTCAGGTACTTCTACTGGAAAATTTGCGCCTACACGCGGGCGAAGAAAAGAACGATCCGGAGTTCGCAAAGCAACTCGCTTCCGGGATCGACGTGTATGTGAACGACGCTTTCGGAACCGCGCACCGAGCTCATGCTTCTACCGAGGGGATCACCCATTTTGTTGAAACCTGTGTTGCCGGCCTGTTGATGGAGAAGGAACTGGAGTTCCTAGGAAAGGCGTTGAATAACCCGGAACGACCGTTCGTCGCGATCCTGGGCGGGGCAAAGGTATCTGACAAGATCCCTGTGATCGACTCATTGATCGAGCGGAAAGTAGACAAACTTCTGATCGGCGGTGCTATGGCATACACGTTTTTCAAAGCTCAAGGATTTACCGTTGGCAAGTCACTCGTGGAAGACGATATGATGCCAACCGCGCTTGAGATCGAGCAGAAGGCTAAAGCTGCGGGCGTTGAATTACTGCTTCCGACCGACCATCAGGTGGTAGATTCTTACGATCCGATCAACTCGCGAAAGGCGATCCAGATCGAATTTACAAATGCGGGCCTGGTGGGCCTCGATATAGGCCCTGATACTGCCGGTCTATTCGCGCATGCCCTCGAAGGCGCGAAAACAATAGTCTGGAACGGTCCGATGGGAATGTTCGAGGAGAAACCATTTGACGAAGGTACGATCGCGATCGCAAATGCCGTCGCGCAAGCAACCGAGAAAGGCGCGACGTCGATCGTGGGCGGCGGAGATTCCGTCGCAGCGGTCAATCAAGCCGGCCTTGCGGATAAGATCTCACATATCTCGACCGGCGGCGGAGCGACCCTTGAGTTCCTTGCCGGCGACGTATTGCCAGGCGTTGCTGCTCTTAACGACAAGTAGATTCTTGTAAACACACATAACTACGGGTAAACTCGTCCGCATCTGATAGGAAAATCCCATGAAGATCGGGTGTCTTACATCACAACGACGTCTATTCAATGGTCTCTTTTTGGTTCTTATTGCGTTGATCACCATCGAGGCCAACTCGCAGCGCCGTTACATTCTATGGAGCGGTGAAAAACAATGTGGACAGAGAGGTTCAGGAATAGCAAAGGATGAGGCGGTAGAATGTGTCTCGGTCGATACGCCGCGCGGAAAAGTGAGTGCGGTTCTCCACGATAGCATCAGCGTCGCAGTCGCGATCGCTGAAGATGGTAATAACTATATTCTAAGCTCGCAGATCCGCAATGACTCTCCGTCAACGATTGAATTTGACACTGATCTCTGGGGCGCGGCTCATTTCACACAAGCAAAGAACGGCAGCGACCGTAAGCTAATTTTAGCTGAGACGGCGATTCCTTCAAGGGATCTCTTTAAGAAGATCACTACGGCTGCAAATCAGGAAACAGAGATCGACACGTATATGGCTGATGTTGCCAGGACGACCGAAGTTCGGGAACTAAGACGATCAGATGGAACTCGATATCGAACGACCGTAATTACGCCGGACCAGGATGCAAAACGAATAGCGAATGATCGCGGTGAAGCTCGACAGGCAATGGCATCAGATGAAAGGTCGCGTGTTCGATCATCGGCGATCACTCAAAAATGGCTGAAGTCAGGCACATCCGTAAAAGGCCTCGTTTATTTTAGGCGACTGAAAAAAGCGGGTTTGGTAATTTTCTCCCTTAAGGTCGCCGAAACAACTTACATTTTCCGCTTTCAAACAGATCAATCCTCGAATTCAGCTAAGAGTCTCCGAAATAGATAGGTCTCAGATGGCAAACCATTAACTCCTATTGTTATAATCCGTATCTTGGTTTTGGTCGGACTACTATGAGAAAACCCGTGATCGCAGGTAACTGGAAGATGTATAAGCTGCTCGGTGAAGCAGTCGAGACCGCGTTGGCGTTAAAGCCTCTTGTTGCGAACTCGACACATTGCGACGTCGTCATCGCACCTGTGTTTACTGCGCTGAAAACCGTCGCCGATCGGCTCGAGGGCTCAAACATCAAGGTCGCCGCTCAGGATTGTGCCGTGCAGAATGAGTTCGGCGCTCAGACAGGCGAGGTCGCTCCTGTAATGATAAGAGACGCGGGATGTTCGCACGTTATCATCGGCCATTCCGAACGACGACAGTTCTTTGGCGAGACGAATGAAAGCGTAAATAAGAAAACGAAGGCTGCCCTGAGTGCGGGTTTGGCGGTGATCGTTTGCGTTGGTGAAAGCCTAAGCGAAAGGGAGTCCGGTAACGCGGAATCTGTCGTAAAAAGCCAGCTATTTGGCGGATTGGCGGGTTTGACAGTTTCCGACCTGGAACGTATCATTATCGCTTACGAGCCTGTCTGGGCGATCGGCACGGGTAAGACCGCGACGCCTGAACAGGCTCAAGAAATGCATGGGTTCATTCGCAGGGTTCTTGCGGAAACACATGGGGCCGAGGCCGCTGATTCGATGAGAATTCTCTATGGCGGTTCGGTAAAACCCGACAACATCGCATCGCTGATGAATAACGAAGACGTTGACGGAGCGTTGGTCGGGGGAGCTAGTCTCGAAGCCGGGAGCTTCTCGAGGATTGTGAACTATAAATAGTTCAAAGGTGGTTTAGAAACTTGTTATACGTACTCTACGCATTGTTTTTTATCTCATGTATTGTCTTGATCGGAACCGTGCTTTTGCAGCCGGGCAAGACTGATGCAGGCGCTTTGTTTACCAGCAACATTTCGAATGCTGCATTCGGGCCTCGCGGTACGGCATCGGTATTATCGAAGATCACGATCGTCGCGGCGTCTGCTTTTATGGTGCTCGCGCTTTTGATCTCAATGCCGGCATTGCAAGGCGGCGTCTCGGTTCTTCAAACGACGTCGGAGACTCCGACGACTACACCAGCTGAATCTAATACCAACACCGCACCGGCAGCCGATGCTAATTCAAATGCGGCTCCGGCGACAAACTCTGAGGCTCCCGCGAGCACGGAAGCCCCGGCGAACAAATAGTTCTTTCCCTTGCTCAGGTGGCGTAATTGGTAGCCGCGCACGTTTGAGGGGCGTGTGGAGAAATCCGTGCGGGTTCGAGTCCCGCCCTGAGCACCAAATCAAGAAAAAAAGACAGGTCTGAAGCTTGTCTTTTTTCTGTTTGACCGAGCCTATTATTAACTGACGATCATCGTTCCCGTTCCCTCGTCTGTAAATACTTCAGCCAGGATGCCGTTTCTAGCGGTGCCGCTGATAACATGGGCAGAGTTTACGCCCCTTTCCAGGATGGATATTAGATTTTCCAGCTTTGGGATCATACCGCCGGTGGCATTTCCCGATTCGATCATCGCCCTGGCATCCGCTTTACTCAATCTATCGATCTTGCTTGTTTCGTCTTTTGGATCGAGATAGATACCATTGACATCCGAAAGGAGTACTAATTTTTCAGCTCCCAGCATGACGGCTATCTCAGATGCAATGGTGTCGGCGTTTATGTTGTATATCTTTCCTTCGTCATCGGCCCCGAGCGAGGAGATAACCGGCATATAGTCATTCTCAAGCAACAGAATTATCAAACGTGCGTCGACTTCCACTACGTCACCGACATGGCCATAATCAACGGTCTCCGTTTCTCCCGTTTGTTTATTGAGTACGTCCTTTGGCGGCCGGCGTTGGGCTTTGATAACACCTCCGTCAAGACCGGATAAACCGACAGCATGAATACCTCGGTGACGAAGGGCCGAAAGGATTTCTGTATTGATCTTTCCTCGAAAGATCATCTTTGCCAATTCCAGCGTGTCGTCATCCGTAACACGACGACCTTCGATCACCGTCTGAACAACGCCGAGTTTGCCTGCCAATTCAGTTAGTTGCTTTCCGCCCCCATGGATAACGCAAACACGGATGCCTACTTGATGCAGCAAGGCCAGTTCTTCGGCAAGAGAGATCAACACTGCTTTGTCCTCAGTCACTTTGCCAGAAAACTTGATGACAAAGGTCTTTCCCTTGAAACGCTGAATATATGGCAGGGCCTCACGAAGCAGGTCCAATGTCTCAATGTTCATTTGATCAACTCCGCCATTATTGCTTTTTGGATATGTAGGCGATTCTCAGCTTCGTCGATCACCACTGAATTCGATCCATCGATCACGCCGTCTGAGACGATCACATTCCGTCGAACCGGGAGGCAATGCATGAAGATCCCGTTGTTGGTCCGAGTCATCTTTGCCTCGTCAACGATCCAATCTTTTCGGTAAGCCTCACGCTCACGAATGTCGCCGTTCGAGTCACCATAAAAGGTTTTGCTTCCCCAGCTCTTCGCATAAACCACTTCGACTCCGTCAAAGCCTGCGTTCACATCGTAGGTGTATTCGACGCTTCCCCCCGCTGCGGCTGCGTGGCCTTCGATCTCGGCCAGCAGGTCATTGTCCAGTTCATACCCTTTCGGATGGGCGATCCTAAGATCGTGCCCGAATTGAGCTGCCGCAAGCGCAAAGCTGTTTGGTACGGCCATTGGAAGTGGTTTTGGATGCCAGGCCCACGTCAACAATACCTTCTTTTTCTTCTCGCCTAGGTTCTCTTTGATCGTCATCATATCTGCCATTGACTGACAGGGATGGTGCATAGCGGATTCGAGATTGATGATCGGGACACTGGCGTACTTCGCAAACGAACGTAGGATCGGATCGGTGCGTTCTGTCTCCCAATCCTGAAGGTCGGCAAACGTTCTTACTCCTATGGCGCACACATATCGCTCAAGCACTCGAACAAATTCTTTAAGATGTTCTGTTTTCCCGCCGTCCATCACGACACCTTCGCGATGTTCGAGAGTCCACGAAGTGCCGCCGGGTTCAAGGATCACGGGATTACCGCCAAGTTCGTAAATACCGACTTGCATCGATGCTCTCGTACGTAAGCTTGGATTGAAGAATACCAATGCGACCGATTTTCCTTCCAATGGACGCAAAGCAGAGCTTCCGGTCTTAAAAGCTCGAGCCGATTGGATAAGGCTTTCAAGCTCCTTCCGGTTGAAATCAGAGGTTTTCAAGAAATCCCCGGGCATTACTTAACTATCTCCAAGGTTCTAAGGCAGCGCTCGATCCGTTCATAAGTGTGTGCAATGTCGTTATCCAATCCTATGGAAAACCGAACTAGGCCCTCGCTTAGACCCATTTCAATTCTTTCTTCCAAAGGGATCTCTGACGATGTACTGTGGCCGGGCATGCTGAATAGCGTTTTGAAATATCCGAGACTAACGGCAAGGTAACCAACCTTTTCCTGCTGCATCAAACGCATCAATTCGTTTGCGGTCTTCGTATTTCCGACATCGAGAGCAAGCATTCCGCCGTACCCGTATCCTGGATTCATTATCTCGGTTAACAACCCATGCTGAGGATGACTAGAAAGCCCCGGATAGTGCACTGTTAGACCGATATTCTGAAACTGTTCCGCGAGGTACAATGCATTCGAACTATGCTGCCGCATGCGTAAATGCAGGGAATGCAGGTTCTTTAGAATGCTGGCCGCGCGCATGCTGTCGAGTACGCCGCCCAGTAACATCGATGTACCTGAATTAATATCCGTTAACGAATGGATAAACTCATCGCTCGCACAGATGCACCCCGCCACACAGTCGCTCGTACCGTTAATGAACTTGGTCATACTGTGAACCGCCACATCCGCGCCGAGTCGAATCGGAGAAACCATCATCGGACTAAACGTGTTGTCCACAACCAATCTAATGCCTTTGCTTTTTGCGATCTCTGAAAGCTGTGGCAGATCGGCGATCTCCAGTAGCGGATTGCTCGTGGTCTCGCAATAGATCACCTTGGTTTGTTCGCTAATGGCAGAAGTGACTTCTTCGAGATCTTGGATATCTACGAATTTCGTTGTGATCCCGAGTCGAGGTAAAAGATTCTTGAACAGCGCGTAGGTTCCGCCGTAAATAGTGTGCGCCGCAACGATCTCATCACCAGCATCGCAGATCTGCAGTATGGCCGAACTTATCGCCGACATTCCCGATGCGCAAACTTGCGCGGATTCGCTGTCCTCCATTCGCGCGAGAGCTTGGGCAAGATGTTTGTTCGTTGGGTTCCAATGGCGCGAATAAAGAAAGCAGCCTTCGATCTCGTGTTCGAACAACTCCTCCATCGTCTCCGGTGTAAGGAACGTGAAGGTGGACGAATCTGTGACCGATGGATTGACATCTCCGTATTCTCCAAAGACGAGAAAGTCCTGTACTCTACTGCCTGGATCAAAAGGCCGTTTGGTCATGACAACTCCTTGATGAGAATGTCTAAATCATCGAGTGACGTATTTAGGGGCGGAAGCAGTCTGAGCACCTTTGGGTCACTAGATGTTCCCGTAATGATCCCTGACTCAAGAAGCCGGTTGAAGGTATCGCCTGCATTGCCGGTACATTCGATGCCTAACAAACATCCCTTACCGCGAATCGACCGAACGCCTTTAAGTTCAGCCGCTCTGAGTTTTTGTTCAATAGCTTTCGCATTACCGAGCATACCGTCCTTCTCGATCGCCTCTAAAGTCGCGATCACGGCGGCCATTGCGATCATTCCGCCGCCAAACGTAGTCCCAAGATCATTCTCTTTTATTGAAGAAGATACGGTGTTATTGACCAAACATGCCCCGACAGGAATGCCGCTGCCGAGTGATTTGGCGAGGGTGACGATGTCGGGCACAACGCCTGCGGCCAATTCGCTCCCCGCAAAGAACCAATTACCGGTTCTTCCGACACCCGTTTGCACCTCGTCAAATATCAGCAACGTTCCATTTTGATCGCAAAGTTCACGTAACCGTTGAAAATACGATGGTTCAGCTTCGCGGACACCGGCCATTGATTGGATCGGCTCAAGTATCACTCCGGCAGTTTCCATATCGATCACCGATAACAGAGAGTCGATATCGCCAAATTCAGCTTCAACATGAAAGGGAACATTGGGCTCCCCAAGTTTTCGATATTTGCCAAGAAAAGTAGCAGAGATCGAATCAGCCGTTCTGCCGTGAAATCCGCCAGAAAATGAAATGATCTTTTGCCTCCCTGTCACCATTCGCGCCATTCGCATGGCATTTTCGTTTGCCTCGGTTCCTGAATTACAAAAGAACACCTTAGACAGGGAAGCGGGTGCCAGTGACGCTACCTTTTCAGCAGCCCTACCTCGAATATCGGAATAAACGAGATTTGAGTAAAAAATGACCTTTTCGGCTTGTTCTTTTATCGCCGCAACGACGTGCGGATGCGAGTGGCCCGTGGCACAGACCGCATGTCCTCCATAGAGATCAAGGTATTTTGCACCGCTGCTGGAGTACACCCACGAACCGTTCCCGCGTTCGACCGCGATGTCCATTTTCTTGTAGGTTGAGACCTGAAACTTATCTTCTATCGATCTGATCGCTTCAAACGTATCGACAGCCCCTGCAAACTTCATGGATTACCTCCCGGAAAGATCAGACCGGTCCGTTCATCGAGCCCGAACATCAAGTTCATGTTCTGAACCGCCTGGCCAGCGGCACCTTTTACCAGGTTATCAATGGCGGAGAAAACTACGATATTCTCGCCATTTGTATGTACGAAAATATCGCAAAAATTTGTGTTCTTGACCCAGTTGATGTCGGGTGAACCATCCGCAAACCTGACAAAATACGATCCGGAATAGAAATTTCGAAACAGACCCAATGCATCTTCATTCGTTAGTTTTGCAGAGGTCTCAGCGTAGCACGAGGCAAAGATACCCCGGGAAACAGGCAAGCTGTGCGTCATAAAGACGAGTTGGTTATCAAAATCGCCAAGTGCCTTGAGATGCTGTACGATCTCAGGCACATGCTGGTGCTTGAACGGCTTATAAGCGTAAAACGAGTTCATCCGCTGCGGATGGTGAGTGTTTGCAGCCGGTTTTGCACCTGAACCCGATGAACCTGTCTTTGCGTCAACTATCACCTTACCAGTCAAGAGTCCGCTTTTTGCCAAAGGCGCTAACGCCAGCGCGGTCGCCGTCGCAAAACAGCCAGGATTGGCTATGTATTGCGCGGAAATGATCGCGTCTCGGTTTGTTTCCGTCAAGCCATAAACAAATTTCGATTGGAACTCACCAGCATGTTTGATCTCATAGTACGCTTCGAAGGTCTCAGCGTCATCTATTCTGAAATCGCCCGAGAGATCGATCGCCTTTACCGATGGAGGAAGATTAGGGATCAAGTCGAGAGCCTGTCCATGTGGCAACCCGAAGAAAACAACATCTACATAACTCAATGATCCGAGATCTTCCGGAGCCTTTTCAAACATTAGTTCGGTGAGGGAATTGAGATTACGGTGAACGGAAGATACCGGTTTTCCCGCATGTTCGTTGGCCGTGACAAGTACGATCTCTGCATTAGGGTGGAATAGTAGAATTCGAAGCAGCTCGCTGCCTCCGTAACCCGATCCGCCGAATATTGCGATCCGGATCTTACTCATGCGAACACCGCCTTTGAGACCAGCGAGGCTTGAACGACCTCAAACAACCTCTCGCCGTCGCGTCGCGCGTTTCCGGCTTCGATACCGTAATTATCCCGGACAAAGTCCTCACCCATTTTTGAATCCGTGACGGATCCTGCTATGACGTCGATGTTTATTCCAAGTTCCTTCAAAACCGATATACCGCCGATAACCCCCACATAGTCAGACGCACAAAACACAAACGAAGACATTGCGGATCTAAATTCCGTATCCTTGAGGATCGTGTCCACCGAATAGCCTCCAACGATCCCATCTCCAAGTTCGATCACGATCAGGTCTGGCCCGCATTTGTTCAGATGATTCATTATTGCTTTCGCCATTGGGGCCAGATCGTGACAATCTACTGTGGAAGGCAGGCCGTAGTCCAAGAAGCTGGCTGTTGCAATGGCTCCGTGGTCTTCCATGTTGAGCGTATCCCTGAGGCATGCGATCCCTGAGAGTTTCGCTCCGACGACACGAAGACCCGCATTTGAGGCCTGTTTGATGATCTCGACAGCAGCGACAGTCTTCCCGGAATTCATGCACGAACCAGCGACAACGACGATCGGAGCCGAAGGACGCAATAATTCTGCAGGACCAAGGGCGCCGTCGCCGATATTTATAGTGAGTCCAAGGGCATCGGACGCCAAACCGATGACCTCTACCAGAATGGCATCTGACAATGAAGAATGGTGGCCTTTGCATTGGCCGATCACTCCACCCATATTAAGCAGATGTAGCTTGTCGCCGGCCGCCACAGTTTCGGGCACGTCTCCGACAAATCCTTTCAGTGCACGTCGCTTTCCAAGGACACCAAGCAGCACATCGCCTGTGTTTATTTTCGCAAGACGGCCGGTTAGCAGCTCAAGTTGTCCGTAGGTGACACTTTCTGAAAGCGCCCGGACGGCGATCACGTCGCCAACATTGCAAGCCTGGCGGTCTTTGGCAACCTCAACCAATCTTCCCGGATCTATTGGCTTTGTCGCTGAACCTATTTTATCGATGTGAATCTTCATACGTCCGCCCCCTCGAATAATTCCCAGATCTTTTTGATCACCGTCCTTTGCCCGTGTTCGTCCTTTACCGCAATGAAGATCGTGTCATCTCCGGCGATCGTCCCGACGATCTCTTCGATCTTCGCAGCGTCAATTCGAACTGCAGTCGCAGACGCGAGTCCGGAATGACATTTGGCGACAACCAGGTTATTACCCGACGCCGACACGGAGATGAGGCCTGGTTCAAATGTTCCGATCCTCCGGCCAGGCTGAGTGTATTTCCCATCGACTTTTACGATGCCTAGGGCATCGAGATCTCGCGAAACACTGGCCTGTGTTACATCGAAACCATTTCGGCGCAAAAGGCGCACCAGTTCTTCCTGCCTAGATATACGGGCCGAATTGATAATGTTAAGGATCGAAACTTGTCTCTCAGATTTATGCATACTATCACGTTATATGCATGGACAATGCATACACAGTGCATAGATGCATAATATACAATCGATGCTGGCAGGTCAATAGCTGAGTCAGTTAAAAAAGACTGACCTTGATACGGAGAAATTTCTTTGGATTTTGTCGGAAGTCGTAAATGAGCTTTGTGGTTTCGCTTGAGAATTGATTAACGTTAGACGCGGTTTGATTGATGTTATTATACAGTGTTTCGTCAGTAACAAGTCGGCCGATCGTACCTTTACCGGCTCGCGCATCGCCCAGGATCAGATCTAACTTATCAGCAGTAGAATTGAACTTAGCCAGCGTATCCCTGGCATTCTCGTAGAGTTTCTCATCTTTAAGAAACTTTCCAGCACTACCGGTTCCACCGGCGAGATCGGTAGTTATCGACTTTAGATCGTCGATGACGCCGTTGAATTTAGCTGCCGAAGCACGCAGATCAATGATCGCGGCTCGTGTTTCATTATATAAAGCGTCGTCGGTCACAAATTTACCGGCCGTGCCTTTTCCGGCTTTGATGTCGTTCGAGATCGCTTCGAGCTGAGAGACCGTATTGTTCAGACTTTCATAAAGCTTCGGGTCGTTGACCAGCTTGCCGGCTGTTCCGTCGCCCTTGTTTATCTTATCGATTGTCGTTTGCAGTTTTACGACGGTCAATTTAGTTTCGGCAACTGCTGCATCTAGATTCCGGTAGAGAGACTCATCATTGACGATACTTCCAAGTGTCCCCTCGCCCTGATTCGCTTTATTTAATATCTCATTCGCAGGGATAGCTAGTTTGTTTATCTGCTGAAGCAGATCGTTTCCGGTCTTGGTGAGCTGATTGACAGATATAGCCTGGGTTGAATCCAGGACGTGTCCTTCCTCTACTGGGTCACCTTTCGATGTTCCCGGGGTAATGTTGATTATCTTGTCGTTTGCAAGGACAGAGATAGCAATGAGTTGTGCAGTCGAGTCCGATCTGATCCGTTCAGTTATCGGCCTGTCATTCAGTTGGCCGTCGACCGCCATTACGGCCTCTATCTTCGCATCCTCCGGAGAATCCGGCGGCAACAGAGAAACTGTTTCGACTTTTCCAATACGGACACCGGCGATCTGAACTTCCGCACCTTCACGAAGACCATCAGCCGCAGCGAATCGAGCCTTCAACCTTAACTTCTTTTCAAATGGATTAAAATCGCCCGTCGAATTCAGGATAAGGAATGCAAGAACTGCTAAACCAACCAAAACGAAGATCCCAACGCGAAGCTGGCTAAATGTTAATGTAGGTTTCGTTTGTACCATTCGCTAATCTTTTCTATTTTCCGTAAACGAAGTTTTGTATATAAGGATCCGAACTGGATCTGAGTTTTTCGTCGGTGCCGCTAAACGCTATTTTTCCATCACGCAACATTATCACTTCCGTATTTATCAAACAAAGCTTTTCGCCTTCTTTTTCAAGAACGACCTCGCCGGTTTCGGTAACGATCGCATACTCGGATGAAAGGTAACCAATGTTATTCATTTCATGAGTTACGAATATGGACGAAACGTCCTGCAGATCGCGTAATTTGATGGCCAGTTCGCATATCGTCCTCGCGGTGGGAGGATCGAGTCCTGCAGTTGGTTCATCATAGAGGACGATCTCAGGATCGCCGACCAATGCCCTGGCAATTCCAACACGGCGTCGCATACCGCCTGATAGTTCATTTGGCGTTTTGTCTATCGCGTCCTCAAGGTCCACGAATCTTAGCATTCGACGAACCTCGTGTTCGATCTCTTCCTCCTCGACATTCTGTTCGCGAAGCCGATAGGCAACATTTTCATAAACCGAAAGCGAATCGAATAATGCTCCTTCCTGAAAGACCATGCCTATCTTTTGTCTGACCGGCATCATTTCTTCTTCACTGAATCCTGTAATGTCCTCTCCGTCTATAAGGATCTGGCCGGAATCAGGTTTCAAAAGACCGAGGATCAGGCGTATCGTTGTGGACTTGCCCCCACCGCTTCTCCCTAGTATGCATTTTGTCTCTCCCCGCCGAACGGTAAAACTAACTCCGTCGAGGATCACCTTATCGTCAAAAGCCAGGCGAACATCACGAAACTCGATGACCGGCTTGACACGATAAGGATCGTCCATTGCAGCATCGAACTCGGTGACAAAACCTTCTTCGTCGGATATGTTTAGTGTGTCCTCAAGTTTCGCCATCTGATAGATAGTCACATCTTTCCAATATCCAGCAAGTACTGTAAAGCCTTGGAAAGGAAGAAGTCGAAGATGATCACCCATATAGAAGCGATCACCACCGAATCCGTGGTCGATTTGCCGACACCAACGGTACCGCCAGTTGTACTTAGGCCTTTATGGCATGCGACGCTTCCGACAACGAGTCCGAAGAAAACGGGCTTAACGACACCGCCAATTATGTCTTTGACCTGAATACCCTCGCGGGCCGAATTAACAAAGGCATTTACATCTTGGTTGTAAATAGTGTCTGCAACGATCGCACCGCCTATCAGTCCAAAGATGTCGGCAGCTACCGTCAATAGCGGCAGCATCAAAATCAAAGCGATCAATCTGGGCGCGACCAATTTTCTATTTGGATCAGTGCCGAACGCACGCATTGCGTCGATCTGTTGCGAAACGACCATCGAGCCCAGTTCGGCCGCTATTGCTGAACCGATCCTCCCTGAAACCATCAAAGCGGTCAATACAGGGCCGAGTTCACGCACCAGCGACGTTGCGACGAGTTGGCCGGTAGAACTTTGAATGCTATAGGCCTGAAGTGTCAAATAAGTCTGTAGCACCAGTACCGCACCAGTGAAGAATCCCGTAAGTAGAACGATCGGCAAGGACCCGACACCGATCAGGTCCATCTGGCGAATCCATTCGGAAGCGTATCTTGGACGGCTGAACAGTCCCGTAAATGACCTCCACACCAGAAGGCTGATACCTTGAAGTTCAAAAATGAATTTTGTGATCGGGTTCATCTATCGTGGACGGAGGCTGTCTGCAAATTATGATTTTGTGTAGGTTACAGGAAAGTACTCTAAACAACAAATAAAAGAACGGCCGAACCATATAGGCTCGGCCGCAACCCTTGGAGGAAGTATACGGGTCAATTAAAGTTCAAAATTCGGTTTGCGCTGCCGCCTTTGCTGGCGCATCTTCTGTAAGGGGCGCTCGGCTGGAGGCGGCATTTGGCGATCTTGAAAATTTTCCCTGGCTCGAGCAAACCTGTCTCTCAAACTTCGAAAACGAATCAATTGGTCCGGGGTCAAGATCTTTCTTACCCCGAGTTCATTTTGGAAGCGAAGTTTGGCCATTTCGGCCTGTGCCAATTGAAAATCGCGCAATCTGGCGACGAATTCTTCTTCGTTAACGGCATCGCTGTAAATCGCCATATCGAGGGCACGATTTGCATCACGAAGGCGTTTGGCCGCCTCCTCCATGAGCGGCTTGCGGCTCTGATTCATTCTACGGATCTGCTGAATCTGATCGGGCGACAGTCCAAGTTCGCGTAAAAGGTTCGGGCGATCTTCACCGGAGATCGGTCTTTGCGGCGGCGGCCCATCTGGAGGCGGACCATCCTGACCAAAGGCAATGCTTACTGTCGACAGCAAAAAGATCGAAACTGAAAGCAAAACATATCTTGGGGAAAGATGCTTCATAGGGTTACTCCAGATCCCGTGTATCGAGATCGTCAAAAAGATCTGCAAGCCTAAGCGACTTGTCTTCACCGTCATCGTAACTGCTCAGGGTCGGAACGGAACGGTTCTGAGTACGCGAGCTTCGGCCGCGTGTGTTTTGGCTCTGAGGTGCGCTGACTGCGGTCTTTACAGTTCCTGGTTTCCTTTCGCCGGCTAGCGGAATACTCGCTTTCGGAACAACGCTCGTTGCATCTGAACCCGGATTGCTTGAAACTTCCTCCGACCGTTTGACCGCGCTGGTAACTTGGGTCGGCGTTACCATCGGTTTCGAGTTCGCTACTTGCACGACGTCATCACCAGGCAAATTGCTCGACATCAGTAAAAAAACGAATGTACCTGCAATGCTGAGAACCGCAATTCCGGCCCCTGCAGCAACAAGTCCACGAGGGAACGCAAATACCGTCATCAGTGCCTGTATTAGCGACTCTAATTTGCTGGGTACTGCGACGGGTATAACAATTTCCGGCGTCATCATCGGTACGAATTCGGTCATTCGCCATTCGTAAACGGAATAACGCGAATCTGAAAGCAAAGCTAATTCTTCAACACAGGCCTCACAATTCTCCAGATGCTCTTCAAATTGCAGACGTTCCGCATCGGTGGCTTCATCATAAAGATATGAAAGTACATCACCGTCAAAGCTACAATTGGTATTACTTACGATGCTCATTGCTAAACCACCTCGACCGGCGAACGTTCCAGCCTCAGCCTTAATTGCTTCAGTGCGGTATAAAGCCGACTCTTTACAGTACTCAAGGGGATCTCAAGTGTTTCCGATATCTCCTGAAACGTCATTTCTTCGAATTCCTTCATAACCACTACCTGGCGAAGGTCTACAGGTAACGCGCTAACTGCCTGTCGGACCACGTTCAGCCGTTCTGCCTGTTCGGCTTTGTTTCCCGGAGACAGTCTCGCAGGGGCAACAAAGATCCGGTCACCTTCGCCAGCCTCATCGTCCAAATACTCCTCCGATCGTGTTTTATGGCGACGTTTAACTGTCAAACATTGATTGACCGCGATCCGATGCAGCCAAGACGATACCTTTGCTTCGCCACGAAACCGCCCAATATTCCGGTATGCGGCGATAAAAGTCTCTTGAGCCGCATCCCTCGCCTCATCCTCACGGGTGAGCATTCCAAAACAGAGGGCGAAGATCTTCCGCTCCCATCTCCTTACTATTTCGCCGAACGCGTCCGGATCTTCCGAAATCGCCAATTCGACTAGCTGTTCGTCCGCAAGGTCTCTATACATCAACTCGTGTGACCAGCACCTTATTCACGAGAATTATACAGCCAAAACAGAGACCGCTTAAAAATTGCGATCTGTGTGGAATTAAGACGTATCATTCTTCAGAAAAGTTGAGATAGTTCCGCGATTTTCCACGCGTTCTACAGACGGGAGACGCTAATGACAGAATTCAACCTAAGGCCCGTGAATCACGGCGACCAAGAACGCGTAGGAAAGATAATCTACGATGCCTTCTATCACATCTCGAACGTCCACAACTTTCCGCCCGATTTTGCATCGGAAGATATAGCGGTAGAACTCGCCGGAATGCTCTTGACACATCCAAGTATTTACGGGATCGTGGCGGAGTCCGATGGGGTCGTGATTGGAAGCAATTTCCTTTGGGAAGCAGATGAGGTGCCCGGCGTGGGGCCTATTACGATCGATCCTGGCTCACAGAACAGTTCTATCGGAAAAGCGCTTATGCTCGATGTTATCCACCGTGCCGAACAAACCAACGCCAACTCGGTGCGTCTGGTCCAGGCGGCATATCACAATCGCTCTCTTGCGCTTTATACAAAGCTTGGATTCGATGCTGTTTCACCACTTTCAGCGATGAGCGGCCCTACCTTTAACGCCATTATCGATGGATATGATACAAGGCCAATGACCGCCGATGACGTAGATTATGCTGATGCCGTGTGTATCGCGGTTCATGGTATCAGTCGTAAAAACGAGATAGCAGGTTCCGTAGACAGAGGTTCAGGTTATGTCGTCGAACATCGCGGCCTTATCACAGGTTACACGACCGGATTGGGATACTTTGGCCACACTGTTGGCACCACCAATGAAGAATTGAAAGCGCTGATCGGATCGGGGCAAGAGATTACCGGCCCCGGTTTCCTCCTACCGACTACAAACAGTGTAATAATGCGATGGTGTTTCGAAAATGGACTGCGTATCGGCCATCCTATGACCTTGATGAACCGGGGAGTATATCAGGTACCCAGGGGAGCATTTATGCCCTCTATCCTCTATTAACCTGGATTTGGGCGGCAGTGCCCTTGAGCTGTCGCCATTCTTCAAGTCATTTCTTACAACCAAGTGCGATCAGTTCATAACCCGTTCCGGCATTTACAAAAATGCCGAATGTGGGCAAGATTGCGTTAGATGGACGACAAAAACAACCTTTTGATCCATTTTCTTGCGGCATTGGCCTACAGGACGCAGAAGGCATTACGAAACGCTCCGGAAGGGTTTTGGGACTTTGACGCTGGTAACAAGACGCGAACGCCCAAAGAACTGATTCGGCACATGACCAGTGTGCTCGGCTATTCACGAACGTTCTTTATCGGCGGCGATTATTGGCCGGATCCGCTTCCAACCTTTGAAGACGAGATCGCTCGATTTCACGATATGCTCTCATCTATAAAGCAGCATCTTGAAAATGGAGACGATCCTAAAGACGGGATCACGCCCGAACGTCTGCTTCAAGGGCCGTTTTCTGACGCTATGACTCATGCCGGCCAACTTGCAATGCTGCGGCGAATTTTCGGTGATCCGGTCCCACCGGAGAATTTTGTCGTCGCCGACATTTCATCAAATAATGTTTCAGCCAAACAACCGAAACCGGTCAGCCCGGATGAGATGTGGCCCGAATCGGAGATCAATTGAAACCACTGCAATTAGGAGAATCTTAAAAAATGCTTAATGAACTTTTAGTGACGGTTCAACACCGTTCACTTCCTATTATGTTCGCAGTTTTACTTGCATTTCCAGTCTTCTCTCAACAACCAGGTCAGGACGAAAAGGAAGTCCACATTGGGGTGAAGGCCGGTGTCAGTATCCCAAACTTGGTTGGCGGGAGCGATTTCGAAGTGACGAGAGACTATAGATCCCGTGTGGACTTCAACCTCGGAGCAATTGTCGATGTCGGCCTAACAAGACGATTTTCGATCCAGACTGGTCTCGAATACGCACCGCAAGGCGGGAAGCGGAACGGTATTCAGCCGATCACATCGCCTCTACCGGGGCTTCCTCCACCGCCACTGGGTTCCTATTATTTCGGTGATTTCAAGAATACGGCGAAACTCAATTACCTAGAAGTTCCCGTGCTTTTTAAGTACACATGGAAACGGAAATCAGGTCCGCAGCCTTATTTGAATGCCGGGCCGTATTTCGGTTATTTAATGAAAGCCACACAAGTGACGCGCGGCACCAGTACGCTTTACATCGACCGAAACGGAACCCCGCTGCTCTTGCCCCCCGCAGGTACGCCGGTGCCCCCGATCTCATTTGACGCCGACACCGACGTGACCGACGAACTTCATCGTACAAACATAGGATTCACGGGCGGAGGCGGCTTAAGGTTTCCACATAAAAAGAACTACTATTTCGTCGATGTGCGCGGGTCCTATGGATTCCGCACGCTTCAAAAAGACACTGTTACCGATGGTAACAGCAAGACTGGCTACCTGGTGATCTCTTTTGGATATGCGTTCAAAGTCCGATGAGGCCAACTAACACTAACAATTAAAATGGGCGGTTCCTGGCCGCCCTTTTTTAATATTTGGAAATGACTTAATAGGCTCGCGCAAAAAGAACCCGTTTGGGGGAGTCCTTTCCCGAATAAACGCATTTTCCAGCCATTTCATCTGATATCAGAGGGATACATCGTATAGTCGCCTTTGTCTCTTCCTTTATCTTCGCTTCCGTTTCGGCCGTGCCGTCCCAGTGGGCCATTAGAAATCCGCCCTTTTCGATCTGCTCCTTGAATTCGTCCCACGTATCGACGAGAAATGTATTATCTTCGCGGAACCTGAGAGCTTTGTTGTAAATATTTTCCTGGATCTCGTCGAGCAAGAGTTTGATCCCTAGAACGAATTCTTCAGGTTTCTCGAAATCTACTGCCCTCGATTCCTTTGTCAGCGTGTCTCGCCTTGCAACTTCCACCGTGCCGTTCTCAAGGTCACGCATGCCGATACCAAGTCGCACGGGTACCCCGCGCAATTCATACTCGGCAAACTTCCAGCCCGATCTTTGATTATCGCTGTCATCATACTTGACCGCGATACCCTGTGCTTTTAGTTCTCCAATGATCGGTCCGATCTTCTCGCTGATCGTGGCAAGATCTTCGGGCGATCTGTATATCGGGATGATCACAACCTGAATAGGAGCTAGTTTGGGAGGCAGAACCAATCCGTTGTCATCGGAGTGGGCCATGACAAGCGCTCCCATCATGCGCGTTGAAAGGCCCCAACTTGTGGCCCATGCATACTCAAGCTGGTTTTCCTTGTTCACAAACTGCACATCGAAAGATCTCGCAAAGTTCTGCCCCAGGAAATGCGATGTCCCGGCCTGAAGTGCTTTGCCATCTTGCATCATTGCTTCGATGCAAAAGGTCTCAACTGCTCCCGCAAACCTCTCGCTTGGCGTTTTTATCCCCTGAACGACAGGCATGCTCATCCAGTCTTCGGCAAACTCCGCGTAAACCCCTAACATCTGATGTGTTTCGCTTACCGCCTCTTCTTCGGTAGCATGAGCCGTATGGCCCTCTTGCCATAGGAACTCTGCGGTCCGAAGAAAAAGCCTTGTGCGCATTTCCCAACGAACCACATTGCACCACTGATTTACAAGTATCGGCAGATCGCGCCATGACTGGATCCAGCCCTTGTATGCATTCCAGATGACTGTTTCTGATGTCGGACGCACTATCAACTCTTCTTCGAGCTTAGCGTTAGGATCTACCTCGAGGCCGCCGCTTCCGTCGCTTTTCAAGCGGTAGTGAGTCACAACGGCACATTCCTTGGCAAATCCCTCGGCGTGCTCCTCTTCCTTTTCAAGAAATGACTTCGGTACAAATAGTGGAAAATAGGCGTTTTGGTGACCGGTCGCCTTGAACATATCGTCCAAGGCCCGCTGCATTTTCTCCCAGATCGCAAAACCATAAGGCTTAATTACCATACAGCCGCGGACAGCCGAATTTTCCGCAAGGTCGGCCCGCTTAACTATCTCGTTGTACCATTCGGAGTAATTCTCCGATCGCTTTGGAAGTGCTTTGCTCATATAAGAACCGTTTCGACAGGAATCGATAAAACGAAAATGATAATGTAATTGTAGGGCTTAGACAATTTTACAAAACCCTTTCATTGCAATAATCTTTGGCTTTGTGCCTTTTGGCATGCAAACCTCTATGAGCGATTTCACGCTGGACTTCCAGGACACCGAAACAGCTTTTGCGGACAAAACCGATTCCGAATTAAGAGAAAAATACAGGCTGTTCAAGATATTGAACTCACCCTTCCTGAATTCGCTGGGTACGTCCGCAGCTACGTTTGCTCTTTCATTGGGCCTTCCGGTCAAGGGCCTTATAAAAAAGACCATTTACGAACAGTTTTGCGGCGGAGAAACCATTGAGGAATCTGAAGCCGCTATAAAACGGCTAGCTAAGTCAGGGATAGGTGCGATCCTTGATTATTCGGTCGAAGGAAAATCGACCGAGGAGGCATTTGATTTCACTAAGGACGAGATCATTCGCACTATCGAACGAGCGAAAGACGATCCGGCGATTCCTTTTTCCGTGTTCAAGGTGACGGGTATTGCGCCACTTGGCACCCTCGAGAAGATGAGCAGTAAGAAGAAACTCGACGCCAAAGGGCAGGCAAAATGCGAACGTATCCATTCACGCGTCAATGAGATCTGTGAGTTCGCTCATTCAATTGGCCAGCCCATATTCATTGACGCCGAGGACTCATGGATACAAGACGCTATCGATCGCCTCGCTACCGAGATGATGGAGAAATTCAACCGGGATTCACCGATCGTCTATAACACCATACAAATGTATCGGACAGACCGGCTTGAACATTTAAAGGAAGCCCGTCGGCGGGCTTCGTCAGATGGCTATTTTTACGGTGTCAAGATCGTGCGCGGTGCCTACATGGAAAAGGAACGTGAACGCGCGGCGGAGATGGGTTACCCTTCACCGATCCACGAAGAAAAGAAGGGTACCGATCACGACTACGATGCGGCGGTTGAATATTGTTTGAAGCACGTTGATGAAGTCTCTTTTGTCGCAGGTACCCACAATGAAAAAAGTACCCAACGTCTTGTCAGTCAAATGTACGAGCGAAGGATACTGCCAAACCACCCGCACGTGTATTTCTCTCAGCTCTATGGAATGAGTGATAACTTAACCTATGTACTAGCAAAAAACGGTTACAACGTCACTAAATACGTTCCATACGGCCCGGTCGAGGATGCTGTACCCTATTTGATCCGACGAGCGGAGGAAAATACGGCTACCGCCGGACAAGTGAGTAGGGAACTGGACTTGATCGCAAAGGAACTGAAACGCCGAAAAGCACTATGAACTATCTCAGTCCCATTAGTAACCGGATAGATCTGTCTGTAGGAAGGATACCAGGCTTTGATTTCCATTCTTGGATCAACCGATCTTCTTCGTCTGAAACTTGAATATTCAAGATAAATGACGTTTGCGTGCTATCAAAGGCCCTTTCGGTCATCGCTTCGTGAGCGATCTCAACCTTCAAGTTCTCAAGCGACCGTGCGGCTGCTTCAGCCATATCGACATCCATAAATAGGTCGCCGTATGCCCTCACGTGCCAGACCCTGCTCTCTCCCTGAACCGAACCGCCGAGAACCCGAACCAAACCATAACCGCTCTCGATCTGGTACACCAACACATCACCGGGTGAAAAAGGTTGAGACATAATTGCGAGATTAGCATACGGCGCTGTTTGCCGATAAAATCAGGATCAGTAAGTAATTCGAAAATATGAATCAAATCGTTACTGCAGAAGACGCCGTCAAAGCTATCCGTTCGGGCGATCGGGTCTTCGTTCATGGTGTTGCCGCCGCCCCCCAGTCGCTCATTCATGCGATGGTCGGGCGGGCATCGGAGTTAATCGGAGTCGAGATCGTGCACCTACATACCGAAGGTCCGGCACCTTACGCTGACCCGGAATTTACAGAGAGTTTTCGCGTTAATGCTTTCTTTGTCGGATCGAATGTTCGGCCGGCAATAAACGATGGCCGTGCGGATTATATTCCTGTATTCCTTTCGGAAATACCCGCACTCTTCCGACGCGGTGTACTCCCCTTGGACGTCGCGCTGATAAATGTTTCAAGGCCTGACAAACACGGCTTTTGTTCGCTGGGTGTGTCCGTCGACATCGCAAGGGCGGCCGTAGACTGTGCAAAGACCGTGATCGCTCAGGTCAACCGCCATATGCCGCGGACTATCGGCGATGCACTTGTGCACGTTGACGACATTGACTTCATGGTTGAGGTCGACGAACCCCTTCACGAAGTTCAGCCGCCCACGCTTTCCGATACCGATCGAGCGATCGGCGGTTATATTGCTGAAATGATCGACGACGGCGCAACCCTGCAAATGGGAATTGGTTCGATCCCGAATGCCGTACTTGCATCACTTGGTAATCACAAAGACCTCGGGATTCACACTGAAATGTTTTCCGACGGGGTGATTCCGCTTGTCGAAAAAGGAGTCGTAAACGGCCGAAAAAAAGCTAAACATCCCGGTAAGATCGTTTCGGGATTCGTGATGGGTACAAAGCGGCTGTACGACTTTATCGACGACAATCCACAGGTACTAATGCTCGACATAGCATATGTTAACGACACGTCGGTAATACGCCGCAATCCAAAAGTCACCGCTATTAACAGCGCGATCGAGGTCGATCTGACGGGTCAGATCTGTGCCGATTCGATCGGCACAAGGCAATATTCCGGCGTTGGCGGCCAGATGGACTTTATTCGCGGCGCATCTCTATCCGAAGATGGAAAGCCGATAATCGCGCTGCCTTCGTCCACAAATAAAGGGCAGAGTAAGATCGTCTCACAGTTAAAGTCAGGCGCCGGCGTTGTCACTACGCGCGCAAACGTGCATTACGTAGTGACAGAATATGGCGTGGCAAATCTTTACGGAAAGAACCTCCGCCAGCGTGCCCACGAGCTGATCAGGATCTCTCATCCGGACCATCGCGAATCGCTTTCAAAAGAGGCGTTTGAGCGATTTGGCGGCTGTTGAATAGAGTAGCCTGGGCCATTGTGATAATCTGGTTATTTGGGCGTTTTTGGTTAGATTTCACTATTTTCAATAGGGGTATTTATGTCAGATAAAAGGGAAGCGGTCATCATAAGTGCGGCGAGAACGCCGACAGGGAAATTTCAAGGTGCCTTGAAAGGATTTTCGGCTCCCGAACTTGGAGCCATCGCAATAAAGGAAGCTGTAAGTAGAGCAGGCGTTGATCCGGCAAAAATTGATGAGGTCATCATGGGTTGTGTCGTTCAGGCCGGCATCGGACAGGCTCCAGCGCGTCAGGCGGCACTGAAAGCCGGCCTCCCACCTGAGGTTTCCGCATTGACGATCAACATGGTCTGCGGTTCCGGGTTGCGCGCGGTCGCCCTGGCATCACAGTCTGTGCAGTTAGGCGATTTTGACTTTGTAGTTGCCGGTGGTATGGAGTCAATGTCGAATATTCCTTACGCGCTGCAAACCGCCCGAGAAGGGTTTCGCATGGGAAATCAGACGGCAACCGACCTGATGATCCACGACGGCCTGTGGTGTCCTTTTGAAAACTGGCACATGGGCAATACTGGCGAAGTGGTCGCCGAGAAGCATCAGATATCGCGCGAGACACAGGACGAATTCGCATATAACTCGCACAGAAAAGCTACAGAGGCTCAGGCCGCCGGACGATTCAGGGATGAGATAGTATCGATCGAGATCCCGCAGAAAAAAGGCGACCCTATCTTGTTGGATTACGATGAGCCGGTTCGTCCTGAGACCACTGTCGAAGCGCTTGCAAAGCTAAAGCCGGCGTTTAAGAAAGACGGTGGTACCGTGACCGCAGGCAACGCTCCGGGAGTTAACGATGGTGCTTCCGCTTTGGTCGTTACTTCAAACGAAAAGGCTGCTGAGCTTGGTGTAAGACCTCTCGGGCGAGTTGTTTCATATGCGGTATCCGGTATCGAGCCTAAACTCATAATGCTCGCGCCTGTCGAAGGCATTCGCCGCGCTGTAGCAAAGGCAGGCTGGTCGCTTGAGGACGTAGAGCTTTTCGAACTTAACGAAGCCTTTTCGGTCCAGGCACTCGGAGTAATGAAGGAATTGGGCATCAACCCCGATCTCGTCAACGTAAACGGCGGGGCTGTTGCAATGGGCCACGCGATCGGTAACTCTGGCGGCCGTATTCTCACGACGCTTCTTTACGAAATGAAACGCCGCGGTGCAAAACGCGGTGTCGCCGGGCTTTGCCTCGGCGGCGGTAACTCGGTCGCAATGGCGGTCGAAAGCGTCTGATCGATTTTTGCAACACAGTCAACGGCCTTTCGTATAGTCTCTATATGGAGGCCGTCTATCTATGACAGGAAAGGAGCAGGCAAATCTTCTCGGGCTCTTGTTTTGGGTGTACACCGGCATTCAGGTCTTTATCGTTGTCGCGCTTTTTGTCGTGTACGTCGCTGTTTTCGGTGTCGTATTCGCCGGTATGCCGCAAACTGGTCCCGACCAACCACCGATGGCACTCATCGCCCTTATTCTCGTTGTCGCCTTGCTTATCACCTTTGGCAGCTTGCTTTTGTTTATGGTCCCCAAGCTGATCGCAGGATACGGTTTACGTAATGAAAAACGGTGGGCACGGACCTGGGCGATTGTCGCCTGCTGTATGGCAGTGATGAACATGCCACTTGGAACGGCGCTTGGCGTTTGGGGACTGATTTTCCTCATGGGCGATGAAGGTAGGCGTTACTTCGAAAGTCCGGAATATGGGCGTCTTGCAGACCGGTTCGAACGGCGTCAACTTGTGCCCGAACCCAACAGCTGGCGTTGATCTCATCGGTCGATTTCGGCAAATGTTTCGGGTCCAAACGTCTCGTCTTTGAGGAGTTTTCCTTCTATATGGCAATGAGGGCAAAAGAGCACACAAACCTTATTAGCATCTTTTCGTTTATTTTCGCTGGCATTCAGGGCTTGATGTTCCTGTTTTTCGCCCTATATCTGATCTTCATGTTTGGACTGATCATACTGAGCGCAATAAATGCTAAGAGCAGTGACGCAGCAGGTATAGCCATTATCGCGGTTGTTTTACTGATCATCGCCGCTTTCGCCGCGCTTGGCCTGACGACGGTTATACTCAATATCAAGCTCGGCCGTCGCCTTAGAAGCGACAACCCGCCTACCCAACGCTCGATGATCGTCACATCGATCTTCAATATATGCAGTTTCCTATGCGGCGGCGTATTCGTACTTCCGTTTGGGGCAGCATTAGGCACATATGGGCTTTGGTTCGCTTTGTCAGACATGGGAAAGCGCTATTTTGACCGGATTCCTGACGAACCAATACTGATGAATCCTCCGATGCCAGACGCTTACGATCAATTTCGCCAGCAAGAACCGTATAAATGGCAGTGACCTTAGGTGATCGTCAGATACGTTCAGCGGCTGTGTTTATCCCACGGCCGCTTATTTGTTTTGAACCATTTATTTCGATAATCTGGAGTGTTCTATTTTCAACACTTTCCAAGAGGGTCTTAATAAGCAATGAGTGAAACAATTGGTGTGATCGGAGCCGGCACGATGGGAAATGGGATCGCACAGACGGCTGCGAATGCAGGTTTTCCGGTGATCATGTGCGATGTTACCAGCGAGTTCGTTGAACGAGGATTAGCTAATATCTCCAAAAGCCTCGACCGTTTCGTTAAGAAAGAAACGATGACCGAGGAACAGAAGTCGGAGGTTCTTGGCCGCATTAATACAACAACCCAACTAGAGGAACTTAAGGACTGCACACTGATCGTCGAGGCCGCGACCGAAAATTTTGATATCAAGAAGACGATTTTCCAAAGACTTGATTCCTTCTGCGGCCCGGAGACGATACTTTCGTCAAACACGTCCTCTATATCGATCACAAAGATCGCCGCAACGACGAGTCGTCCCGAGAAGGTTATCGGCATGCACTTCTTCAACCCCGTTCCGCTGATGAAGCTTGTTGAGGTCATCCGCGGCATAGCAACCTCTGACGAAACATATCTAAAGGTGAAAGAATTTTCCGAGAGACTCGGCAAAGTGCCGGTCGAATGTAATGACTATCCCGGATTCGTTTCAAATCGCGTTTTGATGCCGATGATCAACGAGGCGGTTTTTGCACTTCATGAAGGAGTGGCTACAAAGGAATCTATCGACGAGATCATGAAACTCGGAATGAACCACCCAATGGGCCCGTTGACCCTTGCGGATTTTATTGGATTGGATGTCTGCCTTGCCATCTTGAATGTGCTTCACGAAGGGCTGGGCGATCCTAAGTATCGGCCCTGCCCGCTGCTCAAGAAATATGTTGATGCCGGATGGCTGGGCCGCAAAAGCGGAAAGGGATTTTACGATTACCAATAGAATTTAGTCGTCCCTGCAAACATGTTAACAGCTCCAAGCGTATTACTCGTTAGGTATATTCATATGCAATTTCGTTTAAAATGTTTAACGTCTCTCGTCACGGTATTGATCCTTCTGACACTAGGTATTTCGGCCCAGGTCAAGTTGGCTCCGTTGAACATCAAGGAACGCACTCTCGCTAACGGCCTTCGCGTCGTCTCCGTTCAGGATAATTCAAACCCGACAGTTTCGATCCACGTGTGGTATGACGTTGGCGGCAAAAACGACCCGCCGGGACGTTCGGGCTTTGCTCACATGTTTGAACACATGATGTTCAAGGCGACAAAAAATATGCCGGACGAGAAGATGGACCGCCTGACCGAAGACGTCGGCGGATTTAACAACGCATCGACCTGGCCGGATTTTACGAATTATTACGAAGTCGTGCCGTCAAACCATCTCGAAACACTTCTTTGGGCCGAGTCGGACCGAATGGTCAACCTAAACGTTGATGAGAAGAATTTCGCGTCTGAGCGTGAAGTCGTTAAGGAAGAATATCGCCAGGGTGTACTCGCACCGCCTTACGGAAAGCTGTATTGGCTGCTTGATGACATCACATTCCAAAAGCACCCCTATCGCAGAGGCGTGATCGGCGACCTGGACCAGCTTAGTGCCGCGACGCGTGCCGACGCCGAACAGTTTTACAAGACATATTACCGTCCGGACAACGCCGTCCTCATCGTCGTCGGTGACTTTGATCAAAAGCAGTTTGACTCATATGTGGACAAATACTTTGGCCGGTTAGCAAAGCCGACCGGAGCGATCCCTCGCGTCACCGAGGTTGAACCGGAATGGACCGCTGAGCGACGCTTCAAAGAGACCGGCCCCAGAGTGCCATTTCCTGCAACCGCGATCGTTTATCGCGCTCCGAGAACCAACAGCCCTGATATTCCTGCGCTTCGGCTCGCGTCAGCTATTTTGTCCGGAGGCGAAAGTTCGCGAATGTATATTTCGATGGTCCGTGAACAGCAGATCGCTCAGGAGGCCGATCTCGATCTCGAGTTGAATACCGAAGGGGGCAGGATGTCACTGATCGGGATAGGTTCCGAAAAGGGAACTTCGGAGAATCTCGAGCAGGCGATGCTGGCTGAGCTAAAAAAGATCCAGGACAACGGGGTCACAGCAAAGGAACTCGAAAAAGCAAAGAACCAGCTCATCGCCCGCGCTGTGCGCTCGCTTGAGACCAACGATGGTAAGGCGATCGCTATTGAAAGAGCGGTGGCATATCTCGGTGACCCCAAGGCGCTTAACAATGAGGTCGCAAAGCTGCAAGCCGTGACCGCGGCCGATATCCAACGCGTGATGAAGACATATTTTAAAAACAATAACCGAGTGGTGATCTATTACAACCAGGCTGATGCGGATAAAAAGTAAAAAAGAAAAGGGAAATATATGAAACGAACAGTTACTGGAATTTTGAAACGGCTGGCGGTTTTTGCCTTTTTACTTTTGACTCATACCTTTAGCGTATTCGCGCAGGAAACACCGCCGGCACCAGGCCCGGCAAGATCCGTCAACATTCCGGCCGTTAAAGAAACCAAACTCAAGAACGGCCTTACCGTCGCGGTCATTGAGAAGAAAGGTGTTCCGGTCGTAAGCGTTCAGTTACTTGTTAAGGCAGGTGCGTCGTCAGAAGGTATGGAAAAGGCCGGTCTCGCAAACCTGACCGCCGACATGCTGACCAAAGGAACTAAAACCCGCACCGCGGAGCAGATCGCCGAGCAAATGGAGTTCCTCGGAAGTTCGATCAATTCTGGTGCGAGCTGGAATAGTTCCAACGTCGGCATGTCCGTCACGTCCGACAAACTCGATGCCGCGATGGCCATTTTTGCCGACGTCGTACTTAACCCTTCTTTCAAACAGGAAGAACTCGACCTTCTCAAATCGCAGACACTAGACGAACTGAAAGCAAGCCTTCAGCAGCCAGGTTTTCTCGCGAACTATGTTGCAAGCGTTTACAGCTACCGGGAACATCCGATCGGCGGAACGACGGTGAGTATTGAGGAACTTAAACGCGACGATATTGAGTTGTTTTTCAAGCGAACATTTGTCCCGCAACGATCTGTTCTGATCATTGTTGGGGACATCTCTAATTTGTCGGCAGTCTACGCGGCAGAAAAGCATTTCGGTTCGTGGCCCGTTTCGGGGAACGTCTCAGGAACTGGGAGTTCCCGAAGTTTTTCTGGCGAGGGGCCGGCCTTTTCTCGACTCCTGGTCGTAGATCTGCCTAACTCCGGACAAGCCGCGGTCAATTACGTCGCTCCTCTCTCCGGTTTCGGACGGCGTGAAAAGGAATATTATACGGCGTCGGTTCTCAACTCGCTTCTCGGGGGAGGTTATTCGTCGCGGTTGAATCAAGAAATACGTATCAAACGTGGACTAAGCTACGGAGCAAGAAGCGGATTTGTATGGAGAAGCAATGATGCCAATTTCAGCGCCAGTGCCCAAACGAAGGTTGTCTCCGCCGCCGAAGTTGCAGAGCTCGTTGTTGCTGAGATCAACCGTCTCAGGGATACGGACGTTACAGGAGTTGAGATCGATCCGCGAAAGGCGGTTCTGACAGGTGGCTTTGGCCGTAATCTGGAAACGAATCAAGGTTTAGCGGGAGCTTTGGCCGACCTCTATTCGTTCGGCATTCCGACCACCGAGCTGAACGCTTATATGGCAAACGTCAATAACGTCCAGAACACCGCTATCCGTAGTTTTGCGCAAAAGAACTTCGTAAACGGCGACCTGATAATTGTCGGCGATTACGAGAAGTTCAAGGTCGACCTTGCAAAGCGTTTTCCAAATACAAAGATCGAGGTCATCAGGGCTGCGGAGCTTGATATAACCAAACCAAATTTTCGAAAGCAGTAGAACCAAAACCGCGAAATACGCGAAGTCTACTAAAACTGATGACTTAAAGTCAGTTTTCGCGTTGTTTGGCGTATTTAGCGGTCTGATTTCATGCACAGGAACCTTCGTTCATTCATTTCGACCCTTCAACAAGAAAACGAGATCGTCGAGATCTCAGCGGAGGTCGATCCGTACCTCGAGATCGCGGAGATCCACCGCCGTATTATTGAAGAACAGGGAAAAGCTCTCTTGTTCACAAACGTAAAAGGGTCGACATTTCCCGTCGTAACGAATCTTTTCGGCACGATCAAGCGCATCGATCTCGCGTTCGGAAGACGCCCGCAAGAGTTTGTGAAACGTGCGGTTCACATGGTTGAAGACCTGATCCCACCTAAGCTTGGGAAGCTATGGGGTTACCGCGACATGGCGATGACCGGGCTCAAGTTGGGTACAAAGAAGGTCCGTAACCCTCCGGTTTTCGAAACTTGCCAGTCTGAGATCGATCTTGAAAAACTGCCGCTCCTTCAGCTTTGGCATGAAGATGGCGGGCACTTCATTACATTGCCTCTTGTCTATACCGAAAGTCCTTCGTCCGGAAAGCCGAATCTCGGAATGTATCGAATTCAGCGATACGACAAGACCACGACAGGCATACACTGGCAGATAGGAAAGGGCGGCGGATTCCATTATTTCGAAGCCGAACAACGCCGTGAACCGCTGCCTGTTACAATTTTCCTTGGTGGGCCGCCGGCATTGATCCTATCAGCGATCGCGCCTCTTCCTGAGGATGTTCCCGAAATAATGTTGGCATCGCTGCTCGCGGATTCGAAGATCGGTATTGCAGATAATCCTATCGCCGGACATCATCGGCTGATAGCCGAGGCCGAATTTGCGATATGCGGACATGTTCCGCCCCACGAGCGCCGTCCAGAGGGCCCGTTTGGCGATCATTACGGCTACTATTCGCTAACCCATGACTATCCGGTCTTTCACGCCGACGGGGTATTCCATCGAAAGGATGCCATCTATCCGGCAACGGTAGTCGGAAAACCACGACAGGAAGACTTCTTTATCGGCGATTATTTGCAGGAATTATTATCGCCTCTATTTCCCCTGGTAATGCCGGCGGTCAGAGATCTATGGAGCTACGGCGAAACCGGTTTCCATTCACTCGCCGCCGCGGTTGTAAAAGAACGTTATGGACGAGAGGCGTTGTCTGCGGGTTTCCGAATTCTTGGCGAAGGACAGCTGTCGCTGACGAAATTTCTTTTGTTGACCGACAAGCAGCAGGAACTGCGTGAATTCAAACCTTTGTTTGAGCACATCCTCGCTCGAGTCGAGTGGCACCGGGACTTCTTCATTTTTTCGCAAACGTCGTTCGACACGCTCGATTACGCTAGCGGTAAGATCAATCACGGAAGTAAAGCCATCTTAATGGGAACCGGCGAGGCGAAAAGGGAACTGTCTCGTGAGTTCCGGGGCGAATTGCCGTCAGGTATAAAACGAGCTGAGGTCTATTGCGGCGGATGTGTCGTAGTCGAAGGCCCGACTTACGAGGAAGAGAATGATCTCGGTGACCGAATAGCAAAGTCGAGCAGTTTTGACGATTGGCAGATCGTCGTAATTCACGACAATGCCGATCTTGGGTTATCGACCGACAAGTTCCTATGGTCTACCTGGACGCGCTTCAATCCTGCAACTGACATTTATGCGAGAGAGATCAACCTAAAGAACAACCATATCGGGTACGCCTCGCCGATCATCATTGATGCCAGGATGAAACCATGGTATCCGAAGGAAGTTAAAGTTCGTGATGATATTGCTGCCCTCGTCGATAAACGATGGGATGAGTACTTTCCTAAGTAATTTCAATTCAGACGGCTTAAAGCGTGTACCGGGAAAACAGCAGCAAAAGATCTAAGGCCAGCTACGCCATAACGGCGATCGGCGCCGTCACCCTATTATGCCTGGCCTACGCGTATTTCATTGAACCCGGTCGGCTCGTGATAAACGCGCAAGACTTGAGAATAGAGAAGTGGAATTCGGCCTTTGACGGCTTAAAGATCGTCGCGATCGGCGACATTCATGGCGGATCGAACGGTGTTGACGAGGCTAAGCTACAACGAATAGTTCAAACCGCAAACGCACAAGACCCAGACCTGATCGTGCTGCTCGGCGATTATGTTTCGCAGTCAAACCTGCGTGACGCGAACGGAAAACGAGGGCTTTTGATGCCCGTCGAAACTGTTGTATCAAATCTCGCGGGACTGAAGTCGAAGTATGGAGTATTCGTCGTATTAGGTAATCACGATCTTTGGTACGGCAATGCCGAGATCGCGAACGGGTTTACAAATATCGGCTATACAGTTCTTGATGGCGCTGTCACCACGATCGAAAGAAACGGCGCTAAGTTGCGGATCATCGGCCTCAAAGATCATCTGATTATCACCAGCTGGAAGCGATTCTCGGACGACGCCAAAACACTTCTCGCGGACACCGAGGGACAAGGTGATGTCCTCGTTCTTGAACACAGTCCCGACGTTCTGCCGATGATCACTGGTGATCTGGCGATCTCGAAGGACACAAAGCTGCTGCTCGCCGCACACACTCATGGCGGACAGGTTTGGCTGCCTGTACTTAGCAGACCGATCGTACCGTCTACGTTTGGACAGAGATACGCCGCAGGACAAGTTATCGAAAACAATTTGGATGCGTTTGTAACGACTGGCATTGGTACCAGCATTCTACCATTCCGTTTTATGGTCCCTCCGGAGATCGCAGTGATCACTATATCAAACAGTTAAGCCTCTTGAAGACAGACGCAGAGCCTCGCAGCGACATTGAACACTGAACGATCATGCTGTGAGATTCCACACGCATTCGCGTCGAGATTCACGCTTTTTTGTGAAATTCTAATGATTTACGTGCCTTTTGAGTGGAATAGCGCTTGCGTTATTAACGGTTAGTGCAGCGTTGGAGCGCTCAGGATGAAGGTTCGTCGCAATGTTGGCGAATTTCCTTGGGCTATATCGCGTGCGCTGGGAGGTACCACGATGTTTGAGAAAACTATAGAAACCGTTGACAACGGAAAGGGCCGTTTCGAAGACGTCTTAGAGAACAAATTTGCGGCTGTTGCCCTCGATGTCGATCTGTTGAAGAAAAAGGTCGAATATGCGGTCGAGGACGCCGTCATCGATGCTCAGAGACTCGCCAAACGAGGCCGTCACGCCATGGAAGATATGGTCGATGACACGGCTTACTTCATCAAAAAGGAACCGTTCAAGTCAGTTGGGATCGCGGCAATTGCCGGTCTCGGACTTGGTGTTTTCACAGGATGGCTGATCAGCCGCAAACCGGGAAATAACATCCATTAGTTAGCCGGAAGATGAACGGGGAGGTTCTTATGACCAGGACTGAAAGTAATTTGAAACGAGCGATCGCCGGTGAGGCAAAAGCAAGACTGGAATATATTGCATTTTCGATGAAAGCAATGGAGGAAGGATTTCCGGAATATGCCCAGTTATTCATGGAAGCAGCAGGAGCTGAAACCATTCATGGTATCAGCCATCTAAGAGTCGCCGGGGAAGTTAGATCAACGTTAGAAAACCTTGACGTGTCGGCAAACGGTGAGGATTTCGAGATCGAGGAGATGTATCCGGAATTCATCAGGGAGGCAAACGAGGATTCGCGCCCTGATGCGGCCGCATCTTTCGAATTGGCGGTCGAACGCGAACGTCATCACAGGGAGATGTTTAGAAAGGCTTTTGCTGAAATGCAGAAGACCGCTGCAAAGGCGGCATGAGAGATAGCGAAAAGATCGGGCATCGACCCTCACGATGCCCGAATTTCTTCAACGGAGCATTGATCTGACGCGGTCGAGGCTGCCATCGTTCGGAGCAGGCTTTAATCCGAGGATCTTGCACATAAGCTCGTAAACATCAACGTTCGGGAATGGTTCAGAAACAAAACCTTTTTTGAACGCCGAACCATGAGCGATGAATGTGGCTCTCATTGATCCCAAAGCGTTATCGTAGCCGTGAGCTCCCCTAGGCTGTGTGGGATCGTCAACCTCCTTCATCCAGTCATCGTATCGTTTGTGATTCGACGTTGACCATCCTTCCTGGGACGAACAGATAATAGGCGCGACCCGTTTACCGTCGCGATAGTGCAACCGCTCTGGAATATCTGCCTTCTTCCAACAGGTCACGTGCGGTAAACCTTTTATCTTTTCAAAAATAGAGTCTTCCTTACCTGGCTTTGGAAAGATCTGCACGATCTCACCGGTCCATAGGATCCGTTCCGCATCGTCAAAATCAAAATGGTCGTCAAGAAACGTCACGTTTCGAACGTCTACACTCGCCATTCCGTGATCCGAAACGATTATTACATTCACCTGTTTGTCGATCCCGCGAAGTTTTAACCCTGACATCAGACGATCGATCGACGCATCTACATCCCAGACGGCATATTTCGTCTCTTCCGCGTCGGGGCCGAATTCGTGGCCCGCATCGTCAACGTCGCTGAAATAGAGCGTGATCATCGTTGGGCGGTTAGAGATCGGATTGTCCAGCCACGATAACACCTTGTCAACCCGCATATTGTTCGGCACTCTGCCGTTGTAGTACCGCGATTTCCACAGATTGATGCGTTCGATCGGAGCTTCGGTTCCTACGAAGAAGTAACTGCCGGAGAGCTGTCCCTGCTTCTGTGCTGTAACCCAGATCGGCTCGCCGCCCCACCATCTGGGATTACGTACCTCCTCCCTCTTACTCATTGTGAAAACGGTATCAAAATCAAAAACGTTGTTCTCGACGATTCCATGGTGTGCAGGATAAAGCCCTGTTGCGATCGTGTAATGGTTTGGAAACGTCTTCGTGGGAAACGACGGGATCATCCATTTAGCCCGAACGCCCTCATTTGCAACCCTCGTCAATGCCGGAGGCTTAAACCGATCAAGGTAATCGGACCGCATACCGTCGATCGAGATAAGAATGACCGTTGGTTTAAGATCTTTGATCTTTGTCTGTGAGAGAACTGACGCTGCGAAGAAAAGACACAGCAGCAGGGCGAACCGCCATCGACCGAGAGAATACCGATGTTTAGACATATGATTTTCTAGTGTTTGAACTCTTGACCGCTTGTCGACTATTATAGCCGCGAACGTATCCGCATCAAATTCAAACCGGGAGAACTCTTTGTGAACAAAACATCTTCGAAACCCACACTCGTTATTTGTCTGTCCATCATCGCGTCCGTCGGACTGGCGTGTAACAGCCTTAACAAGAACGAGAGAGTCTCGCCAGCACAGTCGAACGATACGAGGTCTACCGACAATCCGACCGCACCAACAAGCACAGCATCGACGACAACGGGAAGCCACGAGATCGCAGGCAATTACACGATAACCGGGACCAACGAAGGCGGCGGGGGAAGCTATGGCGGCGAGCTAAAGGTCACAAGACGTGATGAGGTGTATCAATTCAGCTGGTCGAGCGGCGGCCGGACGTATGACGGTGTCGGCGTTCGAACGGATGACAACATTGCAGTGGCGTTTACCGAAGGAAGCGACGGGAAAGGCTGCGGGGTAGTGTTATACAACATTGCAAGCGACGGTTCGCTCGAAGGTAAGGCTGGTTATTGGGGTGTGAACAAGTCGGAGCTTGAGATAGCTACGCGCAAGTCTGGCACGGAGCTGGAAGGGACATATGATGTCGTCGGATCTGCTCCCAACGGTACCGAATATAAGGGCAAACTTTCCGTTAATAAAGCGGGTGTCGGTTATTCGTTCATGTGGGATACAGGCACGACAACCAATGGCTTCGGCGTGCGGACAGGCAACAAGGTTGCGGCCGGTCTTGGCGGAAAGCAGTGCGGCTTTGTCAGCTACGAGATCAAGTCCGACGGCACGCTTGAAGGCAAGTGGGGCGGACAAAGCTCGACGTCAATTGGCACTGAGATCGCGAAAAGGAAATAATAACTGTCGAGTGGCGGTTTATGTCGATAGTTTGCGTGATCATGGCTGGCGGCACGGCCCGTCATGCCATTTGATCGCGGATACCGTAGACGAATTGGTGGAATTCGCCGTCGGGATGGGCCTCAGGCCCGAATGGTTTCAACCTAAAAGCTCGCCGCATTTTGATCTCACCGAAGAGGGGAGAAAACTTGCCATCCAACACGGTGCGGTCGAAGTGAATCAAAGGGAATTGATCGCGATACTAAGAAGGATCCGGGCCGCGAACAAAAAAGGGGATTTTGAATAAAGAATGAAGACCTTTGCATTGCTTACAGCGTTGACGATCTGCTTTTATACGACCGGATGCGAAGTCCAAAGCGATATAACCAAGAAGAGTCTGGAAAAATTTCAGCCCACACCAACACCGGAAAAGGTTCCGGTCGTCGAAGAGCCGATCGATCCCGCCGACGTGGTGACGGCGGACACCGCTGTTCAGGGCCCGCAGATATTCATTAGCCGCGCCACGGACAAAAAGAAGATTAACTGCGACAAATATAACCGCGTAATGGTTAACGGAAACGATCACGTTGTCGAAATAAAGGGTGCGTGTAGTCAGTTAATGGTGAATGGCAATAACAATCAGGTTACGTTGAACGCCGCGTCAGAAATTATCACCAACGGAACCAGCAACACGGTTCAGTATTCGAAATACGTTAACGGGAAAAAGCCAACGATCACAGATAATTCACGTGTCAACACGATAACTAAGTCTGATACAGCTGCTTCCGCTACTCCTGCAAAGTAATCCTAGAAGGCAGCTAACAGCACCTCGCTTGGTTCAACACACTCGTATCCGTCGATACGCTCACTGTCGCAGATAAACGCTCCACCAGCTGATGCCTCCGCGATGGAACCATCCATCAACGTCGACTTGATCTTGCCCGCGAGTACGAAGCAGAAGATGATCTGACGGTTATCGGAGAAAACTTTGAGATCAAATGAAGTGTCTTTATATCGGATCACTTTTACGTCGGCAAAACCGTCGGTCGCGGCCATAAGTCCGGTATCGCGAACACTCTCGTCAAGATGATCTGCTGCAATGTGTCGCGCGAATCGCTGCCCGTGGAAGACGCGATCCGGTTTTATCTCTGCCGTCGGCAGTGTTATTTCGTGTTCGACCCAGGTTTCGTGGACAGCCGGCAAACCAAGTTCGACGACTTCCGAACGAGCCTCGGCCCATAGGACACGGTGGCGGATCTCCGGCGGCTGCAGCACGCAATCGCCCGGATGCAGCCAAAACGGCTCGCCCTGGTCTTCGTAAACGACCCTGATCGCTCCGCGCACGCAGTAGATCATCTGAAACCGGACCTTGTGGTAATGAACGTAGTCTGGCACGTCGCCACCCTCGGTCAGCCGTATGTGCGAAGCGATCAGCTTTCCGCCAAGCCGGCCCGGAATGAGATCACGGTACATCATCCCAGCACGACCGGTGATCCACATATCGGAACATTCCGCGGGCGGTCCCGACTTTTCGAGCCGTATTCTTTCGCTGCCACGCGACAGCAACGCGGCAGCAGGCGAATCTGCCGGAACGATCATGTCGAGCCGATAGCCAAACTCCGAAGTATATAGTGCGATAGACGCGCCGATATCATCAACGAATAGTGTTTCAGGGTTGTCTGAACCGTGTTTCACAGCAGTTCCATTCGCAGGGCTTCTGCTTCATCGGTAGCCGAAGATATTTTGCGATATTTATTCACGGGTGCGAATTCGCCGTCTTCCCAGTCTTTCAAGCGCTGTTTAGCTTCTCCGATGGTGTCGGTTATGAAGTTCCAGTAGATGACAGTCGGTTCAGGGAGAGGTTCACCCCCGATCAGTACGAACTTCGAATCGCTCAAAGCATCGAATCCAAACATGTCACCGGTTGAAAGTTTTCCGAGGTCGTGCCGAGTCAACGTCCTATCTCCGATCCGAACCTCACCTTCGGCAACATACACAGCGAGTTCGTGCGACGGGTTTACGCCAAATTGGTGTGATGTCCCTGCGGCTGCTCTGATGTCGATGTAAACAAGATCCTGATAGGTCGGTATCGGCGAACGCTTGCCGTCAATCTCGCCGGCGATCACCGTCATCGAGAATTCGTCGCCGTCGATCTTCGGGAGAACGTCTTTCGAGAAGTGGTCAAACGCCGGGTCGGTCTTTCGGTTGTCGTGCGGCAGCCCTACCCAACTCTGCAGGCCATGAACTCTTGGCTGAAGTTCGGTCACCTGTTCGCTGTGCGTTATGCCTCGGCCGGAGGTCATCCAATTCACGTCGCCGGGATATATCTTCTGCTGATAGTCGAGCGAATCGGTATGAAAGATCTCGCCTTCGTATAAATACGTCACCGTCTGCAGGCCCACATGCGGATGCGGGGGCACGTCGAACAACTCGGGCGTGATGTTCGGCTGGTCGAAGTGATCAAGGAAAACAAAACCGCCGACCCTTCGAAGCTCCCGTCTCGGCAACGCCCGATGCACCACGAAATCGCCGGGAAGGAACGACTTGCTCGCTGGTAGGATTACGTCAACGGTTCGATTCATTTTTAGATCCAAGACTCAGTATTCCCCGTTGACGCTTCCGACCGCGAACAGAACCCAAAGATATATCGTCGGAAAAACGACTGCGGAACTAATCAAGCCTAGACCAGCGTGAGTTTTATTCAAGGCAAGGGTCACGAACCCCACAATTCCGCATAATGTGGCGAGCCCGGCGCTCAAAAAGAGAAACGATACAGTAGCGTATCCGCGGGCCCATCCGTCCTGCATAACCAAAGCAACGACGGCTAGGGAAGCACCTAGGACCGCGGACATTAGGTTAGGAGCAAGAAAACTATTGATTCGGCTCATCGGATGACGCTTCTCCTTGGATTCATAAGCACTAGGGCTGCAATCTATAAAGCATCCTCGGAAACGGTATCGTCTCTCTCACGTGTTCGATTCCCGCCATCCAGGCGGTGCAGCGTTCGATGCCCATGCCGAAGCCGGCGTGGGGGACGGAGCCGTATCGGCGAAGGTCAAGGTACCATTCAAATGATTCGCGCGGAAGGTTGTGAGCCTCAAGCTGTTTTTCTAGATACTCGAGCGATGCGGCTCGTTCGCCGCCGCCGATGATCTCACCGTAGCCTTCGGGTGCGAGCAGGTCAATGCCAAGGGCACATTCCGGTCGGTCCTTATCGACCTCGAAATAGAACCCCTTGATGGCAGTCGGGAAATGGTGGACGAACACCGGCAGCCCGAACTGCTTCGACAGAAACGTCTCGTCCGGGGCTCCGAAATCGCCGCCCCATTCGAAGTTGTTCTCAAGCTCGCCTTTCGCGTGGCCTTCCTGGAGCATCTTCACCGCATCGTCATAATGCAGACGCGGGAACGGTCCTTTGATCGCTTCGAGAATCGACGTGTCGCGTTCGAGGGTTTTCAATTCCTCTTGACGGTCGGCCAAAACTCTCTCGACAATGGCAAGGATCAGCCCTTCGCCGAGGTCCATCATATCCTCGAAGCCGGCATAAGCAACTTCGGGCTCGACCATCCAAAATTCGGTCAAGTGACGACGTGTCTTTGATTTTTCCGCTCGAAACGTCGGGCCGAACGCATAGGATTTACCGAACGCAGCGGCCGTTGCTTCGTTGTAAAGCTGACCGGATTGTGTGAGGTAAGCCTTATCATCTCCGAAATAATCGACCTCAAATAGCGTGGTCGTGCCTTCGCACGCGGCGGGAGTGAAGATCGGCGTATCGGCGAGCGTGAAACCGTTGTTATCAAAGAAGTCGCGTACAGATTTGATCACCGTATGGCGGACTTTTAGAACGGCATGCTGTTTCTTCGAGCGGATCCACAGATGTCGGTGATCCATCAGGAACTCGGTTCCGTGTTCCTTTGGGGTGATCGGATAGTCGTGAACGTTCTGCAGCACTTCGACATTTTTAACGTCTATCTCGACCCCGATCGATGAGCGTTCGTCCGCCTTAACGGTTCCCGTGACAATGATCGAAGACTCTTGGCCTAACGACTTGGCCGTCTCGAAAACGGCTTCGTCGTTTCCCTTGAAAACCACGCACTGCACGATGCCCGTGCCGTCGCGAAGCTGCAGGAAAACAAGTTTTCCGCTTGATCGCGAATTATAAAGCCAGCCTTTTAAGGTGACTTCGTGCCCTATTTGATCCTTAAGTTGGTTAATATATGTTTGCGACATCGAATTGTTATCAGGCTAGCCGGTCGTTGGTGCAGCCCCCATTTCGGCGAAATCTTCGAGTTCAAGTTTAATAAATGCAGCAGCTGAGCACAAAAAGCGAATGTGCTACGACAGAGGTTGGTGAAGAAATAGGAAAAGACCTGCGCTCAGCCTGGATTTACTTCGATCGAGTTTTTCCCGCTCATATAAGAGATCGAATCGATCCGATGAGCCTCAGACGTTATCTCCTCCATATTTGACTGTACTTTCGTATATAGATGGTAGGTCCAGCCCGAATAATGCAATGTGACGTGTTTATAGTATGCCCCTTTATAAGGCTCATACTGGTGCCAGCCTTCACTGCGTAAGTAGACCTTTCGTTTGCGATTATTTCCGCGTGCCGCCCAAAAAAGATCCTTTATGAAACTAGGTTTTGAATACATTCCCGCGCTGGCGTCCACGACGGCATTAATGCTGTCCAGTTCATCCCAAGTCACATTTATTCTTTCGCCTTCAAAGGGTTCGACAACGATCATATTCAGTAAACGTAGTTGACCGCTTTTGAAGCGGTTGATTGAAAATTGGTGTTTAATTTCGAATGGTGAACTGCATCAATATATCACAGACAGGATGTTGTCACTTATTGACTTAATACGCATCAATCAGCATTCTTGACGAATATGGGGAAGGAAGGAAAGAAGAAGATTGATTATTCAAGCGCGTGGGCAGAAGCTCGCAAGATCGTTTGGAACGCGCGGTGGCGACTTGCATTCGGATCGGTCCTGATGTTGATCTCCCGGCTCGCTGGAATGGTTCTTCCGGCCTCGACCAAATACATCGGCGACGAGGTATTCGCGAAAGGGAATTATGCACTCATAAAATGGATCGCTCTTGCGATCGGTATTTCTACACTCATCCAGGGCTTGACCGGCTTTGCTCTTTCCCAGGTGCTCGGCGTAGCCGCTCAACGCGCTATAACCGAAATGCGTAAGCGAGTGCAACAACGCATTGAACGCCTTCCGATCTCTTACTTTGATTCAACACAGAGTGGCCAGCTCATTTCGCGAATAATGAACGACGCCGAGGGAATTCGAAACCTGGTCGGCACTGGGTTGGGACAGATCCTTGGAAGTCTTGTCACGGCGACGATCGCTATCGGTGTTCTTTTTTATCTAAACTGGCAACTAACGATCGCCACGATCATCGTTCTACTAGTATTCGGTGCTGCCTTGCTCTATGCGTTTAAGGTCCTCAGGCCAATATTTCGCGAGAGGAATGAGATAAATGCCGAAGTCACCGGTCGTCTTGGCGAAAGCCTTGGCGGTATCCGAATAGTAAAAGCATACACGGCTGAAAAGCGGGAAGAACTCTCGTTTGCTCGGGGCGCGCACAAACTGTTTCGTAACATTGCGAAGACTGTAACCGGCGTCTCGGCGATCAGTTCATTTTCTTCGATCGTGATAGGTGCAGTCGCTGTAGTCATGATAGTGATCGGTGGAAATGCGGTTCAAACGCAATCGATGACGCTCGGCGATTTCCTGATGTACATTTCGTTCACGTTTCTTTTGGCAATGCCCGTCGTCGAGTTGACTTCGATCGGGACGCAGATAACCGAGGCTCTCGCCGGTCTCGATCGAATTCGGGAAGTGATGGCGATGACGACCGAGGACGAAGAAGACTCAAAAAAGGCTTCGTTGCCTCATATTGAAGGACGGATCGAGTTTCACGACGTTGAATTTGAATATGAAAAAGACGTTCCGGTCTTAAAGGGAATCACCTTTGATTCTGACGCCGGATCTACTACGGCCCTTGTAGGCTCGAGCGGCTCCGGAAAGAGTACGATCCTTAGCCTTGTGTTGAACTTTATCCAGCCAACGAAAGGTGTGATCAAGATCGACGGACACGATCTCCGATCTGTCAAGCTAAGGGATTATCGGTCGCACCTTGGAGTTGTCCTGCAGGATAACTTCCTTTTTGACGGAACGATCCTGGATAATATTCGCTTTTCAAATCCCGAGGCTGATATCGATAAGATCAAGGAGGTCTGTCGAATCGCTAACGCTGACGAATTCATTGAAAAGTTTCCCAATTCTTACAAAACGATCGTCGGCGAACGCGGGGTTAAACTCTCCGGCGGACAAAGGCAACGTATCGCGATCGCTCGTGCTCTGTTAGCTGATCCGAGAATACTGATACTTGATGAAGCAACTTCATCTCTCGACAGCGAGTCTGAGGCGTTGATTCAAGAAGGGCTGAATCGCCTGAGAAAAGGTAGAACGACGTTCGTAATTGCTCACAGGCTGTCTACGATCCGGAGTGCTGACCAAATCCTTGTTGTTGAATCAGGCGAAATCCTTGAGCGCGGTTCACATGACGAACTTATGGATCTTGGGGGACGCTATAAACAACTCTACGATAAGCAATACCGATACGAGCAAAACTTGTTCGTTAATCCGGGCGAAGATTTTACTTCGAACCAATCGGCAACGATGGCTAGATCAAAACTCTGACTCATGAAGACCATGGCTGAAACGCAAACTTATCAAAACCATACACGCTGGTTTCCTCTCTTTCATTTTGTTATTACCCCGCTGCTCGCCGTCCTGATCATTTGGGCGGCAGCTTGTATGATGATGGAATTTCAATGGTGGCGGGTCCAGATCTTACTCCTTGCGATCTCTGTCGGGCTCGTTGGCCTCGCCGCCCGCATTCAGGCGTTAAAAGTACAGGACCGGCTGATCCATCTCGAAGAAACCCTCAGGTACTCACGGCTGCTTGATCCGGAATTGGCTGAAAAAGCAAAAGGACTTAAGTTGAGCCAGATAATCGCCCTGAGGTTTGCATCAGACGAAGAGTTGCCGGATATTGTCCGTCGGACTATTTCCGGAGAATTTGCCACGCCCAAAGATATTAAACTTGCGATCAGAAGCTGGCGGGGTGATCATCGCCGAGTTTGATGGGTTTCTCTTGTCAGGACCTCAAGAAGTACAGGGAATCGGCCAAGATTTGCTGCAGCCCGCGAAACGATCTGGATCATTGGTTGGATAAAAGGGAGAAAATACGTCTTCCCTCTGGTGGCGGACTGAAAGGAGAACGTCCCGACCGCCTTTAGACAACGTTGAATGGTCTGTAAGCGGAATTCCGATGCAAATTCGTCATCATCCAGTTTCGGCAGCCCCATCAGTTCTCGACCTTCAAGAAACCGGCGCCGCTTTATTGCGAGCCATTCGGCGGGCGGAGCTTCAAGGACACGATCTAATAACAATGAAACTAGATCATACGAAGCAGTTCCGATCCGGGCATCTTGATGGTCAATGATCTTTAGTTCACCATGCTGATCCATCATTAGATTCGCGGCGTGAAAATCTCTATGGCAAAGAACCGACGCTCTGGAATCAAGGTCTTTCGACAATTCGATAAACTCGCTCTTCAATGCCCGGCCCGTCATTTCGTCGAGTGGTTTTTGGCGTAAAGTACTAAAGTAGTGTTCCGTAAAGAAATCCAGTTCCCAGCAGAGTTTCTCAACGTCGAATTTCAAACGAGAGGCGATCGAATTGCGTTTATAGGCAGCATCCGTTGCCGCCTGGATGCGCGGGATCAGATCGATGGCGCGGTCAATGAGTTCGTCGCGCCGTGAGATCTCGGTTCCATTCAATTCATCTCGGAGAATTTTGTCTCCGAAATCTTCGATGGCGATCGCACCAAGTTCTTCATTGAACGCGAGAATCCGGGCAACCGGCAGTTGGGCTTCAAGAAACAGAGCGGTTACGTCAAGATAGTTCTGCTCTTCGGCCTGAAAAGGTTCCGGATAAATGCACACTATCGCTGTCGAGCCTTCCCAACCAACGCGAAAATATTCCCTGGTCGAGGCATCGGGAGTCAGCTGTTCGATCGAGGTCTTGCTTTCGCCGCGCAATGTAAGAAACTGTTCAAGGCGGGCACGGAAATCGGACATATCGGTCAGTTAGTTAAGCGGCACAATGTAGTTCTCACCTTGAATATAACCTTTAAGGGCTTTTTCTGGAATCTCTGCGCAGTTTCTGACCATTTCAGCTCGTACAATAGCAGCATTCTCAAAATGTTCACCTTTCTCTATCTTAACTCCGTCGGCGATAATGGTGCGGTATAGGCTGGCCTCTTCGCCGATCACGATATCGTCCCATAGAACGGAATCGCGAACAGCGGCACTCGGGGAGATATCTGTTCGTTCGCCGATCCAGACATTCCTCTCGCCCATCATCGCAAGGCTAATATCCAGATAACGCGGAATCGTTGAAAGCTCGAACCAGTTGGCATCAGTCACGTGTGCCGCGATTCGTTCTCCCTTTGCGAGAGCCGGGTTGTAAAAAGTCGGCACTATATCTGAATAAACATCACGCGGAATATACTCGAAAACCGCGGGCTCGAGAATATGGATTCCCGTGAACATGAGCGGTGTTGTTATTTCATGCTCGGTATCGCGTATCTCACTTTCAGTCAGAGGCATGGCTGAATCTCCAAAACCGGAGACGAATCCATCCTTAGTTTCGACAACCGTAAATTTCTCGCGCTTGAGATTGGGCTTGAGCACCATCGTCGCGATCGCTCCGGTACGTTTGTGAGTCTCGACCGCTGCCGTGATATCTATGTCGGTGATTATCTTGCCGTTTACGATCAGAAACGTTTCGTCTTCAAGCAGATGGCGAGCATTATCCAACGCTCCTGCGGTTCCAAGTATTTCCGGTTCCTCACGGGTGTATTCGATCCGCACACCGAATTCGCGGCCATCGCCGAGCGAATGAATTACGGAATCCGGCTGATGATGAAGGTTAACGACAATATCCTTGAATCCGAACTTGGCGACGTACTCGGCAACGTAGCCCACCAGTGGTTTTCCGAGAAAGGGGATCGCGGGTTTGGTGCGATCGATCGTTAATGGGAACAGTCGCGTTCCAAACCCCGCGGCGAGTATCATTGCTTTCATAATTCAACGGTCGATCGGCTGCATCGTAAACGGATACTTTACGTTCTGGGAAAAACAATCTCAAGAAAGCATAATGCAAAATAAAAAGGACCGGAACAATGCCCCGGTCCTATTGCTCAAGATCAGAACGATCTATTGGACGTACCAACGGGATGCGGGCACATCACCATTAAGTCCAAAAGTAGTAACGATCGGGTTGCCGGTGCTGGACCGCCTGACCCAGAACTGCGACTGCGCCGGAGCGGTGTTCCATCGATAGATCGCAATATCCTGTTTCCCATCGCCGTCGTAATCACCCGGGGCAACAAAATCATTTGAAAGGCCGAACTGGATAGGTGCGGCACCGGTTCCACCACCGTCTCTTTCCAGGATATACCAGAGCAGGTTGCCGCCTGATGTGCGCGCGACGCAGAAATCCGATTTTCCATCGCCGTCAAAATCGCCGGGCACCAGGAAATCTTGGCCAAATAGGCCCCAATCGATGAACTCAAGCTGGAAATTCGACGACTTTAGTAAAACGTACTGGCCTTGTCCCGGCGTGGAAGGAGATTCTCTATGTAAACAAAAGTCGTATTTACCATCGCCGTCGTAATCTCCCGGTACTGGTGAAAAGTCCAGTTCACCGCCGACCCCAAACGGCATGTACGTTGTATTGCCGTTAGGGTTATTATTCGTCCCACGATAGAAAAAGTAGCATTGCCCGGCCGGCTGCCCGACCAGAGGACATCTGAATACGGCCGGATCGTCTTTACCGTCTCCATCATAGTCTCCGACAACCGAAGGATTATCGCCGTCTTGACCAAATGGCTGAGTGGCAAGCGTAATATCACTGCTTCTGATCCAATAGAACGCAGCTTGAGTCGGCGGGCCCGGACGCCAGATGGCAATATCGTCCTTATTATCACCGTCAAAATCCGAGGGTGTGTCCCAGTCCGTTGTAACGTCCCCCAACACGGCATAAGTCGATCCAACAGTCTCAGAAAACTCCGTCCACCATTCGATCAAAGCCCCGGCACCTGCTTCTGCTCGAGTGGTCGACTTCGCCTCACTACGCCTCCGTTCACCAACCGAACGATACTTGGGTGCTTGGAATGATGCACCGATCGCCGCCGCACCTTGCTCGCGGATTATTATGTAATCGCTCTTTCCATCGCCGTTCATGTCGACGTTGGGCTTTTGAAAGGTCGGAGGAGCGGTCACACTCGCCCACGTTGTCCCGACTCGAATGCCATCAACACGCGGGGTTGGTGCATTGGCGGCCGTTCCTTGCCGGAGAGCCACGGCGTTGAGATTTGCTGGTTCACTACCATCCGCATCTGTTGCCGTCAATGTAGCTGCAGGTTCTGCGGAACCCAATGCGGGATTAACAAATAGTTCGACCACATCGTTACCAGCCCCGGCAACAAACGTATACTTTACTACCAATACATATGTAGTCCCTGGCGAGTAATTAAAACCGGTATATACCGGGGTCCCGCTACTCCGTGAGATCCCAAAAGCGAACTGGCTCGTCGCAGAGTCCTTTTTTGCAAAGACTCTTGCGCGAAACGTCGTGGTGTTAAATTGCATCAAATGAAAGAAATAGTCTCCGGCCGTTTGCGAGGCGGTCACGTTCACCATGAACGCAGCATAGACGCTGCCGCTCGATATCGCCGATGGAAGGGCACGACTGACATCTTCCCCGGAGGTCGCAAGAGAAGCGCATTCTCCGACCCCGGAACCCGGGTATCCCGAATATGAAAGTCCCGGCGAAGCTTGCCCGATCGCATTCGAACCGGCTCCGCTGTGAGCCGTCCATCCGTTCGCGGTTAGTAAAGTGCCGGAAGGATAATTAAAATCTTCAATGAAAACCGGAACGTCCGACGGAGAGGACGGGCTGATCTGTTCCAACTTTGTCGAATTACGCTCCCGTTTTTGTGCAGCGACGTCCAACGAGGCAGTTCCGCCAAAAATAAGAACGCCGATCGTAAAAAATGAAAAAGGAAATAGAGTTCTTATCAGTCTCTTCATAGGTTCTCCAAAGAATTGCAATTTCAGCTTTGTGATCGCCATCGAATGATGTGCGATCCTTGATTCCGTTAGGCACGTAAAAACAACCGGAACAGTTTGCTAATGGAAAAAATCTTAACACATTTTACAAGTCAGATGTTATTCTCCGCAGGTTAAATAAGTGTGAATCCACTATTTTGAGTTTGAATCCAGATCAGCCGCCCGTAATATGTTGAAAATTCATTCGGTCCGGATCGTAAAACCACATGAACATTGTAGAGACAACGCGAAATCAGCCTAAAGAGATCTTTGGATGGCTGACCTATGACTGGGCAAACTCTGCCTTTTTTACAACAGTCGTCACGGTTCTTGCCGGTCCTTATTTGACTGCTCTAGCCCAGGACGACGTTGGAAAGGCGGGGGTCGTTATTAACCTCGGCCCGTTTGGATCCATAACATCTGATAATTTGTTTACCACAACTCTTGGCGCATCGATACTTCTACAAGTGTTCTTGCTGCCCGTTTTAGGGTCGATAGCGGATTTTACTCCATATAAGAAACGCTTAATGGCTTTGTTTTGCTACGTAGGCGTTATCGCAAGCTCGCTGCTCTTCTTTGTTACCGGCAGGAATTACCTCTGGGGATGCGTCTTTCTGCTGATATCCAACATTTGCTTTGCCGCGACCAACGTTTTCTATAACTCCTTTCTGGTGGACATTACGACGGAAGATCTGCGAGATAAAGTAAGTAGTTATGGTTACGCGGCGGGCTATCTGGGCGGGATCATAATGCTCGTATTGAATCTTGGCCTTGTAAATTTTGCCGATTCCGTTGGTATCGACAAAGGCCTTGCCGTAAGGATCTCGATGCTTTCTGCTTCGCTGTGGTGGGGTATTTTCGCTGTCATCACCTTCCTTTTGATCAGAACTCGTCATCCAGACCGGAAAATACAAAGTCGCAGCCTCGTCAAACTCGGGTTTGTAGAACTTTGGCGAACACTTCGCGAGCTTGCCGGGCTTAAATTCACGCTTCTTTTTTTGGTGGGCTACTTGCTCTACAACGACGGGATCCAGACGGTAATTCTTAACTCTTCGATCTTCCTTTCGCAGGAGCTATTTATTTCGAAAGGGCTAGAAAGTGACCCCATGTTTCTCTTAGGAATTTTTGTGATCGCTCAGATCTCGGCGCTGATCGGAGCACTTTTGTTTGAAAGAGTTTCACGTTTCATCGGAAACAAACGAACGATCATAGTCTGCCTGATCATCTGGTCCGGCATAGTCATTTTCGCTTACGGTTTTCTCGAAAACGCCCGCCAGGCGCAGATAATGGCCGTCTTCATCGGACTCGTCCTTGGTCCGTCACAAGCGTTGTCTCGTTCATTATTTTCGCAGATGATCCCTAAATCCCGCGAATCCGCCTTTTTCGGTCTATACGAGATCTCTGAAAAGGGCACTTCTTGGATCGGAAATTTGGTTTTTGCCGTTGTGGTAGGCTCGACCGGATCATACCGTCAGGCAATTCTCGCGTTGATAGTTTTCTTTGTCCTCGGAATGCTTATCCTCCTTGCCACAAATACCGCAAAGGCCATTCACGCTGCCGGAAATCTAACGCCGGATGAGGTTAAGGCCTCAGGATCCGCCTGAGAATTTGTTTAGGCCTCCTGCTTGGATATAATTGTGTGAATTACGCAGCGAAACATAGACGAGGTCAATAAAAGTGTCTGAAACTACGCAGGGAAAGATCGTAACCATTTTTGGAGGGTCGAAATGCGGCCATGATTCCGAAGAATACCGAGAGGCACTTTCTTTGGGCCGCCGACTGGCGGAAGCCGGATTCACAATTTGTACCGGTGGCTATCTAGGTGTCATGGAAGCGGCCTCTCGAGGGGCGCACGAAGCCGGCGGCCGCGTGCTTGGGATCGTAATGAATCAATTCAGGGCTGAACCGAATCGGTTTCTTACTGAAAAAGTCGCGACCGACCACTTTTATGACAGGCTGCAAAATCTGATCACCCGCTCGGTGGGTTTTGTTGCGCTGCGTGGCGGCATGGGGACGGTAACCGAGATCTCGCTTGTTTGGAACAAGCTCCAGACAGGAGTTCTTGCCAAAAGACCACTTGTGTTGTTAGGCGATTGCTGGCCAAAAGTTGTCTCGTCCTGGAAGGAGAATTTAGTGGTCTCCACGACAGATGTCTCTTATTTAGAATTTGCTTCAAACGCTGATGAGGCTAGTGCAATGATCATTGAAAAGACACAAGGAGTCGTTGTATGAATTGTCCCAGGTGCACAGTTCCCCTTTTACCTGATGCCCGGTTTTGTGGTTCTTGCGGATTTACGATCGTTGCGGCGGAACCTCAAGTACGAACGCAAGGGGCGACGGCATCACCTCCGCCGACTCAGCAGTATCAAGCTCCCGGTGGGGCATTCCATTTCGACACTGACGGTAGAGGACAGGGACGCGGATATACGTGGGCTATCGAACATCAGGGTGCTTTTGCACTTGCCGTTGTAAACCTCCAGCCGGAACAGGGAATTCACGCTGAAGCCGGCGCAATGGTTTCGATGTCATCGAATGTTGATCTATTTTCCGAAATGAAGGGTGGAGTATTCGGCGCATTGAAGAGAGCGGTTGGCGGCGAATCTGCGTTTGTCTCGACCTTCACGGCGAAAGGCGGTCCCGGTGAAGTTACCTTCGCGCCCGGTGCTCCAGGAGATGTTGCCGGGATCGAGATGCAGAATCAGACCTTTATGGTCCAGTCGAGTTCATATCTCGCGGGCGACATGAGTCTTACAGTTGATACTAAGTTCGGTGGTGCAAAGTCTTTCTTTGGGGGCGAAGGCCTGTTCGTGCTCCAGATCTCCGGAACGGGCCTTCTGCTTGTTTCTTCGTTTGGAGCCATTCATCGTAAGACGCTGCGGCCAGGGGAATCTTACGTCGTTGACACCGGGCACCTTGTTGCTTGGGAAGGACATATGCAATACAACCTTCGTAAGGCCGCGAAAAGTGGGTTTTTCCGCAGCTTCTTGAGCGGAGAGGGCATGGTTGCCGAGTTTGTTGGTCCCGGCGAGATACTTATTCAGACACGAAATCTTGCCGCGTTTGCCGGGCTGCTTAAACCATTCTTCCCATCGCAAGGCGGCGGAGGCGGGGGTTTTAACTTCGGTAATTAATGTCTCATCATACCGATGAAAGGAACTGAAAAAGACCTTACCCGCAATTCCCAGCCTGCTGCCGAATTGTCACTCGATGGACGCCCAGTTTCCCGCGGCGTGGCGATCGGGAAAGTAGTATGTCTTTACGGCGAAAATCGTCAATACTTCCGTACCGAAATAATCAAGGAGTCGATCCCAAACGAGATCGATCGATTTAGAATTGCCCACGACCTGGCATGTCGTCGACTCAGGAAAGTGAGTGGAAGTAATGGAGCAAGGTCCAACACATCCTTCAGCATTTTTGATCTTCATCGGGCGATCCTCGAAGACTCTACACTAAAGGAAAGGATCGAATCCGTCATTGAAAACGATCTGGTAAATGCTGAATGGGCCGTCAAAGTGGTTACCGACGAGTATATTGCGAAATATCGGGCTATTCCCGACGAACATTTTCGGGATAGATACATCGACGTTGAAGATATTGCCGACCAGCTTCAAAGCGCTCTCGGCGGCGGTAAACATCCGATCCGATTAGCGGAAGATTCGATAATCACGGCCAAAGAACTTCGGCCTTCTACCCTGGCGGAACTCTCGGTTCGGCATCCAAAGGCGGTAATCACCGAAACGGGCGGGTGGACCTCCCATACATTTATTCTTGCGCGCGAACTTGAAATACCGGCCGTAACGGGTATTAAGAAATTGATGCGGAAGCTAAAGCCCGGCGACGTCGTCGTAATTGACGGCTACCAGGGCAAGGTGATCTTAAATCCGGGTCAGAAAACACTTGAAAAGTATCGCGTACGGGCGGCGAGGTTCTATGAAAGCAACCAAGCAGTCGACATTCCAAGTAATGATCCGATCAAGACCTTGGACGGTCGCGAGATAACCATCCGGGCAAATTTCGATATACCTTCCAGTTTCCAGCGTGCCAAACGACTGGGAGCCAAAGGGATCGGACTTTATCGTTCTGAGTATTTGTTCAATCGTTTTAAGGGGTATCCTACTGAATCAGAGCAACTAAAGGCGTACTCAGAGATTGCCGAAAACGCCGGCCCGGAGCGGGCAAGGATTCGCACCTTCGACATTGGGATCGATCAAATGATAGATTCTTCCGGCAGAAAGGAGAAGAATCCGGCGCTCGGCCTGAGGGCGGTGCGATTAAGTCTGGCGATTCCCAGACATCTACGCACCCAGATACGGGCACTTCTTCAAGCATCGTATCGACGAAATATCGATATTATCCTTCCGATGGTCTCGGGACCCGACGAGCTTCGATCTGTAAGGGAAGTGATAGAGCGTGAATCCGCACTATTGAATGCGAGGAACGTTCCGATCGGGTCGCCGCGTCTTGGTGCGATGATCGAAGTGCCGGCAGCAGTTTTCACGATCGATAAAATACTTGAAGAGGTTGACTGTCTTTGCCTGGGAACAAATGATCTTGTCCAATATCTGCTAGCGGTCGATCGGGACAATGAGTCCGTTGCCGGTTGGTTCCGCACGTTGCATCCGGCTGTCATGACCTCTCTGAAGATCGTGATCGACGCGGCGAACAAGGCTGAAAAACCTCTTGTCGTTTGCGGTGAAATGGCAGGATCACCGTTTTATGTGCCTATTTTGATCGGTCTCGGCGCGACGGAATTAAGCATGAACGTAAACACGATCATGCGGGTTCGCCGCGTGATCTCGGGAATCGCATATGAGGAGACGAAGGAATTGATTGACCTCATTATGAAATCTAAGACAGCTGACGAGGTCGAAGATTCGGTAGAGAGATTCGTAGGCGGCCATTGGTCGCACTTGCTCTCCGGCGAGACTCTTCTGGGTCGCAAACGATGAGTATTTTACTGTCAACATTGTTTTAATGTTCAACATTTTTTGTTATACTTCACCAGCCGTGCAAGGGAGCGGGCCGGACGATCGCTGTTCTTAGATGAAGAGAGGAAAGTCCGAACACCATAGGGCAGCGAGCCGGATAACATCCGGGCACCGGTTAAGTTCGGTGACGACAAGTGCAACAGAAAGCAAACCTGCCTTGTAAAAGGTAAAGGGTGAAATGGTGAGGTAAGAGCTCACCGGCGAAGGCGGCAACGTGTTCGGCCAGGTAAACTCCTCGTGGTGCAAGACCAAATAGGGAAACACTTTTTGAGCGGCCCGCTCAAAGTGCTGTGAAAGCAGCACGGTGGTTCCGGGTAGGTCGCTCGAGCCGACGGGTAACCGTCGGCCTAGATGAATGATCGTCGCCCGCAATTTGCGGGAACAAAATTCGGCTTATCGGCCTGTCCCCTTGCACCCGGCGTTTTTTTCGACTTTTTTCAGGAGCTCACACGAAAATATGGCGAATAGGAAAGGCGTTTTTATTGGTGCCTACGTGCCCAATGAATTGAAGGAATCGTTGCGCAGACGTGCCGCCCTTGAACATCGCACTCTGTCCCAGGAAATAACCCGTATTCTGGTCGAAGCGGTTCATGGCAAAGGACTGCCGGCCGGAAGCGTAGATCGTCGAAATTCGCCGGAATCCATTCCCCGACGCCGCGCGACAGACCCGCCGGAGCGACGGAGAGCAGAAGATCTCCCATACATCCCACCGTCTGGATCGAAGAAATGATTCCTCCTCGGTTGTATTGCCGTCTCGTCAAACGGGACGGCATTTTTCTGTTTGCCGCGATGATTTGTTAACATCGTTTCCAATGAAACAGGTCTCTATCTGGGTCACACTACTTGTTGCGTTTGTATCTTTCGCAGGAGGATTTTGGTTTGCAAACACCTTAAATCGAACCCAGGTGACTACACTGTCGCCCACAAGTAGTACAGCCGGGCAGACTACTGCTTCCTCCAATACACCGGAGCAAGATCTCACACTGACCAACGACGAGATCGAAGCGAAGATCAGCGAAGCCCAGCAAAACGCCGGCAACTTCGCATTTCAAAAAGAACTCGGACTAGCACTGTACCGTTATGGGGCGATGAAAGAAGACAAGGCGATCATCGAAAGATCAATACCGATCCTTGATCGGGCCTATAAATTGAACGGCGAGGACCTCGATGTATTGATCGGGATCGGTAACGCATTTTTTGACGTAGGGTATTACGGAAAAAATAACGTGAGTTTTGAAAAGGCCCGTGAGTTTTACTCAAAGGCACTGATCAAAGATCCAAAGGATGTTGATGTCAGGACAGACGTGGGACTCACATTCTTTCTCGAACAGCCTCCGAGATACTCAGATGCCGTGGCCGAATTCGAGAAGTCGCTCGCGATCGATAAAAAGCATGAAAAGACACTGGGATTTATGATCCGTTCGCTTGATGCACTGGGACGGGACGCTTCTTCCTATCGGGAATCCTTACGTGTCATAAATCCGCAGAATCCTGCGCTTCGGCCTGGGTCAGAACGATCTGCCCAATGAAAGAGGCCCTTTTCATATTAGTTATTATTCTCGGACTGTTCGCCTTAACGGCGTTTCGATACCGCGGCAGGATCAGAACCTTATTGGAATTCTGGCGGGTGGTCAGGTCCCTGCAAACACGCCATCCTCAGAACATAACGGCACATCCGGAAAAACAAATACCTACAAGCAACCTGGTAAACTGCGGCAAATGTGGTAATTGGATACCTGAATCACAAGCTATCACATTAGGCGGCACTTCCGTATTTTGCTCTGTAAAATGCCTGGAGAGTTCGGCTAAATCGGCATCATGATCTATTTCAGAAAATTGCTGACATACCAACCGATAAGCCTCTCACCGAATACGAATGCCAGAACGGAACCTATCCCAAGGAATATCCCAAATGGGATCTGAGACTGCATATCCTTGTCCTTCTGGCGGGCGATAACGATCGATCCGATCAATGCACCTGCGAACGCGCCAAAAAAGATCGCCAGAAATGAAAGACGCCAACCTAATAGAGCCCCGACACCGAGCATCATTTTGACGTCGCCAAGGCCCATGGCGTCAACGCCTCGAAGCCGTTTCCAAAGTTCGCCAACAAGCCATAATGAGCCACCACCAGCGATCCCTCCGAGCAACGCCGCGAAAAGGGAAACCAGCCAAGCCGGGTATTGACCTAAGTTAACAGCAGGCCAGTACGCCATATCACTGAAATAGCTTTCTCCAAAAACGAGCGGATAGACAATTCGAACACTGATAACAAAAACGAAGAACGGATAAGTGATCACATTTGGGAGGATCATGTGCTCGGCATCGATAAACATCAATGCCACGATCACCGACATAAAGACAAACCCAATAGGCAAGAATGGGTTAAACCCGATATGCCAAAACATTAGAACCCAAAGAAGCGCGTGAAGCATCTCAACGGCCGGGTATCGTATGGAGATCGGACCCTTACATGCTCGGCACTTGCCCCCGAGTAATAGCCAGCTCAGGATCGGTATATTGTCATAAGGCTTGATATCAGCGTCGCATTTTGGACACTTGGAGTTCGGAAACACGATAGACTGTTCCAAAGGCACTCGATGGATTACCACATTCAGGAAACTTCCCACTGCGGCACCAAATAGAAAAACGAAAACATAACCGACGATCACTGGCATTCCTGTGACCGATTCAAATGAGAATAGAAATAGATCCATTGTGAACGTTTAGAGATTGAAGTCGGCGTTTGTTGAAAAAGGAAAGAAGGATGCTGACGACATCCTACCCAATCATAAATGCAAACCGACTAAAAAGAAAGACCTGTTAAGTGCCTAAACTGCTTCTGATTGAGAAGTGAAATTGAACTCCTTTACTTTCAAATGAGGTAGGAGAAAACCATTGCCGCCTTCGCTGCCGCCAACGCGTTCCGGTTTACTGATCGCTAACACATTCCCTTGTCCGAGCAAAGTAGTGGTCGACTGATTGAATCGAAAGTTCTTCAGTGGATACGCGACTTTCCCGTTCTCGATCCACCAAACGCCGTCGCGCGTCAGTCCGGTGGAACTTGCGTTTCGGGCATCGGTGGCCCGGATATACCAGAATCGGCTTACAAGTATGCCTCGTTCGGTCGTGCGAATCATCTCCTCAACGCTCGTGATCGGCCCTGCCGATTCCAGGATCGTATTTACGGGCCCCGGAGTGGGCATTTTGTCTTTCTGCTTCGCCCAAAATCGGCTATACACAAGTGTCTCGATGACGCCCTTGTTGACGAGAAAGAGTTTTTGGGCAGGGATTCCTCCTTGCGCAGACGGCTGTCCCGGAAGTTCCGGATGCCATGGATCACTGTAGATCATCAATTTCTCATCGAACATCTTCTCGCCGAGCCGGGTCTTTCCGCCTGGAGCCGAGAAGGCGCTCCGGCCCTCTTCTGCGTTGCGTGCGTTGAACAATCCCGAAAATCCGCCTCCTAGAATATCTGCAACGGCCTGTGGTTCAAGTATTACCGTGTACACACCGGGATCAATGGCACGAGCCCCGCGCCCATCTAGAGCCTTTTTGACTGATTCGCGGGCAATCCGCAGGGTGTCTAATCGGCGAATATCGTCGTGGCTGCGTTGAAAATAGCCCGAGCTCTGGCCGTCGGGAGTCCGGGCGGTCACTGAAAGTCCCACACCTGTGGAACGGTAATATTCAAAATTGCCGTTTCTAGTTGCAGTAGCCCCCGCTTGTGAACTCGCCGAATGAAAACCAGCACCGATCACTTTGTTCCTTTCACATTCGCTTATCACCGCCCCGATCTGTCGCGCCCGATCAGTAAGCGAAAGGTTGGCCGTCGCTTCAAAATAACTGTTTACAGGCTTATATATTTGTTTTCCTAACGTTGGAACGTATTCACGATCCACGGGTGCCGAACGCGCTATCCTCTCGGCTTCATCTACCATCGCCTGCAAGCTTGCGTCACTGTGATCGCTTGTGGACGCCGTTCCGCGTTTGCCTCCGATCCACACAGTTACGCTTGCATTCAATCCTTCGCGCGAACCGCTGGTGAGCACATTGTTATTGGCAAAACGTAGATGTGAATTCTTGCTGCTGTTAACACTGACGGCTGCGTCGTCAGCCTTGACCATTGCAAGTATTTTGTCGGTAAGGACCTTAGCTTTATCTTCTGAAAGCATCATCATTCGTGGTCCTCCATTTGACCGGCGCTCAGTCCCGCCGACGTGTTAAGCACGTAAATATTACGGACGCGTGCCGGCGGACATCCGTGCGAAACAGCGTTCGATTGGCCAGGTTCCCCTTTTCCATCGTTGAAAGAGCCGGGAATTTCATAAGTCTCCTTTCCGCCAAGACCGTCAAGCGAACCCCAAAAATCCGTCGTTTTTGATTGATACGCAACATCCTTCAGCATTCCGACTACCTTTCCGCCTTTAATTTCCCAAAAGGTCTGACCACCAAACTGGAAATTATAACGCTGCTGGTCGATAGAATAGCTTCCTCGGCCGTATATGAGTATCCCTTTGTCAACGCCGGATATTAGATCGTTTTGTGTTATGTCTTCCTTTGCCGGTTTTAACGAAACATTCGGCATCCGAGGGAAGGGAACACTGCCCCAGCTATCGGCGTGCAGGCATCCGTAAGACCGATCGCGGCCCAAAAGCTTTGCAAGGTCACGCGTGGTCTGCCAATCAACAAAAACACCTTCCTTTACCAGATCCCATTCCTGAGCGGGAACACCTTCGTCATCAAATGCAACCGTCGCAAGCCCCTGCGGCTGCGTCCGGTCCGCAACGAAATTGACCATGTTCGAGCCAAATTTAAGTTTGCCTGTCTTGTCAGGGGTCAAGAAACTCGTACCGGCATAATTAGCTTCCCAAAGCAGTGCCCGATCCAGTTCGGTCGAATGACCAACCGATTCGTGTATCGTTAAAAACAAGTGAGACGGATGCAGTACCAGGTCATATTTACCAGGTTCGACAGCCTTCGCTGAGAGCTTCATGACGGCATGTTCCGCAGCCGTCTTGGCATCAGCCGCCCAATCGCGCTTGGTCAAATACTCAAACCCGATATTTTGCGCCTGCAGAAGGGAGTTAACCGATTGGAAGTCGTTCGTGGAACGGTTGACGGCAGTTACCGAAAAGCTCGGATTCGTGCGGATCAAATATTGTTCGATCCTCGAACCATCGCTCGTCGCCAAATACTTCTGTTCATTTACGAATGCGACTTGCGAGTTGACAAACGTTATCCCCGCTATCGACAAAGCGGATTCGTTTATCGCGAGAAGAGCCGCGACCTTCTCATTGGAAGTTACGTCGAAGGGATCCTTTTCAAACGAGCTCCTCCATGTTGCCGTGATTCTCGGCGTTGGAACTAATTCGATCTTGCGCCTCTGGATAACAGAGTTAGCCTTTGCGATCGCCACCGCTTCGCTTGTCACGCGCCTTACTTCATCGACAGAGATGATCGGGCTTGCGGCAAATCCCCAGGTGCCGTTTACCAATACGCGGACGCCAAATCCGAAATTCTGCGAACTGGAAACATTCAACACTTGTCGCTCACGCGTACTTACCGATTCCGTGCGATAACGATTGATCCGAATGTCAGCATAGCCGGCACCAAGCCTCTTGGCAGTCGCAAGTGCTGTATCAGCAAGATCGTCTTTCTTAACCTCTGCGAATGCTTCAGCCGCCATGGCAGCAGCGGATCCGTTTAGCCAGACCGGAGCGGCCACCGAGCCGATCGCAAATCCTGCAGACTTGATAAAGTCACGTCGAGAAAAGCCCATTGTTCTCCTATTCGTTATCAGTAGTTTCTTCGTTGAGGAACGCCAGAAGTGTATTCGGCGTCAAAAATTGTGTCAAGATTCGGACATGCAAAGAATTGTAAATGGCTCCTGTTCCATTTAGTTTCGATTCTGCTAGAGAAATGTCTGTGTTTCCTTTAGAATTGAGGATATTTTGAGAGCCGATCTCTCATTCCTTAACGACCTTAAGTAAAAACCGAAACTTGGGAAAGGTGTAACTGAATTGAAACCAACTGACATAAAGGATCCTGAGTATTTTCACAAAGTTGTCGACTGCCAGTATGCGTGTCCGGCGCACACTCCGGTGCCCGAATACATTCGCCTGATCGCTGCGGGTAAATACACCGAGGCGTACATGATCAACTGGGACTCGAATGTGTTTCCGGGGATCCTCGGACGTACCTGCGACCGACCATGTGAACCCGCCTGTCGCCGCGGCCGTGTCGAAGAAGAACCAGTTGCAATTTGCCGACTCAAGCGCGTAGCCGCGGATAATCGCGAAGATCCGCTGCCTTTCATGCCGCAAGGGCCCTTTACGCCGAACGGCAAGAAGATCGCCCTGATAGGCGCAGGGCCTGCTTCTCTGACCGTCGCCCGTGACCTTGCTCCTCTAGGTTACGAGATACATCTCTACGATGAACAAATAAAAGCAGGCGGCTTCATGCGTTCGCAGATACCGGCGTTTCGCCTGCCAGAGCACGTGCTAGAGGAAGAGGTCGATTACATCTTGCGTTTAGGAATACATACTCATTTCAAGCATTACGTTGACTCGCTCAAGGACGTGCTCGAAAAGGATTATGACGCCGTTTTTGTTGGCACAGGAGCACCGCGAGGCCGCGATCTGCCGGATCTGCCGGGCCGACAGGAGGGAGCTTCAAATATTCACATTGGCATTAATTGGCTCGGAAGCGTCGCGTTTGAACATACTGACAAGATCGGCAAAACGGTGATCGTTCTCGGTGGTGGAAACACCGCGATGGATTGCTGCCGCACGGCACGACGATTAGGTGGGGAAGATGTAAAGGTTATCGTCCGTTCGCCGTTCGCGACGATGAAGGCAAGCCCGTGGGAAAAGGAAGACGCCCAGCACGAAGGCATTCCGATCATCGACAACCACGTGCCGAAGTCGTTCATTATTGAAAACGGCAAGCTCGTCGGAATGACTTTCGAAAAAGTCGAGGCCAAGTACGACGAAAATGGAAAACGCTGGCTCGTACCGACCGGCGAACCCGATGTCTTCTATCCGGCTGATGACGTTTTGATAGCCGTCGGACAGGAGAACGCATTTCCGTGGATCGAACGGAATCTAGGCATCGATTTCGATAAATGGGAAATGCCCGTCGTCGACAAAACGACGTTCCAATCGACCAATCCCAAGGTATTCTTTGGCGGTGACGCGGCGTTTGGGCCGGAGAATGTGATCACGGCGGTGGCTCACGGACACCAAGCCGCGATCTCGATCGACCTTCTGTGCAAAGGCGAGAATCTGCTCACAAACCGGCCGCCGCCGCACGTAAATCTTCACTCGATGAAGATGGGCATCCACGAATGGGCGTACGACAGCGAGATCGACGAATACGACCGCCTCATCGTCCCGCAAGCGCCGAAAACGAAGACTCTGGTCAACCGCAAGCAGGAGGTCGAATTAGGCTTCGACCCGCTCGCCGGTTACGAGGAGGCGAAACGCTGCCTCAACTGCGACGTGCAGACCGTCTTCAACGCGCCAAAGTGCATCGAGTGCGACGCGTGCGTGGACATTTGCCCGACAAGCTGTATTACTTTCACACCTTTCGATCTCGACGATGGCTCGGAAGCCGATCTCCGGCAAAAGACAAAGGTCCCGGCGCTCAATCTGACGCAGGACATCTACGTCGCCGACGGCCTCAAGACCGGCCGCGTCATGGTCAAAGACGAAGACGTCTGCCTCCACTGCGGCCTCTGCGCCGAACGCTGCCCCACCGCCGCCTGGGACATGCAAGCCTTCTGGTACAACGTCACCAAAGCCGGGCATATAGATTACGGCGGCTCCCCTCCTGCCGGAGGAGGGGTGGCGGGGCTTCCCCGACGGGGTGGTGGGAGCGGCAACGTCGTCCAGATCACAAGGAATGGAAATGGTGCGGTCTAGTTCTACGTTGAAGAAAGTGTGGGTCGCCACATTGGTATTCGTACTCGCGACGGTGCCGAGCGCGTACGGCCAACGATCTACGCCATCGCGAACGGTGCGTTCAATGCTTCTCTATGAGCAGCGACACGACAATACGGAGGACGTTTTGTTGAACCGGCGTAATCTGAATATTTATCGCCGATGGATCACACCATCGCTTTATCGTGTCTTGTTACGCGAGTTGATACGAGAGGAGCGTGAGTCGAAGCTCCATCCGGACGAGAAGCCCTATTTCGGCGACGGAATGCAGTTCGGCGCGAGGAAAGAATACTGCGCAAAAGATGGTGTCCAGTATCCTCAGCAGTTTTTCGTCAACAAGACCCGATTCAGACGCCGTTCAGCGATCGTTCCAGCGAGCTTTTTTTATAACAAGGCGTGTGATGGCGGCGAACCGGTAGTTTTTAAGTTCAAATTGGTTCGCATACGTGGCAAGTGGCTCATAGACGATGTGGACTATGGCGATGGCGGCGAATTGAGGAAAGATATGCCGAAGCCTTAAGCAGTGCTTTCGTCCGAAGTGCCGAAATCGCTCACGAAGCCCAAAAAGTCCCTCACGAAGGGTAAAAAGTTCGAGGCGAAGCGTAAAAAGTGCCTCACGAAGGCCGAAAAGTTTGAGTTGAAGGGGCGAAAAGTTCCGATCGAAGCACGAAAAGGTTAAATCGAAGGCCGAAAAGTTCGATCCGAAGGGCAAAAAGGCCGACTTGATTTGAGAAAATCACCGTTCGACGGCACAAAAGTCTTTGTTTTCGGCCATATCCTGTCTCTCCGAAAGAGACCAACAATATAGCGTAGGGTGGAACCCTCCGTGCGATGTCACAACCGATCCCGTCCCCAGCGGGGACAAAGATTATAGCGTAGGGTGAAACCCTACGTAACGGATTGAAAAATGAACCCGTCCCTGAAGGGGACGAACAATTGACGATCGATGTTCGTCACCTTCGGCGACGGGTCATTGGATGTTCGATTCGTAGGGTGGCGGCCTTCGGCCTTACCCTACGCTATATTGTTCGTCTCGGTCGGAGACTAAATCTATGCCGCAATCGCTAGTCAAAATCCTGGTACACGTTGTCTTCTCGACCAAGAACCGAGATGAACTGATTCATCCCGAGATCGAGGACAGCCTTTACGGTTATATCCACGGCATCGTCGAAAATCAGAGCTCAAGACTCTTTCTCGGAAATGGAACGACCAACCATGTCCATTTGCTACTCTCGCTCGGCAAAACTGTCGATGTCAGCAACCTGATCGGGCATATCAAACGCGACAGTTCCGTCTGGATGAAGAAGCACGATCGATCGTTTTACTGGCAAGAAGGCTACGGTGCGTTCTCGATCGGAGAGTCGCAGGTACCGAGGGTAATGGCTTACATTGAGGATCAAAAAGAACATCACAATGAATACGATTTCAAAGATGAATTCCGTAGTTTGTTAGAGAAATATCGGGTGGAATACGATGAACGGTATGTTTGGGATTGATTGTTCGTCACCTTCGGCGACGGGTCATTGTGTCGACGCCAACGTAGGGTTTCACCCTACGCTATATTGTTGGTCTCCTTCGGAGACAAAAACGTACGTCTCCGCCATCGCCAAAGATCGCCGATCTTCGAGCCGAACTCAATATGAAGATCGAAGCCCGCGACGACGCCTACGTCACGCGTGGGCGGCAATCGTTTCCTGTGGAGGCCAGAGCGTCGCCGGCGACCCCGCCTACGGCGACGACAGCCCCCTCTACGGCGACGACAGCCCCCTCTACGGCGACGACAGCCCGCTCTACGGCGCAATGGGCTTCGTCCGCAAGTCGGAGAAGAAGTCTGGATTGACGAGGAAGAAGAAAACACCGTAATGGAGAGGTTCATTATGACAAAGACAACTGGGCTGCTTCTCGCCGTTCTATTTGTTTCCGTGGTTGGTTCCGCATTTGGTCAGAAGAGCAGGCCCTATTCCGAGAGCGATGCCGAAGTGTACGACGGACGCGTGCAGCAGGTCACCGGCAAGGTTATTTTTCTGGAGCGGGACCTCAAAAAGGTACCTGCGGGCGGCCAGGAACTTACCTCCCGACGGGTCGGATGCAAAGATTGCATTTGGATAACCCGTACCGATATCGAAGGAAACTACAAGGTTTTCTTAGGAATCGGCAAATACAAACTTATCGTGCAGTGGAAAAATTGTGGTTACGCCCCGACCGAGGACTGCGCAGGGCACAACTACCTTTCCACGAAGCAGCCAGAGTACCTGATTGTACAGCGTGGCCCGATCGCTCCGACGTTCGATATCGAACTTATTCCAAACCGCTGATGCGCGAATAACTTATGAAACCCAGCACAAAACGCATCATTCTTCGCATTGTCCATCTGGTGTCGGTCATTCCGGTGCTTGGGTACGTTTATCAGCCGGTGGCGGAGGCGGCGGAGTACCAGCGATTTACGCAGTTGGTCTTTATCCCGCTCGCGATCCTCACCGGCTACTGGATGTACATGGGCCTCGCCTGGGCCATCCTCGGCGCCGCGTCGTGGGTCGCTCTGACGTACTTCCTCGGCCCGCAGACGGGTTTTGGAATCGCGTTGCTCGTACAGATCGCGATATTCGTCGTGCGTTTTGTTTTGAAGAAGATGAAGAATAAGCCCGGAGTCGAATAGCTCCTTGGTTTTATCAATTGCCTCCAGCTTTAGCTGGAGGTACAAGTGCGAAATTGTTTCGGGCTTTAGCCCAATTTCGGCTAAAGCCGTAAATCTATATGACTCGAAAACCTCCAGCTAAAGCTGGAGGCAATTCATAAGAAAAGAAAGATGAAACCAGACAGAGTATATGCACTGATCTTCGCGGGTGTTTACCCGCATTATGTGAAAAAGGTTGAGACCAAGGGGCGGACGAAGGCCGAGCTCGACGAGGTCATTCGGTGGCTGACGGGCTACACGCAAAAGGGCTTGGAGAAGGTGATCGATAAGAAGAAGACCCTGCAGGAATTCTTCGACGAGGCACCGAAATTCAACCCAAATGCCTCGCTCATCACCGGCACCGTCTGCGGCATCCGCGTCGAAAACATCGAGGATTCGCTAATGCAAAAGATCCGCTACATGGACAAACTCATCGACGAACTTGCCAAAGGCAAAAAGATGGAAAAGATCCTGCGGACGGCAGGGTAGAGTCGATCTTACGGCTTGGGGATTCCCAGATCTTTGCAGATCTTCGGGATCAGTTTGTCATTGATCTCAGTGTGACGCGGAACGGCGGAGCGACGGTTTTGACTCGGGTTATGCCACCACGAATGGCTGGCGCCTTCACGAAGAAGTTCACAGCCATGGTCGCGCAGATGTTTGATAAAGGCGCGCCGCTTCATGCAGCAATGAGCGCTTCTTCGAAGTTGACGCCTGCCATACGGCGAGCATCTTCACGGTTGAATTCCAACGCTTCACCGAGTGTCAGACGAAGACTTTCGAGCAACTCGTCGCGAGTGGATTCCTGGCAATTGACGCCGGGCACTTCTTCGATCCAGCCTATCCACCAATCACCGTCCTGTTTGACCACTGCGGTATATTTGTTTTCCAACATGCCTTCATTCTAACATAAGAAAACTTTTGGCAAATACGTCGTCTGCGGCATCCGCGTCGAAGACATCGAGGATTCGCTAATGCAAAAGATCCGCTACATGGACAAACTCATCGACGAACTCGCCAAAGGCAAGAAGATGGAGAAGATCCTGCGGACAGCGGAGTAGATTCAAGCCTCTGCAGCGGATTTGGGTGAAGGTGCATCAGATAGGCATTATGAGATGGAGTTTTGGGTTCAGTTTCTTGTTTTTGGCGGGCCCATTCGGATCGGCACAGACAACACCGCCATGCGGCATCGACAACGATGTGCGGATCGTTAAGAACAAGCCAACGGTTTATATCACTTTTGAACGACTCGGCAAGGCCCTGAATCCAGACGAGCAAAAGATGATTCAGGGCGACCAACGCAAGAAGGTGCTCGAAAAAGGTAGTGACGTTTGGCTTCGAATTCACAACAATACGTGTTGGTCGATCAACTTTGCTCAGTACGGAATGTACGTGCCGAAACCAAAGCCGGGCGAGACTTTCAAAGATGTTCTCCTAAAACGGGCGGGAATTCTTGAGGACGGCGTAGAGACGGCTTTGTATTACGATATCATGAAAGGAAACACACGAATCGGCTATACAGGCATCGACGTCGTCGACCATGTTACTTTGCCGGCTGGCTTGACCGTTCTCTTTAGTGTCGACCGCAAACACCTTTCTGCGAAGCAATCCATTCGCGTCGGTTTCAATTATTCTTGGGAGTATAAGCACGGCAACGAGACTCGCGGTTATATCAATAACGAACCGAATCACTACATTGAGTTTTCCGATTACGACCTGAAAGAACAATCCGAGCCTTAAACATGAGAAAACTGATCGCCGCGATGAATATGACGCTTGATGGGTTTTGCGACCATACTTTGGGGATCGCGGACGACGAGATCCATCAGCATTACGCCGATTTGCTGAAGAGTGCCGACGCGGTTTTGTACGGGCGGACGACCTTTGAGCTGATGGAGTATTGGCGAACGGTGGTCGAGAACCCGACGGGCACGCCCGCGACCGATGATTTCGCAGCGGTGATGGACAGCGTTCCTAAGATCGTCTTTTCAAGGACTTTGGAACAGGTCGATTGGCGGAACACCGAGCTGAAACGCGAGATCGTCAAGGATGAGATCATTGCGATCAAAGAAAATGCCGCGAAAGATGTGTTCGTCGGCAGCCCGAGCATGATCGTCCAGTTGGCGAACCTCGGCCTCATCGACGAATACCAGATCGCCATTCATCCACTGATCGCCGGCCGCGGCCTCACGCTATTCAAAGACATCAGCGAGCAAGTTGACCTGAAACTGTTTCGGACAAAAACATTCGGCTGCGGGGTAGTGATCCACTTTTACGAGACGACAAAGAAGTAAGGGAGTAATAATATGGCAAAGGTAACAGGCATCGGCGGCGTATTTTTTAAGAGTGCGGGCAAAGGCTCTGAGCTGGGCGAGTGGTATGCGAAGAATCTCGGCATTAAACTTGAGCCTTGGGGCGGTGCGATCCTTAGGTGGCCTGATGATAAGGCAGATGACGGCGGCTTGACAGTTTGGAACGCTGCTGACCACGATACTAAATGGTTTTCGCCAAGCGAATCCTCGTTCATGATCAATTACCGGATCGATAACATGGACGAGATGCTCGAACAGCTCCAAGCTAACGGCGTCGAGATCGTTTCAGGCCCTGAATCGCACGAGAACGGCAAGTTCGCGTGGATTATCGACCCTGACGGTAATAAAATAGAACTCTGGCAGCCGATGGCGTGGGATGAAAAGAACAAGGACGCTTAACCGGCGTATTTTTTGATGACAAGTATCAAGATAAACGATTTCGTCGTTCGATTCGCGAACGTCAACGGCACCGGCTCAGCGTCGGCCAATGCTTTATTCACCAAGGCGGTTTTTCGCATGGGTGTTCCCGTGACACCGAAGAACATATTTCCGTCGAACATTCAGGGCCTGCCGACCTGGTACGAGGTGCGCGTATCGGAAAAGGGCTATCTTGGCCGGCGTGAGGGCGTTGATCTGATGGTCGCGGTCAATCCGCAGTCTATGAAGAAAGACTATGCGGACGTTAGATCCGGCGGATATTTTGTTTACGACAACACAAAACCTCTGCGTCCCGGCTACGACCGTGAGGACATAAAGCATCTCGGCATTCCGATGACCGCGTTGTGCAATGCCGAATACACCGACGCACGCCAGCGACAGCTGTTCAAGAATGTCGTCTATATTGGCGCTCTTGCCACATTGTTCGATATCGAATTTGCGGTGCTTGAAGGCTTGATCGGTGATCAGTTCAAAGGCAAAGAAAAACTGATCGAACCGAACATCAAAGCGCTCAATATTGGCGTCAATTACGTTAAGGATAATTTTGAATTTCCGCTGCCGCTTCGCGTCGAACGCCGCGACCTTCTCGGCGATAAGATCCTTTATGGCGGCAACTCGGCCTGCGCACTCGGGGCGATCTACGCTGGCGCAACCGTTGCAGCGTGGTATCCGATCACGCCTTCGACATCTGTAGTCGACGCGTTCGCCAAATACGCTTCGAAATATCGCGTCGATCCCGAAACAGGCAAGAACAATTACGCGATCGTGCAGGCAGAGGATGAACTTGCAGCTATCGGGATGGTAATGGGAGCAAGCTGGAACGGCGCGCGTGCGTTTACGGCGACAAGCGGCCCTGGCGTGTCCTTGATGAACGAATTTCTTGGCCTCGGCTATTTCGCAGAGGTGCCTACCGTCCTGATCGATGTCCAACGCACTGGCCCATCTACCGGAATGCCGACGCGAACGCAGCAGTCGGACATTCTGCTGGCCGCGTACGCCTCGCATGGCGATACGAAACATCCGCTGCTTTTCCCGTCAACTCCAAAGGAATGCTTCGAAATGACGGTCGATGCGTTTGACCTCACCGAACGCCTGCAGACACCGGTGATCGTGATGACCGACCTCGACCTCGGCATGAATGACCATGTCACCGATCCCATCGTCTGGGACGATTCGCGTGTTTATGATCGCGGAAAGTTTCTTACCAGCGAAGAGCTTGATCAGATCGGGACCGACAAACTAATGTCTCTCGCGAGCGATATGACTGCAAGGTCAAATGGCAATTCTAAGGACGAAATGGCCGCTCTGATCAACGAATTAGATGGCCAGGCCAACAGCGATCATTCGACCACGGCTCCGCTGGAACAATTTAAGGGTAAATACGGCCGTTATTTAGACATCGATAACGATGGTATTCCGTATCGGACGATCCCGGGCACACATGCAACGCATGGCGCTTTTGTTACTCGCGGCTCTTCGCGCGATGAATACGCCGTTTATACCGAGGACGGTGATGCTTACAGACGCAACGTGGACCGGCTCTCCCGAAAATGGGACACCGCGAAGGAACTCGTCCCTCGACCAGAATTCTATCAGGACGCTGATCGATCGAATAATGGAGTCATCTTTTTCGGAACGTCAACCGATTCCGCATTGGAAGCATTAGAATTGCTGGATGCTGATGGTATCGATCTCGACGCAATGCGTCCGCGGGCGTTTCCGTTCGGCAAAGCATTCCGCGATTTTGTAGATTCACACGAACGGATCTTCGTCATCGAACAAAACCGCGACGCCCAATTCCGCAGCCTGATGATGATCGAGCTCGGCACCGACGCGTCAAAACTCGTCTCCGTCCTTAACTACGACGGCATGCCGATCACGGCGGATAATATCCATAGACAGGTAAAGAGTTACTTTCAGAAACAATGACTTACTTAAGATCTACATTTCGACATCCTGCGTTGCCGAAGAACGAGCTTGGCTATTCGGTCGATTACTACGAGGGCAGCTTGAGCACGCTTTGTGCTGGTTGCGGGCACGATTCGATCAATGCCGCGATCGTCGAGGCGTGTTGGCAGATGAACATCGAACCGCACAAGGTGGCGAAGCTTTCGGGCATCGGGTGTTCGTCGAAATCGCCAGCTTATTTCTTGAGCAATTCGCATGGTTTCAACTCGGTTCACGGGCGAATGCCGAGCGTGGCGACAGGTGCGAATCTTGCCAACCGCGACCTGATCTACTTCGGCGTTTCCGGCGACGGCGACACGGCGTCGATAGGTATGGGACAGGCCGTTCACGTTGTCAGGCGAAACCTGAATATGGTTTACCTCGTGATGAACAACGGCTGTTACGGCCTGACCAAGGGCCAGGACAGTGCGACGGCCGACGTCGGTTCAAAGAGCAAGTCTGGAAGTGTGAACCTTTTTGAGGCGATCGATCTCGCGAGCCTCGCTATAGAACTTGGAGCGACATTTGTCGCCCAGAGTTTTTCAGGCGACAAGGAGCAACTTGTTCCTTTACTAAAGGCTGCTATGCACCACAAGGGTTTTGCGCTGCTCAACGTAATCAGCCCGTGCGTAACGTTCAACAATAATCCGGGCTCGACCAAATCTTACGATTACGTCCGCGAGCACATCGAAGCCACCAGCACCGTTGATTTTGTCCCGATCTCAAGGGAAATTCTTGCGAGCTATGAGGCAGGCAGCGTCAAGGATCTGACGATGCACGACGGAACCACGATACACCTCCACAAGCTTGAAAAGAACTGGGACCCACTCGACCGCTTTTCAGCTATAAACGCGATGCAGCGAGCTAAACAGAAGGGTGAGATCCTCACCGGACTACTCTATCTGGACGAAAACTCACAAGATCTGCATGAACTCATAAACACGACATACCGACCACTGAATAAGCTTGGCGAAGCTGAACTATGTCCGGGTTCCGAAGCTCTCGCAAAACTCAACGCATCGCTTAGATGATCTTGGATAAATACGAAGAAAAAAGCACGAGCCATCAGGCTCGTGCTTTTTTTGAACATAGAGATCCTAATTACTTATCGAACAGGCGATCTCAACACACTAACCAATCCCTGAAGCCTTACAGAATCAGCTTCGGTCTTCGCAGACACCTTCGATACCGAATCCGCAAGACCGTTAAGGGTCTTGACGTCGTTCTTCTTTAAGCGGGAACTCTCCGCCTTTTGGATCGCCAACCGCAGTTCGTTGATCTGCCCTGCAGACAATGTCTGCGAACGTTCCAACTGATCGATATAAGCCTTAGCTACCACCAATTTATTTGGCCAAACGATCTTCTGTTGATTTTGTACGTTCAACTCGGCGACCTGGACTGCCTTCGCCGCGTCGATCTCGTTCTGTGTAAGGAATTTGGTCGGGGTCAGTTCGAAGATGTCCAAGCCGCGGGCGATCTCTGATGAGTAAATACGGCCGTTGTACCAGTATGCGGACCAGGAACCGGCGAGGATCAACATATTCGGATCGATCGCTCCACGGTCAAAATATCCGATCTCCATCGGATGAGCCGCATCAGTGAAATCCATTATTGAAATTCCACCCTGATACCATGCCTGGACCTTAATGTCGCGGCCCGGAACGGGAACCAGAGAACCGTTGTGAGCAACGCAGTTTTCACTGTCGCCCTGCGCCGACGGCATCTTGTAGTAGTTTTCGAATGTCAGCTTGTTGTCCGCCAATTTGAATATAGCATTTGCTCCCCAGACATTCGGATCGTTCTCACGGCAACGGGCTCCCATTCCACCTCCCCATTCATCGGTGAAAACGACCTTCTTACCGTCGTTGGAAAATGCTGCCGAATGCCAGTACGCATAGTTCGGATCATTTACCGCGTCGATCCTCTTTGGATTGACAGGATCTTTAATGTCCAACAAGATCCCGTTGCCAGAACATGCTCCGGCCGCAAGCCCAAGTTCCGAATAGACCGTGATGTCATGGCACTGATCGGTCGGCGACGGTTGGCCTTTACCGTGCGTCGCAGCACTGCTTAAGCCCGCGATCGCCCCGGTTCTTGCGTCCATAAATATACGCGGACTGTTAACTACCTTAGCGTTTTGCGGAGCCGCAAGCGGCACTTTGATCACTTCGATCCTGAAAAGCGATGTATTCGGGTCCTTATCCGGAGCACCTGCCGAACAGCCAACAAGCTCTTCGTCTTGCCGAACGAACGATGTTCCCGAGACATAAATGTAAACGTTTTCCTTGTCGTTAGGGTCGACAACAAGAGTATGTGTGTGCGATCCGCGACACGTCTGTACGGCACCAACCTGTTTCGGACTCTTTATGTCTGAAATGTCGAAGATCCTGACGCCGCGAAAACGATCCTTGGAAGCAGCCGGAGGGCCTTGTTCACCCTTCGCCGGCGGCGGAAAACCTTGATCGCCGCAATCCAACCGTCCGTTCGGCATCTCCACCGACATGAACATCAAATTCTTATAGACCGAAACGTCGCCTTGTCCACCTGGGCAAACCATCGACGTCAACAATTTGGCCTTTGTCGGATCTGCGATGTCGTAAATATTGACACCATAGAAGTTTCCCAGGAAGAGTCGGTTGCCCTGAAAGGCAAGATCTGAATTAGCGAATGCCAGTTGTGCGAAGACCAGTTGGATCGGCTTGGGTATTTGCGATGAGTCACCGACGCCAAGAAGCCCGAGCGTCTTTTGAACCTTTGGATCGTCAGCATTGTCCGACCCGAGTTGGAACGCTGAAGGCTTCTTGAGAAGGGCCAAATGCTTGATACCCATTGCTGCCTCACCCGCATCAAACAGGCCCGGCGTAAGTTTAGCTCGAGGGTCGTTCGCATTCGAGCCGGTCATTCCGGGGGGAAGGGGCGGAGCCTTCTCAAGGCCCTGTTGGGCCATGATAACCGTCACAAAAGAAAAGCTCACAAATAAGAAAACTGCGATCGTTTGCAGAAAAAGATTCCGTTTAAGGTCCATCATGTCTCCTCTAAATATCCTCACCCAGCATTTTGCTCATTATTTTTATTTCGGCCCGCTGGCCGCTATCGACATCAGTCGCAAAATTGAATATCTCTGCGTCCTGGCCCGCACCGGCCGAATCAAAGAGTTCCTTTACCATCTCCAAAGCGCCTTCGTGATGCTGTATCATACCCTTTAGGAACAATCGGTCAAATTCAATTCCCTTAGAAGCTGCAAGAGCTTTCATTTGCTCCTGTGTGAGCATTCCCGGCATCAATTTGACGCCTGTCGAACCTAGCATCTGATGTGAATGCGAACCTGGAAGGCCTGATACCGGCATCAATACAAATTCTCCGCGGGCCTCCAGCCAGCGTTTCATGAAATTCATTTCGTCCGACTGTGATTGTTTGATCCGGGCACCTAATAATCGTAGTTCCTGATTGTTCGTTCGTTCATTGATCAAGGCCGTCATTTCTACCGCTTGTGCGTGATGAAAGATCATGCCTTGCATAAATTCTATGTCTTTCGCAGAAACAGGCGGGAGCTTTGCCCTCGTTGAAACCGGCAGCACCTTAGTTGGTTGCCCGGGAGCTCCGGGACGTACGATGGACGGAGTTGATTCGGTGTTCACCTGCGCGTTGAGAGTAGTGCTACCAACAAACAACATAATAACAATGGTGAAAACCAAGTAAATCAATGAAACGTCACTCATCAGATTCGGTGAACCGAACTTCGTCGAGCACCAACGTAGACCGAAATGGATTCGGATCCTTATCATAATCCAATCACCTTATCACATTCCACAAGTTCTAAATCGAAGCTAGGGAAATAAAAACATCCTAGGTCCCATTATGAAACGTGGGAATGGATGAAAAGGTTCTGATTCAATTACAAAATGACCCTTAGCGGCCTGCCGACTCGATACCGATGCGTAACGGATCGCGAGAGCGACACCCCACGAGTGCCGAGCCAAACGGTCGAGAAGGCTTCAGACCCGTCTCTCGTTGCGATCGAAGACAGGCCGCCGTCCAGCAGGCATTTTGTGAATAGGGTTAGACTCGTAAGTAGCACATTCACTATACCAATGTTCAGAATATCGAATCGAATAACGTCTTAAAAGTATTGCAGCAAACCATTCGGATATCGATTCCGGAGCCATCGATACAGCATGCATAATGGTATAAGAATAACTAAACCGGCAGTAAATTCGGTAACCGCAACCAAGCGAATGTCCGTAAAATACTTAAAATGAGTAATACTCCGAGTGATCTTTCCATAAACTAGCAAGTGGGCCACGAAAAAGAACAAAGAGGTTTGGCCAAACAGCTGTAGAACTGCTGCGATCCCCGTTCGGTCAAGTGATCTTTGAAAGCGGTTGAGCCCTGCTAGAAGCAAAACAGCCAACGAGAGATTAAAGAGCAAAAACACTATGCTTGGGGGTTGCTTGTTTTCAATGAGGAAGTATATCGCCGACAGATCGGAATTGTATGGTACGAAGTTGCCATAGCCACCCCCTAACCGCAACAAAAAGGTCACAGCCAATCCTGCAAGGCCAATCCAGACGTACGAACTTGAAATGGAGATGCGGTTTTGCTGAAGCAATATGCCGAATGTGAAACCGGCGAAAACTACACTCAAACGCGCCAACAATGGAAACTCCACGTATAGTGGACCACCCATATGAAACTGGAACAGGACTGTAAGGATGAACTCTAAGGTTGTTGTCTCCGAAGGTTTTATGGATGTGACAAGAATGGGATACAAAACAAAGAGGAGTATGCTACTGATAGATATGATACACAGCGGTAATCGACGAACGAACGCCAACACAATGATGCAAAAACCTAATGCCGAAAGCGTGTCAACTGTTAGAGGGGCTCCCCATCCCAAGGGCTCTACTATCGCATCGAGGGCGATCAGTAAAACTCCTCTGATGACGAGAAACCGTGATATCCGCCCTTGCGTCCATCCACGGTTTAGCCGGCTTTTCGCAAAGAAGGCGACACTAGTACCTGCGAGCGCGAAGAAGACGCCTGACGATATGTTGGTAGCCAGGCCGATCAGAACGAGGGAAAGCGACCCGAGTTCCGGAAGCTTCATCCCGTAGCTCTCTGCAACAGGTGCAACGCCGGCAAAATACATCGAATGATCGACTGCCATTAACAGCATCGCAATGCCACGTAAGTGATCTATGGCTACAATTCGTTCGCCCGAAACGCTAGCAGGAGCTGCAATCGGCGAGGGGATTACCACCCCGCTGGTTTGTTCTGCCGGGATTATCGATTTAAGCATTTTAAGAAACGAAACACCTTGAGAGCTACCTGACCAAGCTGTCACCGTCAGCTCCCTCTGAATCTTATTCACACCTCCTGGAATTATTGGCTCTTTCAGGTGAACTCCGAGCCTTTCTGGTCCAGTCCCCACAGTTTGGAGATCTCTTTCTCAGTTGCGGATCGACTTAAGTCAAAAACGATTGATTCATGACCTTCGTACAGCACTGGGTAAACGGACTTCAGCCGTTCAGCGAACGGAGCAGATGAAACCTCCGTCTGATTCATCACCGGGTCGGTTCCGTATGAATTGAATATTATTAGCAACTCAGCTCCTCGAGCGCGCAGCTCGGCAATCCTCGCTAGATCCCATTGTTCGGGTGTCAAAGTCCATCCTTGGCGACCCGAATAATAGTAAAGAACGGGACTCAGATCATAGCCTCCAACATGTTTTGTATACTCGCCGACCACAATTATCTTGGCTGCAGTATGGGAATGTTCACGAATTACCTTAGCGATTTCCCATCGTTGACTAAATCTGGGGGCATCATCCGCAAAGATCTCACTAAGGCGTCCAAGGCCAATCGGGAGTACCAATAGAAGCCCGACCACTAACGTAATGGCGGTCCCGACATTCGAGAAATCCACAGTAGTGATGCGTTTCCACATTTCGGATGAGCGTTGGAGTAGATACTTTATTCCAACGGCGACAAAAAAGGATCCGGCAGGAATCAAGCAAAGTTGTCGATAGGGAGCATCAATGTTACCTTCTGCAACTAAACAGAAATAGACAATAACTGACACCAAATACGCATAGAAGATCCCGCCCCTCTTGGTTGCGGCCGAAACAATTAATCCAACCGCAAACAATATTGTCCCGTAGAGACCACCAAATATCCCCGAAAAGACCCGGCCGGCCATTAGACGGTACCACCGAAATTGAGAGAGCATCGTATATGTTTGGAGTTTGTTGTGTCCTGAAAAAATACCGAACAAATGAGCGCCCGTGACTTCAAGATAGTAGGCATACGTGTACCACACAACCGGAAGTAACAGACTCAAGATCAAAAGCAGCCCCGGCTTTAGATATTCATGCAATGCGAGTCCGTGTTTTCGAAACAAGATAAACGAAAAGGGCAGAAAAAGGTACAGAGACTCGAGCTTAAGCGCGAATGTGAGCGAAATCGAAACTAGCGAAAGTATCCAATCCTTCCGCCGACCAAATTCAATAAACTCTGCAAAATAATAGATCGAAGCGACGGACATCGCTATCATCATTGGTTCAGAAAATAGGTCCTTACCGAAAGGGTGATAAAGCGGTAGAACACCCGCAACAAATGACGCCAATAGCGCTGTCATTGCGTCGGTTTCTCGTTCCACCAATCTAAAAACGAATACCATGATCAGCAAGAATGCGACCAGAGTTAACAATCTAGCTGTGTATACATTGAAACCGAAGGCCTTATATGTTATCGCCGCAAGGTAGGGAACAAGTGGAAACTCCATCTCCGTTGTGCGCGGCGGTTCAGCAGGCCATCCGCTTTCTGGAAGAAAGAAATTAAATCCATTAGCGACATAACCTTGCGATATGTAGAGGTAATCAATTTCTTTCCATGAAGTCCATTCAAGCGATGGTATGGCAATCGTCGAAATTCGTATAGCTAGAATGACCAAGACCAAGACAAATAAAATGAGGTATTGGCGGTTAATAATTCCGGGCATTTCACATTCTTGAGAATCAATAGAACGAAAGGAAAACGGCGAGCACATAAATATTCACCGTCACCTTATATATCCCTTGGTCAATAAAGTGTCAGCAATATAATCTGCCACCATTTGATGACCTGTTTTCGTCCAGTGCATATTATTCGCCTGATAAGGACAATCTTGAGAATCGCCGGTTAACGCATCGCGCAAGTCAACAAAAGGAATGTCAAAACTCTTTGTTATTTGATTCATTGTGCGTTGCGGTAGGTCGATATCAAACACTTCTGTATCTGAAAGGTCTACATTCTTGGGGAAGTAATTCAGTTTACTCGGACCGCAGACCTGAACCGAAGCCGGTGCCATTACGATAACTAATTTTGCTCCCTGGCTGTCCGCGATCTCTTTGATCCTTTCGATTCTCGATGTGAGTTTCTCCGTGGCCCGGTATTCATAAGCCGCATTACGGCGCTCGAGCGCCTGAAAATTCCCAAGAAAGTACCCGTGAGTCTGATGACCATTCTTAAGCAGGGTCTTTACTGGGTCCATGACTCTAAGTTCGCGCCAACGGCGCAAATGTCCCAACCGAAGGATACTCGAGAGTCCATCGGGAGCGGGTTGGTCAAAACCGATAGACTTCTTAAATTCGTCATTGCTGATGAGGACGTCTTGAAAATCATTCACAAATGTCTCGACAATGATCAAATTCGGACGATAGACGGGAGCGTATTTGTCGAGAACCGCTACGTATTGATTAGGCCCGTAACCGGTAACAGCAAAATTCATCACTTTTACCTTTCGTCCAGGATCTTCATTCGACAGATTTATCTCTAGAAGTCTTGGCCAAGACTGATCGGTGTCAACCCCTTCAGCGCTGCTAAATGCATCTCCTGTTACGATGATCCTAAAAGTCTCCGGATCCGTCGTCTTCGAAGGCTCAGGGCCAGGAAATCCTAAGGAGTTAGCCGAAAGAGTGTAGTCATAGCTCTCCCATTCTAAATGCGTGGTTTTCGAAGGTATCAAAGTCCATCCTATGTCGCTATCCGGTTGTAGTGAGGGGCGTTCACCCCAGCCTAAGGCCTCTTGCGGATCAAAGAACCTGACGGTGAGTTCAAGTCCGATGAAAAGGCAACATCCAAGAAGAATCACTGAAACGAGTCCAGCAACAAGGCGTGCCTTCCCAAAAGCCGTACTGATGCTTTTCATCATTTTGGACCCAGTTTCAAGAGCCTCTTCAATAAGGAACCCAAGGACGAGAGTAACTACAACTGAACTTGCGTAAAGCAGGAGGGTCTTACTCCACGCCGATTCGCCTTTTGGTATAAGCGCGTTAATTACCGGATGATGGACCAGGAAAAGTGAATATGAGTGTTGCCCTAACCAGATTAATGGACTAACCAACCTGCTTTCTGATTCGTCTGGTATTCCTCCCAACAAGGCATAAAGCCCTAGAAAAGCGGCGACACCTGTAACAAATGGCGCGAACGTCATTCCTAACAAATCGAGTGAAAGGATGTTTCCAATTGAATACGCCGAAATCAAGCAAAGCCAGAAACGCAGGCCTGTGAAATGATTATGAAAAGTAGCCGGTTCATTCTTCAGCCAAACTGCGAACGACATTCCAAAGGCGAATTCTGGTAATCGTGTGATGAAGATTGCTCCGCGCGACCATGCGTCCAGATATTCTTCAAAATACATCAAGCCGGCGGACCTTATTAGAAGTGCCAAGCCACAAGAAACTATTAGAAAGCGCCAAGGCCCCAATCGGTGCAGGCCTTTCCACAGAATAGGGTAGACCAAGTAGAGTTGTAGGATTAGGGGAATATACCACCAGGCCGGTGAAAAGTAATAAATAAGGTCGGGCGTTGCTCTGAAGCCCAAAAAGCTTAGGACCGTAGAGAGCGAGAATGGCGAAAGACCGAAGCCCGCAATCAAGAAAGAAACAATGAAGAATATATGAACGGCCCACCAGAGCGGAATTATTCTCTTCGCACGGCGTGCATAGAAATCCAAGACAGGCAATCGGGACTTTTGGCTTTCCCGGGCGAGAAGGCCTAGTGTGAGTCCAAAGCCGCTCATGATAATAAACAGCTGCACGCCCTGATCCCCAAACCAACCTATGTAGCGCCAAAAATTTAGTGTTATGTCCCAATATCCGAAGCCACTAATGGGCTGCAGTTGGTCAATACGAGCCGCGAGTGGTGGCCACGACGCACTTGGATTGGCGATGAACGGGGAGCCGAAACGAGCCTCTGCTAGATGGTTAACGAATATCCAAACCAGAGCCAGCATTTTTATAAGCTCTGCCCATCTTAGATTATTTCTACGGGTGCTACCGTTTTGCATCTATTCTTCAGTCAGGGCGCTAAAATGGTGGGATGTAGTAAATGACCAAACCGGATGTGAGAATCCAGAGGGTCAGATTTAATTTAGTCGGGAAATCATGGAATAAGAGTCTTACCGGATCTCCACCTTTTGACAGCTTCTGGGTCAGATAAAGGTATCTAAAGACGCCGTATACGACAAACGGAATCGTAATCAACATCCATCTTGAGTGGATTCGTGCCGTCGTTTCATCAGAGGTTGTGTAGAGAGCATACGTGATGACGGCGGCACCTGCGCAAATACTCATCATTGTGTCGAGGAACTCTACACTGTAATCGTTCAAACTGCGCCGATGATTTCCTGCAACGTTTTCAAGTAAAGTCATCTCATGGCGTCGCTTTCCAAACCCGATAAGCAGAGCAACCATCGATGTACAGAGCACCAACCACTCCGAAACATCGGCACCGATTATTTTTGCACCAGAGATAGCACGTAGCACGAATCCGCTTGCGATCAGTATCACGTCAAGAATTACAATGTCCTTGAGTCGGAACGAGTAGACCATGCAAGTAACGGTGTAAGCAAGTATTATGACCGCGAAAGACTGATTGAGCTTGATCGCTGCCAAAATTGCCATCGTGAACAGCACCAGCACCGATAGAACAGCGAGACCGAAACTTAGCGTTCCGGCCGCGAGAGGCCGCAAACATTTGGTCGGATGTTCTCGATCCTCCTTCACATCGCATAGGTCGTTTAGTACGTACACGGCACTGCTCGCACAGCAGAAGATCAAGAAGCCATAAAAGCTGGCGACGAATTTCTCAACATCAAATAGTGAACCCGAAAAAATCAATCCGCTGAACACAAGAAGGTTTTTGACCCATTCTTGCGGTCTCATCACTTTTACAAGTCCTACAAGATTCTGGGTCACGATACGACTTCGCGGTTGGATCAATTCAATTGGTTTCAATCACCTCACCCCTATCAATGGAATACTCAGCAACAACACTCGACGCAAACTCGCGCATTCCTCCCACCTCAAATTTGCTTGTTAGGGTATCGATTATCTTGCTAACCATTTTAATTTTCTCTTCCAGGGCAAAGTTCATCCCTGGAAAAAACTTAAGCTCGGGCACATCCTCCGCTCCCAGAAAATCCAGCGGATGTAACAACATCGAAGGAGAAATACCCATTGCCGTGCAAAGCTGTAGCCCGGATTTCAAGTAGAACCTGGCGGCGGTCGTTGAGAAGTTGCTCAAATAGATCAAATAGCTTGCATGAATTGGTGTCTTGAGAATCGGAAAGGTCGTAACTGGTATCTCAACCATCTGTTTACCTCCGATGTCAATAACATGGGCTTTCAATGGGCGGAATCCATCAGAGAACTTACCGAAAAGCTTTTTTCGTTTCTCGCGTTCGTCTTCTGACATTTCAGGCGAGTTGAGAAAATAATAAGCCCTTGCGAGCGGAGCAATATACGTAGGCAATGTTGAACAGTCATACTCATAACATCGTTCCGCCAAGACCTCGAGCACACTTTGAGAAAGGCTGAAGCCCGGTCCGCGAAAACCGACAGGCAGTTTCCCTGTCGCAAACTGAATAGACTCCTCAGATCGCTCAAATTCTTCGATCAGTTCATCTTTCGTATATAGGTGAAGCCATGGCTCGTGCTTGAAACTGTGGTTTCCGATTTCATGGCCCGCATCCGCGATTTGTGCAAGGTGCTCATGGTTTTTTTCCAACGCCGCGTCCTGGCCAACAATAAAGAAGGTTATTTTCAGATTCCTATCTGCAAGGAACCGAAGTACGCGCGGAATAACGATATCCAAATAGGAAGGGAAGTCTTCCCAATCGGGATCGCCATGAGTCTTCATATAGGACCACTTATTGTCAAGGTCGAGGGATAAGCTCGCGATCGATTTCATAGCGCTGCTAATAGACGCCTCCGTTGTCCGACATATAGTTTTCGAAAAACCGTTCAGCAAGTTGAACCGTCTCATTCACGTTAAGTGTTCCGTTCAGAATGTGGGCAGAGTTGACGATAAAGATCCCGCTCAGTGAAGTTCTCATTTCCGGGAGGCTGCTCGAATAATTCACAACGGGGATAGGAAACACCCGTCTGACTCGCGAGATCTTGAATGTTAAGACATCATCCTTTGAAAAATCGGGATACATCCTTTCCAGGTAGTCGAGAAAAACATCTTTGATCTCTTTGTCTGTCCTATCAAACAATTCATCTTCGGACGCAACATACTTCGGTAAGTAGACAAGTGCGTTTCCATTGAACTCTTGTTTGTCGACAAGTGCGGACATTTCTATGATTCCGGTAAAAGGCGTTTCCTCGATAATGTTGGTCACGTAGAAAGGGGAAAGCGATCGTCTCATTAGTACCGATGCACAAATTATGCCTTGATACTTCACGTTGGACAGTCCGGACTTTTCCTTTATAGTTAGCTGTTGAACTAGCTTCGAAGCGATATCGGAAGGGCACGTCAATATAGCTTGGTCAAACTCCGACTGTTCAAGATCGAGCTCGTCCTCCGGCATACCCATATTGAGAGGGTATTCTCGGTCACACTTATCAAGGTGAACTGGAGTCTCATCCGATTCAGGCAAAACGCGATCGACTACAGAAGATCTAGACGAAGGCCTTGGAACCGCAATGACGATCTTTCCCGAAGGCAATTTTTCTACACTCGTAACTCTGGAGTTAAGTCGAACCTCGATACCACGTTCCTTTAAAACTTCTTCGAACCGGCCCAGCACTCGAGCGTAACCTCCGCGAACATAACCAAAAAGCTCTTTCTTCATGCCGGAATTTCGGGCTGCATACATTCTCTGAATTGTTGCCCAAATAAACGCAGCGGACGTTTCTTTATAAGCTTGACCTAGTTTTGCTTTGAGTAGTGGCCTCCAAATCTTCTCAAATGTATTGCGTCCCGAAAGGCGTTTCAACCATCTTTCGACCGGGATCCGTTCCAACCGCCGCCAATTCTTTACCCGGGAGGCATAAAAGATCGTTGCTCCAAGGCGGAGCTTATGCAAAATGCCTAATGGGGGGAATCGGAGAAACTCTATCGTGTCCGACATTGAATGAAGTTTCCCGTCGGCATAGAATCCGGTCTTCGTTTCAACCCAATTGAAGTCATCAGCGAGTCCAATTTCGGAAACGATCCGGCGGGTGTATGAATCTGATAAGAGGGTTACGTGATAATGTTTGTCCCAAACCACATCACCTATCTGCCAGGCAGAGGCCAAACCTCCAATCTCTGAGGCCGACTCGAAAATTGTCACCTTCCGCCCAGCTTGTGAAAGCCTAAGGGCGAGGGTCAATCCTAAAAAACCCGAACCAATGATGGCGATACTAATTGGCATTTCTCTTTGGATAAGATTTTCAAGCAGAATGCCTATTCCATGTCGGAACCGGCCCCAATTTCTTTTACTCGTCCGGCCGAAACCGAGTAGCTTAAACCGCAACCGCACTTAATATCGCCGCCATCTTGTCCCTTCTCAAACCGGTATAGTAGTGACCCACATTTGCACACGACACCAATAGAGCGCGCCGGATTTCCTAACACCAGGTGAAAATCGGGAACTGTTTTTGTTACCACGGAGCCCATTCCAACCATTGCCCAACGTCCGATTTCAAGATCGTTACCAATGACGCAGCCTGCACCAATGGTTGACCCTTCCCGTACGAATGTTGGCAAAGTATGGTCATCCGGTTCGCTTGGTCGAAGCGATCTTAGATCTGGGAAGGTTGCCCGAGGGAAACGGTCGTTTGTGAAGGTGGTTGAAGCGGAAATCATTACACCGTCTTCTACGGTAACGGCCGCGCAAATATAGACAAAGGCATTGATCTTTACACGGTTGCCGATCTTAACGTCATAGGCGATGTAGCTCTTTTCACCGACGATGCATTCATCGCCGATTGAGGCTCCGTGACGAATATGTACGTTATCCCAAACACTCGACCCTTCTCCTATCTTTACGTTCTCCTCGATAATCGCTGTAGGGTGAATTCTGATCATACTGACTCCTGATTATGCGATGGGAAGCGTAGAAACCAAGGAGATCAACTCGGGAGCAATCAATGAGGCAATTCCGACAAAACCCGCTATTCTGCCCATTCCTTCTCCCACCGAACTAGCTCTTTCGTTAACCACCTGCCAGTGATTCTGTTCCAGGGATTTATATGCAGCCTCAATGACCAGTACCGAAGCTAACGCATCGTGCGGCTGAATCAAGAGCTCTTCTTTTCCCAGAAGAGTGCGTCCAAAGTTTTCTATCTTTCCCTTGAATGAGCTGACCTTGTCGTACCCTGTCCCGAAAACGGTCCAATCCGGACTCGAATTCAACTTGTATTTCGACTCGCGCCAACCAACATGAAGCGTTCCATTTGTTCCAAAGACACTGATAAAATAGGGGAGTTCTTTGTTTATCCCCCAAGTGAGATCGACGCTTGATATGACACCAGTTTTTGTCTTTGCGAACATCTTTACGTTCTCGTCGACTGACAGAGTCTGTGTCCCTCCCGCATCTACGGCGAGCACGGACTCTATGGCTCCAAACAAGAAACGAATTATGTCGACCGAATGCGTGCCGTTATCAATTAGCACTCCGCCACCTGAAATCGCCCTATTGGAGTTCCAGCGTTTTGACATATCCACTTTTGCTGTGAATGCGTTCTCAAACTGAAGAACATCGCCGAGTATTCCAGATGCCAATATTCCCTTTGCTTTAATAACGTCTTCGCAATAGCGGAACTTCGATGCCATCGTGAACTGAATATCATTCGTCCGAGCACATTCTATAATTCGAATGGCCTCATCAACGGTCAGGCACAACGGTTTTTCGCAAAGGACCGGTATCTTCTTATCAAGAAGGTAGCAAGCTATTTCGGCATGAAGGTTTGGCGGAGTTGCAATGATTACCGCGTCGATTGATTCTTGTTCGACCATACGTTGATAATCACCGTAGGCTTTGGCCGAAACCGATTCCGCTAGAGCCGTGGCTGTATCTGACCGCACATCGGCGACGGCGACTAATTTGCAGCATTTGCTCTGAGAAAAGGCTTGGGCGTAGGCCTGTGCGATTCCACCAGCTCCGATTAAGCCAAATCTAAGTTCTTCCGCAGATTGCTTCTGGCCCATAAAATTCACGTTTTTCACTAGGTGATCTATTTAAGTAGACTTTCAGTTGCGGTTTTTACACACTGAGCGATGTATTTGACGTGTTCGTCGTTATATTTTTCGTTCCAAGGGAGAACAAGGACGTCATTCAGTGCTTTGACGGTCGCAGGGAAGTTCTCAATCCTATAGTCAGCTGCACCTTCGCGTGCAAGGTTAAAAGGAAATTGGCTGTCTCCCAATGTATTCTTTTCCTGGAATACCTGACACATGAATGCGGGCTTTACGATATACCTCGGTGCAGAGAAAATATTCTTCTCCTTCAGCAGACCGGCCATAGCGACCGAGCCTCCCTGTATCTTTGAATCATCAACTGTTAGACAGTATTTCCAGTACACGTGAGAGGCATTTTCGGCAACCTTTGGGGTTTCGATACCATCGGTACCATTCAGCATGTCCGTCAACACGTTGGCTGTCCTTATCCGGTTTTGAACAGAGGACTCAAGTTTTTCCAGCTGACCCAATGCCACCGCGGCCTGCAATTCGCTCAAGCGGTAATTGAGGGCCATGAAATAATGATCCGGATTTTTGTCGCCATATCCCCAAGCCTTATTGATGTAAAGAAACATCCTGCGAGCCAAGGCATCATCATTTGTAACGACCATTCCACCTTCACCAGTCGTCATGTGCTTACCCTGTTGGAGACTAAAGCAGCCGATCGCGCCAATGGTACCCGCGTAATCGTCACCTACTTTTGCTAAAAAAGTCTGCGCCGAGTCCTCTATCACTGGGATGCCACGGTCGTTGGCAAGTTCCATGATCTCGTCCATTTCGCATGGGTTGCCGAATAAATGGGTCACTATAATGGCCTTAGTCCGTTCGCTTAAAGCGTTTTCGATGGACCTTGCTGTAACGTTTAGGGTCTTTGTGTCGACCTCGGCAAAGACGGGAATGGCACCACGATACAACAAAGGTGTGAGAGCACCCATATCTGTAATCGACGTTGTGACGATCTCGTCACCGGGATTGGGATTGACAGCGGCCACAGCGATATGAATCGCCGCAGAACCGCTCGCGCAGGCAAACGCATGCTTCACACCGAATTTTTCTGCAAATGCCCCCTCGAGCGCTTTTCCGAACCGACCCTTAGTAGTAGTCAATGTGCCACTCTCTATTACCTCGCGAAGGTACCCCAACTCCGCATCGCCCAACGTTCTGCCGGTCGAATCCTGATCAGAAGGCAAATTCATTATTTTTTCTGGTTGTGCTGTCATTTTTATTGTTAATTCCTCTTTTTATGTTTACCTAGTTACCTTTCGAAGGTGAGTATTCTGGGTTCTTGGAGTTAGTAGTCCCAATGGCATCCTGATTCCCGAATATTCTCGATCTTGCCAGCCAAAACAACATTTTAAGGTGACCTATGACCGTTCGTGCTGTCTTCATCTTCGAAACACCAAAGAGTCTTACTTCAAGCACAGTTGGGTGCTCAATAATACTTCCGCCCTTAAGATCAAGCCTTCCGAGCATTTCTGCAACTCCCAAAAACCCAGTTTCTTTCAGGCCAATTTCAGTCATTGAGCTCTTCCGATAAACTCGAAAACAACTGGTATAAGTCTGCATTTTTGAGCGAAGAACCCGCCGGTATAGGAAAGATGCTCCGCGTGAGAGCATAAGTCTCCATCTTGGGACGTTCCTGACACCTCCATCCCTGTGATATGGAGATGCGGTCACCATATCGATACCCGGAGTGAGTCTTCCCAACATATTCACTAACTCATGAGGGTCGTAGGTACAGTCGCAATCCATTGAACAGACGATCTCCGTTTCAGCAGTTCTTATCCCGGTCATAATGCCTGCGGCCACACCCTGATTTGTCTTGTGACTTGTAATCAGAACATTTGCTTTATCGCGAAAATAACGATCCAAGTCTTTCTTTGTTGAGTCAGTGCTACAGTCATCGACAAAGACGAAGTTTGCTTTATAGTTGTTTTCCAACAGGCGATTTTCGACACTTGGAAGAATATTTACGAGGTACGGCAGAGCTTCCTGTTCGTTATAACATGGAACGACGATAGTAATTGGAATGGAGGTCGGAGTTGACTGAACCCGGTACTTCGGTATTATCGAATCGTAGACCGCAGCCTGAACTGGGTTGCGGCGTTGAATGACCGCTTTGTCTTCAGCCCCGATCAGCTCAGCAATACTTGTGAAATCAAAGCGTTGCGAAAGTTCTTCAATGATCCATCCCATCTTGTCAAGCTTTCGATAATGCCGGATTTGATTAACGCGGGTGGCCGCGGAGATCCGCGGTTGATCAGGATCTAATTCCCAGACATGAAAGTAGAACATGAACGGCTGATCAGTTTTCCGACTCCAGCCATCAACGGCGAAACGCATCAAGGTGAATGGAAGCTGTCGAAGGTAGTTTCCTCCCGATATTGGAAGCAAGACTGCTCCAAGGTTGAGCGTCGAATACGGGAACAACCAAAGGTCTTTATCTCCGCAGCGTCTCTTGTGTGCGAACCGATACTGCTTAGAATCGCCTCTTTTCGGAACGAATGAGGCATCGTATTCAAAACCTTCTTCCGCTAGTATGTTTAAGATCCACTCGTCCTTGGCGTATGAAAGCTTCTCTGCGGATCGGTATCCGATCACCTTTTTACCAGTTGCAGCTTCCAAAACGGAATTCGTTCGGCGAAGATCTTCTCGAAGTTCCTCTGGAGAAAGATTATGGATGTTTCTATGATAATAGCCCCGACTCGCGACTTCATGACCAAGACCGGAAATTCTCTTAACCAACGAAGGGTTTCTTTCTGCTATCCAACCCAGGACAAAGAAGGTTCCCTTCGAATCAAACCGCTCGAGCAATTCAATGACTTTCATCGTATTCTGCTCGTATCTGGCTTCGAAATTCTCCCAGTTCTGATATCTGATCAGTTTTTCAAACGCGCCAACTTGAAAGTAGTCCTCAACAAGAATCGTAAGAACATGTTGTCTTCTTGTTCGCTCCATGGGTATTTCAAACCGCAAAATCTAATGGAGATCCTTAAGCAAAAATCCTTCAATCACGTCAACAATCTGTTTAGCGGCCGTGCCGTCTCCAAAAGGATTCGGAACTTTATTAATCGTTTTAAGCCAAGCTTCGGACGCATAGTTATCCTCAAGCATCTCTCTCAGTACCTTCGGATCACCCCCAACGAGTTTGGCCACACCGGACCGAATCGCTTCCGGCCGTTCAGTATTCTCACGAAGGACTAACAACGCTTTCCCGAGGCTTGGAGCCTCTTCCTGCACGCCTCCCGAATCCGAGACGATCAGCCATGACGCCTTCATTAAGGCAACAAAATCAACGTAGTGAAGAGGATCCAGCAAGTGAACCCGATCATTGTTCGCAAGTATCTTACGGGTAGAGTCTTTAACATTGGGATTCGGGTGAACAGGAAAAATCAGGCAAACATCCTTGTGGTCTTTTACAAAAGACGCCAAAGCTCGTAGGTTTTCCTTCATCATCTGGCCAAAACTTTCCCGCCGGTGTGTTGTAAGTAGGATTCGTTTCTTTCCTTCAGTATCACGAATCAGGCCAGCGATCCCGGGACTCGGGCGGCCGCTGACGGCGATCTTCTGCAACGAATCAACAACCGGATTCCCGGTAACGAAAACTCTGTCTATTGCGACTCCTTCATCGAGAAGGGTGCTTCTGTTACCGGGGGTAGCAGCAAGATGGAGGCTCGCAATTTGCGATACGAGTCTTCGATTCATCTCCTCCGGAAACGGGCTATTAACGTTACCAGAACGCAGCCCCGCTTCGACATGTGCAACAGGGATCTGGCGATTGAATCCGGCGATAGCGCCTGCGAGCGTGGTGGATGTGTCCCCTTGAACCACGATCATGGACGGACGTTCCAGTTCCAACAACCGGTCCAGTTTCTCGAGGACCTTTGAACAAACATGATTAGGACCCTGATTCGACTTCATAACTCCAAGGTCGTGAGCGACCCTCAGATCTAACATCTCAAGGAAAGGTTTCAAGAGATTCTTGTGCTGGCTCGACGAAACTACTAGAGACGTAAGTGTTCGCCTGTGATCCAATTCACGTATTACCGGCGCCAATTTAATGACTTCGGGCCGAGTGCCGAATAACACAAGGACCTTTTGCCTCTTGGCCCTGCCATTAGGTTTTGTAAATCCTTCGGGTGTCTTGATTTGAAGCATCTTAAGCCTTTCCAATGCATTACGTCAACAAATAAATTAGGAAAACGGACACTATACCGCCCAACGACATTCTTTCCCTTCTTGGATCGGCCGCAGAGAGCCGCAGAACACGACACTGTGTAAAGTTGCAAAACCATTGTTTTTTCAGAATGATCTTGAAATAATGACCCACTCAGATCGTTCCCCGAACCTTGAAGAACAGAAATCACAACGCGTCTTAAGCCACATTTCGGTCATTTTGACAAATCGTTGAATCATATTGGATAATAATGATGCCCCCACGGCAGAATTCCCCCCCAATTTTCTGGAATCAATTTACAGTTGGCTGTTTTCTTTAAATGGTGTTAAACACTAGCAAACACATCGTTTTAAGTATGCTGATCGTATTTATGGACTTCCAATTAATAGGTTCTCTGAGAATTATCTAAATTGCTTCACGGTCCATTAAGTCTCCCGCTACCAAATTGAAAGACGTTTGTTCATTCAGCTAATGCCTTCTAAACCTTGACTGTGAAATGCTGTATCTGACCGCACGCTTGATGAGCAGCATTTTGTAACTACATATGCATAGAAATCCACCTTTCCATAAACACCTCAGTTTTTACGTATTGCTAGGCAGTTTCTTGACCTTGCTTTTGTGGACTTACGCCGTGGCGCAGCCAAGTGTTAAGACCGACCGCGGAATTTATCCCGTCGGCGCAACGCCAACTCAACCGGCGAGAGGTGGCGTTGTCACCGACCCGGTGTTTGGCACTCAGGTTATGCGCATAACCGATAGCACTGATGGTTCGAGCTGGTGTCAGACAGCATATTCTTATTGGCCGACGTTTAATTCGAATAACACCAAGATTCTTGCATTCTGTAATGCCGGAACGATGATCGTCGATTTCGATCCCGTGAATTTCAGGTTGGGTTCGAAGTTTGCCGCGCCATCGGGGGTTGGAAGTTATGAATGGGGTGTTAAATGGTCGCACAACAACCCGGATTTCATGTACGGCGTGAGTGGCGCGTTAATAAAGCGACTTTCGATCTCGAGCAGGACTTGGACCCAACTTAAGGACCTTTCGTCCAGGTTCCCGGGCCAGTATCTTTATCAACTCTCGATAAGTAACGACGACGATATTTTTGCGTTCACGTTAAAACGAAACTCTGATTACGCAGCGGTTGGCTATGGCGTCTATAAATTATCTACCGATCAGGTGCTTTATTCTGCCGCCACAACTCAACTGGATGAAGTCCAAATCGATAAATCCGGAAGATTCCTGGTCGTAAAAACGGGTGCGCAAGGTAGCGGAGTAGTCGAGGTTAAAGTCGTTGATTTACAAGCAACGCCGGCGCCAACTGTTATCAATCTTATCGATGATGCCCCGGATCAAGCTCCGGGTCACAGTGATAACGGAAGCGGCGTCGTCGTTGGGCACGCAAATTACATAGACGCGATAACAACCCGTTCTTTGTCCAATCCACATAGTTTCACTGTGCTGATTCAGGATGGTACATGGACGTGGCTTCAATCCCAACACATATCGACGCTCGCCGACGATGGATCCTGGGCACTTATTAGCCAATACGGTTCGATTGCAAATCAACCATTCAATAATGAAATGTGGTTTATAAAGACAGACGGCAGCGGGTCAGTCCGTCGATTTGCTCATCATTACTCTAAGTATAGCGACTATAACAGCACGCCACGGGCAAATGTATCACTTGATGGAAACTACGTTGCTTTTACCTCGAATTGGGGAGTCGCCGGAGGTCGACTTGATCTGTACGTAGCCAAGGTGCCAGACGCCGCGCTGCCTTCCCCGACACCAACACCCAGCCCTACGCCCTTTCCAACGCCCAGCCCCACTCCGATACCTACTCCTACTCCTACTCCTACTCCTACTCCCGCTCCTACTATTACTCCGTCGCCTACTCCGTCGCCCTCCCAAACCCCAACCCCCTCTCCGTCTCCATCGGTGACCCCGGCGCCGGGCAGCCCACTGTTCGAAAACATCGTGGGATTCACTGTTGGTCCACCTGCTCAAGGCTTATCAAAGTTAACAACTCCGTACAGCGCATCGGCAGATACCGCTGGGCAGATTGTTGGCGATGGTTGGTTCTCTTTCAAGTATAATCCAACTAACCAAGGCGTCGGCATTGTAGTGTCGCTCAGAGACGCGACAAACCGCTATTCCATTGTCAACCAACAGACATCAGTGGAGGTCAGGGTCAACGGTGCGTACAGAGCGAACTTTGCCAAGGATCTATCGAAGACACTTCGGATCGAGCGCTCTGGAGGAATAATACGTATTCTGGAAGACACTGTCGTACGATGGACGAGTCAAGCTGGCGCATCGACTACCCCAGCTGACTTTACAATAAGCTGCGGTGGAGATTCTTCCGCGGCCGGAATGGGAATTAGCTCGGTATCAATGTCTTCACTGGCCCCAATTCCGGTAGATATCGTTGGAAGGATCGTTACCCAATCAAACCGGGGTCTAAGTTCAGTCACAGTTCGGACCGTGGACTCTCAGGGTCAGCCTCGGCTCGCAAAGACAAATCCATTTGGATACTTTAGGTTCCTCGGAATGTCAGTTGGAACATACACTTTTGATTTCTTGGCCAAGAAAGGACCCATTCTTTCGGTTTCAAGAACCGTCGGGGTAGATGAATCCGCATTTACTGTAATAACCCCGGACTGATTCCGGACTCAAAATTTGAACCAGTAGTATAGGTACTTCGAGTATTCAGTTGCGACAATAGACCACCCGTGTCGGCTTAACCACCAGTCGAATGCCGGGGGTTCGTTGGGTTGAGGCAATGGACTAGCGACTCCGAGGTTCGGTTGTAACCCTTTGGCTTCAAACACTTTTTCGAATATCCAAATGGCTCTCCGCGAATGATAGGTTGAAGTGACGACTAATAGTGAAGTGACGTGTCTCTCCTTAACAACGTCCGCGACCAGTTCGGCCTCCCAGACGGTGCCGTCTCCTTTTGCTCTTGGCAAAACTTCAATCGCGCTTTCTGGAACCCCCTGGTGCTCCAGAAGCCATTTCGCTCGTTCTACAAAGTAAGGATTTCGTTCCCGGACCGCATCCCATCCGCCTTTAACGCCATCATCAGTCAACAGTATTTTCTGTGTAATTCCCAAGTGGAATAGTCGAGACGCTTCCATCACTCTTTCCCTGTACGCGGAAGCTCCACTTAATACAAGAATGTAGTCAGCCTTTTCCAGAGGTTTTGTAAGGACAAGAAAGTTCGACAAGAACCAAGCAAGAATCATCCACAAAAAAAGAATGATTCCTAAACCCGTGGAGAAACGTATCCACCATTTCTTCGTGAACGAGCTGTCATCACCAGCAGATCCCTTCGTATTTGCCTTCGCTTCTTTTTTCACCAAACACCCTTACTAGATCAATGACCACTTTCTCTGAGGAGATAAACTTTTCGATCTCGCCGAATTCACTTGCGTTATTTCCGATGACGATAACCTCTGAATTGTCGACCACATCCTTCATGGTATCAGCCATCAGTCTTGAAATGTGGGGAATCTCACCTTCAATATACTCTTTATTTGAACCAACGAGCTTCGCTACCGAGACTTCTCGATCATACAGCAAAACGTCGAAACCTTTGCCGATCAATCGCTCGACCAAGCTGACGACAGGCGATTCGCGAAGATCATCAGTGCCAGCTTTGAAGGCAAAACCGAGAACCCCGATCTTTTTCTTTCGCGTTCTCGTTACCATTCTGACGGCCCGCTCGATCTGAAGCTGATTGCTATCAAGCACTGCTCGCAATAACGGAACATCTACATCAAGTTCCTTCGCCTTGTATTGCAAGGCACGCAGATCTTTTGGAAGGCAGGAGCCTCCAAACGCAAAACCAGGGATAAGATAATATGGAGATAAGTTGAGTTTAGTATCCTTGCAAAAGACCTCCATTACCTGATGACTGTCAACGCCGAGTTCTTTACATAGGTTTCCGATCTCATTCGCGAATGAGATCTTCACCCCATGAAAACAATTGCAGGCGTATTTCACCATTTCAGCGGCCTTTATGCTTGTCTTGTACAGAGGAGCATTTATCCCAGCATAAATCTGCTGCACCAAATCACTGACCTGGTCATCGTCGGAACCGATCAGCGTGAATGGCGGTGAGTAAAAATCCTTTATCGACGTGCCTTCGCGCAGAAACTCAGGATTTATGCACACATCGAAACCAACCCCAGAACTTTTACCAGAATATTCCTCCAGAGTGGGGCGCACGAGACGATCGATCGTGCCCGGCAACATCGTGCTCCTAATAACTACGATGTGTTTTGATTTCTTTTGGCCGATTGCCTCCCCGATTTGCTGCGAGACTCTTTCGACATAATCGAGCTTCAACGAACCGTTTTCGTTTGAAGGCGTGCCAACACATACCAACGAGAGATCTGAAAGGCCCACCGCTTCGTTAACATCAACTGTGGCTCGGAGCTTCCTGTTTTTGACACCTTCGCGGATGAGATCGGAGACACCGAGTTCAACGACAGGAGATTTTCCGGTATTTACAAGATCGACCTTTTCATCATTGATATCGACACCGATTACGTCGTGCCCATCGTCCGCAAGACATGCCGCGGAAACTATTCCAACATAACCCAGTCCAAAAACGCTGATCCTCATATTCTCAACTCGAAGTGCTTCGTGTACCCAATAGCCAGAAGATATAAAATAAAGCGTAGATCACTAATCCGATCGGCATTAGCACGAAACTTACGATTTGCAGTCCAAATGACGGACTCAATGTTGAAACCAATGCTGAAATCGGACTAAACGCCAAAAACGCTCCCAATGCCAATAGCAGCAGCCAACCCTTCGAAACTTCCTTTGTCGAGGGGTGGAGCCAGGCAAAAAGTGCGGCAGCAAATCCGAGAATATAACCGTGCCGCCATACGACGGGAGAAAACAGCAAACTCCATATTGCGACCAAATACAGTTCAATTCCAAGATCTGACTCACCTTTCTTTCTCGCCCCCAAAAACCACAATAGAACAATGTAGCTCACGGCAGCCATCACTTTGAAAATCGATCCGGGAAGAGCCGATGATGACACGTAAGATCCTCCCGCAATCTCGCTCTCTGAGAAGAATTGCCCCTCAAACAGAGCACCAATAATTGTAAGCAATGACTTGTTATTGATGCTCGGAACGCCGTCCGACATCGATGGAAGAACTTTTGTGAGAAACTCTACGTGGTTTTCTGCGCCTAAGTAAATAATGCTGGTGAACAAGAGAATTGCAGACCAAACAATAAAAGATGCAATCCAAGAAACTCTCTTGCGTAAAATGAACACTGGTATTATGGCTATAGGTGTCAACTTAATGAATACGGCGATCGCGATCGCCAGGGAACTTAACTTCGGGAGTCGTTCGTGACAGAGCACGCCTAGTGCAAATAGAAAAGCGACAAGCGATCCGATATTACCAACCAGTAAGAGGTCTGACATCGGCAAAGATGAATGAAGTCCTACGGCTCCGAGTACTGTTAAGATAGCTATCTCATAAGGTTCAGAAGTACAGCACAATACAACACATAATATGGCAGCCACCCCAAACAAAAAACACAGACCGTGCCACACTGCAGAGCTAGCTTTGTATTCCAGCGTCGTAAAAGGGGCAACCACTCCTGCCCAAAACGGGGGGTAGAGATACTGGCTATTTGACTTGGCCTCTTCGTCATAAGCGGCGAAAAGGGAATCAGGTCGCGGAGGCCGCATTTGGGGGTTGAGAACTATAGTCCTTCCGGACGCGGGGTCATGTCTAACGGAATAAGAATAGATCCGTTTCTCGTCGTCAAGCCTCACGACCTTCCCGGCCGTGTAATATACACCAAAATCTACAGGCGGTGCGATCACAGCATTCTTCGACCATTGATACTCACTTTTGAGGAAGCCAGTCCCCCAAATCAACGCTAGTGTTATGAATAGAACCGTGCCCCAAACTTCGACCTTTGAAAATGAACCAGACAGAATTGACCTTAATGCACTCATAAGAGTTTGTGGGCAACAAGATTTCGCGGAATAGTAATGTTTCAAGTACCCACGTTCTCAAAGCGATCATTTTGTGTGATAAACATTAACTTTCCAGATCTTAGTTTTCCCGCTGCCTAGGACGAGGTGGCCGCTCTTCTCCAGCTCTTCATCAACCACTGAAGGCATGTCGTACGACCAAACATAATCGTAATCGCGATATAGTTCCAGCCATTTACCGGCTTCAATGTGCCCGATATCCGCCCACTCTGTCGGAGATTTGAACCTCAACAGATTCTCGCCTTCCAAGGCCCAGAGATTCGCACTGAACGAATGATCATCGATTGCCACTAAGTTAACGACATACCGTAACGGACGCTCCAATTTGGGAATTGGTCGTGCAGGATCGATGTTAAACAATGGATATATCTTCGAATTAGGCGGAAGTATCTTCAGCTTTTCCCGCTCAGAATCGACCATTTGAGATATTTGAACCCATCGATGCGCGATAATTGCTTGTCGCGAGATTAGCAAACAAAACAACAAGCCCACCAAAATCTTGACGGGTCGAGTCAAGGAGCGCATGTTTATCGAACATAGGACAAATACGAATCCGGGCAATAACGCACGTTTGTCAGCATCGCCTGTAAAGAAATTGAGCGGAGCGATGAGAAATACGAACAAAAATGATATCCCAACAAAAAGCGTCTTATTATTGAAAACCAAGTTTCCGCGGAATGCACACCAAGAATAAATCAAAACCGCGGAGCATACACATAATGCGTCCATCCAGAGATCGTAACTTTTGAACGGGCCTGGGAGTGCAAGTAGCTTTTCGAGAAAGTCCCAACTCACCACACCGACGTTCCCGTCGCCGCGGACAAACGCAAGAAACGCCACCGATGGCAATATGAACATGGACAGGTCAATCGCAATCCTGGGACTTGAAAACTTCGCCTCCTTAGTTGCGAATTCATAACACCGTGTCAGAAGAACGGCAATGCCCATCATTGCGATCGCAGACAGATGGGAAATATACACCCCAAAAGCGAGAAGCGTCAGCACAAGCGCCCTATTGACGTTTAAAGCCGAACTCCACCTCCGCCAGAGTCCGTAGGTTATAAAGAACAAAGAGATACCAAAACAATAATTTACTAGGCCGTAGAGGAATATCCAACCATAAATCAAGAATGAAGCATGTATTCCTGCCAAGGATATCTGCGATCCTTCATAATTTGGGTTGGCGACCAGCTGACATCCAGTTGCAAAGAGAATGACACATATTAAAAGAAAAATACGATTTGCGGTCCAAATGTCGAAAACCTGGCCCAATGCACCGACAATGATGTCTTGCGCCAAGTTTGGTATAGGCTGAATGACGATATCGAAATGTGACTGAAAGAACGGGATCGTCTCGTAGTTGATCAAAATATAAATGCGGGAAAGGTGGTTAGGAAGGTCGGTTAGCGGTGGCATCTCAACTGCCAATATTGGCATTATCAATGCGATTACTGTGGCAAAAAGATAAATTCTTCGAACCATTTCAAGACCAACTTTCATTTTTTTTAGGATTTAATCGGTTCACTCAGTTCCTTCATTCGAAGCTCCGAGCATACCTCCCGGCGTAAGGCGACAGAAAGGCGCGATTCTTATCTGACTGCGTGACAAGTGAAATCTCATCCTGACCATCTATTCCTTTGGAAATTTCCAGGTTGGTAAAGAACTCAGGAAAATCACGCCAATGGACCTCTTGTCCTGGTACTTCGGTCCAATTCCAGCTTGGCTCCGGTGTCGAGCTAGTTGCTCTGTTTGATATCCAGACGTTGGCCCCATTCTTCCACGCCGCTAAAGTACGCGCAGCGAATTCTTCACGCCAAGTTGTTGACTGGGCGAGGCCCGGTGTAACCAAAGCATTCAGACGAAGACCGCTCTTTGTATTACTATTGTGAAAAGGGAAACTGCGATTGAAATTTATCAAATCGTCGTTCCAGTTCACCATAAATACCTTGTCATGTTCTCCGACCACAGAATAGATCTTCTCAATTCGGGATATGGAATCCGAATTCTGCTTTTCGAGGCTCCATAATGATAACTGCATCACATTGTCGGCTACGGCGATAAGTGCAACCGCCACTACTATCATTCTAATAAGGGAATTCGGCTTTAGACGGTCGATGGCAATCGCGAACGCTAGTAAAACTGAAGGGATTAATGGAAGATATCGTTCCACAGCTCCGCCATCAAAAAAAATTGCAAAAACAACCAAAGGCGTTGCTGAAAATCCTGCAAACAGTAAATAGCGGCGGGTAAAGAAACCACCCCTCCAAGCGAGAATCATCGTCAATGCCGCCAACAAATAGAAAATTATGAGTTTAACTAGCCATCTCGTCAGTAACATACCGAGCGAAACACTGTTGAAAGGATCCCCAAGAGTAAAACGCTTCAACAACATGCCATAGTTGGACAAAAAGAAAAACGAACGTGCCAACCCAAATGCAGTTCGCAATACGCCCGCGGTGTCATTGCCATGCGCAGCCTCTGAGATCCATTTGAGAAGTGTGCTAATATCTGTGGCGCCTGCAAGATAGCCGCCACCGATAAAAACGGGTGTAACAAACATGGCAAACGAAGCCGCCGAAACAAAACTCTTTTTGAGAACGTTGGTCAACTTTTCGCCCGGCAACAGTACTCCAGCCATCATCGCTCCGGGGACCGCCCACACATACGCAATCCACAAGCTGATTGAAGCCGCGAACGAAACTCCTGCCAAAATCACACTCATTTTATATGAGGGTTCGTTCTCCGAAATGAGCATGAAGCGAAGGCCAAGTATCAAGAAGAATAGTCCAGGTATATATGAAGTTCCGGTCTGTGAGAAATTTAAGAATGCGTGAGAGCAAGTGAGAACCGAAACGGAAACGAGAACCACGGAATCTCTTGTCCTCAGCTTCCGTAAAATGTTGGTGAAGACAAGTACAGAACAGAATCCCAAAATCCAGCACACCCATTGAAACCTTTTAAGAATAGCGAAGTGTAGGTCTTGAGACTGAGATGTTTCGCTACTCATTGATATCATGAGGTATCCAAGTGGCCGCCAAAGAAGGTGTCCGAATTCCCAAAAGAGATAGTTCCTTCCTCCCAAATAGGCAATCACTGATTCGGTGTAGTCAGCAGAATCGGCCCAGTAATGAGCATCGGTCAGCGCAGTTACGATAATAAAGACTAAGCCGGTGAGCAGATACAACAAGTATTTTGGTGAATAATGGTGTCTATGCATCAAATAGGTGGAGTCTCACTTCGGGATAAAACTGTTGTATCAATAACCCTAAGATTCGCTAGCTCTCTGCCTTAATTATACGAAAGAGTCAACGTTGCAATCCGTCATGTTCCGATTACCTGCTTGAAATGACCAACATTCCTCAAATAATAGAACTCTCTTAAGTAACGTGACATGATTGACTGTTAGCTTCAGAACACACCTTGATCAAGATCTGCGTAAATGCGTCGCCAACTACAGGCCAGCCAAATTCGTTGCGGGCTCTTTCTCCAGCTCGGGAACCAAGCAACTTTGCAAAAGTTCGATCTTTCAACAACTTAACTACTGCCTCTGCAAAATCCTCAGCAGTATCTCGTAGAACAAGTTCCTTCCCGTCCGACAACGGGAGTCCTTCCGCACCTACGGATGTCGACACAATTGGGAGCCCCATAGCCATCGCTTCGTAGAGTTTTAGCCTAGTGCCCCCTCCAATCCGGATCGGAACCACATATACTCCAGCTTCTTGCATAAAGGGACGTATATCCGTGACTCGGCCGGTAACTCTGATAAGCGGGTCGTGCTTTGTCTGTCTGAGCAATGACGGAAAAGGATCACGCCCAACGACGGTCAGGGCTGTGTCGGGAAAGGACTTTCGAATTATTGGCAACACCCTGTCAACGAACCACATGACTGCATCATGATTTGGCAGCCAATCCATCGAACCGGTGAACACAAGATGTGGGTTTTGACTTCCTAAACCATTAGGACTCGTAAAGTAATCTAGATCAACACCTGTTGGCACGTCATAGACATTCTTGATCTCGTACTGATTCGCGAAGAGAGAGGCGTCATTAGGTGATACTGCCACTACCGCATCGAATTTTCGGCAAGTCATTTTTTCAAACCTGACCGTTCGACGCCATTGATCGTGAAGATAAGCCCTTTTCAATCTGCTTTCGGCTGTCTCGAAATGACGCCTCCAAATCATCGCCTCGACGTTATGCTGAAACAATACCAGAGGACAGCTTACTTGGTCAGGCAGATTCACCGATGACACCAAGAAATCACATATGACAACATCAAAACTGCCCAAGGTCATGAGCCGCTCGATTTCACGCTTCATCCTGCGGGAACGATATTTCGAGACAAAATAAGGCAATGAGGAGAAGAGATTGGTGCCGAGTTCAGCGTAAAAGCGAGCAGTGAACTTGGGAGAGACCCTGTGGGGGATCGTAATTACTTCGTGAGCGTATTCGTTTGCTTTTTCAATTGCGTCCGGGTCGCCTGTTCCGTCGTCGAGAGTTAGATAGGTTATATGGTGAAACTTACGTAGTTCCTTCAACATGTGATACGTGCGTATCTTTCCGCCCTTGTCAACCGGATGAAGTAGTTCAGTTTTGATCCATAGTATCCTCATTGTTCCTGTTACCTAGGACGGAGCTCACAACGGACAAATGACGTAGTAAATTCTCTGGTTATCCTGTTAGAAAACAATTTCAACCGCTTTATTGGGACACTCTCTAACATGACTGTTTCGAACTCACTTGCTCGGACTAACTTTTCGAAGCGGGAAATAGTCATTTGGTTGAGGCCACCGGCAACTTCCGAGAATCGTTTGGCACCGTCGTTCTTGAATTCTGACCGCCATCGGATCAGAGCTTTTTCGGTAAACATAAGATGTGCAAATGGAAATACCGAAAATAGGTGGCCTCCCAAAGGGTGATACCAGGTAGGCCCGAACGCGGCGAGAACCCTGCCATCGGGCTTCAATAGCTTTCGCATTGTCGATAGGATAAGAGCAGGTTCTTCAAAATGCTCGAACGCATCGATAGAGACGACCAGGTCCACTGTCTCATCGGTCGAAGTGGAAAAGACACATCGGTCGTCGATACCTACTTGTTGCGCCTTTTGACGCGCACTCAATAGTACTTCCTCACGAATATCAAGACCGATGACCTTCCTTGCACCGCGGGTAGCCATTTCAATAGCTTCGTCTCCAAACCCGCAGCCGAAATCAATAACTGTTTTGCCTTTGATCCGGTCAATAAATTGCTCTCCAAGCAGAATGTCAATTTTGCTTTTTGTTGAGTACACCTTCGTCGATGCGCCGGAATCCTGCCGCCCAAGTGCTTTTAGTAATCGATAGCCGATCTCTCCCCCTATTATTCCGGACACCATTCTTCTCCTTCAATTAACTGGCGCTGCCACATCTCGAAATTCAGCAAAGCCCAGAGTCGTTCGTCATGGTTTTCGCCCCGCATATGGCGGGCTGCCAGGGTTTTGACCTTGTCCGCATCAAAGATGTTTCTGTCAAGCGCACGATCGGAAAGCACATAATCGTCGATCACGTGCTTGAATGGTCCGCGAAACCAATTTCCCACCGGGACCGGAAAGCCCATCTTGCTTCGACTCAGTATCTCTGGCGGAAGAAGGCCTTTCATCGCCTTCCGGAGCACCCATTTCGTCGTGAATCCGCGCAATTTCATACGATCAGGCAAGCGTGCCGTGAATTCCATTAACCTATGGTCCAAAAAGGGAACCCGGCTTTCGATCGATGCCGCCATGGACATCTGATCTTGTTTCATGAGTAATTCGTGCAAATACGTTTTTGTATCCGCATACAGCATGCGATCTAGAATTGAGTCGGAATGAATACTATTAAAGATACGAGACAGTTCTTTATAAGGATCAACTGAGCCGTTCAACATCTTAATTGTTTGCGAAGAGAGGATCTCAGACTGCATTGAACGCGAAAAGACTGCGAAGTTGTCAAAATACATCGCCTCTATCGTTGGATCGAGACTGAGAAAACTTTTGCGCAATCTATGACGCAACCGAGAGTCTAGCGGTAACAGATTTATCATCCTCACGCCAATACCTCGTATGGATCTGGGAACTAACTTGTTGTATACACGACCAAGCTTCAGGTTTGACAGTGTCATTTGATAACGTCCGTAACCAGCAAGGCTTTCGTCGCTTCCTTCGCCGGTCAACACAACCTTAACGTGAGCAGCCGCGAGCTGGGACACAAAGTTCAACGCCACACTTGAGGGATGGGCTAAAGGTTCATCTTCATGCCAGATCAATCTGGGCAGAGCCTTGAAGAAATCCGTAGGGGACAAGAGAATTTCATGATGATCAGTCGAGAAGGCTTTCGCAACGATCCGAGCATAACTTAGTTCGTTCGCTTCGCGTTCGTTGAATGCGACCGAAAAGGTCTTTATTGGTTCTCGTATCGTTCGTGAAAGAACTGCAGCGATCGCGCTCGAATCTATACCTCCGGAAAGAAACATACCCAGTGGCACATCAGACATCAGGCGAAGCCTGACAGATTCCTCAAATAGTTCAAACCACTCTTCTATAGTCTCGCGGTCGCTTCGTTGGTCGATCTCAGGCTCTAATGGGAGATCCCAATATTGCTCTGTTTCAAGTATGCCGTCCTTCAATTTAAGAAAATGTCCAGGCCGCAACCGTTTTATATTAGCGAAAAGGGTCTGGTCGTCAGATGTTCCGTGATTAGCTAAATAATCGGGCAGGGCAGAATAGTTCAACTCTGCTCGCAAGGCTTTGGTTTCAAGGATCGCCTTTATTTCAGAGGCGAAATAGAAACTTCCGTCATCAAGGTGGAGGTAGTAAAGCGGCTTTACCCCAAAGCGATCCCGAGCAACAAAAAGCTCTCTCTCCGCGGAATTCCAAATCGCAAACGAGAACATACCACGAAATCTTGTAACGCATTCGCTGCCAAAGGCTTCATACGTGCGGAGAATCGTTTCCGTATCTGACGTGGTTCTGAATCCAAATCCGAGGGCCTCAACCTCTGGCCTAAGGTCAAGGTGGTTATAGACCTCACCGTTATAAACGATCACGCACGATCGATCGTCATTGAACATTGGTTGTTGTCCGGTCTTCAGATCGACTATCGAAAGGCGGCGATGTCCCAGCCCGACGTGTTTGTTTACAAAAATGCCCTTTTCGTCCGGTCCACGATGGCGGAGAGAGTCACGCATTCTTGTCAGCACGCTGACATCAACCATGCGTCCCGACTGTTCCGAATAGACAATTCCGTTGATACCGCACATTAACTTTTGCAATGCGTTTAGACCAAGTCGGCATAGCTCTAACTAAATGGCCGAGAAGATCCGGTTCTTCACCTCTACCTTTCCTTTCGCGGATACAGTATATACTAACTTTTTGCTTTCGATTTGCTTGCCATAGATCGGCGATAGGAGCCAATCTGATATGGACCAGTTTCCGGTCAGTGATTTCCCATCGTTGCATGCCTCGGTTCGAATCACCAATTTAGTTACCCCGCTCCGCCGATCTTTCAATGCCACCTGGCTATCAGTTATATCAGCATCAATTGTTGGTGAAAGCAGGAAATTAAGCTCGAAGGAATTAATCTGCGCGCTCTCAATTGTGTCGGTCAGAGTTATCAAACCGTGATACTCGAACAACAACTCGCGGCGATATTCAACACCAAATGATCTGAATCCGTCATGCCGTCCAACAAATTTGGCTTCAGCACTGTTCGCGTGCCAATGCAATACATTGCTATTAGCCTTAGTTTTCCACGAGAAAGGCCCGTCGGGTATTGACGAGGACTTTCCATTGACCGTGAGACAATTATGAGCGGATGACGATCGATAAAGCTCACGTGCATTAAGATCTGCGGTGTAAGTGTAAGTCCCGGAATCTACAAAAATTGGATCGCCGCTGAAGCTCATAACAAAGCTCAATGCATCGGCATGTGCATGACCGCAGTTCATAAAACCATGCGGGCCACATAAGATAAGCAAATTAGTCCCGTTTGATTTCCACGAGTCGCGCATAGAGTAAAAGCCGCCCGTTTTGAAAGCCCTTGACTTCTCAGACGGCTTGTTCGACTTCATACTGTCGAATTTTGTTAAACCCCTTGGTCCAAGTAGCCACAGAAGTTCCGCCGATTGCGAATCGGCGATGTACTTGAAATCGCCCCTTCCGAATAGAACCGCGCCCAATGCCAATGCTGGTCGAAAATCGTTTAAAGGTATTCCATCGAGAAAATACAAGCGGCCACCATCATCATCGCCGACGAAGGGAGTTTCCCCATTTGGTTGTGTGATGCAGACAAGGAATTCGTAAAGTTTTTCAAGCTTTTCAAAGCTTTTTCCATCGATTGGCAAATTCTCGCGTTGACGTATTACAAACAAAGTAGCAAGAAGATCGGCTGTGTACCGGGCGTAGTGACTTGCTTGCTCACAATACGTGCCGTCATCGCGAATGTGAACATCTAACATCTTCAGAAATATCTGATAGCCCTTTTCTCTCCATTTCCCGGATTCGGTTAGGCCAGACATGAACGTCCCGATCATATAGAGCCCAAGGGCCTCTCCCGTCAAGTGTGTGTTCGGTGCGAAATATGTTGAAAGATTAGTCTCTATGTGACGAGCCTGAACGTATAGAAAACTCGTCATTCGTTTGAGGGTTTTGACCTCGAACGCCGGTGAGTCACGAAAAAAGTAATATGCCCATATCCATGAAATCGATCGAAACGCTAACTCAAGACTCGAGAGCCAATTCACCCCAATCTTCGGTGGATTCTCGTTAAACCAACTCTCAATGTGGCGCACAAAAGTCTCTGTGTACTTTTCGTCGCCTGTCAACCAGTAAGCCTGGCCAAGTGTGAGAAAATATTGGTGCCGATTTAACTCCCAAATGACCTTTTTGTCGCCCGTCAGCTCCGCGCTTATCTCGTTTATATTTGACCAGTGCACTCGCGGAGAACGTTTTCCAGATACCGGGTCAAAGTGCCAGTCGGGAAGTGGGGAGCCAAAATCCAGGCGTTCATACCCTAAGAAATCAAATCTCCCCCCCGAAATCGCGTCGGCTTTGAAAATAATGCGGTCCCGTTCATCGGGAAAGCGGTTATTCAGAATATCAACGATTCGCGCTCGGTCTAATCCAAGTATGTCAGCCGAGAGGATCCGCGGATCTATTTCCGGGATTCTTATCAGGAGCCCTGGCAACAGTCGTTCGGAGTTTCTGCAAACCCCCTGCCAAAGTCGAGTCGAAAGCTCGTCAATGCTTCGTCCCTTCAGTTTGCCAAAATGTTTCAAGATCATAGGTACCGCAATCTCATATGTCGCCGAATTGGCATTCCTTGCCCTTGAACCTATGACCTATTTGCCAGCTCATGGTATACATCGAGCCATTGTTTCCTAACATTTTCCCAGGAATAACGTTCAACCTCTTCCCGCGCCGAATTAACTACCCGCCGTGCCAGATCTTTGTCGCGTAGCAAGCGAATCGCAGCGTTCGCCATTCCCTCATGGTCATTTATTTCTACAAGCAACCCATTTTTTTCATTTTCGACAATATACGGGATACCGCCTGCGTTCGTAGTTACGACCGGCAACCCCGACGAAAATGCCTCAAGCAGGGAACTCGGCATATTGTCGATGTTTGGGGAATTCAAGTAAATGTCAGCTTCGCCATATATTTCCGGCATCCTTGAAGGTTCAATCTGTCCGTAAAATTCAACATTTCTGAGCCCGAGATTCTCCGTAGTTGCCTGCAGATACTCTCGCTCCGGCCCACCACCGACCACGATCAATCGGGCCTCGATCCACTCTTTTTGTATGTTATGAAACGCTTTCAGAATGCAGCTAACATTATAATGCGCTTCAAAATTGCGATTTGAGAGAAACACGGGCCGGAAGGGGTCGCGTTTGCGAAAAGAAAAAAGCTCAGTGTCAACGAAATTGAAGATTGGGACCGAATCGAACCCGTGATTCTCAAAGACACCAACCAGATAATCCGATGGCACAACGATCTTGTCGAACATCCTAACCGTCGGAACTGCGGTCCGCTTCCACCGAGTCAAATGATCTTCCGCTTCACCACTTCGATAATTCAAAATCGCACGCTTTCCAAAAAGCTTCGAGATCAGGACCGCAGGTGTCGGAGCAAGCATGAATGAGTAGTATGATGCAGAAAAGATATGAACGACATCGCAGCGGGGTATTTTTAGTAAAAGGTCAAACACATACTTGAGCGTCGTAACAACAGTGCGAATAAACCTTACTGATTGGAGAGGCTTCAGGAAGATCGGATTAATGGGCTGGAACGCTGTTTTAACCGAAGATTCCGCCTGCAACTTATCCAAGAGTCGATTTGCTTGAACAGTCTGACCTCCCACAATTGGCAATGCGGGTGCAATTATGAGTATTTTTATCGGCTGATCACATTCCAGTGGTTCTTTCATCACAGATCAAACCAAGGAGCTCTTCTGAGTCATTCCTTTTAACAGCTGGTCATAGAGATTGATGGTCGCCGTTACCTGAATATGTGGCAGAAAGCGTTCTTTAACTCTCTTTCTGCCACGGTTTCCAAATTCTTCAGCTTTTTCCTTATCCATCAACAATTCAATGATTCTTTCGGCCATCGCAAAATGATCATCGGAGTCAACCAGGAAACCGGTCACGCCATGAACGATCGCCTCCGCCGCACCACCAACGTTGGTTGCAACAACCGGTTTTCCAGCGGCCATATACTCCAAGATCGCATTTGAAAATCCTTCGGATCTCGAACTCAGAACACATACGTCGGAGATCTCAAGGACCTCTGCAACGTATGAGCAACGTCCAAGAAAGTTCACGTTTTCTGAAACACCAAGCTCCCCAGCCAGTTCACTGAGCGGTTTGAGGAGGTTGCCTTCACCTACAAGTAAGAACTTCACATCAATGTCGCTTGTGCAAACAATCTTGGCTGCCCTAAGAAACATTGCATGATTCTTCACCTCGTCATGAAGGTTTGCCACCATCGTTACAAACTTTCTATTGGGAATTGAGGCTAAATCGACACTCAGTCGTGCTATATCATGATTTTGTGGTCCAGTGTCCCTTTCTTCCGTTCCATTGTAAATCGTCACAATCTTCTCGTCGCGAATGCCACGTTCCAGAAGGAACTTCCTGACTGCCTCTGCATTCACAATGATTCTGTTCGCCAATCGATAAACCTGGCGCTCAACAAAGAACTGAATGCGAGTTTTCGAGAAGGTTTCGCGTTTGGAAGCGATCCGAATCGGAACTTGAGCAATTGACCCCGATAAAATACCGAAGATATTCGAGTAAAAATCGTGGGTATGAATCACCCCAACATTCTGCTCCCTAAGGAATTTCGCACAAGCAAAGACCTGACGAACGAACATCAAATTATAGAAACTGCTTATTCTGAATTCCCTGATCAAGTCCGGATCACACCAATCCACCTCCGCCAAAAGTGGTCCCGTTCGATCCAAACACGACAGAAGGATCTTATATTTTCCAAGCGCATTGATCTCTCGAGAGAGACGAATCGCCTGACGTTCCGAGCCGCCCTGATGAAAACTGCTAATGAGATGCAAACAGTTTATCGTTCCGTCATCCATGTCTGTTCGTAACGGAGCCAAGATTCGAGAACAAGAACATACCAGATTTGCTTCGGAAGAAAAGTATTCGTGTTACCATTTTCGATAACACGTCGAACGGCCGCCTCATCGATAAAACCATTTGATTGCACAAGGGAATTTCTCAAGATATCGACCGACAATTGCTTCCACTCATTACCAAGCCATCTTTGTACCGGGATCGTGAAGCCCTGCTTTCTTGCGACAGAAAGATCTCTACCCATCCTTCTACGGACCAATTCGCGGAGTATTGCCTTCAAGTGCCCCTTGTACAATCGTACACTGAGGGGAATGCGAGAGGTGAATTCCCACAAATCCGTATCCAGAAAAGGACATCGGGCCTCAAGGGCATGATACATTGTCGCGCCGTCGACTTTTGGCAAATATTCTCCAACAAAGCGTGTTCTTCTGTCATAGTTCAAAAAATCCATTAATAGTGTTTGCGAAAAACCTTTAGCTTCGGACAATTGCAGATCTTGAAGTTTACATCCGCTAAGAACCGGCCCGAACAAATTCGTCATTTCGTAATATCTTAGGCCATCGCGTGCCAAAGCAACTGCCTTCAAACCATCCGTCGAGTAATTAAGGAAGGAGCGGGCGCGTTTTGCCAACCCCGTTCCAGGAACCCAACTCCTGGCATATTTCCATACCTGACCAACCTGATTGGGAAGTACTTTTGCCAATTCGCCAGAAAAATAAAAATGCTTGTGTTCCGGATATCCAAGGAAAACGTCGTCGCCTCCATCTCCAGTCAGAAGCACCTTTGCAGACTGTTTTGTCCGATCAGAGATCGCAAGCATTCCCAGAGCGGACGAACAGGCGAATGGTTCTGAATAAGCGGCAGAGAGTGAGATCATGTCGGGTGGCGACTCGGGATTCAATTCGAGAACCTCATGTTCGATTCCCAACTCGGACGCGGTCAGTCGCGCCCGCGACGATTCATCCGATCGGTCACCGGGCATTCCAATTGTGAATGATCGAACATTGCTTCCAAGCTGCCCGATCGCCCAGCACACAAGACTCGAGTCAATGCCACCGCTGAGCAGTGCTGCAACGGGAACGTCTGACTGTAGCCGGCACTCGACCGCTTTCAGAAGGAGCCGTTCCGTTTCTTCTACCGCATCATTAAACGAGATCTTATCGTCGATCTCGCTCGAAAGATCCCAATATCTTCTTTTTGAGATACTTCCTCTTCGCCACTCAACGATCTCCCCGGCGCGAACTTTTTCAATTCGATCGTAGATCGAGTGATCGTCTGTTACAAAGCCCCATTCGAAGAAATCAGTAAGACCGTCGATGTTTATTTCACCGCCAAACGAGGCACGCTTCAAAGCGCGAACCGTAGATGCGAATGCAAATTGATCACCTGTGGCCGTATAACAGAGGGGCTTTACTCCCAGTCGGTCGCGCACAAGA
>JAEUQK010000008.1 GCA_016789265.1 Blastocatellia bacterium
TCTATGAACTACGGAAAACTTTTGGTCGCACTGTCGATCGCTTTGTTCGGATTTGCGTGCGGTTCGGGTGCCGGAACGAATACGGCAACCAACCAGCAGAATGTGCCCGCTGGGACGGCAACGCCTGCCCCGACACCTGAAGACACTCTTGCAATAGGCCGCAAGCTCTTTAAGCAAAATTGTGCCACCTGTCATAAGGAAGACGGTACCGGCGGAAAGATAACGATCGAAGGCAAGACGATCAACCCAGATGATCTTACATCTGATAAGATCAAGAAATTTGACGACGATAAGATCACCGGCTATATCTTCAACGGCGTTGAGGATGAGGGTATGCCCGCGTTCAAGGGAAAACTCAGCGAGGCTCAGATCCGTGAGATCGTGCGTTTTGTTAGGGTGGATCTCCAGAAAATGCCGGAACCAACTGCAAAGCAATCACCGCGGTAAATTTGCAAAACATTTAGCGTCAACTTAAACTTTTCACTGGATGCACCCGTAGCTCAGCTGGATAGAGTATCTGACTTCGAATCAGAGGGTCGCAAGTTCGAATCTTGCCGGGTGTACCACTTATCTTCCTTAAAGGTCCGGGATCCAAAATGGTCGTCCGGAACTAACCGTTTTTCTCAACCCTAATCCGGAAAGATCCGCCTCCGAGACGCCCAAAAAAGTAAAATGCGGCAGATCAGAAACAACGGTCTGAAACCAACCGTGTTTCGCGAGTATTTCTCTGACCTTCGGGTTTTCGAATTCGGCACAGTCGAACGCAAGCATTGAGAGGTGTTGTGATGCCCCGGGGGGAGCAACCGAATATATGATCGATTTGGACAGGTCCTTTGCGAAAAAGATGCCTTGGGACTCAAGTCTTAGCACCTCGGGAACCTGCTCAAACGGGCTCAACGACCTTATCCTTTCAGCCTGCTCCGGAGTGATCTTTCCCTCCGTGACCCAGTGTTTCAAGGCCGGCTCTACACGGCTTGACCACAACCCGATCGTTTCCTCATAGGTTCTTTTCGCCGAATCTTTGTCACGCGGTTTTATTTCGAGTCCCGCAGAGTGTGCGTCGGAAACCGCTTTCACCAAAGATTCCATCGCCGAAGCTTGAAGTTCCAAAGAGAAATCCCCGATCTTCTCTACGGAAGTCTTAAGCGACGATTGAAAGGCCGCTACGTCCCCGCCATCACGAAACACGACGGTTTTCGGCGGAGTTGCTCCCCCGCGGGCAATGAACACCGAACCGTATTCTTTCAAGAGGAGCTTTCCTGCGTCGTCGTTCGGCTCAACAAAACCTTTGGGCAAATTCGCCACAAATCCCGTACTTGTTGATGTCTTCGGCACTGAATTCACCTCGTCTGTTTTGGCCGGATTCTTCTCGGCCTTATTTATACCGTAGACGGTCGAGGGCCCGTCCTCGCGGCTGGCCCTTTTTGTTCCGGCACCCGCATTCCAACAGCCTGTACTGATCCCGCAGATAACGAAAAGTAACGCACTGTAGATAAAATAACTTCTCATTCAAGCCTGTACTGGCAACGATCATCACATCGCCGGAATCCAAAATCGACTTTTCCCGCGTGTCACCGATCTCAATCCTCTTTTAGGCAGTTCGGATTCCTTAACGCCGAGATAAGTAAAATGAGGCTCATCGCCGATAACGGTCTGATACCAGCCATGCTCGTTCAGGATCCTTCTGACCTCGGCACTGCCGTACTGTACTACATCAAAAGCAAGTAATGAAAGGTGCTGTGACGTCCCGGGAGGAGCAACCGACGAAAAGATCGACCGATTAAATCCGGTACTAAAATAGAATCCTTTCGATTCCCATTCGACTACCCGGCTGACCTGCTGAACGGGCGAAAGATCATTTGCCGCATCCGCCTCAGCCCTTTTTATCTTCCCTTTTTGTGTCCAATACCGTAGGGCAGGTTCGAATCGGGATCTCCAAAGTTTGAGTGTATCTTCATAGGTCCTGTCACCGGCGATCGCTCCGTCAAGAGGCGTTATTCTGACCCCTCGTTTATTTGCTATTCCGACCGCCAGGTTTAGATCGGCCATGGCTTCGCGTTGAAGGGTTATTACCGTTCCGTCAATCTTTTCTGAGACCGCGTCGAGGGATTTTCGAAATTCCGACACCGCCTGTGCATTTTCAAAAATGCAGCTTTTCGGAACCTTTACCGTTTGAGTGGCAGAAAATATTGCCCCATATTCACGCAAAACCCGCGCAGCGAGCGGATCGGAATGATAGTCGCAGACCGATCGAAAATCGGCACTTCGAGTTCCACCGGCTTGGCTATATTTGTCTGCGGTGCGGGCTGTCGCAAATTCGACAAAGCTTATCGATTCCGGCTGCGCAATTGAAACGACGCATCCCGATATGAGCGTTGAAATAACTCCGAAAGAGTAAATTATTCGTCGATTTAAGAAGGACATTTAAGACCTAATGTCACTAGCGCGGCCGGATCCTCGCATTCACGATCCCCAAAACATTCTCCATATGATCTTTCATGTAAGTGTCAGCCGCGATAAACGGTACCCGTTCCCTGATCTCATGATAGATCGAATACGTTCCTTTTCCTAGATTCTTCTCAACTCCAATTTGGGGCCGCCGAAAATCGATTCCCTGGGCTGCACAAAACAGCTCGAGCGCAAGAATATTCGCAAGATTTTCGGCGACCTGGCGGAGTTTCAACACTGCTGTGACGCCCATTGAAACATGATCCTCAACATTAGCTGAGCTTGGGATGGTGTCCACACTGGCAGGATGAGCAAGCACTTTATTCTCGGTACACAATGCAGCGGCGGTGTATTGAACGATCATAAATCCGGAGTTTAGGCCGCCGTGATCCGTTAGGAACGCCGGAAGAACGTGTGCGTTGGAGGCTTCGTCGGTCAGACGCATTATTCGTCGCTCAGAGATGTTTCCGAGTTCGGCGAGCGCGATAGTGAGGTAATCGAAAGCAAGCGCCAGCGGTTCACCGTGGAAGTTGCCGCCGGATATTACTTCGATGTTTCCCGCGTCGTCCTGGAATATCAACGGATTGTCGGTAACTGAATTAAGTTCGATCTTGAGCAGCCACTCGGCGTATGCTACGGCATCGCGGCAGGCTCCGTGGACTTGGGGAATGCAGCGAAGCGTGTAAGCATCCTGCACGTTGGTCGGATCGAAATCGCGCACGAATTCACTTTCGGCCAGTATGTTGCGAAGATTCTTTGCACATTCCACCTGACGAGGATGTGGACGGAGCTGGTGTATTCGGTCATCAAAGGCCGAGAGTGTCCCATGCAGTGCTTCAAGGCTCAAACATCCGGAGATGTCTGCAAGTTCTGCGAGCCTTTTCGAACGCGCAGTTTCCAGAAGACCGACCGCGGTCATGACGGTGGTGCCATTGGTCAATGCAAGCCCTTCTTTTGCCTTTAAGATCACTGGCTGAAGCCCGGCCTTCGTCAACGCGTCGATACCGGAGAGGATCTCATTATTGTATTCGGCCTTCCCCTCACCGATCAGTACACAGGCAAAATGTGCAAGAGGAGCAAGATCACCGCTGGCACCGAGACTTCCCTTTTCGGGAATAATGGGATGAACGCCTTGATTAAGACAGTCGAGGATCAGCTGAAGTGTCTCAAGCCGAATACCGGAAAAACCGCGAGCTAGTGTGTTTGCACGGATGAGCATTATCGCCCGTACAGTTGCTGTATCGAACGGGTCGCCGACACCGACAGCGTGGCTCACAACAATATTTCGTTGTAATTGTTCGACCTCTTCGCGACTGATGATCTTGTCCTTGAACGCTCCGAAACCGGTCGTGATCCCGTATGCGATCTCACCCTTATCGAGCAGCGTATCGACCGCATCTGCCGCTCTCATTACTTTTGCCTGAGCGTCTTCAGAAAGCGAGACACGCGACTCTCCGGGTGTGCCGTACGCAACTGCTATTACTTGTTCAAATGTGAGGCTCTCGCCGTCCAGTAGTATCGTTTCCATACCGGTCAAGATGCAATGCGGCCTGCTTTTATAACGCTGTTTACCAGGTTTCCTCCAAATTCATACGCAACCTCTCGATAATCGTAAGTTTCCAGTATGAGCGAGTCAGCGACCTTTCCGACTTCGATCGAACCATACGTTTCATTTAAGCCGATCCCACACGCCGCGTTTATCGTTGCCGCATTCAGCGTCTCGCTCGGCAGAAGTTTCTGATAACGGCACGATATTGCCATCGCCATCGGCATCGACGGGCACGGCGCCGAACCCGGGTTGAAATCGGTCGAAAGTGCTATGGCACATCCCGCGTCGATCATCTTCCGCGCATCTGCAAATTCCGTTTTCCCCGCGTTGAAATTCTCGGTCGGAATAACAACTCCCAACGTTTCGCTTTCTGCGAGCTGTACGACCTCTTCGTCCGAGATCGCGTCAAGATGATCGACCGAGACAGCTTTCGTTTGGATTGCAAACCTTGATCCTCCAAGATTTGTAAATTGATCGACATGAGCCTTTATCCCAAAACCGAGGCTATTTGCGGTTTCCAACACTCGTGTGGTTTGATCTAGATCGAACGCGTTTCTCTCACAAAAAACATCGGCAAAAAACGGAACGCCATCCGCAAAGAAATGCGATGTGTTATACCAAGACCATGCTTGAGGCAGCATTTCAGAGCAGATCAGGTCGACATATCCGTCAGTGTCGCCCTTAAATTCTGGCGGCACTGCGTGAGCTGCAAGGAATGTCGGAACGAGACTGATAGCGTGTGATCTATCGAGTTCCTCAATCACCCGCAGCATCTTTAGTTCGGTTTCGGTGTCAAGCCCGTAACCCGTCTTTATTTCTGCCGTCGTGGTTCCGCACGCGAGCATCTTATCGAGGCGTTTTCGGCCCTGTTCGACCAATTCTTCGACCGACGCTGCTCTTGTCTTTTTGACTGTAGAGAGAATGCCGCCGCCATTCGCAAGTATTTCAAGATATTCCGCACCCTTGATCTTAAGTTCGAATTCATCCAATCTATCGCCCGCGAAAACAATGTGTGTATGCGGATCGACAAAACCCGGACAAACGACGTTACCCTTAGCATCGACAACCTCTTCGGCC
>JAEUQK010000025.1 GCA_016789265.1 Blastocatellia bacterium
GAAACGCAAATATTCCCTTGTACTGGTCAACTCTGACCCTGCGGCCACGGTTGTTAACCCGGTATCGCGGACTCGATTCAACCGAGGTAAATATCTTCTTGGTCGGGTCCTTCAGGATATATTTTGGGATTCTCATGATGCGGAGCTCTACTTGTTTCTATACGGTTTTTGTTGGGTGCAATTTTGGGTGCAAAACTGCACCCAAAACCGTCTTTTTGCGTCTTCGCGTGTCCGCGAGCGTCCTCGGATATTCCTGTAAGTCACATTGTATCAATTATATATAGTTCTAGGTGTTTGTCAACAAACAACCAGAGCAGTTGATTTGTAATCATCAGGTCGGGGGTTCAAGTCCCTTCACCGGCTCCAGTATTTTCGGGCGTTCCAGTGATATTACTGGGACGCCCGTTTTGCGTGTTCTCGTCACTTACAGTAAAACCGACCTCAAAGGATCGAGGCGGGATCGGACAGGTCTTCAACGGCCTCCGGCGTAGGTATTCCATTTCTTCTTTTCGAGTATCTGGATGTAGTTGCTACGTTCGTACGCCGTGGGATCCGAAATGAACTGTTGGCTCATGGAACCCTTGAAAGAATCGATCGATTGGAAAGGCATGTCTCTCATATAAAGATCCAGGTCGTTCAGGATATCGCGGATCCACGAGATCCCATTCCTCAGAATCGACGAAGCGACCATCCCGACGTCAGCGCCGGCGAGCAGATATTTGATCAACTCTCTGGCGCCGTGCACGCCAGTAGTTGCTGCAAATGAGACAGGGATTCGGCCGTATAACACCGCGATCCAGAGCAGCGGAAGACGAATCTCCGACGGCACACTTAGATCGAGGTTAGGCAAGACGCTCAATTCTTCGATATCAAAATCCGGCTGATAGAATCGATTGAAAAGCACAAGAGCGTCTGCGCCGGCGAGATGCAGTTGATGGGCAATGTTACCTATTGAAGAAAAATATGGATTGAGTTTGACAGCGATCGGCAAATCTATAGTTTCGCGGACGATCCTTACGATATCAAGATATCTTTGCTCAACATCAACCGACGTCAGGCGGATATCGGCGGGTATGAAATAGATATTGACCTCAAGTCCGTCGGCCCCGGCCTGTTCTATTTCACGAGCATATTCGATCCAACCTTCGGGGGTTACGCCATTCAGACTCGCAATGATCGGAATATCGACTCGCTCCTTTGCCTGTCGGATGATCTCGAGGTACTGTCCCGTCCCAACGTTGAACTCCTCAAGATCGGGAAAGAAATCCGAAGCTTCCGGAAATGCATTCGTAGTTGAACGAAGTACTTGTTCAACTTGTGCGGTCTCGCGACGTATTTGTTCTTCGAAGAGCGAGAAAAGGACAACTGCACCCGCACCTGCGTCTTCCATTGCAACTATATTATCGACTTTCTGTGAAAGCGGATTGGCGGAAACTACCAAAGGTGTCCGAAGGTCCAACCCCATGTACTTTGTATTCAGATCAGACATTTTGCGGCTCCTATAGTACGGGTTGAAAAGAACTGGCTCCGAATCCTGCCATTTCTTCGTAGGTCTTCCAGCGAAGATCAACGATCTCTTGCGCCAGTTTCATCAGTTTTTCGGCCTCTTCCGGTTGGGTTTGTGTCAATACCTTGTAGCGCAGTTCATTGTAGGCATACTTCCTTAACGGAATGGTCGGTCTTGGCGAATCAAGTACAAATGGATTTTGCCCATTCTTTCGCAGGACCGGGTTGTAGCGGATGAGTGGAAAATAACCGCTTGCAACAGCCATTGCCTGTTGATCCAGTCCCTTGTTCATGTCGATCCCGTGAGCGATACAGTGGCTGTAGGCCAACACCAATGACGGGCCGTTATAGGCCTCGGCCTCGCGAAGCGCGAGCAACGTTTGTTGAGGGTTGGCTCCCATTGCAATTTGGGCCACGTAAACATTTCCGTATGAGATCGCCTGCAACGCAAGATCTTTCTTGCCTACACGTTTTCCTGCTGCGGCGAATTTCGCTGACGCAGCAGTCGGTGTGGCTTTTGACATCTGGCCACCGGTATTCGAGTACACTTCCGTATCAAGGACAAGTACGTTTATGTTCTTTCCGGTTGCAAGGGCATGGTCAAGGCCGCCCGCACCAATGTCATATGCCCATCCGTCTCCGCCGATCAGCCAAATACTGCGCCGTACCAGATTGTCGGCAAGCGATAGAAGATGCTTGGCAGCTGAGCTCTCGAGTCCGTTCAATTTCGCCTTGAGTTCGGCGACCCGATTCCGTTGTGCATTGATCTGGCTTTCGAAAAGTTGCGGTGAATTGACGATCTCGTCAACAAGCTGAACGCCAACATCTTCTTTTAATTGCTCGAGCAGTTGGTGGGCGGTATTCAAGTGTTTATCCGCCGTCATCCGCATACCAAGCCCAAACTCCGCATTGTCCTCGAACAGCGAATTCGACCATGCGGGCCCTTGCCCTTTCGAATTCTTTGTCCATGGTGTCGTTGGAAGATTTCCTCCGTATATCGACGAGCAGCCGGTAGCGTTCGCAACCAAAAGACGATCTCCAAACAATTGGGTGAGCACTTTGATGTAAGGTGTCTCGCCGCAGCCTGCACAGGCGCCTGAGAATTCGAAATACGGTTCAAGAAACTGCACACCATGAACGGTAGAGAAATTTACATCGGTCTTTGGATTCTGCGGAAGACGCTCAAAGAAGGAAATATTTGCTCTTTCGGGGCTAAGATCCTCCGGTTTATCAGCAAGATTTATCGCACGCTCATGCGTGATTCGATCTTCGACAGGACAGACTTCGTAACAGAGGTTACAGCCTGTGCAATCCTCGAGATAGACCTGAAGCGAGAATTTCGTTTCTGGGAATCCACGCGCGTTGATCGGAGCAGACTTGAACCCGTTTGGAGCGTCGGCGAGTTTTTCAAAATGGTAAAACTTCGACCGAATAACGCTATGGGGACAAACAAAGCTGCAGTTGCCGCACTGTATGCAGGACTCAGGCTCCCACACAGCGACACGGCTCGAGACGTTTCGTTTTTCCCACTTGGAGGTTCCGCTTGGGTAGGTGCCGTCGACGGGAAACGCACTCACCGGAATACTGTCGCCGAGTCCGGCGATCATCTTCTGAGTGACTGACCGGACGAACTCTGGGGCATTTTCTGGAATTCCCTTCGGCTGGCCATTTGTAGCCGTCATTGATTGGGGGATCTGAACCTCAAACAAATTTTCAAGTGTCCGATCGACAGCCTCGAAGTTCTTTTCAACTACTGACCGGCCTTTCTTTATATATGTCTTCTCGATCGCCTTTTTGATCTGAGCGATCGCCTCATCTGGTGGCAACACCCCTGACAGTTTAAAGAAACAGGTCTGCATAATAGTGTTAATACGTCCCGCCATCCCAGTTTTTTGGGCGACGTCATCAGCGTCTATCACAAACAATTTGATGTTCTTGTCCATGATCGATCTTTGTACTGATAACGGCATTTGGTCCCAGACAATATCGGCACTGTACGGACTGTTTAAAAGGAATGTCGCACCCGGTTTAGCCATCGTTAACATTTCCTCTTTCTCAAGAAAATTGAATTGATGACACGCAACAAAATCGGCAGCCGTGATCAGGTATGGAGCTTTGATGGGTTTCTTTCCAAAACGAAGATGCGATACCGTTTTTGCCCCTGATTTCTTCGAGTCGTACACGAAATAGCCTTGAGCGAAGAGGTCCGTATTCTCACCGATTATCTTGATACTATTCTTGTTCGCACCAACGGTCCCGTCAGCTCCTAGGCCAAAGAACAGGGCTTGGGTCCAGCCGGATTCATCCAGCGCGAATGTGTCGTCGACTGGAATGCTTGTGTGGCTGACATCGTCGATGATGCCAACCGTAAAATGGTTCTTCGGCCTATCGATGGATAGGTTATCAAACACAGCTTTCACCATCGCTGGTGTGAATTCCTTGGACGACAGTCCATAACGGCCTCCCACGATCATCGGCATCGACGAAATCCGTTTAACCGATACGGCCTCCGACAGCGTTATCATGACGTCCTGATAAAGTGGTTCCCCTGTAGCTCCGGATTCCTTTGTCCTATCGAGAACTGCGAGGCCCTTTGTCGTCGTTGGAAGTGCGGATAAGAAGTCTTCAGCGGGAAATGGTCGGTAGAGGGTAATTTGGAGCACTCCCGATTTCTCGCCATTCTCCGAGAGAAACGTGGCCGTCTCCGCAGCGGTTTCGACGCCAGATCCCACTATCACGATTACGCGTTCCGCGTCAGGTGCACCGAAGTACCGGACGGGCGAATACTCCCTCCCTGTAAGATCATGGAATTTCCGCATTTCCTCTCTTAATATCGACGGCACCGCAGCGTAAAAGTTGTTTACCGTTTCACGTCCTTGGAAATATACGTCAGGGTTTTGTGCGGTTCCGCGGATAAAGGGGTTGTCAGGATTGAGTCCGCGGCGGCGATGTTCGAATACAAGCTTATCGTCGATCATTGCGCGGATCTGTTCGTCTGACAGAAACTCGATCTTGTTCACTTCGTGCGACGTTCGGAAACCGTCGAAGAAATGAATGAACGGAACCCGTGATCTTAGCGACGCGGCTTGAGCGATCAGAGCCAAGTCGTGGGCTTCCTGTACCGACGACGATGCAAGCAAGGCAAACCCAGTCGTTCTCGCAGCCATCACATCCTGATGATCTCCAAAGATCGAAAGCGCTTGTGCCGCCAGTGATCGTGCGGCTACGTGAAAGACTGCGGGCGTTAGCTCGCCGGCGATCTTATACATATTCGGCAGCATCAACATAAGTCCCTGCGACGCGGTAAAGGTCGTCGTGAGAGATCCCGTCTGTAGGGCTCCATGAACAGTTCCGGCCGCGCCGCCTTCACTCTGCATCTCAATGACCTCAGGGACGTTTCCCCATATGTTCTTTATTTTTTTTGCCGACCATTCGTCAGCGAATTCGGCCATAGTGGATGAAGGGGTGATCGGATAGATCGCACATACTTCGTTGACGCGGTACGCGACGTAAACCGCAGCCTCGTTCCCGTCAAGAGTGACAACTTGTTTCGTGTTGGATTTCATTATATTGCCACCTCCGGTTCAGCGACCATGTCAATCGCGTGACAAGGGCACTGCTCATAGCAAACGCCGCAGCCTGTGCAAAGGTTGTAATTGAATTTATATCGTTTGCCGGGCCCAAGCTTAGTGATCGCGTTTTCGGGACAGGCACCAAAGCAGCCATCGCACTCGAAACAATTACCGCAGGACAGACATCGCTGCGCTTCAAACGTCGCTTCTTCCACGCCTAGACCTGCCACTATTTCTTCAAACCCCGAAATGGCAATATCCGGGTCTATGTGCGGCTGTTGTCTCACCTCTGCTTCCGTTCGGAACCAAACGTGAAGTTGGTCGGCCAATACGATGGGGTTGCTGACCGGCTTGGCATAGGTGGATTCTCTGAGCCACGCGTCTATGTTCCTCGCCGCCTTTTTCCCATGTCCGGTCGCGATCGTAACTGTCCGTTCGCTTGGAACCATATCGCCGCCCGCAAAGATACCGGCATGGCCCGTCATCATTCGTGAATCGACAATTACCGTTCCGTCATCTTTGAATCTGATGCCCTCGATCTCCTTTAGAAACTCGGTTTCTGTGTCCTGCCCCAGTGCGAGGATCACCGAATCTGCTTCAAGCGTTTCAAATTTCCCGGTTGGCACGGGCCGCCCGTCTTTGATCTCCATCTGTTCGACGGTGATCGAACTTGAGTCGAGATTTTTTATTGTCCGCAGCCAATGGATCTTGACACCTTCGCTTAAGGCCTCATCTGCCTCGAAGTCATGGGCCGGCATATGTTCGCGGTCGCGACGATAGATTATCAATGCTTCTTCCGCACCTAGCCTCTTTGCGGTCCGAGCAGCGTCCATTGCGGTATTACCTCCGCCGTAGATGGCCACCCGTCTGCCAATCTGTGGCGTGTGCCCTAGCTCAACGTCTTTTAAGAAGCTAACGGCATCCAAGATCTTGCTCGCGTCTCGTGCGGGAATCTCGGTCTTTTTTCCAATGTGAGCGCCAATGGCAATAAAAACAGCGTCAAAACCGCCGTCCGATCTCTCAATCAGTATGTCGTCAACCTTGTGGTTGAGTTTGATCGTTACGCCCATTTCGCATATCCGATCGATCTCTGCCTTAAGGATGTGACGCGGAAGTCGATATGCTGGAATCCCGAAATTCATCATTCCTCCAGCGATCGGTCCGGCCTCGAGGATCGTCACATCGTGTCCAAGCCGGGCAAGGTGATAGGCGGCCGATAATCCACTCGGGCCCGCACCAATGATCAAAACACGTTTACCACTCTTTTCCCCTGGTTTTGGAAATTGCCATCCTTCTTGGATCGCCAGGTCGCCTAAAAACCTCTCAATTGAGTGAATGCTGACCGCACTGTCGATCGATGCGCGGTTACACGCCCCTTCACAGGGGTGATAGCAAACCCGGCCGTGCACCGCGGGAAGTGGGTTTTGCTCAGACAGCTTTTCCCATGCATCCTTAAAATCTCCGCTTTGTGCCAAAGAAAGCCATGCCTGAATGTCTTCGCCTGCCGGACACGCGTTGTTGCAAGGCGGTAAGAAGTCAACGTAAACCGGCCGATTTGCCAGGATGGGCCCGGTTCCCGAAGGGTGGTCTCTTAAGTCTGCTATTCCTGTGACATCTGTTAGGAAAGTGGTCATTTATGATCTACCTCTCTTATCGGCCATATTTGGACAACGCCTTTAGTGTGCAACCCACGTGCCGCAACTAAATGAAGTCTGCTCCAAGCAAATCGATGAACGATGAAGGAAATCGGCTTCTCGAACGCGACATAGTGTCAGCCTTTGAAATACAAGTTATAAGGGTTGGAATTGGCATACCAAAAATCGCCATATATATCTCTTGGTCTTTCGGCCCCAACGCCAGCCGCATCGTTCGAATTGGCGCGAAGAATCCCACGCCGTGGTCGAAATTCACGAGTTTTTTTCAACGAGCAGACAATACCTTTTCAAGGATCGCTCAATAAATATTGAGGTTTTCCAGAGGCACAGCTCTTGCCGAAGTGAAAGTCAGTATTTGTGACGATGATCACCAAACTAAGCCCAATGGAAACCGAATCGCAAAAAAGCAGGAAAGTAGCCCTTATTGGCCTTGCTCAAATAGGTGCGATCGATGTTTATTCTCTTCTCGTTGCCGGGCGAATCGGCGAGGTCGTTCTGGTTGGAAAAGAAGCTAGAAAACTGATCTCGGACCTCAATGGACTCCGATCATCGGTTCCGTTGGCGTCGCCAGCCAGGGTTTGGAAGGGCGAGATACCCGATTGCGCTGACGCAGCAGTCGCAGTGCTGTCGCTGACTGACGAATCTGAAGTGAGTTCCTCAGTTTCACATCGTACCATGGATGCCTCGTCAAGAATGCGATCCCTGGTAGGACGGCTAAGAGACGCCGGTTTCAAGGGAGTTTTATTGGTAACCCGAAAGCCGGTTGAACTTCTGACAGCAGTGGCCTTGGAAGAATCCGGCTTTTCGCGTGGCCGGGTATTCGGATTGGGATGGATGCCTGAGGCATCCGTAGGCAACGTTGAAGGCATTAGATCAACCGATTCTGAACGGTTCCATTCTGATAACGGAAAAACCTCGTCTGCATGGTGTACCGCGGTCGGGTCTGAGGTTTCCAACGTGGACATATGTACTGCTGACTGTCCTTATTTCGACACACTTTTGTCGAATCCTGGATTAATACAAGTTGACCATCGTTTGAATCATGAAGACTCGCCGGAAAAACTTGCTGCTTGCGTTACACAGATCTGTGAAGCAGTGATCGACGACCTCAACTTCGTTATGCCGATCATTACGGTCGATACCGGGACGGCAAGCCTGAAGCCGTGTGTCGTGGGAAAGGACGGAGTAAAACAAGAGCTGAAAATACAAAATTCTAATGGATTACAAAGGCGGAGATCCACTCAAAAGACCGCCGGAAACGGGGTGTGAGATGAAAGTGATCATAGCGATCGATGGGTCGGAATACAGCGATGCTGCAATTCGCTTGTACCGTGACGATTTCGGAAAACCCGAAGACCACGTTCGGATCGTCTCCGTTGTTGTGCCATTGGATCACGTTGTCGGGGCGCCATTTGGAGTTGTGGAAGATTTTTATTCAGAATATATTAGTGACGCAAGGAAAAATGCAGACGCGTGGCTCAAAAACGCCCGATCGATCCTTTGTGAAGGATCCAGGAAATTCGAAAATGTCGAGACGGAGATCCTGATCGGGTCTGTGGCGCAGGCCGTCGTGGAAACGGCAGCTAATTGGCAGGCTGGACTTATCGTTGTAGGTTCGCACGGTCGTGGTTTTTGGAAACGTGTCTATCTTGGCTCTGTGTCGAGCTCCATCGTCCATAATGCACCTTGTTCAGTTCTGATAGCCCGATCCCCGGAACGAACAACGTCTCTTGAAGGAGATTATAATGACACCGCATCATCTTAGTATCCAAAATAAATGTTTGGACTGTACCATGCACAATCAGGGGTTCTTTTGTGAATTATCCGATGAGAGTCAGCAGGCGTTTGAGGCGGCCAAGATTACGAACAGCTATTCGCCGGGGAGCATGTTGTTCATCGAAGGCCAGCCGGCCAATGGAGTTTACATGCTTTGCCAGGGTGAGGTAAAACTCTACACCTGTTCTCGTGACGGAAAGGTCGTGATACTTCATGTTGCAAAACCCGGGGAACTTCTTGGCCTGAGTGCGGTTGTTTCTAATAAGGTTTACGAGGTATCTGCCGAGGTGATCGAACCTTGCCAAGTCAACTATATTAGTAAGGCCGACTTCTTAAGGCTGCTTAACAAATATCCGGATTTCGCCATGAACACGGTCAAGCAGCTCTGCAGCCGGTATAACGACACCTGCAATCAGATCCGCTCATTTGTACTTTCTAACTCGGTTGCCGACAAACTGGCCAAATTAATGCTCGATTGGTGCGAGACCTCGGCAATAGGTAAAGTAAACGGGAACGGATCTGATCCAATCAGGATAAAAATGCGTTTCACACACGAAGAGGTCGCCGAAATGATCGGCACCTCCCGCGAAACGATCACCCGGCTTTTGAAGGAGTTTCGCCAACTCGATCTGATCACCGTTAAGGGGTCTGACCTCTACATCCATAACACCAAGAATTTAGAAGCTATGATCGGCCGCCCGCGCGGTTCGCGATCACGATTGTGACCGCCGTCACAGCCAATTGTGTTTGAAGTCCTAACCTGACCGCTGAATATTGAGAAACTGGATGCGGGCCGATGTTCCAGGCGGAGGTTACTACGATCTTTCCCGACAATCTTTTAAATGCAGGCTTGTACCAACCGATTCGCTTCGGGGACGTTTTTTGCGATTCGTCGAAAGACGCAGCTAACGTTCTGGAAGGGATCGGACAGATGATAGATGTATTTACAGGTGACTTTCTGTTGAATTCAGGCGAAACTCCGGGTTCGTTGAAGATCCTTGTTTCCGGTGAAGGGATCATACTCTCTGGACACCCGCAAAATGGGTTGATCAATATCCGGAAGACGGTAAGCGACGAGGTCTTCGGCCTGACAGAGATGATCGCGGGCAGCAGCTTCAAGTACAGTGTTCTTGCGGTTACGAATTGTAAGGTTCGATCTATCCACAAGCGAGAGGTCGAGCATATTCTTGAAACGGAGGATAGGCCAAGAACAATGCTGATAGAGTTATTGGCCGAACGCATCCAATGGGGTGAACGATCAATTCACAACTAGTCACATCAGAGACTTTTATTATAGGGCTGTGATATCTATCACAGTTCTCATTTATTGCAAATGTTAGTCTTTATCAGATCTTAGAACGCAATTTCAGTTCGGCGGATCGGGTAGTAAAAGGAGGCAATCAATATGGCTTCAACAAAATACCTTAAACTTGGAATGCTGGGCGCATTCGCCCTTCTTCTTTTTGCATGGGTGGTAATAACATTCACAACGCCGTCCATGCGCTCTTCGGCGACTGAGCTTCCGGATCCGGCCCCTGAAGTGGATTCACAGATCGACGATAAGTTCGTTGGCAGCGAAACATGTAAAGCCTGTCATGAAGATCAGTTCAAAGCCGTTGAACAAACAAAACATGGAAAACTTGGCGAACTAGCCGCTTGGAAGAACAAGGTTGTGGGATGCGAATCCTGCCACGGTCCCGGAAAGGACCACGTCGATGGCGGCGGAGATAAGACCAAGATCAAAAACTTTAAAGAAATGGATCCGAAGGCGGCCTCGGAAACCTGCCTGAGTTGCCACGCGGGAAAAGAGAACCACAATAATTTCCGCCGCGGTGACCATTGGCGAAATAATATCGGTTGTACTGATTGCCATTCTGCCCACGGGCCGTCTTTCGGACCCCAGCGTGCGGGCTCTACCACCTTTATTGGCGACGCAGCGGCACAACGACCGAATATGGCAAATCGTGCGATGCTGAAGAACAGCGAACCGCAACTCTGCATTGGCTGTCACACAGAAACAAAAGCTCAATTCTCCAAGCCTTTTCATCATAAGGTTCTCGAGGGTACTATGTCGTGCAGCGACTGTCACAATCCGCATGGTGGATTTGACCAGAAGCAAACAAGGCTAGCAGTCGGCGCCGACCAGTCTTGTATCAAGTGCCACTCGAACAAACAAGGCCCGTTCGTTTTTGAACACGCGGTGCTAAAAATTGAAGGCTGTTCAGCCTGCCATTCGCCTCATGGTTCACAAAACCCCAAAATGCTCAAACGAAGCAGCATCAGGCAGCTTTGCATTGAGTGTCACACGTCTATCCAAAACGTGGAGTTAATAACCAGTGACAACCCGGGCGGCCCGCACGCACAAAACAGCTTGCGCTCGCAGAATTGCACTATCTGTCATGTCGCGATACACGGCTCGAACTCGAGCAAGGTGTTCTTCAGGTAAAGGGGGTGAATACAAATGGCCAAGAGTACACATAAATTTTCAAAATGTCTGCGTGGCACCCTCCGGATCCTCTCTGGCGGCGTAACCGCGTTTATTTTTTCTTTTTCCGCAAGTGCGCAATCGCCGTCTCCATCTCCTTCAACGGAAACTGATGACCGATACTCCGTCCAAGCCAGCACGGAGATCGGGGGACGTTGGCTGGACGTTAACGGCAACGAGAATAAGTTTAGAAGCGATCTAAACTACAGGAGCGGCTTTCGGGTCTTTGATTCCAGTATCTTGATCAAAGACAACGGGAAAGGGTCTAGCTTTAAGGCCTTCGACTCGGCGCTGATCATAGCGTCAGGATGGGGAGCTGATCCGGGCGGGTTTGTCCGGGCTAATGTAGAACGTGACGGGGTTTACCGATTCGACGCGAACGTTCGACGCGTGGGATTCTATAATTTTCTGAACAACAACGCGATCGGAGAAACCAGGATCAACTATCACAATTACGATACACGACGAAACTTTGGTGATCTCGATCTTACGATCCTCCCCGATAACCCGAAGATCCGATTTCGCTTTGGCGGGTCGTACAACGTATCAAATGGACCTTTCACCTACAGTACTCGAGCAAGCGATGCGTTCCTGGTCAACGGGTCGTCTGCGGCGAGGTCCTATGACCTGCGGGCCGGTGCCGACGGCAATCTCCTTGGGTTCAATTTGGCGTTCACCTATGGATACAGGAGTTTTGACGACCACAGCGGCTATACGTTGACAGCGCCGCAAGAGGGTGACAGGATCAACAACTACGATTTCATATCGATGCGGCGTTCGAATCCCATCGATGGACAAACACACTATGGCGTGCTGAGCGTCCAACGAACCTTTGCGAAAAAGCTCGACTTTACGGCACGGATTCTCCACTCACTTACCACCAATGAATTCAGCTGGAACGAGTTTGCTTCATATTACAGCAACTCGACATCTGCGATAACTAATGAACAGATAAACATTTTCGGCGATTCGTCGAGACCGCAGACTCGAGGAGATCTGGGTATAACCTGGAGCATCACTGAGAAGTTTCGTATTTCGAATACGTTCACTTACGATGGGTTCAACCTTAACGGTGGTAATCTTTTCGCCCAGGATCGCATAACTCCGACTACCGCTCTCACCAGGCAGTTCAACTACGCGACGACCCGGTATCGGCGGTATATGAATCTGGTTGAAGGGGACTATCAGTTCAATAATCGCTTTGGAATTAACATAGGGTACCGCTACACGCGTCGAGACTTTTCACTGCTGTGGATCGGCTCTAACATAATCACGATCCCGCCAACCCCGCTTACCGGATCGCCCCAAGAAGAAGACGGCGAAAACATCACTAATACTGTTATCGTGGGAACGCGGATCAAACCGTTGAAGAATTGGTCGATCTTCGCGGACTTTGAAAAAGGTAAAGCCGATACGGTTTTCACGCGTGCCGGCAGTGCCGATTTCACGAATTTCCGCGTTAAGAGCATGATGCGTTTCAACCGGGTCTCGGCCAACGTTTCGTACATCGATAAGCAAAACGAGATCCCGACCGATACGACCCGAGTTGTTCCGAGGATCACCGACATTAGCAATCGAACGTTCTCGGCCACGATCGATTGGAATCCGATCGAGGCTCTGAATCTGTCAGGAGGATATAATTATCAGCATCTGACAAGCAGGGCTACGGTCACGTTTTCTGGTCTTCCCGATGCGTTGAGCGAATATTTCCTCCGCGACCACTACTTCTTCATCGACGCGACCGTCAAGCCGCACAAGCGGCTCACTTTCTTTGGCAGCTATCGTTGGAACAAGGACCGAAGTCTGAACGGCGTGGTAGTTCCACCCTTGTCTACTACGACTCTTCTCCTAGGAGCCTATCCGATCGACTTTAAAACTCCCGAAGTTCGGGCGTCGGTTAGGCTGAGCAGATATCTGGACTGGAACATCGGTTACCAGTACTACGATTACTCAGAGGAACCGGTACAGAACATCCAATGGGCCGTACCGTTCCAAAACTATAAAGCGCATATGCCATATATGTCGCTGCGGATCTACTTAGGCAAGGCCGCCGGCGATCGGTAAAGTCCGGTCGACCATTAGGCCTTAAGACGCTGAGGCCGCGAAGTTCTGCACATTGTCCTCCTTGCAGAACATCGCGGCTTCACTTTTTTTGATGAAAGCCTGGTTTCGAAAGCCTCTCGCACCAATTCTAGACCCACCGATCATAAATAAGTGTCAATTTGCAAATGGCGCCGTCTCGATTTAGAATGGCCTGATTCAAACCTGATCAATATCCCGATATTTGCTGACGCATCGTTTGGCGAGGGTGATGTTTATCACTGTCCACAACCCATCAAAATGCTATGAATTAAAGTAGTCATAGGGGGCTCAAAATGAGGTCACGCATAAAACTAGCTGCGATCGTAGTTTTCGTTTTATTTGGTGTTGGAGTATTTCTTCTTAGATCGGTTGGGGTCGGTGCTCAAAATACTGAAGCGCCATTCAGCAGCGGAAACCAGCAAAAGGACCAGTTTCCGACAAATCTGAATCTCGATTGTGCCGGCTGTCATGGCGCTGGAAAGACGCTTCCTTATCTCGCGGGCCAACAATTTCACAAGGACACACACGGTGCGATGGATACGAACATCCATGCAAAGCCATTAGCGAACGGCAAACCGGCGGCTACGTGCCTTGACTGTCACACGGTCAAGGGTGATATGTCCACGATCTTGGCGGGCAGTGACCCAAGATCGACTGTTTCAAGGGCAAACATCAGCCAAACGTGCGGTCGATGTCATAACGATCCAGCCTTAATGGGCAACAACGGAATTTCGAACCGTCCATTCCTTGCATATCAGGAGAGCGTCCACGGAAAAGCGCTTTCAATGGGAAATCTTAAAGCCGCGGTATGTTCGGACTGTCATACGAGTCATAATGTTCTCCCTGCGAACGACGCACGATCCTCCATTTCAAAATTCAATGTTGCCAAGACATGCGGAACCTGCCACGGACAGATCTCGATGGAATTTACCACCAGTGTTCATGGAACGTCATTGGCACGCGGAAATTATCAGGCCCCGAACTGTACCGACTGTCACGGTATACATGGAATAAAGGCCCAGAAAGAGAATAGGGCGGAGTTAGGGCTCGTGAGCTGTTCGCAATGCCATGACGGTGTCCGTTTGGCACAGGATTTTGGGATCCCTAAAGAGCGAGTCACGAGTTATAAAGACAGCTATCACGGCCGCGCATCAAAACTGGGGTCAGATGTAGTTGCCGATTGTGCAAGCTGCCACGGAGTTCACAACATATTGCCTTCGAGCGACCCCAGATCTCTGATAAACAAGGCCAATCTGGTCACGACCTGCGGACAATGTCATTTGGGGGCCAGCGATAATTTTGCCATTGGAAAAGTGCACCTGGAAACCGCCGCCACCGAAGACCTTGGCAGCCAGGGAAAGTATTGGGTCCGCAACATCTACCTGTTCCTTATCTTCGGGATCGTTGGCGGAATGCTGGTACACAACGGGGTCATATGGTATCGAAAAGCGAGGGCGAAACGTGACAAGGAGCATCGTCCGATCGTTCGTATGACGGTGAACCAACGTGTGCAGCACTGGTTGTTGCTATCGAGTTTTGTGGTCTTGGTGCTTACCGGTTTTGCTCTAGAGTATCCCGACTCTTTTCTCGGTTGGCTCTCCGGCAATAGTGAATCGATACGTCGCGTGATCCACAGAGTTGCAGCGGTCGTTATGATGGTCGTAGGAGTTTATCACCTCGTTTACCTCATGGTCACCAAGGAAGGGCGAAGTTGGACTTGGGACATGCTGCCTAGATGGAAAGATGTAACGGACTTCTTGCAAAATTTCAAACACTTCGTGCTTAACAAAGGCGAACGGCCTAGATTTGCTCGATTTCGTTACGCTGATAAGGCCGAGTATTGGGCAGTTGTCTGGGGAACCGTGATAATGGGACTTACAGGCCTAATGATCTGGTTCAAAGTAGGCGTTTTCAGTTTCCTGCCTAGATGGGCGATCGATATTGCAATTGCGATCCATTTCTACGAAGCGATCCTGGCCACCCTTGCGATCGTCGTATGGCATTTCTATCATGTCATCTTCGATCCTGACGTATATCCCTTGAACTGGACCTTCTACGACGGCCGCATGTCTGAAGAGCTTTTCAAGGAGGAACACGAGGAGGCGTATGAAGAGTTGCTAGAACAACGGGCTAGAGAACAGGAGGCGCAAGACTCCAATGTTGATGTCGAGAAATCAGAGTGAGCGATCATGTACGGTTAGTTTGCACTAGGCAAAGAGTAAGGCCATCCGCGAACGGATGGCCTTACTTAGGTTCATCTGCCAAAATCTATTTCTTAGTGTGACACTGGGCACACTGGAACATTGAGATGTCCCCAAGATTCACCGGATGCACGAAGGGCTTGTCAGGAACATGACACGTACTGCACTTTCTGTCTGAAAGCGAGCCAAGGTCGACCGGGTGGATAAATGGTCCGGTCTTCATGTTCATTGATGACGGCGCAGTGGAATCGTAGATCGTAGTGTGGCAAACGTTACAATCGTTTGTGATCATTTTCCCTTCCCTGCTGAAGTGCTCACCGTCATGGCATCTGAAACAGCCAACGGAATTCATGTGTCCGGCATTGTTCGGGTGAGTTCTCCAATCGGTCTTCATTTCAGGAAACATATACGTTTGATAGATTCGTTGAACCTCAGCGATCGAATTTCTGATCGACTCCAATCTCTGCTGATAAAGATCTCCATACTTCGACCGATAAAAACCATTGAGATTCTCATCAATTACGGCCACCGCCTGCTCGGTCGTATCGTAGTTTGCGCTAAGCACCTCGACCGCCTGCCTTTTCAGGTAAGGTAATGTAGCGTCCAAATTACCGGCAGCCAAAGACTGATCGACCGCGACATCGGGTGCCAGATAAACATGTGCAGGTCGGTTATGGCAATCCACGCAATCCATCTTCCGTTTAGTTGAAGAGTCGATCATTTCCTGCGACAACGTTCGCCGCCGGTCGAAAAACTGGGTGACCTTACCGTCGCGGCCGACCATTTGCACCCAAGGAATATCCTGGCGTTTTTCGTCAGAAGCGATGTACGTGATCTCGTTCGCAATGTTCATATGCCAATGAATGCCGGTGACCTGACCTGTTCGCGGACTTCCTCCACCTACATTGATAAGCATTCGTGTTTGCCGAAGCGTATTCTTTTCATCATTGCCAAACCGGTTGAAAACCTTCATCTGACCACCAAAGAATTTTTCAGGCCAGTGGCATTGCTCACAGGTTTCCGGAGCAGGGCGAAGATTGTGAACCGGAGTACCTATCGGCCTTGAATATTTATTGAACGTCACCGAATAAAGCTGATAAGCCCCGGAGAGCTTGGATCTGACATACCAGTCTGCTCCTGAACCCACATGGCAATCGACACACCTCACTCGAGCGTGTGCCCCTGCGATATACGCCGTGAATTCTGGCTTCATTACCGTATGGCAGGTCTGTCCGCAAAAGGCGACCGACTCTGTAAACTCAAATGCACGATAGCTGCCGAAAGCACTGGCCCCAATAAAGAAAAACGTTAGCACAAGGAAGGTCAAAAAGGACCGTCGGGTCCGTGGATCGTTAAGATCAAGCTTTGGATAGGCCAGGACATGCTCAGGTGTTATCTTTCGACGGCGACGACGCTCGATCAACATCCCTAGCAAAACGATGAAAAGGCCAAAGATCAGAATCGCAGGAAAAATGATATACGTAAGAATTCCAATATATGGGTTGTCACCGTGTGAAGCGATCTCCATTAAAAAGAGCAGAGTTACACACGCAAGGCTGGCAACAACGATCGCTGTTCCAACGACGCTAATGTAATTCCGCATCAAGCTTGGCGGGTGGATACGTTTAGAGGATTCTTCTTGTGGTTCGTCGCTGATGTTCTCTACTTCGCTCATATTCCATTCCCCTAAAAGATACCGTGATCAAGAGTCATAAACTGGTCTAGGCCGTCCGAAGTCGAAATGCATGGATGAGCACTACGACAAATCGAACGGCCTTAGTCCATTTCCAGATCCATCGAGCAATTGTCAATTTCCGCCGGCACGCAAGCTCTTCATATGCGCTACCAAGGCTTTTGCTGTTTCTTCGGTAATTCCCTTTGACTCGTATTCCGGCATATACGGCGGCTTCTCGCCTTTCTTTCCCTTCAGAATCGCGTTCACAAGTTCAGCTTCGGGTAATGCCGGATCAAATGCCTTTGCCGCCGTCGGACCGTGGCACATCGCGCACTTTGCCTTGAATATAGCGGCAGCATCATCGTTTGCCACAGGGGAAGCTGCTGTCGGCTGTCCGTTGAACACAGAAACCAGCATCATCGGTATTGAAATTATTGCGACTAAAACAAATTTTACGATCTTTACATTCATGGTCTGCTCTCACTTTCAAATTGAAATTCGGGTTCTTAGCCCGTTGTAACTGTTGGATGCAATGCTTATGCCAATCAATAACTCACAAAAAACGGCTAAATAAATAGTTCCAAATAACTTAGAATGCACAAAACCGGGCTAGACCGCGAAATTTCTCGCACGGAACGAGTATTCTAAAAGCTAAACGAATTTCCCTGATGGCAGCGCTTACAGTTTGTAAAATCCTCTGCTCCAAAGGCTCGCTTTCCGTTATGACAAGTTGCACACGAAAGCGACTTGCCGATAGCTTTGTGCATTGCCATCAAAGGTGCCGAAACCTGCATTTCACCCGATCCGGCCCGGATCGTATGACAACTGTTACAACTAAGTCCTTTGACATTAACATGGCGGGCATGACTAAAACTGCCTTCATATTTTACAAAGCTGTGGGCGGGACCGGGATTACCTTGAGTATGGCACGTATTGCACGAATCGATCACCGTGCCCTTTTCAGCCATCGCCTTTGCAACTCTTGTTTCAGTACCATGACACTGAAAACAGGTTGAATGAGCGTTTGAACGCGTCGGCACACTGAATCCCACTCCTCTTTGAGTGGGCGCGTGACAGGTTGAACAATTTGCCTGAGAAACGTGTTTTGAATGATCGAACCTGGCTTTGAAAGAAGAAATCGCAGGGAACGGCTTCATCTCGCCCGAGACTGAATCGGTATGACAGATCGAACACATCGAGCCTTCGTTGGCCTTGAATTGTTCAACATGACAGCCGGCACACGGCAGGTGGCCGTTTTTGCCCGGGAACTTCAATTTTGTTGGACTCTGATCTGTCTGATGGCACAAAAGACACGGAAGTCGAGCGTGTGACTCGTTGCTATGAGTAAACCGAGAATAGTCGAGGTTTGGATCAGTAGTCACAGTGTAAGGTGTCGGACTGTTCACCGCAATAGCATTAAGAGGCAGGATCTTTTTTGAGTCTGCAGAATCGCCGGAGGACTCTCCCCCGCACGCCGAATACATCGTGAATGAAAGAAACGCGATAATGATCGTGCTGAGTTTAAGATACTGAGCAGAACCACGATGCTTTTTCGAGAGCACGTTTTTCATCCGATCGATCATTTACCCGCCTCGGCCACGGCCTTGATATGAGCTTCCGGAATCGGCTTTCCGCCAAAGGAAATGTGACACTTTACACATTGAAATCCGGGGTTCTTCTTTCTTTGATCGATCTCATAATTCAGGACACCGCCATCAGCGGTCGTTGGTGTGATATGGCACATGTTGCATGAGGTGACTACAACCTTTTTTGTGTTTTGGTCGTTTGTCACCAGAGACGAAACATCGTGGCATGTTGAGCAACTGAGCTCGGCGTGACTCATCCATTCATGTCTGAATGTGCCTGCCGAAGTCCGCGTTTTCCACGCGTCTAACATTACCCTTTCCGTCACTCCTATTTTTGCGGCCAGTTTCGGATCGAAATCTGCTTGTATTATTGGTTCTCTCAACTTATGACATGTAGCGCAATCCGACGGTGCCGGAGTCATTCCACTATCTGCATTGTGGCAAGTGAAGCAGGTAGTGTGGCCGATCGGCGAAGACTTGAATGTGCCTTTTTTGAGCCAAAAAGCATCTCCAATGTCTTTAGGAGGAGGGGAAAAATACTCGTCTGGTGAATCGCCCTGGGAATTTAATGTCTTGTGGCAGACGACGCAGCTTTCTTCCGCCACAACGGTCCTCAGAAACGAGGCGTTAATGATACCTGCTTTAGACGGTCTGCTGCCCGTCACAATATCCACATGTATTGAATGCGGGAACGCTACAGAAAAATCAGACTCGGCGATTTTGCCTTTTGGAGACCGGTCAAAGATCTCTCTTGGATTGGCAAAAGGATGTCGGCTGCTATTTCGTGGGCCGGGGTTCGTGTGACATATCGAACAGATCGCCGGTGGCCGCCCGCTAAAAAACTGCTGTTTATGGCAACTGATGCACGAATCGTGTTTCGGATAGTCCGTGATATCCGGAAATGCCGAATCGGCAGAACGAACTTTTTTCCAGTTGTCCGACGGGAACTTATGACACGAAATGCACGCCATTTGATGTGCCTTTTGACTGTGTGGAAACTCGGAATACTTTCTGGTTCTAACTTGGGGACGGAGAACCGGCGATGGAGTTGGCGTCGATACAATTCGGGGGGGCAATTGAATGCCATTCGAACTCATTACTGACTCGGCTTTTAATAGAAATGAAACAGCGATGCCGAGCGCGATCAGGATCGAGACAAACTTAACCGTTACTCGCGATGTAGGCGGGAAAAATCGCATTTCGAAGTGCTTCAACTAAAGGACTAATCTATCATCATATTACTTGAAATCTAACGCGGTTTGTGTGATTTTTGTCACAGCCCGGACGTAAGGTATTTATAAACAACCACATGCGAAAAAATTCGCGACCGTTAGCGGGGCACAAGGCTCCCCGTCGATAAGAAGTCTCCATATTTTGCACTGAAAAGCGTTATCAAACGGTATCAAGGCAAAGGCACGGTGATTGCTAATGTGAAGAGTGGTCGATTTATCCAGACCATTAAGCATATGGATACATCAATAATCAAAAACACTGAGTTGATCGCTCCGGTCGATGGAACGAAACCGCAGAAAATCGAGTCGTTGCTGTCGCAACTGCTGAAATTCGCATGCTCCGTAAAGGTCGGCGTAACACTACTCGTGATCCTCGGCGGTGCTTGCATGATCGGAATGTTGGTGATGCAACAAAATGTCGATGGTTTTGCGAACTATTTTGCAGCCCTGACACCCGCCCAGCGACTTGTCTATGGTCGTTTGGGATTTTTTGATATCTATCATTCATGGTATTTTAACGCCCTTCTTGCCGCACTCTCATTAAACATCATTCTATCGACGATCGACCGCCTCCCGAAGATCTGGCCGTATTTTTCGCGGCCATCAAATACAGTACCTGTGAGATGGCTTAGGGACCAATCGGGATCGGTGTCGATCGAGGTAAAGGGAGATGTCGACAAATTAGTCAGTTCTGTTTCGCGAACCCTAAAGGAAAATGGATTTCGAAAAACATCCGTTGACGAAAAGAATGGCCGGACCTTTGTATTCGCGGAGAAAGGAACATGGAACCGACTCATGTTTGTGGCGGTGCATATCGCATTGCTCATGATCTTTGTCGGAGGCTTCATGACCGCTCAACTCGGACACACAGGCAATCTGGGATTATCGCCGGGACAGTCATCCGATCTGATGACTGACACTGCTTTCCAGCTGGACAAGGTGCAGGAAGTTACGAAGAAGCTTCCGTTCGAGGTTACATTCACTGATATCCAACAAAGGCTGATCCGGGACGATGGATCCCTTTCGCCTGCCAATACGATCGATTGGATGACGTGGTTCACGATAAAGGACGAGACCGGCGAACATCCAGGATTCGTACAGATGAATCGGCCGTTCGACTATCGAGGATACAGATTCTTTCAGGCTAGTTTTGTGAATGTCGGCAAAGCTCGCAATATAACGCTCGTTGCGACGCCGGCATACGGCGGCGAACCGCAAACGGTCAAGATCGATCGAAACGGCTCTGCCGAATTAGACGACGGGACAAAGCTGATCTTCAGGGACTTTAGAGCGAATTTCACAATGGGACCGGAAGATCCGAACGAGAATTCGAGTAACTATCAGAATCCGGCTGCGATCCTCGAAGTACTGCCGCGGGAGGGAGTAATGCAGCAGGCAACCGTCTTTGGCCCCCAGGTGGGCGACATTCCTGTCGCAAAGAAAGCCGTCAATGGCTATACCTTCAAGATGACCTCATTCGAAAAGGTCGCGGACGCACACGTGCTTTCCGTTCAGCGGGATCCGGGGTCGAACGTCGTGTATGGCGGCTTCGCGCTGCTTTCGCTGACGCTGGTTGGGGTGTTTGCGTTTTCACACAAGCGTGTCTGGGCATCGATCGATACCCGGCCCGGTGATTCGCATGAGCTCATTCTTGCAGGGAACACGAATCGCAATCCGAACGGTTTTTTGGAAAACCTGAAAAAGCTTGAACGATCGATCGTCGATTCGATCAAGGAGAAAAACTGATCATGAGTGAACAAGTCCTTAAATCACCCGTCGTCTTGGCGGATAACGCCGAAAGTTCGCACATTCCGGAAATAACCTCATCATATTTGCCATTCTTAGTCGCGATCATTGGTTCTTTATTATTAGCTGGTGCGAGAGTGTTCCTTGGCGGCGATCGATTTATATCCGATGGTGCGTTAATGATGCTAGCTTTAGCCTCATATCTTTTCGCGGCGGTTTTTTACCTAACAAACTTCTATGCGCCGTTTCGCTTTGCGGAGAAACTCGGCCTTTATGCCGCGACCTTGGGTGTCTTTTTCAATCTTTCAAGTTGGCTTGTTCGATGGGCATCGGCTTACGATCGCGAGCTGGCTATCTTTCAGAGTCAGGGTCGTAATGCTGAAGAAATGGGCTGGATCTTCAGGTATGTACCTTTCGCCAATCTGTACGATCTTAGCCTTGCTTTTGCATTCGGCGCGGGCGTAACGACGCTGCTTGTAATGAGGCGCAAAGACCTGCGAATTGTCGCCGGGGTTTCATTACCGCTCGCTGCGATCATTCTTGTCCTCGCTCGATTCATAGGCAGCGAATTTGTGGATCTTCCTCCGGTTCTGGATTCTTATTGGCGTCCGATCCACGTCGGGGTTGCATCGCTGAGCTACGGTATTGCTCTCGTATGCTTTGCTGTCGCTGTGCTCTACCTGTTGAAGGACGGGCTCAAGGTCGAGAACATGGGGATCTGGGCTGCGATGTTTGCTCTCTGCGTTTTCGCTACGATAAGTAAGTTCAGTGTGTTCGCACCTAGTACGTTCGGCACCTACACAGCTTCGACATTTGTTGGCGATTCAAAGTTCTCGCTCGCATTAAGGGCGGATATCCCATACGTTGGATGGCTGCTTGTTGCTTCCGCAGTACTCCTTATTGCGGCTATCACTGCATTCGTGTCAAATTTGAGCAACGGCGACAGGCCAAGCGGCAAGATCGGATTTTGGTTTCTTGCTGCTTCGTTGATAACTCAGGCAGGTGCGATCGCGACGCTTGTTTATCAGGTCAAGACAATAAAGAATGTTGTCGCGTTTATTGACCCTCGACAGTACGAACGTTTTGCTGTTTGGATGCTGCAGCAAGAGAATACCCCACAGCAGCAGATCGCGGCATTTTCGCAGACACGACTTGTTCAGATGTCGTCGCAGTGGGTCTCTCAGAACGCGGACAAATTGAGATTGAGCCTAAACGCCAACCCGGTCGAGTTGTCTGCGCTGATCACGGGCTTCGTGGGAGTGTTTTTCGTTATCCTGTTCAGCATCAGAACTGAAAGGATCCGTGAAATGCTTCCGTCGTCGGAGACCCTTGATGGCTTGATGTACAAGCTGGGCGGTGTGACATTCGCCGGTCTCGCTCTTCTTCTCATTACGGGCGCGGTTTGGGCAAATGAGTCCTGGGGCCGCTACTGGGGATGGGATGCCAAGGAAACTGGAGCATTGGTCGCATGGTTAACCTATGCGGGATTCCTTCATTCGCGGATCGCCTATGGATGGCGTGGCCGCCGTTCCGCATACTTCGCGCTTGTTGCGTTTTTATTCGTCGTTTTCACTTACCTCGGTGTAAGCTACTTGCTGCCGGGACTACATTCATACGCATAAATTTATGATCACGAAAGAGAATATACTGTTTTGTCTAGTCGGACTTTTCGCTGGCCTGATCGTCGGTTTTATGTTCGCCAATTCGGTCAATCAGGGTCAGCCGGCCGCTTCAAGCACGTCTGCGGCAGCTTCGATGCCGGGCACCGGAGGTATGCCGGCGGGACATCCACCAACCGCAGCAAACAGCGGCTCAAGTGAGGAGGTTCAAGCGGCGATCGACAAGGCTCGAGCGGAACCGGAGAATTTTGAGGCTCAGATAAAGGCTGCGGAGGTGTTTTATCAGATTTCGCGGTTTGAAGGTGCGATCGAGTTCCTAAAGCAAGCGGCCAAGATCAAACCTGACGACTATGTAACTATCGTCAATCTTGGGAACGCATACTTCGACTCATCTAAGTTTGATGAGGCTGAAAAGACCTATACTGAGGCCCTGGCTAAAAAACCTGAGGACCTAGATGTTCGAACTGATCTGGGACTGACCTATGCATTTCGTCCGCAGCCCGATTATGACCGGGCGATAAAGGAATTCGAGACTGTCCTCGCAAAAGATCCGAAACACACCTTAGCTTTACAAAATCTGGTCGTCGCTCATACAAAGAAGGGAGATGCGGCCAAGGCTAACGCCGCACTCGCTCGTCTCGAAGCCGCAGACGCCAAAAATTCTGCGATTTCGAAACTTCGAGAAGATATCGGCAAAATAGGCTCGAAGTAGTCGTTGGATATAAGAAAATCGGAGGTTCAGCATTCACGCCGGGCCTCCTTTGGATTATTAACGCTCTTTACTTACCGGCAGCCCATCCTCCATCGATCTCCAGTGCAGTTCCCGTTACAAATGAGGATTCATCACTTGCAAGGTAGAGAACGGCGGCCGCGATCTCTTCCGGTCGTCCCATTCGGCCTATCGCCTGTGTTGACGCCATTTCTTTGTAGGCCTTCTTTGGGTCTGGGTATTCTGCCAGCCTACGTTTTACGAAATCTGTTTCTACGCGCCCCGGACAAATAGCATTTGCTCTGATCCCATCAAGGGCGTGATCCAGTGCAATGCACTTAGTCAGTCCTACAACCGCAAACTTTGTCGTACAGTAGGCGATTCGGTCTCTGATCGCCACGATCCCGCCGATCGACGCGATATTTATGATCACACCACTCTTTCGCTCGATCATTCCACCGATAAAAGCCTTGGTAAGATCGAACATACCGCGGACATTCACCGAGAACAGGCGTTCAAGATCCTCAGCAGTAGTGTTCAAAATCGTACCAACATGGCCGATGCCTGCATTGTTGACGAGTACGTCGAGACTGCCGCGATCGGCTGATACTCTCTGGGTTGCTGCAAGGCAATCGTCGTGGCTAGTCACATCGAGCTGCAAAAACTCGCCGCCGATGTCGGCTGCGACGATCGAACCGGCTTCATCGTCTATGTCTGCTACGTAGACATACGCTCCGGCACCTGAGAGCACATGCGCGACCGCCTCGCCAATACCTGATGCGGCACCGGTCACCAATGCTGTCTTTCCAGTCAGATCGAACATTTTGAAATAGTAAGAAACGATCAAATAGCGGCGACCGGATTGACCAAGACACCAAGTCCTTCAACCTCAACTTCGCACACGTCTCCATCCTTTAGATAAACTGGCGGCTTGCGCGCAAACCCGACGCCCGGAGGCGTACCGGTCGCGATCAGGTCACCCGGCTCGAGAGTCATCGATCGGGAGAGGAACTCAATAAGTTCCGGGATCCTAAAGATCAATTCCGAAGTGGAAGAATCCTGCATCGTCTCGCCATTCAAGCGAAACCTGATCCTCAGGTCATGCGGATCGGCGATCTCGTCCTTAGTCGCCACATATGGGCCAAATGGCGCAAATGTGTCGCACGATTTTCCCCGCTGCCATTGACCGTCTGCAAATTGAAAGTCACGTGCAGAAACATCGTTGAAATTTGTGTATCCAAAAATGTGATCCATCGCATCGTCGACTGAAATGTTTTTAGTGCGTCGGCCAATCACAACCGCTAATTCGGCTTCGAAATCGGTCTGATCACTACCAACAGGTATCGAGATAGGTTCGTTAGGGGCTGCGACCGAGGTGCCAAACTTTGAAAAGATGATCGGCGACTTGGGGATCTCCATCCCGCTTTCGATCGCGTGATTGCGGTAATTCAATCCGATGCAGATGATCTTCCCCGGTTTGGGCACTGGCGCCACAAGCTGTACGTCTTCGATATCGATCAAAGGCAGCTCATTGCTCAATATGGCATCCATCGCAGGCTCAATAAAATTAGTTGAGAGATCGTAAATTCTAAGGATCTCCGAGACGCTGAGGCCCAATGGCAGGATAGAGGGAGTGAGATCAGCGATCTGATCATCCTCAACCAACGCTCCTATACGATAACGGAATTCTCCTGTTTGAGATAAATTCTTCGGATCAAATGCAACAAGTTTCATCTATCTTTGCAGTCCCTCGATCGGCACCCAAACGAACCTCGGGCGGTAGAAATCAGCATAGATCGAATCTCCCGGTTTCGAACCGAACGGCAGGTTGCTGTTATAGGAAACAAGCATCTTTCCATTCTCAATGAACTGCGGATGCATATGTGGATTATAAACGCTTAGTCCGCTCTGCAGTGATTGAGATCCGGTCATGCCTGGCAATTTAGTTTGACCAGCAGTTGGGGTTCGAAAGAATTGATGTTTGGTCGTAAATGGACCTTGCGGCTCGCAAGCCGAATAAAGATAAAGGTCTTTCCATTCGGAATAACCCACCGAGGTATCGAAAGAGACGATCACAAATGTCGGCTTTCCGTTGATGTTAAGTCGACGGACCGTCAGTTCATCGCTAATGCTGTCCGTCTCGGGAATGATCGACTTGCGGCTATTCAGATCCTTCGAGAATTTCTTTCCGTCCCAGGCCGTCCAGTTTTTCAGATCGACGGTAAATTCGAGCCCTTTCGACGCGTCGACCTTTGCGATGTAAAGCTTTTTGTACTTGTCGGCGATCGAAAGCGAAGACTTAGTCTCTGTCTTTATGTCGCCCTCGTTTCGCATACCGTAGATGTAGAGTTCATTCCTATCGCTAAGCCAAAGAGATATCCCCCATACCGCCTCGTCGAATTTGTTTTTCAGGTCGACGATCTTTTCGATCGCCAGAGTTTCGGCATCCATTTGGGCGATGGCCTGTGCGCGATATCTGATCCAGAAGCTCTTGTCGTACGGACGCGCAACGTCCCATTCGTTCAAGAACATCCAGATCTTTTTCTTTCCCGCGACATCGACTATGATCGGATCACCTAGCCAGTACATATGATTCGGGCTGTCGCTTTTCGGTTTGAAAAAGGAGGTCGAATAGCCGTTCTTATCCTTTGGCCCTGTAAGCGTTCGCATCGTCTTGCCGTCCTTTGACCGTATGACCACGCTGTTGTAAACATAATGGATCACCTCGGGAGCCGGCCCGCAGATCGGCGGGAGGCAGTTCGGCTTACGCAATCGAAGTCCGTTATCATTCGTGTAAACCGACCCATCGCCCGGTTTCGCTGGATCCTCGGCTATGTAAGAATCGGAAAAGAAGAATGCCGAGTCGCCATTCGGGAGTTCCACCGAAACAGTCGTATCCGCACCAGTCCATCCCGGGCCGTTACGCGTAAAGTTCTCGTTCCACTCCTTTGCAGATTCGCCTTTACCAACTGAGATCTCGCATTGCGGTAAGGTCGAGTTGGTGATCAAGACAAGTGCGACAGCGCTAAAAAATAGCTGCTTCATAACTTCTTTAATACGGTATCGCCGGGCGGCGGTCGTCATTCGGATCGGCCCAGCGGTTGTTCGGCACGGTCGGCGTCCATTTCGGCCTCAACGGATCTTGATCGTACGGATAACCGCCAAGCCTCTGATACAGCTCGGAATATTCATTTAGCTTTTCGCGGTCTAGTGTTACACCAAGCCCCGGGCCGTCAGGTACCCGGATCTTGCCGCCCTCATACTTCATCAGTCCGCCTTTGATGATATCGTCGGTCAAGTGATGGTAATGGGCATCTGCGGCGTACGCGAGATTTGGGATCACTGCGCCAAGATGAAGCATTGATGCAAGTTGGATACCCAACTCACCGGATGAGTGTACAGCAACACCGAGTTGAAACGCCTCGCAGACGCCGGCCGCCTTTACACACTGTCGAATCCCGCCCCAGAAAGTTGTGTCAAGCAATATCACATCAACGGCCGTATCGAGCACATTGGCTGCAAGCTGTTCGAAATTTACAACGACCGTGTTGGTAGCGAGTGGCATTCGCACCTTTTCGCGGGTTCGCCGCATTCCGTGAAGGCCGAAAACCGGATCTTCCAGATAGTCGTTGTTAATGTCCTCGATCTGCTGCCCGAACCAGATCGCTTGTTCGGTCGACCATGCGGCGTTCGGGTCAAAACGAAAAGAATCTCCTTCCATCGGGCCGCTTCCAATTTCTTCGGCGACCGAGCGATAACACTTAAGTTCGTAAACCGGGTCGAAGACTCCGCCTTTGAGCTTGTGGGCAGAAAAACCATATTTGCCCTTCAGGTCTTTTGCGTGCGCAATAAGCTGATCGACCGTACGCACCTCGCCGTCGCCTGTTTCTGGATTCGGATACCGGAAGAACAGATAAGAAGCAAACGGCACTTCGTCTTGAAGCTTTCCGCCCAAAATATCGTAGACCGGTACGCCCCATTTCTTTCCAATGATATCCAGGCAGGCGAATTCTAATGCAGCAAGTATCTGAGTGCGGTTGTTATAAAGCGACGCCGTCGGGTTCGCGATCTTAAACCGCATCTCCTCAAGCCGAACCGGGTCGTGTCCTACGAGATATGACTTCATCGCCCGAAACACGGCTTCGGCCGACTCGCCGCCGCCGCCCATCTCACCGAGGCCGGTGATTCCTTCGTCAGTCTCTACTTCGACGATGGTACGTACAAACCGGCCCCAGTGACAGCCCGCAGCGTGTCTAAGCGGAGCTTCCAGCGGCACAGTAACGGTTGTCGCCTTTATATCTGTGATCTTCATTGAATAACTTTATTCTCTTTCAAAAACTTCCAGATCTCTTCAAAGGCCATCACATAATCGGACTGAGCAAACATACCATGCCCGCCGCCTTTTACGGTTACAAGCTTATTGATATCGCCCGCCTTTGTGAGCGCATCGTGCAGCCGCGTCGCATGCTGGTAGGGGACTACGTCATCCTTATCGCCATGTATCGAAATTATCGGTGGCAGATCTTTTCGCACATAGGTCAGTGGCGAAACGCTTCGTGCTACGTCAGCTGCATTCGGCATCGAGCCCATCCACATCACTGCATAGTTCTTCAGGTTTGGACCTTGAATCAGATCGTTCACATCACTGATGCCGTACCAGTTCACGATCGCGGCCACTTTGATCGGCACATCGCCATACTTTGCGTCAGCGTAACAGCGATTGTCTAGGGGCGTACCATCCGGAAGCATTCCCGTGATCAGAGAAAGATGTCCTCCCGCTGAATGCCCGGTCAAGACTATCTTGGAAGTGTCGAATTTATACTGTAGAGCGTTACGGTATATCCAGCGTAGCGCGCATCGCGTATCTTCAACCGAACCGGGCGCGAGAGAATTACCAGCCATTCGGTACTCAACATTAACGACCCGCCAGCCTCGTTCCAAATATGGCAAGAATTGGTAAACAGCCCCTTCCTTCGAACCAAATATCCAGCCGCCGCCGTGCATATAGACAAGCGTTGGGGTCGGATTTTGGCTGTCACGTGGGTACCAGATATCCAGTTTCAACGGTGTGTTGTTGGCACTGCCGTAAACCACGTCGGGCTGCATCCAATATCTATCGGCGATCTGAAGCAAAGTGGGCGTCGTTGCCTGCTGTGCAAAAAGATAGATTGAGGCTGACAATGAGACCAATGCTAGAATTGCGACCCGATATAAAAGATCTCTTATCCTCAAAATTACAGGTTTCATATTCACGATCCTCCTTAGGCAGGACGCACGCCATTCTTATCGGCAACATAACGCTTGCCTTGATAACTGATATTCCTCAATTCGGCTTTAGGGTCGAATCTACCAAACTGTGGTTTAGACGTGATCGAGCCGAACAATCCAGCATTGATTCCAAACAAGGAATCTACGATCGGCTCCAGATAGTTACATCCCGAAACGCACGCCCAGTCGTTTATATATGGCTGATCAGACGGTGATTTGATCGCCCCTCCGTTTGATTCGGGCGGATGAAAAGTCTCGGTAAAGTTCGCCTGCGCATATGGACCCTGCATGCTCGACTTGGCCAGGCCCTTCATCCATTCGAGTGCGACCTCGGTTTCTCCCGCAACAAACAGTCCGCTCAATGCCAATGCAGGCCAAGAGCAATACGCACCAGTCCATTGGTGGTCCGGACGAATACTGAATGTCACATCAAGGTCGCGGGTGGACAATGCGCGCATCCAATTAGGCGTCTGAAGTTCCCGCCTGAAGAAATCGACGATCTCCTTCTTCTGTTGCGCGGACATCATATCGCCGATGTTCATCAGGGTGGTGCCGAAATCGTAGCAGTGGTGAACTTCGTTGTAGCTTCCGTCTGGCAACCGGCACTTCCATATTCCGCGGCCGGGAACATAAAGTTCCTGAACTCGTCTTCCTAGAACTTCAGCTTCCTGCCTTAGTGCAGCGGCTTTGTCGCGGTCTCCTTTGAATTCGACGAGTTCGGCCGAAAACCGAAGATTATGAACATTTGCGGCATTTAAACCCGCAACCTCATGAACATAGCTTGAAACCGCTTCGAGAAGGTTGGTTACTCCGCCGTAATCGGCAAGTCCATGTTTATTGGTGTCAAGATCCCGCCAGTGTTCCGCATAACGAACAAGATGATCGAATACGGTTCTTTCACCGACTTTTTTATCAAGCCATGCCTTGTCGCCGGTCCATCGCAAGTATTCCTTGGCCATACGGGACATTGCGTAATCATTAACAGAATACCAAGGCCCAACGCCCGCACCTGTCAGAAACTCGGTCCCAAAGTGTTTGTACACGTCGAGTTTCATCCAAGTTTCCATCATGCGTCGGAGGATCTCGGGATCGAGCATCGATAGAAGCATCGCACTTAACGATATATCCCAAAGGAATGTCGTTGTCTCCCAGTATCGCGGCATCAAAGTCACATACGTCGTGCCGTAAACCGAATGCGGGGTAGTTCGCCGAAAATACAGAGCGCTCATTACCGCCGAATGATAGATGCGTTTGACACTCTCCTCCGAGGTCACGAGCGTCGGAACGTGGCCGGAGAACACTGAATTGCCGGGAGTGAACGCGGCCTTAAACTGAACGTTCCACTCATTTGTGGTCGATTTTGCCACTGTGTCGAAATCATTGACTATCCCGTCATATTGCTTCTGAACATCCGTTGCTGTTTCGCCTAGTGAATTTACAAATACGATCGACGCCGATTCTCGAGGTGCAAGGTCAAACTCATATACCAGCCACGAAGGTTCGATCCTGAGAGGCCTTGGCGAAGCACCTTGCAGCACAAAGGCATCCGTGTGCTTCGACTTGCAAAGGATCGCGTTTCGACCGGAGTCAATAATTCGGCTGTTGTCGTATTCTCCCGGTGAATACGCAGCATTCCATGGTTTCACGCTTTTTGTGGCACCGCCATTGATCGCGAGCTTGATCTCGGTCTTGCGCCGAGCCTTGGTCATGTTTGAAACCGTCAGCTTTACTGCGACAGACATTGTCCGGAAAGGAACGATCGTCGTGCTTTTTAACTCGAGTCCTTTGTAAATTGACCTTCTCTCAACACGGTCAGGCTGCCAGACAAATTCGATGGGTGTTTTGGTCGAGGTGAAATACTCGCCGTCGACGTAAAGTACCCCTGTGAGCAGTTCTCCGCCGGAACCAAGCGGAGCGACGTTCATTTCACCCTGAGCGAACGGTGGAAACGCGATACTCCTAACCGCCGTAACATCCATTGCGGCCTGAGCGCATCCCCACTGATTCGTGAGTCCCGGCGGGTTGAACAGATCGAGAAACTTATGCGTCATCACAACGGATCGCATTGATTCACAGGTTGGAATATCAGGAAGTCCAACCGGCTGAGACTGATTTTTCACCTCGCGGGACTCGGCGTTAACATCTTTAGCTCCAAGAACGGCAGGAACGGCGACTGCGGCCGTTATCGTTTTGAGAAAATCTCTTCTTCTGAATTTTTCCATTGGTTACTCGATCTCGAACTTAATGGTCACTGTTTGATAGGGCTTCACCTCGAGCATTAGCGGTGCGATATCTCCTATCGGCCGCAAGACGCGATCCTCGGAGATATTCACAAGCGAGGCTGACTTGATCTTTACCGGCAGGTCGACCTTCACCGTCGACGCTCGGCCGGCAAATTCCTGTAGCCGGATAATGAACACCTTGTCGGGACTTGGATTGAGCGGGGCCGCACTGACTTCTCCACGAATGACGTTCTCGTTTGCCGACTTCACGGCAACTATCTCGACATTTGCTTGATCGACCGAAAAAAATGTGGACATTGCCGGCTGGGGAATCACCTGAACATATTCCGCCCGCAATGGCATATTAAAGGCAGCACCAAGCCTCCGGGCCTTGACCGGATCGAACGCCCCGGACGCACCAAACGCATAGTCAAAAACAAGGTTGCCGGAAACGCCGGGTTCGACCGTCCCAATATTTATCACGCCTAAGTCATGCGTATCCGCCTGATCACCGTATCGGGTAGCGCGGGAAAAGAGCGTCCCCTCTTTCAACGGCCAACTTCCTGTGTACAAAGCAGGAAAATCAGCCGGAGATCCTTTCGGTTTCACCTTTGTCGCGATATAACTGGAAAACACCCAATGAAAGGCTTGTCGATGTGCAATGATCGCAGTCATTTTTCCGTCGGTAATGCCGATCGAATGTTGGGTTGATACGGAATCGCGTCTTGCGCCGGGCAGGTAATCGTCAGGCAATTTTTCAAACCATTTCTGACCTTCCCGCATGACCTTTGGTTCTTTCCCTAAGTTGAACGGAAAGGCGAACGAATATGTGTCGTGCCAGTTGTTGTTTCCGCCAACGAATGGAAATTTGCGAGAATCGAGTTCGTTGCTGAGGTCGACCCGATCAAGGTCGTTATATATCGCGATCCGTGTCAAGGGAAAGAGCGAGCGCTCGCGTGTCACGATGACTTCCGACATCTGAACGCCCTTTTTTACCGTGATCTTTGGTGATACGGGATATACTACCTTCGACGCATCAGCCCCTTCGACTCGCAACAGTTCGTTGAATGGCAATTCCCCGCCGTTGTTAACAAGCTCTCTTCCGGTGGCTCTCTCACGGATACTCTTGATCGACCCGTCTGGACGCATCTCTATCGAAAACCAGTTGTTCGCTGCAGTCGTTCCGACGACCTTCCTAAGCGAACTCACCTGCTTTCCCGCAACGGTCGTCACCTCAAAGGACTTGTATCCAATTGAAGGCACATCCTCGGCGACAAAAACCGCGTTTCCCTTATTATCTATATCAAACGCTACCAACTTACCTGTTGCAATATCCTTGATCGACACAATATGGCGTTCAGGATCGGGCGATTTCGTCTCGACGATATCGCTGCGTTTCCATGACAGACCGTTGAAAACGACAAGCGGAACCGTGTTCGAACTATCAGAAGGCGCGACGGTATCGAAGCGGGTACGGCCCGCAATTACACCGACCCCCTGCTTCAACATCTTGTCGGTCTCACCTTTTGCTTTTGACGTAAATTCGACGTATTCCCGATTTTGATCATGTAGCGGCTGCTTGCTGTTCAGCTGCGGCCAGCCCGTGTTTCCGGCACCGCTATGTTCATCGTAAGTGAACATCAGGTCATATATCTCGCTGAAGTTTCCTACTGGAAATGGGACCGAGCGGGTCATTGCGATCGCGCTCCAGAGCGTTTCTGCAGCCGGTGCGTGATCGTGCGTGTAGCGGGCAAACGCGCTGATCCTCGGTGACTGGGTTTTGGATTCCGACCAGAGCCCTGACCATTCTCCGCGATAAGTCGGGATCTGAGAGGCGTATTTCGATTGGAGGTATTTGAAGAACTCCGGTGAAGTGGAGACCTTTATTTTCACTTCATCATGTTTAGCATTCCAAAGTTTCGCTGCACGCAAAAGATTAAGTACACTGCCGGGTTCAACAAAATCGTGTGCGTACATAGCCATCACCGCGTCATATTTGTAACCTGCTTTATTGTAATTATTCAGCAGATCAGAAATACCGATCTCCATCATCTCGATATCCGATTTCTTTCCCGCGAGTTCGGGGTTGAACATATCGAACGGTTTACGGCCGGTGTAAGGATCTAGCGAGTATGGATCCAGATAATACTGCGAGAAGGCCTCTACGTATGCCCCACGGTTTCCTTGGCTGATCCACAGGAGAACCTTGTTGCCGTCAAGAGATTCCCAGTAAAACGGTACCTTTCCTGGGGCGAGATCTGTTGCATTATTGATGAACGTATTTGCTCCCGTGACCAGATACTTCGTACCACTGTCTGCCAGAACTGAAGCAACTGACATTGGGTGACCCGGAACGTCGTTCATATAAGCCACTTCCGACGATATTCCGTAACTACTGCTCCATCGCGCGAAATCGTAGTTTATACGGTTCAGTTCTTCATTACCCATGAAGTCCGTATGCATCGAACCCCAGGATGTCGACAATACGATCTGACCCGACCTGATCAGGTTAACAAGTCGGGCGATCTTCTCTTTGTCCTTTGGCAGTACCGAACTTGGTTTCTTCTGGCGTTTGAGCCATTCGTTTATTTGCCAGACACTTTCGATCGTCCATCGAAAATCCCTATTTTCCTCTGCTGTCCGGATCACCTCGTCAATGTGTCTCGCCGCTCTTTCGCGGATCGCACTTGGGGGTTCGACAAATCCGAAGTCGTAGTGAGATGAAGGTACAACGTAGATCGTCTTGATCGGACTTGGCGGCAGTTTCGCCTGTCCAAAAACACTGAAGGAAAGCAGCGTTCCCAAAACATAAATAACTAGGAGGACATTTATTGTTTTGCGCATGCTTTCCCTCAATTCCCTTGTCTTTGCCAGCTAAAAATTGAATCTTGCCGACAACTGTATCTGCCTTGGTCCGCCGAAGCCGAGCAATCCGCCAAGCTGATTGCCTACTGTCGCAGTACTCTGGCCAAAGAACGCGGTGGGTCGCAGGGTGTTATTGTCCCCCTGTACCAAACCGCCGGAAGGATCGGCAAAGTTTGCCTTGTCAAAGAGATTGAATATCTCTAGACGCAATTGCAGGGACGTATTCTCAGTTATTCTTGTGTTCTTACCGAATGAAAGGTCAACCTGGGCGAAGCCGGGGCCGCGAAGGATGTTGCGTCCGGCGTTACCATATACACCAGCCCCCGGATCGCTGAATGCCGCTACGTTGAACTGACAATTCGGCAAGCTATAGTTCGGGCAACGGGTGGGGACACCCGGAACGATGTTCGGTCGGAATGAGAATCCGCCGAAGACACCGCCCGATCTGGTCACATTGACAGGAAGACCGCTTCGGATCTGAGTGATCGTATTGACGTTCCATCCGTCGATCAGCCATTTCGGCCCGTCTCCAAACCAATCACGGAACCTGAGCCCGTACCCGGCGTCTAATGAGAAGTTGTGTCGAACATCCGAGTCCGCGCTGGCTCGATCCGCGTTGATGTCGTATTCGTTCTGATAATCTTTGAAGAATCCCGCAATGTTATCGATCGCATGACTCCACGTGTAGTTAGCATTGAACCGAAAACCCTTGGAAAGATTTCGACGGAAATTTACCTGCATACCGTGGTAATTCGATGAAGGATAGCCGCCGACGACGAAAATGTCACCAAAGTTTGCGGACAGCGGTCGGGCACTCGTAACAGGGTCTCGTCGATTAACGTTACGCGGACTGACGACACCATCGGTCAAGATATGTGTCACGTGATTTCCGACGTAACCGACCTGCAGCGTTCCAAACCCGAGGTCCCTTTGAACGTTCAAAGACCAATGCTGCGCCATCGCGGTCTGAAGATCTTTCTCAATATAAAAGGCAGCGGGGACACCGCAGTTATACGTTGAGGGCGCAACCGGATAACCCCATGTCGGCGGGCCGCCGGCACAGAAGAACCACTGGAAAAGATCGACCGATTGGGTCGGATAGGTATTCGCGTGAGGCGAGCCAAAGCTTGCCGGAAGTTCACGATTGTAGAAGATCCCGTATCCGCCACGGAGGATCGTTTTCTGATCGCCGAAGATATCAAAAGCAAAACCGACTCTCGGACCCCAATTATTGGTGTCCATGTCGTGAAGCTGCTCGCCCTGAGGAGTGAAGGTCAACGTCCTTAGGTTAAAATTCTGCAGTCGTCCGTCCTTTTCGCGGCTAACCGTGCTTACGTCGTAACGCAGGCCGAGATTAAGTGAAAGCCGTGAATGGGCCTTCCAATCGTCCTGGAAAAAGAACGAATAGTTCTCGTTTGCATATTGAAGTTTCGGATGCCCGCCGCGTGAAACAACGAATGGGACATTGTCGCGAAAATCGTTCAAACCAAAGAATGTCAATGTTTCCTGAACCTTCGACTCGGCATCTCGCCTGTTAAACCGAACATCGACGCCGGCCTTCATAGAGTGATTTCCCCGAACAAAGCTAAATGTATCAAGGAAGTGGTAAACCGCTCCGGTTCTGATCTGGGCAAACTGCGCTGGGCCGGGCGTCGCAAGAGCCTGATCGACAAATGAAAGGTCAAACCGAGGCAATGTCGATGGCCCCGCACCGACATCTGTAAAATTGTGGTTTATGCCAAATGCAAATTCATTAACAGACGTCCCGGACAATGTGTAAGTGTGTGAAGCCTTGAATAGCTGAACACGCAGTTTTGCAGGAGCGATCTGGTCAGACGCAACCCCATACGGTACATCTGTTTTCGAATCATTGATGTTGTATCTGAAAGAAAACTGACTCTTGTCCGTATGTAGAAAGTCTATCTTCACTGAACCTGTATCCTCTCGAAGTTTCGCATCTCTTTGTGCAGAGTAAATACCGCGATTTGGATCGGGGGTCGAACTTCCCTGCGGAATGAACGGAGCGTTCGGAAGCGGCATTGTAGCCAAAACAGGTGCGATCGACGGAGCAAATGTCGCCCTGAAGGCCGCCGTGGGAACCAACGTAGTAAACTGGATACCCCGTGTCTGCCTCACACCTTCGTAATTGCCAAAGAAAAACACTCGGTCTTTCTTTATCGGGCCGCTGATATTTCCGCCGAACTGGTTAAGCCGGAATTTTTGTTTTCCGGCAAAATAGTCTTCGGCATCGAGGGCTTCATTACGGAAAAATTCAAACAAACTTCCGTGCAGAGCGTTGCCGCCCGACTTCGTGATAGGGTTGATGACCGCACCTATCGCCTGTCCATATTGGGCCGAGTAGTTCTGTTCTAGTACCTGGACCTCTTGAATGCTGTCCATCGAAACGCGGTTTACTCGGGATTCAACACGGCCAAGAACATTAGACGTGCCGTTGAGATCTACACGGCCCGCATCGATGCCATCTACAAGAACGCTGGTTCCGCCAAAGGTTGACGGAATGCCATTGATGCTTGTTTGAAACTGATTCGTAGTCTGGACCGAGCCCGGCACTGTCGCCAACAGTTGCGTAAAATCACGTCCATTCACGGGATTGTCCGTAATCCGTTCGGTCGCGACAGTGTCGCCGATAGTCGCGGTTTCAGTATCGACACGAGTCTGATCGATGACGGTAACAACCGCGTCAACACCGCTAACGGTCAGGGCAACATCTGCACGGGCCTTTTCACCAACCGCCAACCGAAGATCTCTAAATGATGTTGCCTGAAAGCCGGTACCTGAAGCCTCTATCGTATAAACGCCGGTGGGAAGCGAGAGAACCTCATACCTTCCTTCGGCATCGGTCTGAACCGTACGCTTCTCATTGGTGCCTTGATTTGTGACCGTTACGGTTGCGTTTGGGACGACCGCCCCAGCGGGGTCCGTAACGATACCGGTGATCGAACCCGTATTCGCTTGACCGAGGGCAGAAATTACGAAAATAAATGCGATGGTCAGGAGAGAAACCGCTCGCTTAATTTTGTTGATTGCCGGAATTTTCATTTGATCCTCCAAAAATTGTGTCGAACTGTTTCCCCTATACTCGGGTGCAGCCACTCTTGACTGGAATGGCCGCGATTGCCTGAAAGTCGGGCGTCCATACGCCGTCTTTTTTCGGATAATAAGTTTCGAGATTCTCTGCGGTTAGCGAGATCGTCGGCGTCTGATCCCGTTCAGGGACAGGTTGACCGTCGAATAACCTTACGATCCCATCGATGCACCGAAGACCAACGTATTCAGGAAACATACCCTGACTGACTTTCAAAGCCTCGCGCCTCATCAGCCAATCTTTCTCGTGCTCACCGGAAAGTCCAAAGCCTGCGACCGTGACCGTGTTCGGATCGAAACCCGCATCAAGGTAACCCATATAAGCTCCTTGAGCCGTCTCGTCGTCCATCGCAAAGATCACATCCACGCCGCCTTTTTCACCAAGGGTTTCTGCGGCGATCTTCCTTGCGATCGAAGGAGTTGCCTCACCGTTAATTGATGCGGTAACAACTGCATCGGACTGAATGCTCCTTACTCCGTCCACAAATCCTTCGCTGCGCAGAAGACAGGGCCTGAGCCAGGGAAGGCCAACGTCCAGAATACGAAGCGGCGAACCATCCCTATTTCTGACGTTATTTCCAACCCATTTGCCGAGATCGAAACCGGCGTCGTAGTCGCAGATAGCGACCATCGTCGCCATTCCCTCAACAGGATTTGCTTCGACAACGACCGGAACATTCGCATCGGCCGCAATAGTAAGCACTTCTTCTAAACCCGATGTATTTGCCGGCGTTAATACCAATGCATCGACGCGCTGTGCAAGCTCTCGCGCTTGAGCTATCTGGTTTTCGACCGAGAGGCCGGCATCCAATACCTCCAGTTCAATGCCGTACTGCAATCCGCGACGTTTCATCACCTCGATCACGATCTGATACCAAATGTGAAAACTATAATTCGTCAGATAGCCGACCTTCTTTGGCGACATCGCCGCTTCGACAAGCGGGACCGCGTGAATTGCCGCATCCAGTCCCGGCGGCGGATCGTAGTGAGCCACCGGCGGATGGCTTTCTTCTGCTGCTGCGTTACTCATAGTTCCTCCAAAACTTGCTTTGCGCCGATGTTGCGCCGGCGCAGGTGGCGCAGGTGGCGCAAGAGATCAACCTGTTTTCGGTACGCCGCCTATCTGGGTCAACAGTCCGCCGTCGACTGTCCAAATAGCCCCTGTCACAAACGACGAGCTTTCGTGCACCAGAAAAGCTACAACCTCAGCGATCTCTCGCGGCCGTGCGATACGCCCGATCGGGTGCATTGCGTTACAGGCGTCGTAAACCGATTGCGGATCCGGGTCGAGTGAGGCCGCCCACTTCAACATCGGCGTATCTACGGTTCCCGGACAGACCGCGTTAACGCGGACACCATCCTTTGCAAAATCCATTGCCATCGATCGCGTTAAGCCGATCAAGCCGTGTTTACTTACCGTATAGGCGAGTACATTTTGTTGGCTTGCAAGTGCCTGAACCGATGAGACATTCACTATCGAACCGCCCCGCTTCAAGATATTCGGCAGACAAGCTTTGGCCGCATTCCATGCGCCCCTCAGATTGACGCCGATCACTTCGTCCCACTGTTCATCAGTAGTAGAAATTGCCGTCCCGTATCTTTGTATTCCGGCACTGACCACCAGCGAATCGATCGAACCGAACTCCTTTGCCGTTGCTTCGACGGCGGCGAGAACATCTGCGCTATTTGCGACGTTTACCCTGTCGAATCTCGCTTTGCCGCCATTTCGCACTATCTCTTCACTGAGTTTCGATCCGGCATCTTCGTCCCAATCGATGATCGAAACTGCCGCGCCCCTTTCTGCCAAGAGCTCACATACTGCTCGTCCAATTCCCAAGGCACCGCCGGTCACGACGACCGTCTTTCCGTCAAACCTCATGCAGCCTCCCTTGCCTTTTCGAGGCCGTCTTGCATTTCTTCAACATTTTGTGATTCTTCCGATGGAGGTTCGGACGGAGGCGGAAGGGTCTTGTACCAGGTGAAATAAAGTATGATCACGCTTACTAGCGTCGTAGCAAGCAACGAAAATCCGATCTCGAGACGGTGAAGGACCAAATACAACATCGAAACATAAAGAGCCGTTATTCCTATCATTGCGATCAGCGTATTGAACAATTCGACCGAAAACGAAAGCTGTTTCTTAAAGCCCGGATCGTCCTCAAGGACTTCGCGTTTGACCGGGCCCCAAAAGCCCGCTGGTTGAACCTTGCGATAAAAATTCTTAAGAGTCCCCGTATCTGTCGGACTAGTAAGCATCGACACAGATATCGTCAGCAGAGTTGACGCAATGGCGATCACCGGAAAGCCGATATACAACGGCAGCGGCTGGGCGAAAACGAATTGATCGAAAAAGACCTGTCCGAGCGACAGTGCCATCCCGCCAAAAACCCCGGCGGCATAGCCCTGTCCGTTCAAGCGCCACCAGTACCAGCGGAGCACGTTCGGAGGCAGAATTCCGGCGGCAAGAGTGCCGAAGATCCAAAGAAAAGCTGTGTTGATCGAAGTGCCGAAAACTGAAATGATCAATCCTGTAAATATCAGGAGAGCGGACGATATGTAGCTCACGCGAACAAGTTTCTTATTGTCCGCATCAGGGTTGATATATCGCTGGTAGATGTCTTTTACGAGGTAGGCCGCGCCCCCGTTGACCGTCGAGCTGAACGTCGCGAGAAAGCCGGAAAGCAGCGCCGCGAGCATAAACCCGACAATTCCGATCGGCAGCATCGAACCGATTATCAGCGGCAATGCAGTTTCCGGATCAGCACGCAGTTTTTCATCTAACGCGACGTTTCCGATACCCATGATCGCCATAACGGCGATCGCCATCGCAAAACACCAGCGAACGGTATGTATCGCGCCCCAGAGAGCTCCGAGTTTCGAGGCATCACGTTCGTCCCTAGCAGCGAGGAATCGTTGGAAGTCATATAGCTGCTCGGGGCCGCTAAGACAGAGCAATAACCCCTTTGCCACCCAAACAGCCACTAGAGCGCCGAAGAACGAATAATCCGTTCCGCCCGAAACGAGTCCTTGAAAAGACTCAGGCCGTACCGACGGCCAAATATCGCCCCAACCGGCCGGGATCTTTGACGCAAACTCTGCTCCGTTGAAATGCGAATAGCCGATAAATGCAAATGCGATAGCCCCTGCACTAAGTACGATCGTTTGAACGATCTCGACCCGGACGATCCCGTGAAATCCGCCAAGAACGACGTAGGCTCCGGTAATTCCGAGGATCAGAAATGCACATGTATTCGGCGAGAAAGGAAGAAAGATCGCGCCGAACTTCCCCATACCGATCGCGCCGTATCCGAGCAACGCGGTGATAGTAAGGATGGCGAAAAGTGTGTATGAAAACCTCGCAATATCGCCGGCCTTTCCGCTGCCGAACCTCGTCTTCATCCACTCAGCCCCGGTCATCGCGTCCGAGCGGCGGATCCACTTGCCCATGTAGGCGAGGTAGAACGCCGTGATCGGAAAGCCCCACAGCATGTGAACCCACATTCCTTTTAGGCCCAGGGCGATGAACGTCGATACGATCCACATCGTCCCGGTGATATCGAAGTAGCTCGACGAACCGGACATTGCCAACGCCCACCAAGGAAGCTGACGCCCGCCAAGGAAATACGAAGACATCCCCTTTGCGGCCTTGCGTTTCATCGCAAAGCCGATTGCCATGATGGTTGCGAGGTAGAGGACGACTATTATCTGGTCGATAACAGAGAGGTTCATATCACTTTATCCAAAACCGGCTGCCGACTTTCTACTCGGCGTTGACTAAGTGCGTAAAACTTTGTTTCGTGTAATAGAATGGCCCGATCCTGAAACGGCCTCTCTCATTCAGCTAATTGGTGGTACCAATTGCTGTTTGAATGATATCGTGGAAAAAGAAGACTACTACTACTCAAGAGACTACCGCCTTCGAATATCTTTATGCACTTCCCTTCTTAACTTTGATCAGTAACTTTCTCAGAACCGAAGATAAAGTAGTTTGTAGCACAAGCAAATATCAGTGTCAATAGCGATCCGCTTGCTCAGCTGATCTTAGCGGAACTCGCTGCAACGGCATGTCGGCTTGACGCCGATCGGAAAAAATTCTGGAGTGCAATAGGGATCGCGCCAAAAAGGCTCGGCCTCTGAACGCTTGAAGGCCGAACAAGGATCTGCATCGGATCGACAACATACTTGCTGCGAATTCTTTGTCTGATGATCGGTTCTATGATCGGCCAGGCTGACGTGATGTCCCCGCCGACCACCACAGCCTCGGGATAGATACCGTGAACCAAGTTAGCTATACCTTCTCCCAGATACTCGGCCGTGATCTTGAGAGACTCAAGGGCCATCTCATCTCCTTTATTAGCTCGGGCGATCAATTCCTGAATACCTAAAACCGGAAGTCCTTGTTTTGCCGTCACACGATGAAACCGCTCCACCGTCGCGCGTTCAGACGCAAATGTTTCCCAGCATCCCCGCCGGCCGCATGAACACAATTCCCCGTTCGGGTCGATGCTCATATGGCCAAATCCTCCGAGTCCGAAGCGTGATCCGACCCGGAGTTCGCCATTAATGATAAGTCCGGTTCCGAGCCCTTCGACCACGAGAACAAACAAAAGCGTTCGGACGCTCGCCTCGTCAATAGGGCCGTACCAAAGCTCGGAGAACGCCGCCGCATTTGCGTCATTCTCTACGTAAACGGGTAACCGCAATCTTGTCTCGAGAACCGATCTGACCGGAACATCATTCCACTCAAGATTAGGCGAACTTACGATCGATCCGGTCTCCCGATCTATAAGGCCCGGGACGCTCACGCCGACGGCAGCAAACCGAGCTCGGGAAAACTGGCTCTTTACCAGTGAATCGATTTGATCGGCAAGTCCATTCAGAAAAACATCTGGTTCGCCTTCGGTCAAGACAGACCGCTGCTGAAGGATCCGGCCGTTGAAATCGCTTACCGCAAAAACCGTGTCTATCACACCTATATCGATCGCGAGCACATAAAAGCTTTCGCTATTTATGTACAAATACGTGGGCGGACGTCCGCCGCTTGACGGGCCTTCCGTGCCTTCATAGACCAGGCCGTTCTTGATGAGGCGATTGACGATAGCAGAGACGGTCCCGGGACGCAGTCCGGTGAACTTCGCAATGTCGGCTCGCGAGATCGGCTGCCGTTCACGGATCAAATGCAGAAAGACTGTTTGATTTATGTCGCGGACATCATTGACGCCGACCATTCGAAATTCTTTTGACTTTCGGGTCATAGCACTCCCAGAACGGACTTAATAATACTCTCCGCGACCAGGATTGCAACACCACGTGCCAGGCCGGCCGATCCGGTATTTACAAGATCCGGACTGTTGAAAATTCACGCCTGCCACGCATCGCTTCGCGCACCCATCTTTTTTCCCGTGACGGCAGAACGCCGGTAAACCTTGTATTTGCTTGATGTTGGATAAATTGAGCGCCATCTGCATACTGTGTGTGCACAAGGCACGAGCATTGCGTTGTTGAGTTATGAGGTGACGATTATGGCTCGACCGAAAACACAACACGACTGGACCTCGTTCCTTAATTTCTTTACCGAAACCAACCGCTCCCGCCCTACCAGACTCGGCGTATTCGAAGGTGGAAACGACTTTTGGCTTGAATCCGGTTTGCCGTTCACGGGGATCGACATCGAAATGTATCAAAACGCGCCGCAGATACAGATAGTTCTCGGCGACTACACTCATGTCATTAACCGCGTCAACGAACTGAGAATGATACTAAGAAGCTCAGGCGAAGAGGATGGATTGGATATCGTTGACGATCTGGGTAAAACAACGATACTCCGATTTGAGGTCGGCTAGTCTTTCATTGTTTCCAGTATTCCGGAGATGTCGGCTTCGGTCGTGTCCGGGTTTATGAAGCAGAATCTCGCAACTGTCTCGTGTTCGCCATTAGTGCGCCATTTAGTCGGTGCGACCAGAGAATAACCATCGCGTTGATTTCTGAATGTCCATTGTTTGTAATCTTCCGGGGACCAGCCCACTCGTCGAAATAGCACGCACGACAAACTTGGTTCCCGTACAAGTTCCGTGTAACCCGTCTCACCTATCAACTTCCCGGCGATCTGCGCCAATTCCATTCCCCGTGAAATAGCCTGAGCATACCGATCAGTCCCGTGCATCGCGAGTGAAAACCAGAGCGGCAGGCCCCTAACGCGGCGTGTCAGCTGGATCTGGTAATCAGACGGATTGAACCCGCGGGCACCTTCATCATAAAAGATATCCAAGTAGCTTCCACCTTGTGCGTGGGCATTCCTGGCAAGTTCGGGTTCGCGATATATGACCGCACCGCAGTCGTATGGCGAAAACAGCCACTTGTGAGGGTCGATCGTGACGCTGTCGGCATTTTCGATTCCCTCGAACAATGGACGAGCCGACTCGACCGCCAAAGCCGCGCCGCCGTAAGCTGCATCGACATGAAACCAGACTCCGGCCTCATGGCAAACATCGGCGATACCTTTCAGGTCGTCGATTATTCCGGCGTTCGTTGTCCCTGCTGTAGCAACGACGGCAAAAAAACGCGATCGTTCGTCCTGAGTTAGCCCGCCTATCGTGTCGGAGAGCATCTTGCCATCGAGCCTTCCCTCGGTATCGATCAGCATCACGTCCGCGTCGATGACCTTTGCCATTGCTTTTACAGAAGAATGGGCTCCGGCAGATGTGATAATGATCCCTCTTGAGGTCGCCTTTTCCGGCTCTTTTGCTCGCCATGCTTCGCGGGCAGTTACCATCGCCGAAAGATTCGCTTCGGTCCCACCGCTCGTGAAAACGCCGAATGCTCCGCTGGGCAATCCGATTAACGAGACCAGCCATCTCATTGCCTCGTTCTCCGCAAAGATGCATCCGGCACCTTCCATCCAGAAAGCGCCGTGGACGCTCGTTGCAGACGTGACCAGATCAAACATCACGGCCGCCCGTGTCGGTGAGGCGGCAACAAAGGCAAGATGTCGCGGATGATCGATCGGGACGCTCGCTTTCACAAGTACTTCCCGAAATAACTTGAATGCGACCTCTCCGCCTATACCTTTCTTGGTAATTGTGTCTCCCGCAAGCGACTTCAGTTCCTTCTCGCTTTTCGGCATCGAAAGTGTCGGTTCCACATCGGTGATCCGGCCGATCGCATACTTCATCACATCGAGTGTCATTTCGACAATATCAATATCAACGTTGTGCATAATTTCGAGAAAGGTCAGAAAGGAATATTACGCGAAAATTCTCTCATATCGAAAGAACTTAGGCCGAATGCCGCTTGACTAGAATAGATCGGTTTTGTTTGTCAGGAACATGACCGAGGTCACATACCTCGGAACACGTTAAGAAACGACAATAACCAAGTGAATTTTCAAGATTTGGTGCATTTTGCCTCACCAGCCCTAGCCTTACTGCGGATTTTTGCCCCATTATAACCACGCAGACATGGTGCAATTTTCCGCATGTTGTTGATAACCCCAATCTTATCAACATTTAGTAGCCCACATCGTTTTGGCATATTGCTTGCAATGCTCCAAGGGTCAGTTTGCGCTTCAATGGCAAGACCGAGCCAAGAGATCGGACGAGTTTGATCGACTTACACGATTCCGGGGAGGGCTAAAGGCCGCTCAACACCTCACCTTTGAGCGGCCGCCAAAATCAAATATCGCCAATTCTGAAATTATTTGATGATCCTGCCGTTTTATCGACACGCAGTTCAAGATCGGCCGTGCTGCACCTCGGGGACTTATTCTCTTTCCTGATCTGAACAAGCTTTGCCAGAAAAGAACTCCCCAAGGTGCTGTCGCTTTACCTCGGCGAGTTCCTACCAACGTCTATTTTGCGATTCCCATGAACTCAAGCAGCACTTTTTTACCTGCATAAAGTAATAACCGTCCTTCCCTAACCTCATATCGGTCAGCTTTTTGCAGGCCGTCCAGAAACTGCCGCTCGATCGTCATCCTATTCTCAAATTCGCATGCCCGCATGGTTGAGACCATCTGGCTGAACTTGATCTTGGAACCAAGCGCCTCATAATTTCCCCCGAAGACATTACAGCCCGTGTTTCCGCCCGACGTGCCTTTTGCCGGATCGAAATTCAGGAATGCCGCATTTTCGCCAAGATCCACGTCGATGCCGCCGATATTTTTCAGGATCCATTTTCGAGACGAAAGATCCACTGTAACGGGCTCCCGTTCGATCGATCGACTTTTTCGAAATACCAGGACGCGTTTCTTGCCCGAAAAGAGCGATAATGTCGCCCGCTCTTGTTTGATCCGGTCGGCCTTTTTCAGGGCGTTAAGGAAATCGACCTCGGTTTCCATCGTTCCAGGCCGCATACAGGCCATTTTAGTTGTGCCAACGCCGAAAGCCTTGAACCGCGTCTTTTTGAGTTCGTAAGAACCAAAAAACCTGTTGCAGCCGCCGCTTCCGCTGATACGGCCCGTAGATCCATCAAACTCCAAATATAACCGCGAATTTGCGGCTTTCCTTCCGTTCAGTTCGTTCAATTCCCATCGCACGTTTTCGATGCCGGTTTGCGCCTTTGTCGACGCGAAGCCAAAGATCACCAGCAACGCTGATAACACCATCGATAAAAGTCTTCCCTTGTTCATTTCTCTCCCTCCCAAATAAACGGCGAAAACCGATCGATCGATCCTCGCCGTCACCATCAGAACGGCGGGCGGTCTCAAATCTTGCGAACTGTCTTACAGTTAGAAGGTCTCAACGATCGAAAAGAATTGTATAATTCGGGAAGGTTTGACTCATCCGAATTTTAGCAACGGCAGCCACACTTTATTTCATCTTTGTTGCGGGAAATCTCCGTATGCCGACCGGAATCGGACGACGGGAGTAAATATGAAAAAGCGTAGTCTTATTTTCAGATCGCTGGCCTCGATCTCCTTGATCTTTGTGCTCTCGGCATCGGTTTTCGCAGATACGATCCGCCTCAAGGACGGGAGCATTATCAAAGGCAAGATCACCAGTTTCAGCGGTGGAAACTTTACGGTCGTGATCGGTGAAGGTTCCCGTCGACGCGAAATGACGTTCGCAGCTGCCGATGTTGAATCGATCATGTTCGATAGCCAACCGACCCCGGGATCTGTTGACACAGCGCCGGCCAAGTCCGCGAATGCACCTTAGAGTCAACCAAAGGCCCCACAAGTCGTAATTTCCGACAATACGCCGTCAAAACCACCAGTTGAGACGAAGAGATCTGAAACACCCGCCGTTAAGCGTCAAGAACCTACTGTGACTCCGCCTGTCAGGCAAGTTTCCGGCATTAAGCCTATAGAGGTAAATGTCAAAGTGCTTGCCGACAATACGAATAACGGGTGGACGAACTCCGGATGGGTCGTGAAGAAAGGGCAGAAGATCAAGATCACGGCTGTCGGCCAGATCAGCCTGGGCGGCGGAAAGTCGACTTCTCCAAGCGGGCAGTACGATCTGGAAGATAATACGAAGTTGCTCAAGAGTGTGCCGACAGGTGCGTTGTTGGCTGTGATCGGCGACGACAACAACGACTTCCTTTATATAGGTTCTAGCCGCGAATTTGTGGCCGAACGCGACGGCGCTCTGTTTCTCGGCATAAACGAAGGAGATCTCAACGATAATTCAGGTTCTTTTGAAGTCAAGATCGAGATCATTCCTGATGGTGAGTAGCAGATCGACTTTCTTGCAATCTTCCAACCAAACGCGGACAATCTGAATCTAATTCTCTAATACCGTCCGAAGGAAGTCCTATATGAAAATCGCCCTTGCCACGCTTTCATTGATACTGGCGTTCTCGTTTGTTTTGCCGGTTGTGTCGCCAGTCGCCGCGCAATCGCGTCCGCAGCGTCCTGACAACCCCAAAGGCGAAGGCAAAAAGAACACGCGTCCGACCCCCAAGACGGAAGAAGAACTAAAGAAAGAAGCTGAAGAGAAGAAACGGCTCGAGGAAGAGAAGAACGCCGTTTATGTTGACGATCCTATAAATCTGGAAACGGACATCGTAAATATCGATGCCGTCGTCGTAAACCGAAAGACCGGCCAGATTATTACGGGTCTGAAGAAATCAAATTTTCAGGTGTTTGAGGACGGTGTCAAACAGGATATTTCCAGTTTCACCACTCCTGAATCGCCCATAACTGTCACCCTTCTGGTCGAATACAGCAAGTGGACCGAGTTATTCGGCTCGGCCGCCGGCGGATATTTCGAGCCTGGTGCGATGGAAGCGATTCGCCCGGTCGCACAATTTTTGACTCGCTTCATCAAGCCGCCGGATGATTACGCATCGGTCATCGCCTTTGACATTCGCCCGACGCCGATTACCGATTTCACTAATGACCCTAACCGCATCAGCCAGACGATCAATCTATTGTTGAGAAATCGGCCAGCCTTTCGAGAAAACAACCTATTTGACTCCATAAAGTTCACTCTTGTCGGCGGGCGTGGAGATACGGTCGTACTCGATAACGACAAAGAAGAAAAAGCAGACTATCTCGGAATGGTCGCGGTTAAGTCTAAGCGACGCGCCGTGATACTGGTCGCATCGGGGATTGATACGTTCAGCAAGACCAATTACAGCGAGATCCGAAAGATCATTCAGGAGGCTGGCATTCCGCTTTACATAATAAGTACCGGAAACTTGTTCTATAAACGTTATGAACCGTATCTAGGCCCGACAGACAGTCTCACCGGCGTTCCCGGCCGTCTCACATTTCTGCAGGCTACGAATACGATGAACACATTCGCCAAGGAATCGGGCGGAATGCATTTTCAAATGACATTTGAAAGTGAGATCCCGGCATATTTGGAATCGATCAATGGACTGCTCCGCAGCCAGTACAACCTTGCGTATGACCTCGTGAAGAAACACGAGCCGGGCAAGAAGTACAAACTGGAAGTGAAAGTTGACGTGGATGGTGACGGTGTCACGGATGAAAAGACCTATGTTGTGCAGCATCGGCCTTTTGTGCTCGGGCCTACGCTCCCGGGTAAGGATAAAAACAAAAGGTAGCAAAGCGCGGCTTCGGCCGCTTTTTTGTTTTGGAGTTTTCCTAAATTGATTGAATACGCCGTTGTGGACTGTTACTCTATTGGTTTCGTGTTTTGATGAGCAGACGCATCATAGAAAGTTATAAAAAGAAACTCGGGGACGAGGAAGGCTGGGTCGTGAAACACGGTTCACAGTTGAGGATCGCCCTTTGCTATCCAAACACGCATGGGATCGGCATGGCAAACCTCGGGCTTCATACGATGTATGAGCTCTTTAACAACATTCCTGAGGTTTCCTGCGAGCGTGTTTTTCTTCCTGACCCGGACGAACTAAAGGAATACGAAAAGTCGCGCACGCCGCTCCTTTCGCTTGAAACTCAAACACCGGTCCGAGACTTTGACGTTGTCGCTTTTTCGATCTCATTCGAGACCGACTATCTGAACATGGCGCGAATGCTTCAGCTTTCGGGCATCCCGGTTTGGTCAAAGGAACGCAATCACTTTCATCCCATGGTTATCATGGGCGGAGCGGCATCGTTCTTAAACCCGGAGCCGATCGCGGATCTTACGGACGTGATCGCCGTCGGCGAAGGCGAGATACTGGCTTACCAACTCGTCGATGCGATCCTGGAAAATGAGACGAAACAGGACATCCTGCTTTCGCTTGCCCGTATAGGCCGAGGATTTTACGTCCCTTCATTCTACGATGTGATCTACAACGAAGACGGCACCGTCTTCGACTACATGCCTAATCAGGAAGGCGTGCCGCGCCGCGTTGGCCGCGCTCTTGCGGCAGTAAATCCAAAGGAAGGAACGCTTCGCCGTGCAATAAAACGCGGCGAAAAAGATCTGGCGGATTTTCTAATTAACCAGGAGACCTTTTGCCCGTCAACGTCCGTTTGGTCCCCAAAGGCGGAAATGGGCGACCGATTGTTGGTTGAGATCTCCCGAGGCTGTTCTCAAGGCTGCCGTTTCTGTTGGGCCGGATACAACTACTATCCTCCGCGCGTCGTTCCAGCGAAGGACATCCTGGCAAAGGCAGCCGAATGGCGTTCGAAAACAAATAAGATCGGCCTGGTCTCAACCGCGGTTTGCGACCACCCTGAAATATCGACGATCCTCCGCGAATTGCGGGCCATGGATTATCGGATCTCGGTCTCTTCCCTCAGGCTGGACCAGATCTCGGACGAACTGCTTGACGCACTTGTCGAGTCGCGGGACCAGCAGATCGCCGTCGCTCCTGAAACCGGATCAGACAGGCTTCGTAGAGTGATCAACAAGAATCTGACCAACGACGAGATCGTCGATATTTGCGGGGCGGTTTTTGACCGCGGCATGCTCACTATCAAGCTTTACATGATGGTCGGATTACCCACAGAAACTCAAGAAGATCTCAATGAGATGTTTGTACTCGTTGAGCGGATCAAGGGTCGTATGCTGGAAGCGGGCAAGCGATTCGGGCGTGCGGGAAAGATCATCCCATCTCTGAATGGTTTTGTGCCAAAGCCAAATACGCCGCTTCAGTGGGACGCGATATGTGATGAACGGGAGCTAAAACGGCGGATCAAGTATGTGTGTAAAGGCCTGGGCAAAATACCGAACGTGGACGTTCGTTTCATGTCGGCACGGATCGCACATGAACAAGCCCTTTTCTCGTCAGGCGACCGCACCGTTTCCAAGGTAATTGAAGCAGCGGCCCGTTTGAACGGGGATCTCGACAAAGCTTTGCAGATCTCGGGTATCGACGCCTCAATGCACACGTCCCGGGACCGCAGCTACGACGAGTTCCTTCCATGGTCGATCGTCGATTCAGGACTTTCGTTCGAATTCCTAAAGACCGAACATGAAAAGGCACGAGAAGCCCTTTCAAGCTTACCGTGCCCTGCCGTTGAAAAATGTACTACCTGCGGTGTTTGCCCGACTACGTGGTTAGCAGACGCTCCGCAGTCTCTGATACAGATACAACCCGCGAAAGTACGGGCTGCTCTTGCAGCCTGATCACTGCTTCATCAAATAGCCCTGCGGCGCCGCTGTATATTCAAAATTGTAATTGTAGCGATAGATACCGAACGGCAAAACGTCGACCTTTTTTTGGTATGAGACGTAAGCCTGAATATAGTTAGGCATAGGCTTGATCTCGATGACGGCGTCTTGCGGCACATTATATTCGCCGGCCGCCCTGGTCACGTGCGCTTTGACCACATCGAGAGGCTTCATATTGCCTGACGCGGCGAGTCCCTTGACGACTGCCGTATCCATTTCTTGCCGAAAACTTGCCCCTTCGTAAGCCACTGGGATGTAGTGGTATCCGGCATTTGCAGCCAGGATCAACAAAACGAAGATGGCCAGGAATTTTACTCCGGCGCTGCCGCGTTCTGAACTGCGGTCACTTTTCAATTTATTCATTGGTGAACTCCTCAACGAGAATGGCTAGATGAGGTATTAAGGACGTACGACTTCACGAATTGTGGATCTAAGAAGCGAACTGGGAATTTTGGATTGCGGCACGATAACCGGCTTACCGATGCCTTTTAGCAATATCCAATGAAGCGAATTCGCGATGTTCTTCTTGTCGTATTTGAAGGCCTCAAATATCCCTGAGGGATCGATGTGTCCGATCGGCGGCAAAACACCGGCCCGATGCACAACACCGTTCAACAATTCTACTTCATCAGAGGAGAGTAATTCAAGCTTTTTTGAGAGCTTGGCCGCAAAGATGATCCCCCAACCCACTGCTTCACCGTGTCTGAGATAACTAAAATCAGTGACCTTTTCGAGTGCGTGTGCAAAAGTATGCCCAAAGTTCAATATTTTCCGCGATTTAGCGTCTTGCTTGTCTGGGGATTCGCGCTCGTCTGCAGCGACGATCGACGATTTGAACCGGATCTGAGCTACAAGAAAATCAGAGAATACCTGAGAATCGTACTCCGGTTTTTGTGTAAGCACCGCTGATGTGGCATTTAACAATTTCGATCCAGAGATCGCGCCTTGTTTGACCGCTTCGCAAAACCCGGCAGTCCTTTCGCGAGTGGGAAGCGTGGTAAGGACTTCAGGATCGATCATTACGCCCTTGGGCTGGTAAAACGAACCGACAAGGTTTTTACCAAACGCCGTGTTAATGCCGGTCTTTCCGCCGACCGATGAATCGATCATAGAAAGCAGCGTCGTAGGAACCTGAAGATAAGAGACCCCACGAAGATAAATAGACGCGGCAAAACCGGCAAGATCGCCGACCACTCCGCCGCCAAGCGCGAGTACCGAATCTGTTCGGCTTAGCGCGCTTTCACCGAAGAACTTCAGCGTCTTTTCCAGCGAACGGAAACTCTTTGCATGTTCACCGTCGGCTATCAGATGAACGAACGGATGGAAACCAGTTCGCCGCAATGAAGCGATCACCGTCGAACCATATAACCGAAATACCTTCTTATTTGAAATGATGCAGATCTTGGTGCTCGATATGCCCAGACTCTCCGCAGCCCAATCACCGCAACTTGAAAGCAGCCCGGCTCCTATTCGCACCTCATAGGCCGAAGCGTCTGACTTTGTTTTCACTGGGACTATCGCGGTCATGTTTTGCTAGTTAAGGCTTGTCCTAATGACCTCGGCCAATCGATTTGCCTGTTCGGTTATCACCGCTTGGTCCTGCCCTTCGATCATCACTCGAGCGAGGTTTTCGGTGCCGGAATACCGAAGCAAGAGCCGTCCTTTTCCATCAAGTTCACGTTCGATGGAGGCGGCCGCATCCGCTATCACAGGGACGTCCGCAAAGGGCCGCCTTTCCTTAACTCTAACATTAACAAGAATTTGCGGGTATGCATTAAAACCTTTCGTCATCTCAGAAAACGGAACCGAACGCTCATAGATCGCCTCTAAAACAAATAACGAGGTCAGGATCCCGTCGCCTACGATACTCTTGCCGGGAAAGATAACATGGCCCGACTGCTCACCCCCGATCTCCGATCCGCTCGAGAGGAGTTCATCGAGAACATACTTATCGCCGACCGAAGTACGAACGAGCTCAACCCCTAAGGACCTCAATGCCAGTTCAAGCCCGATATTGCTCATCACAGTTGCAATTACCTTTCGATTTTCGAGCATTCCGTGATCTAACAAAAAATTGGCCATGATCCAAAGCGTTGCGTCACCATCAACGATCTTGCCTTTTTCATTAACAAACAGTGCCCGGTCCGCATCGCCGTCGAAGGCCACTCCAAAATCCGCATCGGATCCGATGACCGCTTTTTGAAGATGTTCAAGATGAAGCGAACCGCAATTCTCGTTGATATTGCGACCATTCGGCTCGGCATGTATTGCAGTAACATCTGCCCCAAATCGACCAAATAATTCCGGAGCAAGTTGAGATGCCGCTCCATTCGCGCAATCGACGATGATCTTCAATTTGGAAAGATCGAGTTCAGGAAACTCGGCCGCCAGATGATCCGAATAAGCCTGTTGAAGCTGAATGGAGTTAGAATCGTCTAAACTGACTAAATCGCGGATCTCTATTTTTTTGCCATTGTTTACATCGGCTTCGATGGTTCGTTCCGTAGCTTCATCGGCCTTCTTTCCGCTCGGTGTAAAGATCTTGATCCCGTTGTCCTGAAACGGGTTATGAGATGCGCTGATCACGACCCCGGCGTCGAATCCACGCGTCCTGGTCAGGTACGCGATTCCCGGTGTCGTTATGATCCCGGCGGAAACGCACTCCGCACCTGCCGCCTCCGCACCTTCATGAAACGCCCTTTCGATCGACTCGCCTGATTCTCGTGTATCCCGCCCGCTAACGATCCTCGGAAGACGATCCAGTGACGTCCTAAGTTGATGCGCGAGCGACGCTCCGATCATACGAACGGTTTCGACATCCAATGGAAACTCGCCTGCGTGCCCGCGTATCCCATCCGTACCAAACAAGTTTTTCATACAATAAGACGAATCATTAGTTATACAGCAATGAAAAAGCCTCAACAAATACAGGTGGTATAACTAATTCTTGTTAATACCATAATTTTTTCGATTTTATTTGACAACCGCCCGCAAAATGAGCGAATCTAAGGTTTAACAGGCCTTCCATACCCTGTAAGTTCACCCAAAGGACGAATCAGCTCTCCAATTCGAGCCCACTATGACCAGAGTAGTTTTCTGTACCATATCGCTTTTTGCCGCCGCTTCCGCGTTCGGCCAGGTTCGAACTGTTGAGCCGACCCCGACACCGGTAAGGGTGGTCGTTACCAATAGTTTGCCTGCGGCCAAGCCACCAATAACGCAACCTTCCCCAACGCCGATCGTCGTTGGTTCGGCGCAAAAGGACCAGACAGCGTCGCCTGGCACAGGCCTCCTGCCGGAACAACCGGCTGCAATGCAAACCGCGACCGTTCCTGCGACAACGCCGATCGAGAACCTTAAGTTCAATAGCCTTAGTTTTAGACAGCTTAAGAATAAGATCGCCGAAGCAAAGCGATTGATGCAGTCTCGCCCGATCGCGACGGCGTCGGTCAATACGCCGATGTCGGGCGAATCGGTACGTATTGCGTTTAGCGATCCGGAAACTGACAAGATCGATTACGTTGTCGTTTCAAAGGAAGCGTTTCTTTCCGTAAAGGACGAGAAACTTGCGGTTTCCGAAAACGGAAGATCCCTTCGCATAAGAACGATCCGCGGAAATGGCGTCAACACGCCGATCGTGATCTTCGATGACAGGGGCGAGACCTATCTACCGCTTTTGGTTCAATACCCGGTAGTTCGCGAAGGAAAATACCTTGAGACCGCTTACTACATGTCCACCCATCCTGGGCTGGTTACCCCCGAGGTCGTTAACGCAGGAAGGCTTTACGTAAGAAATGTGATCGAGATAGCCCGCGACAGACTGGAAGAAAAAGGCATTACCGTTTCGCCGAAGATCGCCGACATCGCCGAGCGGCTCGCGACGGTTGAGCACGTCGATCATCAGCGTTTTCGCACCGAACCGCACAGTAAGATCTTTGACGACATTTTTACACTTTACGCATTGAATGAAGGACAGACCTACCGTTATTCGGTCAGCTCGGCAGGAGCCGGCGGAATGGTGCAGATGATCCCGTCAACGTACCGGATGGTGCGGTCGTGGCATCCGAATATCACGCTGATCCCTGACTTTGTCGAAGGAATGCGAAATCACGTCAACGCGGCTCAAGCCATGCTGCTATACATGAACCGCACCTGGACCGACCTTGTCGCCAGCCCGACCGTCGCCGATGCCTATTCAAACGGTATAGCAACGCAGGAACAGTTAATGGCGACCGGATACAACTCCAATCCCGCTAAAATAGCCGGATATATCAATCGCGGCGGCGAAAACTGGACCAGCCTGATCCCACGCGAAACTAAGATATACCTTCAGATCTACGATTCGATCGAACGTTTCGTGCCGATGCAGGCAAGATCCAAATAGCTGATCGATCGATCGCCTCATTGATCAAAAGCGATGTTCCACTAAATTAAATGGCGGCCAATGCGGTCGCCTTTTTTTGTTTCTGAAACTATAACCAGACCGATCATTCATCCGGAAACTCCGGAGTGATCAACGCGGTATCGCCTATCTTTGCAACTTCGGCCTGGATCTCCTCAAATTTGCGGTGATATAGGTTATCGTCAAAGAAAAACGGGTCGTTTGTCACCTCAAAGATCGCGAACGGCGGCGGATCATAAGCCAGAAGTTCTTCGCGTCTATCGAATTCTACTCGAGCGCGATTCAACCCCCACAGCGGCCCTAGATAGACGTCAAATGCAACCATTCGACCGTCAAACTCGTGAAAGTAACGATTCTTGCGGATCTCATTTCCTTCGAACATCTTGAAATGTTCGTATTCGGCGTCGTTCAAATGTATCTCTGCGACCTTCCATTCCGAACCGTCGCCGTCATGAAGCGGAAATCTTTGTTGAAGGCCGATCGTCCATTCTTTGGTTTCCGGCACCCGAACGGATCGCAGACGCAGTCTGGTTCCGGGAATGTAGTTATCGAATATCTGCAAATGCGAACTAGCCCGGGTGAGCGGTTCGGGCAATCCATGCACAAGAAACGTGCGGTGCAATTCCGTATGGCTTGTTTTGTCTGTTCTCATGGTATCTATTATACTTTGGGACTCTAGCTCGAATAGCTTCGGTTCGTTTCCGTAAATTTTATTTTTATTATGAAGAATCTTTATCTACTCACAGTGCTTATCGTCACAACTCTTTTTGCCGCTTGCGGCGGTGCACCTGAGTCCAACACAAACTCAACCAACAAGACGAATGCCAATTCACCGACGGCTCCGGTGAACACTGGCAAGGAAAATCCCCTGGCGGCCCAGACGCCGACACCGGAACAAACGACCAACAATGCTCCCACGCTCTCACCGGTTTACACGGCTTACTGCGCAGCATGGGTGAAAAAAGACGAAGCGGCACTTCGGAAGGTTTACTCATCAGACACGATCAAGGATTTTGAAAAACAGATGAAGGAAGACGGGGTGAAGACCCTCGTCGAATTCCTCTCCGACGATCAGGCGTCTAATGAACTATGCGAGGCTCGTAACGAAAAGATCTCAGGCGACACAGCGACTGCAGAGGTCCGCACAAAAGGCTATCCTAGCGGAATTACTGTGGTTTTCGTAAAAGAAAACGGCGAATGGAAACTCACCAATCGCCGTCCGGAAGGTGCATTGAAATAAAGTTTAGAGTGCGGGCTTCAACACTTATTTGCGGAATGGATCTCGCACGATGAACTTACGCTCCCGCAGCTTTGTAAGCCGGTAAGACGACTCGAGCCGGCTTTTCCTTTTTAAGCCCAAGCGCCCAATCGGCCTGCATCAGGGTATGGATATCTCGTGTTCCTTCGTAGATCACCGCGGCCTTGCAATTCCTTAGGTATCGTTCGACCGGATAATCGTTTGTGTACCCATTCGCGCCATGAACTTCGATCGCCATCGACGCTGCTTTTTCAGATCGGGTCGTAGCTTGCCATTTAGCCAAACTTGCTGCTTTGGCCGATGGCTTTCCGGCGTTCTTAAGAAAACCACATTTGAGCCATAACAAATGCGCCATTTCGTAGTCAGCTTCCATCTCGGCGATCTTTTGTTTAACGAGCTGGAAACTTGCGATCTTCTGGCCCTGCACTTCGCGGGTATTTGCGTATGCAACCGAAGCGTCTCGCGATGCACGGATGACGCCGGTCGCGCCTGACGCAACCGTATAACGGCCGTTCTCGAGCGAAAACATCGCTATCTTAAATCCTTCCCCTTCTTGTCCAAGCATGTTTGCCGCCGGCACGCGGACGTCCTGCAGCGAAAAGTAACCCGTATTCCCTGCCTTGATGCCGAGCTTTCCGTGTATCGTCCCGCTCGAAAATCCGGGCATTGACCGTTCGACGATAAAGCACGAAATACCGCTGTGGTCGCGAACCTTTTGCTTTTCGAGGTCCGTCCAGCAGAAAAACAGGAAATGATCTGCAACATCTGCCAACGAGATCCACATTTTCTCGCCGTTCAATATCCAATCGTCACCATCGCGCTTTGCGTAAGAACGCATACCGACAACGTCGGAACCTGCGTTCGGCTCGGTGAGGCCGAAAGTAGCGAGCTTTTCACCCTTAGCCTGCGGGACGAGATATTTCTGCTTCTGTTCCTCGGTTCCCCATGAAAGCAGGCTCATGCTGTTCAGCCCGACGTGAACGGACATCGCGACACGAAGAAAAGTGTCACACGCTTCGAGTTCTTCACATACGAGCCCGAGCGAAACATAGTCGAACCCGGCCCCGCCGTATTCTTCCGGGATACAAACACCCAAAAGACCGAGTTCCGCCATCTTTTTGAAAACACTCGGCTCAAAATATGCTTTTTCGTCCCATTCCTTAATATGCGGGGCAATTTCACCCGCGCAAAATTCGCGGACAGTATTCTGTAACGCTATATGGTCTTCGGTTAATTCTAAGTCGATCACAGGTTAAGTCTTCCTTTCTAAATTGGTGTGTATGATAGAATCCAAGTCGTATTTCCAAGGCATCATTTTAACACTCAGCACTGAATTTCGCGATAGCCATGCACAGATTTCGTTCAATATGAGCCTCCGAAAAACCCTGCTTTTATTTTCAATCGGGCTGTTGCTGCTGGATTCGCGAGCACCAGCCCAAAACCGCTTGGGCGAACCGATCCCGGCCATGCCCAGGCTCCTGTCGCAGCGTGAGCAGGCCGATGTTCGCGAGCAATGGCTGAAAAAGCGTCTTGGTTCGCTCCTTCTGCCGATGATGAGGCGGCACGGAGTCGAGATGTGGATCGTCGTAAACGAAGAGTTTAACAGCGACCCTGTAACGCCTCACATCGTTCCACCGATACCTATCGTCGGCCGCAGGGATCTCTTCATCTTCATCGACCGCGGTGAACAGCTTGAACGGATCGCGATGGTCCGTTATTCCGAAGAGCGGCTCAAGAACCATTACCGATTTGTGATGCCCGCCCGCGACAAGTTTGGCGAGGAACTCCGGAAGATTGTGGACGAACGAAATCCGAAAACGATCGCTCTCAACATCGGCGGCACCCGCGGTCAGCAAAGCGGGCTGACATACGATGGATACAAGTTCCTCGCGGACGCCCTCGGCCCCGAGAACGAGAGGAAGTTTATTTCCGCAGGAAACCTGTTGACCGAGTTTTTTGACACGCGACTGCCGGAAGAACTAGAGCATTACCGCACCGCCGTCCTTGTAACAGACGTTATCACACGCAGAGCGTTCTCCGGCGAAGTCATTACGCCGGGCAAGACGACGGCGGGAGATGTTCGCTGGTGGATGCTGCAGCAGCTTAACGACCTTGGACTCGACACGTGGTTCCAGCCCGACCTTAGAATACAACGACAGGCGTCTGCGACCGGAACTACCGGCCAATTTCTGAGCACTGCAAACGAGGCTGACGTAATCCAGCCTGGTGACCTCATCCACGTTGATTTCGGCCTCAACTACATGGGACTGTCGACCGACTGGCAAAAGCATGCTTACGTCCTCAAATCTGGTGAAAGCGACGCTCCCGCAGGTCTCAAGGCAGCGCTGAAAAACACAAACCGACTGCAGGATATAGTACTTGGCATTGCTCGGTCCGGAATGACAGGCACAGAGGTCTATCAGGCAGCGATGGCGGAGTGTAAGAAACAGGGCATTGAAGCGATGATCTACTCGCATCCGATCGGCACACACGGACACGGCCTCGGCCCATCGATCGATTTCCGGGGCAACATTGGTGGCGGGGCAAACAAGATACTGCCCGGTTCCTACGTTTCCATCGAACTAAACACCTCGACGCTTGTGCCCGAGTGGAACAATCAAAAAGTGACCATCATGGCCGAAGACGATGCCTATATGACCGAAACCGGTTACCGATTCTTCCGTCCCCGGCAGACCGAATTTTATTTGATAAGGCAATGATCGAAGTTTCGAAGGCGCTGAAGATCGTCAAACGCGAAACGAGGCCTCTCGGTGCCGAACGGGTCGCGCTCGAGCATGCGGTCGGCCGTGTACTTGCGGAGGACATCCACGCAGATGTGGACATGCCGCCGTTCGACCGATCACAAATGGATGGATACGCCGTAAAGGCTGCCGATACGATGGCGGCACCGGTTACGCTTGGGATCCTCGGTGAATCGGCCGCCGGACAGGGATGGCACAAAGTCCTGAAAACAGGCGAAGCGGTTCGGATCATGACTGGCGCTCCGATCCCGGCCGGTGCGGACGCCGTGCAAAAGATCGAGTTGACGACGGAATCGAACGGTGTCGTCAGTATCACAGAACCTACATCGGTGGGGAAATACATCGTTTACAAAGGACAAGAGGTAAAGAAAGGATCTAAGGTGCTTCGCGCGGGAGAGGTAATTTCAGCGAACAACATATCGATCCCGGCGGCATTCGGCTACGCGCGAGTAATGGTCGCCAGGCGGCCTCGGGTAGCGATCATTTCGACCGGGAGCGAGATCGTTGACGTCGGCAGAAAGCCCAAGCGTGACCAGATCAGAAACTCTAATTCGATAATGCTAAAGACGCTTTGTGAGCAGGCAGGAGCTATCGCTCGAGTTTTCCCGATCATAGGTGACGATCTAAGCGAGCTTAAAACGCAGATCAAGACAGCCGCCAGAGGATCGGATATTCTGATCACGACCGGTGGCGTGTCGGTCGGCAAATACGACCTAACCAGGCTGGCGTTGAAGGAGCTTGGCGCCGAGTGTTTTTTCGAGCGGCTACGCCTGAAGCCGGGAAAACCGACCGTTTTTGCGCGGCTGAAGAAGACGCTCGTATTTGGCCTTCCGGGAAATCCTGTCTCGGCGGCTGCAACTTTTTATTTGTTTGTAAGAAAGGCGATCCTGATCATGCAAGGTGCCGTGCAATGCGACCTCAACAACGGAACGGCGATCGTATCGAAACCTGTAAGGGCACCCAAAGAACGTGATGCCTACTTACCTGCGGTGTTGATCTCCGAGTCCGACGGCACGCTGAAAGCAGATCCGCTGCAATGGCATGGCTCGTCGGATTTCATCGGTTTTGCGGAATCGGACGCTTTGATATCCATCCCTCGCGGAAGCGCTTTCGACGCAGGCTCGCCCGTTCCCGTTCTTTTCCTGTGATATTTGATAGTCTAGTTAAAAATGGATCAGCCCGCCGCCCTTGCACACGTCGCAATTCATGATACGGTCGAACGCCTGCTTGCGAACGCGCCGAAGGGCAGATTATTGGATGTTCCGGCGGGCGAAGGAGCCCTTGCCAAGCGGCTAGTCGATGCCGGTTTTGAAGTGTCATGCTGTGACCTGTATCCGCAGATCTTTAAGCTCGATGGAGTAGAAATTAGTCAGGGAGATCTGGACGGCTCACTTCCATTCGAAAACGCTTCGTTCGAGTATGTTGTTTGTGTCGAAGGCCTCGAACATATCGAAAATCCGTCAAATGCGATACGCGAATTTGGACGGATCCTGAAGCCCGACGGTACGCTGATCGTTTCTGTCCCAAACATTATGAACATCGAAGAACGACTCAAATGGTTGTTTTCGGGCTATACTTCACACTTCAAACCGCTCTCCGCTCAAGCGCGAGAAACGATAGCAAAGGAATTCGGCGGAATGGAAGAGATCGCGCTTCACGTAAATCCGATAAGTTATTCGGAGTTGCGTTATCTTCTGGAGACGAATGGTTTTGCCCTCGACAGCGTTCACCTCGACAAGCCAAAGCGAAATGGCTGGGCGTTTTATCCGATCGTAGGCCTGATCAGGTTCGTCTCGCGGTTTTCTTCAAAGCAAAAACGAAAGGAACGCTGGGCCGACGAGCTCAATTCGAATGAAGTGCTTCTCGGCGGCAATACTCTGATCTTTAAGGCGAAAAAGATATGAGCGAACTCTCGCATTACGACGAAAAAGACGGCATCCGAATGGTCGATGTCTCAGAAAAGGCGGTGACAAAAAGGCGAGCCGTTGCTTCCGGCAAGGTTCTGCTCACGCCCGAAACACTCTCGATACTCAGTAAGAACGAGAACCCGAAAGGAAATCCGCTCGAGATCGCACGCATCGCCGGCATTATGGCAGCAAAGAGAACGTCGGATCTGATCCCTCTTTGTCATCAGATCGATCTGTCTAAGGCGAATGTAAGCGTCGAATTTGCAGAATTTGGCATCCAAATCGAAGCCGAGGCAATTACAACGGGTCAAACCGGGGTCGAAATGGAAGCGCTCACCGCCGTATCGGTTGCGGCGTTAACTATCTACGACATGTGCAAAGCGGTTCAGAAAGATATCGGGATCAGCGACATTCGCCTTGAATCAAAGACCGGCGGTAAGACCGACTATGACCGAAAATCCTTCGTTTAGTTAGAACTTTCAGGTAAACTTATTCGTAAATTGCTCAGGGAGAGATCGCCGTTATGCAGTACAGAATTGCCAAAGATGCCGAGCCCCAGTTTACACTCCTTCTTATCGCTACGATCGTAAGTGTTCTTTTGTGGGTGGCTTCCTGGTACATCCCGCTTGTTGGCTACGTCGTTTATCCGCTGCGTCTCTTTGCGACGTTCATCCATGAAGGCGGCCACGCTCTTGCAACGATCCTTACGGGCAATTCGGTACAGAGTTTGACCGTATCGCCGGACGGCAGCGGCGAGGTTTATTCACTCGGCAGCGGTTTGCTTTCAGGCCTGCTTGTATCAAGTGCCGGTTATCTCGGCACCACCGTTTTTGGAGCCGGATTGCTTGCATGGATCCGTTACGGTTTTTCGTCACGTATCGCGCTTTACGTTTCGGCAGGATTCGTGGCGGTTATGACGGTGATCTTCGGATTCCTAGCTCCGGTCTGGAACTTATTCGCTACATCGACTGTCGGCGGTTTGTTTTTCACGATCATCTCGGGAGTTTTTCTTGCGGCCGCTCTTGCTGCGATCGCGAAGTTCGCAAGCCTGAAATGGGCAAATTTCGCCCTCGCGTTTGTCGCCGTTCAGTGTTTGCTTAACGCCGTTTTCGATCTGCTCAATGTATTCTTCATCTCGGCCACGACCACAATGCATTCGGACGCGGCGAACATGGCCGCAGCGACCGGCATCCCCGGCTTCGTTTGGGTACTGGTCTGGATGGTGGTCTCGATCTTCATGATCTCCGTCGGGCTTCGGGTTTACGCCGTAAGCAAAAACAGATCATCTGAGTCCGTCTTCGAAGACTGAACTCAACTGACACTTTTCACTTGTCAGTTATCACTTGTTCCGAATAAGGATTGTGGCAACTGATCTTTCGTGTTAAATCTACCTTTCTATGAAAGCTCTTTGTCTTTTGCTATTTCTGTCCACCGCCATAGCTGCACAGATCAAAAAACCGGAGCCGGCGCCTGTGAAGGTCCCATTCTCAGAATCACTTCAAGCGATCGTTGTTACTACAGACAACTGGACCGACACCAAGGGTGAGGCGCAGCTTTATGAACGCAGAGATGCCGGATCTACTTGGAAGCCGGTCGGAAAAGAATTCGAGATCGTGGTCGGCAGGTCCGGAATTGCATGGGCACAAGACTCGGCGCCCGAAAGCGCAAAGGAGTTTAAGAAGGAGGGCGACGGAAGATCGCCTGCCGGAATGTTTCCTCTCACATTCGCCTTCGGAAAGGCTGAAACTGTAACTTCGAAACTCTCATATCGTCGACTCGAGGATCAGATCGAGTGCGTCGACGATGTAAATTCGCACCATTACAACAAGGTCGTCGGGCGTCTGCAGGTGGGCATTTTCGACTGGAAGAGTTCGGAGAAGATGGCATCGATCACCCCTGAATATGATCTCGGCATTTTCGTAGCTTACAACTCTTATCCCGTAGTAAAGGGAAACGGATCGTGCATCTTTTTGCACATTTGGAAGGACTCGAACACCCCTACTAGCGGTTGCACGGCAATGGCAAGAGAGGATATGGAACGCGTTGTCGCCTGGCTCGACCCGACAAAGAACCCGTATCTCATCCAGCTTCCGGAGGATCAGTACAAGGCATTTCGCAGATCATGGAATCTACCGAAACACGATTGACGCTCGGCGATTTCCCGCTTGGCGGCCGTCTGCTTGTGCGCTCCAAGAAGGATTGGCGCGTCGCCGTCGTTTCACGCAAGACTGATGAGTTTATCTCACTTTCGATCGCATCGCCTACCGGCTACAACTATCGGATCCGCCGCACCTTGGAGTCCGAAATAACCTTTGACGGCCGGATCCCGATCCTTGCGAAAGAAGAAACTGAGCCCTGGCGGGAGAATTTCAGCAGTTACGACATGCGATGGTGATCAGATCTCAGCATTCAGACTGCCCGCCGCGATCACCCTCTTGGAATCTTCCTCTTGTACAAAAACCACATACTTGAGCTTTTTCATATTCCAAGACGTGTCTGCTGGAATTTGGATAGTGATCTTGCTTAATTCTGCGTTCGGACCGATCGTGCCCACCGCTTGAAGCCGCCGAACTACCGAAGTGTGCACAAGCGTCGCACCCGAATTCTCACCTGCCTCAACGTTTGTGACGAGGCCATCCTCGGCCGCCGCCAGATAAACCAAGGCTTTTGAATGCTTGGGGAGGCCGTCAACCTTGATATCAAGCCTCTCGCCGGCCTTCCTGATATCGATCCTTCCTTTTTCTTCTGCGGCCGCTTTCGAGATAGCATCGTTTGCCCGTCGAGCGTTGCTGCCGACAAATTCGGCGTTCCCATCTACTATCATTTGGGGCGTATAACTTGAGTTAAGCCTTTTCGCAACCGCATAACTTCGCTGTCGTTCGCTGAACTCCGCGGAAGAAAATGCGTCTTTCCACCCTAGTTGGTCCCAATAATCAACGTGGAATGCGAGCGAGATCACTTCGGCACCGAGAACCGGCTGCTGTTCCTGCAGAAACGTCAATTGGCGGTCGGCGGGGGGACAACTCGAACAGCCTTCAGAAGTAAAGAGTTCGACAAGGACCGGTACACGGGCCTCGCCTTGCATTGAAACAGGTGATACTTCCACCGAATTCGCCAGCGGGCAGGATTCGCTCGAACCGCTAAATTTCGATATCCCGTACACGATACCGGCCAGAGCAATGAAACCAATTCCGAACATCATTACAGATTTCATAGTTTGAATATGCTCGGACGCTGGCCAGTTTATTCCGTCTTTGAGAGCCAACGGCAAAGTGCTAAAATCAAGTTTTGTCCAATAGCCCGGTTTTTGCGCTATGCAGCCTGCACGAAAGAAAGAACAAGCGATCGAAGTCCGTGGTGCCCGCGTCCACAACCTCAAGAATATTTCTGTTTCGCTGCCGCACAACAAACTTACTGTTGTTACGGGTGTTTCGGGCTCGGGTAAATCTTCGCTTGCTTTCGATACTATCTATGCCGAGGGACAGCGTCGATATGTCGAATCGCTTTCGGCGTATGCCAGGCAGTTTTTGGAACGCATGGACAAGCCGGATGTCGATGACATCACCGGCATTGCCCCCGCCATCGCGATCAGACAAAAGAACGCGACCAAGAACCCGCGTTCGACAGTTGCGACCCAGACCGAGATCTACGATTACCTGCGGCTTCTCTACGCACGAGCGGGACAAACTTTCTGTCATGTCTGCGGCCGTGAGGTTAAAAAAGATTCGCCCGAATCTGCGGCCGATGAGGTACTCGCTGCCCTGGAGATCGGCACGCGTTTTTATGTTTTGTTTCCGATCCTCGGGGAAATTTCACTTAAAGGCGCAAGGACTCAAAGTAAAACAAAGAAGAAAGCCACGGCCCTGGACCTGAGTGTTTCCGCGTTTTTGATCTCGTTGCTCCAACAGGGTTTCTCGAGGTTATATCGAAATGGCGAGGTCATCGAACTTACCCGTCCGGAAGATTACGAATTCCCTGATTTTAACGATACTTTCGTCCTGATTGACCGCCTGAAGGCTGACCCGGATATTCGCCAGCGTCTCGTCGATTCGCTCGAAACCTGCTTCCGCGAAGGACACGCAGCGATCATCGAACAAGTTGGCGGTGAAGAACAGGTATCTCTCAAGTATTCGGATCGGTACGTCTGCAAATACGATGGCACACCGTACGAGGAACCTGAACCTCAGCTTTTCAGCTTTAATTCTCCTTACGGCGCGTGCCCGACCTGTCAGGGCTTTGGCAACACCATCGGCGTCGATTACGATCTGGTGATTCCCAATCCGCTTTTGTCGATCAAAGATGGAGCGATCGAACCGTTCACAAGGCCCCAGCACGCCTGGGCACAGAAAGAGTTATTGAAGTACGCCGCGTCAGCGAATATCAATATCAACGTCCCGTATGCAGACCTCCCTGATTTTCAACAGAACTGCATCGTTTACGGAGATGAAGGATGGCGTGGAATAAAGGGCTTTTTCAAGTGGCTCGAAACAAAGAAGTACAAGCTTCACGTCCGCGTGTTTCTTGCAAAGTATCGCGGCTATACAAAATGTCCTGATTGCGAGGGATCACGTCTTAGACAAGAGGCGAGAGATGTAAAGGTCGGCGGGCGGTCGTTACCCGAGATACTCGAACTTTCGATCGACGACGCGTATGAGTTCTTTGAGTCGCTTACCCTAAACCCGGAACGCGAAAAGATCGCGGAAAAGCTTTTGCTTGAAATTCGCCGCCGGTTGAAATTTCTGGTCGATGTCGGGCTCGATTATCTTACGCTAAGCCGTCTTGCGGCGACACTTTCGGGCGGCGAGGCTCAGCGGATACAGCTTGCGACAAACCTGGGTTCGCTTCTTGTAGGCACGCTTTACGTACTGGACGAACCGAGCATCGGACTACACCCGCGGGACAATGCCCGGTTGGTAAAGATCCTCGAGAACCTTCGCGATATTGGTAATACCCTACTCGTCGTCGAGCACGACGAAGAAACTATGCGTGCGGCCGACCACATTATCGACATCGGCCCGTTTGCCGGCGAACTCGGCGGCGACGTCGTTTTCGAGGGCACATTCAACTCGCTTTTGAAAGACAAGACTTCTCTTACTGCTAAATATCTCCGCGGCGAGGCCGAAATAAAAATACCGCAAAAGAGGCGGAAGCCCGGAAAGGAAAAGATCAGGATCACAGGCGCACGAGAACATAACCTGCAAAACGTGTCCGTCGAGATCCCGCTTGAGATGCTCGTCTGCATTACCGGTGTGTCAGGTTCTGGAAAATCGACGCTTGTCCATGATGTCCTTTATGCCGGATTGAAAAAACAGCGCGGTGAATGGAATTCACACGTTGGCCTTTTCAAGGAGATAACGGGCCGTGAGTACATCGACGACATTGTTCTAGTTGACCAATCGCCGATCGGCCGTACGCCGCGCTCCAACCCTGTAACCTATATTAAGGCATACGATGCCATCCGTGAGGTATTCGCCGCGACTCAAACGGCGAAAACCAAAGGTTTCGGTTCATCGCATTTTTCATTCAACGTCCCGGGCGGACGCTGCGAAACATGTCAGGGCAGCGGCACAGTGATCGTTGAAATGCAGTTCCTTGCTGACGTTGAACTGACCTGTGAAGACTGCCGCGGCACTCGCTTTCGCGAAGAGGTGCTGAACATAAGATACAAAGGAAAGAACATCGCGGAGGCTCTGGAACTTACGGTCCGCGAAGCGATACTTTTCTTTAAGGAAGCGAAAAAGATCGTAAACAAGTTGAAGGTCCTGGAAGCCGTCGGTTTGGGCTACTTGCGCCTCGGACAATCGGCAACGACCTTGAGCGGCGGAGAAGCCCAGCGCGTGAAACTCGCATCCCATTTGGCTCAAACCTCTAATTCAAAGACGCTGTTCATTTTCGACGAACCGACGACCGGCCTCCATTTTGAAGACATCAATAAACTACTCACTGCGTTTCGTGCATTGATCGACAACGGCGCGAGCCTTGTGGTCATCGAACACAACCTCGATGTCATAAAGACGGCTGACTGGATCATCGACCTTGGGCCAGAAGGCGGGATCGGCGGTGGAAAGATCGTCGGGACAGGCACGCCGGAACAGATCATCAAAATTAGTGATTCCGCAACCGGAACCTATCTTAAAGACCTCCTGAACTAGAAACGAGGACATCTCACTTCCGATCCTGGACCAACGGTTCATCCGTGAATGTGAACTGTTCAGCAACGATCTGCCACCCGACGGTCCTTTTGTCATAGACACGCATGTATCGCAACCATTTGACCTTTCGGTCGTCGTATTTTTCAATGTACTGATACGTCAGCCTTGCCGTCACGACCACAGCTTTGCCAATGACACGGACCGACATATCGTCAATTTTGTTAACCGACAAGACTGGACCGTTATCCGAATAGAAGCTAACGATCTGATCCCTGTCCGTCTTACCGCCGGCAGCATTGACGCCAGAGAAATCATCCGCATAAAGCGCGTTAAGCACATTCTTATCGCCTTTCAACCGAGCGGTTTAATTCTCCTCCTCAAGCCTCAGGACCGAAGCTTTTGAGTCGTTCTCTTCGCGTGAACCGTTCTTTTGCCCATGCGTCAAATAACTGCATACCAAAACAACGACAAGACACCCGGCCGCTCTCGCACTCGTTCTCATTTTCGGTTATTCTCCTCGGAATTAATTGGACGGTCTATTTCGGTTGATATTAATCATCACCAAATTTCCGTCTCCAGATCGGAGCTATTTGCTCCATCACCTTGCAGTCGCAGTATCCGCCATTGTTGTTTAGCCAGCTTGTGAACTTAGGAAAATTAAGGCCGCGCTCCATCATAAACTTCATCGCGTGACGCAGGCTGTGGTCACATTCGGTCTCAAAGAGTTCGTCTTCCAGATAGTCGAGAAGTTCGCTGACCGTTTCCTGTCGTTCCGGAAGCGAATCAAGAAATCTTTCCAGCTCTTCTCCGCTCAATTGTTCCAGATTCTCAATTTCTCTTTTTCGAAGTATAGGCATAAAAATAAGGCCCTTTTCGTACAAAGAGCCCATACATATTAACACTAAGTCGGTCGAGCGCTATTTGATCCGCTCCAAACGGCCCTTACGCTTAATGATGTTCTTGTAATCCCACTGAATGCTTTTTGACTCTTTCAGCCACCGTCTCAATACCTTTATATCGATCTCTTCCGCGTCGTTGTAAAAAATCGAGGCGTCCTTGAACTTCCCGCCTCTAACGATCAGTCCGTCTTGCCCGAAATCAGCCCCACTCCAAAACATCAGCCTGATGCCGGGCTTTTGCTTGCTGTATCCGACGATGGGATTCCCATCCAAAAACCATACCGGATGTGCGTGCCACACTTTGTTCTCGGCCTTTGGCAAACCGCGGTCGATCTCCGAGGCCAACACCTCGCAGATCTTTTGGTCATTGTTTGATAGCCTCACGTTGTATTCCTTCGTTCCTTCGTCCATTGATCTTATTCTCCCGAACCCGCAGCGTGACCGGTTTCCTCAAGCAATGATTCCAGCCGTTTGTAGCCCATCTCAAGGCCTTCTTCCATTGGCGAAGCGAGTACTTGGTCGCGAGCCTCCCTTGAGATGTAAGTCATCGTATTGGTAAGCGTGGTCACCCCATTCGATTCGACGAATGTGACCGTAGAAAGCCCCTCGCCTTCATACCACGGATCGTCAAACTGTTCGGTCGCGACAATACGGTCGGGTCGTTCGATCTCGCGATACTCTCCTCCCATTCCCATCTCGATCCCTTTATCTGCCTTCTTCCAAACCCAGCGATATTTCCCGCCGACTGTAAGGTCGATCTCGCAAACATCCAGCGACCAACCTTCGGGTCCAAACATCCAGCGCTTCAGATATTTGCATTCGGTATGCGCGGTGAAAACCAACTCCTTTGACGCATTGAAACTGCGGCTGATCACGACTTCCCGGTCACCTTTTGCCTCGACCTTTAGACTTGAGTTGCTCATTTCTTCTCTCCTTTTGTTGTTTAACATTTGCGGTCTTCGCTTCGGCTTTCATCTCCTCGAGAACCAGGTCAAGCCGGTCAAAACTGACCTCCCAAAACCGCCGATACTCCTCGATCCACGCATTAGCTTCCTTAAGCGGTGCCCACTCGATCCGCCTCGGGCGCCGCTGTTTATCCAGTCCTTTTGAGATCAGACCGGCCCTTTCGAGCACCTTAAGGTGCTTAGAGATAGCGGGCTGGCTCATCTTGAAGGGTTTAGCCAGATCGTTCACAGATGCTTCGCCCGACGCAAGTCTGGCAAGGATCGCCCGCCTCGTAGGATCGGCCAGCGCTGCGAACGTAGCATCCAACCTTCCCGTTTTCGAAGTTAAATAGCTCATTAGTTCAATAACCGTATGGTTATATTATTCACCTCAACCGATCTTGTCAAATGTTTTTTGGCGCCTCAAACTAAAATTCGCTTTCCGACATCCGCAGCATTTCAGCTCGTTGAGCCTCTTCTATCTCTTTTTGCTTGACGCCCTCCCGGCCGTCGTAGGTGAAAAATTTGGGAAGGAAAAGAGCGGTCCCGAAAACCGACACGACACACAAAATGCCGCCAGAGACCAAAGCCGCTTTCGTACCGAAAGATTCGGCGACGATGCCCATCTTCGCACTACCGAGCATTGGGCCGGTCAGATAACTGATCATCTCGATGCTCGCTAATCGGCCGCGCAGGTAATTAGGGATCGTCTGATTCCATATCGCACCGCGAAAGATGCCGGATATCATGTCAAAGAAACCTGCAGCGACCAGAAACAGAAGTGCCAGCCATATGATATCGACGGCACCGAATAGAACTATCGCAACTCCCCATAGAACCGCAGCTCCGATGACCATGAGGCCGTGTCGATGTATATTCTTTGTCCATCCCGATGTCACGCTTGCCAAAAGTGCTCCGCCCGCGATCGCAGCCGGGAAAAACCCAACATACTTTTCTCCGTAATAAACCGCTAATGCCGGATACAGGGCCTGCGGCATTGCGAAAAACATTGCAGCGATGTCGATAAAGTAAGTGCCGAGCAATTCCTGGCGTGAAAATGCGTATTTCCAAGCCCGTTTTACTCCTTCCCAACTCGGGCGTTCAGCATTCTCCGGCGACGGCACTGCAGAGATCGCATAGACCGCGAAAATGGTCCCGCCGAATGTGACGAGGTCGAGCGCGTATGCGACCGACGGTCCGAGCCCGACTGCGATCACTCCCGCGATCGCCGGACTGACGATCGCCCCTATGCTCCAACGTATAGAGTTCAACGCCATCACAGCAGACATTAGTTCTGCTGGTATTACTTTTTGAATGAAAGATTCAAATGCAGGCCGCTGAATAGCGGCAAGCCCTGCATGTGTTGCAACACAGAGGAATAACACCCATACTTGCGGATTCGGAAGCAACGAATTCGCGAGCAATATCGCCGATGCTGTTCCTTGGCCCAACTCCGTGAACCTGAGCAGCTTGCGCTTGTCGAAATAATCGGCCAACGCGCCTCCGACAAATGCGAGTACCAACATCGGAACAAATTCGGCAAGGTAGATATATCCGACCATCGCCGATGACTGAGTTAGCTGATACATCTGCCACGGTACGACGATGAATGTCATCATCGAACCGAAAAACGAGATAAGCTGCCCGAAAAACAGCAGCCTGTAATCTCGCGATACCCGCAATGGTGAAAGGTCAAGAAACATAACCGACCAAATCAGAAAGACCTTAGCATAATGAACCGCCGGCTCTAAGCATCGCGGTTTGTAACTCTTGAAGCAAAATGTGATTATTTCCCGATAACCGGATCCGCTCGATCTCTATCCTGAACATGTCGCTGAACACCAAGCAGTTCCCTAAATGGCTTAACGTCCGCGTCTTGGCTACTGTGCTGATCACCAAGGCATTAGTTCTCCTTTTTGCTGTTCAGGCTTTCGAGATAATCGAAAATCGATCGGTAAACTCGGCAGGCGGCGTACTTGGAATATGGCAGCGCTGGGACGCATTACAGTACCTCAAGATCGCAGAGAAAGGGTACACCGCTGTCGGCGACGACCGGTTCCTGATCGTATTTTTTCCGTTTTATCCGCTTCTCGTTTCGGTCTTTAGCTTATTGACGGGAAACTACTTGGTCGCAGCATTCTTTGTTACAGCGATCGCGTCCATCGCACTCGGCTTGGTCTTTCGCGAATTGGTAAAGCTCGATCATTCGGAAACGATCGCTCAGCTTTCCGTCTTGTTCCTCTTCATTTTCCCGACCAGTTATTTTCTTCACATTCCTTACACGGAGAGCCTTTTTCTCTCATTGACGATCGGTGCGTTTCTCGCCGCTCGAAAACGCGCCTGGCTGATCGCCGGGATACTCGGCGGGCTTGCCTGCATGACGCGAATAAACGGACTCGTACTTCTACCGGCACTCGCCTTCGAGGTTTGGCAGGAACATCGCGAGACCAAGATCCTAAGTTCGAAATGGTCTTTTCTACTGCTGATCCCCGCGGGCTTTGGTGTTTATCTGATACTAAATTACGCGGTCGCCGGTGATCCGCTGATCTTTATGACGTACCAGCGAGAACACTGGTACCGCTATTTCCGCTGGCCGTGGGAAGGCATTTGGGAAACGATAAAGCGGGTCGATAATCCGAAGACCATCGATGCCCATATGACGGGGATCCAGGAACTGCTTTTTGTTGTGATCGGCCTCGCGGCCCTTTTGATCGGTTGGAAAAAGTTAAGAAACTCGTATCGGGCTTGGATGCTCCTGAACTGGCTGCTTTTCGTGAGCACTTCGTTCGTGCTTAGCGTACCGCGCTATACGCTGACACTGTTTCCGATATTCATTCTCATGGCAATAGCTGCGAGAAGATACTGGAGCCTCAATGTCCTTTTCATGGCGTGGTCGTTATTGTTCTTGGCTGTGTTTGCGATCCAGTTCGTGCGCGGCCTTTGGGCGTTCTAAGCCCCAAAGATCTTAAGCTTGAACTCATCGTTCGCGGTATAGATCTCGGCTCGTCGTCCGGCAAATCGTTCCGATTGTTTGAGTATCATCGGAAGACCTCCACGCGGAACGCTTGTACCGTATTCACGGCGACTAAAGATAGACGCGATCTGGGGATTTAGACGCTGGGTAATACCGTAGCGAATGGCGCGTGACGCAGGAGGGACAAAACCTCCGGTTCGGCGGGCATTCACAAATTCGATAAAGTTGTCGTAGATCGTAACTCGAGACGGAATGTCCCGAAGTGCGAAGTCTCTATGGATCAGTGTATTCGCAACGGCCTCCCGTACTGCATAGAGATGGTAGTCGGATCTGGCCGCAACCGGCGCGTCCACCAGTTTCAGCTTCTTCCTCGGCTTCTCCTTAGACAGATCGCAATACCGCTGAATGAAGGCGATGATGGCCTCGAACTGCGAATGCAGGTTTCCCTTGACCTCGATCTTTTCAACAAGCTGAGCAGTGCCGTTATCGCCAGAATATCGGGCTACTGTCACCACCGAACGCGGAAATAACTCCTGTACGCGCTCATCCTTTCCGAATAAGACCAAAGCCGCGACGGTTGGAAAGAACTCGTCCGCAACGCCGACCGCCAGGATAAGATCCTTCTTCAAAAAGTCCGCAGTTTGATAAAGGTTGATCGTGGGGCTTACGTCCTCGAACGCGCCGGCAAACGACCAAAGCAAACCATCGTCAAAATCTTTTTCTTCTGCGGTGAACAGCGGTATATTCTCATAACCCAGCGGCCGCACTTCATCAAGCCACATTGAGAGTTGTTCACGCGAGACCTCGCGTTTCTCTGCTCCGAACCGCATGTAAAACCGGCCTTCCCGTGTGCGATACGGCTTTCTTCGCGGCTGGACATCCAAAACTATGACGCGTTTCCCGCTGTCAAAGGCAATCGTATCTATCAGTGGAATGATCGGGGGCACGATCTCTTCACGGCAGATCCTGGTGAGTTCTTCCTGAACCCATTCGGGATTTGCGACACCCTCGATCCTTAGCTGGTCGTTTACACCAAACACGATAGTTCCGCCGTTGGTGTTTGCGAGGGCAACAATGCCCTGAGTGATCCTTTCCGAGTTAGAAAGGCGCACCTTAAGCTCGAGGTACGTATCCTCGCCTCCGCGGATCAGCCGGAGTAATTCTGTCCGGGTCGTTAATTGGGCAGGTTGATTTAGAAGATATTCTTCGTGGGAACGGTCGGCCTGAGTGTCAAATCGCTGACTGTGTCGAAATCGTCGTCGGGCCATATTTTCCGGCGTTTATTTTTGTCAAGACGGACCGCCGTTTCAGGTCCGCCCGAATGACCACTGAACAATGCGGTCATTTCTGGTATCTTGGCCGTTTCCGGTCATTTCCATTGAAGCACGAAGCGGGGAGATTGTAAATTCTCTTGCTTCGTTACTTTGACAAGTGCCTTATATTCCATTATTTAGATAAATACTCTTGTGCAATCGGAGATCGTCACAGCATATATCGGACTCGGGTCGAACCTTGGCGACCGAGCGGGGAATCTATTGTTTGCCGTCCGCGGGCTGATCGAAGCTAGTTTTGCCGTTATCAAGCTCTCTGCGGTTTACGAGACCGAGCCCGTTGATATAGAGAAAGATCTTAGATTTCTTAATATGGTCGCTGAGATCAAGTCGGAGGGCGTGACGCCTTCCCAGATGATGGCTCGCCTGCTCAGGATAGAGTACCTGCTTGGCCGTACAGACAAGTCGCTAAAAAAACCTCGAACGATCGACCTCGACCTTCTCTTCTTTGGCCGCGAAACGACCGACTCTCCTTTTCTTACCGTTCCGCACCCGCGTGCCCACCTGAGAAGCTTTGTTCTCGTGCCAATGGCTGAGATCGCGCCGAACTATGTTCATCCGATCATTCACAAAGATATGAAGACGCTTCTCAGCGAATCGGCCGATCGTTCATCCGTTGTCCGCTGGGACCCTATGAACGCGCATCCTCGACCGCACGCGTTGAACGGCTAGACTTGAAAACGGCAAAGGTCTATTCTTATTAGCAATTTATGGCCTATCTAAAACCGGACAAACCCGAGAAAGTCTACGTACCGGCACTTCGTGCAGCCAAGGAAAAAGGCGAGAAACTTACCTGCCTCACAGCATATGATTATCCGACAGCACGTATCGTAGACGAAGCCGGAGTAGAAATAATTCTGGTTGGGGACAGTATGGGAAACGTGATCCATGGTTACGGAAACACGATCCCGGTCACACTCGACGAGATCTGCTCTGCAACCAAGGCCGTAAAACGCGGAGCCAGTCGAGCATTGATCGTTTCGGACATGCCTTATGGCAGCTTTCATACGGGCGATGACGATGCAGTACGCAATGCGCTTCGATTAATGAAGGACGGCGGTGCCGAAGCGATCAAACTGGAAGGCGGGCGTAATCGGGTCGGACTTGTGAAACGCCTCGTTGACGAGGAGATCCCTGTGATGGCACACGTCGGCCTCACACCGCAATCTGTCCACAAAATGGGCGGTTACCGCGTACAGGGTAAGACAGCCGAAGCCGCCAAGACGCTGATCGAAGACGCAAAGTTGCTCGAAGAAGCCGGTGCTTTCGCGATCGTGCTCGAGCTTGTTCCTCGAGAGGTCGCCGAGATGATCACAAATGAGCTCACGATCTCGACCGTCGGTATCGGTGCCGGTGCCGCGTGCGACGTGCAGGTATTGGTACTACACGATCTGATCGGATTCACATTCGGCCGCCAGCCGCGTTTCGTCCGTCAATATGCAAACGTCAGCGACGTTATCACAAAAGCAATAACTCAGTGGATGGATGATGTCAGGTCGGGCAATTATCCGAGCGAGGCCGAATCGTACGGTTTGCCTGAAGACGTAAAGCTGACAGCACCGAAAACGGCGAAACAATCGTGAGCGAATGGAGATCATCAATCGCAGACAACGCATGTTCTCTATAGCACGCAAGCTGCGGCGGGAGAATAAGACCGTTGCATTTGTGCCGACTATGGGAGCACTTCATGAGGGACATCTGGCCCTTGTTAGAGAAGCTCGCCAGGCCGCTGACGTCGTGATCGTCTCGATATTCGTCAATCCTGAGCAGTTCAACGACAGAGGCGACCTTGAACGTTATCCGCGCGACCTTACCGGAGATGCCGCGTTGCTTGCCCAGTATGAAGTGGACTATGTTTTTGCCCCGGAATTGACAGAGATCTATCCCGAAGGATTTTCGACGTACGTATATGTCGAAGGCATTTCAGAGGGACTGGAAGGGGCATCCCGGCCCGGACACTTTCGCGGCGTCGCCACCGTTGTGACCATCCTTTTCAACACGGTCCGGCCCGACATGGCATTCTTTGGTCAAAAGGATGCACAGCAGATCGCAGTGGTTAAGCGCCTGACTACCGATCTCGGTTTTGAAACGGAGATCGTTGTCGTTCCGACGGTAAGGGAAGAATCCGGGTTGGCAATGTCTTCTCGTAATCGAAATCTCACCGACGAAGAACGTGAAAAGGCGGCCGTGATCTATCGCGGACTCAAGGAAGCAAAGCTGGCATGCCGCAATGGTATACGAAACGCGTCGGAATTGATCGCTATCGTTAAAAAAATGATCGAGGAGGAACCGCTTGCGCGGATCGATTATATCGCCGCCACCGATGCGGCAACCCTGGAACCCATTGAAAAGATCGGTGATAGCGAGGTCGTCCTCTCAGCTGCCGTCTTTTTTGGAAAGATACGGCTTATCGACAACGTAATACTTAATCGAAAGCAGTAATTGGCATCAAACTTGCATCTCACGTTCTATGGACCGCCCGTTTGAAGCGGCTCATAAGATCATGAAGAACATTAGACGTATTCTTACAATTGCCGGCGTCATACTTGCCCTATCGGTATCGGTATGGACCCAGACGTCGCTGCCCTCGTTGAACGGGGACAATGTCGATGTGCAGGCGCAAAAGGGGAAAGTCGTCGTTCTGGCGATAGGTGCTAGCTGGCTCCCTCTCTCGGGTAAACAGGCGGAATTCACGAACCAACTTGTCCGAAAGTATTCCGGCAAGAATGTCGCCGTCTATTTTATTGCGACGGACTCGACCAACCCGAAGTCAAAGACTTACGCGACTGACGAGCAGATCCGGCAGTGGGCGTCGACGAACAAATTGACCGCCACTGTCCTTCGTGATTCAGACGGAGCGACGATCTTGCGTAAGTTCACGATCGATCAGGTTCCGGCCTTTGTCGTACTCGACAAAAATGGGAACCAGTCCGGCGATGCGTTCGGCGGAATAGACCCTAAATATGACATTACGGTCCCGATCTCGAAGAAGATAGAATCGCTGCTTTGATCTAATTGCGATTTTGGAACTAATAAACGGAGCGTCTGTAGCTCCGTTTATTTATGCGGCCGGCAATAGGTTTGCATCTCACGAATGATCATCGATAGAATTTTCCAGGCCTTTTACTAGCCGATAGACCAAACTGATGGGCAGGCCTACAACATTCCAGTAATCGCCTTCGATCCCTTCTATGAACAGCGCAGCCTGCGCCTGAACGGCATATGCTCCTGCCTTGTCCAGAGGATCGCCGCGTTCCACTAGAAAATCGATCTCGGCATCAGTCATTGCCGCAAACTTGACTCGTGTTCTTTGAAGTCCGATCTTCTCATCACCATTTCTCGCGACGGCAACGCCTGTAAGCACCTCGTGCCAATTTCCGGAGAGCATCCGGATCATTCTTTTTGCGTCCTCGTGATCTTCCGGTTTGCCTACAATCTGGCCGCCGATCACTACGGTTGTATCGGCGGCTAGTATTATTTGCCCAGGGTGCGAATCCGCGACCGCAAGTGCTTTCTCACCAGCAAGTCGCCGGACATAGTCTTCCGGAGACTCGCCTTCGCGGACTGATTCGTCAACGTCAGGCACGCTCTTCTCAAACTCCCAACCGACGGAAGCCATGATCTCAGAGCGTCGCGGGCTACCTGAGGCGAGAATTATTGGCGGCAATTCAAACGTCATATCAACATCATTTAGCATTTCGATCCAATCTCGTTTAAGATGATAGTTTATCGGCGGTAAATGACAAATGGATCCGTTTTTTCGAACAATTCCGGGGCTTCTTGATGCCATTGACGATTCGGAGGAGGTAAGGAGTTCATTTGTGATCGCTGCCTGGAAACGTGCTGCAGGCGGGCAGATAGCCGACCGCACAAAGCCAATAGGCCTTCAGGGGAAGCGGCTTGTGATCGCAGTTCCCGAATTGGCCTGGCAGCGGAATCTGGAATCGCTGGCTGCTCAACTTCTGTTTAAGATCAACAATTCCCTTGGCAGATCGATGGTTGAACTGATCGAGTTTCGGGTCGATCCCAGCGTAATAAACCGGTCAGAGCCGGAGAAAATATCTGAAGACTGGATCGATCATTTTAAGGAATTGCCTGGTGAGATCGCAGATTCGGCTGCTCGTATTCGCGACGAACAACTGCGGACAGCCGTGCTCCATGCCGCGGCAAATTGTCTCTCGAGAAAACACACATATTCATATGTGAGATCTGAAAAGGTAAACTAGAAAGAAATGGACGTAAGACAGGTTGCCAAGCTCGCCCACCTTGAGATCACAGACGAAGAAGTCGCTCTCTACTCACCCCAGATGGCGAACATTGTGAAATACGTTGAACAATTGAACGAGATAGACACCGACAACGTTGAACCCATGCTTGGCGGGTTGACCGCCGAAGGCGAAGGTACTAAGACTGGCCGGCCCGACGAACCTCATAGTTCGTTCTCACAGGCCGAGGCTCTCAGCGAAGCTCCATCTGGTGTCGCCGGGCATTTTCAGGTCCCAAAGGTTCTATGAGCTTTTCGTGTATGACTTCAAATATTGCGAGTGTCTGCCTCACTGCGATCGCATTGATCCTTTGTTCATGCAGCATTCCGAATCTTGAATCGTCTTCATGTACCGATTCGCGAAATGCCGTGCGCGAGTTTTATTCCTTTCACATTGGAAACAGCATGAGTTTTACGTCTGACGATTTGAAACTCCGAGCGAAGTTTCTAACGCCGGAGTTCGTTGAAAGACTGAGATCGTCAAAGGAAGGAACAGATCCGTTCACAACAGGAACGACCGATTTTCCAAAGGCGTTTCGTGTTGGTGAATGTAAGGACATTTCTCCGAACCGGACCGCGATCCAGGTGCTGTTGTTATGGCGTGACGAAACTCGAACTGAGGAACGGAAGATAGGCGTGGAGGCAGAAAAACGCGGAGAGAACTGGCTGATAGACAAGGTTTTTACAAATTAGTTTGAGATGATCATCGAAGAGATTGAACGAACACTCGAGAATGCCGAGCGGCTCAACCCGCAGCTTAATAGCTTTCTTTCGATCGAGCGGGAACACGCGCTCGAACGTATCCAAGAGGTCAGCAATCAGACCGAACCAAGGCCCCTCCTCGGCACCGCTATAGCGATCAAGGACAACATTTGCACTAAGGGTATCCGAACCTCGTGCGGCTCTCGCATTCTGCACAATTACAAGGCCCATTATGATGCTACGGCCGTAAAACGACTCAATGAAGCAGGCGCAATAGTCGTTGGGAAAACGAACATGGACGAATTTGCAATGGGTTCGTCCAATGAAAGTTCGGCGTTCGGTGGTGTGAAAAATCCCTGGGACCTCGAGCGCGTTCCGGGAGGCAGTTCCGGCGGCTCCGCGGTGGCGGTCGCTTCCGGCGTTGTGCGTGTTTCGCTAGGTTCGGAGACGGGCGGTTCGGTTCGTCAGCCTGCTTCGCTCTGCGGAATATTTGGACTTAAACCGACATATGGCCGAATCTCGAGATATGGGTTGGTCGCCTTTGCATCTTCCCTCGACAACATCGGCATCTTCGGACTTACCTCGCTCGACGCCGCACGTGTTCTTTCTGTGATCGCCGGCCGCGATGAACTCGACTCCACTTCTGCCGACGTACCTGTTCCCGATTACGAAACGACGATCAACGACGACATCAAGGGAAAGACAATCGGTGTTCCCAGAGCTCTGTTCGGCGATGGCCTCGACGACGAAGTTCGACATGCCGTTGAAGCATCTTTAGACAATTTCAGATCCCTTGGCGCAAATGTTGTCGATGTGGAACTTCCCTACGCAAAATACGGCATCGCGGTCTACTACATAATCGCGACTGCCGAAGCGTCGTCAAATCTTGCCCGTTTCGATGGCGTCCGATACGGTTTCAGGGCCGAAGGTCCTCACGACCTTCGTGCGATGTATATGAAAACACGCGAGGAAGGCTTCGGCGCCGAGGTGAAACGACGAATTATGCTCGGCACGTACGTATTGTCGAGCGGCTATTATGATGCTTACTACTCAAAGGCTCAAAAGGTACGCGCTTTGGTGAAAAACGACTACGTAAAGGCGTTTGAAAAATGCGATGCCATCCTTACACCGACATCACCATCGACCGCTTTCAAGATCGGAGAACGCTCTGACGACCCGCTGGCCATGTACCTCAGCGATATTTACACCGTAAGCGCAAATCTCGCAGGCGTTCCGGCCGTCAGTGTACCGTGCGGGCTCTCGAGCGAGGGCCTGCCGATCGGAACACAGCTGGTTGGAAACTTCTGGTCCGAAGCGACACTGCTTAATATGGCAAACGTTTACGAAAATCAGTTCCCGCTCGGCGAAAAGCCTTTCATTTTCGCTGAATGACGTTTTCTTCGTTTGTACCTTTTTCTAGCCTCTTCAAGCCGGCTGGTCTCATCGTGGACTCTCATTTACTTATTGAATACGCAGGTGGGTGTATTCCAGATTCCTGGCGATCACGCCAAACTCATTAGGGGGCAGGATGTTGCGCCAGCGATTGTCATCTGCGAGCAAGTTCTCGGCCTCTTTTGCCGAAATAGGTCTTGAGAAAAGGAACCCTTGGCCATACTCGCATCCTAGGATCCTAAGCTGATGGAATTGGTGAATGCTTTCGATACCTTCTGCGATCACGCTGAGGTTGAGCGCCTTTGCTAAAGCGATGACGGTCCTCACGATCTCTCCATTCTCGGAACCATCTTCCATCGTACTCACAAATGACCGATCGATCTTAAGTGTATCGATCGGGAACCGATGGAGGTAACTCAAGCTCGAATATCCGGTGCCAAAATCATCAATGCTCAGCCTTACTCCAAGTTCTTTGATCTTCTTCAATACGGCGATGACGTTCTCCGCGTTTTGCATCACGGCGCTCTCAGTGATCTCAAGCTTAAGATGCTCAGCCTCGATCCCGGTCTCGAAGATTATCGACCTTAGTTGGTCCACCAATCCTCGCTGAGCCAGGTGAACCGCCGAAAGATTCACGCTCATCACCATTTGATCGGGAGCTAGTCCCCTTTCTTTCCATTCGACCGCCTGTTCGCAGGCAGAGCGGAGAAGGCGCATTGTCATGGGAACGATCAGCCCTGTCGATTCGGCGACCGCAATGAACTCGCCCGGCGTGATCAGGCCGCGGCTGGGGTGGTTCCATCTGACCAACGCTTCGAACCCGACAAGGCTCACATTGTCAAGATTTACCAGCGGCTGGTAAAAGAGCTCGAACTCATCCCTCTCAACCGCTAGTCGCAGGTCGGTTTCAAGTTCGAGAAGTGATACTGCACGAGCATGCATTATCTGATCGAATATCACATACGGCTTTTTCATCTCCTTGGCGTAGTACATCGCAATGTCTGCATCGCGGAGTAGTTCTTCCGGATCTTTATACCGCGAGTTCCCGACCGCTATTCCGATACTAACGCTTGTGAAGATCTGACGGCCGTCGAGGTCAAACGCTACACCGATCTCGTCTGATATCATTTCCGCAAATCTGACGGCTTCAGAGGGATCCTTGATCTTGTACAGAAGGATTGCGAACTCGTCTCCGCTAAATCTGCCGACCACGCCTCTATTTTCAGTTACGGCAACCAGACGCTTTCCGACATTTACAATTAGTTTGTCACCGACTAAATGTCCAAGACTGTCGTTGACGGTCTTGAAACGATCGAGGTCCAGGAAGAGCAATGCAAATCGCTCTCCGAGATCGTCGGTCGAGGTACGCAAGCACGGATCGATCATCTCCAGGAAATGGTTGCGGTTCGCGAGCCCGGTGAGAGCGTCGTGATATGCGGCATGTCGGAAACGTTCTCTGCTCTCGCGCAAGGCATGCGAACTTCGTTCGAGCTCCTCGACATAATGTTGGAGCTCTTCGACGTGTGTTTCTGCCTGCTCGGCACGAAATCGCTCCGCGGTCTCTGCCGTCGCGGCCTCACGTCTGATATCGCCGACATACTTCATATATCGGCTTACGATCAATGCAAAACTCACGATCGCGACAATAAGTGAGATCGAAGCGAGAATATTCTCTTGTAACTGCAAAAACAGGATCGCGCATGCTGCCGAGACCACACCTAGAGGCAGCAGGAAAAGCAAGTATATCCCTGTCAGATTTTCGTTTTTGTTCATGCAAACGAAGACGGAGATCCAGGACCGATCGAACTCGATGAGGAAAATTAAGAAACTGCTCTCGCGGGTGGAAGCGGAGGCCGGTTATCAAACCAGACCTTTCAATAATAGATCAAATTGACGGACTATGCCAGAAAAATCTTTGTCATCTGTTTAACACTATTAGACTTGCAGAAAAGGGCGAGCAGTTCGGCTCGCCCAGTAAATGCGTCTCAATGCAGCTCTATTTCGATATGCCGACCTGGGTCAGCGCATATGCATAATCGAATGCAACCTCTTTGAGTCTGTCATAACGTCCTGAAGACCCGCCGTGGCCTGCCCCCATGTTGGTCTTCAGCAGTACGATATTGCCGTCTGTTTTCATCTCGCGGACCTTAGCGGCGAACTTTGCCCCTTCCCAATAAGGAACCTGACTATCGTTGAGCGAGATCTCAATGAGCATATTCGGATAGGCCTGAGCCTTGATATTGTCGTAAGGTGAATACGAGTACATATAGTCCCAAGCCTTCTTATCATCTCGCGGATTGCCCCACTCGATCCATTCCTCCGTCGTTAGTGGCAATGTATCGTCGATCATCGTATTCATTACGTCAACGAACGGCACCTGAACGATGGCGGCTTTGTAAAGTTGAGGAGCCTGATTTACGACAGCACCCATTAACAATCCGCCAGCCGAGCCTCCTTGAATGACAAGTCGGTCAGCAGACGTGTACTTATTGTCTACAAGCCACTTGGAACAATCGACGAAATCATTGAACGTGTTCATTTTCTTGAACATACGCCCATCTTGACGCCATTTCTCGCCGAGCTCCGAACCGCCGCGAATGTGTGCGATCGCATACATCATTCCCCGATCAACAAGTGAAAGCCTTGCGGTCGAAAAATTTGGCGTCATCGAGGCACCGTATGACCCATATGCGTAGAGAAGCATCGGGGCCTTACCGTCGAGTTTCGTCCCCTTCTTCCACATTATCGATATCGGCACTTTCACGCCGTCGCGTGCAACGGCCCAAAGTCTCGCGGTCTCGTACTGCGACTTATCGTAACCGCTCGGGATCTCCTGCTGTTTGATCAGCGTGCTCTTTCTGGTCTTTAGATCGAACTCGTATGTGGACTGCGGCGTGATCATCGACGAATAGCCGTACCTGATCGCATCCGTGTCGTATTCCGGATTAAACCCGAGACCCATCGTGTAAACGCTTTCCTCGGTCGGAATTCGAACAGAAGCCCGCCGCGTCTTCATATCCATAACGCGAAGGTACTCGAGTCCGTTCTCCAACTCGGATACGACCGCATGATCCTTGAAGAAACTGATGTCCTCAATCTTTATTTCCGGCTTGTAAGGAACAAAATCTACCCAGTTCTTTTCACTTGGATCATTAAGCGGAGCCCGCACCACCTTGAAGTTCTCAGCGTCCTTGTTGGTACGAATATAGAACTCGCCGTTGTTAAAATCTGCCGAATACTCGTGGCCTTCGCGGCGCTTGCTGATCATTTTGAATTTGCCTGTTGGTGTCTCCGCCGGCAAATACCAAAACTCGTTCGATGTCTTCGCATACGAACCGATAAAGTACATTTTCTTGTCCCGGGACCTGCCAATACCAACGTTATAAAGCAGGTCTGCTTCCTCAAAGATCAATTCGTCAGCACTGGTTGTCCCAACCGTATGTCGAAAGATCTTGTCTGTGCGTTTGGATACCGGGTCTTCCTGTCCATAAAAGATGTATTTTCCATCCGGCGACCATTCCATGCTTGTCACACGTTCCATTTTGTCAGGCAGCATTTTGCCTGTTTTTAGGTCTTTGATCTGGAGCGTGTATTGTCGATAACCCGTCGTATCCGTTGAGAATGCAAGCATATTTCCGTCATCGCTCGGATCGAAATTTGATATCGCAAAGTACTTATATCCTTCGGCTAGAACGTTCTGGTCCAGGAGCAACTCCGGATCTGCGCCGTCCTTTGTTCTGCTGCGGAGATACCTTGGGTATTGTTTTCCTTCCTCCGTCGTATTGAAGTACCAGTACTCACCAAGTTTGTAAGGTACGCTCATGTCGGTTTGCTTTATGCGGCCTAACATTTCCTTATATAGCGAATCGACAAATCCCTTATTCTTACCGATATTTGCTTCGGTGTACGCGTTCTCCGCTTCGAGATATTTGATTATCTCCGGGTTCTTTTTCTCATTCCTATCACGCAGCCATGCGTAATTATCAGTGATCTCGTAGCCGTGGATCTTCAATACCTTCGGCTCTTTTTTGGCAACTGGAGGTTTCATATCTGTTTGTGCAAACACAACCGTGCCCGCGAACGCACATAACGCGAACGCAGCCACGAAAAACAGTCCTTTCATTGTGTATTTCTCCTTGATCTTAGAGCAATCGGCGGTCGCCGGTGGCAAATTATGGATTTAGTTAAGATTCCCTTGTTTATACGCGATATCTTACGCTTTTGTTTAGGAGTTGTCAGGTTGCAGCGGGCTCCCAAGTGATTATCGCAGAAGCTAAAAACAATTACGGCGGCCCAAATTGAGGAACCGCCGCAAGGACTCAGATCACTTTTTGAAATTCATTGGGCCGCTAACTTAAAACTGTCCTTTACAGTTGTTCGCTCAGATACAACTATCTTCCACGAACCTTCGATACGCGTCCAGATATTCGTATAGCGCATCTGCACCGAGAATTGTTTGTTGTCTTTCGCAACCCCTTCGAGCAATGCGAGGCCCGTTACCACGACTGCATCACCAAATACCCGCGCGATCAGATCAGTGATCTTGAAGTCCTTAAGAGGAAACGAAGGCATCGCCTCTCCACGTTTGAAAGTGAAAGCCGCACCATCCGGCGATATCATGAACGCTCCCTCGGCGATCATGTCGTCCCAATTCGTCTCGCCTTTGAGCGACCTGACACGGCCCTCTTCCTCGAGTTTGAGAACTTCCGCTCGTGCCGCATCGGCCTGTTTTGATCTTTCGCCCATGCTGACCGCCGATTGACCAAAGACGGACAGCGTTATCAACACGCTTCCGAAAATGAAGAACAGGATATCCCTGACCCTTTCCATAAATACCTCCTTCGAGACGTTGAAAGTCTGAACAGAGAGTAAACTGTTTGTTTAATTAAATGACCGAAAATGTCGTGATCTTTACCAGGAAAGGCGTGGATGACGGTAACTTGCCGTAAGCTCTTCGATCTAGGAGATCGGCTTTCCCAACAGTCCGAACAGTTCATTCTTATGCCCGCGGCTCAATGTGAACGTAGCACCGTCGGCCATTTTTACTTCGTGGTCGCCATTGAACATTGGATGAAGCTCCTTTATTCGTTCCACATTGACCAAAACCGAACGATTCACCTGAACGAACATCTCCGGGTCGATCTGTGACTTAAGGGCGTGGAGAGCCTGTCTGATCATGTGCTTCGATCCGCCATGGCGGATCTGAAGGTATTTGTCATCAGCCTTTATCCAATCGACATCCTTGATATTCACAAACACGATCCGTCCGTTGTGTTTGATGAGCAGCCTCTCGAGGTATTTCGGCTTCTTTATTGATGATATGAGCTCCATTATCTGCGATGATGCGGAATCGCCGCTTCGTATCGATCTTTTCGCATGTTCAAGAGCCGACGCAAATCGCTTCTGGTCAAACGGCTTCAAAAGGTAATCGATTGCGTGATATTCAAACGCCTTGATCGCATATTCTTCGTACGCAGTCGTAAAGATTATGAAAGGAAGCGACTTAGGTTCAAGGCTTTCGAGCAGCGAAAGTCCGTCCATCTCCGGCATTTGAACATCGAGGAAGACGAGATCCGGCTCGGCCTCGGCTATCATCTGACCTGCCTTCTTTCCATTTCCCGCCTCGCCGACGATCTCGACATCAGCATCGCCCTTCAGCATTTCGCGGATATACCTTCGTGCGAAAGGTTCGTCGTCGACGATCAGTATCTTTATCGCTTGTTCCATGTTCAACTTTCGGCCCCTTCACGTGTTGTTAAGAAAGGGAAGGACATTTCGACCTTGTAATCCTCGTCTTTCTCGTCTTCTATCGACAGGGACGCGGCGTTACCGTAGATACTCTCAAGTCTAGTTCTCACATTTGCGAGGCCGATGCCGCGGCCGTTTGTTTCCGTACCGGCCGCTTCGGTGTTTCGACTGTTCTTGATGCACAGTATCAGTCGACCGTCTGTCCTTGAAGATAGAATTTCTATTCGGCCCTCCTCCGCAAACGGCGAGATACCGTGTTTGACCGCATTTTCCAAAATTGGCTGAACTATCAAATGAGGGACAAGTGCATCAAGTGTTTCCGGTTCGATATTGATCTCCACTGTCAGCCTGTCCTCGAACCTTGTTTTTTCTATCTCGAGGTATGGCCTGAGAAACTCGAGCTCCTCGGAAAGAGTTACGATCTGGTCGTTTGAATGTTCCAGTGTCTGCCGCAGGAAATCACCCAACAACGCTACCATTTCGTTCGCCCTCTTTGGATCGAGGAGTATCAGTGATGAGATCGAATGAAGCGAATTGAAAAGAAAATGAGGATGGAGCTGCATCTTCAGTGCATTTAGCTGTGCATTTGAGAGCTCAGCCTGAAGCGAGACATTCTTAGCCTCTTCGTTCCGATAGTCTTTGAGAATGAGTATCGCAAGTATCGAGAAAAATGTGGGCGTGTACAACGAAAATAAAGTGTATATCGCCGAAACCGACCACCGTTGAAGTATCACGGCATAAGTTGCGGATTGCGGGGAAGGTTCAGACACCATCGACCATGCAAAAGCGACAAGACCGCCGGCATAAACGGCCGAGACAGCGAGACCTGTGACGGCATTGATCCCAATGTTCTTGTATCGTTTTGTCCGTACCGTGACCGGGAAACGCTTTGCGACGATATATATCACCGGCGAAAAAATGCCCCATATATACGACCTTAAAAGACTCATCAAAAGCACTGCCGAGGTGCCCTGCTGTCGGTTTTCGGTCATCGCGGAGAGGAACGACGCTCCGGCAAACATCAGGCCGACGACGGTCCAGATCGCCAGCAAGATCAAGAATGGCTTTACGTACTTCCTAAGTCTATTCATCAAAAATGATACGCGACCGTGCCCGCAAAGATCATGAACCAGATCGATTCAACACAACGATCGCAAGCACTATTATAGAGAGCAAAGTGCCGAAGGGCAGATACCATAGCGTAAGGATCGAGATAACGATCCCCAAGTAATACGCCCAAGAACTCCCTGACAGCAAGCCGGACGCGAAAGCCAGCCAGACAATTCCGAACGCAATGAACATTGGGCCAAGCCGATATACATTAACCCCGAGCCATTCAAAGACCAAGGCCCAGGGACCCGGTTTTTTGGGGCCTATGTATTTGCCGTTGACGATCACATAAATGCCGTCGGCAAGCATGAATAGGCCATTAGCGAATGAGAGTACAATTAGAAGGATCCTCATTTTTCAGACGGAGGGTATGCCATCGCAACTGCTATTAGCCATCGCCCATCGTCGTTTTTGTGAAGCGTGTAAGCAGCACCGAAACGTCCGATCTCTTTCTGTCCGGAATCGTATCTTATGAATTCAGCTGTCGCAACGGCCAATCGGTCACCGCGAATTGTGACGTCCAATCCTTCGAACTCCGTGCGGTGATAATCGCTGGCTTTGGCGTGTTCGATCAGATATTCTGCGATCTTCAATTGAGATTCCCTGTCCGCAGCGGCTGTCACACGTTCCGGCCTTATGAACAGACACGAAGGCCCATAGCATGCAACGACCGATTCCGGACTTAATGTCTCAAATGCTCTGACGTAATTCTCGATCGCAATTCGAATTTGCTCTTCCTGCAGCATATTCATCCGTTTCTCAGGCCGCAATCCCACATGCGCAGCCGAACGCACTGCTAATACTTATCACAATTTACTTTCCCATTTCGATGATAGTTCGCAATCCTTCGGCATGGACGTAAAAATGTCGTCGAACACAGATATTGCGGCGGCTTCAGGCGAAAGCCTGGTGTGAGTGTTTACGGACGAGGATCTGAACGGTTCGAAGACGATGCGACAACGAAACGGTCTCAAGGAATCCTTGATAATATCGATGAAATTGATTAAGATTCTAGCGTTCAACAATTTAACAAGCATTTTCGTCGGTCGAATTGTTTCTCAAATACCACAGGGAATTTGAGCTACTTGTTGCATTTCGAATTCGCCGGTAAATCTCGGTGAATTTCTGTCCACTGAAAATTCGAATTCCGTCGCACAATGGCATTCGGACCATTACTGATTCAATTTACGAGGAGGATCGAGATGAAGTATTCCAGCAGGATCTACCTTCAAGCGGGTGTTGTTGTATGCATTTTGGCTGTCGTATTGTCCTTAGGACTCGGGCCCATTTCAAAGGCCCAGATCTCAAAGAAATCCAGTGACGATAGCCCTGTAAGTGATGTTAAGAGCTTTGATGAGCTGAGCCGGGCCTTTCCCGGTGAAACTGAGATGATCGGCCTTGAGAAATTAGAAATCGACGCTGATCGAAATATGCGGGCATTAAAAGCTCCGGCACAGCCCGCGACCGGCATCGATAATGGCGATGAAACTGAGCCGAACAACACTGCGGGAACTGCGAATCCGCTCTCAGGCTCCGAAGGCCGGATCGAAGGTTTGATCTACCCAAACGCGGACATTGATTTTTATTCGTTTACCGCGTCAGCCGGCGATAAGGTCTTCGCCGCAGCTATGACCTCTTGGGACGCATCCGGCAGCGGCAACAGCATACTCGACGTTATTGCTCCGGACGGCACCACGATACTTGAGACCGATCTTGACGACGGTACATTTGCCTCAACCTCTTCGTCGATCGCTGGATTCAATATTCCTTCGGCCGGAACTTACTATTTGAGAATTCGTCAGAATTCTGCGACTGGTCAGATCCGACCGTACATTTTGTATTTCGCGATCAGAAGCGGGGCTCCAACAGCCGAGACAGAAACGAACAACAGCGTTGGAACGGCAAACGTTCTGGCAGGATCGGGACACATGAGCGGCAGTGTCAATCCGGCGGCTGACGTTGATTACTACAGCGTTGCACTGAACGCTGGTGATACCGTGTTTCTGTCGCTTAACAGCGACCCGGAACGCGACAACGTCCAGTTCAATGCCCGGCTTGGCTTCGGACTTTTCGGTAGCGGAACGCCGAACCAGATCCTGCTAGCAAACGATGGGAGTACCGGCAGCGCGACAAATCCGCTGTCTGAGGGTCTTTTCTTTACGGTCAAGGACGCGGGCACATATTACATTTATGTTGACGAGGCCGCCGCGGGAGGTGCTGCAACCTTTACTTATACCCTGAGTGCCACCGTGTTTCCGGCTGAAAACTCACCGAGCTGCACAACCTATACATCGACCGACGCACCGAAAGCGATCGCTGACGTTGGCCTTACCTCATCGACGCTCACGATCCCGCCCGGGAGCAGGAGGATCGATTCTATTGAGGTCTATCTGAATATGACCCATACGTTCATGCAGGACCTCGACGTTCATCTTGTTTCGCCAAATGCGAACGACAACGGGCTTTTTACCGATATCGGTGCGGCGACGGTCGGCGGGACACAAACTGGCATGGATTGGTGGGTTAGCGACAACGCGGCGATCCCGCCGGTCTTTGCTCTTACCGAGGACTTCAAGACCCGGCCGGAGAGCTCTTATCGCTTGGAGTATCTCGAAGGCGAAGATCCGACCGGCACGTGGCGTCTCGACATACGTGATGACGCCACCGGTGACACGGGCACCCTAAATGGATGGGCATTGAAGATCTGTCAGAATGATCCGGACGCTCCTTCTCAAACGCTGTTCTCTACGGATTTTGAGGCGAACGATGGCGGATTTACTCATAACGGAACCTTGGACGAATGGGAATACGGCACGCCTGCAACGGTCGCGACAACGACGACCAACCCCGTCGCTTCGTTCTTAAATTGCTTCAGCGGAACCAAATGCTGGAAGACCGATCTCGATAACACCTACGATTCAAGCTCGAGTATGAATCTTGAATCGCCGCCGATCGCGATCCCGTCCGGATCGACCGGTGTCAGGCTTTCGTGGGCCATGAGGTACCAGATGGAATCTGCCTCGTTCGACCATGCCTGGATCGAGGTCTTTGAATCCGGCAATCCAGCTAACATAAAACGAATTGGCGAATGGAACGGCGCAACGATGACAAACTCCGTCGGCAGTCCGGCGGTCAATATCGGCCAATCAGGTGGTTGGGGCCTTTACAATTCAGATGATCTTTCGTCATTCGCAGGTACGTCAGTGATCGTCAGATTCCATGTTGACGGTGACTCAACTATCAACTTTGGCGGTATGGCGATCGACGACGTAAGAATTACCCGAGCCATTCCCGGCAAAGCTGTACGAGCCGATTATGACGGTGACGGAAAGACCGACCTTTCTATCTTCAGGCCAGGATCGGGAACTTTCTGGGTCAACAGATCAACCAACGGCCCGGGTGCTATACAGTGGGGGGCAAGCGGTGATTCCGCAATGGGCGGAGACGTAAACGGTGATAGGGAAACTGATCTCATTATCAACCGTCCTACGGCACCGACCGAGCCGGCCGATTTCTGGGTACTACAAACACCATCACTTTCCTACACCGGTTATGCGTGGGGTGTGCCCGGAGATAAACCCATGATCCGCGACTTTAACGGCGACAATTCGGACGATTATGCCGTCTGGAGAGAAGCCGATACCAGGTTTTATATTCTGGTGCCGGGCGATCCGAATCCGGTTCGTATCTTCCAGTTCGGTTCTGCCGGAGATAAACCGTTTGTCGGAGACTTCTCGGGTGACAGCAAGGCGGAAATAGCCGTATTTCGACCATCAACCGGAACCTGGTACATCGCTGCCGCTTCCGGAAATCCGGCGACGGAATTCGTTTCTTCACCGTTCGGCATTGCCGGCGACCTGCCTGCACCGGCAGATTTCGATGGCGACGGAAAAGACGACGTGGCCGTATTTCGTCCGACTACCGGATACTGGTATATCCGCCGAAGTTCCGATCAAACGATTCAGATCGTTCAGTTCGGAACCGTAGGCGATACGCCCGTTCCGGGAGACTACGACGGGGACGGAAAGTATGACATTGCCATCTTCCGAAATGGCCAATGGTGGATACTCCAATCCTCAAATAGCAGTGTTGTGGTCTATCAATGGGGCGTGGCCGGCGACCAGCCGATCCCCGCAAGCTACCTGCCGCAATAGGCATGGTTAGTACAGCAGAAAGGCGTAGCGATCACTCGCTACGCCTTTTTTGCTATCCAAGTTGTCGTTTAGCAAACCATATACCCGGTATTGATACTGACAACCTTTCCGCCTTTGAAATGAACCGTCGTCGTGCCTGGGCCGGCTGTGTCGCCCATGTCATAGTTCCACATTATTTGCCCGGTCACGTCGTCTTTCTGAACCTCATATTTCCTGCCGAACTTTGCCCGGACCGTCGTTGCGGTGTCACCCACCTTCACACCCGATACGATCCAATTTCCAGAGGTCACGGTGAAGGCCTTTACTTCATATGTCTTCCCGTTCTTGCTGTCGCCGTCCATAAAATAAAATGAGAGGCCGTTGTACTCGACGTCCTTTTCGTGGCCGCCGATGCATCCTTCTTCCTTCGGCTTGCCATCTTTGACGGGCTTTCCCAGCGCCTTAATGACCTGTCCGTAGGTGGAATCAAGCCCAACGCCCTTTACCTTAAGCTTTGCCGGATTGGCCGTTTGGCTAAAAGCAACGGCTGCTCCCAGGGCGATCACCAAACCGAGCGCACCTATGTTTGTTGTCCTCTTCATGTAGAAGAGGACGCATCCGTTTATCTTCTTTTGCATAAACCAGCACGAACTAATTTTCTTGATCGTAATCCTCGTCGTCGGTCCTGCCGGTTCGGGTCCGGGCAGCCTCCTCACGCCCGACGCCGAGATTGTCGAAGTTCAGGATCGCATTGAACAGAAGCGAAAAACTTCCGTGCGTCTGATGCCGCCACATCGGATTGTTCGCGAACATGACAATATGACCTCTACCAACCGGAGCATCGACGACAGCAGCTTTTCCGGCCAATTCAGACCCGCCGGCAAGCATTCCACTGGCTAATAGATCTTTCTCTGATGCCGCAAATCGCAACACAACCCGCGGACGAGTGGCGACCGGCGGTATCTGAACCGTATCAGGCGTCGGTGATGGCTGAGCTCCCTCCGGAGGTTTGCGTCCCTGTACGATGTCCGGATCTGTTTCAGTACCTCGTCCGGTCGGGCGACCTGTGTTTCCACCCTGGCCGCCGCCAAACCCGCCTCCACCGCCGATCGTAGCGACCTGGAGCAATGGTGCCTGATTAAAATAGACGGCAAGGGTTTCGTCGTATCCGTAAGCGATCGGACTCTTGCGATCGGCAAAAGACGCATTGATCACCGAACCGCGCGCCTGCAGATTTCTGGCTTCAACGATCGAAACGCCGGAAACCATGCCGAAGTCGATCGGAATATCCGCATTCCCGCCAACGGTTATGAACAAACCGCCGCTCTCGACGAAGTTCTGCAGGTTCGCAACGCCCTGAATACCCATTCCGCCGCGAATGTCGTCGGTCTGGTCCGGTGACATTCCCATATTAGGGGTCAAAGCGGAGCCTTTCCACGGTATCGCCGCTTCAGAATCGCTAAACTTTGCGATGCCTCGGACGATCGATTGCGCGTTGCCACCTACGGGCCCCCAAATGATCACGTCGTATTTTTCACGAAGGTTCGCCATTTTCCCAACATCCTGATCCGAAATGTAATCAAAGGGAATGCCGAGCCGATCAAGTTCGATGCGGTACCAGCCTTCATTTTGCGTGTTCACCCAAGTATGAACCAGAGCAATTCGCGGAGTTCCAACTGCGTGCTGTGCAACGTCCGGAAGTTTATCAACGGCGGTCGCTGTCAGGCCGAGGTCCGTCGCTTCCTTGGCAAGCCTCGCCGAAAGGTCCGATGGATTTCCTTCGGTCTTAACTATGAACGAACCCGCGTTGAAGCTCCTTTCACCGACCTTAAACGCTGCTTCCGCCGCAGAGAATTTGACATCCTTCAAACGGTATCGAAGCTGCGTGACCGCGCTTTCGCCCGTATGGTTTACCACAAATCCCGCGTTTCCAACTCCTTCGACCTTTCCGGTCACTTTCGCCGGACCGTTGATGATAGACATAGATGCGGCGAGTATCTTTTCGTCCTTTACGCGAATAGTCTTAACGTTGCGCAGCGGCCCGAGAGTCCAACCCGTATCGTCATACGGACGCGGGTCGTTGACGTTGTAATACTGCGTGTCGAGCAGCATATCCGCCATGCGTGAGTAAGGCTGATCCATTCTCACGACATAGCTTCCGGCTCCGAACTTCCCTTCCTTCACCTCCGTTGCGGCAGAAAGTTTATGAACCTCTACGCCCTGCATCTTCAAAAGATTTACGAGATCAGCAGCCTCGACCGGACGCTTTTCATCCGCCGGCAGAACGTAGGCGGCCGGCCCTTCTGTGGTAGCCTTTGCGATCGAGCGTTTGCTCTTAAGATAGAAATTATTGAGGAACTTGTCTTTGTTGTTCGAAACGTAGTTCATCGCGATCAGGATCGCACTCTGCTGCATGTTGATATTGTTCCTGATCGACCATTTCACGCGCGGCAGCGGCGGATTGGGCCTGAACCAATCTCGTCCGGACTGAGCGCCGACGACACGATCTTGCGTGTCCGCGCCTCCGTTGCCAAATGTCTCGTAAAATCGCCCGATCGAGTTGTGGCCGTTAGCGACGTAAAACATATAATTCGGCGCCCACCCGTCATAAAAACCATGTGTCCACACCCCAGGAACACCGCGCTGAGTCATTTCCTGTATCTCGTGATAAGCAAGTTCCTGCCATTCGTTGACGACGATCGGGTCGAGCCATGCGTTGTACGGCCCGGTTCCCGTCGAGGTATAAAGGAATGGAACAGACTCATGGAGATCGTGAAGTACGGTCGGATGATGATCGAGAAAGATCGCCATCTGATTCCGGGTCAAGGCCAGAGCCATCCCCATCGAATCGCGGTTATTATCATGGGCAACATACTTGCCCCAATAGACCAAGGCCGGCGTTCGTTTTCCCTCATTCGCCTTTCGATAGTTGTAAAGATCGACCATGGTGTCGCGGCCGTCCACCTCGAGTGTCGGCGTGATCATCACGATCACGTTCTTCCTTATCTGCTGGATGAATGGCGTTTCCTCGACCGCTAATCGATAGGCCATTTCCATCAGCATTTCCGGGCTGCCGGTTTCAGGTGAATGTATCGATCCGCTGGCCCAATAGATCGCCTTGCCCTCTGCAATTAGCTGCTTCGCTATCTCGTCGTTTATCTTTCGCGGATCGCTGAGTTTCGCCGTGATCTCTTTGTAACGGTCAAGCTTGGCGATGTTTGCTTCGTCTGAAACCAAAACCGTCAGCTGCTCTCGCCCCTGCTCGCTCTTTTCCGGTGCGACAAATGTCTTGACACGCGGGCTGGTCTTTTCGAGCTCGCGGTAATAACGATACTGGTCCTTTGTGTAGGTAAGTTTGTTCGGCGTACCAACAGGATAACCGATCACCTTGTCGGGTGACGGCACCTTATCAGAAGCCGGGAGATGATCGACGATCTCTGTCAGGAATTGCTTGTCGGTCGTATTCGCAAGAATAGAATCTGTGTATTCCTTGTTGTTCGGCTGTGAGGGTGCTGACTTCGGCGTGTCAGTCTTTTTAGCGGAAACCCTTGGGCCGAAACCATTTTCTGCCAACTGGGTCTGCGCATAAAGTGGCGCAATCAATGTAAAGATCAATGCCGCTGTAGCAAGACGTTTCATGGTCGATTCTCCGTGAAAGATAGATTTGGAAAGATTGTTGAACGCTTGGATTGTAGCGCAGCCGTGCCGCTCCTACATCTTTCGGCCGCTGACTTTGCAAAAACTTACGCAGTCCGTGTCTTTAGATCGTTATCCGTCAGCGTCACTTAAACGGGGCGAGATCGCCAGAACCTTGGAAACTCGATGAGCCGTTTTCGGACGTTTCCGGGTTTTGCTCTTACAGAACATCTCCGCAAAGCATGTCCTCCTTTTCGATTTAAGTCCGTTAATAGGTTAGAAGCAGGAGGATTCATATGCCGGCGACTTTGGCTGTCACGAAAGGGATAAGTATTTTACGGGAACATGGCCCCGCAATTTTAAACACCACGTATCGAGATGTGGCTGCGAAAAAAGACCTGCCGCGGCTTCAGGGGCCGGCAGGTTCACATAAGAGCGGAAATGATCCCCATATCCAGGGTCGTGCGATAGACATCATTTTGTTCGCAAACATCGAAAACGAACGCGTGGTCGCGGACAAACTCGTGGACGTGTTCCTGACCGTACGCGAACAGATGAAATGGCTTGCAGTGGTTTATAACAAGAAACAATGGAATTGGGCGGGCCAGGAATTTCCGCGTGGAGGCGATCTGATCAGCCAGCACATTACGCACATCCACATCGAATGGGCGATGGCGTTCGCCGCGCAAGCGACGTGGGAACAAGCACTGATCGACGAACTTAAGGCGCGAAACTGGGGCTAGATCTTTAACCTCTCCCACTGGGCAAAGCGTTTCATTATTTCTTTCTGGATCACTTTTTTCTCGGCCGGGTTCGTGATCCGGTCGCGGCGTTTCACGAGCTCCTCGATCTGCTGCTGGATCTCTTCCTGCTTGGTCTCCGGCTTTCGCTTTTTGGGTATCTGGTATTTATCTTCCATTACGATTCCGACTTTGGAGCCTTGATCATTACAAGAAGCATCTTAAACTTCGTTATCGAATCAACTGCATGCGGGATATTTGCCGGTAAGATCAGAGAGTCGCCGGCTTTCAGCGTGTGTTCTGTATCGGCGATTCGAATCCGTGTCTCGCCCTCCACCACAGTCACAAATGCATCGTAAGGAGTTTTGTGTTCGCTCAGACCTTCTCCCGCGTCAAAAGCAAACAGGGTTATCGTACCGCCGGCGTTCTTTAAGAGTACTCGGCTGATCACGGACTCTACCTGATAATCCAGGGCGGCAAAAACGTTGACAACGGAAGGATCTTTTTCGTCGTTCATTGCACTAAGATATCACGTAAATCCTTGATTCAAACTTCCATACTAAAATGGAGACCCATTGTCCTGAATAGCGGACTTCGCCTCAGATCGCTTCCCGACCGCGCGAAATTGAAGAAACTGGACCATTGCCTAATTTGTTTAAATTAGGGCAATTAGAGGAATTACGGCCCCAGACCACTAGTTCGCAGGTGGTCACGCCGTAATGATGCCGCGGTAATTCTCGTGGGATCAATGCGGCTTCTTTGCGCGTGAGCCTAACGCCGATACGGTCTTGCGTATGTGACCAACGGATTTTTGTTGACTTCGCAGACTTGCGGGAATAGAATCCTGCGCGCGATCCCTCAGACAACATAGGAGGCACATTATGGGCGAGACAATACTAAAGCGTTTCGAAACCCCAGACGAACTTAGGGACGTTCCAAAGGCGACCGTCGAGGTCGTGAATCTAGGAGACGTGCAAGCAATGCGCGGAACATTTGAACCAGGGTGGAAGTGGTCGGAATGCGTAAGACCGATCGCAGGAACCGATAGCTGCGAGGTCGAACATCTCGGATATGTAGTTTCAGGTTCGATGCATATCAAGATGGACGATGGCACGGAATACACCGTGAAAGCTGGTGACGCAACATCAATAAAACCCGGACACGATGCCTGGGTACTTGGCGAGGAAAATTGCGTCATTCTTGACTTTCAAGGCGCAGCTATTTACGCCAAACCGGCCAAGACCGAAGCCGCAACGAAGTAGCAAAAAACAAAAAGGCCCCGGAAATACCGAGGCCTTTTTAACTGCGAAATGCTGATCGATCATCGCTCGCTGATCGGAACGTATACCAGATCTCGGGCGCCGATGTATTCGGCACGCGGACGGATGAGCTTATTATGCGAATACTGTTCGAGAATATGTCCGGTCCAGCCCGAAATACGGCTGACGGCAAAGATCGGCGTGTACATGTCCAATGCGATGCCCATAAGGTAATACGTCGAGGCCGAATAGAAATCGACGTTCGGATACATACCCTTCTTTTCGTGCATTAACTGCTCGATCCGCTGCGACATGTCGAACCATTTAGATTCGCCCTTCTTTTCGGCCATGTGCTTCGAGTATTTGCGAAGCCACGTGGCTCGCGGGTCTTCGGTTTTATAAACGGCATGGCCGATACCCATGATCTTTTTCTTCTCAGCCAATGCCTGATCGACCCAGCCATCTACCTTGTCCAGGTCGCCGATGCCGATAAGCATCTTCATCACGTTGGTGTTCGCACCTCCGTGAAGCGGGCCTGCAAGAGCCGCGATCCCGGCGGTTACCGCACCATACATTCCGGCGAGTGTTCCGGAAACGACGCGGGTCGTAAAGGTCGAGGCGTTCAACTCGTGATCGGCATGCAGGATCAAGCAAACATCGAACATATGTTCTTCGTCCGCATCAGCCCTTTCGCCGCGAAGCATATAGAGGAAGTTCTCGGCGATACTGAGATTTGTGTCAGGGGCGATAACCTCCTTGCCATTGCGGATGCGGTCCCATGCAGCAGCGATCGTGCCGATCTGGCCTGTGATTCTTACCGCAGCTTTCACGGCATGATCGCGGTCAGTACCGTGGCCGTTCTCATCGTAAAAATCAAGAGCGGAAACTGCGGTACGCAACACGTCCATCGGATCTGCGGTCTTCGGAAACTGCTTCATCAGGTCAATGACCGCAGCCGGAACCTCATAATTACGGCGTAGCCGCTGTTTCAATTCCTCAAGCTCGTCAGTCTTTGGAAGACGGCCGTTCCACAAAAGGAAAACGACCTCTTCGAACGATGAATGTTCAGCGAGGTCGTGAATGTTATAACCCTGGTAAATAAGAATGCCTTCTTCGCCGTTGACGTCGCCGATCGCGCTTTGAGCGGCGACCACACCGCGAAGCCCTTCGGAGGCTACTGCCGTTGATTCTGTTGCTGTACTCATTGTCTTAACCCTATGTTTTAAGTGATTTTGCTATAACATTTGATTCTACCGAAGTTGGGTGTCCCAAACAAGTTCTTAGTTTATTTTCGGCGAAAATAAAGAAAAAAAGCGAACGTTTTGGCAGGCCGAAGGAGGAACGGCGTACCTTAACGTTCGCGAGGTTTCAGCTGCGTCGGCTGTTAACGAATCTGCGTCTCGTACGACGATTTGATACGTAATTGCTGAGCTTGGTTCAATTTGATGTGTTTTCCCTTTTCGATGACGACCGCGCCGACGCCGAACGCGGCTCCGACACCCGCACCGACCGCGGCACCCACAGGTCCGCCAAACAGCCCGATGCCCGCGCCGGTTCCGGTGGCGATACCTATCTTGGTGATGTCGCCCTTAACGGAACTCTTGCCAATGGCGGTGCCTTCGCCATCGACGGTCTTGACGTTGTCGCCTTTGACGGGAAGGACCTCGGTCATGATCGCGTCAAAATTGGTCCAACGGCGTTCCGAGACGACGAGACGGTCGAACGAAAGCAGCAGTTCTGAGCGCCGTTTGATGCGGCCAGGTTTGGTGACCTTATCGACGTGGCCTTCGACGGTCGCGCCGGCTATTTCTACGGGCGAGATGACCTTTGCGGTGAATTTATCGCCCTCGCGGTTGCGTTCGGTATCGAGTGCCTCGGTAAGTTCGAGGATCAGCTCGGTGTCACGCGGGATAATGATCACAGGGTCGTCGCTTGAAACATAAACTAGCTTCTGGATGCCGGTTTGCTTTGTGTCCGCGGGCTGTGAATCTGACGTATCGGTCGAAGCAGGCGTTTCGCTGACGGCCGGAGACTGAGTATCCGTCGCTGCCGGAGTCGTAACTGCCGGCGTCGGGATGACGGGCTCGGGAGCGGGCGGCGTATAGGCCGCTGGCTGCATGATGCCTCGCGGGCCAATGTTTACGGGGATCGCAGCGTCGAATGCCTTTTTGTCGAAACCGGTGTTATAACCTGCCTCGAAGCCCTGCTGATAGCCGTCGCGATAGTCTTCGATCCGTCCGTAATCTTTATTGTACGCCCGGTCGGCTTTCGAATACTCCTCATGGCGAATGACATTCTTGTCATTCTTATCTATCGAATCGCGGTATCCGGCCATGTACCCATCCGAATATCCGGTGCGATAACCTCTTTGGATCGCGATCTTAGAGTCCTGGGCGACGATCGCCTGTGGAAATAATGACAAAAATGCGAGCGAGAAAATGAGCGAAGAACTCACTAAACTGCGTGTTAGCTTCATTTGGCCTCCATATTGGCAGGGTGGAAATACGACAAGAAACGGTTTGTCCTCATAGAGTTATACACAACTGCTTAAGAAATTACAAGAACTTTTATGCAAACTGCTTAAGATTTTGCTGTTCGAGGGGTGTTTCAGAGCCCAAACCTGTGGAAAACATCGTCAATTACGCCCCTTTTGAGGATCGTGCGCAGGCACTGATTTCCACATCACCGATTGCATGAAGTTCAGGCTAGCCGAACTCCAATTCAATCATTCTGTAGTTCACACTCTCGGGAGCAAGAGTGTCCGCTTTCCAAGCAAAAAAAGCGGCGAGCGTCCGAGGATGCTCGCCGTAAGTGCGCTATCAGGAGGAACAAGTGTTAGAAGCTCTTTCGAAAGATGTATGAAACAACCAAAACCCGTTAGAAACTCTTTCGAAAGAGGTATGATGCCCGGATGAAAAAAGTGCGGCTGTTTCGCTCGAAACCGGGCTCGAACTGTCCGGTGATCGGGCTGAAACCGCGGTAGTTGAAATTGTCGTTATAGCCGACGTAAAAGGCCGTTCCGGGGTTCGGGTTCCATCCGACGAGGAACTGCCCGCCTACGTTTCGCCGCAGCGAATCGTAATCTATGCGAGTCCGCACGAAAGTGAACCGCGAGAATTGATACGTCGAGCGGAACGAGAAAATGTTCGTATCAAAGGCGACCTCGCCGCTGTCGTCGCGCTTGAGCCGGCTTTTTGTATAGTTGATCGAGATCCGAAGCGGATCGATCGGTTTGTATTCGCCGCCGACCTCCGCGTCAAACTGCCAGCCGGTGCCCGGATCGAGCTGCGGCGGGTTCGGGAAATCGGGATACGCCGTGTTTTCCGGATCGGCCTGATAAAGATACAGCTGCTGGATGAAATGGTTGTATTCCGGGCTCGCAAGATACGACTGAAAGGCTGGGCTCGCACGCGGGAATAGGGGGCCGGCACCGAAATCGTAATCGATAGCGTTGAAGATAGAACCGACAAAGCCGTACAGCGAGATCTTCTTGTTGACCGTCTTGTTGAAATTGATGCTGAAATACGGCTGCCGCGACGAACGCGAAGGCCCGCCGACGAACCCGCCTAATTGGCCGGTCGCCGGGTTTCGTTTTGCGCCGAACTCGTCCTCATAGATCTTTTCGAACATGAGCCCGGCTTCGGTATAAATAAAGAGATTCCCCTGCAGGTTAAGATTGGCGTTCGCTCCGGCGAGTGCCTGCTGTGTTCGCCCTTTCCAATCGACACCGTAACGCGCGAACTGATTGAAGTTTGCGCGTATCAGGAACGCTTTAGGATTCGATTTGGTGCTGACGCGGTTGGCAAAGAAGAACGTGTTGGAATCCGTTCGGCGCGTAAATCCGGCGTCGGCCCGGTAATCGCCCGTGCGGCCGAGCGCCTCGAAAAACCAACCATGTCGATCCGTCGTGTAGTCAACGTTGAACAAATAGCCGAAACCGTTCCCGGTCCTGTAGTTAACGCGATCCGTTTCCGGGCTGTAAAAATTCTTTCGCGAATGGGTACCGAGGACCTGGAAATTCATTATCGTCTTCGGATTCAGCTTGAACGAACCGTCAAAACCGCCGACGAAATTCCGGTTTTTTGGAAACGTTCGCGCCGTAGCGAAAAAGCCGATATTATTGTCTTTTCCGATGTCACGTTTCAGGCGAAGGACGCCGAACATGGCGTTCTTATCGACCAGATCTTCGATCGGGCCGCAGCGACGCGACGGATCGACCGTGCGTTCCTGCTGGCAGACGAGAAGCTCGCCGCGTTCGTCCTCGGAAAAATTGCCCGGAGCGTTGTCCGATGCGACCAAAAGCCCGAATGTGTTCTTGCCGGACTTCCCTGTCACCTTCGCCGCGAAGTCAGGATCGATGATCGTCCGCGAATAGAAAACGGACATCGGTGAATTGAAGATGTCTTTGCCTTCGAGGAAGAAAGGACGCTTCTCCTCGAAAAATATCGGGAATCGCTGGTTGGCCGTGACGACCGGAGCGTCGGCCTCGATCTCGGCGTAATCGGGGTTGATCGCGGCGTCCAGCGTAACGTTCGGGGAGAGCGTGTACTTAAGATTGACGCCAAGGTCGTACTTGATCGGGTCGTTGACGAAACGGCCGGGATCCTGAAGTCCGATCGGGTTAAAGATCGGATCGAAACGGCCAAACGTCGCGAAGCCGCGATTCGGGATCGTACGTTTTCGGCTGCCGGTTTCGGAGATAGTTACGCTCGGGACTACCTCAAGCGTGCGTTCGTATTTTATGCCGTCGAGGCCGGTGATCTTTCCGTGCTTTACAAGAAAGCCTGAGACGTTCCTATCATCGGGCAGCCATTGATCGAATTCGTCGTTGAAGCGGTCGATGTTGCGGGCTGCGTTAAAGCCCCACATCTTTCCTTGGCCGGCGGAGTAACGCAAGGATTTGAACGGGATCTTTACCTCGACCGACCAGCCCCAATCTTCGATGACGCCCTTCGATTCCATGACGATATCGACGGAGAAATCGGCACCCTGATTTTCGGTATAGATACCGTCCTGCTGAATGCCGAGCGGATTGAAACCAAGCACATAAGCACGACGCTGGTCGTTGTATGTATCGAGCCAGACGCGGACGTTGTCCTCGCCGAAGACATTATCGCGTTTTGCTACCGTCGCGCGGATCTTGTCCTTTTCGTCCCAGCATTTGAATGCGATGTACAGATTCTTTTCGTCGTACATCATGTAAACTTCGGTCGGTTTCGAGGGCGCTACGTTGTCGCCCGGGCCGGTCTGGATAAAATCCTTGAAGACGGCCGCTTCCTTCCAGATGTCTTCGTCTATCTTGCCGTCTATCACGAGCGGTATGCTCATTTTCGGAATGCCGATCGGGACCGCCTTTTCAGCAGGTACAACAACTTTGCCGATCTTAACCACCTTGTCGTCGACTCTGACTTCGGAGACGTTTGAGGCCAATGCTGCAGTCGTTTTTGGATCGGGAGTCGGGCTTGGCTGAGCGTATGTAAGATTTGCCAGTATGAAGACGGCAAAAAGCGCGTATAAATTTTTCATTTCAGCACCAACTTTATGAATCGAGAATTAATACGAATTAAGGACAGTAAATATCCGTTTGAAACCTAATGACTAAAACGCAAATACGGTCAGAAGGTTTCAAAAAAAGTAGCACGGCATGCGGGAGCTGCCGTACTGCTTGATTATCGTTCGGACGAGATCAGATCGCGATTCTGTAAAACGACCGAACCTTCGCCGCCTGAGAATGTAAATTTGCGGCCGCCTTTGCCGAGCCGCAAGTTGTTTTCGGAGACCTGCTTGCCGATTGGAATGTCCTCGACACGGAGATGTTCGCGGTTTGCCTGGATATCTGCGTCGATGTTTGGGGGAAGCGTGAGAACAAAATTGCCGTCGGCGGCGTTTCCTTCGATGGTCGAGAAATCACCGTCAAGAAAGACGTCGCCGTCGCCGGTGCTTGCGACCAGGTCGCCCTTGAACCCGACGATCCTCACAACGCCGTCGGTGTTTGTTACCTTTAATTTACCGTCAGATCCGCGGACGTCGATGGGGCCGTCGCTGCCGATCAATTCGATCTCGCCGGAAACGCCTTCGAGCCGGATCTCGCCATCTGAAGTGATCTTCAGATTCGACTTTCTCGGGACAAAGACCTCGATCCGAGCGCCTTCATTATCGTCCCGCAGCCAATTTTCCTTGTCATCGGCGGAGACGACCTTTAATTCCACGCCTGAAGGGCTTGCGTTTTCCGTGACCGTTGACGGAGTGCGTCCACGGCGGCCTGAAAACTCTGTGAGCACATATTTGACTTCCGCGTTGTCCCAGCCGCGAACCTTCACATTACAGTTCTTGGCATCGATCGTTACCTTTGGAGTTCCCTTTACCTGAAAGCTGTTCGTTTTTCGCTCGACCACCGGATTGCCGCCCATCCACATCGCGTCGCGCATCTTGGCCATTGCTTCTTTCTGAGCGGCCATGCCTTCCTTGATCTTTGCCTCCATGTCTTTCATGTCGACTTTGACCTTGATGTCCGCAAGTTCGGTAAGCTTGACGTTCTCCATCGCCTTTGCCACTTCCTTTGAGGCAAGAACTGATGCTTTTTTAGCATCGCGGACTGCACGGGCAACGTCGCGATTCATTTTTTCAGTATCGATATTTACGTCGACATCGAATGAATCGTCGCGGTCCCAGTTTTCGGAATTTCGTTTTGCCGGCAAAAGGTTAGTCGGAGCGTTCGGCTGCTTGCCGTCGTTTCTACGCTTGATGGCCAGCGGGCCGTTCACGCTGTTCAATTTGATCTGGGTCTCGCCCGAACCTACTTTTCCGTAAAGATCGCGGCCAACGTATTCACCCTTTCGAACGGGAAGGCCGAAATCGTTCGTGATATTTCCATTCAACGAATCAGCCTTTATGGTGGCATTGGCGTCAGACGGGATCGTCAGGTTCACGTTTCCGTTTACTGTGCTGAGATTGATCTTTGTCCCGGTTTCGAGTCGATCGAAATCGGCAACAACGCCGCCGTTCACGGTTGAAAGGCTTGCCGTTCCGCGGAGATTTCCGGCGTTAACGTCGCCATTGACCGCCGACGCCTTAGTAAAACTCACAAAATCGGATAGTGTCACCGAACCGTTAACGGTCTCGATCTCGTTAAGCATCGCCGTTCGCGGAACGGAAAGCTTGAACTGGACCTCGAGCTTGCGGCGGCGGCCTTCATCGTTCTTGTCTTTCCATTTCCAATCCTTATAGTCGGTCTCGACGCTGAACGAGTCGCTCCGCGAATCGACTACTATGTCGACATCACTCAAAGTCTCCTTGCTGTCTGCGATCTTGGTCGCGACCAGATGGACCTCGTTGCGGTCCCAGGCTTCGACAACGATCGAACCGTTGATGTTCGAAACGCTGACACGGCCGTTTGCCGTTAATGGATAGGTCTTATCAAGAACTTCGGTTTCATCAGCCGCGGAAACGACAATAGGTGCCGGCGCATTTTCGGTTTTCGCCGAATTGTTTACTGCGACGTCGCTATTCGATGAAATAAGCAGACCGGTAAAAAGGATTGAATAAAGCCAACTCATAATTTAGGACTCCGGATAAAAATTGAGGGAATTTCCCTTATCTGACAGCAAAACACCGCAAAATATGGGTTTATGACACTTTTTTGACAAATTTTCCAAAGTTTACGGCACCTAAGGATTTGATGCACTTATGTTAGACTCGGATTGCGCTTTGGTTGGGAAAATCTTCGAAGATTAAGTAGGTTTACGACTTGATCACCAGTAATAGTTCAATTTCGAGTTTGATTGGATCGATTTGTTCGTATTGAAGAATGTTGAGTCCCGCGAGACAAAACAAGATAGCGTTTTGGTCAGGGTTTTTAGGTGCGGTCGCAGGATGCGTCTATTTGAACTGGCGGAGTTTTCTTAACGATCAAAGTCCGGGTATTGATAGCATAAGTCAATATGGTTTTCCGATACCGCTTTATCAGGCGGGAGGGTGGGTTACTATCGAGGAGTTTCTTTGGATCGGACTATGTTTTGATCTTGGATTTGCGTTGGGGACCGGATACGCACTTGGTTGGTTATGTGCCTATTTATGGCAAGCATCGAGACCCAATCAAGGACCGAACGCATTTGAGTGAATTGAGTGAATCGGCCAATTTACACGAACCACGCCATTTGTTAGAGTATTAGGTTCGATTTAGGCTAAATCGGAGAAGAGATATGACTTTAGAAAAAACTCGGCTGCATATACTTCGGAAAACTGTTGACCTTGCACCGAAGGCCAAAACAGGCGTATCTCTCCATTGCCATACCGAACATTCTAAGGAAATGCTGGATTTTATCCCGCATTACGCCGAAAAGCTGCCGATAATCGCGACTTTCTGGAGAAAGGAAAGAGAAAAATACCTTGCAAAGGAAGGCAAGGGCATCGATTTTTCGACCGCCTATTGGTCGCCGCCGCTTACGCCGCACTCGGTTTACGATATCGAGAAACGACAGATCGAGAACGCCGGGTTGAGCCCGATCGTTTCGCTTACCGATCACGACAGCATCGATGCTACTCTCGCGGTGAACGAGCATGCTCCGAATACGCACGCTCCGATCTCGATGGAGTGGACGGTGCCGTTCGAATACGGCTTTTTCCATGTCGGCGTCCACAATCTGCCTGAAGACCGCGCCGAAGATCTGACCGCGACGCTTCTCGATTTCACGTTCAATACCGAGAACCAATCAAACGAACGACTTACCGAAATGTTCGCGATGCTGAACGAGATACCGCAGGTATTGGTCATCTTGAATCATCCGCTGTGGGACATCGAGATCGTCGGACAGGAAAGGCACGAGGTGCTGCTGAAGAGCTTTATTCGGCAGCACGGCCGATGGATACATGCGTTTGAGATAAACGGATTCCGTTCGTGGTCTGAAAACAAGGCCGTTATCGAACTTGCCGAAGCGCTCGGCATTCCCATCGCCACGGGCGGTGACCGGCACGGCTGCAAGCCGAACACGGTCATCAACCTGACGAACGCTTCTACGTTCGAGGAATTTGTAAGCGAGATACGCAACGACAAACGAAGCGAGGTCGTGTTAATGCCGGCGTACGAACAGCCGCTGCACTCGCGTCAACTGGAATCGTTTGCCGAGATCCTTTCGCATTATCCTGCGTTTCGTGAAGGCCGCCAACGCTGGTTCGATAGAGTATTTTTCGACACAGGCGACGGAAACGGCGTTCGGCCGTTGTCGTCGCATGGATGGAAACGCGGAGGGCCGACCTGGCTTCGCGGAGCTATCTGGACGCTTGGTGTTCTGGGAAGCCCGACAATGCGGCCGTTTTTCAGGCTCGCGCGAAAACGGGTTGACCGTGTTCCTCGAGACTTGGATAAAGCAAAGTTCGTTCTCCCCGAGATAGAAGACATTTCAATGAGCCTCACCTCCGATCCGATCTCCTAGATCACGCGGAATGAAATGAGACTTTTTTGTTGGTCTTGACGGGCGGCCCGATGGCCGCCTCTAAGTATTTTTGGATAGGTATTAGGTGAAAAAGACCCCTCGCGTCGCATACTTTCCTGATTCGTTTCTTGAAGTAAACGGCGTCGCAATGACGAGCAAAAGACTGATCGGATACGCCAAAAAGAATGGCTATCCGTTCCTTTGCATCCACGCCGGAAAAACAACGGAATCCAAGATCGACGGACCGATCGAATACCTCTCGTTAAAAAGATCCCCGGTAGCTTTCAAGATGGACGAGGACCTTGCGTACGATCCGCTATTTCAGCGGCACGCGAACCGAGTTCTGAGAAAGCTGATGGAATTCAACCCGGACCTTATCCACATCACGGGCCTGAACGACGTTAGCATTGTCGGCGCATACCTTGCCTGGAAGCTACGGCTGCCGCTTTTGGGTTCGTGGCATACGAACATACACGAATTTGCCGCCCGTAGGTTGATGAAAATATTCAGATTTCTCCCGAACGCGACGGTAGAGAAAATGACCGGGTTTGCCGAGAGGAAGATAATGGACGGCGCGGTGCTCTATTACAAGATGCCGAAGGTCGTCCTTTCGCCAAATCAGGAACTCGTTGAGATCTTGGGTAAAGGAACCGGCCGGGCATCACACTTGATGAGCCGGGGAGTGGACACGGAGAAGTTCTCCCCGGACAAACGTACCGTTAATGACGGTATTTTTCGGTTGGGATTCGTCGGAAGGCTGAGAGCTGAAAAAAACGTAAGGCTTTTGGTCGATCTTGAGAAACGACTGCTCGACGCAGGAAAAACGAATTTCAAGTTCCTGATCGTAGGCGAAGGGAATGAACGGGAATATCTAGAATCAAATCTGAAGAACGCTGAGTTCACAGGCTTTCTTGAGGGAGAGAAGCTGTCGGAAGCCTATGCTAACATGGATGTTTTCGTGTTCCCTTCGGAAACCGACGCATTCGGCAATGTTGCTCAGGAAGCATGTGCGTCAGGTGTTCCTCCGATAGTCACAGACAAAGGCGGGCCCAAGTTTATTATCGAGGACGGTAAATCAGGTTTCATCGCAGCAAATCTCGATGATTTTTTTGAATATTCTTCACTCCTCATTGACGACCGGGAGTTGTTGGCGCGAATGAGTTCGGAAGCGGTGAAACGTGCGCAGGCAAGTTCCTGGGACTCAGTGTTTGAGAAGGTCTATTCGGCTTATGACGAATGTACCAGGCTAGAGGCCGAAAACAAGCTTCGCAATACAAGTGGTAAGGCGATCTTGCAGGAAACAAATGAACGAGATTACATATGAAGAAATTCCCGCCGAGATCCCAGCCCAAACTATAACTGATGCGCTGCGAGGCCTTTGGCAGAATCCTTCACAGTTTATACGATACTGGAATTATAAAGGTGCGATCCTTAGCGGAGTCTTGCGTGCTCCGATCTTTTTGCTCACGTATCTCATTGGAAAGGAAAGCCTGAAACTTGCGGTCGGTGCCGCAGCTGTCCAGTTTGTCTTTCGTTTCTTTTTTGCGGGAATTAGCGGTGCTCTGATCCAGTCATTCCGACGTGTCGAACCGGCATGGAAGGCATTAATGGCGGTATTGATGATGGTTCCGCTCGTAAGCCACCTGTTCGAGTTTGTGCTGCAGGCTGGATTTGCATATTTCACTTCAACCCAGGCACATACGGACGAGGCAATATTGCGGTCGATCTGCGTATCGGTCATTTCGGCTATATTTACAATGTTTGCGATGCGGCGAAACATAATGATCGTCGGCGAAGAAGAAAGCAAATCGTTCTTTCATGACATTACGCGACTGCCGATCGTCATTTTCTATTTCATTGCTTTTATCCCGAACGAATTGTCAGGATTCTTTCGCCGCGGGGCCATTATCGGCGGTATGATCGGCATTGCCGCTTTCGGTCTCTTCGCTCAGCTTCTATGCTGGGCGATCACAAACAAGAGTTCGTGGACCTACGGAAACGGAAAAGCGATCCCGATGCTGCAGTATTGGGGAGTTGATGGAATGATCGTGCTCTCGATAGGCATCATGATCTCCACTTACGTTTATAACCGCTCGAAACATCACAGTTATTGATTTAGAAGTGTCATCGGGTCCGATCAAATCCGTACATATAACCAACTACTACCACAAGAATTCGGGTGGCATCAGTACGTCGTTCAATAATCTTCTCGCCGCAGCCGAGCGACATCAACGCCAAGTACGTCTGATCGTCCCCGGCGAGTCGGAAACCGTCGAAGAGATAAACGAATTCGCAAAGATCTACTGCGTTCCTGCAAAATACTCGCCACTTTTCGACAAGCGATACCGGATCATGATGCCGTGGCAGTACATGGTCAAGGATTCGATCATCAGAAGGATCCTGCTTGAAGAAAAGCCCGACATTATCGAAGTTACGGACAAGTACACCTTGAGCCTGCTGGGCGTGATGATCCGCACGAACAATTTCAAAAAACTCGGCCGCCCGATGCTTGTCCATTTTTCGTGCGAACGGATGGATGACAACGTCGGCTCATTCCTAACTGGCGGAAAGATCGGAAAATGGTTTGCCCGACGCGTGATCGGAAACTACACGATGCCGAGTTTTGACTATCACATTGCAAACTCGGTCTATACCGCAGAAGAATTTTTCGAATCGCTCGATCGGGAGAAGAACGAGCGCAGGAATAAGGCATTTCTCAATTGGTGCTGGCGTTTCTTCAAGTCCCCGCGGGTTCATCACTCTGAGCGAATTCGCGTTTGTCCGAGAGGCGTCGATTCGGTGAACTTCACGCCCGACCGTCGGTCAGACGTGGTTCGAGCGGAGATGATCGAGAGATCGGGAGTCCCTTCGGACGCGACGATACTGCTTTATGCCGGTCGTATCTCACCCGAAAAAAACATCGGCCTTTTGGTGGACGTGATGAAGGAACTGGCGGGTGATACGAGTCGAGACTATCGTCTATTGGTCGCCGGGGCCGGGCCGAGAAGCGATTGGCTAAGGCAGCAAGGGGAGAAAACTGCGCCAGGGAAGATCGTTCAACTAGGACATCTGGACAAAGAGACGCTCGCGAATTATTACGCGAACGCCGATGTCTTCATCCATCCGAATCCGCGCGAACCGTTTGGGATAGCCCCGCTGGAAGCAATGGCCTCGGGCGTACCGACCGTTGCCCCAAACGCAGGCGGGATCCTCTCATATGCGACAAACGAGAACGCATGGCTTGTCGAACCGACCGGCAAACAATTTGCCGATGCGATCCGCGAAGTCGTAAGCGATGAACAACTAAGAAATTTAAAGGTGGAGAAGGCTCTTGCAACGGCGCGGGAGAATACACGCGAAGCCTCGACCGACCGCTTGTATGCGACCTATGATGAGATCTATGCGGACTTTCATTCTCGCCGTGAATTATTCACCGACGTCGAAGCGGCGAAGGAGTATGACTTTGTTACGGAATTATTAAGCACGGATCCGAAAGAATAGCGCTTTGGGATGTATCGACTAAACTTATACTTTGCTAAGATCCGAAGCGTCCCTGCTGTAAACTTTATTTAATGATCGATCTCGTATTTGCAAATCTTAGAGTAAGGCCTTTTCGAACTCTCATCAGCGTCATCGGTGTCGCACTCGGTGTTATCCTTGTGGTCCTTTTCACGGGACTCGCTACCGGAATGACGAATGATATGGCGAAGCGCGCTTCTAACTGGAAGGCCGAGATAGTATTTACACGTCCAGGAGCAATGGAGCTGACAAGTTCCAATGCTTCGGTGAGCACTACATATGCAGAACGGCTTCAACAGATCGAAGGCGTTCAATCAACCGTTCCGGTCATTCGCTATGTTACACCCGACACAAAAGGACGCTGGGGAATTCAGCAGCTCGACGGTGTTGATTGGTATCCGTTTGCAGCGATGAACGAGATGTCGATCGTCGAAGGCCGGGCACCGAGTGCAAATGACGAGGTGGTACTCGACCAACGGCAGCTGAAGGAAGACAACGCAAAGATCGGCGACATGATCAAGCTGTTTGGCGGAAAAGACTACAAGATCGTTGGCGTGTTTTCACCGCCATCGGGTTCGCGGATAAAGATGTCTCTTGGTGCAATGCAGGAGGCTCTGGAGGCATCAGGAAAGTGCACTTATATTCTTGTAAAGATCAAAGACGGCGCCGACCCGGCGGCAGTAGCAGCCAAAATAAACGAGGTTCTGCCGGGCAATAAGATCAATCTTACAAGCGACCTGATCATAGATGCTCAGGATCGCGTGCCGGCATTGAATCTCTTTCTCAAGGTCCTTGTCGGCCTCGGAGCGTTCGTCAGCACGATCTTTGTATTGCTCTCTATGTATACGACGATAACCGAACGAAGAAAGGAGATCGGCATTCTGAAATCCCTCGGCGCGTCGAAAGCGTTCATCATTCAAGCTATCGAGGGAGAGGCACTAATGATCGGAATTCTTGGAGTTCTTCTCGGTATCGTGGTCGCATTTGCCGCGTCGGTTGCGATCGGACGGACCTTCGAACTCGCATTCGAATTCAGTTCGGGCTGGGTGCTCACCGCCGTGGCCATCGCCATTGCCGGAAGCCTTTTCGGCGCTCTTTATCCAGCTTGGCGAGCTTCTGTGATCGATCCCGTGGAAGTTATGGCGAACGAATAGGACCCAAATTTCGTATCAACAATTTAATGACCGAAACTACGCTCCACTCGGCCGTTCAGAACGAAAAACTCTCTTCAAAGCAGGGATTTCTCCAGAAACTCTTCGCGGTTTGGTTTGACGCTTTTGTCTATAACCAGATCTGGGAAGACCCGCGCGTCGACATCGAGGCACTTCAGATCGACGGTAACTCGCGGATCCTTACCATTTCGTCCGGCGGATGCAACGCGCTGAACTACCTCGTCGAATACCCGCAAACGGTTACCGCCGTCGATCTAAACAAGCATCATATATATCTGTTGAACCTGAAGCTCGCTGCCGTTGAGAATCTGCCGTCATATGACGATTTCTTCGAGTTCTTTGGTGTCGGGAAAGGTGCAAAAACAGGCTCAAGCTATCTTCGCTACATACGGCCGCACCTCGATAAGGACACCCGTTATTTTTGGGAATCGAACACATTTGGCGGAAGCATACTGTATGGCGAGAGGATCAGTTTCTTTGCTAACGCGGGTCTGTATGATCACTCTCGAAACGGTTATTTTCTTCGGTTCTTTAACGCCTTGTCGCGTTTGTTTGGTTGCCGACCAGACGAAGTCCTGAATGCCGGATCGTTCGAGGAACAAGAACAGCTTTATAACAAATACATCGATCCGTTCTTTGATTCGTTCGTGATCAAGACGCTCGGCAAACTCCCGGTCACGATGTTTGGCCTCGGGATCCCGCCGCAGCAGTACGACGAATTAAAAAAGGACGTCGATTCAGAAAAGACGGTCATAGATATTTACCGTGAACGTACGAAACGACTCGCCTGCGATTATCCCATCAAGGAGAACTACTTCGCGTGGCAGGCGTTTGCCCGAAAATACGACACCAAGGATCGGATCGCTGTTCCCGAGTACCTGAAGCTGCAAAATTACGAAAAGCTTAAGTCGAATATTGGCCGATTGACTGCAAAAGTAACCTCTGCGACCGACGAGATAAGAAACAGCGAACCCGGAACATTCAATCGCTTCGTTTTTCTCGACGCTCAGGATTGGATGAACGCCGAGCAAATGACCGAACTTTGGTCCGCGATCGCCGAAAAAGGCCAACCCGGCTCGCGCATTATTTTTCGCACCGCCGGTGCGGCATCTCCGCTTGACGCCAATCTCCCTGAAGAACTTCTCGCCAGGTTTCATTACGAAAAGGAAGCCTCGGAACGTATGTTCAAGCAGGACCGAGCGTCGATCTACGGCGGGTTCCATTTGTACATCTTGAAATGATGAAGAAGCGCGAGACCGACTTACAAAGGTCAAAGATCGAAGATCAAAGCTCGGCTTTCGATGCAATGGACCGCATGTATCGCTTGCAGCGGTACTTTTACGACCTTACTCGAAAGTTCTATCTTCTCGGCCGCGACCAATTGCTTCGGGAGATGAACGTGCAGCCCGGCGAGAAGGTTCTCGAAGCCGGCTGCGGCACGGCGAGGAACTTGATCATTCTGGCGGGGCGTTGTCGGGACGCGAAATTATTCGGGCTCGACGCTTCGGCGGCAATGCTGGAAACGGCTCGGTCGAAAGCCGATGCCGCCGGTGCCGAGAATATCGAACTCAAGACCGCGCTTGCCGACAATTTCGCTTTTGACACGACTTTTGAATTGGCCGAACCGTTCGACAAGATCTTCTTCTCCTATTCGATCTCGATGATCCCGCCGTGGCGCGAGTCGATCGAAAACGCCCTCGTGAATCTGAAATCCGGCGGCGAACTTTTCATTGTCGATTTTTATGATCAGGCAGATCTCCCGAAACCGTTTCAGAGACTTTTGAAATGGTGGCTTTCAAAGTTTCATGTTCAGTTTTGGTCCGATCTTATGCCGTATCTTGAATCGCTCGAACGGTCAGGTTCGGCCTCGCGTTTGGTCCGGCCGCTGTTCCGGCGTTATTCGTTCATCGCTCGACTGAAAAAACTTTAGGAACTTTTTCGGGCGGTTTAGTCCTTTATCGGCTTCAATTTACACGCCGTTATTTAATATTTCAGTTGAGGCAATCCCTTTATTTTCTTTGATTTAGAGGAGAAATCTTTTGACTGTGTTTCAGTGATGGGATATACTCTTATTTCTAATACGTGAATCAACGTTGGTAAGATGGCACACCTGAGTTTAGTAAAACCGCTCTCACAAGTACAGGAAGAGCAGAAACACTCGGATGAGATCTTGCTGGAATCGGCGGGCCTCGCGTTCACACGCGGAACCATTGCCGAGGTCGCCGGCGGCACAAGTGCCGGGAAAACAAGCCTGATGCTTTCCCTGCTTTCAAAACTTACCTCCTCAGGCGAGATATGTGCGGTTGTTGATTCGGCTGACTGTTTCGATCCGCGAACGGCCGTTCTGGCAGGCGTCGAACTGGAGAATCTTCTCTGGGTCAAATGCGGCGGCCAATTGGAGAAAGCATTTATGTCAGCCGACCATCTCGTCCAGGCGAAAGGTTTCGGGGCCGTTTGGCTTAACCTTAACGGCCTGCCGCTCCATAAGTTGAAGTTCGTGCCGAGGACGTATTGGTACCGCTATCGCACGCGGATAAAAGAAACGCCGACGCTGCTTCTGGTGACGGCGGAAGAGCCTGTTACAGGTTCCGCGTCGCAGCAGTCGTTCGTTTTTTCTCGCGAACGCACTGTTTGGTCGGGCAGCGGGCGTTTCAAGTTATTGAGGGAGTTTCGCATATGCATGGATTCGCGGAAACAGTTTTACGGCCGGCCGTTCAAGACAAAGCTGGAGGCGGTTTACGCCGATGTCTAGATCCTATGCCTGCATAATTTCGCCGGATGTGAAACGCGATAAAGAGGATCTGGTCTTCGTCGCACGGCAATTCTCTTATTCGATCGAGATCCTTGATGACGGCATCCTGTTTGACGTGAGCGGCCTAGGCCGCCTGATCGGAAAGCCTGCTGCCGTCGCAAAAAAGATACTCGAAGAAATGCAAAGGCAGGATCTTTCGGGCAGTGTCGCCGTCGCGGACACCGTAGAGACGGCGATGCTGCTTGCACGCCATGATACGGCTGCGGTCGTCCGCTCGCCCGAGACGTTTCAGCAGATCCCTCTTCATCAACTTCCGATCGAACAGGACACGCTCAATGTTTTCGGCGATCTCGGCATACGAAGCGTAGACGGTCTGCTCGCGATACCGCACGAAGACCTCATCGGCCGTTACGGCAGCGAATTCAAAACCGTCATCGACATCATCGAGCAAAAAGGCACCTCGCTGCTGACGCCGAATGTAAAAGAAGACCACGTCGCATGGAGCTACGAACTGGATTCGCCGATAGAAGATTTCGAGCAGCTCATATTCCTGCTCAATCACGGTCTCGACAAGCTGTTTGCCCAAACGGCACAGAATGGTTTCAGCACCGAACAGCTCGATATCATCCTAAAACTCCGCGAACACGACGAGAGAATTTACGAGATAAGAGCTTCGTTCCCGACTCTTGAAAGAGCATTTTGGCTAAAGCTGATAAATCTTCGCGTTTCGCTCGACCCGCCGGGATCGGGCATCGTCGCGGTAAAGGCGATCGCCTGGTTCACGAAACCGCGTGCGTCCCAACGCGGCCTCTACGCCGTCTCGCGGCCTGAACCGGAAAACCTGCTGCTTACCGTGAACAAGCTGAAAAAGCTGGTCGGCGAAGACAATGTCGGCGTGCCCGTGATACTCGATCAGCGTCTCGCGGAAGCCTTCATGCTCGACCCGGAGATACTGCCCAAAGGAACTGAAAGATCAGAGACGCAACGCGGCAACGCGATCATCGCGTTCAGTTATTTTCGCCCGCGAGTTCCGGCGGAAGTCCTCGTCCGTGACAAGCGTTTGGTCTTTGTCCGCACACAATATTTCAGCGGCCGCGTACTCGAATACAGCGGCGTGTGGCGTGCAAATTCGAAATGGTGGGACAAAGGCTGGCGCACCGAAGAATGGGACATTGAGGTCGAGAATAACGGTGTATACAGGTTGTGCAAGGCGAACAACGATTGGTTTCTGACCGGTGAGTACGACTAGACGGAGCGCGGATATTCTTGCCCGCATGAGCGTCGCTTCGACGCGAACGGGTGCGAATAATTCGGAGTCTTCGATCGGCGAAGATGGTTTCGCCGCAAGCGGCGATGCGGACAAGAGTGTCCGAGCTCCAAACGTTTATGTTTTGCGAACTTCACACACGCTCGGCGTTCAGCTTTCTATCTTCCGGCTCGCAGCCGCAGAGGCTGGCCGAGCGCTCGGCGGAGATCGGCATTCCGGCGGCGGCATTGATCGACCGCGACACGGTTGCCGGTGCCGTGCGGTTTCATTTCGAAGCGAAGGAGCAAGGCATAAAGCCGATCATCGGTGCCGAGATCACGATGGACGACGGCAGTCTTTTGCCGCTCGTCGCGATGGACCTGCGAGGCTATCACAATCTCAGCCGCATGATCACCACGATCAAGCTTCGCGACAAAAAGGGCGAACATGCCGCCACGCGGAAGGACATCGAAGAGCATTCCGAAGGGCTGATGTGCTTCACCGGCGGCTCTGACGGATTTCTGCACAACAGCATAAAGAACGGCCGCGGAATGACAGATCTAGCATGGCTCAAATACGTTTTCGAGGGGCGATCGTATGTCGAGCTTCAGCGGCATCATCTTCGCGATCAGGAAGACATGAATCAGCGTCTGCTCGGCTATGCTCACAAGCTGCGACTTCCCTATTTTGCCGCCAACGGCGCGTATTACGCCGATCAGGAAGACCGTAAGCTTTTCGACGTTTTCACCTGCATAAAGAACCACTGCACGATCTACGACGCGGGCCGCCTGCTCTCGGAAAACAGTGAGCGTTACATAAAGAACGAGCGCCAGATGCTGCGGCTTTTCGAAGACCTTCCCGAAGCTGTCGAGATCACCGAAGAGATCGCATCGCGTGTAAATTTTTCGATGGACGAGCTTTCCTACACCTTTCCCGATTATCCCGTGCCGCCGGGCGAAACGATGGATTCGGTACTGAAGGCAAAGGTCGAGCAGCGGGCGATAGAAAGATATAGGGAAAGCTCAAAATCGACACGGCTTCAGATCAGATCGAGGCTGGAAAAGGAACTCGGCATTATCAAGCTGAAAAAGCTGGCCGGCTATTTTCTATTGGTCAGCGATATTTCCGATTTCTGCAAAAGCCAGAGCATTCTTTCACAGGGACGCGGTTCGGCGGCAAATTCCGTGGTCTGTTACGCGCTTGGGATAACGGCCGTCGATCCGATCGAGCACAAGCTTTTGTTCGAACGATTCCTTTCGGAAAAGTACGAACGTTATCCCGACATCGACATCGACCTGCCGTCGGGCGATGACCGCGAAAGCGTTATTCAGCACGTTTACAATTCGTTCGGCCGCCGCAATGCGGGCATGACCGCAAACGTCATCTGCTATCGCGGCAAGTCTGCGGTGCGTGAGGTTGGAAAGACGTTCGGCTTCGGCACGGACGTTCTCGACCGGCTGTCGAAGCTCAATTCGCATTACGAAACTTTCAAGGGCGAAGAACTCGACCGCCGTCTAAAAGAAGCGGGCTTTGACCCCAGCGAAGACCGAAGGCTGCGCTCCTTTGCCGAGATGTACACGCGGATCTTGGATTACCCGCGGCATCTCGGCCAGCACTCGGGCGGCATGGTCATTTCGATCAACCGGCTAGATTCGATCACGCCGCTCGAGCCGGCGTCGATGGATAACCGCACGATCATCCAATGGGACAAGGACGATTGCGAAGCGTTAAAGATCGTAAAGGTCGATCTGCTCGGGCTTGGAATGATGGCGGTTCTGCGCGATTCGATCCAGCTCATCAAAGAGCATCACGGCGAGGACCTCAGCCTTTACAAGGTACCGAAAGACGACCCCGAGGTTTACGACGCGCTTCAAAAAGGCGACACGATCGGGATGTTTCAGGTCGAAAGCCGCGCACAGATCGCGTTTCTGCCAAAGTCGAAACCGCGCACGTTTTACGACATCGTCGTACAGGTGGCGATCATACGGCCCGGGCCGGTCGTCGGCAACATGCTCAGTGCATATATCAAACGCCGGCAGGGTCTAGAACCTGTCACATATCCGCACGAAAGCCTCAAACCTATTCTCGAACGCACGCTCGGCGTGCCGCTGTTTCAGGAACAGCTTTTGAAGATCGCGATGGACATCGCCGATTTCAGCGGTTCTGAAGCGGAAGAACTTCGCCGTGCGATGGGTTTCAAACGGCCCGACCGCCGCATGGAAAGGATCGAGGTGAACCTGCGTGCCGGCATGACGAAAAACGGCATCGGACAGGAAACACAGGACAACATAGTGCGATGCGTAAAAGCATTCGCAAACTACGGCTTTCCCGAATCGCACGCGTTCAGCTTTGCGCTGCTCGCCTATGCATCGGCATATTTCATCGTGCATTTCCGTGCGTGTTTTATGGCGGCGATGTTCAACAACTATCCGCTCGGGTTTTATTCGGCCGCAACTCTCGTAAAAGACGCACAGCGGCACGGGCTTCATTTTCTGCCGCTCGATATAAACCGCTCGCAATATATTTTTACTGTCGAGCAGATCGACGATGAGAAACAGGTCCGCATCGGCCTGAAATATGTCCGCGGCCTAAGAAAAGAAGTAGCTGAACAGATAGTAGCGGAGCGGGAGAATGGCTGGTACACAAGCGTTGCCGACCTCATTGACCGCGTCCCCGCGATAAACAAACGCGAGATACGCGCGCTCAGCATCGCCGGTGCCCTGAATTTCGATAACACAGTTCACCGCCGCGAAGCGTTGTGGCAATCGGAATTGGCGACACAGCCGAAAGGAGAACTTTTTGAGAATGCGGAATCAGGTGATTCATCATTCATTATTCATAATTCATCATTTCTCCACCGCATGGAAGGCCTGCAGCTCGTCGATGCAGACCTGCGCAAAACTGGCATTTCCATCGGCCGTCATCCGATGTCGTTTCTTCGAGAAGATCTTGCAAAAAAGGGGATACTTTCAGCGGTACAGTCACGCGAGCTTTCACCCGGAGACATCGTGTCGGTAGCCGGAGCCGTGATCGTACGCCAACGCCCGATGACGGCGAAGAACGTTGTCTTTATCACGCTTGAGGACGAGACCGGACATTCGAACTTCGTCGTGATGCCCGACGTCTTCGAACGCTTTCGCGAGGTCATCACCCAAAACAGCTTTATCATCATCCGCGGCATCTTCGAAGAACGCGGCATGCTGAAAGCGATCTACTTCAAACCGATCGACGGCATATCGACCGAGGTCGTATCGCACAATTTCCGCTAACTGAACCGGATGTCCCCTTTGTGGCCCTTTGTGTGAACCTCCTGATCCGAGATCACAAACTAGTTCACAACACAAAGAACACAAAGTTTTTCACAAAAGCCACAAAGAAAGACCTAAGTGTTTCTCCGTCGAATCATGGTTAGCCCGATCCCACCCAGGATCAACGTACCCGCAACAAAAACGCGCGTCGATGCTGCTTCCGCCAGAAACACTACACCGCCAACCGCCGCAATGACCGGAACCGAAAGCTGGAGAACGGCCGCACGAGTCGGCGTGTGATGTTTGAGTGCGGCGTACCAGACGGAGTATCCGATTCCCGACGCGACCGCGCCTGACAGAACCGCGAGAATCACGCCACGCGTCGAAAGATGAAGATCAGAAAGAAAAACAAGAGCGACCGCCGCGATCATTGGCATCGAACGAACAAAATTACCGGATGTTTCGGCAAGCGGGTCCTCGCTTCCCTTTCCGCGAAGTGAATAGAATCCCCAGGCGATCCCCGCAGCAGCCATTAACAGAGCGTTCATCAACGGCGGCGCTGACAAGCCGGGCAGGACCAGATACACAAGACCTCCGAAGGCAACCGTAAGCCCGATCCATTCTATCGGCCGCGGCCGAACGCCTTTCGCGAGCGAAACGCCGACCATCGTCAATTGCACACTCCCGAACAAGACAAGCGCACCGGTCGCCGTCGTCAGGCCGAGATACGCAAACGAAAAACAGATCGCGTACGCGAACAAAAAGAACGCTGACAGCCAAGATCCAAAGGCGGAAACACGACCGGTAGGGAGTGTGTCTGCTTTTCTACGGCGGTTCAGTAAGAACAGTATCCCCAGCATCACTGCCCCTGACGCCAATCTCACTACCGTAAAGCCGGCCGCATCCGCTTCGTCGCCGCGCAATGCGAGCCTGCACAGGATCGAATTAAACGCGAACGCCGTCAGAGCAAAAGCGGTGAGTAAAAATACCTTCATGCGCGGTGAAAACGAGCGTTTTCACTCTAACAATACGCGTTCGTACCGTGCAAACGGCCATTGTCACGCCGACATTGGCCAATGTTGGTCTGACAATGGGAAATAGTAGCCAAACATTTGCCGATGTCGGGCTACTATTTGCGATTGTCGAGCTGCTATTGGCTAATTATTCCGTACTTTCGTCGTCGGACTCGGCAACGTTGGCCTTTCGTTCGGGACGGAGATGCGGGAAAAGAATGACGTCGCGGATCGAATGTTTGTTGGTCAGCAGCATCACGAGACGGTCGATCCCGATACCGATACCCGCGGCGGGCGGCATTCCGTAGCTGAGTGCACGGACGTAATCTTCGTCCAGCACCATCGCCTCTTCGTCACCGCGTTCGCGTTCAGACATTTGATCGACAAAACGTTCGTATTGCTCCTTCGGATCGTTCAACTCGCTAAAACCGTTCGCGACCTCCATTCCGTTTATGAAGAGCTCAAACCGTTCTGCGACTTGCGGGTTTTGCGGTGAAGCTTTCGACAGCGGCGAAATAGATTTCGGGTAATCGACGATGAACGTCGGCTGGATCAAATTCGATTCGGCACGCTCTTCAAACAGTTCGACGATATTCGTGTCGTTGATCTCCGCTTCCGGTGCATACCTTCGGATCGCATCCCGCATCCTGATCCGTTCGAACTTGCTAAAGTCGATCTCGTTGCCTTCATACGATACTTTCAGACTGCCGGCCGCTCTTTGAATGCTTTCCCTCATCATTTCTTCGCAGAAGTCCATCATCCCGTTGACGTCCATATACGCACAGTAGAATTCGAGCATTGTGAACTCGGGGTTGTGCTTGAACGAGATGCCCTCGTTGCGGAAATTGCGATTCAGCTCGTAAACCTTTTCGAAACCGCCGACTACCAGCCTTTTAAGATACAGTTCCGGGGCGATGCGGGCGTAGAGATCGATATCGAGAGCGTTGTGATGCGTCTTAAAAGGCTTGGCAGCCGCACCCGTCGCCTTTGGCGTGAGCATCGGCGTTTCCACTTCGATGTAACCGTGGTCTTCGAGAAAACGGCGAAGCGAGGAAATTACTTTCGCACGCGTTTCAAATACTTCACGCGTTGTCAATCCGTCGTGCTCGACCTGCAAGCTCGATGCAATAAGGTCTGCGTATCTTCGCCGCTGGCGAATTTCGGGATCCGAGATGCCGTGCATTTTGTCGGGCATCGGGAGCATCGCTTTTGCAAGGAACTGCAGCTTTTCGACATGGACCGAAACCTCGCCGGTGTTTGTGACGAACAAATATCCTTCCACGCCGACAAAATCGCCGTGGTCGATCAATCCCCACGCGGCCCACGCGTTCTCTTCATCGCGCGTATCCTCGCCGTCGTTCTTAATTAAAGCAAAGGTGTTCTTCTTGCAATAGATCTGAAGCTTTGCGATGCCGTCCGTAAGATGGACGAAATTGCCGCGCGGCGGAGTCGTAAGCCGCCCGGCGATGCGAACCGTGCCGAGAGCTTTCAGCTTTTCATTGAGAGCATCTTTGATCTCCGCCGGAGGACGTTCACCGTCTTTCAAGCCGGCTTTGACCGACGCCATTTCATCGGCTATCGCGACGACAGGCTCGTAACGAAGAAGCCCGGAGATCGTGTCATCTGCACCGCTGATCGCAGAACGAACGAACTTATTCGGATACACGTTGCCTACAAGCGCACGCAGGCTTTCGAGGTGCTCGCGGCGTGCCTCGGTCTGGTCATTCGTTTCTACGATCTCATCAAATTGGGGAATGCTCATAAATAGGACGCGCACGCCCTCGCGCGCTGAAAACTCGCCTCGGATACAGAATCTACAATTATAGGAACGCATTGAGAATGCCGCAAACCACGAATTGCGGACGACGGCGTACACGTTCCACCAGGCAAATTTCCCCGCCGTGTGGCACAATATAGAAAACCGCTCGTAAACGCTTCCGACACCCCGTGTCCTATCGTTTACAGCGGATATCTGCGTTTATGGAAAAAGGGTCAGGGTTCCCTAAACTTGACGAACTACAGCAGGCGGTCAACCGCGGCGATAGGATCATCGCTCTCGACGGCCTGACATCGACCGCCGCAAAGGCCTACGTTCTTTCTCAGATCGATGCGGCAGGCAAGACAGTCGTAATCGTTACGGACAATAACGCGTCGCATGAGCAATGGCAGGCGGATCTGGGCTTTTGGACAGGATCGACCGGCCGTTCGCTGCTTTCGTTGCCGTCGTTTGAAACCGATGTGTATTCGGGGAGTTCGCCGCACGCCGAAACGATGGAACGCCGGGCTCTTTCGCTATGGCAAATGGGCCAGACATTCCCTCACTATCTTTTGCTATCTGCGCGGTCGCTGATCACAAGGACCGTAGGGCCGAAAGAAGTCGCCGCCCTCGGTGCAAAAATAAAGATCGACGAAGATCATTCACCTGACGATCTTGTCGAACGTCTCGCCGCGTCCGGATATGTTCGCGAAGACCCGATAGCAAATGTCGGCCAGTTTTCGGTACGCGGGGGCATTCTCGACGTATGGTCGCCGGATACGGACGCACCTGTTCGCATCGAATTTTTCGGCGACACCGTAGATTCGATACGCGTTTTTGATCCGGACACACAGCTTTCCACTCAGCGGCTCAAGGAAACGTCGATCGCGCCGATGCGCGAGTTTTCGGCGACAGAAAAAGACTTCAAAGACTGGTCGTTCTTTGCACGAGAGCGATTTGCGGACGAGGCCGTTTCACGCTCGCTTCGAGATCGAACGGACTTTGCCGATGAGGGCGAATCGTTTACCGGCTGGGAATTTCTTATGCCTCTCGTCAAACCTCTAAATGCGACGGTATTCGATCATTTCGCGGACGCAGTTTTTGTGATCGACGAACCCTCGGTGGTCGAGAACACACTTGCGGCACTTTACGACAACCTGAAACGTCGGTACGCGTCTCTGGCAGAAACGGGTGAGATCGGCCTCGAACCAAAGGAATTGTTTCTTGACGCATCCGAGATGCGCGAACGGCTGGAACCCGTGGGACGGATCGAATTGCGGGCACTAGGTAAGACCGCGGCCGCTACCGACGAGGATTTCGCTCTTGCGGAATCACCGCGGATCGAATCGCCGCTGCCGATCCGAACCGTCGAGCCGATCTTTCTTTTCTCGGCTGCCGAACGATCGACTCACGTAGAAATGCAATCGCGCTCGACGCGAAACTTTCACGGAAATTTTGCGGAATTCGCCGCAAATACAGGGGCAGACCCTGAAACGCTTTTGGTGGTCGAATCACACGGGATCGGCGAGCGGCTGGAAGAGATCATTCATGAGTTCAGTATAAATATTCCGGCCTCAGGGATCCGTGTCGGCAGACTCTCGAGTGGTTTTGAGATTCCCTCGGCCGGTCTGGTCGCATATACCGAAGCGGATATTTTCGGAGAGACCGTTTCCACCCCGCGGGACGGAGTTCAACCACAGCGTTCCAAGAAACCTCGCTTCGGAGCGTTCATCTCCGATTTCCGCGACCTCAAGCCTGGCGATTATGTCGTTCATGTCGATCACGGCCTCGGCAAGTTCGAGGGACTCCAATCGATCTCTTCGCAAGGTGCTGAACGCGAGTTCATGCTCCTGATCTACGCGGACGATGCAAAGCTCTTCGTTCCAGTCGAACGCCTGGATCTTGTTTCACGATACTCGTCTGGTGAAGCAGCTTCGCCTTCGCTTGACCGGCTCGGCGGTATCGGCTGGCAAAAGACCAAGGCAAAGGCCAAACGCGCGATGCGCGACATGGCCGACGAACTACTCAAGCTCTACGCCGAACGAAAGCTCGTTCAGGGTTATGCGTTTTCGCCGGATGCGCCGTGGCAGCACGAATTTGAGGACGCGTTCCCTTACGACCTGACCGTCGATCAGGCAAAAGCGATCGAAGATGTAAAAGGCGATATGGAAACGCCGCAACCGATGGACCGCCTGATAATTGGCGACGTCGGTTACGGGAAGACCGAGGTGGCGATGCGTGCGGCGTTCAAGGCGGTGATGGACGGCAAACAGGTAGCCGTCCTTACACCGACTACCATCCTTGCATATCAGCACTTTGAATCGTTCCGTAAACGCTTTGCGGCGTTCCCGGCAAAGATCGATCTGCTATCGAGGTTCCGAAGTACAAAAGAGCAAAAAGCCGTGGTCGACGCCGCAGAGAAGGGCGATGTTGACGTCGTCATCGGGACACACCGCGTGCTTTCAAACGACGTTAAGCTCCCAAAGCTCGGGCTCGTGGTCGTCGATGAGGAGCAGCGTTTCGGGGTCGCCCATAAAGAAAAACTCAAGCAGCTGAAGAAGAAGGTTGACGTACTCACTCTCTCGGCAACGCCTATTCCGCGAACGCTCAATATGTCAATGCTCGGTATGCGGGACATGTCCGTGATCGAAACGCCTCCGCGTGATCGCCTCGCGATCAATACGCAGGTCGTTCAGTTTTCTGAGGGGGTTATCCGGTCTGCGATCGAACTCGAACTGTCACGAAACGGACAGGTATTCTTCATACATAACCGGGTTGAAACCATTGAGGCCATTGCGGCACTCGTTCAAAAGATCGTCCCGAACGCGCGGATCGCGATCGGCCACGGAAAGATGAACGAAAAGGAAATGGAGCAGGTAATGCTCGATTTCATTGACTACAAATACGACGTTCTCGTAGCCACAACGATAATCGAAAACGGCATCGACATTCCGCGTGCGAACACGATCATAATCAATCGTTCCGACAATTACGGGCTGTCACAGCTATACCAGCTTCGCGGCCGCGTCGGCCGTTCTAATCGTCGTGCTTATGCATATTTGTTGATACCGAGCGAACTGGAACTGACGCCGATCGCGCGAAGGCGGCTTTCGGCCATAAGAGAGTTTTCAGATCTCGGTGCCGGATTTCGCATTGCGGCCCTCGACCTCGAATTACGTGGAGCCGGTAATATACTCGGCGGCCAGCAATCAGGGCATTTGGACGCTCTAGGATTCGACCTTTATACGAAAATGCTCGAACGCACGATCGCCGAACTTCGCGGTGACGAGATCGCCGACGAGATCAGCGTTTCGATAAACCTCGGTATCGATGTCTCGATACCAAAAGACTATATCGTTGAGGCAAGCCAGCGATTGCGAACGTACAAGCGGATCGCCTCGGCCGAATCCGAGGAAACCCTTTCAAGGATCCACGCCGAGATCGAAGATAGATACGGCAAGATCCCGCGATCTGTTGACGCATTATTTGCATACGGCCGCTTGCGAAAGCTCGCGGAGCGAATGGGCATTAATTCAGTGGATCGAAGCGGCTCTGCGATCGCGATAAAACTGAGTGAGAATACTAAGGTAGATCCGGAAAAGCTAATGTCACTTCTCGCAGCGAACGAAAAAGCGAGTTTTTCACCAAACGGGATCTTGCGAATGGAGATCGACGGCGATCCGATCGAGACCGCAATGTACGTATTGTCAACGGTCAAAGGCTAGGTCTCAACGGGCAAATTTGACCATAAACTGCTATTATTTCGTTTGTTTTAAACTTTGCAGGACGAACCTGATGGCCTGTGCAGGCATCAAACTCTTCGTCAATTTGTTCAAAGTGTAATTTTTTTGGAGTCATTGATGAGAAAAGCTTTTAGTTTCAGCATTTTATGTGCAGCGATCCTGATCGGCGGCACGGCCGTTTTTGCCCAGGAATCGGAAGAACGAGTGGTCGATGAGGTGGTCGCGCAGGTAAACGACGGCGTTATTACGCTCTCACGTATTAAGCGCGAAATGAAATCGATCGTGGATTCTGAGGTCCAGCAAGGCAAAAACCGAGAAGAAGCCCAGAAAATGGTGAATGAAAAACAGGGCGAACTCATAGCAAATCTGATCAATGAGGAACTCCTCGTTCAGCGAGCCAAGGAATTGGGTCTGGACTCCGAGATCGAGGCGAGCATCAACCAGCGATTCTTGCAGATAATGAAGGACAACAACGTAAAGTCGCTTGAGGCCCTTTACGAGCAGATGCGTCGCGAGAACGTGGATCCGCAGGAGATCCGTGAGATGTGGCGGAAACAAGCCGTTCGGGACCGGGTCCTGCAAAGAGAAGTTCAATCAAAGGTATATTGGGGCGCTGAAAGCAAGAAGCTGAGAGAATACTTTGAGAAAAATAAGGCAAAGTTTACTAAACCCGAGACGATCTCGATCAGTGAGCTATTCCTTGGATTTGCGGGCCGCGATGAGGCTGCTGTCCGTGAAAAGGCAAAGGCCCTTGTAGCACAGATCCGCGGCGGAGGTAATTGGGATCAGTTGGTCAAGGAGAATTCGGATCCCGGGGTTGTCACCCAAGGCGCGGGAAAGCTTGATAAATTGAAAGTGTCGGAACTGGTCGATACTATCCGAGTACCTCTAAAGGAAGTTAAGACCGGAGGGGTCACCGAACCGATCGAAGTGAAAGACCTCGGCATGATCATTTTGAAGGTAGATTCAAGGGAAGCTGCAAGCAGCGAGTCGTTCTTTGACGAATCGGCAGTCAGGAATGCGATTCTTCAGGAAGAATTTCCCGCGGCCTCGAAGAAGTTTTTTGCGGAACTCCGTGAAACAGCTTACATAAAGATCAACGACACCTATCGCCCGCTCGTGGCGCCGATCCTCTTTGCGGACGAACGTAAGGAAAAAACGGTTTCGAAACAGTAACAATGGGTTTCTAAAACCAGTAGTTTCGGGAAATGGAAGATAAACGTCCATTTCCCTTTCTTTATTTTAGTAAATGAGATTGGATGTTTTTTTGAAAATAAGTCGGATCATCAGCAGACGTTCACTCGCGCAGGAATTTTGCGACGCTGGGCTGGTCAGTCTGAACGGCTCCGCGGCAAGATCCTCAAAAGAAGTGAGAGTTGGAGACGAGATAGCGATCAAAAGACGTGACCGCATATCAAGATTCTTGGTGATCGCGGTTCCAGACAAAAAACAAATATCAAAGGAAGAGTCCGCTGCATTATTCAGAGTGATCGCAGAGGAAGCGATCGGTGAGATCTAACCAAGTATTTCTTTTATAGCCTTTTCGAATATTTCCAATCTCCGCTTAGCTCGTTTCACATCGGGATGCCCATCCGCATAACTTTGCTGCAGGCGCCACAGATCCACCTCCGCTTCTACCTTTCTTACCATCAGTTTCCCAAGCGCAAGTGTTAACGAGTCGGCTTTTTCCGGCGTGACCTTGAAAAGACGGTCCGACTCCTTGTTCAACAGTAGAATTCCCTGGCGAAGTTCCTTGACCTTTGGAAATTCGTCCGTGTATTCGAGGACCAACGATTCGACTTCGGCTTCCATCTCTGTCCGGCGAAGCAGTATCTCGGCGAAAGCAGGCGAGGATCGGACATTCTCCGCTGGGCCCGCGGTTGGCGACGGGGACGCTTGCGGAACCACAGCCTTTCCTTTTTGGGCGAGTGCGACGCCGAAGAAGAGGGACAAAGAAATAAATGTAGATAAAATGATATTCCGCATTCCTTGATTTCTTAAAGCCGTTCTGTCGTTCACTTATTTTCGATCTCAAAAGTGGCAGCATCAAGCTGCTGATCATAATAAAAATCAGATAATTTTAACGAGTATGAAAACTCGCGTCGGTTTCCGCCGTAAACACTCGCAAGGCGAAGTGTGTATGATCTCGGCAAGGTTACTCCGTTCTCTGTTTTGAAGTCTCTGAAATCTTCAGATAGTTCCTCAATAGTTTCATTTTGCTTTGCTGAAAGCTCCGGGGTCGGGCCCATTTGCGCTGAGATGACGCGCCGATATTCGGTTCGAAGGTGCTGCCCGGTCTCTACATCGAAGAACAACCGAATGCTGATACCTGAGCCGGCCTTAGAAGAATAAGAAACGATGTAGGCTTGTCGGCCATCTATTTCTTTTGTCCCCTGAACTGACATTGACCCCTTCTTTTCATCAGGATAGTGAAATGTCCAACCGGTCGAAAGGACGCCGCCAAACAGCCCTTCTTTCACGATCTCCTCGTTTTTTACGAGATACGTTCCCAAAGCAGACCTGACGCCGGGGGTGATATAGGGAACCGTAAGCTTTTTCCCATCGAAGCTGATCCGGTCAACGGGATAATTATCCAAAGGAAATGTCATCGCTATCGCGAGTTTCTTTCCGTCAGAGACCACGGCAGATTTACCGGTCCATGGCCGCTGATGATTGTTCCCTTGAACGTAGGTCGACTCACCGAGAGCTGTGATGTTTATTAGCTTCGTTTTGCGGTCCGGGCTCACAATTGAGGCGAGATTCTTTGAAACTATCGCGTCGATCGAAACTTTCTGCGAAAATGCAGCCGGCACCATTAAAGTGCAGATACCTATTAATAGGATGGATTTCTTCATAAAGACAATTATTCGAGATCTCAGTTGAGCTGAGACGGCATTGCTGGGCGACAGAAAATGCACGGCTAGTTCTGGTCGAATCTAAAGAAATCAGACTGCAGCTTCTGGTTAAGCCTGTATTCGGCGACCTTGATCCGCCAAATGTTTTCGTTCGACATCGAGCTGCTGTTCGATACGTACCTGACCTGATACGAATACGGCAGGGTTACGCCATCGACCTGGCGAAAGTCCGAGAAATCCTCGGTAAGCGTGGCGACCGACGTCCCGCCTTGGTTCTGCTGGCCGAAGATCACACGACCGACCGGAATCTCTCTCCGGTACTCGGTGCGGATGTGCTGGAAAGTCTCGGAATCAAAATAAAGTCTGATCTTGAATTCGCCAGAGCCGGCCGGTGTCAGATAGTCGAGTACGTAAGCATTATTGCCTTCCACCTTCTTAGTTCCGGACGCCTTGAGTTTTGACCGGTTCGCTGCCGACACCACTGAATTCCATCGAAGGGCCATAGTTCCGCCAAACAATCCATCGCTCAGGATCTTCTCGTGTTCGGAGACGAACGACCCTAGCAGTGAACGCGTACCCGAGGCTATGAACGGGAGATTCGGTTTGCCGTTGAAAAAGCCGATCTTTTCAAAAGGGTACTCTTTTGAATTGAGGCTGATGATGAAAAGAAGGTTGTCAGGATCAGAAACTACGACAGCCTTTCCGCCGCCTTTTACCTGCGGATTGCGAGCTTCGAACTCGCTGAGGCCAAGCGCCATGATGGTCGTCAATTCCGCTCGTTTTTCGGGTTTGCCGATGGACTCGAGATGCCTCGCCACGATCTCGTCCGTTTTCAGATTCTGGCCCGCAACAGACATTGCACAGATTGCAATGATATTGAACGTCAAGATTCGTAATTTATTTTTCATCATTGTCACATTCGGTCACGCTGCTGTACCCGCAGCGGGAGTTGAAACCGACCGTTCGATCACGCTCGGAGCATCGCAGGAATCAAATTCAAGGTCTGCGTCGGATTCTGTCAGGCCGTCACCAAAAACCTCACGGCGTTCCAGCGTAGCAAAGTAAGTGGTTATATTTTCCAAAATCTCACCGGCCGAATGCGAATGATAGAGCGTTTGGCGGAATTGCGCACCGCCGACCAATCCCTTTGTGAACTGTCCGGCAAGCTGCTTCATTTTGCCTAATGCGACCAATTCCGGCATTTCTTCGAGACACATCTCGAAGAACTCCAGCAAGACTGCCTTTTTCTCATCCAGGTCCGGCTGATACGGAGAGCGTCCCTCCAGAACATCATTAAACTGCCGAAATATCCATGGATTTTGCATCGCTCCCCGGCCGATCAATATACCGTCGGTTCCGGATTCCCGCCAGCGTTTCATCCCGTTCTCAATATTGGTGATATCCCCGTTCCCTGAAACCGGAACCGAAACTGCTTCTTTCACCTGACGGATCAGATCCCAGTTCGCAAGGCCTTTATAACCCTGATCTCGGGTACGGCCGTGCACCTGTATATGCTCGACGCCGCATTGCTCCGCCATTTTCGCGATATCGACGACATTGATCGTCGATTCGGTGTATCCCGTCCTGAGTTTTAGCGTGAGCGGAATAGTTATCGATCTCTTGATCTCCTTCAAAATGGTCTCGAGCCGTTCGGGCTCTCGGAGCAAACCCGATCCGCCGCCGTTCTTCACCACCTTCGGAGCAGGGCAGCCGCAGTTTACATCCAGAATGTCGGCCCCGACCTCTTCGGCCATCTCGGCTCCCATCGCCATCCGCTCTGGCTGCCCGCCAAAGATCTGCACCGCAAATGGCCGTTCACTCTCGTCAAAACGCATTTGGCGTTTTGATTTAGGGTTGTTTCGTGTCAGGCCTTCTACGGAGATGAATTCAGAAACAACCAATCCTACACCTCCTCGGCGCTTAATTAACCGCCGGAAAGTGTAATCCGTAACACCCGCCATTGGCGACAGGATCATCGGAGGATCGATCTCAATATTTCTTATCTTGAATGGAAACACTAACTTCTTTTACCTCTTTCTATTTTTGATCACGAAAATCAGGCCGACCAAAAACATCAGGAACGAAACCACCAGAACAAGTCCGCCGCCGATAACACCAAATATCGGGCCTTCATCCCACGCAACGCGTCCATCAGTCACGACAGGCAAAGCAACCGAGACGCCGGTGGCCGCCAAACCCAAGAGCAGGCCCAGGATCCCGAGTATGAGCACGATCTTCCATAGCATAGATTCACCTCACAGAAAATAAGCTGTCCCGATTCCTGTAAACCGTTCAAAATCTTAAACCGCGAAAATTTATGATCCTATAAAATTTAACACTATCCCGTTTGTTTTTCGACACTGACCGGGACTATAATCCGTTCAATTTTGGCAAGTTAAATTTTCGTTAAAGTTAGTTGCGTTAGAAATGACGAAGATCAGGACGCAAACCACCGATCAACTCCAGCGCTCGACCTCACCTCATTCACTGGAATCGATCCCATCAGAACGAGGAAAACAAAACAATATGAGACACATTTCGCGGTTCGTATGCTTGTTAATGTTCGTTGCCGCACTGTCAGCCGCAACTGTTGCCCAATCGCAGGCGACCACCGGACTTATTCAAGGTACGGTTGTCGATCCTAACGGAGCCGTGGTATCCGGCGCTTCCATTAATGTCAAAAACTTAGGCACCGGATTTGAGCGAACGGTGACAAGTAACTCTGACGGTTTTTTTACTGCCCCCTTGTTGCCGCTCGGCAAGTACCGCGTAACCACGAGTGCAAGCGGATTCACTAATTCGGTACTCGACAATGTCGAGGTGACCATCGGTAACACGCTCTCGCTGAATATTTCAATGAAGATCGGCGGGGCGGCCGAGACTGTCGACGTGTCCGCGGATGCTGAGGCCGTGGATACGGCGAGAACAGAGCTGTCAACGCAGATCAATCAAAGATCCGTAGAGAGCCTGCCGATCAATCGCCGTGATTTTTCAAGGTTTGCACTTTTGACGCCTGGCGTCTCGATCGTTCAGGGCCCGGACGGCGACGAGATCACGATCAATGGCCAAAAGGGAATACAGAACAACGTTTCGATCGATGGAGCCGATGCCAACAATCCGTTCTTTGGCGAACAGCGGGGCGGCCAGCGGCCTGCATTTACGATCAGCCTGGAATCGGTCAAGGAATTTCAGGTCGTTCCGGTCGGTGCCTCAGCTGAATTCGGCCGGTCGTCGGGCGGATTTATCAATGCAGTGACCAAGTCTGGAACGAACACGTTCTCGGGCGCTGCGTTCTTGTTTTTCCGCAACCAAAATCTTTCCGGGCAAAACCCTGACGCCGTCGACGCCGGACTCCCGACCGAAGATTTCACCAACTATCAGTTTGGCGGCAACATCGGCGGCCCGATCAAGAAAGACCGGGCGTTTTTCTTCTTTGCGTTTGAACGCAACGACGGCCAAAGCAGCAAACCAAACTCGATCGACCCCCGATTGGTTTCAATTTTCGCAACCCGATTCAGTTCACCAAATGAACAAACTATCATTGACCGATCGAACGACGCAGACGTTCTTCTTGGTAAGGTCGACATCAATATCAACAAGAACAACCTGCTTACGCTACGTCACAATTACAGCCGTGCGGAACAGGTTAACGGCACGTTCGATGTTCCTACCTGGGGGGCAAGCGCCAATGGCCGAGAGACGGACAATTCCAATTCGTTTATCGGACAACTGGTCACAAATTTTTCGGCGAACCTCTTAAATGAGTTTCGTTTCCAATGGGCTAAAGAAGAGCGTCCGCGGTTCTATGACGGACCGGACCTTCCTGATACGACGATCGGCACCTTTGACGGTTCGATCTCTTATCGCTTTGGACGTCCGTTCTTCTTGCCCGTGCCCTCGGATGACGTTCGCGTTCAGTTCACTGATAACTTCACGATCATCAAGGGCAACCACGCTGTAAAGGTTGGGTTTGATTTCAACCGAACGCGCGTATCGCAGACCTTCATCGGATTTGCCCGCGGCCGCTACATCTTTGCCGCTCCGACGATCGACGGCGCGATCAATGGTTTCATCGACTACATTAACGGGGTGAGTCCGGCAGCGCTGCAGCTTTATCTGCAATTTGCGCCGATCGGCAACCGCACGGTCGAAGAAGCCGGAACTCAGGCATATTCGACGATCGAACCCGGTGTATATGTGCAGGATGCCTGGCAGGTCCGTCGAAACCTTACGCTGAATCTAGGATTCCGCTGGGAAGGACAATATCAGCCGGACCCGATCAATTCACCGTCGAATACGCGTTACGGCCAGTTCCTGAGCGATCCGCGTTTTCCGTCTGACGGCACGATACCAGACTTCACGGATGGTTGGTCGCCGCGGCTTGCCCTTTCCTGGTCACCCGGAAGCGACGGCAAAACGGCTATCCGGCTTGGCGCGGGCATTTACTACGCTCGCATCCCGGGTTTGGTCGTTGCCGGTCCAAGAAATACAGACGGTGCCATTGCGGGAAATATCTTCTTTGCAAATTTCCTGTGTACTGGCAATAAAACGGCTCCTGACGGAAACGGTGGCGGCTTGAATGGCTGTCCGGTTTACCCCGGAATCGTGCCGACGGCCGGCTTTACGCCTTACAATCCAGGGATCGCTGTCTTTGCACGCGACTTCAAAAATCCGCGCACAGTGCAGTATTCTGCGAGCATTGAACGCGAGATCGCGAAAAACATCTCGTTCCTTGTCGCTTACAACTACGCAAAATCGACTAGGCTTACTCGGTTCGTAAATCGCGGCGACGGACGCTTGTATCCAGGCGGCGTCTCGCCGTTTGAACGGATAGATGGTTCGGGAATTGGTGAGATCCGTTCGACCGAAAGTTCTGCGCGTTCGCTTTACCAGGGCGTGACATTTACCCTTAATAAACGATTCGCAAACCGGTATCAGTTCCAGATCAATTACCTGCTGGCCACAGATAAGTCGGACGACGACAACGAACGCGATCCGTTCACGTTCCGTTATGTCGATCCACGCGATCTGACGCCGGAGTATGGTTATTCGGATCGCGATCAGCGGCATCGTTTCAATGCGTTTGCAACGTTCCTATTGCCGTATGATATCAACGTCTCGCCTATCGTTCAGTATCGTTCGGCTCAGCCGATCTCATTGGTAAACCGCGGCAGTTTCCCAAACATAACGCAGCGAAACACTGAGCGTCTCGACAACGAGTTTTTTACGTTGGATGTACGCGTATCAAAGGCGTTCAAATTTGGCGAAAGGATGGAACTCGAGGGCATCTTCGAAGCCTTCAATCTGTTTAACAACCGCAATCCGCGAAGCCTCCCACGGCCGCTCACCTTCAACTTTGACGGAACGGTGTCGGCAGGTTTCGGCGAACCTCGTCAGGCACAGCTTGGCGTTAAATTCAAGTTCTAGGACTTGAGTCAACCAGGCGCAGAACAGCCCGCGGATCCTCTTCAGGTCTCGCGGGCTGTTTCTTTTTTTGGAATACTATTTTGTTTTTATCAACTCAACGCCTGTCGCATCAAAAGCAACTTCTGTGACCGTACCGTCCGCGTTGATCTTATCGAACTTGGCACCATCGTCCTTGATCAGGTGCTCGACCTTCTCTTTCGGGAGTATGTTCGTTTTGAAAACTCCCTGGGCCTTTACCTTCATTCCGGCGGCGTTCAGCGGAATGTAGAAAGCATGATCGCCAAATGTAACGCGAACCGACTTTCCGCCTTCTTTGTCGGCCATTTCCATCCAGCAGCCTTCCTTTTTGCAGGAACGTACGATCACGCCCTCGACCTGAACCGTCTTTCCGGCAAACTTCTCCGGCGTTGCAAAAACCTTCTCGACCTTTGTCTTTTTCACATTTGAGGCTAATGCCGCGCCGCGTGTGATCTTTTCACCGGCTTTCAGGTCAACTGGTTTGTTCTGTTCATTTAGGGCTGCCGGCTCGCCTTTGCTGTTCATCTCGCCTTGAGCGAATCCAAAAGCAGTAAACGCTAGTACAAAGACAGCGCAAAGTAATATTGATCTCATTATTTTTCTTCCTCGATATTCGATATTAACCATTATTTTGATTTGGCAAAAGACGCTTCAAAAACGACTGTTCCACTCGCAATGGTTTTCAGAACCTTCACGTCCCGCAGCTTCTCTGTCGGGATCTCATATATATCATCCGACAGAATCGTCAGATCTGCCAACTTGCCGACCTCTATACTTCCCTTCTCCTTTTCTTGAAATTCGGCGTATGCGGCCCCAAGTGTATATGCATAAACGGCTTCATCTACAGTCAGCGAACGCTTTCCGCCGGCGTTAACGGCCGCATAGATGCCAAGGATCGGATCGATGTCCTTGATCGCAGCATCCGATCCGAACGCCATCTTCGCACCGCCGTCCCACAGCTTTCGCAGATCGTCCGATATGCCTGATCCTTCGGCAAAGAATAAATTAGGCTGCATTGAGGCGATTATTGACGATCGTGCAAATCGCTGCAGATCGGCAGGTTTGAAGTTATGAGCATGCTCGATCCGAAACCGGCTGTCGCGTCCGCCGTTCGTTTTTATAGCGTTCTCAAACGCCGCGAGTGCAGACGAATTAGCAGCGGGCCCGATCGCGTGTACCAAAACCTGCAAACCAGCTTTATCGGCACCTGCGATATCTGTTGTGATCGTCGAAGTATCTTCTTCCTCGTCAAACGAGCCCTTAAGGCAGCCCGTTCGGACCATCGCATCACCCGAAGCGGCCTTAGATCCAACAGCAGCGAGACGAGCCCAATTGGACAATGCCACACAGTCGTAGATCCTCACTTTCAACTTCCCGGCCTTGTTGAGCTCGCGATAAACGCTCGCCATATCGTCGGAATGGGTATCTTGAACGCTCGTAATGCCAAAGCTCGCGGCATAGTTGCTCGCGGTCGCTGCGATCGCCATCCAATCACGAACATGATTGACGGGGACGACACGTTGCATTGCCGCGATCGATTCTCCCGATAAGATTCCTTCCGATAGATTCTTTTCGTCGATCTTTGCAGCGATCAACGCCGCCCGGTTCGCAAAAGCTGACTTCGCGTCCCCACGAAAAACGAAAACCGGATTGTCAGGCGTTGCTGCATCGACCTTTGAACGGTCGATCACGATCGAAGGGTCAAGCTTACCGCCCAATATCCAACGCCCTTTCGGCAGGTAGCGGGCAAATTTCTCAAACTGCGAAATGACATCGGCTTCCGTCTTCGCATCGCTTAGATCGATCGAGGAAAAGAGGTTACCTATCGACATAAAATGCACGTGCGCATCGTTAAATCCCGGCAGAACGAGTTTGCCCTGTGCATCAATTACCGTGGTCGTCTTTCCCGCAAACGCCTGGATGGTCTTAGTTGTCCCAACGGCAATTATGCGTCCGTCGGCAACTGCAATGGCTTCGGCCTTCGGATTCGCCTTGTCCATGGTGCGGATATTGGCGTTGATCAAGATAAGATCAGCCGCAGAGGTCTGTCCTGCGGCTGATATTACCGACAAAATTAGTACTGCAGTGAGACAAAAAGCGTTCACTTTCGTTCAAACACTATCTTTCCGTCGACCACAGTCTTCAAAACAGTTACGTCTCGGATCTTGACCGGATCGATCTTGAAAATATCGTCCGAGAGAATAACGAAATCGGCGAGATATCCGACATCGAGCAAGCCTTTTTCCTTCTCCTGAAACTCGGCAAACGAGGAACCGACCGTGTATCCGCGAACCGTTTCCTCGACAGTGATCTTCTGATCGGGGATCCATCCGCCGGGATTCTTGTCGTCAAGTGTTCTGCGAGTCACGGCAGCATAAACGCCGTACAACGGATCCCAAGGAGCGACCGGCGAATCAGAGCCGAAAGCAAGAACTCCGCCGGTATCAAGTATCGTGCGAAACGCATAGGTTCCTTTCAAACGAGCCGGATCGAGACGCTTCCATGCCCAGCGTCCGTCATCAATGATGTGAAACGGCTGCATTGAAGCAACGACCTTTTGACCGCCAAATCGTTTGAGATCCTCCATCCTGAGATGCTGTGCGTGTTCGATGGTAAACCGCCGGTCCCTCGCGCCATCGGCTTTCTCGGCCTCGGCGTAATAGTCGAGAATCGTGGCGTTCGCACGATCGCCGATCGCATGAATGCGGACCTGAAGGCCGGCCCTGTCCGCGTCGATGATGTTCTGTTTCATCGTCGTCGTAACGTCCGCCATGGGCAAGCCGCTCGTATTTGGTGCGTCGAGATACGGTGAAAAGAACCACGCTGTCGTCGAACCCAGGCTTCCGTCCGCATAACCTTTCAAACAGCCGACGCGAAGCATCGGGTCGCCAAAGGCATATCGGACACCTGTCCGCTCCCAACGTTTGTAATCACCTAATGGCGAACAGCCATATATCCGTGTCTTCAATTTTCCTCGACGGAGCAATTCCTGATAAACACCGATGGTTGTTCCTGCCGAAACATCCTGGACGCTTGTAATACCGAAAGATGCCGCGTTTTCGGAGGCCGCCTCGGCAGCTTCGAGTTTTTCTTCGAACGACGGCTCAGGGATCACTTTCTCAACGTAGTAAGTAGCCGCATCCTTGAAAATACCGGTCGGATTTCCCGAAGCATCCCTTACTATTTCGCCCCCCGCAACGTCTTTAACGTTCTTATCGATCCCTGCAAGCTTCATCGCGAGGCTATTGGCTAGCGACATGTGGCCGTCCAGACGATTGATAAATACCGGGTTGTCAGGTGTTGCCGCGTCGATCAAAGCAGCGGTCGGAAGGTTATTCGGCGTCCAGTTCTCATGATCCCATTGACCGCCGAGTATCCACCGGCCTTTCGGAATTTTGGCCGCAAAATCCCTGATCCGCTGCACGAATTCTTGCGGGGTCTTCGCGCTTCGAAGATCAACGGATGAAAGCTGCTGGCCGGTCTCAAGGAAATGAACGTGAGCATCATTGAATCCAGCAACTATCGTCTTTCCGCGGGCGTCTATCTGTTTCGTATTCGGTCCGATCAACGCCTTGATCTGGGCGTCGGTTCCCACCGCGGCGATCTTGCGTCCCTTCACTGCAAACGCTTGAATTTTTGGACGGTTTGGATTTCCAGTGTGGACATTTGCATTAATGACGACAAGGTCGGCATAGATCGTCTGCCCAAGTGAGGCTAAAGGCGTGATCAAGATAGCCGACACGGTTAGAATGATCGATAAAGTTTTCATTTATTTAGTTTCGATGGTCGCAGTTCGTACAAAATACACTTTTCCGGTCCTTTCATTTTTCGGAACGATTGGAAGAAACTTGCCCCAAAATGTGAGGATCTCTGTTTTCCCTTTCAACGTGTGTTTTTCGAGAGTCAAGAGCAGGTCACCTGGTTCGTAAGACTCGAAAATATTGTTCTCGCCATAGCTTTCAAAAAAGAGTTGGAGTTTTGTTCCGACTATTTTCGCCTTGCAGTTAAGATCTTTCGATGTCTGATACCCGTTACTTTGCAATGTTGCGATCAGGCCGTCATCGGATTCCATTATGTTCAGTTCATGCGAGATAAATATCGAGGTGCCGCCGGCGTTCTTGCCGCCGTCTTCGTCGAACGTGTAATTGCCGACCCAGTCCTTTGCATTCTGTGCGTTGGCGAGGATGGCTAGAAACAAAACTGCCGCAAAAACCGATAATGCCTTTTTCATGGTAAACCGCTGAAGCGAAAGTGTATTCTAAGGACGCGGGAATTATAGCAGTGAAAGAAAGGTATATCCAGATTCTGGGGATCTTACTGACGGTGATCTACGGTCTATTTGTGGTATTTCTTTACGTTGCCGAACCGCGTTCTCTTGAAGAGGTAACCACAAAGGCCGTCGAGACCGTTCAGAACGCAGCCACCAAGGGGCAGGTGATCACCGGCACGTATGAGGCCGATCAAGCAAAATTCGGTGAAGGGTTAGGTGCTTTTCGCAAGGACAACTTTCCTGCAGCTCGCGATAGCTTTGAGAAAGCTGACCCCGAAAAGCGCGATGCAAAAACGCAATTTTACATGGCCTACAGCTTTTACCGACAGGGCTGGGGACGCGTTTCGAATGACGATCTGATGTTCAAACGAGCACTTGAATCTCTCGACCGCGTGACGATGCTCGACAAGGACTTTCGGTCAGACGATCCTGACCTGAAACTGCGAACGCCGGCCGAGCTCCGAAATGAACTTGAAGAAGGACTTAGGGTAACGGCCGACGACTTTAACCCTCTGAAAGTTTTTCGCGAACGCAAATGAATTGAGGGTTTGTATCGTTGATGAACGAGATCAAGGAAAGATCAGGTACAGTTGACGCTGAGCTGCTCACAGCAGACGCCTCTCTTCTCGCCGTCGGCTCCGAAGGACACGAAACGCCGACCCACAGAAAGAACGCGCTATATCTGCGTTATCTATTGCTTCCGTGCACCTTTCTTACGGTCGCGTTGCTCGGCGGCCTGCGTATAGGCAGCCTCGACGGTTCGTTCATTTTTATCAAGCCTGCACTTGTTTGCCTTATCTTTGCGTCACTGCTTCTGGTCTTGTTCGCACGGTCCGGAATGATCAGGATCAATGGGTGGTTCTCTGAGAGTTTCACGCCGCTGAAGAATGCAGCGAATGCGGCCGTTGTGCTTTCGTTATTTGCGGCGATAACTCAAGTTTTCAATTCGTTGATCCCTGAACAAGGACTTACATTCTGGATCGTCGCATTTTGCTTCTTTTGGACGCTGTGGAACAACCTTTTCGCCGATTTCGACACCAGAAAGCTTTTTCGTAGCCTCGGTGGATTGTTCGGACTGGCGTTCGTTGCCAAATATCTGGTTCTTGCGAATCTGGCGGCACCTGCCGGACGAAGTTGGTATGAGGCATTGACCGAGAATCCCGGCCAGGAAGCGATCACCAGGTTGCTTGACTTGCCGAGGTTCTCATCCGCGACCGGTTACATCCAATTTTTTGCTGTCACGCTGTTCCTCTTGGGTCTTTATTTATTACCACCAACAACAAGACCCGAGAACAATAGCTATCAGGAAAAGGTTGAGCGATCTTAAAAAAATAGTGTCTGAACAAAATGGGAAAGTTCTTTACTCTATTCGTCATTATTGTCTTTCAATTCATTGCCGCCACGGCTCAATCGCCCTCGAAGGTACTGAAGCAAGCTGAAAAGGCGCTTGGCGGGCAAAAAGCTGTTCAATCTATTACTTCCGTTTACCGTACCGGAAAAATTACGCGGCTTAGAGACGGTGCTGCGGGCAGTTATTCATCCGAGTCAGCTAAGCCGAATCTCTTTCATGAGTCGTTCGATATCGGCGGCTTCGAATATGAACGCGGATTCAACGCACGATCAGGTTGGGTGCGCGATTCGAGGGACGGCTTGAGCACTCTGACCGGGGACGCGAGCGTCGATATGCAGGCCGAGGCGGTTTTCCGCAATTCTCTCTGGCTTGATGCAAAAGCTCAAAGATCAAAGATAGCGTCGGGCGGGACTGTGAACGTTGACGGGCGTTTGCATAACGTACTGATCCTCGGAACTCCCAAGGGTGTAAACATCAAGCTCTTCTTCGATTCGGTGACAGGCTTGCTTTCACGAGAAGAGGTGCCATCAGGTGACAATTCAAGAACGATCGTCTACTCCGACTATCGAAAGGTCGGTTCAACTCTCCATCCTTATCGGATCTCGATGACGGACGGCGACGAAAGATTTGATATCGAGATCGAAGATATCAAGCTGAACACACAGATCACTCGCAGCCGATTCGATTTCCCTTCCGTTTCCGGTGATCCTCTTCCTGATATCCGGTCTCTTCTTGCAGAGCTTCAGGAAAACGAAGACAGGGTCGAAAGGCTTCTGGACACCTATTCGTTCGTTCAGAAAAACACTAAACGACAACTTGGCAGGGACGGTGTTCTACGTGAGGTGAGTTCAGAAACGGTGCAACTCTCGTTTTACAAGGGCTACCGCATCAGTCGGCTTATCGAAAAGAACGGGAAGCCCCTCAATGAAAGCGATCAGCGCGACGCCGACAAGGATGCTGCAAAACGCGTCGAAGAGATAGAACGCACCATAGCGAAGAAAGAAAAGAACGAATCAAGCGGCCCGCCAGATCGCGACGGCCCGCGGGTGTCAATTGCCGAAGTCCTTCGCGCATCCAACCTATTAAATCCGCGACGCGAAAGGTTTCGCGGCCGTGATGTGATCGTGTTCGACTTCGAACCGAACCCAACTTTTGATTTCAAGAATGCAAAGAGCATGCTCAAGTTTTTCGGCAAAACCGCCGGCGTGATGTGGATCGACGAAAAGGACAAGCAGGTCGCCCGCTTGGAAGCTTATCTGTTCGACAGCTATAACGTCGGCGGCGGTGTGCTTGCGAAATTGAAGAAAGGAGCGTCGTTCGTTCTCGAACAGGAACGCGTTAACGACGAGATCTGGCTGCCATCGGTCGCGGATATCAATCTGTCCGTCAGGGTATTGTTGGTGAAAGGCATCGATGTTAACCAGGTAGTAAGGTCCTACGACTATCGGAAATTTGCGACCGAGGTAAAGGATGCAAAAGTGGGCGAACCAAAGTCGCCTTAGCTTACCTCATTTTTAGTTCGACGGTGATCGTCCTCCCGTCCCGGTTTATCCTCAAAATTCTCACGTTCACAGAACCCGAGAAGGTGTGATTTGAGTCGATCGGCCAGTCGTCAATAGCCTCAACCAAGTCTCCTGTCATTATGCCGGCTCGACTCCCGATGCTGTTCGCCTGCACCCCGGTTACGCTGCAGCCAACAGACGAGCAAGCGCTCTTGATACCAAGTATCGCCAAAATCGATGACGGAGCTATGGATCCTTTCGTCGGGGCCGTTTCGGGGGACAATCGAATATTCGGATTTATCCCCGGCGGGTAAAGCGGATCGCCCGACGGACTCACCGCCATATCCTCTGAACCGCCACCCGTCCGTTGCCCGTTAGCGTTTCGATTGGCGCCAGGCCTTTCCGCGTTTGAGTTTGTTCGGTTTTCGGCCGCGGCCAATTCAGTCTGTGACGTCCCGCTTACGGTCGTCGTCGTCGTATTAGTTGCTGGCGATTGCGGCATCGGGCCAGTATTTTCGGTAAACGTATCGATCACTTCAGGAAGCTGTGCGGTATCCGGAGTTTTCGCGTTGAAATAAACAAGGAAAACCCCGAGGACGATAAGAACGACCGCCGGAACCGAAAATTTCAAGCCGAGCAGCAACATCGTTCGGTCGAATCCAAAAGGTTTGTCCGCCGACGCAATGCGATCAAAAACCCTGCGTTCAAAACCATCAGGCGCCTCAACCTGGTCCATCGAATTCAGCAGTTTGCGTATCTCGCCGTCTTTCGACGTTTCAAGATCGTTTTCTTCCCTTTGCATCAGTTCTCCAAATATCCGCTCAGCCGTTCTCTCAACATCCCCCGTGCGCGGCTTATTCGCGATTTTGTGGTACCCAACCCCAATTCCAGAATTTGCGCCACCTCGTCATAACTGTGTTCTTCTACGTCGCGAAGTATGAGCGGCATTCGATACTTTGGCGGCAATGTCCCGATAGCATTTGCTATTACGCGGTCGCGTTCTGCATCGACCACGCCTGTGTCGGGCAGCGGACGTGTATCGGGCGGCTGAAACTCCGCATCGCTTTCCTCATCCGATTGAAAAAGACCCGTAAGTGAAAGTATCGAACGCCGCTTTCGCTTTCGCAATTCCGTTATCGCAAGGTTTGCAGCGATGCGGTAAATGTATGTCGAGAAAGCGAATTTCGTGTGATAACGGTCAAGCGCGAAATAGACGCGAACAAACGTCTCTTGAGCCAGATCGACCGCTTCTTCGTAATCGTTCAAGAACCGAAAAAGGAAGTTCGTTATCGGGTTCTTGTACCTCGCGATGATCTCGCCAAACGCGTCCTCATCTCCGGCCTTGGCCGCCGCGATCAACTGATGGTCGGACACAACTCGTCCGGGCGCGGACTCGGTCTCGCCGTCCGCACCATACTGGGTCTTGTCCAGGGCCATACAGTCATACACTTTAGCAATAATTTTTCAATCCGGACAAAATAACCGGCCCGTTAGCTACGTTCACGCTGACAGGCCGGAAATGTTGCGAAAAATAGGTCAAAGCGGCTCACACCGGTCGAACGGCCAAAACCAAAAAGACTGTGCCCGCGGTTCGCGGCAGTGTGATGGTGCCTATCAAAGTCGGACTGTTTGACGCAACGCTCAGGCGGCTTACGTTCAGTCCGACGGATTCATAGTTGATCGCTTGATTCGTCTTTCCGTTTTCGGTTGCCGTGATCTTGATCGGCACCCGTGCGCCGAAGCGGAACATCTGCATCAGGAGGAGATCGTTTCCAACGGCTGAGTCCGAAGAACGGAGGCCGTTCAACTGCCATTCGAGAAAGCTCGGCGAATCGAGTTCGCGTTCGGGGCCGGGCAGCGACGAAACACTTTTATATTCCAGCGAACCGTTGTTCGCGACACGGCCGACGTAGGTGTTCAGAAGCCGGTAATTGCCAAATACGAAATTGTCGCGAATCTGTTTGGTGACCGGCAAAAGAGACTTCGGCAGTTCTGCTCCTTGTGCAGCCTCGTCGGAACCGAGAACTACATAGAGCATTGCCTCGTAGCTTGTTTCACGAGCCGACTTTGATTCGCCCTGTGCAAATGAAATTCGGCCGCCGAACACTACGACAGCCGCAACAAAAATGATCGATAAGATTTTCTTGGGTTGGTTCATATATTTGCTCCTGTAAAAAATCGGGTGAGCGATTCATTCCACAGGCCAACCCCGACAAAGTTGCAAAATATTTACGTTTCCGACGGGAACAGTGTTTCGTCAACCTTTTGACCAAACGTCACCGTACCGACTGTCGTGTCCTCAATGACCTTGCCGTCCAATGTCAAAACGGTCCTGAACGGGACCAAGGTCCCCTGCGCATAATTGTAGTCGTAAAACTTCCGCTGATACTTTTTGCCGTCGATCTCGTATTCAAGCGCCATTATCCGAAACCGCTTCTGGCTTACGAAATACCTCGTCTTTTGACCTGACTTGTCGGTGACGTCGATCAAAAAGAAATCTACGCCAAGTATTTTCTCCTTCCCGCCAAGCTCGATCTTCGATTCGTTTTCCTTGTATCTTAACAAACCGTCTAGTCCGCGATAGATCCGGTCGTGAAAGGCTTTTGAAACGTCCTCTCGCGGCACAAATACGGAATCATTGTAGAGCCCGAAGATCTTTTCGCCATTCTGCACCAGTGAATAACGAACACTTGGAAACTCCTGGTCCACCCTGATCTTTTCCTTATCAAGCGATGGTCCGCGGATGATCCACTTTTGATAATTAGCACTTTCGAGCTTTCCCTCGGCATTAATGGCAGTCATCTTACCGCGTTCAAAGGTCGTCTTTCGTATCTGATCCAACACGACTCGTCCGCCAAGATTCCCGTATACCAAGATCGTAGATTCGACGATCTGATCCGCGTTCATGTTGGCGACGTCGATCTTTGCGGCTGCCTTTGCCGGTGTAGGAGTCGCGGTTGGAGTCGGTGCCGGTGTCGGAGAAGCGGCTGTCGCCTGCTGGGCATAAAACAGCGACGGAAAAACCAACAAAAGCGCTAAGACGATGAAAACAGTCCTGACCAAAGGAAACACTATGGATAAACTCCCGGAAATCGGATTATTCGCAAACAAACGCGGATTGTAACATAATAGCCCAGATCAGGCATCGCGGACCTATCCGTTACTGAACAATTGATGAGATAACCCCGCGAAAAGATGCACCTTTTGACTCACTCGACATGTTTAACGTTGTGCTTTTAGAGCCTGAAATACCGCCAAATACAGGAAATATCGCGCGTCTATGCGCGGCAACATTTACAGACCTTCACATCGTAGGCGTAACGGGGTTTCGAATGGATGACCGTACTCTGAAACGTGCCGGCCTCGATTATTGGGATGAGGTTCGGCTTCATCGCCACATCGATTTCGTTGATCTTTACGCAAAATACCCTACCTCCCGATTTGTGTATTTCACCACCAAGACCGACCGAAAATATACCGAGTGGCAGTTCATTCCAGGCGATTTTCTTGTATTCGGTCCTGAGACTCGAGGCCTGCCCAAGGAATTGTTGAAAATGAACGCTGATTCGTCTTTGACCATCCCCATGCCGAACCGTAACGTTCGCAGCCTCAACCTTGCTAACAGCGTCGCGATAGTTCTTTACGAAGCGATCAGGCAGAACGATTCGCTTTAGGACCATCTTCTTCCCGCACATTCCCGGCATCCTCTCAGTACTATAGAGCGTCAAATAGATCGTCTGTGAACGGTCACCACCTAATGTGGCACGGACCCCAAGACAAGGAGATGATCTATATGAGAACCATACGTAATTATTTGTTGATGGCACTTGCGGTCACAACACTTTCATTCGTGACCGTTAATGCCCAGGGTCAGATCGTGTCGGATGCCGCGATCGAGAAAAAAGTGGGTAAAGAGATCAGGATGCTGCCTTACTACGGCTTGTTTGACCATATTACCTATAGGGTTGAGGGTGGAACGGTCACTCTACTCGGCAAGACCGCATCGCTTGGCACCAGGAAAAGTGCGGAACGTGTCGTCAAGCGGATCCCGGGCGTGATCGAAGTGGTTAATAACATTGAGGATCTGCCGCCGTCGCCATACGACTCAGGTATCCGAAGGCAGGTCGTTCGCGAGTTTGAGAATTCTGCCGGTGTTCTGCCCTACATCTCCGGAATAAACCCGCAGGTCAGGATTATCGTGGAAAACGGGCGCATCAGCCTGGAAGGCAATGTACCGAACAAAGGAGTTTCAAACCTGATGTATTTGCTCGCTAACCGCGTGCCGGGTACTTTCAAGGTGACGAACAACCTATTGGTAAGCGAACGAAGCTGATCATTTCTCAAACCAGGATTCAGGCCGGGTGTAATTGCCCGGCCTTTTCGTTTGCGAATGATCCCGCGATAGGTCAGAATACTCGTTTGCCTTTTGGCCGGTGAAGAAGACTATGTTGACCACAGATAAGATAAGAAACATCGCGATCATCGCACACGTTGACCACGGCAAGACCACGCTGGTAGACGCGATGCTGCAACAATCAGGCACCTATCGCGACAACGAAACGGTTCAAGACCGCGTGATGGATTCGATGGATCTCGAGCGCGAACGCGGCATCACCATCATGGCGAAGAACACGTCAGTGCGTTACGGCGACTACAAGATCAACATCGTCGATACGCCCGGACACGCCGATTTTGGCGGCGAGGTAGAGCGTGTTCTAAAGATGGTTGACGGTATTGTGCTTCTTGTAGATGCGGCCGAAGGCTGTTTGCCGCAGACGCGATTCGTGCTTCGAAAAGCTCTCGAACTTAAACTTCCCGCCATCGCCCTGATCAACAAGATCGATAGGCAGGACGCACGCCCGGAAGAAGTCGTTAACGAGGTTTACGATCTTTTCATCGATCTCGGTGCTAACGACGAACAGATCGAGTTTCCGATCCTCTATTCCATTTCGCGTGACGGCATCGCGAAGAAGGACCTGGCGGACGAATCGACGAGCCTCAAGCCGCTCTTTGATCAAGTGATCGAAACCATTCCCGCTCCACATGCGATCCGCGAGGATTCGCTTCAGTTGCTTGTCGCAAATATCGATTACAACCCGTTTGTTGGTCGGCTCGCGATAGGACGAATTTACTCGGGTGAGATCGCGAAGAACCAGGAGGTCGCCGTTTCAAAACGCGACGGGGCGATCCAAAAGACCCGAGTAAAGGAACTCTATGTCTTCGAAGGCCTCGAACGCACGACCGTCGAGAATGCCGGCGTCGGCGAGATAGTCGCTCTTGCGGGTTTCGACGAAGTCGAGATCGGCGAGACGATCACATCGGTAGATAATCCGAAGCCGCTACCCGTGATCGCCGTCGACGAACCGACGATCGCGATGATATTCGGCGTGAACACATCGCCTTTTTCGGGGATCGACGGCAAATTCGTCACCTCTCGCCAGATAAAGGACCGTCTTGAAAAGGAGCTGCTCGGCAACGTCGCGCTGAGAGTGGAGCAAACCGAACAGGCCGAACAGTTCAAGGTCTCAGGACGCGGCGAACTACAGCTTGCGATCCTGATCGAAATGATGCGCCGCGAAGGTTACGAACTTCAGGTATCAAAGCCGGAAGTCATAACAAAGAAAGACGAAAAGACGGGCGAACTGCTGGAACCGATCGAACAAGTCGTGATCGATGTTCCGGAAGAGTTCATCGGCGTGGTGACAGAGGCCCTTGGGCGACGCAAGGGCCAGATGACAAAGATGATCAATAACGGTTCGGGCCGCGTGCGTTTGGAATACGAAGTTCCTTCGCGCGGCCTGATCGGTTTCCGCGGCGAGTTTCTTACCGAAACTAAAGGCACGGGCCTGCTGAACACGCTATTCCTGAAATTCGATAAATGGCAGGGAGATATGAAATCGCGGTCTACCGGATCGCTCGTTGCCGACCGAATGGGCGAATCAACGACATATTCGCTATACAATCTGCAGGAACGCGGAACGCTTTTCATCAAACCGCAGGTAAAGGTCTATGAGGGAATGATCGTCGGCGAAAACGCCCGGGCGGTCGATCTGGACGTGAACGCGATCAAGGAAAAGAAGCTCTCGAACATGCGAACGACTTCGGCAGATGAAGCAATGCGTCTTGTGCGGGTCAGGGAGATGTCACTCGAACGAGCGCTTGAGTTCATCGCAGACGACGAACTGATCGAAGTGACGCCGAAGTCGATCAGACTCCGTAAACGCGTTTTAAAATCTAACGAACGTCCGAAAAAATAGTCGGTTTGGCATAGAACCTTAGGACCGTCTTTGGCGGTCCTTTTTAGTTTGGAAAAAACTACTTGACAGAAGTCACCTGCCCTGTTATTTTACCTTATAGTTAATTAACTACTTAGTAAAATGACCACCTCACAAGACAATTTGAGTTCAACGTTTTCGGCACTCGCTGATCCGACGCGACGAGCGATCCTTACCCGACTGGCGTCGGGTGAAGCCTCGGTAAGTGAACTTGCCAAGCCGATGAAAATGACGATGCCGGCAGTAACCAAGCATCTGAAGGTGCTTCAGCGAGCAGGTCTTATACGTCAGGAACGCAAAGCTCAGTTTCGGCCTTGTTATCTCGTAGCTCAGCCGCTAAAGGAAGCTTCGGACTGGGTTGAGAAATATCGCAGGTTTTGGGAACAGAGCCTGGATCGGCTCGATCTATATCTTCGGGAACTGCAGGCGACGGAAAACTTTCAGAAGGCTCCGAAGAAGCCGACCGAGGTCAAAGTAAAGAAAGGAAGAAAGAAGAAATGACAGCAGTACAGTCAAAAGATGGAACCAAAATAGCGTACGAAAAGTCGGGCACGGGCCCGGCATTGATCCTGGTCGACGGAGCCCTGTGTTACCGGGCTTTCGGCCCAACACCGAAACTTGTCCCAATGCTCACCAATAAGTTCAGTGTCTTTACGTATGACCGGCGCGGACGTGGCGAAAGCGGCGACGGTAAAAATTACGATGTTCAGTTGGAGATCGACGATCTGAACGCATTGATCGAGGTGGCCGGTGGTTCGGCGTCAGTACTCAGTTTCTCTTCCGGTGCTGCTCTTGCACTTGAAGCTGCAAATCGAGGATCGGCCATCGAAAAACTTGCTCTCTATGAACCTCCTTTTATTACCGACAACAGCAGAACGCCGACGCCTGATGACTTTATCCCGCGCTTAAAAGAAATGATCGCAGAAGACCGTCGCGGAGACGCGGTCCGGCATTTTATGAGACTTGTCGGGATGCCTTTGGTGATGGTTCACGCAATGAGATTCTTCCCCGGCTGGCGCAAGTTGAAAGCCGTCTCCCACACCCTCCCGAACGACCTCGCGATCGTTTACGAGCACCAAAAAGGCAAGCCGCTGCCGAGAGGCCGCTGGAGTTCGGCATCGATGCCAACAACGGTATTGGAAGGCGGAAAGAGCCCTGGCTGGATGAGAAACAGCATGAAGGCCCTCGCAGACGTTCTGCCGAATGCATCACTTAAAACGCTGGAAGGGCAGACACACATGGTAAAACCCGGCGTGCTCGCGCCCGTGTTGAAAACCCTTCTTTCCGGCGACATGCCGAGCAGTTAATTAAACGAAGTAAAGTAGCCGACGATCGACCGGCCAGAAGCTTACGTAAAGGAAAGGAACCCGGGAGGATAAATGACGGCCTCAAGCGAAGCAAAAGAAATTACTATCGTCCGCGAGTTTGCGGCACCTCGCGAACTTCTCTGGAAGGTTTGGACCGAACCGCATCACATCGAAAAGTGGTGGGGGCCAAAAGGTTTTGACACGCGTGTCAAGAAAGTTGAACTCAGCTTCGGTGGACGATTCGTTTACGTAATGACGGGTCCGGACGGCACCGAGTATCCGGTTAGCGGCAAGGTCATTGAGATCATCCCGTTTGAAAAGATCGTTTCGACCGATGAATTCGGAGATGGTGAAGGAAATGAACATCCGGGAATAGATCTTCCGCAAGGGCTTATCGTGACCGTGGTTTTCGAAGACCTGGGCGGGAGCACGCGAATGACCCTGACCATTTCTCATCCGACTGCAGGGGACCGCAAGAAGCACGAGGCAATGGGGGTCGTTGCTGGCTGGAACTCGAGCTTCGACAAGATGGACGAATATCTGGCGGAACTTCAATAAAAGTTCTTTCAATTCTCCCGCAATTTCAATACATGGTGCTGCGGCATGTTTCGCGGCACTGATTTTCTAAACAAAAAGGAGTGTTAAATAACCATGTCATCATTCAACCCGTATCTTAATTTCGCGGGTAATACCGAAGAAGCATTCAATTTCTACAAGTCGGTGTTCGGCGGCGAGTTTCTCGCCGTGATGAGATTCGGCGATATGCCCGGCTGTGACGAGTCACCCATCACGGATGCGGACAAGAACAAGATCATGCACATTGCCCTGCCGCTCGGCAACGGAACGACGCTGATGGCCACCGATTCTTTAGAATCGATGGGACAGAAACTGAATCAGGGAAACAATTTCTACATTTGTATAGGCCCCGATTCCCGGGAAGAGGCCGATCGTTTGTTCGGCGCATTGTCGGAGAGCGGCAAGGTCGAGATGCCTTTGAACGACACGTTTTGGGGGGCATATTTTGGGTGCTTTGCAGACAAGTTCGGCGTTCAGTGGATGATCAACCATGAAAACAAAAAGGAGGCATAATATGGCCTCTGAAGTAGTTATTACACCGATCAAGAACAGGCGGCCATGGGCTGGATACATAGTTTCAGCCGTACCGGCACTATTTCTGTTGCTGGACGCAATCGGCAAGCTGGCCCAGCCCGAAGCGGTAGTTCAAGGAACGGTTGGCCTCGGATACAACGAAAGCGTAATTGTCCCGCTCGGGATAACGCTGCTGATCTGCACGATCCTTTATGTGATACCGCAGACGGCCGTGCTTGGGGCGATCCTGCTCACGGGTTATCTCGGCGGAACGGTCGCGACGCATGTTCGAGTCGGGAATCCGCTCTTTTCGCACGTTTTGTTTGGCGCATACCTTGGAGTGCTGCTTTGGTTCGGACTTTACCTTCGCGACACGCGTTTACGTTCCTTGCTTCCATTTGTCAGGTATCAATGAAGTGATTGCATTGAACCGGCCGAACGGTGATAATGTTCGAATCATTGGACAAGAGAAACGCGTCGGCTATATCTCATTTGGAGGAACCAACGATTGGATTCGTCTGCAGCGTCACGAAAAGAACGAACACTGGTAATTGAACGTGTCTTTGAAGCTCCGCCGGATACGGTGTTCGATGCATGGACCACGCGCGAGCACCTGGCAAAATGGTGGGGGCCGAACGATTTCACTCTTCCCTTTTGCGAGATCGATTTTCGTGTCGGTGGAAGTTATCGATTCTGCATGCGTTCGCCTGAGGGAACGGACTATTGGGTTTGGGGCGAATACCGCGAGATCGAAAGGCCAAAGCGGATCGTGATGACTTGGAACCGGGAGACCGACAAGGGCGAACTTTGGAGCAGCACCATCGCCGAGATCACATTCGAGGACGTCGGCGACAAAACGGCTTTGAGACTGCACCAGTCACTATTTGAAACAACCGAATACCGAGATCAGCACAACGGCGGATGGACACAATGTCTCGACCGCCTTGGGAACTATGTCAGGTCCGTTTGGGATCGATAACCGGGAGTTTAAGAATATGAATATCGTGCTTTGGCTATTACAGGTCTTGCTTGCATTCCTTTTCTTGTTTGCAGGCGTTTCCAAATTTCTGATGCCTTACGAGGAAATGGCAGCTCAAATGCCGCTGAAACTTCCGCATTGGTTCATATTGTTCATTGGCGCGTGTGAGATCCTTGGAGCTTTCGGTCTTGTACTGCCATGGCTCCTTAAGATCAAGCCCGGCCTAACACCGCTCGCCGCATGGTTGCTGACAGTGATAATGGTCGGAGCAGTCGTTATCTCAGCAATATACGCGCCAATGACGGCAGCGTTCCCCTTCATAACCGGTGTCCTGCTGGTTGTCGTGGCCAAAGGCCGAACTAGTCGATAGGTGCCAAATCAGGATATTCGTCGAGATGCAAGCCAATTGTCCTCTGACGCGGTATACTTGCGTCTTTGTCGAAGGAAAGGATCTGGAACCAGATGAGTGAATCGATAGAGACGACCGAACCGACCACGGAAACCGACGCCCCGGCTTCCGTAGAGGTCAAAACCAGGAAATACGACCGTGCTATCGTCGAGGGGCCTCTTTCGCGGGCAGTCTGGAAGATCGCGTGGCCGAGCGTGCTTGCCAGCATGATCGGAGGTATTCAGGGGATCATCGACCATGCACTGGTCGGTAATCTCGTAGGTTATCGCGGTAATGCCGCGATCGGTGTTAGCGTACAACTCTGGATAGTCGTCATCGTCTTCATCTCGTCGATCTTTATCGGCATGAGCGTGTTGGTAGCAAGATTTGCCGGTGCCGGCGATGAAGAAAAAGTAAACCGAACGGTCTATCAAGCTTTTCTTACCGCGATCATAATGTCGTTCGGCATCCTCGCTCCGGTCGGATATTTCGCCGCCCCGTATCTACTCGATCTTGTAAACACCGCGCCTGAGGTAAAGGCCGAGGCACTTCCCTTCCTTCGCATTATGTACGTGGGCAGCGGCGGCATGCTGATCTTTTTCATGCTTGGCGGGGCGCTTCGCTCGGCCGGCGATGCAAGAACGCCGATGGTGCTCGGCATTGCGATGACGGTTCTGAATCTCGTGCTGAATGTGATCCTTATCCGGGGATTGGGGCCGATCCCGGCTTTCGGCACCACTGGTTCGGCGATGGGGACGTGTATTGCTTCCGGTTCTGTGTCGTTGTTCGCGCTCTGGAAACTTTGGTCAGGCGGTTGGGCCGTCTCGTTCCCGCGGGGCGGCAGTTGGGCTCCCGATTGGGGCATTATTCGAAAGCTTTTCAAGTTTGGCTTGCCTGCCGGCATTCAAGGTATTGCTATGAACGTGGGCGGCGTTCTATTGCTTTCATTCATCGGTTCTCTGGCCCAGAGTGCAGCCGCGCAGGCGGCATATGCTGTGTCTTATGTTCAGTTGTTCTCGCTCATTACCTGGACCTCGATGGGACTTATGGGTGCTGCATCTGCTGTAGCCGGACAGAATCTAGGTGCCGGGCATCCCGACCGGGCAAATTCAGCGGTTCACGCTGCCGCCCGGATCGGTCTTCTCGGTTCGACATTCATCGGCTTTCTGTTCTTCTTCTTTCCAACACAGCTGCTCGGCATTTTTAATATGACCGATCCCGCGGTTCTTGATATCGGTGTACATCTGCTGCGAGTGCTGGCATTTTCAGGAATGTTTCTTTCCGTCGCACTCGCTTACACCGGCGGCCTTCAAGGTACGGGTGACACAAAGGGGCCGCTTTATATCTCTATCGTTTCACAGGTCGTAATACCGCTATCGATCTGTTTCGTTATCAAGAGAACATGGGGAATTGAACCGATGCACATCTGGATGGCGATACTCGCGGGACACGCATCGCGGTGCGTCTTGAGCATACTTCGCTTCTCCCAAGGTAAGTGGCGAAGCATAGTGGTAAACATCGAGCCTTCTGACGCGCCGAACGGCTAATCGTCAAACACATCATCATCGGATTCGGGATCATAATCGCGATATCCGTGAGCATCATCGTAATAATACCGAAGGTCCTCATCATCATCGTTGATCGGATGCTGTTCACGTTCGAGCTCTTCTCGTTCGTCCGGCGTGAGTTTTTCTCTGGGTGTGGTCGGCATGGATACTTTATAATCCAAACGTCACCTCTATCCAAGAGAAATTATGTTCATTTCGCTCATCAATCGCCGCATACTCCGTATTTTCTTAGTTTCGATAGCCCTCCATTCGGTGATCGCAGCTCAGCAGCCCGCGCCCAAAAGCGATCTCGATTATCAGACCGGCGGAGTTCTTTATACGCAAAAGGCCGCAGAATATCGGGCTCTGGCGTATCAGGCCTATAACCTCGCGCGTCTTCGCTTGGATGCCGACCTTGAAAAGAAGAATCTGAAAAAACTGCCTAAAACAGAACGCAGGAGGCCAAGGGCAATTGTTGTCGATATTGACGAGACCGTTCTGGATAATTCGCCGGCCAATGCAAAAGGCATCATTACCGGACGCCCGTTCAACACGACAGATTGGTACGCCTGGAGCGAAATGAGGAAAGCAAGGCCTGTTCCGGGAGCGGTTGATTTTCTGAATTATGCGGTCTCAAAAGGGGTAAAGATATTTTACGTTTCCAATCGAGACGAAGTGCAGAAAGCTGCGACTATCGACAATCTTCAGAAAGCTGGATTTCGAGATGTTTCAACGTCGAATGTAATGCTGCGAGAAAAGGATTCGAGCAAAGACCCGCGAAGAGCCGCGGTCGGCGCGCAATATCGGATCGTTATGCTTATTGGTGACAATTTGGATGACTTCTCGGGCCTGTTCGAAAAGAGATCGACGGCGGAACGCTATGCGGAAACCGAAAAGGCCCACGACGACTGGGGACGCAAATTCATCGTCCTGCCAAACGCAATGTATGGAACGTGGGAAAATGCGATCTACGAATACAAACGACTGACCGAAGCCCAAAAGGCAGAAAAACGTGCGGCGGCCTTGGAATTGCCGTAAAATCGGCTAGTCGCCTATTAATCAATTGTCTGATCGAGAATATATGATCCGCAAATTCAGTTTGCTGTTACTTGTTGTTGGTGCGTTTTGCATCACCGCGATTTCCCAAGGTCTCACTGTCCGGGAAATCATGGCCGAACCGTCGATCGCCGGGATGCGCGTCGAGGGTGAAAAGCTTTCACCGGATGGAAGGAAAGTGGTCTTTCTCTGGAATGCGGAAGGTAAAATGCCGCGCGACCTCTATCTGGTAATGACCGGAGGTGGTAGTCCGGTGAAAATTCTCAGCCCGAACGATCTGCCTGCGCCGACACGGCCGCCGGAACGTGAGAACAAACTGAATTACGGATTGGAACTTCGTGACGATTTTGCGAAGGCTCGCGAGAATCAGTTCGGAGGTTTCGAGTGGTCGCCGGATTCCAGCAAGCTTTTGTTTTCTCACGGTGGCGATCTGTACGTATTGAAGCTGGACGAAAGGACACCAAAACGATATACGCGAACACAGTCGCCCGAAATCGGAGCAAGATTTCTGGACAACGATCGAATTCTGTTTTCACAGTCGGGTAACGCGTTCGTTTTGAATACTGTAGATTCCATACTCGTTCAACTGACGAAAGAGGCAAACCAGCAGAATTTCATTTCCGTCGGAAACATTACGCCGAACAAAGCGGGGACGCTGATCGCGTACGTCGTCTCAGATAGCTCGAAACAGCGGCAGCTGGTGGTTCCGAATTTTCTGCCAGAGTTCGTTACCGGAGGCGGGCCGCGCCGCGGTTGGTCAGATCAAAAGGTTTTTGCTGCACCTGCCGACGGCAGCCGAGAAACTCCGTTTGAGATCAAACTTCCCAGATCAGAAGGCGTAAGCAGTATTCGCCGAATGGTGTGGGCATCAGACGGGCAGAGCCTGATAATCGATCGCGTCGATAAAGACACCAAACGGCGACAGCTTTTCTATGTTCATAACGTCGGCAGCAAGGCGGAGCAATTGATCCTCGTTACCGAGGAAACCGACGAGAAATGGCAGGCGTCGCTCTCTGCAATATTTGAACCTAGTCCGAATAAACCAAACGAATTGTTTTTCGGTTCGGAACGCGATGGTTATAACCACCTCTATCTGGCCCGTCTTGAACCGCAGAAACCTGAGCCGAACCCGACGGGCGAACGACGTCAGGAAAATCCCACAGATGCGGGCTACAGCACAAATGTCGCGATATCGCAGTTGACGAAAGGAAACTGGCAGGTCGAATGGGCCAAATGGACTGCCGATGGCCAGATCGTACTGATGTCCACCGAAGAAGGATACAAGGAACGTGAGTTCTATGCCCTTTTTCCTGCAACCGGGCAAAAAGTAAAGCTATACTCGAATGAAAAAGGAATGAAAGCGTCGCCGCAGATGGACGATGCCGGCAGCCAGCCGACGCTGCTCTTCGAACAATCGAACTGGAACATTCCGGGCGAACTCTATACGCAAAAGGTTTGCCCTCAATGTCGCGGACTAAATGTTCCTATTAAGTTGACCAACTCGGTACCTGAGTCCTTTAAGGCGCGTAAATGGACCGAACCAAAGTTCGTCGAGATCGCCTCGAGAGATGGCAAAAACATACCCGCAAAGATCTATCTTCCTTCGGGACACGACGCGAAAAAGAAATATCCGATGGTGATCTTTGTTCACGGCGCCGGGTATCTACAGAATGTGATCAACGGCTGGAACAACTATTCCCGTGAGTTTATGTTCAACGATCTGTTGACGCGAAAAGGTTATGTCGTTCTGGACATCGACTATCGAGGGTCGGCAGGGTATGGACGCGATTGGCGGACCGACGTTTACGATTTCCTTGGCGGAAAGGATTTTGACGACCACATCGATTCGATCGACTTTATGGTCAAGAATTACGGCGTCGATCAAAAACATATCGGTGTCTATGGCGGTAGTTACGGCGGGTTCATGGCCGGAATGCTCGTTACGCGTGCACCGGAACGCATTGCGGCGGCGGCGGCGTTACGGCCCGTGTTCGATTGGAAGAACTATTACGCCTCATCGCCTCAATATACGGCGCAACGACTGGGCTTTCCGGACAAGAATCCGGAAGCATACAAACGCAGTTCGCCGATCACATATGCCGACAAACTTGAACGGCCTCTTTTGATCCTGCATGGAATGGTCGATGACAACGTTCACGTTCAGGATTCGGTTCAGATGATCGAGAAACTTATCCGACTTGGAAAGACCCAGTATTTCGAAACGATGCTCTACCCGTCAGAAAACCACGGTTTTGTGCGTCCTGAAAGCTGGGCGGACGAATACGAACGGATACTAGCGTTGTTCGAAAAACACCTCAAATAATGGACAATTGATAGTGGATAATGGACAATTCTGAGGAACGGAAATTGTTCATTGTTCGTTATTCAATGTCCATTATGAGGATCTTAATTACTGGCGGTGCCGGTTTTATCGGTTCGCATCTATGTGAACGCTTGTTATCTGAAGGCAATGAAGTGATCTGCCTCGACAATTTTTTCACGGGACGAAAATCGAACATTGCGCATCTTTTGGATGATCGTAACTTCGAACTCGTCCGCCATGACGTGACCGAACCGATCCTGCTTGAGGTCGATCAGATATACAATCTCGCCTGTCCCGCTTCACCGGTCCATTATCAATACAACCCTGTTAAGACCGTGAAGACGAGCGTGATGGGTGCGATCAATATGCTCGGCATGGCGAAGCGGGTAAAGGCTCGCATCCTGCAGGCTTCGACCAGTGAAGTTTACGGCGACCCTCTCATACATCCGCAGACCGAGGATTATTTCGGAAACGTTAACCCTATCGGCCTCAGAAGCTGCTATGACGAGGGCAAACGCGTCGCGGAAACGCTTATGATGGACTACCACCGGCAGAACGGCGTCGATACCCGTATCATTCGTATTTTCAATACTTATGGTGAGCGGATGCTCGAGAATGACGGCCGTGTGGTTTCGAACTTTGTCGTACAAGCGCTTCGAGGCAGTGAGCTTACGGTATATGGCGACGGTTCACAAACACGTTCTTTCTGTTACGTCAGCGATCTTGTCGAAGGAATGGTAAGGCTGATGAATACCGAAACGGACGACATCCATCTGCCCGTAAATATCGGCAATCCCGGCGAATTTACAATGAACGAACTAGCGGACGAAGTGGGTAAAGTAACTGGCAAGCCGATCAAGATCAAGTATCTGCCTTTGCCGCAGGACGACCCTAAACAGCGTCGGCCCAACATCGAGCGGGCCGAGAAATTGTTAAACTGGAAGCCGACCGTTCCATTAACGGAAGGTTTGAAGAAGACAGCGGACTATTTTCAAGACGTTATCAGATAGAGATTTATGAAGATCTTAATTACGGGCGGGGCCGGATTTGTCGGCAGCCATCTTGCGGACAAATTGATCAATCAGGGTCACGAAATAACGGTCATTGATGACCTTTCAACGGGTCGTTATTCGAACGTCGAACATCTCGAGGGAACCCCAAATTTTCGGCTGATAATCGACACGGTCCTTAATCAGGATCTGATGGAAGAACTTATTCGCGAATCGGATCGAGTTTTCCATATGGCGAGCGCGGTCGGAGTTCGGCTGATCATGGAACAGCCTGTCAAAACTATCGAAACGATATTTCACGGCACCGACGTGGTTTTGAAATACTGCTCGCGATATCGTAAACGCGTCTTGATCCCGAGTACGTCAGAGGTTTACGGCAAGGGCGCGTCGATACCGTTTCGTGAGGAAGACGACCTCCTTACAGGCGCGACCGACAAGCATCGATGGGCATACGCCTGCGCAAAAACGCTTGATGAGTTTCTCGCCCTTGCACACTGGAAAGAGACCCGTCTTCCCGTTGTTGTAGTCAGGCTATTTAATACGGTCGGCCCGCGGCAGACAGGACAATACGGAATGGTTGTACCGCGATTCATTCACTCCGCGATGAAGAATGAACCTATAACCGTCTTCGGCGATGGAACGCAGCAGCGATGCTTCGGGCATGTGCTTGACGTCGTAGAGGGGCTTTCAAAGCTGCTCGAGTCACCGCAGTGTTTTGGCCAGGTGATAAACCTTGGAAACGATGAAGAAGTGTCGATCCTCGGCCTTGCCGAAAAGGCGATCGAGCTTTCAGGCAGCAAGAGCGAGATCCGCTTCATTCCATACGAAGAGGCATACGGCGACGGCTTCGAAGATATGAGAAGGCGGGTTCCGGGACTCGATAAAGCTAAGAAACTGATCGGTTACCAGCCAACCCGAAGCCTTACGGACATCATCAATGATGTTGCGAACGAATTCAGAAAAGAATCGGCCGCGGCCGCTTAGTTGATGTCGAAATATTCCAATTTTATCTGTCTGACGGCGATCGTACTGACGATGGCCGTCTCAGCGTTTGCTCAAGGCGGCGTAAAGGGTAAGGTCCGGTCAAACCGCGGTGCCGCTATCGCGAACGCGACGGTGACAGCCAGGCAGAGCGGCCGTGATGTGAAAACCGTCAAGACCGATACGAAGGGCGTATTCCAGTTGACGGGGTTACAGAGCGGGGTTTACAGCTTGGTGTTCGATGCCGACGGTTTTCAGTCGGGACTGCTGCAGGGTGTAGAGATCAAAGGCGGTGTTCGCGATCTCGGCGACCGTCTCATTTTGTTTCCGGATCAGGGAACGCAAGTGATCATCAACGGCAGTGTCTTTTACAAAGAAGGAACGAGCCTCGGCGGGGCAAAGATAGATATCGAAAAGATCAACGCTGATGGTACTGTTAAAAAGATCACTTCTCTATACACAAATGTCAGTGGTGAGTTCACGTTTCGTCAACCGCAAGGATCTGCAAAATTCCGCATCACAGCTAAGTTCAAAGGCGCAGAAGGCGTCAGGGAACTTGAGGTTGATACCGCGGCCATTTACCGGCTTGCGATCACGCTAGATATCTCACGAACAGAAAAGTGAGGATCGCCCAGGCATTCTAGTTGATGGTCTCGGATATCTCTTCGGCCGGCTGCATGGCGTTTGCATTGGCTGAGTCGGTCACGATCAGCGGGAATTCATCCATTACATGCGTGTCGCAAAGCGTTTGTACCCAGTAAGTACCTGCCTGCGGGAAGACCACGTTAATAAAGAAGCTGACATTGTCGGTGAAACCGCCCGACGCGAGTGAAATAGGGGTTGGCTGTGACGTCACCACGAGGTTTGAACGGTCTGGAGAGAGAATTCTAACTTCCGTCTCATGATCGCCCTCCCCCCGCCAATGATTGATCACCGCAAATTTGATAAGCGAGACGGGTAGCTTTTCAACCATGATATTTTGAAAGATCCCCATCAACGAGATCTTATTGCCCATCTCGATCCGAACATCGTCGCAAAGCAGCGTGTAAACAAGATTTAGATTTTCTGGTTGCATCAAAACACTTTCGAGCCTGATGATGCACTCGCATTCAGGTAACTGTCTGAAACGAAATGCATTCCTTCCGTCCTACACAGATAACGATCCGATCCGAAACAACCGTTTACGGTCTCGGTCGAACCATGTACTCGATTTTTATCTTTTCGACCGCGTCGGTCAAGGTTATACTCTTGAAATGCGTTCGTGAGATCGATTGCAGCAGTTACGCTTTCTTACTTTGCAATCCGTATTAACTGCATCGATATCCTCGATCCCTACGAACCGTGTTGTAGAGGTGCTGACATATTTACTCATCGTGCTCTGTTTATCTCTAACCGGCGTTGCCGGCTTACAGATGGCGTATATGATGTATCTCGATCGCCTCGATAAAGAACGAAAGAAGCGACTTCACGAACTCGAGATCAAGTGCAAGGAACTGGGACGTCGTCTTGCGGACGCCGAATCTCGACTTGTTGAACAAGATCGGATACTCGATGTTCTGTATGCCGAGCTAGATGACGAGGAAGCATGGGCAGACCTTCTGGATGAACGCTAATCTATTAGAAGTTCTGCGACCGTTGCCCCCCAACCGCCTGAAAACTCGTCACCCGATCGGAAGCCCTTCACAAATTGAGTTTCTTTCAAAACACTTCGAACGATCTCTCGTTGGACTCCGATCCCTTTTCCGTGGATCAACCTGACAATTCGAAAGCCTTTCCTTCTCGCTTCCTCGAGATAAGCGATAGTTACCGCCCTTATGTCTTTCGGGTCAAACGCATGCAGGTCGAGAGAGTCGGTAATCTCAATTTCCATCGGCTCATCGCCAAATGGTAGATTTTCAAGGCAGTCCGCCATTTATCTCGATCTAGCCTGTTGAAACTGTGCAATGTCCTCGGGCGGCGTGACCTTTAACCGGCTCTTATCTTTGTAGACGACGAATCGTTTTTCTTCCATTCGCCCTTCAGGATGCCGAAGTTGGATGGTAAACGTCTTATTGTCTCCAACGCCTTCGGTCTTTAGCGGCAACAGCCCCCAAACCTCTCCAGTCGTTCGCCAAACCGTGTAGTAACTTTGATCATATTTATCAAAAGCCAATACAAGAATGCCGTCAAAGTCCGGCTCGACGCCATCGATAGCCTTCACGATATTGGTTCGGGTTAAGATCACCCAATTTCCGGGGGTTGCAGCGCGGCCCGAGTTAACCGTTGCCGTTTCTGAATCCAGTCGCTGCCAAGTAACAAATTTTCGATTATTAGCCTGAAAGAAAACGATCTCACTTGGTACCTGCAGCTCGACCTGTCGTCCAAACAACCAGCCCGCAGGGGCAGGAGAAACCGACGGGTCCAGCTTTACCAAATACCAGATATCGTATTTTTCATCTAGTTTCTCGGGCTCACCTGCAACTTTCGCTGACTCGATCTCCTCACTCCGGGTTCGATTAAGCTTGCTTTGCTCGCCTTTGGTCGAATCATCAACGTCAGGCAGCTCCTGCTTCGGAACAAACTTCCAATCCATGATCTCAAAGTTGGAGCCGCTGGCGAGCTTGAAGAGTACGTTTTCCTGATTCATGTCGGGCGCGAGCCGCAGGTTGGATTTATTCCTCAATTGTCCGGCCGCCTGAGGCGAGAGTGCCTTAAAACCTTCCGCGAGATTTTGTGATTTCGATAGTGTTTCGCTCGTTATAACATGCTGAGCCTCGATCCAGCCTTCGGTATTTGATTCGTCGCGGGCCCGCACCCGATACCACAATACTTTTTCGAATTCGACCTGATCGAGCATGTCCAATCTGTCTCCGCGTTTCACCTCCAAAAGATCGGCCGCGACCACAGCATACGATGTCCGTATCTGTGCCGTCTTGGAGATTACCGTAGCCGTATCCGAAAGGCCCACTATTCCGGTAACCGCACTATACACACTGTCGAACCAGGTGCATCCTGTCTGAATGAACACACTCGAAACGATCGTTAAGATTATTAGAGTTCTGTATTTCTTCACCGTTTGGTCTCGATATTCCGCTGATTATTATAGCCTAAGCGTCGGAGTATTTGCTTTTGGCGGCCGGTCAATTTTTGTGAAACCGATAACAGGGTCGTTCTTCCACTTGAAGTGGAAACGATGCCTACGTGCCCAAGCTCGGCTGACCAATCGACATTTTCATTCCCAAATACGAATCGTTCAAGCGTTGTAGTCGAACCGATGCATTCCCTTATTAGCCTCGTAGCGTCAATCCTCTCTGGGGACCCGGCTGCCCTTTCGAAGATCCTCTTGAGCAAATTACCTGAGTCTTCCTTGCCTTTGGTCTCACCTAAGATGTCACTATCAATTAAAAAAGCTACGAGAAGTGCCCGTGCATATATTTCAGCCGCTGCCCGTGGTCCGGCTAAAGGCTTTCTTGGCCGCTCTGCTGCGTCGATCGAATGAGCTCGGGACAGCGTGTCCAAAAAATCATCAAATCGGATCCTTTTCAGTTTCACGCCTGTCTTGAGAGATTGATAAAGTGCAAAACCCTCGTAAAACCATGCGTAGTCTCCGGCCAGATCGACTCCATTTGGAAACCAAAGATGAAAGATCTCGTGCCTGAGTTGTTCGTGAAGCCTCTGTTGCGACTGCGTCTTAAACGGCATGTCTGAAGAAACGATCACGACTGACTGTCCGCGGGTTTCAGCCTCCCAATTCCCCGGATTCTCTTTAGCCGGAAATCCCGTGATCGCGATAGATGGCCGTGCATTTCTCAAAGGGCCTAGAATACGCGTGTACTCATCAAATATCTCTCGCACCATCGCCCCCGCTTCTTCGTCAGAGAACAGCCAATTTCCCGAAAGATTGAGATCGATCGGGCCGGCGTGTCCAACAATCCTAGTGTTTCGGATGTCCTTTCCAATACTGATCACACTGCGTTCTACACTTCTCACGATTAGCGAGTCTTTAGTAGGATCGCTGTCGGATGAAAACAACTTCCAGCCTTGAGGCAATGTGATCGTGAGCTTGGCAGAAATGCTGCGGTCACTTCCAACTATCTGAGGCAACAGGTCGTCTAGAAATATAATTCCCCGTTCACCCGAGACCCAGGACGAATGGGCCGCCGCGGTCCTGTCTTTCACGGGGGATATGTCGGCCTTATAGGACCAGCTTCGGTATTCAGAATCTGCAAGAAATTCGCCGGGCATAAGCTGTTTATAGGCTATCGGTCCCGACCTGCCAGACAGAACCACCTCAGAAATGCGTTCGCCCAACTTTTTGTTTCCCGTAACCGCCTTTCTAAAGTAGAAGTTAAGTGGATTGACCGGAGCGAAATCAGCCGCGAGACGACCATCGACCTGCGCCGAACGTGTTTCTGCGGAAATTACTATTGTTGCCTCGACCTCCTGAGCGTATGTAACAAACTCCAAAACGAGCATCAATCCCACCAGGATCAGATAATTATGGACCGAAAATTTTGACATTGGGGTCTATCGTGATTAAACTCGTGATTTGCGGTTACGTATTCTTTCGGACTCGCTTCAAGAATAGGGAATTTTATGGGTCTAATCAAAATTGTCATTTACGCCGTTGCGTTTGTGATCAGTCTTTTGTTTCTGGGCAGGTTCTTTTTTTGATCGGCGCAGGTTTTGAAAATTGTCGATTTCGCAGATAGTATTAAGAATGGCGGTCCGATCAAGACCGCCTTTCTTTTTTTATGGCTGAACTTCGAAAAATAGGTCGCGCGCTTATTTCACTTTCAGACAAGCGGGGAGCCGTCGAATTCGCGAAGAAGCTCACAGGATTTGGCGTTCAGATCATTTCTACCGGCGGAACCGCTAAAATACTTCGCGAAAATGGGTTGACGGTAACCGAAGTCTCTGATCTCACAGGGTTTCCTGAGATGATGGATGGCCGGGTGAAGACACTGCACCCAAAGATCCATGGTGCATTCTTGGCTCTGCGAGATGATCCCGATCACCTGGCCTCAATGAACAAGCATGGGATCGAACCGATCGATCTCGTCGTGATCAACCTTTATCCCTTCGAAGAGACGGTTTCAAAAGAAGGTGTCTCTATTGAAGACGCTGTGGAGAACATCGATATCGGCGGCCCGGCGATGATCCGTTCGGCATCGAAGAATTGGCGCGATGTTGCTGTGGTCACCGATCCGGATCTTTATGGGCTGATCATCGATGAAATGGGATCGAATGACGGCTGCCTGACACTTAGAACGCGTCAGCGTCTCGCGGCCTTGGCATATACCCGGACCGCGAGCTATGACTTGGCGATCTCCTCTTACCTTGCCAGACAGCTTTCCGAAGAAGACCTCGAATTTCTCGAACCTTACAATCCGCTTTCTGGACTCATCTTCATTGAATCTGACGAACGGATCGATACGACGTCAGACGGATCAGAACTGCCGCAGGAGATCGATGTCGAACTGTCGAAGGTAAACGACCTTAGATATGGGGAAAACCCGCATCAAAAAGCCGGACTCTACACCGCCGGGGATCAAGGCGGAATCGCTAATGCCGAACAACTCCACGGCAAGGAGATGTCATTCAACAATTATGTTGACGCCGAAGCCGCATGGAACCTCGTAAGTGATTTTGACGAACTTGCAGTCGCAATAATTAAGCACACCAATCCTTCCGGGGTCGGGATCGGTCAAACGAATGACGAAGCTTACCGTCTCGCTCTTTCGACCGATCCGGTATCGGCATTTGGAGGGATCGTTGCCTTCAACCGGAAAGTCGATGCAATTGCCGCAGCCTCGGTGATCGAAGTATTTTCTGAGGTCATCATCGCCCCTGACTTCGATCCGGAAGCATTGACCATTTTCAAAAGCAAGAAGAACCTCAGAGTGCTGAAACTTAGTCAACAGGGTTCAAGGTCGAAACTGGAGTACAAACAAATATCCGGCGGATTTCTCATACAGGAGCAAGACCTTCATAAGGTCTCAGCCAACGATCTCAAGATCGTGAGCAGGAAGCAGCCAACTGCCGAGGACCTTAAAGCGATGTTGATGGCCTGGCGCGTGTGCAAACACGTCAAGTCTAATGCGATCGTGATCGCCAATGAGAATCAGACGATTGGCGTTGGTTCCGGCCAGATGAATCGAGTTGATTCTGTTCGGATCGCGGCTATGCGTGCCGAACGTTTCGGACTGCCGATCGTCGGGTCCGCTCTAGCCTCGGACGCGTTCTTTCCTTTTCGTGACAATGTTGACGAGGCGGCAAAAATGGGAATTGCGGCGATAATACAGCCGGGAGGTTCACTGAGAGACGAAGAATCGATCGCAGCCTCAGACGAACACGGCATTGTAATGGCGTTCACCTCGATCAGACATTTCAAACACTAATACTTCTCGACAAGATGAGTGTAATACTCGGGATCAATACTTTTCACGCGGGTTCGTCGGCGGCCTTGATAATTAACGGCGTACCTGTTGCCGCGATCGCAGAAGAGAGGCTAAACCGAGTCAAGTACTTTGCCGGATTTCCGGCGCTGGCGACTAGGAAATGCCTTGAGATCGCTGGCCTTAGGTTTTCAGACATCGATGCGGTTGCCGTAGGCCGCGATTCGTCGGCGAACCTGCACAAGAAACTTGAATTCGCTCTTAAGAATCCTGCCAAGCTGCTCAATCTTGCCAAGATACGTGCGAAAAGATCTTCAATGGATGATCTTCGAACACTGATCGCATCTCACTGTGATGTCGAAAAAAGTGAGCTTCGATTCAAGCAGTACAACGTTGAGCACCACCTCGCTCACACTGCAAGCGCGTACTTTGCTTCAAGCTGGGAATCATCGGCTGGGATCACGATCGACGGTTCTGGCGATTTCGTATCCTGCTTATTCAGCCGTTGCGAAGGCGACACGATCGAACCGGTTCGGCGAATATTCGTTCCGCATTCGCTCGGGACGATGTACACCGCCGTCTGCCAGTTCATCGGTTATCCGAGTTATGGCGACGAAGGAAAGGTCATGGGCCTGGCTCCGCTGGGACGAAACACGTATGCCGATTTTTTCGAGGGTATGCTTCGAAGGTCAGACAATGGATTTGAACTCGACCCGTCTTATTTTCTTCCATTTGGTTCAAATCAAGGAATGGAGATAACAGAAGAAGGCGAGATGAAAGTCCATCGCCTTTACTCTGACCGATTTATCAACGAACTGGGTACGCCTCGAGAAAAATATGGCGAGATCACGCAACGCGACATGGATGTTGCGTATGGGCTGCAGCATATTTTTGAAAAGTATTATCTGAACCTTTTGAACTCCCTTCATGACCTTGTTCCAGAAACGCGACTCTCAATGGCAGGCGGATGCGCACTGAACAGCGTCGCTAATGGAAAAGCACTCCTCGAAACGCCGTTTACTGAACACTGCATTCAGCCGGCTGCGGGAGATGACGGCCTGGCCCTAGGGGCGGCGCTTTATGTGAGCAACTCGATCCTGAAGGAAGGCCGACGCTGGGAAATGCAGAACGCATATCTTGGCAACGAATATTCGGATGCCGAAATAAGATCGGAACTTATTCGTTACGGCGTCGAATATAGAATGCTGGAGCGTGAGCCGCTGCTTGACGCGACGACCGAAGAGATCAAGAAGGGAAACGTGATCGGCTGGTTTCAGGGCCGAATGGAATGGGGACCGCGAGCGTTGGGAAATCGGTCGATACTTGCACATCCGGGATATCCGAACATGAAGGACATACTGAATGCTCGCATAAAGCATCGCGAAGCATTCAGGCCATTCGCCCCATCGGTGCTTGCCGAAAGACAATCAGAACTTTTTGAGCAGGACTATCCGTCGCCGTTCATGCTGCATGTTTATAAGATCAGGCCCGAATGGCGAGAACGTCTTTCCGCGGTGAATCACGTCGATGATACAGGCAGGTTACAGACCGTTGCTCGACACGAAAATCCGTTGTATTACGATCTGATCTTAAACTTTGAACAAAAGACAGGGATCCCGGTCATCCTAAATACCAGCTTTAATGAGAATGAGCCGATCGTCTGCCAGCCAAGCGAGGCGATCGAATGCTTTCTGCGGACCAAGATGGACGTCCTTGTTATCGGTTCGTATTTTTGTAAGAAACCGCAGGTACAGTAGATGAAATGGAAGATCGAAGAAATTTCCGAATTGCGAGGCTTCGTCATTGAGTGGGCCGAACCGGGACACTACCTTCTTTCGCGACGAAACAAATTATATAGATCCAGAGACCTCATTCCACCCTTTGAAGAGCTAACCGTTATCGACGCTCCCCTTTGGAGATCGCTAGCGTCAAGTTTTCGCCTTGTGCAGCGATTGCTCCGCTTTTCAGTCACGAATGCCATACCGCTAGCTAATGGGGACATCTTCGTCGCATTTGACCGCACCGTTGGAATAATTCGTGGCCATCGTTACATTGCACTAAGCGGTCTGAAACGCCCGTGCCGCGTCCTGCGGTCCGCTTGCGCGATCGGCCTCGACGGCAACCTGTATTTCGGTGAATACCTGGCAAATGATTCGCGTGGATCGATCAATTTGTATCGCTATGTTCCGGGCGAAAAGTCAGTGAACTCCATTTATTCGTTTCCGAAAGGATCCGTCAGACACGTTCATGGTATCTATTATGACGAATTCACTCACGCCCTTTTTTGTTTGACCGGAGACTCCAATGCCGAATGTCGCATCATCAGGACCTTTGATGAATTTGGAACTGTAGAAACGATATGTCAAGGGGACGAATCATGGCGCGCCGTCAGTGCTTTGTTCACAAAGGAGGGAGTCTACTATGGAACCGATGCCGAATATCGATCGAACTCGATCTACAAGCTTGACCGCCAGACTCTGATTCGCAATTCACTTGGCGAAGTAAACGGAACCGTTTTCTATTCGCAGAAATTCAATGGGAAGCTCTTTTTCGCGACGACAGCCGAAAATGCTCCAAGTCAAACCGAAAACAGGGCGGAAATTTGGGTAGCAGACGAATCGGACGGTATTCAAAAACTTGGGTCATTCGCAAAAGACCGCTGGCACGCCGTACTTTTTGGGTTTGGGATAGTGAATTTTCCACACATTTCGAGTGTTTCAGATCGACTTTTCTTTAGTCTCTCTGCAACAATAGGCGATAATCGAACATTTGAGATAATCTTAAATAATTGAAAAAACAATATGTTACGTTTCAACTAGGTAGGTTCATCAGTTAAACACTGTTAGTTAAAGTAATACATTAAATAACACTTGACATTGTGGTATAAACCAGCTACCATAACAATATATAGGACAACTGAAGGAACGCCCGGATGGTTTGAGAGATCAAACCGCCGGGCTTTCATAGTTTAGAATTGTCAAATCAGCCAGTTTGTGACATAGTTCCACCGTTTCGATCAAAATCAAACCCCGGGCTACTTAGACTGGGGAATTTTCTTAAGGGAGATCAGGTATGAAAAAGATTTCGATTCTCTGTTTTGTAGTCCTTTTGGGTCTTTTATCGGTTGCGTGCGGCGGCCCGGCGGGAAACGCCCCAACCAACGCAAATGCAAATTCCAATGCGAATGCCGCGAAACCGGTCGCAGCCGCTCCCTCAAAGGACGCTTTATTTGAAATGGATAAGAAAGCAAACGAGGCCTGGATGAAAGGCGACAAAGCCTATTTTGAAGGCATGCTTTCGGATAAGTTCGTGTCATTTGAACAAGGCGGTCGAATGACCAAGGCTGAAATGCTGAGCATGATCGGTTCGTTCAAGTGTGATGTTAAAACTTGGTCTCTTGACGATCCGCAGATGTCAAAGATCAACGACGATACCTATGCAGTCGTTTATAAGGGTACGTTTGACGGCACATGCACCGGCCCGGACGGAAAAGCCCAGAAGATACCAAGCCCAACTCGCGCCGCAAGCGTTTGGGTTCGTGACGGCGATAAATGGAAAGGAGCATTTCATGCGGAAACTCTGATCATCGATCCGAAGTCACCGCCGCCGCCACCTGAGAAGAAGGAAGAGGCAAAGAAGGAAGAGCCAAAGAAGGACGACAAAGCAGCTGCAAACACAAACGCCGCTCCGGCTCCTGCGAAACCAACTGCAAGCGCGAATACCGATGCTCTCGTCAAGATCCACACAGCAGGGTGGGAGGCGTTCAAGGCGAAAGACGCCAAGTGGTTTGATGCGAATATTTCATCCTCATTCGCTTTGGTTGATCCGTTAGGTACTTATTTCGGATCAAAGGCCGATTCGATCAAACAGTGGACCGAAACGATGAAGTGTGAAGGCATAACGAAGGTTGCCGTGACCGAAGGCTTCTCGACAGCGATCTCGCCGACGGTTGAGTTACTTAACCTCAAGGGTTCCGCAGACGGTACTTGTGATGGGCAAAAGAACGGCCCTCTCTATCAGTCTGCCGTGTTTGTAAAAGAAGGTGACGCCTGGAAACTGGCGTTCATGTTCGAATCGCCGGCGATGTAACTATCGCCGACATTGTGAACGAGTGAGGGAACCGTTTATCGCGGTTCCCTTTATTTTGTGCCGAAAAGCGGAACTTTAGCGTTCTCCGACATTGAAAGTGCAGAAAATGATGAGCTTTATTCGCGGATGGGTGTATATTTATCGTGATCTAACAAAACTATATCGGGAGATCATAGGAACTTCCACCGGCAGCCGAATGGTCAAACGGTCTGGCATAACATTTTTGGACGCCTGGGAGAAGACAATATGAGAAGTTCATTGCTTGGGATCACATTAATGTCCGCCGCGGCATTGTTGTCAGCGTGCGGAACACCGGCAGGAAACACTGGAACCGCTAACGCCAACGCGGGCAACGCAGCGAATTCAAATGCAACCGCCGCAAAACCTGCGGCTGCTGCGCCGACTAAGGAATCGTTGATGACGATGGAAAAGTCCGCGTGGGAAGCCTGGAAAAACCGTGATGCAAAATGGACCGAAGAGAACGCTTCGGAAAAATATGTCGGATTCGGAGCATCGGGCCGAATGGACAAAACCGCGTCGGTCAAGTCATACACCGAACAGAAATGCGATGTTAAGAGCTATTCGCTTTCTGGAGACCAGATGCAAATGGTTGGCCCTGACGTTGCGATCCTGACTTACAAGGGCGATCAAGACGGAGTTTGTGACGGCAAGAAGATCGCCGCCAGCGTGAATTCGACAAGCATATATGCCCGCGAAGGCGATAAATGGAAAGCAGTGTTCTATGGCGAAACGCCGGTCATAGATCCGAAGGCTCCGCCAAAACCGGCAGCCGCCAAGAAAGAAGTGCCAAAGGCCGATGAGACAAAGCCGGATGCCGCTACAGAAGCCCTGTTGGCTGTCGAGAAAAAAACGTGGGAAGCCTGGAAGAACAAGGACGCCAAGGCTCTCGAGGAAGTGCTTGCAAAAGACTTCGCGTTCGTCACCGGAACCGGCCGAATGGATCATGCCGCAACGCTCAAGAGTTGGACTACTGAAAATAAGTGCGACGTTAAGAGTTATTGGGTAGGCGATGCCAAGTCAGTCTCGCTATCTAAGGACGTTTCCATGATGACCTTCAAAGGCGGAGGCGAGGGAACGTGCGAAGGCCAGCCAATAAACACCGAATGGTACGTCGGTGTTTACATGAAAGACGGCGAAGTGTGGCGTCCCGCATTCGGAATGGGTATCCCCATGTCGTAAGCACACCCACATTATTTGTTTGATTCAAATGCCGGGGACCAAGCTCCGGCATTTTACGTTACGGTAGAAAGGTACCTACCTTCACTTCGCGTCCATCGGTAACAAAGTGGACGGCACCTTTTTCTCCCGTTCTCAGCACCTGTATTCCTGCCTTTTTCCACCGTTCGATCACTTCGGGATGCGGGTGTCCAAAACGCGACCGCCGGCCGACAGGAATGACCGCCCATTTGGCTTTCGTCCTTTCTACAAATGTTTCCGACGACGAAGTTCGGCTTCCGTGATGCGGAACCTTGACGACGTCCGCGTTCAGCTGAGTCGTTCCGGTAGTTAGCTCATTCTCAGCGTCTCGTTCGATATCACCGGTAAACAGGAACGAGCGATCCTTGTATATCAGTCTCATCACGATCGAGCTATTATTATCCGATCCCGACAGTTCCCGACCTTTTGTCGGCCAAACCGTCTCGATCAAAACGCCGCCGATCTCAAACCTGTCTCCGCGTCCGACCTGCTTTATCGGCACCGACCGCTTAGCAGCCGCCGCAAAGAGTTCGTCGAGTTCTGACGCGCCGTGCGGCCATGCCCCAATGTAGATCTCGCCTACATCGAAATTACTGACAACATCCGCTAATCCCTGAGCGTGATCGGCGTCAGCATGGCTCGCTACGAGGTGATCGATCCTTGAGAAGCCCTTTTCCCAAAGGAATTCCGAGACTACCATCTCGCCGATCCTTGGAATATCCCGCTCGATCTGATCTTCATCTTCATCGTCGTTTCGATAGGCAACTATGCCGCCGCCATCGATGAGCATTGTCTGACCGTCTGGAAATGTCACGAGGGCCGAATCGCCCTGGCCAACATCGAGGAATTCCACGTGGAGTTTGCCGTCCGGCCTCGGCGCACTAAATGGATGAAACACAATGATCGAGGCGAGAACCAAAACAGCGGCAACACTCACCGAAATTCTCCGGATTCTCCACGCAAATTTTTCGGTACGGTTGAATAGATCAAACGGATCCCACCTGAATAAGAAATAGGCTGTAAAAAGCAGGGGCACGAAGTAGATCAAATAGATCAATTTCATCTCGCCGGAGTAGATCGGCACACGAAAACTCGCCCAACCTGAATAAGTCATTGCCTTGGGAAGCGAGATCAGCAGCCAGTTGAATCCTTCCGCTATCATCGTGAACGGAAAGGCGAGGGCGTTACTGAATATGCCGAACACGACCGCTAACAGGGCCGCAAAACTCTCAAGTGCGATAAAAATACCGACCCAGAGATTCAGAAAGATCGCTACCGGAGTTACGCGATGAAAGTAATAGATCGTTAGCGGCAGCATGCAGATCTGAACGATCGCGGAAACCAACAGGCCTTCAAAAGCATACGCGATCAATGTCTTTGCGAAGCCGTTTATTTTGGTCGCAAGGTAAGGCATCTTGAAGATCCGGGCCGACCATATCTGCCGTTCCTGATCGATCTCCCAAACTTTTTCTCGCCAATAGAGCATTTCACAGGATCGCTTGATCCAAATGTGCACGTTTGGGGGAAACGGATTTGAGGCGTCCGGCATCCACGCTCCGATCTCCCGCAATTTTTCGATCAAGGGAATTGCGATCACAACGATCGAAGCCACGCTTACCACGGTCAATTGGAACGAGGGGCTGAAGACATCGCTCGGCCGCCAAGCCATCAATATCAAACAACTCAGACCTAGTGTATTGAGCAAATTGCTGCTGCGGTATATGACACGCGAGACGAGAAATGCCGTAAACATTAAGCAGGCCCGGACTACGGGCACCTCACCGCCAACTGCCACCGAATACGTCCACAAAAAACCTCCGACAAGAACGAGCTGCATCCTTCGGTCTGATGTGAAGAGGCTGATAAACCACAAAAGGAGTCCGCCGATAAACGTTATATGTAGGCCCGAAATGACCAGTACATGAAAGGTTCCCCCATCACGAAAGGCGTCCGCCGTTTCTTTGTCTAGAAAATGTTTGTCACCCAGCATCGATGCGATCAGCACGCCCGAAGTTGACGGTGAGAACCTGCTGCGAAACTCATCGATGAGACGGCCGCGTTGACCATAGACAAAGTCCAAAACTGACGGAAACGAGCTTTCCCCGAGCGGTTCAATGAGCAGCGAACTCTTGACGGTCGCAGTTGCATCGATTCCCTGTTGGTCCAGCAATTGTCTTTTTGACTGCACGCCCGGATTCAGGTATTGATCTTCCCGTATCAATTCGCAAGCGACCCGCACCAGCGAGCCCGATCGCATATCGAGAGATGCGAAATCAAACATCTGTTCATCGTTTACCAATGGAACAAACAGGCGAACGACACCGGACGCCGGGCGCTCGTGCTCGCCTTGACGTATCCTCGAAACTGATAGCCGTATAAACGATCCGTCTATTGAGGGCTCCGGCCTGCCCATTACCATTCCTTCGATCTCGACCGGCGAGGCAAATGCGATCTCGCCAAGGTCGTACATGACCTTTATGCGGTCGTCGCGAACTCCAGCGATCTCGGATTGGTAACAAAATGCACCTAAGAAAATGAACGCTGCAAAAATGATGGCTCCGGAGTAGGATCTACCGCGCAATAGGAAAGCAGGGATTGAGGCTAATACAGAAAGGCCGAGTGTGACCTTCCAATCGATCGCCGTCCAAGCCGCGATCAACATTCCAAGAGCAAATGCAACCGCCAGCCATGCCAGAGGGTGGGTTGACGAGATCAAGGTCGAAGAAGTGGAAAGCTCGGCCGCCTTCATTCGACTCTCACAAACGGTTTAATGGTTCTGAATCGTTTGTCGGAGATCCCTGGTATTAGCATCAGATGCTCCACCTTTCGAAAGGAGCCGTTTGCCTCCCGATAATTCACGATCTTCGCTGCAAGCTTCTCGCCAATGTGAGGTATTTTCTGCAGCTCTTCAATGGTCGCAGTGTTGATGTTGAGTGCTGAATTTCCTGACGACGAGTTAGTTCCAGGAATCTGAGGAGGTTGGTTTCGAACTTGGCCGCATGCCGAGATCAGCGTTATCGACAGTGCAAGAAGTATGAGAGATGCAACGGTTCGAACGGCCATTTTGAGAGAGTTTGTTGTAAAAGGAATACGAATGCAACTAATGTGTGCAAAATGCTAAAAGTGTTTATGTTACAAAGACTTGAACGGACAAAATTCTTCCAAATGCAGCATTTTTCCACAATTTCTGTGGAAATCAGCTCACCCATTCATCTCTTGCACATCGGCGAGATCTTCGTATGCTTTTTGAAGAACGGGACGCGCTCGTGTCGATCCATCCATGTCGCCAATATAGCCTTCACGAACCATCGCATCGAGGATCGCAGCCGCACGCCCATAACCGATACGCAGATGACGTTGAAGCAGCGACGTTGAACCACGCTTTGCGTGAACGACACATTTTAGTGCATCCCAGAACAGCGGGTCTTTGCGGCCGGGCAGATCGCCCGAGTCGTCGAGTTCTTCGTCGCTCTTTGTGATCGTCGTGTCGTATTCTGGTCGTCCCTGACGCTTCACCTCATCGACTACACGGCCGATCTCTTTTTCATCCACATAGCAGCCGTGAATGCGAACGACCTGAGAACTTGCGGGCGGCAGAAAAAGCATATCGCCCTTGCCAAGCAGTCCTTCGGCACCGTTAGCGTCGATGATAGTCCGTGAATCGACTTTTGAAGAAACCCGGTATGAAATGCGTGCCGGGAAATTCGCTTTGATAAGGCCTGTGATGACATCGACCGAGGGACGCTGAGTTGCAAGAACAAGATGAATCCCGACCGCTCGGGCCATCTGCGCAAGACGTGTGATAGATTCCTCGACCTCTTTTCCTGAGACCATCATCAGGTCCGCCAGCTCGTCAATGATGATAACGATGTAAGGCAGAGGGCGATGAGGCTCGCCGGTATCCTCATCATATTGTTCTATGGAATTGCGTCGGGCAACTTCGGTGTTGTAGCCGTCAATGTTTCTTACGCCCCAGCCGGCAAGATCCTTGTACCGGCGTTCCATTTCGGTAACGGCCCATTTCAGCGAAATGGCCGCACGTTTCGGATCGGTGATGATCGGAGTCGCGAGATGCGGAATGTCTGCATAAAGCCCTAGCTCGAGCCGTTTCGGATCGACCATTATGAATTTCACCTGATCCGGCCGAGCTTTGAACAAGATCGACATCACGAGTGAGTTAACACCGACCGATTTACCCGCACCGGTGGCGCCGGCGATAAGGAGATGCGGCATCTTTGCAAGGTCGGCGACATAGGTTCCGCCGTCAATGGTCTTTCCCAGCGCGATGGTGAGAAGGCTTTTCTCACCGATGAACTTTCGGTGATCGACGATCTCTCGCAAAACGATCGTCTCACGGCGTTCGTTCGGCACCTCAATACCAACGAACGCTTTACCGGGAATGCGGTCAATGCGGATGCTCTCTGCTTTCAATGCAAGGCAAAGGTCATCGACCAATCCTGTCACACGCGAGTACTTCACCCCCGGATCCGGTTTGAATTCGTAGGTCGTGACCACCGGCCCCGGACAGATGTTCACCACTTTACCGGCTACGTTGAACTCTTTGGTCTTTTCGGCGAGCGATTCGGCTATCGCGAGCAATTCTTTGTCCTTATGTTCAATGTGCGGTGCCGGCGCATTCAGAAGTTGCGGACTGGGAAGAACGTAGCCATCGTAATTTGCCGCATGACGCGTCATTACCGGTTCTTCATCGGCTTCGATCAACGGCTCTTCATCCTGTTCGCCGTTCAGTTCACCCGTATGTTTTGTAGGCGTGATCGGAATTTCACCGATCGGCCCGCTTGCGCCCGCGCCAGCAGACACTGCATTCTCGTTCACCGCGATGGTCGGCGGCACGAACTCCTCTCCTTCGAGGGGAAGGTCAAGCTGAGTTTCTCCGACGGCGTCAAGTTGTGTCGTTGCCGGTGCGACGATGTCGCCGGTGTCTTTCTTTTTCTTGCTGGACACGATAGTGTCGGGAATCGAAATGGTCGGCGAATCGCTCAGAGCCTTCTCACGAGTCTTTCGGCGCTTTTCAGATCGCTCGGATATCTGGCTCTTTTCGGCTGCCTTTGCTGCCTTTCGTTTTTCACGCCACTCGTCAAAATGAATCTTGAAATTTCCTTTAGCAACATCCAAATGGCCAAAGATCCAATTGAACGAGAAATTGGTGATCAACAGCAGCGAAGCAACAAGGAAGGTCGCCAGTACGATCGTCGTGCCCGTATTCCCGATCAGCTTTTTAGAAACATAGGGAAATGCACCGCCTATCACACCGCCGTACGATGTATTAAGCATATAGGCTAGGCCCGACAGAGCAAGCACAAACAGTACGTATCCGATCACGCGCCCGGCACGCATTCTCAGATTTACTGATTGGTAAACCCGCCAAGCTATCAACGCGATCACGGCTGGAAGTAAATAGGCTGTCCAACCGATAGCCGCGATCAATACGGCAGCGATGTTTGCACCGACGATGCCGATCAAATTCTTTGTGGGGGAACTTGCTGAATAGCCTGTGGAAATGATCGAACGGTCGTCCGGGCTTGCTGTCATTAGACTCAAAAAAATGAGCAATGCCAAACCGATGAGCGCGACGGCGATCACCTCATTCAGTCTCGAATGCTTTGTTACTTTGCCGTTCTTCTTGGCAAGCAAGGTCGTCCCGTCCGCGAGGCAGAAATTCAGCTCGTCGTCCTTATACGTTTCCTTACATGTCGGGCAAATTTTCACAGTGAATAACGAATAGTGAATAGTATCTACTTATTTGACGTTTTCACCGTCGCAATCAATATTTTTATCAGTTCAACACAATCTTCGGAAAGACTTCCAGACATCTTTTCGTTAATGTAATTCGTATCCTTGAGTATCGATAACCAATAATCCGTTTCGTTCGCCTCTTTCAAAGCCATAGACATCTTATTTCGAAAGTCCGCCTTTGAGATCCCATACTCGGCTTCGCGAACTTAAGCCCCAACTGCTGTTCCCGATCGCACGATCTGTTTACTTAAAACAAATTCTTTGTGCTCGCTCACCAAGAGCTGGTTCAGCCGTACGATCCCCAGACCGAAGGCATAGCTTTTCTCGCGTAACGGTGATTCTCTTGTAGGCTTATTTCCCTCCACTGTTCACTGTTCGTTGTTCACTGTTCACTTTCTTGGAAACCAGAAATTCCTTTATGAACTCATCTATCTCGCCATCAAGTACGGCATCTACATCCGTAAGTTCGAACTTTGTCCTTGTATCTTTTACCAATCGATACGGATGGAGCACATAGTTTCTGATCTGGGAGCCAAAGGAAATGTCCATCTTGTTCGCCTCGAGATCGGCGGTCTCGGCGCGGCGTTTTTCGAGTTCCAGTTCATAGAGTTTTGACCTCAACACTTGCATTGCCACCGCCCGATTTTGAATTTGCGAACGCTGGTTCTGACATGTCACAACAATTCCCGTCGGCAAGTGTGTAATACGAACGGCACTGTCTGTCACGTTTACGTGCTGGCCGCCCGCACCGGACGACCGATATGTGTCAACACGCAGGTCTTTGTCCTCGATGTTCACTTCGATATTTTCATCGATCTCGGGCGAAACGAACATGGAAGCGAACGACGTCTCTCGGCTTCCGCCGGACGCGAACGGCGAGATGCGAACAAGTCGGTGCACACCGGCCTCTGTTGCGAGCAATCCATACGCGTAATCGCCCTCGACGCGGAATGTGGCGGATTTCAGCCCAGCCTCGCTTCCCGATTGCTCGTCCAGGATCTCGACCTTGAAACCCTTCCGCTCGGCCCAACGCAGATACATTCGCAGAAGCATCTGACAGAAGTCCTGAGCATCGGTGCCGCCGGCACCAGCCTGCAGAGAGCAGATCGCGTTGTTCGCGTCCGTTTCACCTGACAGCAGTGATTGGATCTCTGCGGCGGTCACTTCCTTTTCAAGCTTCGAGATCAGCGACTCGAGTTCCGTTGCCGAATCGGAATCTTCCGCTGCAAATTCAAAGAGGACTTCGGCGTCTGATACGCCTGTTTCAAAATCCCTTTGCTGCTGCAGAGCCTTTTCCAAGCGGCTCCGCACAGCCATTACTTTTTGAGCCTTGTCCGAATCGTTCCAGAAATCAGGCTCTGAGATCTGAGCCTCGATCTTCTCTAATTCCTTTTCCTTCCCCGGCCGGTCAAAGAAACCTCCCAAGTTGTGCAACTTTGTCTTTTATCTCTTCGTGTTTTGTCTGTAGTTCTGTTAATTCCATGTTGAAAATTCACTGAAAGCGATCAACTAACATCTGTTAGCTGTTCCTAAACTCCTTGCTCGACCACGGTTGGCTTTCGCCTGAAACTGAGAGCGGCCATCATCAACGTCACGAAAGTGCAAAGCCATGCAAACCAATCGCCGTACCGCACGTAGAACGTCTGTGAGCCGTCCGACCTCGCAATGCTCCAGACACGCGTGTCTTCGGTATACGGCTGGGCCGCATCGAGAACTTCGCCGCGTTCGTCTATGTAGGCAGTGATTCCTACATTCGTCACGCGAAGAACGGGTCGATTCGTCTCGACCGCGCGAAACACGGCATTTGCCAGGTGCTGCCGCAGTACCGGCGTGGGCCCGAGGTAGCCGTCGTTGGTCATTTCAATGATGACATCCGCGCCATTGCGGACATATTCCCGTGAAAGCTGGCCAAAGTGCGATTCGAAACAGATCATTACGCCCGCTTTCGCATTGCCAACCGGAAATAGATCGTATTCCTTGCCATAGGAAAAACTCCCGACAAACGCCGGAACTATGCTTTCGAATGGAACGGGCACGGCTTCACCGAACGGCAGCAGGTAGATTTTATCATACTGCGCCACCTCTTTTCCCTCAGGCGAGACCATCACAGCCGAATTGAAAAACTTCCCGTTCGAACGATCCGGCTCAGCCGAATTGAACAGCACCGAAACGTTGTTCATTCTCGCAAAACCGTCCATAAAGGCTTTCGTCTCCGGATCGTCCGCGTACTGAAAGTTCATCGGCGATTCGGGAAATATTACGGTGGTCGGTCGCTGGTGGTCAGTGGTCAGTTTTTGAAGCGCCGCTTGGGCGAGGCCGACATGCCGCTGCCTAAGGGCCTGCCATTTTTCATAAGTGAGGCCAGCCATCGGGACATTGGGTTGAATAGCGACGATCGGACCGCTGAGATCGCCCTTTTGCAGAACTCGCATGCTGCCGTCGATAAGGCCGATCAAAGCTGCCAGCATTATCCAAAGTGAGAAAGGAACGAAAGGGATTAACCTCGCCGCACTGGCCTCTTTGACCATGAACAAGATGGATCCGGCAAACGAGACGCACCCCCAACTTACGAATAAAACTCCTCCCACTTTTGCCAGGGGCAATAGCAGCTGATTGAAGGCTTGGGAGTATCCCAACCCATTCCAATTGTTTCCAGTAATCCAATACCGCAGAAATTCCGTGAAAACCCATACGAATGGAGCAGCTAGAAGTGCTCTTGAACCGAGTCGACGAAGTAGAACCGAAAGTACGGCCGCGAATACTCCAGGAAAGATCCCGGCACCAAGGCAGGCAATAAGGACAAGTGAATAAGCGAGCAACGGCGGAAACGCCGCGTAGTGGATCGGGGCGTAGGCGAGCCACCAACACGTCCCAAAAAAGAAAACCGTCCCGAAGAGCCAACCCAAAACGAATGGCTTCGCCGTAGATTCCCGTTCCCGCTCGACCGCCCACATTAGTGGGACGAAGGCGAACCAGGCCAGGAACCATAGATCAAAATCCGGAAACGCAAGGATAAGAAGTATCGACGAGAGCAATGCGAGCAAAGCATTCTTCCAACCCGGCAGGAAACTCTTCGCAGACGGCCAATTCATTCCGCTAAGTTTAACAAAACAGGCGCCTCAAGGCACTTTGAAACACCCTCTGCCAGATTGACCGACCAAAACATTTTTTTGCACAAATTTTGTCACGAAAGAAATGACGGAATTTGTCATTATTACGTGATTTCGCGCATGCCTTAGGTCAAATTGAGAACTCCGCAGATCGTATCGTTCAAACTAGGATCAGTTTGAACGAAATCCCCTGCGGAAAACTAAATATCTGCTTTTGCTTAGTTTAAAGTGGGTGAGCCCGGCTTTTCGGCCGGGCTCATAAAAGGAAGGACAACTGAAGGAACGCTCGGAAGGTGACCAAGCACAGTGGCAAACCGCGCTCGGAGAAGTGTTGGCGGCGGGGTCTTGACTTATTGAATCAAGCTAGCCGTTTCTCCTATAAGCACGTGGCGTGCCACACCACAAGTAAACTTTTCAGGGTTAAGAATCGTTAGTCATTCAGGTGAGCTAAATCGTTACATTTGCGTAATTTAGCAAAACAAAAAGCCCAAAGCCGATCGTCGGCACAGGGCTCAATTTCGCAGACTTTGAGTGTCCACAGTTACACTATTTGGAACAACGGTCGGCGAGCCGCTGAAGCGCGGCAACTTCGGGGTTCTCCGGATCGATCTCAAGTGCTTGAGCCACATAGGTTTTCACCTGCAGACACTCTCCCCGGTCAAGATGGATCTTGGCCAGGTTGACGTACGCATCCGTTAGTTTGTTATCCCAAAATATCGCCGTTTTGAATGCACTCGATGCCTGATCGCGGTCACCCCGACGCAGATGGATCTTACCCAAGATCAAATAACTCTCCGCAGACATCGGCTCGCTCGCCAGGACTCGTCGAAGCGTCGCCATCGCTTCGTCATCGTTTCCGTTCTTGTATTGCGCACGCGCCTTTTGGAGCAGGTTATCAGTCTCATTGACCGCGGTTGTCACGATCTCGCCGTCTCGTTTACTTAAGACAACACTCACGAAATCACGCCTCTGCGGCTGCTCAACGCGAAATGGAATATCGGCGATGGTCTTTGCCCTCATCCACTCCTTTTCGAGGTTGGCGTAGCGATTACCCGCAGCAAGCAGGGTCCTGGCTTGATTATCAACCGTTGATGCGGCTTCGTCGTTTGTTGCCGCAAGCGACTTAGCGAGTATGTAGTATGCCTCACCATCGCGTGGATTAGCGGAGATTATCGAACGGAAAAGGGGGATCGCTTCCACCTGATTACCACTCAGGAAAGTCGCCATAGCGTAGTTGAACTGGATCGAACCGTCTTCTTGAGCCGATTCTGCGGCTTTCTTCAATAGTTCGGCCCCTTCTTTCAATAGGGCAGCCGATCTCGCTTCGTTCTTCTTTTCGGCACGCGATGCTTGTACGGCGATCGCCCCAAGCATGTTGTAAACGCTCGTGAGCTTAAGGTCCTCGGCAAGCGGCCGCAGCACAGATAAGGCCTGCTCGTAATTCTGCTGTCGCCACTGGATCACTCCAATGTAAAACGAGGCCTCAGCAAAGCTCTCATCATTACAAAACGCTATCTTGTTGTCCGACTTGGCACGTTCGCGGCACGCCCGATTTGCACTCACCACACGTTCAAACGAATCGACCGCATCATTATATTTCTGCTGGCCGAGATAAAGGTGCCCCAATTCGAGGGCGGCTTCGACAAACGTGGAATCCGGCGTGACCTCATTAAATAGGCGAACCGCGTTCTTAAAGTAATTCTCACGCTGCTCGGGTGCCTGCGTAAGTAAACCTTTGATGTATGCCTCAAACGCCCGGCCCGGAACCTTAGTAGCGGACTCGATCAGTTGGTTTTGTGAGAAAGGCAACGCCTTGTCCCGCTGATACAGTATCTGATAAGCGATCTGGCCCTGCATCGTCTGCATATTTCCGAGCGCATCATTCAGAATTATATCGCGTTGAATAAGTCTGCCATCGATCTCTTCGCTGAGGAATCGTCCTTCGTTAACACGTACTATCTTTGCAGTCACATTGATCGTCGCTGCCGTATCACCTTGGGCAGGAACGATGTTGTATTTACCGGAGATCAGAAGCGTCGCACCGCTCTCGCGTGCGAGTTTTAAGGACGTTGCAAGGCTCGGCAAACTTGTAAGCGGAATCCGCAATCGCTGCTGAACTACTTTCCGCTCGCCGTTTGTAACGACATTTAAACCAGGTACTCGCAATAGCTCCGACAGCGAAAGCGCGAAACTTTCCCCGACCCAATTAAATTCAGCCTTCCCGGACGTGTTTTCGAACGGCATGACCAACACGCGGTCAGTAAACTTCGACTGTGAGAAGACAGAAAGTGAAACAATTATCGTTACAAGAATCAGCGTAAAGACACGTGTTGACATTATTGATCCCTTAAAACAAAAATTCGCTTGTTGTTACGCAAGCGAATTCGGCAAAAGATATGATGCTGATTTCCCAGCTAAAGATGGTATCCGGTACGGGATTTGAACCCGTGTTGCCGCCGTGAAAGGGCGGTGTCCTAACCCCTAGACGAACCGGACACACTGGCGTTCTCAAACAAAACGCCTGCAAAGTCTCCGCCAGCCAACGCCAAGCGAACGACTAGAATACCTTTTCGACTATTTTCCTGTCAAACCACGATTCATTGGTCCTCACCCGACGAAACGGACCCAGCGGCGATCTTTGGGAACGTAGGTGGCGCTCTTCCATCCATATCGATAAAATTAAACGTCTCAGATGTTCCAGCTTACGAAACCATCCCGCAGAGAGATCAATGCATTTATCGCCGAAAGTCTGGAGTCGGATCTTTCGTATCGATATAACGGCGCGACACAAATAGAGGTCGTGCCGGGCGGCTACGTCGGCGATCATAACCAGATACAACTCGGAACGGGCCCAGAAGACTGGGAAAAGGCCAAGCAAGCGATCCGTAAGTGGAAAATGTTTGAGATGCCCTGGGTCGAGATATGCTGGCCTGAAACACCGATACAAATAGGAAGTACCGTCGCGATCCTTGTCAGCCACTTCGGATTTCACTCGCTGAATGCCGCTCGGATTGTCTACGTCATCGACGAACCATTTAGGTTTGGTTTTGCCTACGGGACGCTTGCTGATCACGGTGAATCCGGCGAGGAACGATTCATGGCCACCATGGATCGCGAAACAAGCGAAGTCTGGTATGACCTCTATGCCTTTTCCAGGCCCAATAACATACTTTCAAAACTCGGCTATCCATTGACCCGAATCCTTCAGAAACGGTTTGCCGCAGATTCAAAAGCCGCTATGCTTCGCGCAATGGAAACAATCGGCTAAACTGACCTCTAAATGAAGCGCGTATTCTTGATCGACTCGATGTCGCACATATTCCGTGCCTACTACGCACCGATGGGCGCGCGGCAGGAACCGCTCAGAAACAGCAAAGGCCAGGTCACGCAGGCAGTATTCGTTTTTACGAATATGCTGCGAAAGCTGATCAACGATGAAAAGCCTGACTACATTGCGGCGGTTTTTGATACGGCCGCCCCGACTTTTCGCCACGACAAATTCGAGCTCTACAAGGCCAACCGCGAAGCGATGCCTGAGGACCTTGCGTCGCAGCTTCCCTACATTGTCAGAGTGTGCGAGGCCTTCAATCTCCCGATACTGAAATACGATGGCTTTGAAGCCGATGACATCATCGGAACGCTTGCCAAAAAGGCGGCTGAAAAAGGTCTTCAGGCGGTAATTGTCTCGAACGATAAGGACCTATGCCAGCTCGTAAGCGACCCGCACGTAATTGCCATGCGGCAGAATTCTAACAACGTAAAACGTAAGGTTCCTGTCCCGCCTATCGAATGGTGCGACGAAGCGTGGGTCGAAAACAAATTTGGCGTTCCGCCGTCGAAGATAATCGACCTTCTCGGCCTTATGGGCGATGCGATCGATAACATCCCCGGAGCACCGGGTATCGGTGAAAAGGGCGCGTTGAAACTCGTTCTGGAGTACGGTTCGGCTCTTGGTGCGATGGAAAACGCCGAAAAGGTAACCCATAAGACCTATCGAGAAAGCCTTTTGAATAATCAGGACATCATTCGCCAATCGCTCGAGCTTGCTACCGTGCATTGCGAGGTCCCGATCGAACTCGATCTTGATCAGCTTAAACTTCGCGGCCCGGACCGAACAAAAGCTTATGAGCTTTTCCGCGAACTAGAATTCAACACACTCACAAAGGAATTTGCCGATTCGGCCCCGTCGCTATTCGATTCTCTGCCGGTTGACGGGGATGAGGCTGCTGACAACGGACGGGTAGAACAAAAATACGAGGTCGTCCGAACTCGTGCCGAACTCGACAAGCTGGTCCGGGTTCTGTGGGAAAAGGAGAAATTCGCCTTTTTCGTTGACGATTCGAACGAGGGCAAGTGGCATAGCTCGTATGACAAAGTCCCACCGCTCGGAATCGCGGTCTCATACGCACCCGGCGTTGCATCATTCGTCGATCTGGAGAATTTCGAGGGGGGAAAAGAAGCCGCTCTCCGAACACTTGCCGATACCTTTGACAATCCATATCTCGATAAACAAACACACGATTACAAGAAGAATCTTGCCGTTCTGCGAAAGCTCGGATTCCGGCTGAGTTCGGTGACGGACGATATGATGCTGGCATCCTATCTTCTCGATTCGGGACGTCCACATCACGAGATCGAGTTTCTTGCACAGACTTATCTTGACGCCTATCCCCGAATGGGTCTGGCGGACGGATTCACCGAGTCCGGTTGGTTGGCGGCGACGCGTGCCGATTGGGTGTTTCAACTAACGCCGATGCTCCGCAAGAAGATCGTTTCGGACGGGCTGTTGAAGGTCTATTCGGATATCGAGATCCCGGTGAGCCCGGTCATTGCCGATATCGAAACCGCGGGCATGAAGGTGGATGTCGAAGATCTGAAGAGATTTTCAGAGTTCATCTCGAAAGAGCTCGAGACGCTGCAGGAGAAGATCTTTAAGATCGCAGGACACGAATTTAATATCGGCTCTCCAAAACAGGTCGGCGAAGTTTTTGAGGAACTGAACATCGCCACGGGCCGAAAGACCGCGACTGGACAGGTGTCGACCAGCAAGGACGTGCTCGCCGAACTCGCGGTCGACTACGAGATCGCCCAGTTGATCATCGACTATCGCGAACTCGACAAGCTAAAGGCCACGTATGCCGATTCCCTGCCGAAAATGGTAAACACCGATGGCAGAATTCACGGGGTCTTGAATCAAACGGTCGCCGCGACGGGCCGTCTAAGTTCAACAGAACCGAATCTCCAAAATATTCCGGTTCGGACCGAACTTGGCCAGCAGATCCGAAAAGCTTTTATCCCGGAAAATGGCAAAAAGTTGATCTCGGCGGACTATTCGCAGCTCGAACTGCGTATCCTTGCCCACATCACGCGGGATCCGGTGATGCTTGAGGCATATCAGAAGAACGAGGACATTCACGCGAAAACAGCCCGACTCGTTTTCGGTGCTACCGATGAAAAGGACCTAAAAGAAAAGCGTCGTCTTGCAAAGATCGTCAATTTCGGCATCGCATACGCCGTCGAAGCATTCGGACTCTCACAGCGTGTAGGCATCTCAAAACAAGAGGCACGAAAGGTCATTGATGACTATTTCGCGACATATAAAGGCATTCGCGCTTATATGGACCGGATTCCAGAGGGAGCCCGCGAAAAAGGATACGTCACTTCCCTTTTCGGACGGCGACGATATTTTCCGGGCATCAAAGACCGAAACTTTGCAGTACGTTCACGTGCCGAGCGCGAAGCGATCAATATGCCGATCCAGGGAACGGCTTCAGATATTGTAAAGATCGCAATGATCAACGTCGCGAACGCGCTAAAAAACGAAGGCCTTGAAACAAAGATGATCATGCAGGTTCATGACGAACTGCTTTTCGAGTCTCCTGAAAAGGAGGTCGCAAAAGCGTCTGAAATAATCAAACGCGAGATGGAAGCAGCCGCAAAACTTGATGTACCCCTTATTGCCGAGATCGGTGTCGGCGATAATTGGATGAACACAAAATGACGATGATCAAGGTTGCCGAAACAGACGAAGAGATCGACAAATGTTATCCCGTTATGGCGGAATTACGGCCGCATGTAGCTCGTGAAGATTTTCTCCATCAGGTAAGGCGGCAAATGGCAGCTTCGGGGTTTCAGCTCGTTTATCTTAGCGTAGGATCGGACATTAAGGCCGTTGCCGGAATCCGTATCGCGGAATGGCTTGCACGCGGCAAGTCGCTCGATCTCGAGGATCTGGTCTCGGCCGAATCCGATAGATCAAAAGGATTCGGCGGCAAGCTCTTTGACTGGATAGTCGATCTTGCCCGAAAGGAAGACTGTACTGAGGTTCGTCTGGTTTCGCATGTGACCCGATATCGCGCACATCGCTTTTATCTCAACAAACGAATGAGGCTGGACGCCCACTTTTTCTCAATGTCACTGAATTCTAAGGAATGATCCAGTGTCCGATGTGAACATCGCATTTCGTTTTCATATTAAGTATGACGTCAACTACTCTAACCGAGCGCACAAAGGTAAAACGCCTTCCGGCTCGCGGAGCTTATGACCGCGAGACGATCTATTCAATACTCGACGAAGCTTTTATTTGCCATGTCGGATATGTGTTGGACGGCCAGCCTTACGTGATCCCGACCGGATATGCACGTATCGGTGATGATCTCTATATCCATGGGTCATCGGCCAGTCGAATGCTGCGAAACCTTACACAGGGCGTTGATGTTTGCGTGACGGTAACACTGATCGACGGCCTGGTTCTTGCTCGTTCGGCGTTTCATCATTCGGTGAATTACAGGTCGGTCGTGATCCTCGGAAAGGCCGAACTGGTCGAAGATCCTTCTGAGAAAGACAAGGCCCTTGAGGCGTTTACGAACCATATTATTCCGGGCCGTTGGCCTGAGATCCGTTGGCCGAACGAGCTTGAACTAAAGGCGACCTCGGTACTAAAGCTCCCTATCGAAGAAGCCTCGGCAAAGATTCGCGTTGGTGATCCGAAAGATGACGAAGAGGATTATTCAATGAATGTCTGGGCCGGTGTTTTGCCGCTCGAACTCAAACCGGGCACACCACAGCCGGACGCACGCTTGGCTCACAACACTTCGATCCCTGAGTATGTGACTAAATACAAACGAAGAAAGGACGACATTTAGATCCATATTCAATTAGCTATGATAAAAAGCCCACTTGTCGTTTCACTTGCGCTTGTCGTTTCAGCTCTGTTTGGATCCGTGTTCTCACAAGGTCCGATCGAGGACAATAGTTTTCTGATTGAAGAAGCTTATAACCAGGAAAAAGGCGTCATCCAATACATCAGCACGTTTCACGTTCAGCGAAACGGAGACTTAGGATACAGTTTTACCAACGAGATGCCGATCAAGGTCCAAAGGCATCAATTCAGCTATACGGTCAACGTCGCCCGCGTCGGTAATTTCAACGGGTTTGGTGATACTTACATAAATTATCGGTATCAGATCACCGGCCTAAAGGAAGAAGACAAGATCGCGGTCGCTCCAAGGATTTCGCTTATCTTGCCTACAGGGAACTACCGACGCGAAACCGGTACTGGTGCCGTCGGATACCAGGCAAACTTGCCCGTCAGCGTTACACATTCCAAAAAGATCGTCACACATTGGAATGCGGGTGCGACCTATACGCCGCGTGCCCGAAACCCGGCCGGAGATCGGGCAAATATTAAAGGCTTCAATCTCGGCCAAAGTACTGTATATCTCGCCAAACCGACGTTCAACGTCTTGTTTGAGACAGTCTGGAATTACAACGAATCGGTGATCGGGCCGCAACGAACGGCCGGCGAATACAGCCTGCTTCTTAATCCGGGAATTCGCTGGGCTCATAATTTGAAAAGCGGCCTGCAGATCGTTCCAGGCATTAGTGTTCCTATTGGCGTCGGACCTAGCGGCGGCGATCGAGGCGTCTTTATTTACCTAAGCTTCGAGAAATAGAATCCAGATATCGGTTCGTCCCATTAAAACGAACCGTCGTATAATCCGACCTATGCGTCTATCAATTGTTTATGGGTTTCTGATCGTCAATTTATTTGCGGCCGTTTGCGTGATTGCTCAGAGTGACGCCGGCAATGTTCCCAGCGAATGGCAAACGACCGCGGAGAAAACGAATTACGCGAGGACGTCGTCATACGATGACGCCGTCGCCTATTCGAAAAGACTCGCGGCTGCTTCAGGTGGACTAGTCCTTTACAAAACATATGGCAAGAGCGGCGAAGGCCGCGATATGCCGCTGCTGATCGCCGCCGAAGGCAAGACGTTCACCCCTGCATCCGCGCGAAAGGCGGGCAAGGCCGTCGTACTTATTCAGGCTGGGATCCACGCCGGTGAGATCGATGGTAAAGACGCGGGCCTGGCCTTGATGCGTGACATCGCGATCACCAAGACCAGGCGCGATCTTTTGAAAAACACTGTCGTGCTATTTGAGGTGATCTACAACGTCGATGGCCATGAAAATTCAAATCCGTACATGCGTATCAACCAGAACGGCCCGGAAGAAATGGGATTTCGGGCAAATGGGACGAACCTGAATCTAAACCGCGATTACATGAAGGCGGATGCTCCGGAAACACGTGCCTGGCTCGGACTTTGGAACGAATGGGAACCAGATCTCTTTATTGATTGCCACGTGACGGACGGCGCAGATTTTCAATACAACGTTACATATGAATACGCACATTTTCAGGAAGCCGCACCGTCGATCAAAGCCTGGATGGACGAACACTTTGACGGCAAAGTCGTTCCGCGTGTTGAAAAGGAAGGCAATCTGCTGACTCATTACGTGGAGTTTGCCGGACGCGAGGTAACGGGTGGGATCGCGACTTTTATTGCAACGCCTAAGTTCGCTACTGGTTACACCCCGCTGCGAAATCGACCAGGGCTGTTGATCGAAACAAACGTCTACAAGACCTATAAGTCGCGGGTTCGAGGCACTTATGACGTTTTGAGGTACTTTGTCGAAGAGGCCGGCAATTCCAGGGAGAGCCTATTTGCCGCCAATCTAAATGCAGACACGGAAACCGTCAGGCGCGGAAAGTCGTTTGACGAGAAGCGCCAGTTCCCGCTGTCGCTGACCACCACAGACAGATCGACGCCGCTCAACTTCAAAGGCGTTGAGTACCGGATGGAAGATAGCAAGATATCCGGCGGGCGAAGGATCATTTACAGTGACAAACCAATGAACATAACGATCCCACGTTTTGACGAGGGACGCGTGACCGTGTCTGTCGCTCCGCCGCTCTATTACATCGTTCCGCCGCAGTACAAGGATGTCATCGAGCGACTAAAAGTTCATGGGATCAAATTCACTACGCTTGCGAATCCGCACACCCTAGAGGTTGAAAGCTACAAGTTAACAGAACCCAAATGGGCAACTAATTCATTTGAAAATAGGATCACGGTGTCCGCTAAACAGGCGGCGATAAAAGAGACGCGAACCTACGCGGCCGGTTCCGTTCTGATACCAATGGATCAAGAGGCTGCGAACGTTGCCGTTCATCTTCTCGAGCCGAACGGTCCTGACTCATTCCTTTACTGGGGCTTTTTTAATTCGATCTTTGAACAGAAAGAGGGCGGTTCGGGTTACGTTCTTGAAAAACTCGCGGTCGATATGCTCGCAAAGGACCCGAAACTTCAAGAAGAGTTCGATAGGCGTTTGCAAGATCCGGCATTCGCTCGAAGCCCGCAGGCCCGTTTGCGGTTTTTCTATGAAAGGTCTCCGTATTATCTGAACCAGAAAGTCGGGATCTATCCGGTCGGTCGAATTCTCAAACCTGTTTCATTGAAATAGAAAAGGCGAGCTCGGTGTCTCGCCTTAATTAAACTTGGTGGAGATGAGGAGGATCGAACTCCTGGCCTCGGCATTGCGAACGCCGCGCTCTCCCAGCTGAGCTACATCCCCGAGAGAATTGATAGTTTAGAATTGAAATCCGAAAGTTTCAAGCAAAACCTCGTTTCCGAATCTATTTTCTAATCTAAAGTATTTATTGAACGCCGGCTGGAAGAAGCGAACCTTTCGGGTCGGAAGCATAGGCAAAACCGCCCTCGATCTTACCGATCATCCCGTGAAAAAAGATCTCTTCGCCGGAAACGACCACGACGGTGTCGCCCGGACTAACCTGTTTGTCGTCGACCGGAAATTTGATGACCGTTGCGTTGCCGTTTTCGTTTGCCACGGCCTCGAATTCAAAAGTATCTGCGTCAAAACTGAGTGTCTGAGAAAATGAAACTTCCATGTGAATAGGATATCGTCAGTTTACCCAAATGACCAACTATCGCTGAATGACCTTTGGTGAATCTATTGGGTAAACAGATCAAAGGACAAAATCGAGTGCGATCGCATCGTGATCTGACAGTGGCGTTCCTTCAGCGTCCTTAAGATGTCCGATCGTTTTTGGCTTTGCGCCTTCGGCGAGTTTGATACCCTTCCCGGCAAACCAGTCCAAACGGCCAGATACGTGCCCGCCTACGCGGTTTGCCGCCCAAAAAATGAATGGGAAACACCATTCTGGAACCCAATCTCTTAGATTAGTGTTCTTCTCTATACTTTCAACGTGATAATGCAGCGTGCCCACACCGATCTCGTTGAATTCCTTGTAATTAAATCCTCGGGATTCGATCTCGTTGAACAGCCTTTTCTCGAAAAACCGTTCCGGAAACGGCAGGTGGTTCTTCGCGACATTTTTGGGGCCCATGAAAACCCGCCGCCAATAGCCTAAGATCGCCCGCGTCGAGTTTTGCGAATTAAAGGTTGTAGTATTCCAGTCGCCGCCTATCAGTGTCGGTAATGGTTCGAGCGTTTCGAGATGATCGAGGATCAGACGCATCTGCATCTGTCGGTGGGCTCGTGAACAGTGTGCGTCCAGATGAACCGTAACCGCTCGGAATGTCCCAAGTGGATGTTCGATATCGGCAAATAATGCACGAAGACGGCCGAGACGCTTCTCTTTGCCCCACATTTTGTCCTTTCCGTTCGGGAGCGGTATCGCATGCGCATTTCGCATCGGCCATTTTGAGAACATCGCAAGTCCGTGGATAGACTTTGTGTTCTCGCCTTCCATTTCCGATTCGACGCCGCTTCCCTTTTGCAATGCAACATACACCGGCGCAAACGCGTAATTCAAACCAAGTTCTTTCGCGATCTCTTGGGCAACGAACCGGTTCTTGCTTCGGGCCATACCATAATCAAGCTCGGTCAGAAGCAGTACGTCCTTATTCTTAAGCCCATCATGGTTCTTCAGGGCTTCTACGATACCTTCAAATACGTTCCCGCGTTCGATGTTCCAGGCGAGGGCCTTGATTCGGTCCTCGTCATCGGCATTTCTATTCCCTTGTTCTGAGAACTCTTCGACTACCACCGCATTCAAGATACGTTCGGCTTCCCCACGGATCTCTGCCCAGAGTTTTGACGCTTCCATTTCGGGAGTCGATTCGAATTTCAGAAGCTCTGGAAAATGCCGGTTAAGATCGTGATCCAAAATGCCTGGCAAGCTCGTTTGATTAGAAAATGGGGTACTCATCAAAAGATATAGAATACGCGACCGAATCCGCAAAACAAAAAGCGGCCGATGCCGCCATTCGATTTCGTATTTTACTCGGTCTAGTCGTCGTATCTCTCTTTAGCAGGAGCGGTAGCAAGAAAGTCTTGCCCGATTCGATCGGTATATGTGTGCAGCAACTCCTTCAGGCGGGTCTCTTTCTTTGTATAAAAGATCAGCCCGACATGTTTGGGTTTTGAAACGCGGTAAACTATTTCTTCATCAGTGTAGTGAGAAGTTTCCGGTTCGTCTGTGTTCGCAAGAGCAAGAGCGATGCCGGCGAATTCTTTTCTCAGCTTTGGAAGTTTGTAAGGATCTTCAACTGTCGCGGTTTCCAATTTTGCCCATTCTCGCCAAAGGTTGAAGTTGCACGCATGTTCCAAGACGTTTGCTATATACGCACCGCCTACGCGGCACGCTACCTCAAGCAGGTAGAATTTGCCATCCTCATCGCTTTGAAGAAACTCGGCATGTGAAACCCCGCGATCGTATTTGAAGGCCTCAAGAAGCTGAGAATTCAGCTTTTCAAGTTCCTTTCGTTCTTTCGACTTGTACGAAACGATCGATGTCGTGAAAACACCGCCGTAATGCGACACGCTGAAAGGCGGAGTGCCGTATTTACTCACCCCGCAAGCGAGAACCTTGCCGTTCTCCACTATTGAATCGACGTGATAAACGCTGCCCTTAATGAAACGCTCAAGCACGAATTGCGACGGGTGATCCCGCCAATTGTTGCGATTATCCAGATCGGTCAATACGTCCCAAACCTGGCCTGCGGTTTCGCATTTGCGGATGCCGAAAGCCGAAACCTCGTACCTCGGCTTTACGATGAGCGGGACCGGTACACGCTGCAGATAATCATCTATCTGTGCTTTGTTGAATACGCCGGTGTATTCGGGACATGGGATACCGGCGGCATTTGCGATGTTTCGCATCGACAGCTTATCGCGGAATCTAAGCGCATGCGAACTCGACATTCCGCCAAACTGTAGATGCTCACGGGTTCGGGCAGCAGTCATTACATCAAACTCGTCCAGTCCGACGACGCGGTCGATCTTGTTTGAACCGGCGATATTCGTGATCGTGCGAATGTATTCGTCCGGCGACGCATGATCTTCGACCGTTTTCACATCGTTCAACGCCGTCCAAACCCACGGTTGATCGAGCAGCTTTTTCCGGGTCACAAGCGTGACGTGCCAGCCGGCATTTTGAGCTTCCTCGAGAAACTCGTTTCCCTTGAACTCACTGGCAATGCAAACGATGTGATTCTTCATACGGATCGCGGACGCCCTCTTCCGCACATGATTTGTAACGGACAAGAGTGTCCCTGGACCTTTACTTCCTCAAGAAACTATCCACGCTCCAGTCACCTGCGCCCTTGAGCAAAAAGGCAAGGGCGACAAACAGATACATAAAAGCCAGTTCCTGCTTATTGAACGGATCGGCTCCATGCACACCGACAAGTGCGACCAGCATCGTAAACGCAATGAAGAAGCTAGAAAGCCGAGTCAAAAGCCCAAGGGCAAGAAAAATACCGCCGAGAAACTCGGAAAGCCCGGCTGCCCAGGCAAACACTACCGGCATAGGAAAGCCGAATTCCGCCGTGCGATTGATCAAGCCCTCGCTCGGCGGCAGTTTTCCGATACCGTGAGCAAATGCGAGCGACACGCCCGCGAAGATCCTTAAAAGTGTCAAACCGGCGTTCGCAATGTACGATAATCCCGATTCGCCGCCAAAGAGTATGGTCTTTACCAACGGTTTAATTCTCCCTCGATTGGTTTATTTTGTGTCAAAAGAATGGCACAATTCGAGGTTAAAGACAATAGGTAACTCTGCCCGACAGAGCAGTGCATCGTATTGAAATACTTGGATTTGAGGTCTTTTGAATGGGCGATATTGACATAGCCAATCTGATTAGCAACCTGATCGTTTATATCGTGGTGCTCTTGTTAGCGATATCTGCTCACGAAGCCGGACACGCATGGATGTCGTACAAATATGGCGACGACACCGCATATTTACTCGGCCGGGTGACCCTGAATCCAGTGAAGCACACTGATCCGATAGGCACGCTGCTGATACCTATCTTAAGCTTCGTTTTTGGGGCGGTAGGCGGAGCTTTTGCGAGTGTTCCGCTTATGGGCTGGGGCATCCCGACACCGGTTAACCCAAGGAAATGGACCAACTATAAGCAAGCCAACGTAATGGTCTCGATCGCAGGTATCGGAGCAAACCTGATAATCGCGACGTCGAGTTTTCTGATATTCAAAGTCTTGCTGGACACCGGCACTATCAATGCAGGGAACATCGATACTGGGATCATAAGGCCGATATCAATGCTGTTTCAATACCTGATCTTCTTGAATGTCTCGCTTGCCATCTTTAACCTTCTTCCGTTCCCGCCGCTCGACGGAAGCAAAGTTCTTTCGACGTTTCTCCCCGAGAGCTTTCAGCCGATATTCAACCTGCTTGAGACCTATGGTTTCCTGATCCTTTTGCTGCTGATCTATTGGGGATTGATCGGAATGATCATGCGGCCGGTCTATACATTCGTTCGCTACCTTTTATTGACTCCCTGGTTTTGATCTATGAAGAAACGAATTTTTAGCGGAGCTCAGCCCACGGGGCAGCTCCACATCGGAAACTATCTCGGCGCTTTGAAAAACTGGGTCGCGCTTCAGGACGAGTACGAGGCGTTTTACTGCATCGTCAATCTGCACGCGATCACGCTCCCGCAAGATCCTTCCACGCTTAGAAAGGCGACACTCGACCTCGCCCGGATCTATCTGGCCGCGGGCGTCGATCCTGAAAAATCGACGATCTTTATTCAATCCGATGTAGCCGAGCACGCTGAATTGACCTGGATCCTTTCCTGCATCTCCCGAATGGGCGAGCTTGAGCGGATGACGCAGTTCAAAGACAAAGGAAAAGGCAACACGGAACGGGCCGGCGTCGGCCTCTTCACCTATCCAGTTCTGATGGCCTCGGATATTCTGCTTTATCAGACCGACCTTGTCCCGGTCGGCCAGGATCAAAAGCAGCACCTCGAATTAAGCCGTGATCTTGCCGAGCGATTCAATCGCGATTTCGGCGAAACGTTTAAGGTCCCTGAACCCTATATTCCCAAGGCCGGCGCGAGCATCAAATCGCTGCAGGACCCGGAAAAGAAGATGTCGAAATCGGACGAAAACCTGAATGGCTCGATCTTTTTGCTCGATGACCCAGACACCGTAACAAAAAAGATCAAGCGGGCCGTTACCGATTCCGGCACGACCATCGAATTTGACGAATCAAGGCCCGCGATCAGCAATCTGCTCTCGATCTATCAGATCCTTACCGAAAATACTGCCGAAGAATGCGTCGCACATTTCGAAGGCAAAGGCTACGGTCATTTCAAGACCGAACTTGCGGAGGTCGTCGTTGAATTCCTCCGCCCGTTTCAGGATCGGGTTCGCGAATTTGACGACGAAACCTTGCTGTCGATCCTAAAACCGGGAGCAGAAAAAGCCCGATCTATCGCAGCTGATACTCTTCGGAAAGTCTATGAGCGTATGGGAATCGTCGGCTGATCCGCCAATGATACGTACAACAAACATATCTGCTTTATCGCGCTCGAGCGTGCTATAATTGTCCCCATATCTTGCCCTAATAATTGAAATTCCGGTTCAGTTCTGCCGGGAATCTCTCGATTTCCCGCGTGCAAAAGGAGAAATTATGGACGCTGTAAAAAAGTCTTTCGACATTCCTAAGTTCAAAGGACAATACGAGAATTACATCAACGGAGAGTGGGCCGCTCCGAAAAGCGGCGAATATTTCGACGTGATCTCGCCGGTCGACGGCAGATCGTTCACAAAGGTCGCGCGCTCTAACGAAAACGACATCGAAGCAGCGCTCGATGCAGCTCATGTCGCGTTTGAAACGTGGGGAAAGACCTCTGCAACCGAACGCAGCAACATGCTGCTCAAGATCGCCGACCGGATGGAGCAAAATCTCGATGTGCTAGCGCGGGCCGAAACATGGGACAACGGCAAACCGATCCGCGAGACGATGGCTGCCGATCTGCCGCTCGCCATCGACCATTTCCGCTATTTCGCAAGCGTGATCCGTGCAGAAGAAGGTTCGGCGAGTGAACTCGACCAGAACACGCTTTCGGTGATCATCAAAGAACCGCTCGGCGTGGTCGGCCAGATCATCCCGTGGAACTTCCCGCTTCTGATGGCTACCTGGAAGCTTGCACCGGCGCTCGCAGCCGGTAACTGCGTTGTCATTAAGCCTGCTGAGCAGACTCCGGCGAGCATTCTGGTCTGGATGGAACTTGTCGGGGACCTGATCCCGAAAGGCGTTCTGAATATCGTAAACGGTTTCGGCGTGGAGGCCGGCAAGCCGCTTGCGACGAATCCGCGGATCGCTAAGGTGGCGTTCACCGGCGAGACGACGACGGGCCGTTTGATCATGCAGTATGCATCGCAGAATTTGATCCCGGTTACGCTCGAACTGGGCGGTAAATCGCCGAACATCTTCTTTGAAAGCGTAATGGATGCGGACGATGAATTTTTCGACAAGTGTCTCGAGGGGGCGACGCTGTTCGCACTGAATCAGGGCGAGGTTTGTACGTGCCCGTCTCGCGTGCTCGTGCAGGAATCGATCGCGGACAAATTCATCCCGCGGTTCCTCGATCGCGTCAAACAGATCAAGATGGGCCATCCGCTCGACCCGACGACGATGATGGGAGCCCAGGCCAGCCAGGACCAGTACGAGAAGATCCTTAATTACATCCAGATCGGCAAGGACGAAGGTGCAGAGATACTCATTGGCGGCAACGCATACAAGAATCCCGATCTTGAGGACGGCTATTACATCGAGCCAACCGTGATGAAAGGCAATAACAAGATGCGAGTCTTTCAAGAGGAGATCTTCGGGCCGGTCACGTGTCTGACCACGTTCAAGGATGTGGATGAAGCGATCGAGATCGCGAACGACACGCTTTATGGTCTAGGCGCGGGCGTCTGGACGCGCGACGCTCACGAGCTATATCGTGTTCCGCGTGCCATCCAGGCTGGACGCGTGTGGGTGAACAACTACCACAACTACCCGGCACACGCTCCGTTCGGCGGCTACAAGAAATCCGGCTTCGGCCGCGAGAATCACCTGATGATGCTCGACCACTACCGCCAAACGAAGAACATGCTCATCTCCTACGATAAGAAGGCGATGGGATTCTTCTAAGAATTGCGGATTGCGGATTGCGGATTGCGGATTGCGGATTTCCGTGGTGCTGCATTCTTGGTTTTTGGTTTTAGCTGCAGAGCAGCGACATGTTTGTAGCCCCGGGTGGAACGAAGCGAAAGCCCGGGGCTAACGCGCCATAGGACTGCAAGCCCGTAGGGGCGACACGCGTAGCATGGAACTGGCCACGTTCAATTGACAGATACAACGGAACCCGGATCCTTGGGAATCAATTACTCAGGTATGACAAAGCGAATAGATAGATTCCTCGTCATCGCAACACTTGTCGCACTTTTCGCACTAACTGGCAACGCTCAGGATGATGTATTAGCGAGAGTCAATTATCAAGGCAAATACGGCTTCATAAATCGTGAGGGTCACTTTGCCATTCAGCCGCAATATGATTTTGCATTGAGCTTCAGCGATGGATTGGCAGCCGTTGTAAGCGCCGGCAAGTTCGGCTTTGTAACTCCAAAGGGCGAGTTGGTGATTGGCTTTCAGTTTGAAGACGCACTTTGGTTTGATGAAGGCATGGCTGCGGTTAAGGATAATGGCAAATATGGCTTCATCGACAAAATTGGTCGGTTAGTTATTGAGTACCGGTTTGATGATGCCTTCGACTTTAGCGAAGGATTGGCTGACGTAAAGATTGGTGACAAGTGCGGATACATCGACAAAACCGGAAACGTTGTAATCCCGATAGCATATGAAACCTGTTACAGATTTATCGGAGGTACCGCGGTTGTACAGGATTCAGACCTTCACTCACATCTCCTCAATACAAGGGGCGAGATCGTTCAACGAGACACCAAGGTAAACCCCTTGAGCCGAAACCAGCCTGAATATCAATCTTTTTGGGACGATGCGAAAGGCGCCGCAGGTTTCAAAAAGCGCGATGGAACGATAATCCTAGAACCTATGTTCGAGGCAGTAGGTGTGTTTCAGGGAGGCCGATCCATCGTTAAAGCGAAGAAGGGAAAATGGGGAGTAATCGATAAAAGCGGAAAATTTGTCTTACCGCCCACGTACGACGACATGGTGCACTTTTACGAAGGATTAGCCGCGGTTAAAAAGGATGGGAAGTATGGATTCATTGATGGCAATGGAAGACTTGTAATTCCTCCGAAGTTCGATCTTGCCGGTTCGTTTTCTTACGGTTTGGCGGCAGTTATGGTAGACGGGAAGATTGGCTATATCAACAAGAAAGGTAATTTTGCGATCCAACCGATTTTTGATGAAACTCGGGGTGGACGTTGGTCGAATTTTGACATTGCTAATCGGTAATTCTTTTTAAGTGATAAAGACATGGACCGAGTACCAAGAGTAAAGATCACCGACGAAGCGGTAAAGGTCATCGACCAACTTCGCGCGAAGAACGGCGCGCTGATGTTTCACCAATCCGGCGGGTGTTGTGATGGGAGTTCGCCGATGTGCTACCCGAAGGGCGAGTTTCTTGTCGGCTCATCCGATGTCTGGTTGGGCGAAGTGGCAGGGTGCGATTTTTATATGGCGAAGGACCAGTTCGAGTTTTGGCAGCACACCGAACTGACCATCGACGTCACCAAAGGCCGCGGTGCGAGCTTTTCGCTGGAGATACCGCTCGGGCTGAGGTTTGTGACAAAATCACGCGTATTCACATACGAAGAATCGCAAAATCTGACCGAAGTGCACACGGGTGACGCTGCCGCTTTGAATGCCTGAGTTGCAGAGTTACAAGCAGGGGCATAAAGTTCGGCATCGTTTCTCAAAAATACTGCGACTTCCTGCAACTATCTGAAACTTGCTGCAGCTACTGAAAACTATGAAGATAATCGTTTACGAAAAACCTACCTGAACGACCTGCCGGAATCTGGCTACGCTGTTTCGTGAAAACGGCATCGACTACGACAAGGTCAACTACTTCATCGAACCGCTAACTGCGGCCGATATCAAAATGCTGCTCAAGAAACTGGATATTCCTGCGTTTGACCTGCTGCGGACGAAGGAACCGAAGTTCAAGGAACTCGGGCTCGGCAAAGACACGCTTGAGGACGAGTTAATCGCGGCCATCGTCGAAAATCCGGGCTTGCTGAATCGGCCGATCGTCGAGGTCGGCGACAAGGCAGTCATTGCCCGTCCGGTCGAGAAAGCGCTCGAACTTTTGGCCTATTAGACCTTTCTGCTGCCTATTCGCATACAATTAAGGCCTTTAAGGCAGCTCAAGAATGTTTTGAGTCGCCTCAAAAATGTTTTGGGACAGCTTTCGAGGTTTTTTGGCCAGCCGAAAAGTCACTTTATTAGCCTAAAACCGTCCGTCGGGCTAAAATAGGCGTTTATGAGCTATACGAACGGCAATGGCAACGGCCACAGGCCGAAACCTAAGAACGTCCTCGGCGGCGAACTTCAGAGCTGCTGTACGGACCCGATGACCGGTTTTTACCGCGATGGGTATTGCCGAACGGGTATTGACGATACCGGGCGACACACGGTGTGCATCGAAGCGACGGACGAGTTCCTCGCGTTCTCAAAAGCCGCTGGAAACGATCTTTCGACCCCGATGCCGCAATATGCATTTCCCGGGTTGAAAGATGGTGATAAATGGTGCCTTTGCATGCTTCGTTGGCGTGAGGCCCTGGAGGCCGGAATGGCCCCGAGAGTTTATCTTGAAGCGACTCATGAAGCGGCCCTGACGGTCGTCAGCCTGGAAGATCTCAAAAAACACGCGGTCGAATAAATGGAAACCGTCGCTCATCTTCGCCATCTGTTCGCCTACAATGACTGGGCTAACCGACGAATGCTCGTTGCCGTAAAAGGCTCTGATTCCGAACGTTCGCGGCAGATGCTCGCTCACCTGCTTATCACCGAGAAGGAATATTACGAGCGGCTATACGGAAAAGACTCGACCGGTTTCGATTTCTGGCCCGATCTTTCGATCGAGGAATGCGGCGTGCTCGCGAGAGAGAATTCGCAGGCGTATGAAACGCTGATGAGGCGATTTGAAGAAGACGGATTGGAAATACGCGCGAAATACCGTACAAGCGAAGGTATTCCCTACGAAAATACATTTCGTGAATTGCTCACGCATGTCCTATTGCATTCGTCCATTCACCGCGGAAATATTATGCTGAAACTTCGCGAAGACGGTTTTGAACCTCCAAAGATCGACTATATTATTTACCTTCGCGAAACAAAGTACATTTAATGCAAGAAACGGTCGAACAATTCGTATTCGATTTTCACAAGGAGACAGCCGAGATAGTCGGTGAGTCGAAAGACGAGATCAAGCTCAAACTCGGTGAATTTGCCGGGCCTCTCGACCTGCTCCTTTATTTGATCAAGCAGGAACAGGCGAACATCTTCGATATCCCGATCGCAAAGATCACGGACGAATATCTCAGATACATCCGGCTGATGAAAAGCCTCGATATCGCGATGGCAGCCGATTTCCTTGTGATGGCTGCGACCTTGATCGAGATCAAGTCGAGGATGCTACTTCCGCGTGATCCTATGGCCGCGGGCGAAGAAGAGGAGTTCGAGGATCCGAGAAAGGAGTTGGTCGATCAGCTTCTCGAATACGAAAAGTTCAAGTCGGCGGCCCAAATGCTATACGAGCGCTCGACCGTGGAACAAGCCGTGTTCAAACGCGGACAGATCGAATCCGACGAGAACAATGCGGAGATAAACGCATCGGTCTTTGATCTTCTGACCGTTTTTCAGAAGATCGTCCTGCGACACAAGGAACAGGTCACGATGGAGATCGAGCGTGAGGAAATTTCCCTCGCCGATATGATCAAAGCATTGAAAAAACGTATTTTTGACGAGATCGAATTGAACTTACTCACTTTTTTCGAGGAGATGCACACACGACGCGAACTCGTGACCGCGTTTATCGCGGTGCTTGAGATAGTCCGAACTGAGCACGTTAAACTCGTACAGAAAACGACGTTCGGCGACATATTCCTTAAGAAGGTCAACGCACCGGCCGCCGAACCCGCCGGTTCATAATTCGACCTAATTTTGCTAATCTTTGCCTTTTTGTAATGACAGAACCTGAGACCGAACAACCAGAGAACGAAGTTGTGGCCGAAACCGAAGCCATTGAGCAGGAACCAGCCGAAAGGCAAGTGCGTTCGGCGGCCGAAGTAATGGCGATCGCCGAAGCGATAATATTTGTATCTGACGAGCCAATAACCTCAAAGGCTCTCGCGGAGATACTGGATGAGCATAAGGACACGATCCAGGCAGCTGTCGAAGAGCTTCAGAAAGAATATGAGGAGCGTGGCGGCGGATTGCAGATCCGTGAGATAGCGGGCGGTTGGCAGATCGCCACACGAACCGAATATCACGAAGAGGTTCGGAGGTTTTTGAAAACTCGTCCTTCGGCAAAGCTCTCTCTCGCAGCACTTGAAACGCTGGCTGTGATCGCATACAAACAGCCCGTGACGGTTCCTGAGATCCTTGAGATCCGAGGCGTACAGTCGGCATCGGCGATCAAGACACTCCTTGAAAAGAGATTGATCGTAACAAAAGGTCACAAAGAGACTGTTGGCCGACCTATGCAATACGGAACTTCGAAAGATTTTCTCATTCAATTCGGGCTCAAGGACCTTTCCGATCTGCCGTCGATAGAAGATTTTGAAGATCTTGCGGGCACCGCACTGTGACCTGAGAAATGAAGATCAACATAATCGGCAAAGGCTCTTTTGGAACTTTTCTCGAGAAGATCCTATCCCCGCATTTCGAGATCGCTGTCGATGCAGAGAGTGTCATTCTCGCGGTCCCGATCTCAGCGTATGAAACGGTTGCGGCTGAAAATAGGGAAAAGCACTTGATAAACGTATGCAGCGTTCAGCGGCCGAGCACCGATCATATTCTGAAATATACAGACGCAGTCACATGCCTTCATCCCCTTTTCGGTGAACGAACTCCGGCGGATCGACGCAATACGATCGTTACCAAAACTATTTCCGACAATATTGCAAAGTTTTCAGAAAACGAGCGCTGGTTTCTGGAAGGATTTGGCAAGGTCTCAAGGCTCCTATACACAGATAGCTTCGGCGAACCGTTTACACCGGATTCGCACGATCAGTTGATGGCGAAAACGCACGTCGCAGCGGTTGTCGCGGCGAAGCAGATGAAGGTATTTGTTGACCGTGCGAACGACATCCCCGACGAACTTATTCCAAACAGTTTTCGATTGATGCGCGATTTTGTTCGGACACTCGACGACATGCCACCAGGAACGATCGAGAGCATAATGGCTAATCCCTATTTCTAATGCAGGAACGACTTCAAAAACTTATAGCCCAAGCAGGCATCGCTTCGCGACGAGCTGCCGAGGAATTGATAAAGGCCGGTGACGTAGCCGTGAACGGCAAGGTCGTAACCGAGCTCGGAACAAAAGCCGATCCTGAAAAAGATCACATCAAAGTCCGCGGTAAATTGATAAACGAAAAGCTGAAACACCAGCAGCACGTGTATATCCTTTTGAACAAACCCAAGGGAGTGCTTTCTAGCGTATCTGACCCTGGAGGGCGAACGCTCGTGACCGATCTTGTGAAAGGTGCGGGAAAACTTCATCCTGTAGGCCGTCTTGATTTCAATACGGAAGGGCTGATAATCCTCACGAACGACGGTAATTTCACTAATAGGGTCTCAGCTTCGAAAACGATCCCAAAGGTTTACCAGGTAAAGACCAAAGGCATCCCGACCGACGTCGCCATCCGTAAGCTCGCCCGCGGCATAAGACTCGAAGATGGATTTAAGACTGCACCGGCCGAGATAAAGACACTAAAGCCGACCGATAAGAATGGTTGGTATGAGGTAACACTTTATGAGGGCCACAATCAGCAGATTCGCAAGATGTTCGATTCTGTAGGACATTCCGTCGTAAAACTGAAGAGGATTCGGATCGGCAGGATCTCGGATGCGGGACTGAAAGTCGGTAATTCCAGAAAACTATTACCCGAAGAACTTAGGTCCTTGGGATATTCGCCATCGAAGTAGGTTCACCGCAGTAGAGCTCGATGCTCTACCATCAAACAAAGATCCTGAACCACCTTGATACCCGCTTTTGCAAATCTCTCGGCCGCGTCATCGTCGCGGATACCGAGCTGCAGCCAGACGGACTTCGGCTTTCGTTCGATGATCGCTTCAACGTGCTGGAAAATATCCTTCGATCGCCGAAAGATGTTCAGCATATCGATGTCACCGGGAATATCTGCTAAACGTCGATACACTTTTTCCCCAAGTATTTCCGTCACATCCGGATAATAGACCGGAACCGGTATTATCTCGTAACCAGCCGCCTGCATGTACTTTGGAACGTAATACGCAGGCTGTCCGGCATGGTCTTCCGGTTTGATGCCTAATACGGCGATCCGCCTGGTTTCCCGCAATAATTCTGCGACCTCGGCATCAGTCGTCAAGATGTTCCCTTTCCAGTCCACCTATCCAGATTTTACCCCTCAACCCTTTACAGCCAAAACTCTCGAAGAAACCCAAAAACTTGATGCTACGTATTTATTATGCGAACATAATAGATTCTTATACATATGAATTTTGAACTCAACGAAGACCAGCTTCAGATCAAGTACAGCGTCCGCGAATTTGCCGAAAGCGAGATCAGGCCGCACGTGATGGAATGGGACGAGACTCAGCATTTCCCTGCAGAACTTCGACCAAAACTGGCTGAACTTGGGCTAATGGGCGTGCTGTTTCCGGAACAGTACGGTGGCGCAGGCCTCGGCTATATAGAGTACGCTACGATCATTGAAGAGATCGGACGCGTCTGCGGGTCGGTCGGCCTTTCGGTGGCCGCACATAACTCGCTCTGTTCCAATCACATTTACATGTTCGGAAACGAAGAGCAAAAGCAGAAATACCTTGTGCCCCTGGTAACCGGCGAATCATTCGGCGCGTGGGGACTGACAGAATCGCAGGCCGGGTCGGACGCGTCCGGAACTCGCACGACCGCAATTCGGAGCAACGGTGGCTGGAAAGTAAACGGTTCTAAGAACTTCATCACTCACGCCATCGCATGTAACACGCTCGTTGCCGTTGCGGTGACCGACAAGGAGAAAGGAAATCGCGGCATCTCTGCCTTTATCTTCGAAAAGTCGATGGAAGGGTTTAGATCCGATAAGAAAGAGAACAAGCTCGGGATGCGTGCATCCGAAACGGCTTCGGTTGTATTTGAGGATTGCTACGTGCCGGACGAGAACCGCCTTGGAAACGAAGGCGAGGGCTTTCTTCAGGCGATGCAGGTGCTCGACGGCGGCCGCATTTCGATCGCCGCACTATCGGTCGGCATCGCTCAGGGTGCTTATGAGGCAGCGGTCAAATACGCTAAAGAACGACAGCAGTTCGGGAAACCCATCGCTGAGTTCCAGGCGATCCAGTTCAAACTTGCGGACATGGCCACGCAGATCGAATGTGCCCGGCTTCTGACTCTTCAAGCCGCGGCCACCAAAGACGCAGGAAAACCGGTAACGCAGAGATCCGCAATGGCAAAACTCTATGCATCTGAGACCGCCGTTCGCGTTGCCGAGGAATCCGTCCAGATCCACGGCGGCTACGGCTATACGAAAGACTACCCTGCCGAAAAATACTGGCGCGATTCAAAGCTCTGCACAATCGGCGAAGGGACAAGTGAGATCCAAAGGTTGGTCATCGCAAAGCACCTGCTTCGATTTTAGGAAAAATTCACGCAATGTGTAATTTGTTGTTGCATCTGTGCAACGCACGCGCTATTATGTGTTTCCATTTCAAAATTTAGACATTAGAAGGAGATCTTTATGAGCACTGCATCTGCTGCTACTTCAAATACGATCGGGTCGTCATATATCGCTGAACTCGAGCACGAAGGTCGCGTCGCGAGACAGGTTTTGGAACGCGTTCCTGAAGACAAATTCGATTGGAAACCGCACGAAAAATCAATGACTTTTTCGCGACTTGCTTCGCACATCGCGGAAATGATCAGTTGGACCGGCCCGACGCTCCAGTTTCCCGAACTGGATTTCTCGAAGATGGACTACAAACCCTTCGAGCCGAGTTCGAATGCTGAGCTGCTCGAATATTTCGACAAGAACCTTGCTGAGGCTATCGATGTCCTGAGGAATACATCTGACGAGCAATTTATGGAAAACTGGACGATGCGAAACGGCGAGACCGTCTATTTCACGATGCCAAAGGTAGCGGTGATGCGGTCATTTGTCATGAACCACATCGTCCACCATCGGGGTCAGCTATCAGTTTATTTGCGTCTTAACGACATAGCCGTCCCGTCGATCTATGGGCCGTCTGCCGACGAAGGTGCTATGTGATCTAAGCCAATGTCAATTCTCTGAGAAAAGCGGGCGTCGGCGACGCTCGCTTTTTTGTTTTTAAGAGGAAAAATGAGAAGATTTCGGTTTATGAAAGGCTCCGTTTTGACAATCGCGTTAGTCGCAATGATATCGGTAACGGCTTCGGCTCAGGCCGTAAAAAGGCCTTCATTCAAGGCATATCCTGCGAACATTGAAAAGACAAAGGCTAAGGCCATCAATTTTCGCCAGAGTCCTGATGCTCGTTCGTTTCGAACCCGATTGACACAGGCAATTCGCGGCGGGGTAAATTTTGCTGGTCACTATATCGTCGCGGGCTGGGGATGCGGAACTGGTTGCATTTCCGGTGCGATGATCGATGCAAGAAATGGGTATGTCTATTGGCCTGAACAGCTCAACGCACTCGGCGTGGGCGACACCGAAAATGGCTATGTTGATGAGCCCGTCGCATATCGGAAAAACAGCCGACTCTTGGTCATTACAGGATCTCCGGGAAAAGCCAATGATGACGATCCAGACCTGCCTTCCGGCGAATACTATTACGTATGGAAAGCGAATAAGCTTCGTTTGATCAAGTACATCGCAAAACCAACGAATTGATGGAGAATAACGACTTTCTCGAACGCCTTTTTGCCGGCGACGCACGCACGATCGCCCGGGCCATAACCCGTATCGAAAGCGGTGCAGCCGGTGCGTCTGATCTGATGAAGGCCGTTTTTCCGAGAACAGGAAAGGCCACGATAATAGGCATTACCGGTTCTCCCGGTGCCGGTAAATCATCGCTGGTCGATAAACTTGCTCTGTTTTACAAAGAGCGAGGCGAACGCGTCGGCATTGTCTGCATCGATCCGTCTAGCCCGTTTTCCGGCGGAGCGATCCTTGGCGACCGCATTCGAATGGCGACGCTCGGACTGGATAAGAACGTCTTTATCCGTTCGATGGCAACTCGTGGAAATCTTGGCGGGCTTTCGCGCGCTACGGTAGATGCCGTTGCGATCCTGGATGCGGCGGGTTTTGATAAGGTCATAGTAGAAACGGTCGGCGTAGGGCAAGATGAGGTTGAGATCATTAAGACCGCTGACGTTTCGGTGGTGGTCCTTGTCCCCGGAATGGGTGACGACATCCAAGCGATCAAAGCCGGCATCATGGAGATCGGAGATGTCTTTGTCATCAACAAAGCCGACCGCGAAGGCGTGCTTCGAACCCAAAAGGAACTTGAAGCTTTGCTCTCTCTTGCTCACCGGCCCGATATGTGGAATCCGCCGATCGTCCGCACGATCGCGACCGAGAATAAAGGCATCGAAGAACTTGCCGCAGCCATCGAAAATTACAACGGATTCGTCGGAACCGACGCTGGATCGAATCTAACTCGAAAGAGATCGATCGCGAGATGGCGGCTTGTCGAACTGCTTCGCGAACGCTTGCTTTCTGATCTTTTGAACCAAAACGGTACAACCGTAAGATTGGATTCGCTCGCGGACGAGATCGCTGAAAAGAAAAAGGACCCATATTCGGCGGTCGACGAATTAATAGGTTTGAAATGAAGATCAATCATTTGGGAATAGCAACTAAAGGAATCGAAGACGCGTTGAAATTTTGGGAAGACGCTCTGAATTTAGAGAACGTCCACACAGAAGTCGTTGAGGAACAAAAGGTTAGGGTCGCAATGCTTCCGATCGGTGAAAGCCGGATCGAGCTGCTCGAGCCAACAAGCCACGATTCGCCGATAAGCAAGTTCCTGGAAAAACGAGGCGGCGGTATTCACCATATTGCTGTCGAGGTAGAAGATATCGAGTTCATGCTCGCACGCCTAAAGGAGAAAGGGATGCGTTTGATCGACGAGACGCCGCGGCTTGGAGCCGAAGGTTGCCTGGTTGCGTTTGTCCACCCTGCGGCGGCGAACGGGGTTCTCTTAGAACTGGTGCAAACCGCGAAATAGCCGGACCACTTAGTTTTATTTGCCTTTGTTTGTTATTATTTCGGTTTGGCTTATTGTTTGAAAAGTCTATTTGGAGTGAGGGTTTAAGAATTGAGCAGCTTAGGAAAAGGCATAGTATTGCTGGTTGTGATCCTCGGGATCGGAGCGGGTCTTGTATTTTGGAAAAGCAAGGTCGGCCACACAGCCGGAAAATTTAACAGCATTAGTAAGGAAGAGGTCGAGTCTCTCTTGGCGGACGTCGCAAAGACAAATCCGATGGTCCTGAAACGATTCAATGACGACCCCGAGATGAAGAAACAACAGCTCGACAATCTTAAGGAGCTGCTCGCGTTTGCAAGTCAGGCCCAAAAAGAAGGGCTGGCGAACGAATCTCCGAACAAAGAAGAATTGGAAAATATTCGCAACGAGGTAGTCGCCGTCACTTATGACAAAGAGATCAACAAGGACAAAGGCCCGATGCCGCCGTTCGGTTTTATAACCGAGGATCAGGTAAAGGCGTTTTGGGGCGAAGGTGAGCAGCCGGCGAAAGGATGGTTCGATAATTTCAAGGATAAGATAGGCCTTGGCAAGAAAGACCGCGAGCTCGAATTCAACAAATTTCTCGATTCCAAGATCGCTATTCTGAAGCGGGACAATCCTCAAATGAAGGACCGCGAGATCACGGATGAAGAAAAAACTCAGGCTCGTGAATTCTTTGCCAAGATCAGACTTTATGTCGAAGAATACGACGAAAAGGATTATGCCGGCCAAATTTCCAAGGAACTTAAAACCAAGGTAGAGCTTCAGACAAAACTGCAGCAAGCCCAATTCCTGGCGAGGCTTTACGCCGATAAAGCCGCTGATAAGGGTAAGGCTACGGAAGAGGAGATCGCAAAATACATCGCCGACCATCCGGAATTAGATCCTTCGGCAAAACGCGCCAAGGCCGAAGAAATATTGGGACGTGCAAAGGCTGGAGAAGATTTTGCGGCTCTTGCAAACGAGTTCAGCCAGGATCCGGGCAACAACGGAGGCCCTGACGGCAAGAAACGCGGCGGGCTTTATGAGAACGTTCGAATGGGCCAGATGGTGAAGCCATTCGAGGACGCGGCAATGTCGGTCCAGCCGGGCGAGATCGTTCCAAACCTTGTCGAGACCGATTTCGGATTTCACATCATCAAGTTGGAATCGAAGAATGAGGGCACTCCGGACGCAAACGGGCAGTCAACCGCGACCTACAACGCTCGGCATATTCTGATCACGACAGGCGTCAAGGACCCGGAAAACCCGATGGGCCGCGAAATGCCGGTCAAGCAATACGCAACAGCAAAGATCGAAGAAGAAAAGCAGAAGAAGCTTCTGGAAGATATTGTAGCAGCCAATCATGTTGAGGTTCCCGAAGATTTCGACGTTCCGGAGATCTCCGACCAACAGATTCAGGACCAGATGAAGCAGCAGCAGCAGATGCAATTGCAAATGCAGGACGATGATGAGGCTCCGCCGCCTGCTAAAGACTCAAAGAAACCCGAGGCAAAGAAACCGGAACCAAAGAAGAACAAGTAATGCAGATCGGTGATTATCGTGTCGAGATAATTCCAGACACGGAATTCAGGTTAGACGGAGGGGCGATGTTCGGTGTCGTCCCTCGCGTTCTTTGGGAACGTGTCTGTCCGCCGGACGAAAAGAACCGAATTCGGCAGAACATGAACTGCGTCTTCATCGAAACAGGAACGGAAAAGGTCCTGATAGAGACAGGCATCGGCGAAAAATGGTCCGCCAAAGAAACTGAAATATACGGCATTTTCCGCGAAAAACCATTCGCCGAAACGCTCTTTGAAAAGACGGGCTGTAAACCTGAAGACATCACGATAGTGGTCAATACGCATCTCCATTTCGATCATGCGGGCGGCAACACGATCTTGTCGGAACCGCCTGCGTCAGCGGGCGGCCAGTTAGTCGAGAGAACAGCGATCCCTCAGTTCCCAAACGCTCGCTATCTCGTCTCTCGCCGCGAACTCGAACACGCCGAGAATCCGCACGAACGCGACCGTGCGAGCTATCTGCCGGAAAACTGGCGGCCGATCCAGGAAACGGGCCAGCTCGAACTGATGCCCGACGATTACGAAGTCGTTCGTGGCCTAATGATGCAGACGATCCGTGGCCATTCGGAAACGATGCAAACTTGGAGGCTGGAACGGGGCGGCAAGACGATGTACGGCTTCGCCGACCTCATTCCGACTCGTCACCACGTTCCGCTGCCATGGATAATGGGTTACGACCTTTACCCGACAGAAACACTTGCGTTCAAAAAGGAAATACTACCGCTGGCGGTCGAGGAAAAATGGATGTGTCTTTTTTATCACGACTTCGAATATCCGGTCGCCAAAATTGTAGGCTTGGCCGACCGTTATGGAACGGAAACCGTTATATTGAACTGAAGAAATGACAGAAAAAGTAAACATTGGGATCATCGGCGGCAGTGGTTTATACCAAATGCCGGAGTTACAGAATGTACGTGAGCAAAGGGTTGAGACACCATTTGGCGATCCGTCGGATGCGTTCATTATTGGCGACCTTGAAGGCGTGACGGTCGCGTTTCTACCGAGGCACGCTCGCGGGCACAAGTTTCTCCCTACGGAAGTGCCATACCGGGCGAACATCTACGCGATGAAGCTGCTCGGCGTGGAGTACATCCTTTCGGTATCGGCGGTAGGTTCGCTGCAGGAGCAGTACGCTCCGACCGATATGGTCATTCCCGATCAGTTTTTCGATCGCACTCGTGCTCGAGCCAAAGAATCGACATTCTTTGGCGAAGGGATCGTCGGCCACGTTACGTTCGCACATCCCGTCTGCGGCGAACTCGGCGACATACTCGAATCGTCGTGTAAGGCGGTCGGCGTCAACGTCCATCGCGGCGGCACATATGTCTGTATGGAAGGCCCGGCGTTCTCGACCAAGGCCGAGTCGAACGTCTATCGAAACTGGGGCATGGACATCATCGGGATGACCAACCTGCAGGAAGCAAAGCTCGCTCGCGAAGCAGAGATCGCCTACGCCACGCTCGCACTCGTCACCGATTACGACTGCTGGCACGAAGCTCACGATGCGGTCACGATCGAAATGGTCGTTGAGTATCTCAACAAAAATGTTCGAAACGCCCAGTTGATACTAAAAGACGCGGTCAAGAAAGTCGCGGCTAAGCAAACGCCCAACCAGTACCGCGACGCGATCAAGAACGCAATATTTACGTCACCGGATCACTGGCCGGCCGAAACGGCGAAAAAGCTCGAGGCGATCATTGGGAAATATGCCCCGAAATAGGAAGTTGATCTCGTGCGCCACCTTTTGCGCCGGCGCAGGTGGCGCAGGTGGCGCAAGAATTTCGGCCCGTCGGTTCTTGAGATGCAAACCATTAGGCGGTCCGATTCATCAATAAATGGTTATGAAGAAGTATTTTCTATACCTTGTCATTTTCGGAGCGGTTATGACCGGTTCCGTCAATGCCCAGAGAAATGTCGAACCGGCGATCGACCGCGATCCTGTCCTGGAGCAAGACGCGAAGCATAATCTCGACGTCGCATGGCAGGCGTTCAAGCCGCTCAAAAAAGCCTACAAACAGGTGATCATGCGGTTTGAGGAAACGTTTGCCGCCTATCCGCAGTTCTCAAAAATGGACGAGTTTTTATATCTTGCAGGGATGAGCAGCTATTACCTTTCTGAGAATAAGGGCAAGCAAAAGATCGATCCGAAATCGGAAAAGGAAAAGGAAAAATATGCACCTGCAAAATTGAAAGAAGACGCCGTCGCGTATCTTTCGATGGTGGTCGATAAATATCCCGAAAGCAAATATCGACCGGAAGCTGAAAAGACTCTTGCCACGCTAAGATCTGCACAATGAATCTAAATCAAGCCACTATCTATTGCGGAAAAACCGAAGAAACGGCCGAGTTCCTAAAAAAACTCGGCCTTGTGCTTATTGTGGATTCGCTTCCGCGATACGCACGTTTCGAATGTCCGGATGGCGAATCCACTCTTTCGCTGCAGCACGACGAGAACGCAGTTGTTTCAAATAATATCGTGCTCTACTTTGAATGTGCCGACCTTGACGGCGAAGTAGAACGCCTCAGGTCCGTCGGCCTCAAGTTTGACGAAGACCCGACCGACCGACCCTGGCTCTGGCGGCAGGCGTATCTGAAAGACCCGAACGGCAACAAGATATGCCTGTTTCACGCTGGTGACAATCGCAAAAACCCGCCCTGGCGTGTAAAATAGGCAGTATTCAATGGATCGTGGTCAGTCGCCAGAAACAGTCTTTACCCTGGCCACTGAACACTGTCCGCTGACCCCCGAAAATTTATGTCATTAACAGTCGTAGGTTCGGTCGCGTTTGATGCGCTTGAGACGCCGTTTGGGAAACGCGACAAGGTACTGGGCGGTGCGGCGACGCACTTTGGGCTTTCAGCAAGCTTTTTCACTCAGGTGAACGCGGTCGGCGTGGTCGGCGGTGATTTCAGCGATGCTGAATGGGATGTTTTCCGGCGTCACCACATAAATACGAACGATATCGAGATCGTGGCGGACGGTAAGACCTTTTTTTGGAGCGGCCGTTACGATTATGATATGAATACGGCGCACACGCTAGATACTCAGCTGAACGTTTTCGAGACGTTCGATCCGAAACTTTCGGAAAACTCAAAAAACGCAAAGCTCTTGTTTCTCGCAAACATCCTTCCGATGCTGCAGAAAGGCGTTCGCGAACAATGCGCCGACGCAGAGTTCGTGGCAATGGACACGATGAATTTCTGGATATCGTCGATGAAGGACGCCGTGATCGAGACCATAAAGGTCGTCGACTGTATCATCATCAACGACGCCGAGGCACGTCAGTTGACCGACGAACCCAGTATTTACAAAGCCGCAAGGTCGATAATGGACCTCGGGCTGAAAGCGGTAGTTATCAAACGAGGCGAATACGGCGCTACGTTGTTTACACAGGACGGTTATTTCGCTACGCCGGCATATCCGCTTGAGAGCGTTTTCGATCCGACCGGAGCAGGCGACACCTTTGCCGGCGGATTTATGGGATATCTGGCCGCGCAGAACGAGATCACCGACGATACACTCCGCCGGGCAATGATCTATGGCTCGGTGATGGCGTCGTTCAACGTTGAGAAGTTTGGCACCGAGCGTGTGGACGAACTCGATTATCCGGAGATCAATCAGAGGTTCAAGGATTTCAAACGGATGACCCATTTTGACGATATTCCGTTCGAGCGGGCGTCTGCAGCTTAATTACGATTCGCGATCATCCCCCGAAATGGCGAAACAATTCGAGAACTCTTTTGACAGATTTGCGCAGTCTTCCGCCAATAAGGTGTTTGCCGGCGTCGCCTATGCAGTAATAGGTCTGCTCGTGACCGGCTTGATCGTATCGTTGTTTTTGAAACTCTGGCTAGTCTCGGCCTTGTTCGCTGTTTCATCCGTCTCGATCTTGATCTTTACGGTTTTCGTCAGGCGTCAGCAAAACGCTCTGCTCGCATCGAGAGCGGCAGGCTGGATCGATTGGGATTCGGCGATGCCTGAAATGCAGCGGCAGAATTTGAATATCGCCGTTAAGGAGCTTTCGCAGATACTCGAAGTCGGGCCGGATTCGCTCAACGAACTGCAATCGGCGTTCATTGTTGCCGAAGACTTGGCTCTGCGGCAGATCCAACAAGAGGAAAAGGTGCCGTTGATGCGCCATGTAAGCGTCGCTGGTATTCCTTTCGATGCGGTCTATTCTCAGGGCGATGTGCTCGTCTGCGGTGAAGTGGTTTTTCTCGTCACTCCCGAACTAAAGCAGGAACGGGTGATCGCCATGATGAAAAAGGTCTCGTCGGTCAACCAAGCGATCGGGACGATGAACATCGGGATGCGGGTTCGGTTGTTGGTCGTATTAATAACGCAGATGCCGGACGCGGAAGTCGAGAAACTTCGCGGCACCTTAAATACGAATCGCTTTTCAGCAACCCCCGTCGAGATCGACATTCGGCTATTGGATTTCGAAAAGCTCCAACGGATCTACGTTACAGATCAGTTTTGATGAACTAAGCTGTAACCGGCACGAATAGAACTGAAGAAAGATATGCTTGAAAACAAAGTTGGAATGATATTCGGCGTTGCCAACAAACGCTCTATCGCTTGGGCATGTGCCGAGTCTGCGTCGTCGAACGGAGCAAAGCTTGCATTTACCTACCAGGGTGAGCGATTAAAGGAAAATGTGGAAAAGCTTGCCGGCGAACTCCCGGATTCGCTGATCGTTCCGTGCGACGTTTCAAACCAGTCCGATGTTGATGCTGCGTTTGCGGCGGTCGGCGATAAATACGGAAAGCTGGATTTTCTGGTACATTCGATCGCATTTGCACCGAAAGAGGCTCTCGAAGGCGAGTTTGTGACCACGACCCGCGACGCATTCCGCACGGCGCTGGAGATAAGTGCATACTCGCTGACACAGGTCGCCCTTGCGGCCGCTCCGCTAATGAAGGAAGGCGGCAGCATCGTTACGATGTCGTATTACGGTGCAGAAAAAGTGGTATCCAACTACAATGTCATGGGCGTCGCAAAGGCGGCTCTCGAGGCGTCTGTGCGTTATCTCGCTGCCGACCTTGGAAAACAGAACATTCGCGTCAACGCGATAAGTGCCGGCCCGATCAATACTCTTTCCGCTCGCGGTGTAAAAAACATGGGCTCTCTACTGGGTTATGTAGGTGAAAAGTCGCCGCTCAAACGAAATGTAACGGCAGCCGAGGTCGGAAACACTGCTCTCTTTTTGGTCAGCGATCTCGCTTCGGGCATAACTGGCGAAACGATCTATGTAGATTGCGGCTATAACATAATGGGAATTTAATGGCTGAAACTCACGCAAACAAGACCAAACGAAAGAAAGCGGTCAAGAAAGCTGCCGAGCCAAAAACCGTAGCAGACGCGAAAGAACTTGAGCGAACGCCCGCCTATTGGCAGTTGACGGACGATGAGGTTCTGCTCCGTTCGCCCGAACCGGAAGACGAATACAAAACGTCCGATTCGTGGCGCGTCTTTCGGATCATGGGCGAATTTGTCGACGGGTTCGATAATCTCGCCACGATCACACGCGGTGTCTCGATCTTTGGTTCGGCACGGACGCACGACGGCGACCCGATGTATCTTGCCGCTCAGGAAACGGCGAAACTTTTGGCAGAACAAGGATTTGAGATCATAACCGGCGGCGGCCCCGGCATTATGGAAGCCGCGAACCGCGGTGCCTATGAGTCCGGGAAAGTCTCGGTCGGCTGCAACATCGAACTTCCATTCGAGCAGATCCCAAATCCGTATCAGACAAAATCACTTTCGTTCAAATACTTCTTTGTTCGAAAGACGATGTTCATCAAGTACAGCAACGCGTACATCATATTTCCGGGTGGGTTTGGCACGATGGACGAATTGTTCGAAGCCCTTACCTTGATCCAGACAAAGAAGATCCGAAATTTTCCGGTCGTGTTATTCGGTTCGCAGTATTGGCAGGGCCTCTTACAGTGGATAACTTCTACAATGCTTAATGACCGCTATATTAACGAGGACGATCTGCACTTGATACATCTCACTGATTCGCCCCAGGAAGCTTTTAATTTCATAGTGAAGATCTGCGGGATCCCCTCGACCAATTCAGGAACTTAGGATCGGACGAATTCTGATAGCCATTTCAGATAAGATCCTGAAACATGTTCCGAATTCAAGGCAACGATCTCGGGAATTTCATAACTGTGGTGTTCAAGAATGAATTTCTCGAGATCGGAATATCTGTCATCGAGGGTCTTGATAAGAAGCAGATTTTCACCTTCCTTCTGGATCCTGCCTTCCCAGAAATAGATCGACTTTATATTCGGCAAGACCTGCACGCAGGCAGCAAGCTTCTGTTCGACCATTTGACTGGCCAATTGCTCAGCCTCTTCTTCGGTTGGTGTAGTGGTCAGTACGATCAACATCCCGATCGCATTAGTTCTTATTCATTACTTCCGAATACTCGCCCGATTCTGTCCATTTGATGATCTCTGATACACGCCATATCGGGAACGGATGCGAGAGGCCGGCGTTTATTATGTCTGCCCAGAATTTATCGAGTGCGCTTTCATCGTAGTTTTTCTGAAACTCACGGCCCTGCTCGAGAAACAGTTCGTAGTCGATCTTTGACGCAAATGTACCGCCGGCGAGTTTCATCATCGTTTTGCCAATTACATGCTCGTCCTGAACTACGAGCATAGCCGCACGATCGCAGGAAAGTTCGGCCCTGCGTGCCCATGCAAGCAAAGCGCTGCTGATCCCTGCTGAAATAATGAATTTGATTATTTCGGAACCTGGTATCAGGCGTGCGACCGAAAGATTTGCAAGTGCTTCCATCAGTCTCGCCGCAGTCAGGTAAAGGACGTGTTCCGCATGAATATGACCGACTTCGTGCGCGATCACCGCGAGGGTTTCCTCATCGTTCAATCTTTCGATCAACGAGGAATGTAAAACGATGATCGGTTTTTCTACACCGCCCGTGAACGCGTTTACCAGCGGATTCTGCTGGACGTAAAGATCCGGCATGTCCACGCCGAGCGTGGTGCAGGCGATCTGCAGCTTAGCATAAAGGTCCGGGCATTGTTTCGGTGTCACCTTTATCGCACTTGCCATAAAGGTCACGCGAATCGCTGATTCTCCCGTAACCGCGAGCAACTTCTTTAGTGCAGAATCGATCCCCGGAATCGCCTTTAACGCCGCAAGCGCCTTGCTGTCCGCAGGATGGATGTAATCATGTTTGTTCAGGTCCGCAAATTTCTTGTGCGGTTCGTTCGAAAGCGGAAGCTTACACTTGCCGCAATTCGCGTCACGGTTCTTATAACCTTCTTTCACGCCGTTCTTCTGTCCGCAATATCGGCATCGAACAAACAAGCTTTTCTGAAGTGCCTCTGGATCGTCCTTTTTCTTTGCCATAGATGGAGTTTAGTTTACAAAATCGTCATTTTTCAAACGACACACGGTTATGAAAAGTTTAGATCTTTATCGCCTTGATAGCCGTGCAACGGTCTCGATATGATGAGTTTGCGGAAAAAGATCGATCGCCGTAATCGAATCAATCTTGTATCCGCTTTCATCAAACCGCTTAAGATCGCGAGCCAATACCGACGGCTCACAGGCAACATAGGAGATCTGCGGGGCACCAATCCGGATAATATTCTCAATTGTATCTTTCTCGGTTCCCGCCCGCGGCGGATCAAGAAGTATAAGATCTACATCCGATACTTCAATGTTCCGCAGAAAGCTTCGAACACTTTCGGTCCTGAATTCTATATTGCCGTGACCGTTCGCAGCCGCATTACTGACGGCAAACTCGACTGATACAGGGTTCTCCTCAACTGCGATCACCTTTTCAAAGACCCGGCCCATCGGCAGCGAAAACAAGCCAACGCCGGAATACAGGTCCAGAGCCGTCTTCCCTGTCGCTCTGCCCAATGCGGCTTCGAGAAGTGCCGGAACAAGCATCTGATTACCCTGAAAGAAAACCCCCGCTGAATATGTAAAGGTCTCGCCCAAAACCGAGAATTCGATCTCGCTCGGTTCCAGCACGCCGGGTGAGTTAAGCGACACAGCTCCTTTATCGCCTCGAGCGGCATCGATGTAACCTTTTTCGGCCCAGACCATTTCCCAAGGATATTCCCATCGCAGCCTTTTCAATTCGGCATTAAGTTCCGGTGCGAGGATCGGGCATTCTTCGATCGCGACCAGATCACGGGAATTTCGTCTGTAATAGCCGATCTCTTTCGAAACAGTGTTCAGATGCCATTGCGCCCGCGAACGGTAGCCGAATTCGGCCGGAGACGCAATGACCTCTATCTCCTCAACAAATTCGACTTTTGCGATACGATGCAGACAATCGCGGATGATCTCGACCTTAGACGCGAGCTGTTCGGCGTACGTCATTTGCTGAAAATCGCACCCGCCACATTCGCCGAAATACCTGCACGGCGGAGTGATCCGTTCCGGGCCGGGTTCGACGACCTCGACGATCTCAGCGAAAGCGGTTTTTCCCTTAAGTTGGTCGATGCGGATGCGCACACGGTCACCCTTAACCGCCAGCGCGACAAACACGGTCAGCCCTTCGGCAAAACCAATGCCGAATCCGCGAGGGACGATCCTTTCGATCGCCACTTCAAGAACCGAACCTATCTTGTGTTCAGAATCCAAACTTCCCTCCAACTACAAATAGAACAGGCTCAAACGCGGTATGCCCTCTTCTTCGCGAAGCCTTTTCAGTAGCATCAGCCGGAACGTGTTCTTGTACGCGTCCTCATCCATGCTTGATCTGTAAGGCCGCATTTGTGCCGTAACCTCATTGCTCAAAGAGCTGAACCGCTCACGGTCACTCTTTTCAAGCAACGCCGCGTCGAGCAGGTCTTCAACGTCGCTAAGGCTCTTATCCAACAGCTCCGTATCAGTTGTGACATTCGCCGCGATCTCCTCGAGCCTGAGACAAGCGCGCTCGATGTCGTCCGAAAGCGTTGGGGCTGAATTGCGTCGTAATGAGGCGATCAGCCCCACGATGTGTTCAGCTATTTCCTGTGGAGATTGCTCCATCGCCGGCGAAGCGATCTCGTCAGGCGACCTCCCGGCCTGACCCTTCAGCCATTCGTCATACTGTGCCTCGACCTCTTCACGGCAGAACATCAGTCCCTTGATCGTCCTAGGTCCGGGTTTCTTCTCGAAATTGTCGAAGACCTGTTCGATCGCACGTATCACAACGTGAAGCGGTATTCCGCGTTCCTGCCAAACTTCCATCAACGCCCAATCCAACGGGCTGAGAAGCAGGTTCTTTGCCCTGCGGCGGATGAATGTCTCTTCGATCTCGGTGAAGTAATTATAGTAGTTCAAGCGATTTCCGGGCGGTCAGACATTGTCTGCAACTATGATAATCTATCGCCAATATGACAGGCGAACGGCGTGATCGGTTTGAGACCTCATCGGGGATCGAACTTCCAAACGACTTCAACCCATCGAACATAAAGGATATTGATCTTGCAGAAGACCTCGGCGAACCGGGTTCGTTCCCTTACACGCGCGGTGTCCGGCGCAATATGTACCGCGGCAAATTTTGGACGATGCGGCAGTACGCAGGGTTTGCTACTGCTGAAGAGTCGAATGCCCGGTACAAGTACCTGCTATCGCAAGGCACGAGCGGATTAAGCGTCGCGTTTGACCTACCGACGCAGATCGGGCTCGATTCCGACGACCCGCTTGCGTTGGGCGAGGTCGGAAAGGTCGGCGTCGCGATCGACAGTCTCGATGATATGTTGACCTTGTTCGACGGGATACCGCTCGACAAAGTGTCCACCTCGATGACGATCAATGCAACGGCATCAACGCTTCTTTGCCTTTATCTCGCGGTTGCCCGAAAGCAGGGAGTTTCTTTCGATCAGGTGAACGGCACGATCCAAAATGACATCCTCAAGGAATACATCGCACGCGGCACCTATATCTTTCCGCCTAAACCGAGCCTGCGGCTGATCACAGACACCTTCGCTTATTGCGCCGCTGAGGTTCCGAACTGGAACACAATATCGATCTCGGGCTACCACATCCGCGAGGCCGGTTCGACCGCCGCACAGGAGATAGCGTTCACGCTTGCAGATGCGATCTGTTACGTACAGGCGGCCATCGATGTCGGCTTAGAGGTCGACGATTTCGCCCCGCGCTTATCTTTCTTCTTCAATTCGCATAACAATCTGCTCGAAGAGATCGCTAAATTCCGTGCTGCGAGGCGATTATGGGCAAGAATAATGACGGTCCGATTCAAGGCTGTGAATCCTAAGTCTCAGATGCTTCGGTTTCACACGCAGACCGCCGGCTCGACCCTCACCGCCCAACAGCCGGAAGTGAATGTGGTTCGTACCACAATACAGGCCCTTGCGGCCGTACTTGGCGGAACGCAGAGCCTGCATACTAATTCGATGGACGAGGCTTTGTCGCTGCCGACGGAAGCCGCCGCGAGGATCGCACTTCGCACACAGCAGGTGATCGCGCATGAATCCGGAGTGGCCGACACGGTCGACCCGTTCGCGGGAAGCTACGCTATCGAAGAACTGACAACGAGACTCGAGGAACTTGCGAGCGAATATATCGCAAAGATCGACGATTTGGGCGGCATGCTGCGCGCTATCGAAACGGGCTACGTCCAACGTGAGATCCAGGAAGCCGCATATAATTATCAGAGAGCCGTTGAGACCGAGGACGCGATAGTCGTCGGCGTGAACAAATTCAGATCGGACGAGGTCGAGACTATCCCCATCCTTAAGATCGACGAACGCGTCGAACGGGAACAAATCGAGCGTTTAAGGGCGACACGGGCAAAACGCGACGCGTCGGCGGCAAATGAGGCACTTTCAGCACTCGAATCGGCCGCAAAAGGCACAGATAACCTCCTGCCGAAGATACTTACCTGCGTCGAATCGTTCGTGACCGTAGGCGAGATCTCAAATTGTCTTCGAAAGGTCTGGGGCGAATATAAGGAAGCTGTCACGCTCTGATCATTCGACATAACTCTATTTAACTGTTCAGATACACTCAAATTCGTTTCGGACCAGGTTGTTCATTTTTCGTGACAAACAGTGTTTGCACATGATATTATTTTCCGTGCGCCTCTCCGGCCGCTAAGATCCCTCCACGCATTTCCACATTCCTGAAACGCTAGATCCCTCATGTCATGGAAAAACTCAACGAACTTCTCAATTCCCTAGCCTCATCGTCCGGCTACGAACTCAGGCTCGAACCTAACAAACCCCCGTTCATCGTCTCGGTGAACGGCACGGAGGATGTCGGTTTCGAACCGATCCTCGGAACGCAGATCAGCATGATGGTGTTTCCGCTGATCCCGCCGGACGTGAAGATGGAACTTCCGACCAGCCAGGAGGTACAGTTCGTGCACCCGCACAACCTGGGAAAATTCACCTTTACGGTGACCAAATCGCCATCAGGCTTTGTCGTAGCAGTGCGTCCGGTCGGGGTTGACCCGAATCCGAAACTGGTGCAGCCCGCCGTAGAACAGCCGGAGTCTATTCCGGCACCAGCGATCTCGATGCCCACCGAACCGCTTGGAATGCCTCAAGTGGACACAGCCGTTTTCGAGTTCGAAAGCTCGTCCGTCGCGATGCAGAATACGATGACGCAGGACGTCGGGGCCGCTCCGCTGGCAGATCTTGAGGTCGAGGACGCTTTTCAAATACCCGTGATCGAAGCTCCGTCGGGCCCGCCTATCGAGGTAGTCGACGTGAACGATCCTGGATTTCAAACCGTTTTTTCCGACACCTCCAATTATGAACCTCCCGGCCGTCGCGACGATTTCGACTTTCAGGTTGATGGTTATTCAGCCGCCGTCGAGGATACATCGTCAACCGTGCCATCGGCGTTTGTACCGCCAGCGGAACAATACGTTCCACAGCCGGTCGAGGTCATGGCCCAAGAGGTACCGACGGTCGATCGTCGAAATTACGCCGACCGCAGACAAAAGAACTCGATGATGACGTCACGGATGGATGCCCTCTTTGATCGAATGGCCGAAGTTGGGGCGTCCGACCTGCACCTTTCAGTGAGCATGCCGCCGATGGTCCGAAAGGATGGCAAAATGCAGCGGCTTGAGTGCAGCGAGTCCACACTCGGCCCGGAAATAATGCGCGAACTCCTGCACTCGATAATGCCGGAGAAAAACATCGAAGAGTTCGAGAGCCGAAATGACACAGACTTTGCCTATGAGATACCGGGTCTCGCTCGCTTCCGCTGCAACATCTTCATGGATCGCAAAGGCATGGGAGCAGTGTTTCGCATAATCCCGACCAAGATCCTGACCGCAGAACAGCTAGGGCTGTCGCGGGCGATAATGGACCTTTGCTCGCTTTCCAAGGGGTTGGTCGTCGTGACCGGACCGACTGGTTCCGGCAAATCAACTACGCTCTGCGCGATGGTCGACTCGATCAATAAGAGCCGGGAGGATCACATCATCACGATCGAAGACCCGATCGAATTCGTTCACGATAACCACAGCTGCCTTGTGAACCAACGTGAGGTACACAACCACACCGATTCGTTCAAGGACGCATTGCGGGCCGCTCTCCGCGAAGACCCCGACATTCTTCTCGTGGGAGAAATGCGCGACCTTGAGACGATCTCGATCGCGATCGAAACTGCTGAAACGGGCCACCTTGTTTTCGGCACCCTTCATACGACGACCGCGGCTTCGACCGTTGACCGAATCATCGACCAGTTCCCTGCTGATCGACAGCAGCAAATACGCGTGATGCTTTCGGAATCGCTAAAGGGTGTTATTGCTCAAACACTGCTGCCGAAAAAAGGCGGCGGCCGCGTTGCGGCCCTCGAAGTGCTCATCGTCACTCCGGCGATCTCGAACCTCATCCGCGAAGGCAAGACTTTCCAGATACCGTCTGCTATGCAGACCGGAAAGGCTCATGGAATGGTGATGCTCAATGACGCCCTATTCGATCACGTAAAAAAGGGCCTAGTAGAACCCCGTGACGCTTACATCAAGGCAGTAGACAAGGCTGGCTTTGAGATGATGCTCAACCGCGGAGGATTTAAGATCTAGCACTGACGATCATTGTCCATTGAATTGATATGACCGGGACGCAACCGTCTCGGTCGCATGATCTCGTATCGTAAGATGCGGGCGGGACGCCTGCGCCGCGGTCACACCCGCCCATTCCGTTTGATCCGCACTCTATAATTTCACTTTACTTCGTACGGTTTGATCTGGGTTGAGATCTTGCCTAGGTCGCCGACGACAACGATCGTCATCTTATCCTCGGTCAGATATTTCTTCGCCATTGCCTGAATTTCCGGGGCCGTAACCGCCTGAACCTCCCGGACGTAATTGTCGATGGATGTCTTGTTCAGCTCGTTATAGTTCATATTCTCAAGCTGGCCGATCACTCCGAAACGCGTTGAGTTCTGCAGAACGTAAAGCCCGGACATGTAATTCTTTATGCCCGTTAGTTCCGCATCGCCGACCGGCTCGGTACGCATCCGGTTTATCTCGAACAGTATCTCTTTGATCGAATCGCCGGTGTTCGCGGTGGTCACATCCGCCGCTTCTATCCAGTAACCCGTCCTGAAGCGGTTCCAAATAAAGCTCCCGGGTGAATACGTGTACCCTTTGTTTTCGCGGATATTGGAGGTAATACGGGAACCGAACGATCCGCCGAGAAGGCTGTCCATGACCGAGAATTTTACAAAGTCGGGGTCCTTGGGGTTTGGCGCCGGCATTCCCAGATAGATCGTCGATTGTGGAGCATCCGGGCGGTCGATCGTCCAGAGTGAGCGTTTTGCACTGATCTCCGGGATGTTTCGGGTCGCAGGGGTTCCCTTTGTCCACGACGAAAAGGCTTTGTTGATGGCAGCTTTCATCGCAGCCGCATTAAACCTGCCAACGACGTATAAATGTGTACGTGCTGCTCCATAATACTTTGCGTAGAACCCTTTGATGTCATCGAGAGTGTAGCTTTTTACCTCTTCGTCACGAGGGTTTATCTGGCCGTACGGATGGCCGGGAAATATCACCTCGCGGAATTTCTCCCATGCCTGGTTGCCCGCGTCCGTGCGCGCGACGGCAAGCTGGCGAAGCTTGCCCTGCATCAGGCGGTCGAGGTCTTCCTGACGGAAATTTGGGTTTTGTATAACATCGGCAAGCAGTTCGAGAAACTTCGTGTCGAACTCACTTAATACCTCGCCGCTGATGTTGGTACTGTCAGTCCCGACGCCGACGTTCAGGCGGCCGCCCATCTTTGCCGCTTCGAGTGCGATCTGTTCGGCCGTGCGGGTTTTCGTTCCTTCCTTCAGCATCAGGCCGGTTGTCTCGGAAACAGCCTTCTTGCCCTTCGCATCGTCCTTGGTACCGGAGTAGATGACGGCCTGAAATGCGACCTTCGGGACGGAACCGTACTGGACGAGCGTTACCTTCATGCCATTCGGCAGCACGAGATCGTCGGTCTTTGGAAAGACAAACGGCTTTGGCTGGCCTCCTGATGGCGGTGCTTCTTTCTGGGCAAACGATGTTACCGCGAGGACAAAGATCGTGACGGCTAATACGCATAAATGCAGGGAAGACGACTTGGAGATCATTCGTTTCAACTTGTTCACTTATTTTCACCTCCCGCATTGTTTGAGCCTTTCTCGACGTTGACGACAACGACGGTACGGTTTGTCTTTCTTAAGTATTCCTTTGCCGTTTTCTGGATCAGCTCAGGCGTCACTTTTCTGAAACTCGATTCGATCTCGTTGATCTTTTGCGGTTTGTCGTCGAACAACGCAAAACACGCGAGCAGATCCGCACGGCCGACACCTCCAAACTGCGACATCGTGTCATAAAGGCCCGAGCGAAGTTTGACGATCGCCCGGTCAATTGTGGCCTGATCTACGGGCTTGTTCTGAAGCTGTTCGATGGCAGAATCGGCAGAAGCGAGTATCTCCTGCGGCGTGAAGCCCTCGTCGTGAATAAGATCGACGGAAAAAAGCATCGGGCCGTTATAGTTGAACATGTTGCCGAGATAGCCGTTTATGCCGCCCGAAAGGCCGTTGGTAAAGCTCTTTTTCTTGACGAGTTCCTGATAGAGCATACTGTCTTCGCCCTGCAGCAGTATTTGGTCGATCAATCCCATCGCGTAATACTCAGGTGTCCCGCGCGTCGGCATTTGATAGCCGAAACCGATGGCTGGTTTCTTTGCGAGTTTGTCGGTTCGGGTTACGGTCCTTTCCTCGGTCTGGCGCGGTTCGGAAAGATCCGGGATCGGATCCGGCGTTTGTGCCGGGATACCTGCAAAGTACTTGTCGATCCATGTCTTTGCCTGGGCCTCTTCGAAATCGCCGGTCACGACCAGCACAGCATTTTTCGGCGAGTAATACTTGTCAAAAAAAGCCTTCGAATCTTCGAGCGTCGCTGCTTCGATGTCATTAAGGTCGCCGTAGAAATTATGTGAGTTGTACCAGTTTGTAAATGCCGCCATCGGCAGGTCGATCCACGGAAACGTTCCGTAGGGTTGATTCAGAACATTCACCTTGACCTCGTTGCCGACAACGCCTTGTTGGTTCTTAAGATTGTCTTGCGTTATGTCGAGGCCTCGCATGCGGTCGGCCTCGGCCCAGAGGAGCGTTTCGAGCTTGTGCGACGGCATCACAGCGTAATAGTTTGTGAAATCAAAACGCGTTGAGCCGTTCAGCACGCCGCCGTTGCTTTCTACGAGCCTGACAAACTCCATCTTCCGGAGGTTTTTCGAACCCTGAAACATTAAATGTTCGAAAAGGTGGGCAAAGCCGGTCCGGTCGCGTGGTTCTACGCGAAAACCGATGTTGTAATAGACCGCGACCACCGCGAGCGGCGCGCTTCTTTCTTCAGAGAGTACAACGCGCAATCCGTTTGGCAGTTTGTAATAGGTCACCGGCACGTCAATGCCGCTCTTGCCCGGTTGAGCAAATGCCGCTATCGTCGTCGCCGCGACCATTGCGACGATGAGCAGTGATCTAGAAAACGTTCTTAACATGTATTCCTCGCATTAGTAATAGAATATCGAAAATATCTTATTCGAATTCCGGGCAGGAATGTTTCAAATTGTTACGGAAAGAACGTTTAGAGTGACGAAAGGTAAAGTGAGACTATTTGGCTTCGAACCGGTTCAGTGCCGAATCGCGAGTCGACGGACGGCGGAAGAGCCCGCCGCCGGATGAGACCGTCACGTTGTTGACCTCTAGCGTGGAACCTATAGCACGCTGAAACTCTGAGATCGCACGGTTCAAGAGCGTTTGAGCCTGTAATTCCCGCCCACGTGCGGATATCAGATCGGTCTGACGCTGTTGAACCAGAAAAAATGTCGTCGTCCCTGCCTGAAACTGCCGCTGTTCGCTCTGATATAGCTGTTCGGCTGATTCACGAGTTGCGGCGGCCGAGACGAGAAGTGATTCGGCGGAACGAAGCGCCTGTAGTGCGTTTCGGACCTCTGCCTCGATGTTCTGCTCGGCCTGGGCACGTTGATTTGCGATGCGCGACTTTTCCGCAAGAACGCGGCCGAGATTGGCTTCAGCGACCCGGTTTCCCCACGGCAGCGAGATCGTTACGCCAAGCCGGTAAGACGGATAATCGAGCTGTATGAGATTGCCGAGCGACGTTCCGTAGCCGCCGATAAGATTTTCAGGCACACGGCCGGTCCCGACGCTTGTAACAGTACCGGCAAGGCCTTGGGCGGTATAACTGCCGACGATGTTGATCTCAGGTTTTTTCTGATCGCGATAGTATTTCTCGTCGATCGCGTTCACATCCGCGCTCGCCTGGAACTGTGTGATCTCAGGCCTGCCTTTCAACGCCTCGGCGACGGCGATCTCGAGGCTGATCTTGGGCGGATCTAAATCGATGGGCGAAACGGGCGTGATCGGGCGCGACCATTCGCCGGATGTACGATCGGCTAGCAATAACGTTTTGAGCGTATTTTCAGAACGGGTGATCTCCTGCTGGGCCACGTAAACACTTTGCTCAAACGTCGTGATCTGTGCGTTCGCGGCGACAAGGTCGATGGGCGGCAGAACGCCTTTCTCCACTTGCCGCTGGTTACTTTCAAGCTGCGTCCTGGCTTGCTTCACAGCATCGATCTGCACCTGAAGATTGCGAAGCGCAAATGCGAGATCCCAGTACGACTGTTCGACGGCGGCGATCACATCTATCGCACGCTGGCGAAATTGTGAATCGCTGAGAGCAAGGTTCTTCTTCGCGATCTCGATCAGGCGTCGGCTGCCGTCGAAACGAAAGTTTCGGAGCAGCGGCTGTGTGTAGGTAAACGTCAGCAGCGAAGGAAATTGCGGATTAAGGGTTGCGTTGGTATTGCTGGTTTTCGTTCTCGAAGAATCAAACCTTGCCGCGTAGCTTCCTCCGAAATATGGTGAGAAACCACTAAACCCGGCCGAGCCGAAATAGCGCTTCTGCGTAACCGAGCCGTTGACCGCACCGCCGATTATCGACGCGGTCGGGATGGAGGTGCTGTCGTAATAGCTTTCACCCTCGATCAGCGGATCGTAGATACCGCGGGCGCCGCGAAGATTGAATTCCGCGATCTGAACGCTGTTTCGCGACGCGTCAATGTCATTATTATTTTTCAATGCCATTTCGATCGCTTCCTCAAGGGTCAGCGACAGCTGATTGGCATTATCGACCCCGACCCGTTCTGCGGACGGGAGCGGACGCAAAGGTGCCTTAAAATTCGGAGCGACTGGCGGCGGTTCATCCGGAAGCACAGCCGGCGCTACCGCGATGGTCGGGATCGGAGACGGTGTTACCGTGGGTTCCGGCGTTTGAGCCGAGACGGAACCTGCGATAAGCAATGAACAACAAATTGGAAGAAAAACTCTCTTCATCAAAACTTTCCTTTAAGGCGATCGACGTTATGCGTTACCTTCGCCTCGCGACGAACCGCCCTTAAAAATTCCGGAGACCGCTTCACGGATGGGGCGAAAGACCGAACCGACGGCGGATGAGAACCGTTTGAAGATCGCCGATTCAGCAGCGTCATCAAACAGCGAATAGAAAACCGGAACTGCGAGCAGCGTTAACAGCAGACAAAGAGACTGGCCGCCGACCACAAGGATGCCGATCGAACGGTTTGTGGCCGCACCCGCGCCTGAACCGAGGATGAGCGGGATCATGCCCGCGACAAGTGCGATCGTCGTCATTAGGATCGGGCGTAGTCGATCGCGGTTTGCCTGGATTATCGCGTCGTAGCGGCTCATTCCTTTGGACCGAAGCGTATTCGTGTGGTCGATCTGCAGGATCGCATTCTTTTTCACGATACCGAAAAGCAGGAGAATACCGAGGGCCGAAAATATGTTCAGCGTTTGCCCGGCCAGTGCCGTCGAAAGCAATGCGAACGGGACCGAAAGCGGCAGTGACAAGAGAATGGTCACCGGATGAATGAACGATTCGAATTGGGCGGCCAGGATCAAGTACATGAAAACGAACGAAAGGAGGAAAGCGTACATGAACGACTCGTAAGCTTTCTGAAGTTCTTTCGATTGGCCGGTCACGCCGGTAATGTACTCGGGCGGCATCTGCATCTCTGCTGCGAGTCTTTGCAGTTTTGCGATAGCGTCGGATTCGGATGCGTTCGGCGGGAGGCCTGCCGAGACCGTAACCTGGCGGAGTCGATTCAAACGGTTGATCGATGACGGGCTTACGCCTTCATCTAATTTGACAACGCGGTCGAGCCCGACAGTACCGCCGTTTGACGAAGTGACCGTGAACCATGGCAGATAGCTTCGATCGCGGCGGAACTGCTCCTCGGCACGAACGATCACATCGTATTGCTCGGAATTTTCGCTGTACGTGGAGACGATCTGCCCGGCGGAAAGGATATTCAACGCCTGAGCAACGTCGCCGGCACGCACACCTAGGTCGGCGGCCTTTGCCCGGTCGATGGTTACGCGGATCTCAGGCGAGCCGACCTCGATCGAAGTGTCCGGATCGCGATATATCGGATCCTGTTTCATCTTCTCAACGAGGGCATTCGAATACTCCGTCAGCTTTGCCATATCGGGTCCGGCGATGTACATACCAACGCTTGACCCGCCGCGGCCGAGACCGATACTACCGGCAATTGACGAAGAAGCAGACACCGTCACCTGGTAATCTTTGGAAGAATATTTTCTTGCTATACCGCGAACCTGATTTATCAGATCCGCCTGCGATCTTTCGCGTTCGCCGACCGGAAGGAGTGCGACGTTTATGAACCCATTGTTGGGGCCGGAACCACGTCCGAAGCCCGCAAGTACCAAGGTGTTCTTAACCCCGGGAACCTGTCCCCGGATATCGCGCGCGATACGGTCGAGTATCGATTGCGTGGCTGAGAGCGAAGTTCCCTGCGGCCCGCGTAGATTCACCTGAAATAGCGATTCGTCTTCATCGGGAAGAAACGCCATTCCGACGAATTTATACAGCGGATAGATCGACGCGACCGTGATCACGCAGATCAATACCACCGCCCAACGGAAACGCATCGAGAGCTTCAGCAGCCAAGTGTATGTGCCGTCGATCCTTCGGTAAAACCAGCCGGCTTTTGAATCATGCGAAACATGTTTGGCTTCAATACCAACGGGATCGGCCTCTTCACCGGTGACGACATCGATGTCGGATTCATCGTCGATCGTTTCTTCCTTAGGCCTGATCCATCGAGCAGCGAGCATCGGTGTAAGCGTGAACGAGACGATCAGCGACACTGCAATTGCGGCCGCCGCCGTTAGGCCGAACGAGGACATAAAGCGGCCGACGATACCCGTCATGAAGCCGACCGGGACGAACACGGCAAGCAGTGACAGCGTTGTCGCAAGCACCGCAAGACCGATCTCACGGGTTCCTTCGATCGCCGCCTGAAACGGGTTCATTCCCTTTTCTTCGACGTACCTATATATATTCTCAAGGACCACGATCGCGTCGTCGATCACGATGCCGACCATTAACGTCAACGCCAGCATCGTCATCTGATTAAGCGAATAGCCTAGTGCGGCGATCGCAGCGAATGCGGCAATTATCGAGACCGGTATCGCAAGCGCGGCGATGATCGTAGAACGGAAATTCCACAAGAATAGGAAGACTACGATCGCTGCAAAGATACCGCCAAGGACCAGGTGTTCCTCGATCGCCGTAAGACTGTTTTGAATGAATTCACTTTGGTCGCGAATGACAGCGACCTTGAAATCGGACGGAAGTGTCGGAATGATCGCCGCCATTCGCTCTTTCACGTTCTTGATAACGGCGATCGTGTTCGCGCCCGATTGCTTTCGGACGCCTACTGAAACGGCGGGTACACCGTCGAGCGATGCCGCTGACTGTGGCTCGCCGCCGGTCTTTTCGACAGTGCCGACGTCTTTGATCTTGATCGGGAAACCGTTGCGGGTAGTGATAACGACGTCGTTAAACTGCTCGACCGACGTCAGCTTACTCATGGTCCGAAGGCCGAGAGTTTTCTGTCCCTCGATCAGGTTTCCGCCCGGAAGTTCCTGATTTTGCGATCGAACCGCATTTGTGACCTCGGTTACGGAAATATTGAAGGCGCGAAGCCGGTCAGGATTTATGTTTACGCGGACCTGCGGGCTTCGCGAGCCCCACATGAACACCTCACCAACGCCATCGGCCGATTCGATCCTTTCCTGGATCAGGTTCTCGACCATCTCGGAAAGCTCCATCATGTCTCGCGGAGCGCTGATGGTGTACATCAGGATCGGCTGAGAATCAGGATCGCTTTTCTGGGCAGACGGAGGATCGGCTTGGTCAGGCAGGCGGTTACTGATGCCGCTGAGTTTTTGCTGTACTTCCTGGAACGCCTGGTCCGGATTTTTTTCCAGCTTAAATGTAAGGGTTACGTTCGAACGTCCGCGCGACGATGATGAACGCATTTCCTCGACGCCCGGGACCGTGTTCAATGCGCTTTCGATAACGTCCGTGATCTCTGTTTCTATCTCTTCGGGGGATGCGCCGGGATTGCTCGTCGATACCGAGATCGTCGGCAGATCTATCTTCGGAAACCGATCGACACCGAGGGTGAAAAAGCTGAATCCGCCGACGACCGTGAGAAACAGAACTATCACGGTTGCAAAAACGGGCCGGTGGACACATATCTCGGCTAACCACTGCATAAAACTTCTCCTAGACGGTTACCTTTGCTCCTTCATATAACTGATCCAGATTGCTGGTAGCGACTGTCTCGTCCGAGCTTAGGCCGGAAAGGATCTGGATCGAGTCGCCCTCTTCGGCGCCGAGTTGGATCACGCGAAGCTTTGCGACGCCATCGACGATCACAAACGCTCGGAACGAACCGGTCGGCTCGTGACTGTAAACAGCGGACCTCGGCACGAATATACCGGTCGCGCCGCCTTCCTTATTGATCCTGGCGGTCGCGAACATGCCGGCTCGGAGCGCGTTGTCGCCATTCTCCACTTTTGCTTCCACGATCGCCGAACGCGAGTTCGGATCTACCGACGGATTGATGGCCGAGACGGTGCCGGCAAACCGCCGGTCGCGATAGGCATCAACCTGAACCGAAACTCCGCGGCCGATAAGGACCGAAGGCACGTCGGCTTCGGCTACTTGCATCTGTATCTTGATCGGATTCGATCGAATTATCGTCGCGATCGTGTTCGCGGACGAAACATATTCGCCGGGTGCAACCTGCCGGTTTGTTACGAATCCGGAGAAAGGGGCACGAACGACGGTGTCCGCAAGTTCCTGTTTCGCTGTTTCCACCTGAGTCTGAGCGGCCTCTACCGATGCTTGAGCGCTTGCGATGGCCTGATTGTTTTGTTTCGCGTTGTTTATTTGAGCGTCCAGTTGTTCCTTTGCGGCGTTGGCGCGGGCACGTGCGGTATCGCGAGCCGTCCTGTACTGCTCATAGGTGATCATCGCCGTGTCGCCGGACTGAACAAGGTCGCGATATCGTTTTTCATTGGCTTCGGCCTGGCGAAGTTCGGCCAAGGCTTGCTCGTAGTTTGCGTTTGCAGAACGCACCTCAGGGATCGCCGATGCATTAAAGGAACTGTTAGGCCCGAGGCCGAGTCGAGCTTCGGCCTGCCTAACCGCGGCGATCGCCTGCTTTACGCTTGCCTGGGCCGAAGCGAGCTGCCGTCTGGCGTCGCTGTCATCGATCTTTGCGATCACCGACCCTTGCGACACGAAATCGCCGATATTTACGTTCACGTTAGCAACCTTTCCGGCAACCTTTGGTGCGACGTTCGATGTTTCATCAGCGACGAGCGAGCCCGTCGTCTGGATAACGGCCGGTACGTTTCGCGCTTCGGTCTTTGCAACAGTCACCTGAACGGGAGCGTCAGCCGGTTCGGTATTCGCCGCTTGCTGATTTTGGGGACGCTCACCTTGCGGGCTCTTGCCGCCGCATGAAGAGAAAACGACAGACAGCGATAACGCGAGAGAAATTGTAAAAGCCGGCAGACGGCCAGGCCAGAAGTATGAGTGCATACAAAGTTTTTACTATTAACAGATTCTATAACACGAGGCGAAATGGATTCACCCCAATTGTGCAAAGTTTTGTAAATGGTATATTTAGGTATTACGATCCTACAAAAGTTACGGTTTCAGACACTCCCAGATGGATGAATGTTTTCAACGACGTACCCTGGATGGATGTGGAATGAGGTTCTGAGTTAAGTGGTAAATGAGATCTCGGCAACGGAACTGAAAAAGCTTATCGACAGCGGCGGCAATGTGCAGATGATCGACGTGCGCGAGCCGGGCGAATTCTCGTTTGCAAAGATCCTTGGAACCAAACTCATTCCGCTTGGCGAGATCATTTCGCGGATGAAAGAACTCGACCCAACCCGCGAAGCGATAATCATCTGCAAGATGGGCGGCCGAAGCGCACGCGCTATCGAGGCACTCAAGGCATACGGATATACAGGCGAATTAAGAAACCTCCGCGGCGGCATAACGGCGTGGTCGAACGACGTCGATCCTAAAGTTCCGAAATATTGATCGCCTTACGTTCGATAGGCCTCCTTCGCTAGAATTGACCTTGTTCAAAATAGCCCGCTTTTACAAGATTTTTCACAAAACCCTGTTAGAGATCGCCAAATCTCCGCAATAACATTAGATAAAATAGTGCATTTCCTCGAGAAATCGAACTTCTATTGTTGTCGTGTGGAGGAAGACGAGTTGTGGATAGAAGGATTTTTAGCCTGTTGAGTCTCATTAACGAGCAAATTGAGGCGAATTGGACCGTGGAGCGAATGGCTGGCTTGTTGGACATATCGGTTTCCCACTTCCACAAGCTCTTTAGGGAGAATGTTGGCAGTTCCCCAAACCGTTATTTACGCGAGATGCGATTGGAGAAAGCCAGATCGCTACTCGAAACGACTTGCCTTCAGATTAAACAAATCCGACTCGTTGTTGGAATTCCAAACGAATCCAATTTTCTCCGTAATTTCACAAAGAATTATGGTCAAAACCCTTCGAATCACCGAAAATCAAGCGAACGGTTCAACATAATTGCGAAATCAAGTCGCATCAAATAATAGTTTTCAATGGCAAATAGTAGGAATCGCACGGAAAATCTTGAACCCTGAGAAACGATAGTGTGCAATGATCGTTAACTCTATGTCAGTAATTTCTAAGGAGGACAGGCATGAAAAGTTTACCGATGCGAATATTTGTCGTGGGATTCTCGATATTTTCAATTTTGACTGCGGTTAACCAGGTCGCGGGTCTGAACGTTCTCGGATCAGTTCCAAACTGTTGTACCTATGGGGTAGATTGTTCAGGAAAGGGCAGGGGCGGTGAGGATCAATTGTGCTGTATCCCGTTGCCGGGACAAGCTACATGCTCACAACAAGACCCATTTTATTGCAGGGACACATGCGGCTAGAAAATAGCGCGCGCCCCTAAGCAACCGGTCGCCACGCGGTACTCGATGAATCGACATGGGCCAAGTTCATAATCGACGTAGGATCTCTTCAATCGTCGCCAAGTTTGGTGTTTGGGTACTTCTGTTGGTCTCGGCCGCTTTAAACTCGGTGCTGGGCCTTAGAGTGTCCGAATTGGAAAACGCAAATCGATTACTGAGTCAATCTCGAAGACTTGTTATAGGAAGTGCCGCCCCTCCTTTGGAATACGTAGATAGTTCGCAGAAAATCGGGAAGATTCAATTCCAAACAATCAATCGGCCGTCACTACTGTATTTCTACGCGGACCGCTGTTATTGGTGTGCTGCAAATTGGAAGTCATTCTCTCAGCTTATTGAAAGGCTAAAGGGGCGGTATGAAATTCACGTCATATGTGTTTCAATAGGAGACGAACATTGCAACGACACAGTTAAACCCGATTTTGGCGACTATGTAAAGACGCATGAAAGAGTGTCTTTGGGTTCGATAAGGGAATTTGATGTTTCAGCAACTCCGACCTTGATTTCACTGACTGATAAAGGGAGGGTTGACCGTATTTGGAAAGGAGCATTTTCCGGAGAACGGCGGCGAGATCTGGAGAGTTATTTTAATGTCGTGCTGCCTGAGATTACCTTGGAAACCACTCAAGTCCTGATCCAATAAGAATTAACGAGGTCAGAAAATGTCGACGAAATTGATTGGTTTTGCTGTTTCGATTTACATACTTGCCGCGTTTGCAGCGGGACAGAAAGGCGTTATTCCAAGAACCGATGCCGCACTACCCGAGTCTCCTAGAGTTGTTTCGACCGAAGCAATTATTCTTAATGCAAGACTAGCACCTCCGGAACTCGCCTCCGACACGCTGATAAAAATTGCGACATCAGGATTGAACTTGCGCAACTACGATCGGAAATTCCTTATCGAAGAAGCTATCAAACTTGCCCGTGAAGTGAAGAATCCTGTGCGTATGAGACTCGTTCCCATTCAAGGGGTCGCTGTGGACACGGAGACTGGCTATCTAAATTATGCATTTGAACTGAAACTCGATGGCCTTTCGTTAATGAGTCGCGCGATTAAAGCCATGGTGCCGCTCGACCGGACTCGAGCTAGGCATTTGATTTTCCTCCTTAACGGGAAATTGGGATTGGGTCGAATTGCGTGCGGTGACACGCTTACCTATGACGTCAGCGATATTTACTCTACAGTGATGGACGTTGCAAAGGCCGGCTTCACCAAGAAAGAAATTGAAACGGGGTCGAGGGCACTATTTCTCTTGCCTTGGCTGGAGAATCTTGAATCGCCAGCTCAGGTGGGGCCGGCGCTTGACTTACTTATCGAGTTTAGCCTTCAGCCCAATGAGCGCGAGCTTCTCACGTCTTTTTTGTCTCGATCGCTCCGCAGGAATTTCGGCGACGATCGGAGTTTTACATTTTCCATCGAGCGAGATCAGATATTATCAAAGATCGCCCGACTCATATCAGGTCCGGCAGCACCCTCGAAGATAGAGATCAAGTCCGCCTTTCGAGAGTATTTAGGTTTGAACCTTGGATCCCCTAGATGCAAAGGGAACGAGATCGCTAACGAAAGCAAAATACCCGCGTATGCGGCAGACATCAATCGGATCTATTTCGACGATCCAATCAAGTTTGAACTTGTTGGCGATATGGATGTGGCGGAAAGTCCAAAAGTCCGTTTCTTATGGACATCCGAAATGGCTAGGAAATTAATGCAGCAGCTTCGTGCGATTCGTCTGATCGGTCAAAGCAACGGTCAAACACCCGATGACTCTGACCAAAGGTATGAGAAGATCATTTCTCTTCTTGAACTACTTGATTCATGGAAGGCGGACGGCGACGAACCTGATTCGGCAATATTTAACCAAAAATGCATTGTTTACCGCACTCTCCTTTCCTCGGTACCAGAATCAAACGACAAGAAACTCGTCACTCGTAGTTATCTCCGATACTTAAGCTCGGCCCCGATGCAAAAGACGAATTTCATTGAGTGGTATTTACACGTGAAACATCTTGCCAATGTCGACTTTAAGCTATTCGAGGAAATGAGCAGTGAAATTCCAAACCAGACATTCATCCTTTTGAAACAGTTAAAACTGGTCAAGTTGTAATTGCCTTAGGCCCCACGCCAACTATTCATTAGCCAATTTAGCAGCGTTCATTTCTTGCTGATAGCGATGGGAGCGATCGGCTGGCAACAGACGTCCACAAGGCGTCGACGATCTTTTTGCATCTCTTTGTCGCCAGCCAGCATTTCCATTGTTGCGTGAAAAACTGCTTTTGCTTTTTCGTCCTTCGGCTCGGTGATGCTGTAATGCACCCATTTACCGTCGCGCCGGCCTTTTACCAGGTGAGCACGTTTCAGGTAGGAAAGATGACGCGAGATCTTCGGATTGTTGGTATCGAGCGTGCCGGCAAAAAAGCAAACGCAGACTTCGCCATCGCGTAAGAGATTCAAGAGCCGAAGCCTTGTTTTATCCGCCAACGCCGAAAAGAAGAGTTCCGCATCAAAACCGTTACAACCAGCCATAACAAGGAAATTATATCACACTACAATTATGTCTTGACATAATTGTTATTCAGCACTATTATCGGAATACAATTACGGATAGCCGTAATTGATAATATGCATGAAGGAGATGCGATCATGAATAACGAAACATACACGGCCGCAAACGTAAACGTACTGAAAGCCCATCTGGCGATCAACGTAAAAAATGTAGAAAGCAGCGTCGAGTTTTACAAGAAAATGCTCGGGATCGATCCGATGAAGGTTCGCAACGGATACGCGAAGTTTGATGTACAGAATCCGCCGCTGAATCTGACGCTAAACCAGGTGCCATTCAACGAACAAGGTGCGCTTTCGCATCTGGGTCTTCAGGTCGCGTCTACGGAGGATGTTCTTTCGATCCGCGAGCAATGGAAAGAACGCGGACTCACACCGCGGGACGAGATGCAGACCGACTGCTGTTACGCACTTCAGGACAAGGCGTGGGTAAACGATCCGGACGGCAACGAATGGGAAGTTTTCACGGTACTGAAAGACCAATTGCCTGAAACCTCGGAACGGACTGCTGGCTGCTGCGTTCCCGAAGCTGTCGGGATCGGCGGCCTTGAGGTCAAGGTCTCACCGTGCGGATGTGAAACAGCTCCCCCTGCAGAAGGCGAAAGTGCATGCTGCGAAACGCAGGCCGCTAAATTCGGGATCGAAGTCAAAGCTGATGGCGGATGCGGATGTGCATGAATGAGGTAGAAGATGAACGATAGCATTTCGAAAAGCTCGGTCATCAAGTCTCTTGAAAAGCGGGCGTGTGCGGTTCCCTCAAAATGTCACACGCCTCGCTCTCGTACATTTGACGAAATGATGGCGAGCCATTGGGAAGAAATTGTGATCCGTTACGACAAGCAGAAAAAAGACTACGTAACGCTAACGGCGTGCTGTCCCGGCGCGCCGGTCTGCTGTTAACATCAGAACTAAATGGACAAAGAGTTCCCTGACCGTCCCGAGACCGAAGCCACGACAAAACGGCTCTCGTTTCTTGACAGGTATTTGACCGTCTGGATCTTCGCCGCGATGGTACTTGGCGTCGGGCTTGGTTATTTCGTACCCCAAACGGCAAGATTCATCAACAGTTTCCAGGTCGGAACAACGAATCTGCCGATCGCGATCGGACTGATACTGATGATGTATCCGCCGCTCGCCAAGGTTAAGTACGAAGAACTTCCGCTTATCTTCAGGAATACGAAGATACTCGCGATATCGCTCGTGCAAAACTGGCTGATCGGGCCGCTGCTGATGTTCTTTCTCGCGGTGCTCCTGTTGCCGGACAAGCCGGAGTACATGATCGGCCTGATCATGATCGGCATTGCGCGCTGCATCGCAATGGTGATCGTCTGGAATGACCTGGCAAAAGGCGACAACGAATATGTTGCCGCCCTGGTGGCTTTCAACTCGATCTTTCAGGTGCTGTTTTACAGCATATATGCATACATCTTTGTCACGGTCCTTCCACCGATGTTCGGAGTGACGGGTGCAACGGTCGAAGTAAGCATTGCTCAGATCGCGGAAAGCGTGTTCATATATCTCGGTATTCCGTTCATGGCGGGTATGATAACGCGATTCGTACTCGTACGGATCAAAGGCAAAGAATGGTATTCGACGGTCTTCATTCCGGCGATCAGCCCTGTCACGCTTGTCGCGCTGCTGTTCACCATTGTGGTCATGTTCAGCTATAAGGGCGAGTTGATCGTAGCTATACCATTCGATGTTGTCAGGATCGCGATCCCGCTAGTGCTCTATTTCGCACTGATGTTCTTCTCTGCATTTTTTCTTGCGAAGAAAGCCGGCGCGGATTACGCAAAGAGCACGTCGCTCGCATTCACGGCCGCCGGGAATAATTTCGAACTTGGGATCGCGGTCGCGATCGCCGTTTTCGGCATAAATTCGGGCGTGGCGTTTGCTGCGGTCATCGGGCCGCTGATCGAGGTGCCGGTGCTGATCTTGCTGGTTCGCGTGGCACTTAGGTTTAGAAAAGGATTTAGCACACAAGAAATATGAGCGATAAGGAACGCGTCTTGATCCTCTGCACGGGGAATTCAGCTCGAAGTCAGATGGCGGAAGGCTTATTACGTGAACTTCATGGCGATAAATTCGAGGTTCATAGTGCAGGCGTCGATCCGAGCATCGTCAAGCCGGAGGCGATCGAAGTGATGAATGAGATCGGGATCGATATTTCGGGCCACACATCGAAGTCGGCCGATATCTTCGCCGGTCAGGAGTTCGATCACATCATTACGGCCTGCGACAACGCCAAAGAGCAGTGCCCCTATTTTCCCGGTTCGGCAAAACGCATTCACCGTACTTTCGAAGACACCGCTTCCGCCTCGGGCACATATGATGACCGGGTGGCCGCGTTTCGCAGGGTGCGGGACCAGATCTCAGAATATCTGCGCGGATTTCCCGGCGAGTGAACCACCGATAAAATGCATGACTACTGCAAAGCAGGGCTCAGACCGGTGATCACCATACCCTCGGTTACCTTGGTGCGGCACGCGATCACGGACTTTTCCTTGTCTCCATTCTGCAGCGTGACCTGACAATCGAGGCACTCGCCGTTCCAGCAGAGATCGGCATTCGAGATGCGTTCCACGTCCAGATACTGCAGACAGCGGAGGATGGAGTTGTTTTCAGGAACGAGTTTCTGTTCGCCGCAGATTATGATCTCGACAAGGCGTTCATAAGGCTCGAACATTTCGGGGTGAAGTTCCATTGGTTGTGCCTTTAGATATGAAACTAGATTTTGAACAAAGGCGCAAAGCGGTGAACATCTCCCCTCTTGCTTTCAGATCTTGAAAGGTTAGAATTAGTTACCAGAGGCGTAAAGTATGTCGGTCGTAATGTACGTAAAACCTGATTGTCCATATTGTCAAAAGGCGCGTGAGCATTTTAACGCTAATGGCATCTCATTCATTGAATACGATGCGCAGACGGATAAGGCCCGCCGAAAGGAAATGCTTGAGATCACCGGCGGCGATCTCACTGTTCCGGCGATCGTAGAAAATGGTGTTTGGAAAGGTTCGGGGTGGGGCGATCCGCCCCGCGGCTGAACGATCCGACCGGATTAGCCGGCAGTTGGCCGGCTCTTAAGTTCAGAACGATCAAGGCAGATTGCGGAATTCCCAATCTGCTTTATAATTGGTATCTAGTCTCGAGATCGGAGCGACCGGTTATGCGGTTCCCTTACACTGCATAAGATGGTTTACATTCCGCACTCAATATGATCGGTTCGCAGATCAATCAATACAAAATACTTGAGAAGATCGGCTCGGGTGGTCAGGGTACCGTTTATAAGGCCCTGGATACCAAGCTGAACCGGACCGCAGTCGTCAAGGTCCTGCCGCCGGAACTGACGATGAAGACCGCAAACTTTAAGCGTTTCGAACGTGAGGCGCAGTTGTGCTCTCAGCTCGATCATCCAAATATCTGCACGATCTATGATTTCCACGATGCGAACGGGATCTACTACATTGCGATGCAATGGGTTGACGGAAAGAACGTCCGCCAACTCGTAAATGGCCGTCCGTTGGAATTGAGAAGTGCACTTTCAATTGGGATCCAGGTCGCAGATGCTCTCGCCTACGCTCATTCAAAGAACATCATTCACCGTGATATCAAGGCCGGAAACATCATGGTCACGGAAAGCGGCCAGGTGAAGATACTCGATTTCGGACTGGCTAAACTTCTCGAGGATGACCACGCTGACCAAAATAAGGGACACGACCGAACCGAAATAACCGAGCTCGGTATCCCATATGGTACGGCGACATATGCCGCTCCCGAACAGGCCAAAGGCGAACGAGCCGACGAGCGTTCGGATATCTTTTCGACCGGTGTTTTGCTGTACGAAATGCTGACCGGAATATGGGCATTCCAGGGCAAAACGGTCATAGATGTCCGCCATCAGGTTCTTTACGGGACCCCGAAACCAATCTCGGAAATGCGGAAAGACCCGGTTCCGCCGCAGCTGCAGGCAATTGTGGATAAGGCTCTGCAGAAGGAGCCGCGAAATCGCTACCAAAAGATATCGCAAATGCGCGACGACCTTCGAAGCGTCTTGACCGAGGTCGCGGGAGCTCCGTTAATGCAAGGCGATACCTTCGCCCCGGCACACGCGGACGGCGGCGTCTTTAAGCGGGCATTGAACTGGTTCACGGGCAAATCGACACCTGAGACCACTTCGTCAAAAAGTTGGCCGTCGGTCTCAGTTCCGCCGTCCTCAGTTCCCGACCTGAGCATTACCTCGACCGGCTCGGAAAAGAAAAGCGTCGCTATTTTGCCATTCAAGAATCTCGGCAATGACCCGGCTTCGAATTTTTATGAGTTTGCTCTTGCGGATGCCGTCATTACCGAACTTGCCCAGCTACGCTCTCTTGTCGTACGCCCAAGTTCAGTGATCGCCAAATATCAGGGCTCTGACATTGACCCTCGAGACGCGGGTAACGAACTTCGTGTTCAGGCCGTGCTGTCGGCGGGATTTCTTCGTGGCGGAGATAAGATACGCGTGACCGCGCAATTGCTTGACGTCACAAGCGGCGAGATCCTTTGGAGCGACCGTATCGATGCCGAAGGCAACGACATTCTCACGATCCAAGACGGGATCGCACAGCGGATCCTGGAAGGACTGCGGCTCGAACTTTCGGACAAGGAAGCGGAAAAGCTTGGCCGCCGCATGACCGAAAATCACGAGGCGTGGGAAGAATACCTACGCGGCCGCGATAATTTTGGAAGATTTATTTTCCGTACGATGTCGGCAGACGATTGCAACGCCGCCATCCAGAACTTCAAACATGCGATCGAGCTTGACCCTCAGTTTGCGCTTGCGTACAGCGGGCTAGGTGCGTGCTACGCAAACCGGATGTTCAAAGGATTGGGCGAACCTGAAGACTATACGTACGCCGAAACGGCATTCAGCAAAGCCTTCTTTTACGACCCGAATGTCGTTGAAGCTCGGGTTCTCATGGTGATGGTTTACCTTGCTCGCGGCGAAAAGAAAAAGGCTCGAGCCGAGATGGACCTGCTGACGAAACAATTCCCGAATGAAGCTCCTTTGTATTTCGTCAAGGGCGTGATCCACAGGCTCGATGGAGAATACGATGAAGCTCTTAGAGCCTATGAAAAGCTTTCGCGGCTAGATCCGGCCGCTCGCGCCGTTTCGGCCTATAACAGCGCCCGATTGTTCATCTACAAGCGCGAATATGACAAAGCGCTTGAATATATCGTTCGCGGCGAAAAGGCCGAGCCCGATCACCCGATGCTCAAGATCTTTCGATCGGCGGTCTATTACTATCGCGGTGACACCCAGATGGCTATCGACCTTATGGGCCAGATCCTCGACGAGCATCCGGAAATGGATGGCATCAGGCCACTTTATGCGGTCTATTTAGCTGGTGCAGGCCGGAGCGAAGACGCAAAAGCACAGCTGACTGACGATGCATTAAGCCTGTCGCGCTCCGATCATGACATGGCATATTGGGTGGCGTCCTCATTTGCCTTGCTTGGTGAGAAGGAACTCGCGTTCAAATGGCTGGGCCGTGCGATAAAGCTTGGAAACGAGAACAAACCGCATTTCCTTAAAGACCGCAGTCTTGATTCCCTCCGCGATGACCCAAGGTTTGATGAGATGATGTCCAAGATCGGTGCAGACAACTAAAAAGCCGGTCAAACGCCGGCTTTTTCAAATGATGTTTACAGTAGCAGCTACACAGTAACGCTTTCCTTTTGTACCGTTATCATCTCGCGTATTCGTTTCTTCAGTGCTTTTTCGAACTGCCTCGCTTCGTTCACACCTTCGAATGACAATGCCTGCAGGTTTGTTTCGATTCGCTTGCGATAATCAGATATCAGCGAGTCTGAGACGCCCAGCATTTCCGCGACCTCGAGCTGCGTACCGCCTTCAGAGACCAAATAGCAGTGCCACAAAACACTCACCATTCGGTCGAACTGTTTGGCTTTTCCGCGGACCGACTTATTGAGGCTGTTCATGAATCGATCGACCGAACCGGCGGCAGCGTCCTCGGCTTCGTGACGCAGAAAGTCCTCTTCCGGCGTCTCCCGGTGGTCCGGTATCTCAAAATGAACCCGTTCTTCGTCATCACTGTCGCCTGAACCGCCAACCGGCACAAGGTGAATATCCATTATCGGCAGCCGAGACATTACGAATGAACGCAGACTCCGAACATCTACCGGCGAATCTACTGCTTTGAAAACGCGAACAATGAGCTTCTCCAGTTCGACGTTGCTGATGACGATCTGCGCGTCGCCGGTGCAGCCGACCATTCGCGTATCACGGTGCAAAAAGGAAACTGATTTTACCCGCTCGTCCATCTCGGCGACGTCTCTTCGCATCTTGTCTTCGCGCCAATCGGCCAGGCCGTACAAACGATCGGCCAAGCGGCGATGAATTTCCGGGTGGCCGATATTATCAAACCTCTTAAAATTGCTGCTGGTCTGAATGAGCGTTGAGATACGGCGGGCAAGGCGATAAGACTCAGGATAACGTTTTCTGAGCTCGGCCGTGAGCATGTTGGTCAGCTCGATCTGGCTGATCTCGGCCTCGACCTCAGCGTCGGTCATTCCCGTATCCAGATAGTGTTGAAAGCGTTCCTTACTGAGCAATGCGACGAATAATTCCTGTGTAAGGTCGGTATAAGCGTTGTGCTTTCCTTCTTCAACAAGAAACCCTGCACGTTTCGATGCCCTTACCAGCGGATGAGAAGAAACGATGCGATGAAGCTCGAGCCAGATCTGATTAACGTCAGACGCTCTTAGGCTCTCGTTCCATTTTCCGACCTTTAATTGACGGGTTGGCATGGATCGCGGAAGACGTTCCTGCTGGTTAACCTGGTTCATAGAGGACTTGGGGATTGACGTTTTGGGGATTTAGGTTTTGACGATCTCGGAATGAAAACTCAACCTGGATCAGTGTCTGGAGTATTTGCGCGTGTTCTACCTTTACCCTTGTCAGGATCGCAAGAACCGTTAAATTTTTGGATATTAGTGGTAGAGGTTTCTCTGAAAATCCAAAAGCCGCGCGTGGTCTTTCGAATTCGGCCGGGCCGGGGAAAATGTCTTTCCCGACCTGCATTGATGATACTAACAGTGTTTTTCGATTTGGGCAATACTTTTTTCGAATCGGTCAATTAGACCGAAAGCGGGCGTAACTATAACAAAATGCAACTACTTTTGGACAGGAATTGCCTATGGATGAGCCCCTGAAAGTACAACTCCGAAAAATTGATCCTCGTTTTGGAAGTCCGGGTTAATTACGGATTTATTTCACTTGGAACACCGAACTTAATTGACGGGCAAATATTGCTCAAGGTCGGAGTTTCGGCGCTATACTCGGAGATAAGAGAAAAAGGTAATGGCTACGTTTCGAAAGCGGGAAGAATGTCCTGCATCGCAAGAATTGCTTGCATATCAGCTTGGCAACCTTGAAAGCGATGATGGCAGAAAGATCAGCCGACACCTTTCTGTTTGCGAGTTTTGCAGTGCAGAGGTGGATTTCTATGAGCATTACCCGCAGTCTGAAGAGGCAGAAGACACCTCAGGATCTGCAAATATGCCTGCTCCACTTTACGAACTTGCGGAAGCGATCCTGAACAAAAAGAGCGGATCGAAAACGATCGCGAAGATCATGGGCGATATCGAGAAGCCTTCAGGACGGCACAGGTGACATTTTAGTTTCCGCAGATCTCGTCGATCGCTTCTTCATATTTTTCATCAATGACCCCGCGTTTGATCTTGAGCGTCGGGGTCATTTCACCTTTATCGATCGAGAACTCGCGAGGCAGAAGATATACCCGTTTCACACGCTCATAGTCATTTAATTCGCGGGTCAATTCGACCGCATCTTTTTGGACGCGCTTTACCACCATCGGGTTTTCACATAGTTCTTCTCTGGTACCTTCCGCCTCAATGCCTTCATCCTTCAGAGTTTCCTTTAGCGTTTCCCAATCCGGCACTATCAAAGCACCAACTTGCTTGCGGCCCGATCCGACAACGACCGGCTGCGAGATCAGCGGACTTTGCTTTAAAAGACTCTCTACCTGAAGCGGGGCAACATACTTGCCGTTCGAGAGCTTGAAGAGGTCTTTGAGCCGGTCCGTAACGTAGAAATGACCGTCCTTGTCCTGATAACCTACGTCGCCGGTATGATAAAACCCTTCCTTATCGAGGGCCTTTGAAGTCTCCTCGGGCTTGTTGTAATAGCCCTGCATCACGTTTGCCCCGCGGATCAGAATTTCGTCCTGGGCTCCGATCTTCATTTCGATGCCCTCAAAAGGAGTTCCGATCGAACCGACCTTGTTGTCCTCGGGCCGGTTAGCGCATACGATGCACGCTTCGGTCATACCGTAGCCCTGAAGGATCGGAATACCGGCCGCCCAAAATGCGTATGAGAGTTTCTTTGAGAGCGGAGCACCGCCTGATACAAAGAATCGAAGGCTGCCGCCGACGCCGTCGCGCCATTTAGAGAAGACCAGACGGCTGGCCAGAGCCTGTTTTGCGGAGAGAACCGGCGAGACCGATTCGTGCATGTCTTTCGCCGTCCAATATTCCTGGCCCACCTTTAATGCCCAATCGAAAAGCTTTGTCTTATATCCACCGGCCGACTTCCCTTTCTTAACGATCTTGTGATAGACCTGTTCGAACAGGCGGGGCACCGCCGTCATGATCGTCGGCTTCACTTCCTGAAGATGCGACGCGAGCTGATCGAACGATGAGCAATAATGGATCGACACTCCGTTTGAGCAGAGCACATAGAATACGGTTCTCTCAAAAATATGCGACAAGGGTAACACCGCCAAGGAACGGTCACTTGACCTGATGGGGAGACCCCTGGAAATAGAAACAACATTCGAGACAAAATTCTCGTGCGTAAGCATCACACCTTTCGGTTCGCCGGTCGTGCCTGACGTATAAATGATGGTCGCCAGATCGTCAGCCTTGACCTCGGAGAGTAATTGTTCGAAATCAATGCTGTCTCCGGCAGCTTCGCCTAGCTGTTCGACCTCGGTAAGGGTCACGGATCTGTTATCACCTTCCGGTTTAGAGTCTGAATCGAAAAAGACGAGCTTCTCGATCCTCTCAACACTTTGGATCGCCTGTTCGGCGTGCTTCAGCAATTTCTTGCCTGAAACAAAGAGCATTTTTGCCCCTGAGTCTTCGAGGATGTAGCGGATCTGGTCGACTGCCTGTGTAGTGTATATCGGAACGTTTACTGCCCGCAGGGATAATATCGCCAGATCTGTAAGCGACCATTCGGGCCGGTTCTCCGAAATGATCGCGATGCGGTCGCCCGCCTTTACACCCAACTGTGACAGTCCAATTGCGATACGACGGATCTTCTCCACGACGTCAGTGCCCGAAATATAGTTCCAGACATCACCTATCTTGTAGGCAAGGGCGTCACGTTTGTTGTTGCGGCGAAACGACTCGATACAAAAGTGCGGTATCGTCTGCGGAATGTTTTCGAAGCCGATCAGATTTTCAGCGATCATTAAGTTGAGTTATCGAGTTATTAGATATCTCGATATTTTCTCAAACCATTTGCCAATATGTCCAACCGTTGAGCAGTGACCGCGCGGCCCCGATCGAGAATTCACCGGCGCTGACTCGCGGTGTTCTTAATTAGATAAGAAGTCCGGGAGACAACATTTATGAAGACATTTCAGGCCACGCCATCGCCTTGATTCTTGATCGAGTGGTCGATCGGTCACTTAACACAATGGGATCCTTACGTTAGCCGAAGGCGAGTCTGATCAACTCAGCCTTCCCGGTGGCCTCTGCTCCGAGCGCAAGGTTCTCGACACCGATCTCGTATGCGAGCCGCCACTGTCGGAACAAGATACGATACGCATCGAGAAGTGAATATTTCGGATCGTAGATGTTAGTTGATTCACTCGTCACGCCGTTCAGCTCGATGATCTTGAAGTTCTCTCCCCTCATCAGATCCTCAAATGAAGACACGCGAATATCGAATCTGCCGAAATAGAAACCATCAAAACCCTGGCAGATCTCGTCGATCTTTTTCTCAAGTGCATTGGTCTTAAACCGATTTCCGTCAACGAATATTGCACCGCGTGAATGAGTTCCGATATCCACAAGACGCACGCTTTCTCCTTTTTCCGGTACTCGATAAAGATCAGCTTCGTTCCGCTCAAAGTACTTTTTTGCCATGCACACCGCACGCGGATCGTTGAGGATCAATTGCTCAAGTGTAGAAACGCCATCGCCGACCACTTCAGGAAACCGCTTTTCGGTGATCGAAAATATGGTTCCGTTAGGTTGAGTGGGAAATCGGTAATAGAAAATGCTGACTTCGGGACCAGAGGCAAATTCCTGTAAGACCAGGTCCGTATTTAGTTTAGAGATCGCCGCTTCAAGCTGCTCTTCCGATCTGACGATCTGGACGTCCTTTCCCCGTTCGCCTGCATTCGGTTTAATAACAAGCGGGAACGACTTTCCATTTTCATAAACGAACGTCTTGGCAGCAGCAAGTCGGGCTACCAGCTCGTTGCTGCTTTGGAGAAGCGTATGGGCAAGCATATGCTCGGCGGCGGCCTCGGACGCGGCAAGGCCCAGATAGATCTCGTGTTTTGACTCCCCTTTGAAACCGCCGCCGGGTATCGCAGGATTTGCCGCGGCGAAGGCGGTCAAGTTTCGGTGCCGCATACCAAGCATCAGTGCGTAAACTGCGACCGGCGCATAAAAGACCTGGATCGGCCAGAATTCCCACGTCGCGATGCGTTTAAGCCTGCCAATGAAAAGCCGTCTGTTCTTGTACGACGAGAGTTTGAACGCCATTCGGAATGCAATGATCAGCACGATCATGCTGATTATGACGTTTTGCCTAAATAGTGTATCGATCGAAAATGCCGCCGCACCTACCAGGATCGGGGTCCATACCACAGCTGCAAGGAATAGGTATCCGGCAAACTTCCCAATGTCTGCCTTGACAGCTCCAGCTGCAAGATATGTCGGCAACCGTAATCCAGTAATGAAACGCGACAGGAAGACTGCGGCCATCCCATTCTCGTCGAACCACTTGACCGCACGTTTCTGAGCTCCGCTCGAAACCAAGCGTCGAACCACGCGGTTCTCATAGACCCTGGGCCCGATCGCCCGTCCGGCCGAATAAAGCAAAAGGTCGCCGACAAATATGCCGGCTAAACACGCTGCGATAGCAAGACCTAGCCCGATTCGCCCATTGGCCGCGGCGGCTCCGGCGGCAACACAGGCCGCATCCTCACTGACGAACGTGCCAAAGAAGAACAGAAAAAACAAAGCGGCGGCCGAAGCTTCCGGCACGCCGTTTTGAATGCTCTGTATAAACTCGATCATCAGCTGCTGGATGAATTAAGCCGCACCGCCAAGAAGCGATCCTACAACCGGTAACTCACGTCGATGTATGAGCAGGACGACCGCACTTAAAACAAAAACAGTTACTGCCAGGATGAATAGGAGTCCGCCGTCGTCCTTCACAACGATACCGAGCATTGTGAGATGGCTGAGTATCGCGCCGGAGATCGTTCCAAGTGCGATGAATGCGCCGAGCCACGCCTTGTTCGGAACAAGTAGAAGGATCGCAGCGACCAATTCGACGACACCTGACCCTAAGCGTCCGTAAGCTTCTAATTCGGGTCCCATCAACGTGGTAAAAATGTATTTCGACTCCTCGGCACCGGTGAACTTAAAGAATAAGGTCTGAAGTAAAATGATAGCGACAACGATACGTGCCGCCCAGCTGATTATGTTTTCTGTCGTCGTCATATTTTCCTCTTTGTTTCTTTGTTATCGTTTCGTTTATGCCGCGCCCGCCTGCCAATATTCCAGGGTGGACGGGGCGACGCCGAAATACCTTCCGGTCTCGATCCCTTGGTTCGACAGCTTTTCTGCGATCAATGCATGGTGGTGAACCGTGTGGCTGTGTACGAACTCGATCTCTCGAGAGATCGAAGATCTGTGCATGATGACGGCGTCCAATTCGGAAACGATCAAGACCTCTTTTAGTAGGACGTCCACGTCCAGTCTTTGCAGCTTTTCGATCGCCTCGGCGAATTTCCGCGAAGCGTACATCCGGTCCGTCTCGATCAACCGGTCGCGGACTCGCTTGTTGTAATCAATAACTCCGGAAGCGACACCCGCAAGAACGGCATCGACGAAATTGAGATCATGACGAAAATGCCCTCCGACACTTCCCGACGTATCGCTTTTATGGATATACGGAGCATCGTCTAGCCTAAGGATCAGCTGCCGTCCTTTTTCCAGCTCGCCTATCAATGCCTGTAGCGGCTTTGGCCGCATCGTTTTCGTTTCCGTCATCTCCGTTTCATCACGAGTTAAAGCTTCGCCTTTACGAACTTAGATATTCCATTTAAGCGACAAAGTATTCCAGCTTTCACTGAGTTTAAGTTTTTGGAATATGGTGTTTTGCGGTCGGAATAGAGGTGGCTGAGATCGCGGCTTCGAAAGCGATGCTGCGGGACTTTTAATCTGAAATAACGGAGAAATACAGCAATGTTTGGAAGGAAATTACTTATAGGTCTGGCGGTGGCGGCCGTGATCATCGTTGGTTATTCGGCAACGAACGTGTCGTTTGCCAAGGCGAAAAAGACTGGAACGTTCAAGGTGAAGATCGAGAATATCGGCAGCCCCGACGGTATCGCGACGGCAGACGGTTCGAAATACCCGTTCGCACTCTCACCGGGACTTTTCATCGTTAATCACAAGAGACAGTGGTTCTTTAATGAAGGCGAGAAAGCAAGTGACGGCTTAGAGCTGCAGGCTGAGGACGGAAACCCGGAAAAGCTATCGAGATCCCTTTTGACCAAGGTTGGTTCGATCTACATGGGAATTTTCAATGCGCCGGTCGGTTCGGACAAACCCGGGCCGCTTCTTCCAGGAAACTCCTACGAATTTTCATTTGAAGGAACCGAAGGAATGAAGTTGAACCTGATCGCGATGTATGGCCAGTCAAACGATCTTTTCTATGCGCCGAAAGCCGCTCTCGACCTTTTTGACGACAACGGCAACGCGCTGACCGGCGACATTACCGACAAATTCCTTCTCTGGGACGCGGGAACTGAGGTCAACCAGGCACCGGGAATCGGCGACGAACAGGCACCCCGCCAAAAAATGGGCAACACAGGAAAAGCAGAAAATGGCGTGGTCGGTTTGGTCAAAGACGGCTTTACATATCCGAACACGAAAGATGTTCTTCGTGTGACGATCTCGGCCCAGTAGTTCAATAAGTATTCAGCGGCCCGGCCGTGCCGCATCTAGACCAGAGATGTAAAGCCGGCCGGGACTGCTGATGTCCGGAGAAATAAAAATGAAACGCTTTCTAATTATCTCGGCGATCGCGATCTCGCTCTTCGCCGCCGCGGCAAACGCTCAAACATTTGACAAGAAATCGATTACGCTCGACGGGGCACGAACTGTGATCGCCGGAGCAAAGGCATATGCAAAGGCCAACAATGCACCCGGCGGCGTTATCGCAGTCGTCGATGACGGCGGAAATCTCGTCGCCCTCGAACGCCTCGACGGAACCTTCACGGCAGGTGCGAATATCTCGGTCGGCAAGGCAAAGACCGCGGTTATGTTCAAACGGCCAACTAAATTCTTTGAGGATGTCATCAAGAATGGCCGCACATCGATGGTAGCATTGCCGGATTTCACACCGCTTCAGGGCGGCGTGCCTATCATGATCGACGGCCAGATCATCGGCGGCGTCGGGGTTTCGGGAGCAATGTCGGCCGCACAGGACGAGGAACTTGCGATCGCAGGCGCGGCGTCGCTGACAGATCAAAAACCATTGCCGGTCTCGTTTTTTGACAGCAAGACCGTTTCAGACGCCTTCGCAAAGGGTTCGGTTCTGGAAGACGGTTCGAACGGGGAAAACTACATGGTCCACGCAAGCCGACGAGAAAAGTCTGGCATGAGCGAGGTCCATACTCTGGATACAGACATCATCTATGTTCTCGAAGGTACTGCGACGTTCGTAACAGGCGGAAGATCGATAGATCCAAAAATGACCGCGGCTAACGAGTTTCGAGGCACATCGATAGAGGGCGGTGAAACACGTCAACTCAAGAAAGGCGATGTGGTGATCGTTCCAAACGGTACCCCGCATTGGTTCAAGCAGGTTGACGGAGCGTTCCTTTATTACGTCGTAAAGGTTAGATAACCGACCTCCCGGAAAGATGCAGCGGAGCAAAGCGACCCCGAAATGGTTCAACTATTTGCAGCTTTGCGGGAAATCAAATGAAAGGATAGTCGTTATGAGATCATTGAGTTCTCTTCTAATTCTCGTTTTGTTCGCGGCAATGCTGTTTGCGCAGGAAACGCCGAACAACAAACCCGATGCGTCCATCGATCTGGCGACCACCGAGGGCATAAAGCTTGTCAGCGGTCAGTGGAAATATAGCGACACGAAGATCGTCGAGACTAATTTCAACGCGGCGGGTGCGGACGATCAACCCAGCGGACCGTCGGTAAAAACATTCGATTATGAGCCAAAGGCCGGCGTTGCGGATTATGACGATTCTACATGGGAGAAGGTTGCGGCGACCGACTTGCAAAAGCGACGCGGTAACGGTCGCCTTTCATTCAATTGGTACCGCGTAAATATTACTATCCCTGCGAGTATCGACGGCTTCTCGACCAGCGGTTCGACAGTCGTGTTTCAAGCGGCACTCGATGATTATGCCGAGATATGGGTTGACGGAGAATTGTCGAGATACCTGGGGCAAAAAGGCGGATCTGTGGTCGCAGGCTGGAATGCGCCGAATCGTCTCGTGATCGGTCGAGACGTGAAGCCCGGACAAAAGATCCAGCTTGCCATCTTCGGCATAAACGGCCCGATCTCAAATCCGCCGACGAATTTTATTTGGGTTCGCGAGGCGAGGCTCGAATTCTATAAAGTTGATACAACAGGTCCGATCGCGATCACACCGAGCGAGGTAAATGTCGATGTGGTTCGGCATGACCCCGCTATCAACAAGATCATTGGCCCGAATCCAAAAGTGTTCAAGGTCGCTGAAGGATTCAAGTTCACCGAAGGACCCGTTTGGACAACGGACGGACTGCTGTTTAGCGACCCCAACGCGAACACGATCTATAAATACTCGAAGGACGGCAAACTCTCTGTTTTCAAAACACCGAGCGGTTATTCAGGGCCAGACATAGCCGAATACCGTCAACCCGGTTCGAACGGCATCACCCTAGATCCTCATGGCAACATTGTTATCGACCAGCATGGAAATCGCCGTGTTGTCCGGCTTGAGAAAGACGGCAGCGAAACCGTTCTCGCCGACAAATTCGAAGGCAAAAGACTTAATTCGCCAAACGATCTGGTCTATCGTTCCGACGGCACGCTATTCTTTACCGATCCAAACTTCGGGCTACCGAAGTTTGGCGATGATCCGCGAAAAGAACTGCCGCACACAGGTGTTTATTCGCTTTACAAAGGCAAGCTTCAGCTTCTGACCAAAGAATTCACAGGTCCGAACGGTATCGCCCTGTCGCCGGACGAAAAGTACCTATATATCGGCAACTGGGACGACAACCGAAAGGTGGTCTATCGATATGACCTTCAGGCAGACGGGTCGATCAAGAACGGAAAGCTGTTTTACGATTTCACGCCGGTAAAAGGCGAAGACGCGATCGACGGCATAAAGGTCGACGTCGCGGGCAATCTGTATGTTTCGGCACCTGGAGGCCTGCAAATTCTTTCCCCCGAAGGCAAGCACCTCGGCACGATCATAACACCCCAGCACGCTCACAATATGGCTTGGGGCGATGAAGACGGCAAAACGCTATACCTGTGTGCTCGGACCGGACTATATCGCATAAGGTTGAACATCGCGGGTGTGCGCCCTTATGTGAAATGAACTGCGGCAAACTACGCGGCGTATCAGTTGCGGTCAAAAACAAGCGAGACGAAGTGCCGGCTGAGCGTGCCTTGCTCGTCGGCATTTCAGGTATCGACGCGAGCGGCAAAGGATATATCGCGGCTAAGACCATAAGTAAACTATCCGGACTTAATGTCGCCTTAATTAACGCGGATGGCTTGTTGAATTTGCCCGATGTCAGATTTGATCCCGCAGATCCGGCGGAAAATTTCTACAAAAACGCATTGCGGCTTGACGAGATGTTCGAACGGCTCGTCCTGCCGCTAAAGACAAACCGCAATATCGATGTGACGATGGACTATGCTGAGGAAACTGCCACAGAATTCCGTCCACATCGATACAGATTCGAAAAGATCGACATCGTCGTTTTGGAGGGTATATTCCTGTTCAAGAGGCAGTATGCGAATCATTTCGATCTAAAGATCTGGATCGAGTGCTCATTCGACACCTCATTGTCGAGAGCGGTCGACCGTGCGCAAGAGGGCCTTTCGGTTCTTGAAACTGAGCAGGCATACAAAACCATCTATTTTCCCGCGCAGCGCATCCACAGTGAACGAGACGATCCGGTGGAAGCCGCCGATATTGTGTTTGTGAACGATTAATTATGGCGGAATACCGATCCGTCTCATAAGATCGGTATATCGGGGATCGCCGCGGATCGGATCCCATTCCGGCTCGACATTTATCATGGTGATGTTCGCTTCGCGGCGTTTAAAACTGTGTTCAAGTGCCTCAAATACCTTGTCAAACTCCTCGAGCCTCAGATAGTTCTGCGCCACTTGCCAAGCGATGTCGCCTTCCTTATAGTCGTGAGTCTTTGGGCGGAGCAATGCTTCAGCCTCGGCTTTTTTGCCGAACTTCATAAGAAGACGCGCGCGAAGAGAATCAGCGTTGGTCGGGTCGAGTTCGACCAGCCGGTTCATCGCTGCTTCAGACTCGGGCAGCTTTGACAACTGAATGTTTGCTCGGAAAATGAAACTAAGCGGAATTACGCTGTCAGGCTTCATCGCAAGCGAACGATTTGCCTCAGCAATGCACTCATCAAATCGACGGGCACGGAAAAGCGTTTGGACAAGCTGGTTCTGAACAAAAACCGCATCAGGCAAGATCTGGCCCGCGATACGAATTTCCTTAACCGCTTCATCGTGCCGTTTGAATCGGGATAAGAAGATCGAATAGGCATAATGCGGACCGTCGCGGTTTGGTCCGAGTTCGATCGCCTTAAGATATTCACGCTCGGCTTCGGGCCAATTCCAGTCAAAAAAATCGAGTATCGTAGCAACTGCTTCGTGAGCTTCAGGGAGTTCTGGATCGAGAGATAGTGCAGTATATGCAGCAATTCGGGCCTTTTGCAGGCTTCCCTCCCGGTCCTCGTTCAGATTCGCCATATGGGCGTACGCCCCGACGCTCGATGCCCAGGCGAGAGCATATTTCGGATCGATCTTTAACGCCTCTTCGTAAAACTTGATCGCCGTTCGCGATCCGTCCGCGCTGATCTGTAAATGGTGATATTGCGCCTGAAGATAAAGCTGGTACGCCTCGGTACTTTCTGTGTACCGCTTTTCGATGGATTCCAGTTCTTCAGGACTAAGTTTCAACGAGAGAGATTCGAACATACGGTCGGATATCGAATCCTGAACGGCGAAGATGTTGGTAAAAAAATCATCAAAACTGCCTGCCCACAATGTAGTTCCGTCCCCGACCCTAAGTAGCTGGATGGTCACCCTGATCTTGTTGTCAGCCTTTTGAACTTTCCCGTCAAGGACCGTATCCACGCCCAACTCACGTCCCGCACTGACCGGATCGGCATTTTCGGCCGCATATCTCCGAACAGCGCTCGTTGGCCGAACTGATAGCCGATCGATCTTGCTGAGTTTCGTGATCAATGCATCCGTCATTCCAAGTTCCAGCGCCTCATCCGCGGTAGTTTGTGAGAGCGGTTTGAACGGAAGAACAGCTATGGAACGCGGCCTGACGACTGACGCGGTCATAGATCGATAGCCGAACCAACTAAGTACTGAAATAAGGACAACGGCTGCTCCGAGGCTCAACACAATACGCCTTGGAGATCCGGATGAGATCGCAGGCGAAGGTATCGCCGAGTCACCTTCGTAAGCGGTACCTAGTGATTTCTCCGGAACAGGCTCCGCGAGATCGACCGTCGTCGTCGCATCTTCGACCCCGGAGATGTCCGTGACTTCGGCGACAAAACGATAGCCCTGTCTGGGAACGGTCTCAATGAACCGCTGCTCGGCAGCGTTATCGCCCAGAACCCTTCTCAAAGCCGAAATATTGACATTCAAATTGGCTTCCTCGACAAAGCTTCCGGCCCAGAGTTCCTCCAATATGCGGTCTTTGGTCAGCAAGTGCCCTTGGTTTCGAACCAAAAGTGTGAGCAGGTCAAATGCTTTCGGGGTGACCGGCACCTCGGCTCCGAGTCTGAACAGTCGGCGCTCTGACACGTCTAGCCGGTGCTCGTCAAATTCGTAGATCTCATCTGAATTCCCGGTCATTTCACGCATTTGGCGAAAATTTGGTTCAAAGTTGGCGGCCCTTTAAGACCATATCTCGGTAAAAAGGTAATTTCACTTTAACACGCGGGTCAAATTCCGATTCGCATCGTGAAAATGAGAATCAGCAGAAGAATAAAAACAGCCATTGTTGTGATCGCCACGTTGATGACGGGTTTTGGTATCGCGATCATCCGACAGTCTTCTGATCCGATCTTGCTTTCGTCAGGCGAGTTTCACTCGGCTGCCCATAGGGGAAAGGGCGAAGTTCGAATTGTGGCCTTTCCTAACGGCAGCCGACGGCTCCGCATGATCGGAATTCGCACGTATCCAAGTCAAGATCTGAGGCTGATCCTGATCTCGGCGGCTGATGCCAACGAGAACGAAACCGTAGCTCGTTCAGAGAAATATGACGCCGGGCCGCTCGCCAGTGATGAGGGAGACCTGGATATCGAACTCCCCGCGGACCTGGACCTCAGCCGGTTTAATGCCGTAACCATCTGGAATTCCGCATACAAGGTCAATTACGCAACCGCTCCCCTAAAAAGGCACAAGGAGAACGTTCCATGATAGCTACGATCGAACCAGCCGGACCACGCCAACAAACGCGGACCGTCGAAAGGTGGTTAGATGAACACGGCGACTATTTATACCGGTTTGCCGTTTCAAAGCTTCGCGACCGCACCAATGCCGAAGATACTGTGCAGGAGACCTTGCTTGCGGCGATCCGATCCTATGATAGCTTTTCTGACCGTTCAGCCGAACGAACCTGGCTGACCGGGATACTTAAACACAAGATCGCAGACCAATACCGTTCGATGTTTCGCGAACTTCCTTTCGTTGATCCGATAGGGAACGAAATTGAATCAAAGGTCTTCGATGCTGACGGTCATTGGCGTACAAATACAAGAGATCTACCATCACGCGAATTCGAGCAAAAAGAGATGATCCGGTCTCTGAGAACAGCCGTCGCGTGCCTTCCGCGTCGCTTGGCTGTCGTCTGGACACTTCGAGAGATCGAGGGGATGGGAACCACCGACATTTGCTCGCTGCTTTCAATTTCGCCTGAATATCTATTTGTTCTGCTTCATCGAGCAAGACTTCGCCTTCGATCGCTGCTCGCACTTCACCTGGCTTCCTAGATCAGCTGCAAAGTCTCCCACACCTCTGCAACAATATATTTAACGATAAGACCAAAAGAGCGTTGAGATCGCTCGGACCTCAACGCTTACCTCGAAAGAGAACAGCAGGAGTGTACGAAAACGACTAGGCGAAAGCCGGTGCCATCGCTTTCTTGATGCCGTATTCGCCGGCAACGCGGGCGAGAGACTTCTTTAGCTGGCCGCGGGCTCGCGAGAGACGCGACATAACTGTGCCGATCGGGATGTCGAGGATAGCCGCGACTTCTTTGTAATCGAACTCATGAACGTCAGCAAGTAGAACGACCGAGCGGTAATGGTCGGGCAGCTTGTTAAGGGCCGCGATCACCTCGGTATCCGTCAGGTTTTCGGGGATCGGCGCCGTGAACGTTGAGTTTGCAAACACGATCTCATCCGCTTCCTGGATATATTTCGCCTGCGTATATTTCTTACGGCGATAGTGGTCAAACTTATTGAATAAGATCTTGTATAGCCATGCCCGGCAGTTCGTACCGAGTTCGTAATGATCGAACGATTTCCACGCCTGCATATAGGTTTCCTGCACCAGATCGTCGGCGTCCGTCGCATCACGGGTAAGGCGAACCGCCGTTCGGTATAGGTCATTGATGTGGTGCATTGTTTCCGCTTCGAATATTTCCGGTGTGATCTGTGTCATTGTTCCTGCTCCTCAAATTATCGAGAAATAATTGCTTACAACCGTTTGTCGGCCGAGGAGCAGAAACCTTACAGATTTTTTTGACTTTTTTTATTCGGCCTCGGAAACCGTCGGCGCTCGAAGCGTCAGGAACTGTACCGGATCTTTGTGAAAGAAAAGGTCGAGCGTCCAATCGAGCGCTACCCGCAGCTTCTTCTCGAACCTAGGCAGCTTCATCAGATAGATCGTCCGCCATAGCCACCAGGCGGCAAAACCCGAGAAGTTATAGCCGAAGATCTGAGCAACTCCCGTTCGCCTGCCAAGTGCGGCAAGCTGTCCGATGGTCTCAAACACAAATGGCTTTCGGCGGCCTCCGCGTATCGACGCACGAATGTTATGGGCCAGGATCTTGCCCTGCCTTAACGCATGCTGCGCCGTTGGAGGATATGTCTTTCCGGTCTTAGGGTCGACTATTGAAGCACAATCTCCGAGGGCCCAAACGCCCGGAAACCCTTTTACTTCCATATACTCGTTGGCACAGAGGCGGCCGCGTTCCTTTTCGCACGGAAGCGTGTCGAGCATAGGGTTCGGAGCGGTGCCGGCGGTCCAGATCATCGTGTTCGTGATGATCCGTTCTCCGTTGCTGAGTACGACTTCTGTTCCGTTCACGTCTGCGACCTTTGTGTTCAGAAAGATCTCGACACCCCGCGAGCGTAGCTTCTCCTCCGAGTACTTGCCCAGTTTTTCGTTGAGTTCGGGCAAGAGCGTGTCGCCGGCATGGACGAGAATGACACGGATCATGTCTTCTGTCAGATGCGGATAAAACCTCAGTGCCTCGCGTAGAAAATCGTTGATCCCGGCAATGGTTTCGACACCTGCGAATCCGCCGCCCGCGACGACAAAGTTGATCAGCGGTTCGCGTATCTTTGGACAGCATTCGAAATCCGCCTCTTCCAGATTCGAGATCATATGATTTCGAAGGAAGATGGCGTCACCGAGAGTCTTCATTGTCAGAGCGTTCTCTTCCAGGCCCTTGCTTCCATAGAAGTTAGTGATCGAACCGAGGCCGAGCACCAGATGGTCGTAAGATAGTTCGTGATGATGATGTTCGTTCCCGTGCGAAACGTGGACGATACGCTGTTCGAGGTCTATGCCTTCCACGTCGCCGTGGAATATCTTTACCCGTTTCAATAATTTACGCACCGGACTGACGATATGTGTTATATCGAGGTCACTCGCTGCTACCTCGTGCAGCATCGGCGTAAATAGGAAGAAGTTCTCGCGGTTAACCAGGGTGACTTCTACGTCCCTGTCTTTCGCGAGAGTCTTTTCGAGGTTCAAAGCAGTGTATAAACCGCCGAATCCGCCGCCAAGTATCAATATCCTCATAGGTTCGTTCATGAAAAAGTCTCCGTTCGCACGTCGCGCGAACAGGACAATCGCCAAATTTTCGCCAAAAATTCCATAAAAATGGCTGGAATAAAGGCCGCCCGACACTTGATAAAGACTGTGTAATGCGGAGCTTTCGCCGAATGGCCTGGAGTGAACAGGATGAACAAGACTATTAACGGCAGCGGGACGTTTGCCAAGCATATTCAGACGCAGCGAAGTTGGCTCTACGATGTGGAGCCTTACACGCGCAGCGGATCGCGGACGTTTGAGGAAGCTGCGGACGACCAGAAACTGAAACAAGCCCTCAAGCGAGCGGTTGCAAAAATGAATGCACCGTCATATCTTATCGACGCGATCAGGAACGAGATCAGGAAAAGCTAAAATGATCCGCCAGACGACGGCCGAGATCGGCCGGCAGGAAAACGATCGAATGAACGAAGAAGCGGGCCTTCCCAAGGTCGAATGGAATATCGATCCGGCTGTTTGGGTGGACGATCATGGGGACTATCTTTTCAGGTTCGCATTGGTCCGTCTTCGCGATGAAGCTCGTGCGGAAGACGCCGTTCAGGAGACACTGCTTGCGGCCTTGCAGCAACTTCACTCATATTCGGGGCGTTCGACGGAGCGGACCTGGCTTACCGGCATACTTAAGCACAAGATCGTCGATCAGATCAGGAAGTCCTGCAAAGAGGTCCCGTTCGAACCTTCGGACACGGACCTTTCCGAATTCGATCCGCTTTTTGAGCGCGAGGATGAATTCAAGGATCACTGGAGCGACACGCTCAGCCCGCGGATCTGGCACCGTTCGCCCGAAGAAGCGATACAGCAGTCGGAATTCTTCGGCGTACTGAATAACTGTATGGGCAAATTACCTGAACGGGTGGCACATGTTTTTACGCTTCGTGAGATGAATGAACTGGACACGGAAGAAATTTGCGGCCTGCTGGAATTGTCAACGAGCAACTTCTGGGTCATGATGCATCGTGCCCGGATGGCCCTGCGAAGGTGCATTGAGATAAATTGGTTTATGAAGGCAAGATGAGCAAGTTGACGGTAATTCAGAAAATAACAAGGCCATTCAGACGCGCGATCCTGCGTGTCTTTCCGTCGTGCAAGGAAATAGTCCACCTTATTTCCGCCTCGCTCGACCGGCCGCTGACGATGCGGGAAAAGTTTCTTATGAAAATGCACCTACTCGCCTGCAAGCCCTGCGTCAGATATCTTGACCAGTCCAAGTTCCTTAGCCAAGCGGTCAAGCAAATGAGCGAAAAAGAAAAGGATTCTCTGCTATCGGGATCGCTTAGCGATGAATCCAGGGAAAGGATCAAGAACTCCCTCAAATCTCTCGTGATGGTCTTCTACTAAAAATGCCACGATCCCTCACGGCAAAATTGAAATGGCAGCTCATCTTGGCCCTTGCTCGAAGGCTGCCTGATTGTAAAACGATCACGCCAAAGCTTGGCGAGTCGGTCGATCGAAGGTTAAGCTATCGCGATCGAGTAATTAACCGCCTTCACCTGTTCACCTGCGAAGCCTGCCGGCGATATCTGTCGCAAATAAAATTCCTTCACACCGCGTTAGCCGTTGCAGCTAATGACCCAGAAACATTTCCAACAGCCGAACTTTCCTCGGACGCAAAGGAACGGATCAAGAAAGTGATCTCATCTTCCATCGGAAACGTGTTTTGATCGGCTGGAATAATCGTTAACGGTCATGCACTTAAGACGCTTGAGTCACCCTGACTCAGAGTGAATTATGCACGATAGAGTTTCCACAGATACCGATAACCATTTGCATACGCATGCGCTGAACCGTTATGCGGCGGTGCCCACGGCGGACAAACTCAAGGCCGACCCACGATTCACCGGATCAGGTGTTCGGATCGCATTCCTTGATTCGGGATTTTATCCGCATCCGGACATTTCAAACAGGATTATCGCGTTTCACGACATTCACGGCGAAGAGAAAACGCTTCACTCACTGATCGAACCAAAAGCCCATCACTGGCACGGAACACAAACGGTCGTTTCGTGCGCCGGCAGCGGTCAATTGTCCGACGGTGTTTACAAAGGCATCGCCAGCGAAGCAGAACTCGTATTGGTTAAGGTCTCGCGAACTGGAAAGATCAGCGACGACTCGATCGTCGCGGGCCTCGAATGGATAAAAGGAAACCGACAGAAATACGATATTCGAATTCTGAACATTTCGCTGGGCGGCGACACGAACGCCGCGACCAAGGACAGCCGAATAAATCAGCTTTGTGAAGAATTGGCAGCGTCAGGGGTCGTAATAACAGTTGCGTCCGGGAATTCATCTGAAAGCTGCACGGTACCGCCCGCCAGTTCACCATCTGTTATAACCGTTGGCGGATACAGCGACGGCAACCGCTTGGATAAGGAAGCATATGATCTTTATCATTCAAGCTTCGGGAAAACTGCCGACGGGAATGTAAAACCCGAGTTGATAGCGCCTGCGATGTATGTGGCCGCTCCGATCTTACCTTTCACAACGGACTACGGCGAGGCGGAGGTGCTTTCTATGTTGGAGGCTGCTCCCGATTTCAGCTTTGATGTTCTCCTGGCCGAATTCTGGCAAGATGCCGGGCTGACCCGCGACGTGCTGTCCTTGGACACGGAAAGCGCGCGAAACGCGGTTGGAACCTCTATTCGTGGACGAAAGATCATCGCTGCCCACTACCAGCATGTGGACGGAACATCCTTTGCCGCTCCGATAACCGCCTCCGTGATCGCACAGATGCTCGAAGCCAATCCTCTTCTGAGCCCGGCAGCGATAAAACACATTCTCATTACCACCGCGGAGCGTATTAGGTCGGATCGAGCCATCCGGCAAGGTTATGGAGTACTGAACGCGAAGCGTGCCGTGGAACTTGCAGCATCTGAAAAGCACACAGGCGATAACAAAGGATTTAAAGCGCCGGTAAGGATCGGCGAAATGGTCGAATTCACCTTTCACGATGACCACGCGTCAAGCGTCAATCTTGTCGGCGATTTCAACGAATGGAACAGAGGCAGCGTTCCATTAAAGCGAACGTCGAACGGAATTTGGACGACGTCGATCCAAATAAATGGGACCCAGCGGCTCCGCTACAAGTTACTCATCGACAACGAACGCTGGACCGAAGATCCGACACACGGAATGAAAGAAGAAGACGGGTTCGGAGGCTTCCATTCAGTGCTTGAGATCTGAGAAAAAACTCAGGTTTCACGCCGTCTGCGTCGTCTTCTGGCTGTTTCCTTACTGCCGCCAAAGTACGTAAGTATCATCACAACGAGGTGGGCGGCAAACCATATATTGTCGTAGCCCATGTTCTGATAGATGTAGATCAGGATCAAGATCCTCGGAGCAAACACACCCAAAACGATGTCGAGCCAGTTCGGAACGAGATTGGCCGGATACCATCCTTCGAACAGATAGACCAGCATCGTTATACGCGGAAAGAAGAGCGAAAAAAGCAAGAAGTAGAAATCCATCGTCACTGCCTCCCGATAACTCGATTATACGCCCGATCCTGGAATAAACCCTCACAGGCCGCTGATTGTAATAAGCGTGAACGCGATGCTCCAAGCAGTTAAGGATCATTGGCCCGAATTTATTATCGAGGCCTGGGGACTCGGTACATTTATGGTGTCAGCCTGCCTATTCGGCGTGATCATATTTCATCCGGATTCATACCTTGCCGAATACAGCACATCGCTTCGAAACATCCCGATGGGCATCGCGATGGGCCTGACCGCAGTCGGCATATTCAAATCGCCATGGGGTAAACGGTCTGGTGCCCATATCAACCCCGTGGTCACGTTTACATTTCTCCGATTGGGAAAGATCGCCCCAATGGACGCGCTTTTTTACGTGATCTTTCAGTTTATCGGAGCTACGCTCGGCGTTCTCGTCGCGTGGCTTCTTTTGGGCGATCTGCTTGCGGTGAAGGAAGTGAATTTTGTACCGACGGTTCCCGGACATTTCGGTGTCGCGGCCGCGTTTGGAGGCGAGACGGTGATCGCTTTTCTGATGATGTCAATGGTGCTGTACACCAGCAATCACGCAAAGTTACATAGATTCACGCCCTATTTTGCAGGTCTATTTGTCGCCATCTACATAGCCGTAGAATCGCCGGTCTCCGGAATGAGTATGAACCCAGCGAGAACCCTCGGGTCAGCGATCGTCGGAAATACATGGACAGCATGGTGGATCTATTTCACTGCCCCGGCGATAGCGATGTTAGCCGCCGCCGAAGTTTATGTAAGAACGCGCGGTTTGCGGTCGGTTTTGTGTGCAAAGTTCGATCATACCGGCACGGTAAGATGCATTTTCAATTGCAGATTTGGCGAGATGGCCGCTGAGAGCAGTGACGCATCGGCACGGATCGAGGTGACGAAACATCCCCGGATGTTCAGAACGATATCCGGGATCTTTTGAATTGGAGTTTTATGAACAACGGACATTACGATGTGATCATTATCGGGACCGGAGCAGGCGGCGGAACGCTGGCCAGAAAACTTGCGCCGTCGGGCAAGAAAATACTCATACTCGAACGCGGCGGCTTCGTGAAGCGCGAGACCGACAACTGGAACTCGCGTGCGGTCAATGTCGAAGCAAGATACAACACGAAGGAAACATGGTACGACCGCGACGGCAAACCGCTGCATCCGCATACTAACTACAACGTCGGCGGCAACACGAAATTTTACGGTGCGGCACTCTTCCGGATGCGAAAAGAGGACTTCGGCGAGCTGAAACATCATGACGGCATCTCACCGGCATGGCCGATCTCGTACGATGAACTCGAGCCGTTCTATTCGCAAGCGGAGGCGATGTACCACGTCCATGGCACGCGCGGCGAAGACCCGACCGAACCGCATGCAAGTTCAGCATTCCCTTATCCGGCAGTTAGCCATGAACCAAGGATCGAGCATCTTGCCGAGGATCTCGCGGCGATGGGTGTAAAGCCGTTTCACGTGCCGCTCGGGATACAGCTCAAAGAGAATGACAGGAAAAGTACCTGCGTACGCTGCGCAACGTGTGATGGATTTCCGTGTTTATTAAATGCGAAATCCGACGCACAGGTATGCGGGATCGATCACGCAACCGAATTCTCAAATGTGACTCTTTTTACCAACGCACTCGTCACGAAACTCGACACTGACCCTAGCGGGAAGACGATCTCGGCGGTCAACGTCGAACGCGGCGGTGAAAAAGAGACTTACTCGGCAAACATTGTAGTCGTTTCAGCCGGCGCCATTAACTCAGCCGCCTTGCTGCTTCGATCGGCCAACGCTCATCATCCGAATGGCCTGGCCAACAGCAGCGATCAGGTAGGCCGCAATTACATGGGACACGTAAACTCAGTTCTGCTTGCGGTGTCGAAATGTCCCAATCCGACCGTGTTCCAGAAGACTTTAGCGGTAAACGACTACTATTTCGGCGACAGCGAATTCCCTTATCCGATGGGCCACATCTCGTTCGTCGGCAAACTCGACGGCGTTACGCTTTCCGCCGGTGCGCCGGCGATCGCTCCCGGATTCGCACTTGACCAGATGGCGAAACACTCGCTTGATTTCTGGCTCACCACCGAGGACCTGCCCCGGCCTGAAAACAGGGTTACGTTGGACAAAGACGGCAATATCGTTTTGTCGTACACACCGAACAACGTTGAAGCGCATAGGCAGCTTCAAAAACGGCTCAAGCACTTGATGAACAATCAGCGTAAATGTGATGTTCACGGACACGAGTGCCATCAGGGCCTCTTCTCACGCAATCTGTATCTCGCGCAGCAGATACCGCTCGCCGGCGTCGCTCATCAAAATGGCACTGTCCGTTTTGGAAGCGATCCGAGAACGTCAGTGTTGGACCGAAACTGCAAGGCACACGATCTGGATAACCTTTATGTTGTTGACGGCAGCTTCTTCCCTTCGAGTTCGGCGGTCAATCCGGCATTGACGATCATGGCGAACGCACTTCGGGTCGGTCGCCATTTACTCGAGAGGTTGAATTAATGATGAAGGGACAGGCTGCACATCAAAACTCGTTTCCGCTCGGCTGGTTCCTGATCGCCGTCATCGCGATATTCGCACTCTTTGCCTCAGCTCGGGGCCAGGCCGTTTCGCATGTCGAATCAGTCGGATTCACAGTATCGGACATGGACAAGGCCCTGGATCTCTACACGCGAATCCTGCCATTTGAGAAAGTGTCTGATGTCGAGGCCTGGGGAAGCGATCTTGAACATCTTTCAGGTGTGTTCGGTGCAAGAGTTCGTGTCGTCCGCCTGAAGCTTGGGGATGAAACGCTCGAACTAACGGAATATCTCACCCCGCAAGGACGGCCCGTTCCAGTGGATTCCCGCAGCAATGATCACTGGTTTCAGCACGTTGCGATCATAGTTTCGGACATGGACAAGGCGTATGCATATCTAAAGGCAAACAAGGTGAGGCATGCTTCGACCGGCCCGCAAACGCTGCCTTCGTACATTACAGCAGCAGCGGGAATAAGAGCGTTCTATTTCAAGGACTTTGACGATCACGTTCTGGAAATACTCGCGTTTCCGCCCGATAAAGGTGCGCAAAAATGGCATGACCTGGAGAAAAGCGGAAAACTCTTTCTCGGGATCGACCATACGGCGATCGTGGTCGGCGATACAGAGACGAGCCTCAGATTCTATCGGGACGCGCTCGGGCTCTCGGTGGCGGGAGAAAGCATCAACTACGGTCCCGAGCAGGAACACTTGAATAACGTCTTTGGTGCCAAGCTGCATATATCTGGATCGAAAACAAGAGATGCGGGTATCAATGTCGAGTTTCTCGAGTATCTTGCGCCCACGAATGGCCGGCCCTTTCCCGTCGACACGAGGAGCAACGACCTGTGGCACTGGCAGACGAGTTTTTCGACAGGAAATATCGACGGACTATTTCGTACATATAAACCGGAATACATTTCGACAGCGTCGGTATTGTTTAAAGAGCACGTTCTCGGATACAGAAAAGCGGCTTTGGTTCGCGATCCGGACGGGCACGCTGTCAGGTTAGTTGAAAAATAATCCTATGAGATCAATAAAAAGAAAAACTGTCTTCATTGTTATAGCTATCGGCATTGCGGCCGCACTTGGTGCATGCAGTAAAACTCCCGAAACGATCGGATTCAATCTGGACGGAAACGGAAACGCACTTAGCGGTTACGATGCCGTCGCCTATTTTGCCGTCAACAACGCCGTAAAGGGCGACCCAAAATTCGAATACATCTGGAAAGGCGCTAAGTGGTATTTCTCAAGCGAAGAAAATATGAAGAAATTCCAGGCAGATCCGGAATCCTATGCCCCACAGTATGGCGGATACTGTTCATATGCCGTGTCAGAAGGTTACACGGCAAATGGCGATCCGGAAGCATGGAAAGTCGTCGACGGTAAGCTCTATCTGAATTACAGCCCAAAGGTCAAGGAAATGTGGGAAAAGGAACAAAAAGGCCGCATCGAAAAGGGCGATCAGAACTGGGATGGATTTAAGACCAAGAAGCCGGTCCACAAAGGGTAAATACGTCTAAAAGGGGGAAATATGACGACTAATTTAGGTACTACAAAAATAGTCCGTTTCGACGAATTTGGTGATGCGGACGTCCTAAAGCTTGAAGAAGAGCCTATCTCAGAGCTGGCGGGAAATGAGGTGAGGATACGGATCGAGGCCATGAGCCTCAACCGAGCAGATGCTCTATTTCGGTCGAACAAGTACGTCATTCAACCGACCTTTCCTAGATCGCGAATAGGGACCGATGCAGCTGGCGTTATCGTAGCGGTCGGTAACGACGTAAAGGTCCTCGAGGTCGGCGACCGAGTGATCGCAGGCCTCGGGTTTGATATGAGCAAATACGGAACCCATGGCGAGACCGCGATCCTGCCTGCGGAATTTGTGCATCGATATCCCGATTTTTTAACGCCGGCCGAAGCAGCGTCGATAAACAACCCATTTGTAACGGCTTGGGGTGCGTTGATCGACCAAGGTGAAATGAATGAAGGCGATCACGTTGTCATCACCGCCGCAAGCAGCAGTGTCGGAGTCGCAGCTATACAGCTTGCAAGAGCGGTAGGCGCCATACCGATCGCAGTAACGAGAAGCGGCAAGAAGCGACATGCTCTGCTCGATGCAGGAGCTGCACATGTAGTCGTTACCGAGAATGTCGATTTGGGGGAACGTGTTCGCGAGATCACCGGTGGAAACGGAGCAAGACTGGTATTTGACGCAGTTGGCGGCAAGACGCTCGAGGCTCTCGATGGTATCGCCGGTAACCGTTCGATAGTTTTCCTTTATGGCGCGTTCGATCTAGGTTCTCCGCCCGTTCCAATGATCCCGGCGATCACAAAAGAGATAAGGATATGGGGATATATGGTTTACAGCGTTCACAATTCTCCGGAACGACTGAAGCGCGCGTTCGGATACATTTACGACACGATGCGAACGAAGGGAATGCGGCCTGTAATCGACAAGGTGTTCCCCCTATCTGAATATGCGGAAGCTCATCGATATCTTGAGTCGAACGAGCAGGTCGGACGTGTTGTGGTAACCGTGTGAAACGATGATCAAGAATTCGAATCGCGGGCTGCCCCTTGGGCTGCCCGTTCTTTTTTTGCGGGAATATCTTCCGACTGTCCTACACTTAAGTAAGCGTGAAAGATCTCAACAGAGGAAATATGAACGCCGAAGAATTACGCCTTCAAGAAGCAAACGATAAAACGAAGCACTGGAAGCGATGGGGCCCGTATTTGAGCGAACGTGCCTGGGGGACGGTGCGTGAAGACTACAGCGCCGACGGTTCGGCATGGGATTTTTTTCCGCACGATCACGCTCGGTCACGGGCCTACCGCTGGAACGAGGACGGCCTCGCCGGTATAAGCGACCGGCATCAGAGAATTTGTTTTGCTGTTGCCTTGTGGAACGGCAAAGATCCGATCCTCAAAGAGCGGCTTTTCGGGTTGACCGGAAGCGAAGGCAACCACGGAGAGGATGTAAAAGAACTCTACTACTATCTCGATTCAACGCCGACCCACTCCTACATGAAGATGCTGTACAAGTATCCTCAGGCGGAATTTCCATACTTAAGACTGATCGAGCAAAACAGGGACCGCAGCAAGACGGAAGGCGAATTTGAGCTTATAGATACGGGTATTTTTGATGACGATCGCTATTTCGATGTATTCGTCGAATACGCTAAAGCCGACGTTGAAGACATTTTGATCAAAATAACGGTCGCAAACCGCGGACCTGAATCTGCGTCCGTAAACGTGTTGCCGACGGTCTGGTTCCGCAACCGGTGGGCCTGGTACGGAAACGAGGCCAACTGTGAATTGAAAGCTGCCGAAACGGGTGCGGTCGAGATCGAATGTCCCGAATATGGCAAGCGTTTCCTGCACATTGAAGGAGACCATGAACTCCTATTCACCGA